>NZ_BMQU01000001.1 GCF_014648275.1 Pseudomonas laurentiana
CATTCAGCCACCACAGCCAAACGGGTTGCGCTAACGCGCAACGCGCCATGCCTGGCGCACAACAAAAAGCCCCGACACGTCGGGGCTTTTAATCAGATCATGCAGTCGCTTACTTGGTCGCCATTTTACCGGCAGGTACGGCTTCCTTGCTGCGCCAGTGCGGCAGCGAGTTCCAGTAGCGCTGGCCTTTGGCATCGTCGTACATGCCTTCCCAACGAGCAACAACCAATACCGCCAGGGCGTTGCCGATCACATTCAACGCCGTACGGGCCATGTCCATGATGCGGTCGACACCGGCGATGAAAGCCAGACCTTCCAGCGGAATACCAACACTGCCCAAGGTGGCTAGCAGTACAACGAAGGACACACCCGGAACGCCAGCGATACCTTTGGAAGTAACCATCAAGGTCAGCACCAGCAGCAGTTGCTGGCTGATCGAAAGATCAATGCCGTAGAGCTGGGCGATGAAAATCGCAGCAATGCTTTGGTACAAGGTCGAACCGTCGAGGTTGAACGAGTAGCCAGTCGGGACGACGAAGCTGCAGATGGCCTTTGGCGCACCATAGGCTTCCATCTTCTCGATAACGCGCGGCAGTACCGTCTCGGAGCTGGCGGTGGAATAGGCCAGGACCAGTTCGTCCTTGAAAATACGCATCAGCTTCAAGATCGAAAAGCCGAACAACCGGGCGATCAGGCCAAGCACCATGAAACCGAAGAAGGCGATGGCGAAGTAAACCAACAGCACCAGCTTGGCCAGCGGCAGCAGTGACGCGAAGCCGAAGTTGGCAACAGTGACCGCGATCAGCGCAAACACACCGATTGGTGCGTAGTTCATGATCATGTGAGTGACCTTGAACATGGCTTCGGAGACACCCTGGAAGGTTTTCACTAACGGGTCGCGGATATCCGCCTGCAGGCTAGAAAGACCCAGGCCGAACAACACAGAGAAGAAAATGATCGGCAGCATTTCACCGCGCATCAGCGCCGCGAAGATGTTCGACGGGATCAGGTTGAGAATGGTCTCGATGAATGCGTGCTCATGCTGCACTTCAGCAGCAGTTGCCTGGTACTTGGAGATATCCACCGTACCCAGCGTGCTCATGTCGATACCGGCACCCGGGTGGAACAGGTTGGCCAACAGCAGGCCCACCACGATCGCGATGGTGGTGACCACCTCGAAGTAGATGATGGTTTTCAGGCCAATACTGCCCAATTTTTTCGCATCGCCAACCCCGGCGATACCCACGACCAGTGAAGAGATCACGATCGGGATGACGATCATCTTGATCAGGCGAATGAAGATGTCACCCGCTGGCTGCAGAACGTTACTGATCCACCATGCCTTTTCTGCACTGAAATGATTCAGTACCGCACCGATTGCAATCCCGAGAATCAAACCGATGAGTATCTGCCAAGCGAGGCTTAGTTTTGCCTTCTTCATATCGTTACCCTTTCTTCAAGTGGTCACGGGCATTGCGCTGAAAACATCGACCTAGAGCCATTGAAAGCCTCAAGGAATCAGTTGGTAACAGCAAGCAAGGCGCCGTAGAAGGTCACCGCAGGCAAGCGAAAGAACGCTCGTGCCAGCGAAAAAAGGCGCAACTATTCCGACGCGAAGGGGTAACGTCTAATGCCGTAAGCGACTACCCTATGCCGAATCGGCATAATGATTCTCGCCAAAAACGCACATCCGAAACGGTTTAAATAGAGGCGTTCGGAATTCCGAAGATGGCCAAAGCGCCATATTTAGGCCGATTTAGCCATATCCGCTTGGGTGCTAAATGCCTTTGTTCGACAATCCGAATGCGTGAAAGCACCTCGAAATTGTCGAAGGGGTCAGCTAAAAAAATATCGATGTACGGTCGGCAAGACGCATGCATCGACACGCCCTGTAGGAAACAACCAAAAACAGCGGCAATGATGCCTATCACCCCAACAGGCGTTCGGATGTCCGCTCAGTGCCCACGCCAACACTTGAACATTCAGTGCTCTAGACAGAGCAGCCCGAAGGGCTGCGCCTACCTCAACCGCGACGACCGAAAAATAAAGACGCCACGAATAGTACGAGGAAGAGGATGAAGAGGATCTTCGCGATACCGGTCGCTGTGCCCGCGATGCCACCGAAACCCAGAACGGCAGCGACAATGGCGATAATCAGGAAGGTAATAGCCCAACTCAACATGGTGATTCTCCTTAGCGTTATAGAGAAGGTTCACGCCTCATCGTCGATCCGCCGAGGCCCCCTGCGCCGACCTCGGGTCACCAGCTCGGCAAATTGCCTGGCACTGAGTGGATGCGCAAACAGCCAGCCCTGTCCATAGTTCACACCCTCGCTGTTCAGCAACAGCGCCTGATCCTCGTACTCGATCCCTTCCGCGATGACCCTTAACTGCAGAGCATGCGCCATGCGGATGATATGAGGAGCAACGCCGCTACTGGCGGCGTCATGCCCCAACGCGTCGATAAATGCCTTGTCGATCTTCAGGCAATCGACCGGCAATGTTTGCAGGTAGGCCAGGCTGCAGTAACCCGTGCCAAAGTCATCGATCAGCACTTGATGCCCCACCGAACGCAACGCTTGCAGGTTATCCCGTGCGACTACCACATCGATCAGCCCGCGCTCAGTCACCTCAAATGCAATCTGACTGGCCGCAACATGGTGCAGTGCCAGCAAACGAGCCGCCACGCGACCAATCCGGGGCACCATTACATCGCAAGCGGCCAGGTTGATAGATATGTACAACTGAGGGTTCGCACGCAGCAGTTGCCCCAATTGTTCCAGCACGCGCTGCAGAACAAAGTCGGTGATCTGGCGAATCTGGCCCGTGTTTTCTGCCAACGGAATAAACAGATCCGGACTGGTCAGCGTGCCATCTGGATGGCGCCAGCGCACTAGCGCCTCGGCCCCCACGCATCGTCGACTGTTGAGTTCGAGGATGGGTTGATAGAGCACCTGCAACTCCCCACGTCGTAACGCCCCCTGCAACTCCGAGCTCATTGACTGGCGTTGACGTACCAGTTGCAGTACCAGCCAGCCGATACACCAGGCCAGCAGCAGACTGCCTGGGAACAATAACCAGATGACCCCATTCATTTTCAACGGCAGGCTGGCTCTTGGGGTGATCAGCACCAGTTGATAATCCGGAGACTTGGTTGGCATCCGATAAATCAGGTGATCGGGCAACTCCCACATGGAGTTTGCAACGTCGAGTGACCAGTCAGGGGTTGGAGGCCAAGCCTGCGCCGGTCCCAACACCGGTACTGCACGCATGCCATTGTCGAGCACTACCAGCAGGCTCCCGCCAGGTGGAAGATCAACAACATCGCTGAGGTGCCCACGGGACGTCGAGATACGAAAATGTCCTCGACCCAACATCAACGCCGCCAGATTATCGTTTGGCTCCGTACTGGTATTTAGCCAGTAGCTGTAGGTCGGCCCTTGAATATCCGGAGGCCTTACAGGCTCTGTGCTGTGCTCACCAAGACGGTTGGAACAACGGGTTTCACCGTCTATATAAGCGGCTTCAAAGACAAAGCGATTGTTGAAACCCACCTGCTGCAATGCGGCGAGCATCTGCGGGCTGCACCCTCGCAACGGCTGAGCCTGAAGCTGGTCAACACCTTCGCGTAACTGACCAAAGATCTGCTCCAATCGCTCCAGAAAACGCTCGCCCTTGGCATTCATCTGTTCACGTTCGCTTTGCTGCACTTGATGCATGGCCAAACCAATGCTGGCGATCAGCAACAGAATCGCACTAGCCGAAGCCGCGAGTGCGGCCAGTAGCCAGGGGCGAAGGAACAGATTGCGTAGCGCGGCGAAGGCAGATGACATCAGGCGATATCCAGTTGAATACCAAGAGGTATAGCAACTGAGTGACGAATCAGCTTCGCCGTTGGGCGGCGCTCATCAGCGCGGACGGTTGAGTACCTGCAATATTGCCGCCGTCTGTGAATCAGGCACACCATCAAAACGTTGCGGACGGAAGCGCATCTGGAAGGCCGCCAACACGTGCCGGGTGCTGACATCATTGACCCCTGTCTGCTCGATGGCATAACCGAAACGGGCCAGCTGCTGCTGATACCAGATGATACTCGGCGGATTCACCTCGAAACGGGCTTGCTGCTGTGCCACGGCACCGGCATCGGGCCAGACACCAACACCGGCATCAGCCAGGCGCTTCCAAGGAAAGAGCGGGCCTGGATCGAGTTTACGTGACGGGGCTATATCGCTATGCCCGATGATATGCCGTGGATCGATGTCATTACGTTTGACGATGTCCTTGAGCAGCAGAATCAACGCTTGTATCTGCGCCTCGGAGTAGGGGTGCCACACACGTCCAGAAGGTGTGTCGGTAAAACCTGGGTTTACGATCTCGATGCCAATGGAGCTTGAGTTGAGCCAGGTACGCCCCTGCCATTGGCTGTCACCGGCGTGCCAGGCACGGCGGTTCTCGTCTACCAATTGGTAGATGGTCGCTGGATTATCGCCGATCAAGTAGTGGCTGCTGACTTCACCATGGGTCAACAACGCCAGTGAACGTTCCAACGAAGCGTTGGTGTAGTGCAGGACAACAAACTGGATACGGCTGTCCTGGTTGGCGGATGGGTGGCTTCGGTCAATCTGGAGGGTGTTTGCACAACCCGCCAGAGACAGAAGAAACAGAGCGCAGAAGAAGGCTTTCATGGCAAGAGGGCACATCTATGGATATCAGTAATGCAATAGCATAACGTACCCTCTCTAGCGATGGCGCAAATACATCAAGGCGTTGCATCAACCGCACACAAGCAGGAGAGACACTGTTTTGATGGTTCGGGTCCTTGATTTAGTTAACGACAAGGGCACTTGCCCAAGCAACGTCAACCCTGACCAACGGGATGACCCAAACAGTGATAACTATATAGCGCTCATCCTTGCTCGACGCGGTTACGGCCTTGGTGCTTGGCGCGATACAGCGCCTCGTCGGCACGCTTGAGGGCGATATCACTTCGCTCTCCGTCACGCAGCGCGGTAATGCCTATCGACATCGTGATCGTCACCCGTTCGCCTTTGAAGTGGAAAGGGCAGGCCTCGACGGCTGAGCGCAAGATTTCAGCCTGCTGGCATCCACTGGCCAGATTGCTCTGTGGCATCAACAGAACAAACTCTTCGCCACCAAATCGTGCAATAAAGTCACGACCGCGCAGCCGTTTGCGCAGTTCATTGGCAACAATTTTCAGCACCTTGTCACCGGCAAGATGACCGTAGTTGTCATTGATCCTCTTGAAATGGTCCAGATCAAGCATCGCGACCAAAAGATGGCCACCCTGTGCCTGCCAAGCCTGCATTTCACGTTCAAGATGTTCGGACCAGGCCGCACGGTTGGGTAGGCCGGTGAGCGGGTCGATCAAGGCCTTTTGCCGCTGTTCTTCCAGATGCTCCCGATAACCTTGGGCTTCCTGCTCCATATGTGTGACCCGCTCGGCCAGTCCGCGCAAACGACCGGCCATTTCCTGTTCGCGCTGATCGCGTTGCTGCTGGTGCACGTCAATCGTGTTCAACAAGCCTTCCAGGCGGTTATCCAGAATATGTTTGAGGCTGTCCAGATCGGCCGCACCCTGAACGCTGCTTTGCAGCCCATCAACCTGTTCGCGCAATTGACTATCCAGATCACGAGCTGCCGTACGACTATCGGCATGTCCGGCACTGGCTTCCTGCAAATGGCTCTGGAACGACTCCAGCCGTTCGTTGACCTGCTGCAGGTAGGCTTCAAACTCATGCTGGCCACTGCTGGTAATTGCCAACATCAGTACAACCAGATCGTCCAGGACCGGTAACAGCTCATACCAGTTCAGGCCATGCTGCAGGCGCTCACGCATGGATTGCGCCTGAGCCTTGTGCCGCTCAGGCAGCGTCAGATCATCCAGTAAGCCGAGCAGGGTTTCTTCGATGTGACTGGCGACCGAACTGTAGCTTGGCTCCGTGTTTTCAGGCAGGGCGTACGCTTCTTCAGTCGGTGCAAGCTCACCCGCCGGGATGTCAGCGATGAACGGCAGAACGTCTGCGCGCAACTCAGGCGTTTCAGCTGGCTCAGGCGCTGGCATTGGCTCCGGTGCCAACACGTCCAGTGGCGCAATGACTGGAGGAGGGGAAGCTTGTACAGCCTCGACTTGCGATTGTTCGGCCTGAGGTTGTTCGACCATCCCAGGCGTCACGACCTCACCGCCTGTCTCGACTACCGGCTCCGGCAGTGCATGCAGCTCATCTGCATCGGCCTCGTCAGGTACTGCGAGACGCACCGTTTCAGGGCCTGCAGCCTCAACGTTAAGGTCAGCATGAACATCAACGGTCGCAGAGACTGCGTCGACAGCCACAGGAGTCGCTGTCGGCGCTGTCGGCGCTTCGGAAACCGCCTCACGGTTGCCGAACAATCGCTGCAAAAAACCTGGGCGACCTGCGTCTTCCGGTTTATCGAGAGCAGCAAACGCCTTGCCTTGCAAACTGCTCAGCTCGCCAAGCAGCAGGGGCATCTCGCGGGGCTGGCCCGCACGCGCATCCAGTTGTTTGGCAAACTTTTTCAACGGCCGATTAACATCACTCGGCAATGGCAACGCCTGCAACTGGTTCACCAGTGCGGCCAATGCCGTACCAATCTGTGCAGTCCGGGTTTCCCGACGCTGCTCAGAGTCCAGTACGGCCTTCTCCAATCGCGGAATCAAGCCAGCCAGCGCGGCGTCCATATTGTCGGTACGGATGACATCGCGCATCTCTTTCATGCACTTATCAACAGCCAGGTCGCTACCTTCGGCCGCCAAAGTGCTGCGCACCAAGCCTCGACGCAGCAAGTCGAGGCGAGCTTCCCAGCGACGTTCGAGTTTTTCTTGCTGCTCAATACTCTTGAGGTATTTCTCTTTCCAGCGCTGGGCTTCTTCGGTCATGCCTGATTTCGCAAAGGAGTAGGGGCAATTAGCTCAAGACCGGAAGCGTATCCATCGCAAGAGCATCAGGCAAACGAATCTCAACCGCGACCGGAAGATGATCGGAAATAGGCTGGGCAAGGACCTCGAAGCGCTCCAGCGTCAGGCTAGGACTGAGCAAAATATGATCAAGGCAACGCTGTGGTCGCCAGCTGGGGAACGTGGCTTGCGCCTGCGGGGCAATCAAACCGAGATCACGCAGCGGCGAGTGCTCCAGCAAATCGCTGGCATGGGTGTTCATGTCGCCCATCAATACCTGATGGCGATAGCCACCAATCAACTCACGGATGTAGGCAAGCTGACGTGCACGGGTCCGCGACCCTAGCGCCAGGTGCATCATCACCACGACCAAGGCATCGTCCCCTTCACCAAAACGCACCAGAATCGCACCACGACCGGAAGGGCCGGGCAGCGGATGGTCTTCCAGCAACTGCGGTTTCAGGCGACTGAGTACCCCATTGCTGTGCTGGGCGAAACGGCCAAGGTTGCGATTGAGCTGTTGGTACCAGTAAGGGAAAGCACCCAGTTGCGCCAGGTATTCGACCTGATTGACGAAACCTGAACGCAGGCTGCCACCATCGGCCTCCTGCAAGGCGACCAGATCAAAGTCACCGAGCAGGTCACCGATTTTCTGCAAATTGCCGGCCCGGCCGGTAGTAGGCAAGAGGTGCTGCCAACTACGCGTCAGGTAATGGCGGTAACGCTCGGTACTGATACCCACCTGGATATTGAAACTGAGCAGGCGCAGGCGGCCGTCCTGCGGGAGGCTACTGGTCTGCAAATGGTGTTCGTTGACCTGCGGATCATGCAGGCCAACACACCGCTCAGTTTTCCAACGCCGCATGGCAATCGCCGCTTACTGGGCGGCGCGCTCCTTGGCAATCAGTTGGTCAGCAACGTTGATGGTTTCCTCAGGACCGCCGGCAGAGCCCAGATCGAAACGGTACTTGCCGTTGACAACCATGGTTGGAACACCGCTGATTTCATATTTTTTGGCCAGATCACGAGCCTTCTGTACCTGGCCCTTGATCGCAAAGGAGTTGAATGTCGCCAGGAACTTGTCCTTGTCGACACCCTGTGTCGCAAGGAAGTCGGCCATTTCCTCAGGCTTGGTCAGGCGCTTGTGCTCCACTTGGATCGCATTGAACACGGCACTGTGCACCTTGCCCTCGACACCCATGGCTTCCAGGGTCAGGAACATCTGCCCGTGGGCATCCCAGGCGCCGCCAAACATGGCAGGTACGCGCACGAAGTGGACATCCTTTGGCAGCTTCTCGATCCATGGGTTGATGGTCGGCTCAAAGCTGTAGCAATGTGGGCAACCGTACCAGAACAGTTCCACCACCTCGATCTTGCCAGGTACCGCAACCGGTACCGGATTGTTCAGCTCGACATACTTACCGTCTGCAGGTGGCTCGGCAGCCTGGACGGACATGCCAAAGACGCTGGCGGCGACCAGCGCGGCGCTGAGAATCAGATTACGCATGCTTTACTCCTGAGCAGTAATGAGTCGCCACGACGCGACCTGTCTTCTGACAGATCGACACAGGCCTGAGTTCGATAGTGTAACGGTAGCGGGCACAAAAAAGGGTGGCCCAAGCCACCCTTTTCATGCTTCCGCAGCTGCATTAACGGCACGTTAACGTTGCGAGAGATGTATTCCCAAGCAACGCCGCACCGCCATCGGTCAGTGTAGACCCTGAATGTAGCTCGATACGGCCTCGATATCCTTGTTGCTCAGCTTGGCAGCGATGGAGCGCATGGTCATCGCGTCGCCGTCGTTGGTGCGGTTGCCTTCACGGAAGTCGGTCAATTGCTTGGCGACATACTGCGAATGTTGGCCACCCAGGTGCGGGAAGCCGGCAGCGGCCAGGCCTGCGCCGTTAGGCGAGTGACAGCCGGTGCACGCAGGCATGCCTTTGTCGAGGTTACCACCGCGGAACAGGGCCTCGCCCTGAGCAACCAGTTTCGGATCGGCGGCACCGACACTGCCTTTCTGGCTGGCGAAGTAGGCCGCGATGTCTGCCATGTCCTGATCACTCAGGTTGGTCAGCAGGCCGGTCATTTCCAGCACGGTGCGCTTACCCGACTTGATATCGTGCAACTGCTTCTCCAGGTACTTCTCACCCTGGCCAGCCAGTTTCGGGAAGTTCGGCGCCATGCTATTACCGTCTGGACCGTGACAAGCGCCACATACAGCAGTTTTGCCCTGACCGGCAGCGGCATCGCCAACAAGATTGCCAGCGGCATTTGCAGCGCCGGTGACGCCCAAGGTCAACAGCAGACTCACGAGTAGTTTGTTCATCAGCTAATCCAACTACGGCTAAGGGTGAAAGAGTTATGTATCGATGCTACCGGCTCATCCACTGGATAATTGCCCGGTAGTCTTCGGCACTGCAGTCCATGCACAATCCACGCGGCGGCATAGCCTTGAAACCCTGGGTGACATGCACCACCAACGTCTCCATACCCCGCGCCAGTCTCGGTTCCCAGGCTGCACGATCACCTGGTTTCGGTGCCTGTGGCAGCTGCCCGGCGTGACACGCCGCGCATGCGCGGTTGTACAACGCCTCGGGATCCTGTGTAGCCTGAGCGCTGAAAAACGGTACCAAGACAACGGTAACCAACAGCCATTTCGTCATGCGAACGACCTTTCAGGGCTGGGGGCCTGCACTGCGTTCTAACGCGCAATATTGAATCGGGTACCCCCGTGAACCTCATCCTACGCTGGGATAAAGCGCACACAAAATCTGCGGCATTATATACTCCCGTTATCGAAACGGAAACGACACCCCTTGCCGAGCCTGCCTCGGACAAGCCCCCAAGCGGATACCCCATGCACGTAAAAAACCCCATTCTCGGCCTCTGCCAACAGGCCAAATTTGCTCTCAGCGCTGCCAAAGTGGACCAGTGTCCAGAAGACCAGGGCTATGAAGTGGCCTTTGCCGGGCGCTCCAACGCCGGCAAGTCCAGCGCCCTCAACACACTGACCCACGCCAGCCTGGCGCGCACCTCGAAAACACCTGGTCGCACCCAGTTACTCAATTTTTTCAGTCTGGACGAAGAACGGCGTTTGGTCGACCTGCCAGGCTATGGCTATGCGAAAGTCCCAATCCCGCTAAAACAGCACTGGCAGCGCCACCTGGAAGCCTATCTGGGCAGCCGTGAGAGCTTGCGGGGCGTGATTTTGATGATGGATGTGCGTCATCCCATGACCGACTTCGACCAGATGATGCTCGACTGGTCAGTGGCCAGTAACATGCCGATGCATATTCTTCTGACCAAAGCCGACAAACTCACCTATGGCGCGGCAAAAAACACCCTGCTCAAGGTGCAAGCGGAAATCCGCAAGGGCTGGGGAGAGGGCGTGACCATTCAGCTGTTCTCCGCACCTAAACGACAAGGGTTGGAAGAAGCCTACGGCGTTCTGGCGAACTGGATGGAATTGGCCGACAAGCCCGCAGAATAAGGGCCCGGCGCCAAACGCAAGGCAAAAAAAACCCCGGACTTCGTATGGGGAGGGGGAAGTTCGGGGTTCAAGTTCCGGACCGCTAGGGCGGGGTCCAGATATCTGCCAACACTTAACACAACATAGGAGCATTGAAGGGCTTCACCACCCATTCAGTTACTCTGAGTCTTGGTTCGCCTGATTAGTTCCGGGCGTTTAGAAACTATTTGCGATAGCGATAGAATTTCTAGCACTAGCAGCCTCTGCCCAGCCCAAAAGCCGCGACGATATGCCGCAGCTTTTTCAGGGTTATTTAGTGCGCTTCATCCCAATTCGAGCCCACACCCACCTCAACCAGCAGCGGAACATCCAACTGTGCGGCGCCGCTCATGTAAGGACGGATCTGTTCACGCACCTGATCGATCAGGTCTTCACGTACTTCAAGCACCAATTCGTCGTGAACCTGCAGAATCACCCGGGCATCCAGCCCGGAGTCGTTCAACCAATTGTCTACTGCCACCATGGCACGCTTGATAATGTCGGCTGCAGTACCCTGCATCGGCGCGTTGATCGCCGTGCGCTCGGCGCCTTTGCGCAGTGCCGGGTTCTTTGCATTGATGTCCGGCAGGTACAGCCGACGACCAAACAGCGTTTCGACAAACCCTTGCTCCGCAGCCTGAGCACGCGTGCGCTCCATGTAGGCCAGCACGCCTGGGTACTGGGCGAAATAGCGGTCGATGTAAGCCTGGGACTGCTTGCGGTCGACACCAATCTGCTTGGCCAGGCCGAAAGCGCTCATACCGTAGATCAAGCCAAAGTTGATCGCCTTGGCACTGCGTCGCTGGTCGCTCGTGACATCTTCCAAGGCAACACCGAAGACCTCAGATGCCGTGGCCCGGTGAACGTCCAGGTTGTGTCGGAACGCATGCAACAAGCCTTCGTCCTTGGCCAAGTGAGCCATGATGCGCAGCTCGATCTGCGAATAGTCCGCAGCCAGCAGGCGGTAACCGGGCGCAGCAACAAACGCCTGGCGAATACGTCGTCCCTCAGGGGTGCGGATCGGAATGTTCTGCAGGTTCGGATCACTTGAGGACAAGCGACCGGTAGCTGCCACGGCCTGATGGTACGAGGTATGAATACGCCCGGTGCGCGGGTTGATCTGCTCAGGCAGACGGTCGGTATAGGTACTTTTCAGCTTGCTCAATGAACGGTACTGCATCAGCACCTTGGGCAGGGGATAGTCCTGCTCGGCCAGTTCCGCCAACACGGCTTCGGCCGTTGAAGCCTGGCCCTTGGCGGTTTTGCTCAGGATTGGCAGGCCGAGTTTTTCGTACAGAATGACCCCCAGTTGCTTGGGCGAACCCAGGTTGAATTCTTCACCCGCGATCGCGAAGGCTTCGCGCTCCAGCGCGACCAGTTTCTCGCCTAGCTCCAGGCTTTGGATACCGAGTAACTTGGCGTCGACCAAGGCACCCTGACGCTCGATCTTCGCCAGCACCGGCACCAACGGCATCTCGATTTCATTCAGCACCGGCAGCACGCTCGGCGTCTTGGCCAAGCGCGCCTGCAGCGCCTGATGCAGACGCAACGTCACATCGGCATCTTCGGCCGCGTAAGGGCCGGCCTGTTCAAGTGAGATTTGATCGAAGGTCAGCTGCTTGGCACCCTTGCCTGCGATGTCCTCAAAGGCGATGGTGGTGTAATCCAGGTACTTGAGCGCCAGGCTGTCCATGTCATGACGGGTCGCGGTGGAGTCCAGCACGTAGGACTCCAACATCGTGTCAAAAGCAACGCCGCGCAGTGCGATACCGTTGGATTGATCACCACCAATCGCGCAATTAGCCAGAATATTCATGTCATATTTGGCGTTTTGACCGACTTTCAGCGTATTCGGATCTTCCAGGATCGGTTTGAGCGCCAACAGCACGGCATCACGATCAAGTTGCTCAGGCACCCCCATGTAGGCGTGAGCCAAAGGTACATAGGCCGCCTCAAAAGGCTCAACAGCAAACGACACACCGACCAGTTGCGCTTGCTGGGCATCCAGGCCCGTGGTCTCGGTATCAAAGGCAATCAGCTTGGCTTTCTTCAGCTTCTCAAGCCAGGTATCAAAGCGCGCCTGATCAAGAATGGTTTCGTACTTCACTTCGGCAGTGGGCTTTTCTGTCACCTCTGCAATCGCCAGGCCTTCACGCTTGGCTTCACGCTGAAGGTCCTCGACCCAGCTCTTGAACTCCAACTCGGTATACAGCGCCAGCAAGGCCTCGCGATCAGGTTCGCCGCACACCAGGGCATCGACCTCGACATCCAGCGGGACATCGAGCTTGATCGTCGCCAGCTCATACGAAAGGAAGGCCGCATCGCGGTGCTCCTCAAGCTTGGCCGGTAAGGTCTTGGCCCCCCGAATAGCCAGGCTGGGCACTTTGTCGAGGTTTTCGTAAAGATCGCGCAGACCACCACCGACGCCGGTCAGCAGGCCCAGAGCAGTCTTCTCACCCACCCCCGGCACGCCAGGAATGTTATCGACCTTGTCACCCATCAGGGCCAGGAAGTCGATGATATGTTCAGGGCCGACACCGAATTTCTCTTTCACGCCCGCGACGTCCAAGACACTACCGGTCATGGTATTGACCAGCGTAATGTGGCCGTCGACCAGTTGCGCCATGTCCTTGTCACCTGTGGAGATGATCACCGGACGTCCGGCAGCTGCGCTGCTGCGGGCCAGGGTGCCGATCACGTCATCGGCTTCAACGCCCTCCACGCAGAGCAGCGGATACCCCAGTGCGCGCACGCTGGCGTGCAGCGGTTCGATCTGCACCCGCAGGTCATCCGGCATACTAGGGCGATTGGCTTTGTACTCGGCGAACATTTCATCGCGGAATGTGCCGCCTTTTGCATCGAAAACAACCGCAAAAAGGCTATCAGGGTACTGCTTGCGCAGACTCTTCAGCATGTTCAGCACGCCCTTGACCGCACCGGTCGGCAGGCCCTTTGAGGTAGTCAGTGGCGGCAGCGCATGGAAGGCACGGTACAGGTAGGAAGAACCGTCCACCAGGACGAGGGGAGCTTGGCTCATGAGCAGAATCAACCTTTTCGGCGGGCCCGGCGCTAGAATGTCCGGATCATTGACGACAAAGGGACAAGGTTATCATGCGCACACTCAATCGCCTGTTGCTGCTAGGCCTCCTGGCTACACCGTTCGCGGCGATGGCTGCGGATGATGCGCCGTCGCCAGAACCACAAGTCACCATTCGCCAGGAAGGCGATAAAACCATTCAGGAGTACCGCCAGAATGGTTTTCTGTATGCCATCAAGATTACCCCCAAGCATGGCAAACCTTACTTCCTGGTTCGCGCCGACGGCACCGAAGCCAATTTTATTCGCTCGGATCAACCGGACATGCTGATTCCATCCTGGAAGATTTTCGAGTGGTAATGCGCGAACTCTACTATCAACCCGGCACTTCCTGGCCGAAGTGCCCGAACGAGCAGTTTTGACCATGTCTGTGTTCACCCCTTTGACCCGGCCTGAGCTGGAAACCTTTCTGGCCCCTTATGGCCTGGGCCGCCTTCGGGATTTCCAGGGCATTGCCGCCGGAACCGAAAACAGCAACTTCTTCGTCAGCCTCGAACAGGGTGAGTTTGTGCTGACGCTGGTCGAGCGCGGGCCGATCCAGGATTTGCCGTTCTTCATTGAACTGCTCGACGTCCTGCACGAAGCCGACCTGCCCGTGCCATACGCGCTGCGAACCACGGACGGCGTGGCGCTGCGCGAGCTGGCTGGTAAACCGGCCCTGCTCCAACCGCGGTTGCCAGGCAAGCACATCAAGGAGCCGAACAACCAGCATTGCCATCAGGTTGGCGAGCTGCTCGGCCACCTGCATGTGGCGACCCTCGAACATGTGCTGGAACGTAAAACCGACCGTGGCCTGGACTGGATGCTGCAAACCGGTGCCGAGCTGATGCCGCGCCTGAACACGGATCAGCGCCAGCTGCTGCAAGCCTGCCTGGAGGAAATCAGAACCCATCACGCGCAGATCATGGCCTTGCCACGCGCCAACCTGCACGCGGACCTGTTCCGTGACAACGCGCTGTTCGAAGGCACGCACCTGACCGGCCTGATCGACTTCTACAACGCCTGCTCCGGGCCGATGCTCTACGATCTGGCGATTACGCTGAACGACTGGTGCTGTGACGACGACGGGCAGATTGACGGTGCGCGGGCGAGGGCGCTGCTGGGTGCCTACGCGGCACTGCGCCCCTTCACCGCAGCTGAGGCGCAGCTCTGGCCTGTCATGCTGCGCGTGGCCTGTGTACGTTTCTGGCTGTCGCGGCTTATTGCGGCAGAGTCCTTCGCGGGCATGGACGTATTGATTCACGACCCTGCCGATTTCGAAGTGCGCCTGGCGGCGCGCCAGCAGGTCAGCGTGGCGTTGCCGTTCGCGCTCTGAGCCCGTTATTGCACGGAGGCGGCTACCTAGAGCGCCTCCAGGCAACCCGCCAGATCATTGCCGAGCTTTTCCAGCACCTGCTCATAGCCTTGGGCGGTCGCTGGAGTGTTGCCCCCTAATGCGTCCAGTTCGGCCAGACGTACCGGCAACCCGGCCGTCAGGGTCTCGGCTAACCGAGGACGCAACGGCGGCTCACTGAAGACACAGGTCTTGCCGACGTCCTGCAAACGCTTGCGCATGGCCGCCACGTGCTGGGCACCAGGCTGCACTTCGGCGGCAACGCTGAACACGCCGGTATGTTGCAAACCATAGGCCGCCTCGAAGTAATCAAAGGCTTCGTGAAAGACAAAGTACGGTCGGCCCGAAACACCTGCCAGCCGGGCCTTCAAGCGCACATCGAGGGCGTCCAGGCGCTGCTCGAACGCGCTCAGGTTGCTCTGATAACGGACAGCATTGGCCGGATCCGCAACCGCAAGATCAGCCGCCATTTTTGCGGCGATTACCCGTGCATTGGCCGGCGCCAACCAGAGGTGCGCATCCAGGCTACCCGGCCGATGATCATGATCATGCTCATCCGCCGACTCGTGGGAGTGGCTGTCTTCGCCAAAGTGCCGCAACTGCAGCCCCGGCACAGCCTGTACCGCCACACTGGGCTTGCTGCGACCGTTCAACACACGCGGCAGAAAACCTTCCATATCAGGGCCGATCCAGTAGAGCAGGTCGACCTCGGCCACCCGCCGAACATCGGAGGGACGAAGGGCATAATGGTGAGGCGAAGCGCCCGGCGGCAGCAGCACTTCGGGTGTACCGACACCGTCCTGAACCGCTGCCGCAATCAACTGCAGCGGCTTGATGCTGGTCAGTACACGGACCTCGGCCTGCGCTGGCGCCAAGACGACAAGGCTGGAGACAAAAGCGACAAAAAGGGCAAAAAATCGGGACACGATGGCCACTCAATCAGTCAGGAACAGGTAACATAATAACGTCTCTCACAAGAACCGTCGCCGCTCATGCCTACTACACCGCTGGCCAATCGTCCCCACGACCACTCCCACTGCGTCCACAGCGCCCTGGCCGAGGCCGACGCGCTGTGCGTTCGTCAAGGCCTGCGCCTGACCGCCTTGCGTCGGCGCGTGCTGGAGTTGGTCTGGCAGAGCCACAAGCCATTGGGCGCCTACGACATCCTGGCCGTGCTCAGTGAGCAGGACGGCCGCCGCGCCGCGCCGCCCACGGTATACCGGGCACTGGATTTCCTCCTGGAAAACAGCCTGGTTCACCGAATTGCATCGCTCAATGCCTTCATCGGCTGCAGCCATCCAGAACATGCCCACCAAGGGCAATTCCTGATTTGCCGCGAATGCCATGTAGCGCTGGAACTGGAACAGGCGTCGATCAGCGATGCCATCGTTGCCAGCGCCAAGAATGTCGGTTTCAGCGTTGAAACGCAGACCGTCGAAGTGGTTGGGCTCTGCGCCAGTTGCCGGAGCGCGTGATGAGCAATGCCCTGATTCGCCTGGAGCAGGTGAGCGTCGGCTTCGCTGGCCAGGCTGTCCTCGACAACATCGACCTCAGTGTCGAACCCGGCCAGATCGTCACCCTGATTGGCCCCAACGGTGCCGGCAAAACAACCCTCGTGCGCGCGGTGCTCGGGCTACTGAAGCCCGACAGCGGCAAGGTCTGGCGCAAACCCAGACTGCGTATTGGCTACATGCCACAGAAACTGCACGTCGATGCGACCTTGCCGCTCTCGGTACTACGGTTTCTGCGCCTGGTACCCGGCGTAGACCGCAACACAGCCCTGGCAGCGCTCAAGGAAGTGGGTGCCGAACAAGTTATCGACAGTCCTGTTCAGGGTATTTCCGGCGGTGAAATGCAACGCGTGTTGCTGGCCCGGGCGCTGCTGCGCGAGCCTGAGCTGCTGGTGCTCGACGAGCCAGTCCAGGGCGTCGACGTGGCAGGCCAGGCCGAACTGTATAGCCTGATCACGCGGCTACGCGATCGGCACGGCTGCGGCGTACTGATGGTCTCCCATGACTTGCACCTGGTCATGAGCACCACCGATCAGGTTGTCTGTCTCAACCGGCACGTGTGCTGCTCCGGGCATCCCGAGCAAGTCAGCGGCGACCCGGCCTTTGTCGAACTGTTCGGCAACAACGCGCCAAGCCTGGCGATCTATCACCACCACCACGACCACGCCCACGACCTGCACGGTTCAGTGGTCGCGCCGGCCAAAGCCGGCCATGTACACGGAGACCACTGCAAGCATGGCTGATTTTCTGCTCTACGCCCTGCTTGCAGGCTTGGCTCTGGCTCTGGTCGCGGGCCCCTTGGGATCGTTCGTGGTCTGGCGGCGCATGGCCTATTTTGGCGACACACTGTCTCACGCGGCGCTGTTGGGCGTGGCATTGGGCTTCGTCCTCGACATCAGCCCAGCGCTGGCTGTTACGGTAGGCTGCCTGTTGCTGGCTTTACTGCTGGTCACCCTGCAACAGCGCCAGCCGCTGGCCTCCGACACCCTTCTGGGTATTCTCGCGCCCAGCACCTTGTCCCTCGGTCTGGTCGTACTCAGCTTCATGCACGATGTGCGAATCGACCTGATGGCCTACTTGTTTGGTGATCTGTTGGCAATCAGCCCTGGCGATCTTGCCTGGATACTCGGCGGCAGTACCGTGGCCTTGGTGCTGATCGTGGCCCTGTGGCGACCCTTGCTGGCCGTGACCGTCCACGAAGAACTGGCCATGGTCGAAGGCCTGCCAGTGGCCGCATTGCGCTTGGCCCTGATGCTGTTGATTGCGGTGGTCATTGCGGTGGCCATGAAAATCGTCGGCGTGCTATTGATTACATCACTGCTGATTATCCCCGCAGCAGCGGCCCAACGTCATGCTCGCTCACCTGAGCAGATGGCCTTGGGCGCCAGCCTTCTGGGGGTAGTGGCGGTATGCTGCGGGCTGGCCCTGTCCTGGTTCAAAGACACGCCGGCCGGGCCGTCAATCGTGGTCTGCGCTGCAGTGCTATTCTTGATTAGCCTGGCGCTTCCCCGGCGCTGAACGGCGGCGCAGTCGCGCAGGGTACAACCACACAGGTTGCACCCTGCGACATTTTAATCGCGCATACACTCTGAAGAATTATTTTCGAGTCAGCGAGCTGGGTGTAGACTTGCTCGTTTTTTGCGCAAATAGAGAGTCGCAGGAATGAAGCCGTTCGCCTCCCGTTATCTGCTCCTTGCCGCGTTTTCCCTGGCCTTGGCCGCATGCTCCAGCAACCCTGCCGACAGCACTGCTTCGCCTGCAGTGCCGGACGCCTGGCAGCAGCTGGAACAAAGCATCGCCAGCAGCGAGCTGGCAACAGCCGAAGATCAACTCGCCGCACTGCAGGTTCAAGCGCCGGGCGACAGTCGCCTGGAGCAGTATCAGCGGCAACTGGCCGAAGCCTACCTGCAACGCAGCCAGGTCGTGCTGCAAAAAGGCGATGTGAATGCCGCCGCCACAGCACTTAGCCGCGCCCGCGCGCTGATGCCCAAAGCCCCGGCACTCACCGGTGGTGTCAACGGCGCCATTACCCAGGCGCGTAAAGCCGAACTCGACAAGGCAGAAGCTGCACTGAAGGCGGCTGAGGCACGCCCTGCAGCCAAGCTCATCGACCCCTCGGCAACCAACACGGTGATCACGCTGAAAGTTGGCAAAATAAGCGAACTTCGCCGCCAACTCGACGATATTGCCAGCGATACCGTCAACTATGACTGTGACCTGCTGTTTCAGGTGCCACGCAAGCAGGACTACCCCTGGCTTTCCACACTGCTGAGCAAGCGCGTACACAAGCTTGCCCCTGACTTCGCGCTGCAGCAGCGCCATGAGATACACCGCAACCAGCCAGCCCAGGTTGTGCTGACACCGCGCCGTCCCTGAGCCCAGTTGCCGGGACGCCCTTCGGGTATCCCGGCCTGCTCCGAGCCCGCTAGCCCACGCTCACAGACAGCCCTGGCACTCATTTCGCGCAACTGACCACTGATCGCGTTATTCCCGTATCGTTGGTTGTTTTCGAAATAAATGCTAAGAACCTCTATGTGAACAGGCTAAAATGCGCGCCCGGCCATCCGCTGACCCTAATTCATGCGCCCCACAAGGTTCGCTACGTGATCGAGTTTCAAAACGTCCATAAAACCTACCGCGTTGCCGGTAAGGAAATCCCCGCCCTGCATTCGACCGACCTGCGCGTCGAGAACGGGCAGGTATTCGGCCTGATTGGCCATTCCGGTGCTGGCAAAAGTACCTTGCTGCGCCTGATCAACCGCCTGGAAGCCCCAAGCGGCGGGAAAATCATTGTCGACGGTGAAGATGTCACCGCATTCAATGCCAATGAGCTGCGCCGCTTCCGGCAGCAGGTCGGGATGATCTTCCAGCATTTCAACCTGCTGGCGTCCAAGACGGTCGCCGACAACGTAGCCCTGCCATTGACCTTGGCCGGTGAGCTGTCGCGCAACGAAATCGATAAGCGCGTCAGCGAGCTGCTGGCCCGTGTCGGCCTGAGCGAACACGCCAAGAAGTACCCGGCGCAACTGTCTGGTGGGCAAAAGCAGCGCGTCGGCATCGCCCGCGCCTTGGCTACCAAGCCAAAAATCCTGCTGTGCGACGAAGCCACCAGCGCCCTTGACCCGCAAACCACCGCCTCGGTGCTGCAACTGCTGGCAGAGATCAACCGCGAGCTGAACCTGACCATCGTCTTGATTACCCATGAAATGGATGTGATCCGCCGGGTCTGTGATCAGGTTGCCGTGATGGACGCTGGGCAGATCGTCGAGCACGGCCCGGTGGCAGAGGTGTTCCTGCACCCGAAGCACCCGACCACAAAGCGTTTCGTTCAAGAAGACGAACAGATCGACGAAAACGAACAACGCGATGACTTCGCCCATGTACCCGGGCGGATTGTGCGACTGACGTTCCAGGGCGATGCCACCTATGCGCCGCTGCTGGGTACCATTGCCCGTGAAACCGGGGTGGACTACAGCATCCTGGCCGGACGTATCGACCGTATCAAGGACACTCCCTATGGGCAGTTGACCCTGGCCATCACCGGTGGCGACATGGATGCGGCGTTTGCCCGCTTCCACGCGGCCGACGTTCATATGGAGGTACTGCGTTAATGGACGCCTTGAATTTCTTTGCCAACGTCGACTGGAGTGAAATCTGGTTGGCCACCGTCGACACCATGACCATGCTCGGCGGTTCGCTATTCTTCACTGTTCTGCTCGGCCTGCCGCTGGGCGTATTGCTGTTTCTCTGCGGCCCGCGCCAGCTGTTTGAAGAGAAACGCGTGTATGCGCTGTTATCGTTGATCGTCAACATCCTGCGCTCGCTGCCGTTCATCATTCTGCTGATCGTGATGATCCCGATCACCGTACTGATTACCGGCACCTCGCTGGGCGTCGCCGGGGCCATTCCACCGCTGGTGGTCGGGGCCACACCGTTCTTCGCGCGCTTGGTGGAAACCGCCTTGCGTGAGGTCGACCGCGGCATTATCGAAGCCACGCAAGCCATGGGCGCCACCACGCGACAGATCATCGTCAACGCGCTGCTGCCAGAAGCTCGGCCCGGTATTTTCGCGGCGATCACCGTCACCGCCATTACCCTGGTGTCCTACACCGCCATGGCCGGCGTCGTCGGCGCTGGCGGGCTGGGTGACCTGGCTATCCGCTTTGGTTATCAGCGGTTCCAGACCGATGTCATGGTGGTCACCGTGGTGCTGTTGTTGGTGCTGGTTCAAGTACTGCAGAGCGTCGGCGACAAACTGGTTGTGCATTTTTCCCGTAAATAACCCCATGGGTCGGCCATGCCGACACCCGGGGGCCGTAACGGCCCTCACAAGGAGTGATGAATGAAAAAACTGCTTGCTGTTGTCGCCGCCGTTGCGGCCTTCTCCGCCCAAGCGGCCGAGACCCTGACCGTCGCTGCGACCGCCGTGCCGCACGCCGAGATCCTCGAGTTCGTCAAACCGAGCCTGGCCAAAGAAGGCGTAGACCTGAAAGTGAAGGTCTTCACCGACTACATCCAGCCTAACGTGCAGGTTGCCGAGAAACGTCTGGACGCCAACTTCTTCCAGCACCAGCCATACCTGGATGAGTTCAACAAGGGCAAGGGCACCAATCTGGTCAGCGTTGCCGGCGTGCACCTGGAGCCACTGGGGGCCTACTCGAGCAAGTACAAGAAGCTGGACGAAATCCCGTCGGGCGCCAACGTGGTGATCCCTAACGACGCCACCAACGGCGGCCGTGCATTGCTGCTGCTGGAGAAGGCGGGCCTGATCAAGCTCAAGGATGCCAAGAACATCCTGTCCACGCCGAAAGACATCGCCGAAAACCCGAAAGGCCTGAAGATCCGCGAACTGGAAGCTGCGACCCTGCCGCGCGTCCTGACCCAGGTCGACCTGGCGCTGATCAACACCAACTACGCGCTGGAAGCCAAGCTGGACCCGGCCAAGGATGCACTGATCATCGAAGGCAGCGACTCGCCTTACGTCAACATCCTGGTTGCACGTCCAGACAACAAGGACTCCGACGCCATGAAGAAACTGGTTGGCGCACTGCATACGCCTGAGGTGAAGCAGTTCATCCTCGAGAAATACAAAGGCGCTGTCGTTCCAGCGTTCTGATCGACCTGCCTGCTGGGGCCGGTGTGACCGGCTCCAGCACATCCCCCTCAATCACGCTTGACCAACCCCGGTAGCTGGGCGATCAGTTTCTGGTTGTTGAAGGGCGCTCGAATGAAACCACGCTGCTTCCCGTCCGGCCCCAGCAGGGCCAGGTTGCCGCTGTGGTCAACTGTGTAGTTCGGCTTGCTGGTATCGGCTGGAATAAACGGGATGCTCAGCGCGTTGGCCAGCTTCTGGGTCGTCTCCAGTGAGCCTGTCAGGCCACGGAACTCCGTATCGAAGTAACCCAGGTACTGCTTGAGCTGAGTCGGCGTGTCGCGGTTCGGATCAACACTGACCAGAACCACCTGCAAGTGCTCAGCCGCCTCTTTAGGCAATTCAGCCCTGACCTGGCGCAGTTGCGCCAAGGTGGTCGGGCAAACGTCCGGGCAGAAGGTGTAGCCGAAGAACAGCAATGACCACTTGCCTTTCAACTGGTCCATCGTCACAGGCTGGCCATTCTGGTCGGTCATTTCCAGCGCAGGCACGCTGCGGCTTTGCGGCAACAGAATGATCCCGGCATCAATCAGCTCGGCGGGGTTGGCCTGGCCTTTGGTGGTGATCACCTTGTTGATGGTAAGCCCCAGTACAATGGCGACCAGGGCGACGAGGATAAAGACTGTTTTCTGGGTTCGGGTCATAGGTTCAACAGTAGGTAATGGTCTACAAGCAGCGCGATGAACAACAGGAACAAGTAGTAGATAGAGTACTTGAAGGTCTTGATCGCCGCGTGCGGCCGACTGCCACGGTACAACACCCACGCCCACTGCAGGAAGCGCGCGCCCAACAGCAGGGCACAACCGAGATAGAGCGGCCCACTCATATGGATGGCATAAGGCAGCAGGCTGACAGCCAGTAGCACCAAGGTGTAGAGCACGATATGAACCT
Organism: Pseudomonas laurentiana; assembly: GCF_014648275.1. Taxonomy (GTDB): domain Bacteria; phylum Pseudomonadota; class Gammaproteobacteria; order Pseudomonadales; family Pseudomonadaceae; genus Aquipseudomonas; species Aquipseudomonas laurentiana. Next base: position 22,425 of record NZ_BMQU01000001.1, read on the forward strand.
TGGTGTAATGCTCACCGTGGGTCACTGGCAGCATCGGTATGTCTGCCAAGGCGTACTCCTGTTTGCGGTGAATGGCCAGGGCCCAGAAGTGCGGCGGGGTCCAGGCGAAGATGATCAGTACCAACAGCAGGGGCTCAGCACTGAGATGCCCAGTGACTGCCACCCAACCCAGTAACGGTGGCGCCGCACCGGCCAGGCCGCCGATGACGATATTCTGCGGCGTTGCGCGCTTCAGAAAGCCGGTATAGATCACCGCGTAACCCAACAGTGAGCCCAGGGTGAGCCAAGCAGTCAGGACATTGGTAAAGGTCAGCAGAAGGGCCATACCCAACACGCCGAGCAACAGGGCAAATGCCAGTGCTGCGGCTGGCGCCACGCGCCCTGCAACCAGCGGACGTTTATGGGTGCGGGCCATTAATGCATCAATGCGCCGGTCCAGCACATGGTTGACCGCCGCCGCTGCACCCGCACAACACGCGATTCCGAGATTGCCAAAGATCAGTACCGTCCACGGTACGCCTGCCCGGGTGGCCAGGAACATGCCGACCAGCGAGGTGATCAGCATCAGCAGCACAACCTTGGGTTTGGTCAACTCAAGGTAGTCACGCCAACCTGCCTGGCTACGACCCGCACTCAGAAGCGTTGCCATGGATTATCCCCCAGATAATGCACCACGCCTCCGGCACTCAGAGGCCGCAGCCGCCATTCGCGGCCCACACGACGCACCTTCGGTTGAGCCACACGGCGGGTGCAGTAATTGACCAGTACCAGGGTCAGAAGCAGGGCGGCACCCCCAGCGTTATGTGCCACGGCCACGGCCAATGGCAGGTGGAACAGCACGTTGCTGATACCCAGGCTGATTTGTACCGCCAGCGCCACCAGCACCAGAGCCGCCAACCGCTTGAGGCCAACGCGGCGCAATTGCCAGGCCAATGCCAGCAGGGTACCTGTCAGCAACAAGGCGCCGAGGCGGTGAGTGATATGGATGGCCGTGCGCGCATCGCTGTCCAACTGCCCACCCAGGTAGTTCGGACCGATATGCTGGGTCAGGTGGAAACCATTGGCGAAGTCGGCCGTCGGCCACCACTGGCCATGGCAGGTAGGCACATCGATACACGCCACGGCCGCATAGTTGGCACTGACCCAGCCACCCAGGGCAATCTGACCTATCACCATCAGCAACGACAAGGCCGCAAGACGGCGTAAACCCGTGGGCAAAACCGGTAGCGGGGCAAGCGCGTGTGACAGGCGCAGGCTCAACAGAAACAACAGGCCAAGCGTGGTGAAACCGCCCAGCAGATGCGCCGTCACGACCTGTGGCCACAACTTGAGGGTGACGGTCCACATGCCAAACGCCGCCTGTGCCACCACCACCCCAAGCAGCACCAAGGGCAGTTTAAAAGGCTGGCCATCCCGCCCATGACGACGGATCGCCTGAACAGCAAGCATTGAAATCACCAGCGCCAGGGTTCCGGCAAAATAACGGTGGATCATTTCGTTCCAGCCCTTATGGGCCTCCACCGGCGCATCGGGATAATGCAACTCGGCATGCGCCAACTGCGCTTCGGTCTTCGGCACGCTGAGGAAACCGTAACAACCCGGCCAGTCAGGGCAGCCGAGTCCGGCATGGGTCAGGCGGGTGTAGGCACCGAGCAAGATAACCACCAGTGCCAGCAACGTAGCGAACACCGCAAGGCGATAACCGGGTCTGACCATGACCATCTCCTAACCAATGTTAGAAAGCTTCAGCAACTGACGCAGGTCGTTGAGCACGTCCTTGCCGTTGGCTCTGGCGTCGTAACGCAGCACCAGGTTGCCGTGAGGATCGATAATCCATAGTTGAGCATCCGGCTTGCCTTGGCTCATCCGACCGTACTGGGAAAGGTCCAGCGGATAGCGCTGCAGTTGCGGGTATTCACGTGCGAGCTTGGCTTGATAGTCCGACGCCAATGCTTGGCCGACGGCCAGCGCATGGCTGGCTCGGCTGGCATCACGTCCCAGGCCGATTTGAATCTGACGGGCCAGATAGACCAACTGCTGACAGTCCGTAGCGCACTCATTCGGCGCACTGACCAATAGCTGCCAGCGTTGCTCGTCAGCCTGCACGCCAAGGTCAGTGCGGTTCTGACCATTGCCGATCAACTCGCCGTGGTAGATACGGCTGTCGGGGACCCAGAACTGATACTTGTACATGCCTGTGGCAAGAATCATCGGCCCGATCGTCAGCAATAGAATCAACAGCAGTTGCAACCGACCACGACCACGCCCTTGCGGGGCCTTGAGGTCAGAGGTGCTGGACGGATTCATGACGGTCCCCATGGCGTTTCTCCTTGTTGTTATGCCAGCCGAAGTAGAGGTAGAGCGCGATCAAGGCCAGCGCCAGCGCAAACCACTGAACGGCATAGCCCAGGTGCTTTTCCGGGCCCATGGCAACCACCGGCCAATCCAGCCTGAAGGCTGCCGGACCAGGTTCCAGGCGCAATTCGTGGGCAAAACCTTCAAGCTGCAGCTGTGGCCAGAACTGCATGGCATCCACAGCGGTCACCAAATGCGGCCAAGCACCGCCTTGCGGGTCGGCCTGCAGTTGAAATGCCGCACCGGGCGACACATAGACCCAAGCCTCCAGGCTCATTGGCTGATCCGGCGTACTGAACGACACGGGTATGCGTCGGTCAGGCCACGGCACCCAGCCGCGATTGACCAGCAGCCACAGCCCGCTGGGCTGATCATGGAAGGGTTGCAGCACCTCGACCCCCGGGCGGCCATCACGTATCCGGTTGTCCAGCAACAGGCTGTGCTGCGCCTCGAAACGGCCGTAGAGCCTGACTCGCCGGTAGGCCGAGTCCTCAATCAGCGGCAACTGTGTAGCGGCCACCGGATCGGCGCTGCGGCGCTCGGCATACGTGGCCAGCAGCTGACGCTTCTGCTCGGCACGGCTCAGTTGCCAACAGCCAAGCGCCACCAGACCGGGCAGCAGCAAAAGCACTACCACGGTCGGCAGTACACCAGGCCGGAAGGGCTTCACCCGGCCACCCCACAGTCAGTCGCTATACTGAAAGTCATCGCATCCCCCCGGAGTTTCGCCATGCTAAAAGCCGCGATTGTCCTGATGCTGCTGGCGACCATCGCCAGCCTGTTCAGCGGTCTGGTCTTTCTGGCCAAGGACGAAGGACACTCGACCCGTCTGCTCAAAGCACTCACCGTGCGGGTGAGCCTGGCCGCCGCTACCCTGGTTCTCATCACGTGGGGCTTCTACAGCGGCCAACTGGTGTCCCACGCCCCTTGGTAAGCCCGGCTAAAGCACGTACACGAAAATAAACAGACCGACCCAGACCACATCGACGAAGTGCCAGTACCAGCTGGCGGCCTCGAACCCGAAGTGCTTGTCGGCATTGAAGTGTCCACGCAGGATACGGATGAACATCACCAGCAGGATCACCGTGCCCAGTGTCACGTGGGCGCCGTGAAAGCCGGTGAGCATGAAAAAGGTTGCGCCGTAGACCCCCGAACCCAGTGTCAAACCGAGCTTGGTGTAGGCCTCGTGATACTCGTAGGCCTGCAGTATCAGGAAAGAGATCCCCAACAGGATGGTCAGGCCCAGCCACAGCTTGAGCGGTCCACGATGGTCCTTGCGCAACGCGTGGTGAGCGATGGTGACGGTGACACTCGAGCTGACCAGAAAGATGGTGTTGATCAGCGGCAGATGCCAAGGATCGATGACTTCCCGGGGGGGCGGAAACAACTTCGGATCAGGGGTCTGCAGCAACGGCCAGGCAAACTCGAAATTTGGCCACAACATGTGTGCCACGCCCTTGGCACCATCACCGCCAAGCCACGGCCCGGCCAGCGTACGCACGTAGAACAATGCGCCGAAGAAGGCGAGGAAAAACATCACTTCGGAGAAAATGAACCAGGACATCCCCCAGCGGAATGAGCGGTCCAACTGTGGACTGTACAGCCCAGCACGACTTTCCCTGACCACCGAGCCGAACCAGCCAAACAGCATGTAGGCCAGAAACAGCGCCCCGACGAAGAAGATCAGCGGCCCATGGGAATCGGGACGACCAGCCTTCATGTCGTTGAACCAGGTGCCCAGGCCGAACATAGTGATCAACATCCCGATCGTGGCAATGATCGGCCACTTGCTCTGCGCCGGTACGTAGTAGTGCTGATGTGAAGCCATGGGATGTTCTCCTTATCGAGCGCCCTGGGAAGCCTGGCCGGCCACCTGAGCCACCGGCGGCTGACGAGCGGTGATGTCGAACAGCGTGTAAGCAAGTGTCAGGTGCTTCACATCCTTGGGCAGGTCACGGTCAACAATGAACCGTACCGGCATCTCGATGCGTTCACCCGGTTGCAACACCTGCTGGCTGAAACAAAAGCATTCGGTCTTGTGGAAATACGCCGCCGCCTCGGCCGGCGAAATGCTCGGAATCGCCTGGGCAGTCATCGGCCGATTGCTGGGGTTGCGGGCCACGAAAATCATCTGGTTCAACGCGCCCGGGTGCACATCCAACTGATCGGCCTTGGAATAGAAGTCCCAGACCATGTCGCTGGCATTGGTCGACATGAACTGCACCTTTACCGTACGGCTCGGGTCACTGACCTGGCTGCCCTCGTACTGCCCACCGGTTTTGCCGTTGATACCGAAGGCCTTGCACATGACGTCATAGATCGGCACCAGGGCAAAGCCAAAAACGAACATCACCACCGCCAGCAGCATCAGCCGGACGATCAGTGTTCGCGTGGCGAGTTGTTCGCTCATGGCTCGCTCCCTGAACCGCCCGCCGCGGTGCTCATTTCACCTCCGGTGGGGTCACGAACGTGTGGTAGGGCGCAGGTGAAGGGATCGTCCACTCCAGGCCGTCCGCTCCGTCCCATGGTTTGGCCGGGGCCGGTTTGCCGCCCCGAATGCACTTGATGACGATGAACAGGAAGAAGATCTGCGTAGCGCCGAAGGTGAACGCACCAATCGAAGAGATCATGTTGAAGTCAGCGAACTGCAGGTTGTAGTCCGGAATCCGCCGGGGCATGCCGGCCAGGCCGACAAAGTGCATCGGGAAAAAAGCCATGTTCATGCCAATGAACGAAAGCCAGAAATGCAGCTTGCCCAGCGTCTCGTCATACATGTGCCCGGTCCACTTCGGCAGCCAGTAGTAGGCCGAAGCGAAGATCCCGAAGATCGCCCCCGGCACCAGCACGTAGTGGAAATGCGCGACCACGAAGTAGGTGTCGTGGTACTGGAAGTCCGCCGGTGCGATGGCCAGCATCAACCCGGAAAAGCCACCAATGGTGAACAGAATCACAAAGGCCACGGCAAACAACATGGGCGTCTCAAAGGTCAACGAGCCCTGCCACATGGTGCTCACCCAGTTGAACACCTTCACCCCGGTCGGCACTGCGATCAACATGGTGGCGTACATGAAGAACAGTTCGCCGACCACCGGAATACCAACCACGAACATGTGGTGCGCCCAGACAATAAAGGACAGGAAGGCAATCGCACCGGTGGCGTAGACCATCGAGGTGTAGCCAAACAGCGGCTTGCGCGAGAAGGCCGGAATGATCGAACTGACCGCGCCGAAAGCCGGCAGGATCATGATGTACACCTCAGGATGGCCGAAGAACCAGAACACGTGCTGGAACAGCACCGGGTCGCCACCGCCGGCAGCGCTGAAGAAGCTGGTACCAAAATGGATGTCCATCAGCATCATGGTCACCACCCCGGCCAGCACCGGCATCACGGCGATCAGCAAGAACGCGGTAATCAGCCAGGTCCAGACGAACAACGGCATTTTCATCAGGGTCATGCCGGGTGCGCGCAGGTTGAGGATGGTGGCAATGACGTTGATCGCCCCCATGATCGAGCTGATACCCATCAGGTGAATGGCGAAAATGAAGAAAGTCACGCTCTCTGGCGCATAGGTGGTCGACAGGGGCGCATAGAAGGTCCAGCCAAAGTTCGGCCCGCCGCCAGGCATGAACAGGGTCGAAACCAGCAACAGGAAGGCCGCAGGCAATAGCCAGAAGCTGAAGTTGTTCATCCGCGGCAGCGCCATGTCCGGCGCACCGATCATCAGCGGAATCATCCAGTTGGCCAACCCAACGAAGGCCGGCATCACGGCACCGAAGACCATCACCAGGCCATGCATGGTGGTCATCTGGTTAAAGAACTCCGGCTGGACGATCTGCAGGCCCGGCTGGAACAGTTCGGCGCGAATCACCATGGCGAACGAGCCGCCCAACAGAAACGCGCAAAAGCTGAACCACAGGTACATCGTGCCAATGTCTTTGTGGTTGGTGGTCAGTACCCAGCGCATCAGGCCCTTGGCCGGGCCGTGGGCGTGGTCAGCGCCGGCATGACCGTGGTCGTCGATCACTGCACTCATGTCCTGTCTCCTGCAATCCGCTGTACGTGTCTGGCCACCCGGCCAACGCGAGTTCCGACGAAGGGCCGGCTCACTGGCTTTCTGCCTGCTTGAGCGCCAGCACATCCTTTGGTGTGACCATGTCGCCCTTGTTGTTGCCCCAGGCGTTGCGCTCGTAGGTCACCACAGCAGCAATATCCACTTCCGACAGTTGCTTGCCGAACGCCGCCATCGCCGTACCCGGCTTGCCGTGGAACACCAGGCTCAGGTGTCCTTCTTTAGGCCCGGTGGCGATTTTCGAGCCCTTGAGCGCCGGGAACATGGGCGGCAGGCCTTGCCCCTCGGCCTGGTGACAGGCTACGCAGGTGGTGTGGTAAACCTTGTCACCGCGTTCAACCAATTCCTGCAGCGTCCATTCCTTGCTGGTCAGTTCTTTGAGCTTGGCGCTCTCAGCCTTACGCTCGGCCAGCCAGGCATCGAAGTCCGGCTTGGACTTGACCTCGACCACGATCGGCATGAAACCATGGTCCTTGCCACACAGTTCGGTGCATTGCCCCCGATAGATTCCGGGCTTTTTGACCCGGGTCCAGGCTTCATTGACGAAACCCGGAATCGCATCGCGCTTCACGGCGAAGGCCGGCATCCACCAGGAATGGATGACATCGGCTGCCGTCACCAGAAAGCGCACCTTGGCGTCGACCGGCAGCACCAGCGGCTGATCCACTTCGAGCAGGTAATGCTCGTCCTTGGGTGATTTGTTATGGATTTGATCGGCGGGCGTGGCCAGGTTGCTGAAGAACTCGACATCCTGGCCCAGGTACTTGTAGTGCCACTTCCACTGATAGCCGGTAACCTGAACATCCAGGTCTGACTCACTGGCATCGTAGATATCGATCAGCGTTTTCGTGGCCCGAATGGCCATCGCCACGAGAATCAGAAAGGGCACCACGGTCCAGAGGATTTCTACCCAGGTATGCTCATGGAAGTGAGCGGGCTCCTGCCCGGTAGAGCGACGGTGAATGATCATCGACCAGAACATCGCGCCGAAGACCACCAGGCCGATGATCACGCAAATCCAGAAGATGGTCATGTGCAGGTCGAAGACCGCGTTGCTGACTTCAGTCGCCCCCGGCGCCATATTCACTGTCCAGGCGGCGTGTGCCTGACCGAATACCGACCACAACAGGAGGCCCATCCAGACATGTGGATGTCGCATCATTGCGGGTTCCCCTTATCGTTCTTGTTATCCCGGAGGCATGGACCTACGGCTAAGGGTACGGCGGCCAAGACTGCACACTTTGGGGCCGAGCCCCTGCTGCTGTGCAGTCGGGCCTCGTCAGCCAATCACTTTCAACCGGAGTATAGACAGCGACCCTGACCGCGCAATCGATCGGAAAAATTCAGCACAAAGGTCAAATGTTCGAGGTGATTTCCGCAACCAACGACCAATACCCGCGTGTTGGCACTTCAATATAACCTCCGACTATAAGTGCCCTCTGATTATGACAAATGCGTCTTAATCTCTCGCAGAACCGAGCTACCTTATGTCTTCCGTTTGTAATCCTTTGTCCCTGGAGTTGTCATGAACATCGCCGCATTGCGCGAGCAGATCACCCGTGCCCACCAACATGAGGCCGAAACCGGCCAGCTGAAACAGCAACTCGCACAACAACTGCCACACCTGCATCCTGCGATCCAACTGCCTGAGCAGGATGCTCAGGGTGTGCTGACCCGCTTCGTCAGTGCCTACATCGATCAAGTACCTGAAGTATTGGAAGCCGCCCACGACGTTGCCCGAGAAGCGGGCATCGAGTCCCAGATCAAGCCGGTTTTGGCGATCGCCGAGGCGTATTTCGTCACGCCCCCAACAATCATGGATGGCCATGTCGGCCTCGACAGCCTGCTCGATGAAGCCTACCTGGCCCATCGCCTGGTCGAGGAAGTGAACGACCTGTACATCAAGCATTTCCAGCAGCCGCTTATCCCACTGGATACCACGGTTGCCAACCTGATCGCCCACCAGTTGATCGGCGAAAGCTTCGCCAATCAATTGGACGAGGTGGTACACCATTCAGTGGATAACCTGCTCAATGAGGAAAGCTTCGCACTGGAATCGGTGGAAGCCTATCGAGAGAAGCTCAGCAGCCCGGATACCGGTGCAGCCTGGAAGCGCTGGCCGTGCCTGTCACGCCAATTGGGCGTGGGCCTGGACCTCGACCAATCGGCCTGAAGGTATTCCCGGGAAGCCGGCCTTGCCGGCAACTCGGGTACCTGTGGGGTTCAAGCCGGTCAGGCAGCGTTTGACTAGAAGCGCCCCTTGGGAGTCGCGCAGGGAATAGGTTGCCCGACGCTCAACGGCAGGAACGCATCGCGCTCAGCATCGTAAGCGCTGATTTCGCTGGTCTCGATATTGTAGATCCAGCCATGGATGAACAACTGACCAGCCGCCATGCGCGAGGCCACCGAAGGATGCGTGCGCAAATGCTGCAATTGCGCAATCACGTTTTCCTTGGTCAGCACCTGCATGCTTTCATGCTCATTACTGCAATGGCAGTTGTCCTCGACAACGGTCCTGGCAACCTCTGCATGGCGCAACCAGGCCTTTACTGTCGGCATTTTCTCAAGACTTTGAGGGTTCAACACCGCACGCATGGCACCACAATCGGAGTGGCCGCAAACGATGATGTGGTGCACACCAAGCGCCATGACAGCGTATTCGATCGCGGTGGAAACACCGCCGTTCATTTGCCCGTAGGGCGGCACCACGTTACCGACATTACGGGTTACGAACAGGTCGCCAGGCGAGCTCTGAGTGATCAGTTCAGGGACAATTCGCGAGTCCGCACAGGTGATGAACATCGCTCGGGGTGTCTGCGCGGTAGCGAGCTTCTTGAACAGCTCTTCCTGTTGTGGGAAGACTTCATGATGAAAACGCAGAAAGCCGTCGACGATGTGCTTGAGCGCCGCATCGGCGTCATTGGCATCAACCACCGGGCCGGACGGAGAGGGTTCCTTGTCTTGCATGATTTATCCTCTTTGACGGTTTGAACGTTAATTCCATATTAACGGGATATTGATTCAGGCAAAGCGTGACTATTAGATGACGTCACTGACACACCCATCACACCTGCACGCGTCATTCACAGCAAAGACAATTGCCCCCCAGGCGGGCAAAACGCGCTGCAATCCAGGCCCAGTCCTTCGCGGTGGTTCAGCCCAAGGCCGCGAATTGCCTTGTTGAAGCGCTGTGCCAACAGTTCAGCAAACACCCCCTCACCGCGCATCCGCGCACCGAACCGGCTGTCGTACAAATCACCACCTCGGCTCTGACGAATCAGGCTGAGTACATGTGCAGCCCGTTGCGGGTAGTGGTCGTGCAGCCACTGCTCGAACAGCGGCGCGACCTCCAAGGGCAAACGCAACAACATGTACGCGGCGCTCAAAGCCCCTGCACCCTTGGCCGCTTCCAGCAGGTGTTCAAGCTCGCTGTCATTGATCATCGGAATCATTGGCGAGCACAGCACGCCGACCGGAATACCCGCCTCGCGCATGACTCGAATGGCCCGCAAACGTGCCTTCGGAGCCGCTGCACGGGGCTCCAGGACACGCTTTAGCTCATCATCCAGTGTGGTAAGGCTGATCATCACCCTCACCAATCGCTGCTTCGCCAGTTCGGCCAACAGGTCCAGGTCGCGCAGGATCAACGAACCCTTGGTAACGATCGTGACTGGGTGGCGATAGCGCAACAGTACTTCCAGCAGGCGGCGGGTCAGTTTCTGCTCACGCTCGATCGGTTGATAAGGGTCGGTATTGGAACCCAGGTTGATCGGCGCACAGACGTAACCCGGCTTGGAGAGTTGCTGTTCCAGCACCGCTGCAGCATTGGTCTTGGCGATCAGCTTGGTCTCGAAGTCCAGCCCGGGGGACAGGTCCCAATACGCATGACTGGGCCGTGCATAGCAGTAGATGCAACCATGCTCACAGCCCCGGTAGGGATTGATGGAGCGGTCGAAGGGCAGGTCTGGCGAACGGTTGCGGGTGATGATGGTCTTCGCCGTCTCGATGCGAACTTCAGTGCCCTGCGTGAGCGGGACTTCCTGATACCAGCCGTCGTCCTCACGCACCGAGCGGTTCGGCGCGAAGCGGTTGTGTGGATTGCTCGCAGTACCGCGGCCGCGCACGGGTGGTGGAGTGGACATGAAAACGCCCCATATACTGTTTTTATATACAGTATATGGGGCGATAACCAATTACCAGAACCGTCTGGCGCCCGGTACTACCGGCCGGATTACTCGGCTGGTTTCTTCAGCTTCGGGTTCGGAAAGAACTGAACCGTCTGCACCGCAGGCCTGGCCGGCTTGAGCTCGACATGATTGACCCGCGTGCCGAGTTCCTTAGGTACCGACAAGCCCTGCTCATTGAGGGTATCGGTGAAACCACAGGCTACGCATTCACGGTGTGGCACGCTGTCTTCGCTCCACATCATCAACTTGTCCGGCTCACTGCATGCCGGGCAAACAGCACCGGCGATAAAGCGTCGTTTCGTTACATTCACAGGCGCTTCGCTCATGCCGCCACATCCTCACTCAGACCACTGTGACGCAAGAGTGCATCGATTGACGGTTCACGGCCACGGAAGTCGACGAACAGCAGCATCGGCTCCTGCGAACCACCGCGCGCCAGCACCGCCTCGCGGAAGGCGCGGCCAGTTTCGGCGTTCAGTACGCCTTCTTCCTCAAAACGCGAAAACGCGTCTGCCGACAGCACTTCTGCCCATTTGTAGCTGTAGTAACCCGCGGCATAGCCGCCAGCAAAGATGTGCGCAAAGCTGTTGGGGAAACGGTTATACGCTGGAGGACGCATGACCGACACTTCCTCACGGATGCTCTCAAGCACCTCCAGCACGCTGCGACCATCGCCATGGTGAGCATGCAGTTCAAAGTCGAACAGCGAGAACTCCAGTTGGCGCAGCATCATCAAACCGGACTGGAAGTTTTTCGCCGCCAGCATTTTTTCCAGCAGGTCCTTGGGCAGTGCTTCGCCAGTTTCATAATGCGCGGAAATCAGCGCCAGACCTTCAGGCTCCCAGCACCAGTTTTCCATGAATTGGCTCGGCAACTCGACAGCATCCCACGCCACGCCATTGATACCGGAAACACCTGCATGCTCGATTCGCGTCAGCAAGTGGTGCAGGCCGTGGCCGAACTCGTGGAACAGCGTGGTAACTTCATCGTGAGTCAGCAACGCTGGCTTGCCGGGCGCTGCCGGTGTGAAGTTACACACCAGGTTGGCTACCGGGTTCTGCAGGTCGCCAGTTGCTGTGCGCCGACGATCGCGAGCGCCGTCCATCCAGGCACCACCGCGCTTGTTGGCGCGTGCATACAGGTCGAAGAAGAAGCGCCCAACATGCTGGCCATGCTCCTTGATTTCGAAAAGACGTACGTCCGGGTGCCAGCTGTCGAAACCTTTGAGCTCGGTAATTTCGATGCCGTACAAACGCTGAACGATTGCAAACAATCCCGTCAGCACCTTATCGATCGGGAAGTAGGCGCGCAGGGTTTCCTGGGAAACGCTATAGCGCTGCTCTCGCAGCTTCTCGCCGAAGTAACCACTGTCCCAGCTCTGCAGATCGGCACAGCCTTGCTCAGCAGCGTAGGCCTTGAGCTGAGCCAGGTCCTGAGCTGCGAACGGCTTGCTGCGTTTGGCCAGATCACGCAAGAAACTCAATACCTGATCGCTGGACTCGGCCATCTTGGTCGCCAGGCTCAACTCGGCGAAGTTGGCAAAACCAAGCAGCCCGGCCAGTTCCTGACGCAGGTCGAGGATTTCGCTCATCACCGGGCCATTGTCGAACTGGCCGGCATTGGGGCCTTGGTCGGACGCACGCGTGCAGTACGCGGCATAGACTTCTTCACGCAGGGCTCGGTCCTGGGCGTAGGTCATCACGGCGTAATAGCTTGGGAATTCCAGGCTGATCAGCCAGCCTTCGAGGCCCTTGGCCTGGGCAGCTGCAGCCATTTGCGCCTTGGCCGAATCGGTCAGGCCAGCCAGAGCCGCGTCGTCAGTGACATGCTTGGTCCAGGCTTGAGTAGCGTCCAGCAGTTGGTTGGAGAACCGGCTGCCCAGTTCCGACAACTTGCTCTGGACCTCGGCATAACGCTTCTGTTTGTCCGCAGGCAGGTCGATACCCGACAGACGGAAGTCACGCAGGGCATGTTCGATGATGGTTTTCTGCGCAACATCGAAGTGTGCCGCAGCCGGGCTGGCGGCCAGAGCCTCATAGGCCTGGAACAGTTCGCGGTTCTGCCCAAGCTCGGTGGCGTAGGCGCTAAGTGCGGGCAAGCAAGACTCATAGGCCTCGCGCAACTCAGCACTGTTGCACACTGCGTTGAGGTGGCTGACCGGGCTCCAGGCAGCGCCCAGACGGTCATTGAGTTCATCCATGGCCAAGACCAGGCCTTCCCAGGTGGGATTATCACGCTGGGATTTCAGAATAGCGGCGATAGCACTACGGTTGTCGGCCAGGATCTGTTCAATCGCCGGCAGCACATGCTCGGCACGGATCGCCGAGAAGGGCGGCAGGTCGTAGGACTGCAGAAGCGGGTTGTTCGCACTCACGGTTAAACACCTTGGCAGAAGAAACACAGGCCCATCTTAATTACAATCAGCGCTCCCCGCAGCTATCCAAAGTTATACATTCCATACAAGGAAACGATCATGGCCATTCGCAGTTTCCAGAACCACACGCCACGCTTGGGCGAACGGGCCTTTGTCGACCGCTCGGCGGTCGTGCTGGGTGATGTCGAGATCGGCGACGACAGCTCTGTCTGGCCACTGACCGTCATTCGTGGCGACATGCACCGCATCCGCATCGGGGCACGCACCAGTGTGCAGGATGCCAGCGTGTTGCATATCACCCACGCCGGCCCCTTCAACCCGGACGGGTTCCCGCTGCTGATCGGTGACGATGTGACCATCGGGCACAAAGTCATGCTGCATGGCTGCACGCTCGGCAACCGGATCCTGGTGGGCATGGGCAGCACAATCATGGATGGCGCGGTCGTCGAGGACGAGGTCATCATCGGGGCGGGTAGCCTGGTGCCTCCTGGCAAGCGCCTGGAAAGCGGCTTCCTCTACGTCGGCAGCCCGGTCAAGCAGGCACGCCCGCTGACCGACAAGGAGCGCGCCTTCTTCCCTTACAGCGCCGCCAACTACGTCAAGCTCAAGGACCAGCACCTGGCTGAAGGCTACGATCGCCCGGAATGACGTTATCCACAGCCCATTAGAGATTGCCATGCACTATCAGAACATCCTCTTCGACCTGGACGGCACCCTGACCGACCCGCGCGAGGGCATTACCCGTTCGATCCAGTATGCGCTGAGCAAACTGGGCATTGACGAGCCAGACCTGAGCCGCCTGGAACACTTCATCGGCCCGCCATTGCTGCAGGCCTTCATGCAGTTCTATCACTTTGACGAAGCACGTGCCTGGGACGCGGTGAACTTCTACCGCGAGCGCTTCAAGGTCACCGGGCTTTATGAGAACCGCGTCTTCGAGGGTGTTGGCGAGCTATTGCAGGCACTGCAAGGGCAGGGCAGGACGCTGTACATCGCGACCTCAAAGCCTTGGGTGTACGCGCGCGAAATCGCAAGGCACTTCGAGTTCGACCGCCATTTCAAGGTCATCTACGGCAGTGAACTGGACGGCACCCGCACCGACAAGGTCGAACTGATCGCCCACCTGCTTGAGCAGGAGCAACTTGAGCCGACGCAAACCCTGATGATCGGCGACCGCAAGCACGACCTGATCGGAGCCCGCCGCAATGGCCTGGATGCAGCGGCAGTGGGCTATGGCTTCGGCAGTTTCGAGGAACTCAACGCCGAACAACCGGCCTACCACTTCGCCACGTTGAGTGATCTGCATCGCGCCTTTCTGTAACGGGTGCCGATGGCAGGGCCTGTCCGTCAGTGCAGGGCATTCTCAAGCGCCTGCTTGCGTTGCATTGGCGGCAACCGCCCCCAAGCCTCCACCGCGGTGTAAAAGGCCGTCCAATCACCATTCACCTGCTTGAACAACGTGGCAAACGCCGGCACCCACTGGTCATACAAGCCAAAGGGCAACAACTTTGCGTTGTTCAGCGGCGATTCAACCCAGGCATCAAACCGGCCAACACCGCCCCACGCGCTGTCGCGCAGCGCCCGGTACTCACGCCGCAGCCGCTCGAACTCGGCAGCTTTCGCTGCACGCTTGGCAGGTACCGCCAGAGGTTCAGCGTACAAGGCCTTCAAGCGTTCACGACTGGCCAACACCAAGGCGATGAACTGGTCTCGCTGTTGACTGGTACTGTCCTGCTGGGGCGGCAAGTTCCTCGCCTGGCGCCATTGGCGCGTGCCTTCCTGCTCGACGAAGGTGGCGAAGGACTCATTGAATTCGGTGTCATCCTTCACGTACACCCGCTGATGAGCCAGCTCATGGAATATCAGCGTGGCCAGACGTTCATCCCCCCAACCCATCATCGAACTGAGGATCGGGTCATCGAACCAGCCCAGCGTCGAATAGGCTTGCACACCGCCAATGTAAACATCCTGCCCCTGCTGCCGGGCCAGTGCCGCCGCACCACGCGCCGCACCTTGGGTGTAGTAGCCGCGATACGCCACACAACCGGCAACAGGGAAGCAATGGGTGAGGGGTTCAAGGGCGAACTCGGGGGTTGCGAACACGTTCCACACCACAAATGGTCGACCGATGTCGGCATACACCCGATAGCTGCGGTTGTCCGGCAGTTTCAGCTGCGCGCTGGCAAAGGCGCGGGCCTGCTCTGCCTTCGCCAGATGTTCACGCAAGGTGGCATCGCGGGCAGGGTCGGCGATGATCTCGGCCACAGGTTCGCGGGCTTGCAGCAGGTGCCACTGACCACTCGCCAACTGG
The DNA here is from genome assembly GCF_014648275.1 of Pseudomonas laurentiana. Classification (GTDB taxonomy): domain Bacteria; phylum Pseudomonadota; class Gammaproteobacteria; order Pseudomonadales; family Pseudomonadaceae; genus Aquipseudomonas; species Aquipseudomonas laurentiana. Next base: position 37,722 of record NZ_BMQU01000001.1, read on the forward strand.
CCGTAATAACCCAGGCTGGAACAACCGCTGAGCAGCAAAAGTGCTGACAGGGGAACAAACAGCCGGCTGACGCGGTCGAGTACCCGAAGACCTGAGCGCAGCAAAAAAATCAGTCGAATCATGACGCCAGGCGTTCCGCTCAAGTCCTTGTCGCCTCAAGACTATCCTGCCAACCCGGAGTTTTGCCATGCGTATGATGCTTGTTGCCTGCAGCCTGCTGATATTGTCCGGTTGTGCAGGCCTGCCTGCCCCCGACCCCAACCAGGCCTGGATCGACCTCACGCCCCATTCGGACGAATCACTGCATGCCATTGAAGTGGACGAGCGAGCCTGGGCTGATAGACGCTACTTTGAAGTCTCCCCCGGTAGTCATGAACTGACGGTGCGTTATCAGTTCCCGGTCGCTCCCGGCAATATTGGCCCGGTCAGCGAGCCGCTGTGGCGCGATTGCCAACTGAACGTGAAATACAAGGACTTCAATGCTGGTCAACGCTATCAGTTGGAGGCGGGGAGTATCGGCCTGAACCCCTGGGTGAAGCTCTATGATGACCAACGTCGGCTGGTCGGCAAGGGATCACCGGCAGGCTGTCAGCGTACCTGACGAGCATAATGGCGCTATGCTTGAACTTTGAAACCTGCCATTGGAGACCATCATGCGCCAGCCGCTGATGTTGCTCACCGTCAGTACCTTGGCCGCCTGTAGCAACCCCTTGCCCCCCATCGATACCAAGCAGGCCTGGGTCGACCTCTACACTATTACCCCTGGTCGTCTGGTGATGGCTGATCGTCTGGACGGCACGCGCCTGAATGACGGTCGCTACTTCCAGGTACCACCAGGCCCACACGAACTGATCGTGCGTTTCGACTACGAAGTCTATGCCGGCGGTTTCACCAGCGAGCCAGTCGAAAGAACCTGCTACCTCACCGTTCGCTACGACAACTTTCAAGCGGGCCAACGTTACCGCCTGGAAGCCCGCGCAATGAGCATGACCCCCAATGCGTGGCTTTACGACGCCGAACGCAAGGTACTCGCGGAGGAGCGAGACGTGCACTGCATCCCCTGAGTGCTAGCGATCATTCTTCTGGTAAATGATCTTTCGGGTTCCGCCGTCGCAACTCCCCACGACCATGTTCTGGTCATGAACCTCGTGGTTGGGGACGATTTCCAGGGTGTAAGTGGTAACACCACGCGCCTGGATCTTGGCTTCGATCTCCGCCTTGAGCGCTTCACAAGGTTTGGGCGCTGCCAGTACCGCCGACGTCATCAGCATGGCCAATACGGTAAGTACAAAACGAATCATTGAACGGCTCCTTGTAGTGGCACGAAGGCTTGTGCCCTGCCTGGTTTCAGAGACCCAAACGGCAGGCAAGTTCAGCTCGATTTCATAGACGGGGCATTGAATCCCGGGGATATGCCCATACAGAGCAGGGAGGGTCGTCGCTCGACGTCGGCCAAACGACTGTCCAGGAGCCCCAGCAGCCCATGAAGCGACTTGCGGATATCAAGATTTCCACCCTCGACCTGGTGCCAGTACGCCAGGACGGCGGTCCGGCACAATCCCTACGAAACGCCATCGATCTGGCGCGTAATGTCGAAAAATTCGGCTATAACCGCTTTTGGGTTGCCGAACACCACAACATGGACGGCATTGCCAGTTCGGCCACGGCAGTACTGCTCAGTTACCTGGCGGGCGGCACCTCGACTATTCGCGTCGGTGCCGGTGGCGTCATGCTGCCAAACCATGCGCCACTGGTCATAGCCGAACAGTTCGGCACCTTGGCCAGCCTCTATCCAGGCCGAATCGACCTGGGCCTGGGCCGTGCACCAGGTTCCGATCAATTGACCGCCCGGGCCCTGCGCCGTGAACGCTCCGGCAGTGCCGACGACTTCCCTGAAGATGTTGCCGAGCTGGCGCGCTACCTGGGCCCGCGTACAGCTGATCAAAAAGTGATCGCTGTGCCCGGCTATGGCACTCAGGTACCGATATGGCTGCTCGGCTCAAGCCTGTTCAGCGCCCAACTGGCCGGCCAGCGGGGTTTGCCCTACGCCTTTGCCTCACATTTCGCCCCACGCTACATGCACGAAGCCATTCGCGTGTATCGCAACCATTTCCAGCCTTCAGCCGTGCTCGACAAACCTTATGTGATGCTCGGTGTACCGTTGGTCGCCGCCGATACCGACGAGCAGGCCGATTACCTGGCCACCTCGGTGTACCAGCGCATCCTGGCATTGATGCGGGGGCAAAGCCTGATGCAACGCCCGCCGGTAGAATCAATGGATGGCCTGTGGTTGCCCCACGAACGCGAAGCAGTGGGCAGTTTCCTTGGCCTGGCAATGGTCGGCGGCCCGGAGAAGATCCGCGCCAAACTGGAGGTATTGCTGGAGCAGACCCAGGCCGATGAGCTGATCTTCACCTGCGACCTGTATGAGCATGCAGACCGGATACGGTCTTACGAGTTGTTGGCGCAGACGGTGCTTGGCAGCCGATAACGTTATCAAGCCATTCACGTGGCAATGTCGGCTCCTGCGCAGGTGTAAACCGCGGGAGCCGACGCTTACTGGCTTACCCGCGCTTGTAGATGATTTCCTTGGTACCGCCCTCGCAGGTACCTACAACTTTTCCACCCGCAGCGGCCCCTTTGGCAACGATCTCCAGTGAATAACCGGAAACGCCCTTCGCCTTGAGCTTCGCGTCGATCTCGCTCTTCAGTGTTTCGCAGGGTTTACCGGCTGCCAAAGCCGTTCCAGCGAGCATCATCAAACCGAACGCCATAACCACCTTCTTCATCGATCGCTTTCCTTGTTCAGATCAAAAAGAAACGGGTACCGGACATTGCCCGGCATCTTTACCTATGTACCCCAAGCTACGCCTTCAAGCCAGTACTGCGGCATCAGGACGCATCAACTATTGGCAATGCGAAAACCCACCTTGAGCGTCACCTGAAAATGCGCGGCCTTGTTGTCCTTGATATGCCCACGGGTATCGACCACCTCAAACCACTCCAGGAGCTGGATACTCTTGCCAGCCTCGGCCAGCGCATTGTTGATGGCCTCTTCGATGCTGTTGGGGGATGAGCCGACAAGCTCGACTTTCTTGTAAGTGTGATGATCGGACATGGCGTTTCTCCTGACGGGCCTGAATTCAGAGCCTAGCAGCGCCATACGGATTTACCTGCCGAACCCATGCAACCATCAGGCAATTTGCTGCGCCAATTCGGCACGCAGCCAACGGGCAAGCTGTTCGGCGCGCCCGTCGGCTGCGCGGCGTGGCACCCACAGCACCAGCGCGGCGTGGGTCTGGCAAAAACCCCACGGTGCAGCCAGACGTCCGGCGCGCAGGTCATCGGCTACCAGGGGCTGTGGCGCGATGGCAACACCGAGGCCGGCGACAGCCGCCTCCAGCAGGTAATACAGGTGCTCAAAATCCTGCCCATACCTCAGCGCCTGCGGGTCCAGACCTTGTTGCCGGGCCCAACTGGGCCACGCCTGTGGGCGCGATGTGGTCTGCAACAACGCTTCACCGAGCAAGGCGCTGGCCGGTGCCTGCTGCAAGCGCGCAAAGCCGCTGAAGTGCGGGCTCAGCACCGGACCGATACGCTCCTCGGCCAACACATGTACCTGCATGTCTGCAGGCCACGGCGGTTCAGCGAACACCAAGAGGGCATCCAGGCCTGGGCGGCGCGGATCAAGGTCACCTTCGCCCGCAGACAAGTGCAGCCGCAACTCCGGCAAATCGGCTTTCAACCGCCCCAGCCTCGGTATGAACCACCGCGCCAGCAGGCTACCTGAACAGCCCAGAACGAAGGGCGCCTCGGCACTGTCGCGGCTCAACTCGGCGCACACGGCCCGCAGGCGCTCGAACGCATCGCTACTGGCATCCCGTAGCCGCACTCCGGCATCTGTGAGTTTAATGCCGCGCCCATCCTTGACGAACAAGCTCACGCCCAAGTGCTCTTCCAATACCTTGAGCTGACGGCTGACTGCCCCGTGGGTAACGTGTAGTTGCTCGGCAGCCTGGCTGACGCTGTTTAACCGGGCGGTGGCTTCAAACGCTCGCAAAGCGTTCAGGGGAGGCAAGTCGTGGGCCATTTTATTTGTGAGTTTTCCTGACAGGTTGTGGCGATCTTATCGGTTTTCAGATGTGCGTGTCGTGGTTAGAGTAGAGCCAATCCCAGTCTAGATAACGCCCTGGAGCGACCCATGACCCAGACCCACTACCGCAGCGGCCCTGATGCCAACGGCCTGTTTGGCGATTTCGGCGGCCGTTACGTCGCGGAAACCCTGATGCCACTGGTTCTTGACCTGGCCAAAGAATACGAAGCAGCAAAGGCCGACCCTGCTTTCATTGAAGAACTGGCCTACTTCCAGCGCGATTACATCGGTCGCCCTAACCCGCTGTACTTCGCTGAACGCCTGAGCGAGCACTGCGGCGGTGCAAAGATCTACTTCAAGCGCGAAGAGCTCAACCACACCGGCGCGCACAAGATCAACAACTGCATCGGCCAGGTATTGCTGGCCAAGCGCATGGGCAAAAAGCGCCTGATCGCTGAAACCGGCGCCGGCATGCACGGCGTGGCCACTGCCACCGTTGCCGCCCGCTTTGGCTTGCCTTGCGTGATCTACATGGGCGCCACTGACATCGAGCGTCAGCAGGCCAACGTGTTCCGCATGAAGCTGCTGGGCGCCGAGATCGTCCCCGTCACTGCCGGTACCGGTACGCTCAAGGACGCGATGAACGAAGCCCTGCGCGACTGGGTGACCAACGTTGATGAGACCTTCTACCTGATTGGTACTGTTGCAGGTCCGCACCCGTATCCCGCCATGGTTCGTGACTTCCAGTCGATCATCGGCAAGGAAACCCGCGAACAGATGAACGCCAAGGAAGGTCGCCTGCCTGACAGCCTGCGCCATGGGCCTGTTCCACGACTTCCTTGATGACGCCAGCGTGCAGATTATCGGCGTCGAAGCCGGTGGCCATGGCGTTGACACCGACAAGCACGCTGCCAGCCTCAACGGCGGTGTACCGGGCGTACTGCACGGTAACCGTACCTACCTGCTGCAGGACGCAGACGGCCAGATCACCGACGCCCACTCGATTTCTGCGGGTCTCGACTACCCGGGCATCGGTCCGGAACACGCTTACCTGCACGAAGTGAAGCGTGTCGAGTACGTCAGCATCACCGATGATGAAGCCCTGGCCGCATTCCACACCACCTGCCGCCTGGAAGGCATCATCCCGGCGCTGGAGACCGCCCACGCCCTGGCTGAAGCGATCAAACGCGCACCGACCCTGCCCAAGGATCACCTGATGGTGGTGTGCCTGTCCGGGCGCGGCGACAAAGACATGCAAACCGTGATGAACCATATGGCAGCGACCGCACAGCAGGAGAAGCAGGCATGAGCCGTCTTGAACAACGTTTTGCCACGCTCAAGGCCGAAGGCCGTGCGGCACTGGTCACCTTCGTCACCGCCGGCGACCCAGGCTACGATGCCTCACTGGCCATTCTCAAGGGTCTGCCAGCGGCTGGCGCCGACGTGATCGAACTGGGGATGCCCTTCACCGACCCAATGGCCGATGGCGTGGCAATCCAGCTGGCGACCTTGCGCGCCCTGGACGCCGGTCAGACCCTGGCGAAAACCCTGCAGATGGTGCGCGAGTTCCGTGTCGACGACAGCACCACGCCCATTGTCTTGATGGGCTACTACAACCCGATCCACCGCTTTGGTGTCGAAGCCTTCGTCGCTGAAGCCAAGGAAGCCGGTGTCGATGGCTTGATCATTGTTGATTTGCCGCCAGAGCATGATGCCGAACTGGCGACTCCGGCCCAATCCGCCGGGATCGACTTCATCCGCCTGACCACCCCGACCACCGACGATGCACGTCTGCCGCGCGTGCTGGAGCGCAGTTCGGGCTTTGTCTACTACGTCTCGGTTGCAGGCGTGACCGGTGCAGGCTCTGCCACCACCGATCAAGTCAGCAGCGCCATCGAGCGCCTGCGTCGGCATACCGACCTGCCGATCAGTGTTGGCTTTGGCATCCGCACACCGGAACAGGCCGCGGCCATCGCCCGACTGGCAGACGGCGTGGTCGTCGGCTCGGCACTGGTGGACAAGATTGCCCACGCAACCAACGCTGAACAGGCCGTAGGCGATGTGCTGGAGCTGTGCTCGGCGCTGGCCGAAGGTGTGCGGGCAGCACGCAAGGCGTAAGCCTCAATCGCAAGCAAGCCTCCTGCACCTTTTGGGGGCTTGCTTGCGGCACCTCACGCTTGACTGAAGATCGACAGGTCGAGCGGTCGCACCGCCCCCATCCAGATCCCATGGTCACGATGATCGGCCAGTTCATCACCGGTCAGCGGGTGCAGGAACACCACCAGCCCATGGCGGTACAACGCCAGCCACGGCAGCACCACGCCGACCACTTCCGGGGCAAACGCCAACTGGCAACTCCAGTCGGGGTGTGGCCCTACTGGCTGCTGGTGCATCCGCCCCATCGTCACCGGAAACAACTGTGAAGCTTCCTCGCACAGCGCCCGGGCCTGTGCCATGGTGCTAGCGTCGTAATAGACGTGGGCGTGATAGCCCTTGATTCTTTGCACACGAACTCCTGACCCCAAAGAACTTTCACAACTATACGCCGCCCGCTCAGTGACGGCTTGCACCACCGCGCAGGAAATCGCACCCTGTGCACTGCTCAGCCGACCGAGAACCCCATGGCCTGGCCCGACCGCCACACACTGCTGCCGTTCCTCTCCTGGCTACCTCGGCAGACCCGTGCCAGCATTGGCCGCGACCTGCACGTAGGCCTGAGCGGGGCGATCCTGGCCCTGCCACAATCCATTGCCTATGCCCTGATCGCAGGACTGCCCGCCGAGTATGGCCTGTACGCAGCCATCGTGCCGGTGCTGATCGCGTGCCTGTGGGGTTCGTCCTGGCACCTGATCTGCGGCCCCACCGCCGCGATATCGGTCGTGCTGTATGCCAGTGTCAGCCCTCTGGCCGTCGTGGGCAGCAGCGATTACATCACGCTTATCCTGCTGCTGACGTTCCTCGCCGGCGTGTTTCAGTGCGTGCTGGGCATGCTCCGGTTCGGTGCTCTGGTCAATTTTGTCTCCCAGCCCGTGGTACTCGGCTTCACCCTCGGCGCCGCCGTGGTTATTGCCTTGGGGCAACTCCCCAGCCTTCTGGGGCTGAACCTGCCCAGCCAGACAACGGCCTTGAAAGCCTTGCAGGGCCTGCTTGAGCATGCAAAAGACGCCGACCTGCGTTCACTCGTCCTAGGTACGGGTACGCTGCTGCTGGGCATTGCCCTGAGACAGCTGCGACCGCGTTGGCCGAGCCTGTTGATCAGCCTGGCCAGCGCCAGCCTGCTGAGCGGGTTATGGCCCTCCGCCTTCGGCCAGGTAGCACGGGTGCAGGGCTTCGTCGGCCAACTACCGCCCTTGAGTCCACTGCCACTATGGGACCTGGAACTGCTGCTGCGACTGCTGCCCGGTGCCGTAGCGGTGGGTATGCTCGGTCTGGTGACGAGCCTGTCGATTGCCCGTGCATTGTCAGCACGCTCGGAGCAACTGATCAACGTCAATCAGGAAGTCCGCGCTCAGGGCCTGTCGAACATGGTCGGGGCCTTCTTCTCCGGTTACCTGTCCTCTGGCTCTTTCACCCGCTCGGGATTGAGCCTGGAAGCAGGTGCCCGCTCGCCGCTGGCCGGCGTGTTTTCCGCGCTGTGGGTCGCGCTGTTCGCCGTAACCGGTGCCACGCTGATCGCCCACATTCCGCTACCGGCCATGGCCGGCAGTATTCTGCTGATTTGCTGGGGGTTGGTTGACCACCAGGCGATTCGGGCACTGTTCCGCGTCAGCCGAGCGGAGTTCCTGGTGATGGCGGTGACCTGCGCCGCCACGCTGCTGCTGGAATTGCAGACCGCTATCTATGCGGGCGTATTGGTATCGCTGTTCTTCTACCTCAAGCGCACATCGCAGCCTAGCGTCCAGCACAGCCGGGAAGGTGATGAGGATATCCTGCGGGTCGGCGGGTCGATTTTCTTCGGCGCCAGCCATTACTTGCAGGTGCGCCTGCAACGCTGCCAAGGCCCGAAAGTGGTGATCGATGCGCGACAGATCAACTTCATCGACTATTCCGGCGTCGAGATGCTGCACCGTGAAGCCCGCCGCCTGCGTCGGCAGGATGGCAGCCTGACACTACGTCGCGCACGACCCCAGGTGATAGAAGAGTTGCACAAGCTGGAGGGGGCAGCGCACTGCCCCATTCATTTCGAGGATTAGCCACGCGCCAGCTGGCGGCGTAACTCATCGAGGACAGGCGCGGTATCAGGGTGTACACCACGCCAGATGAAGAACGCTTCGGCGGCCTGTTCAACGAGCATGCCCAAACCGTCCAGCACCTGCGCCGCACCCTTTTCGCTGGCCCAGCGGCAGAACGGGGTCGGTTCCTTGCCATACATCATGTCGTAGCACACGGTATGTCCCGGCTGGATCAAGCTGGCGGCAATCGGCGGTACCTCACCGGCCAGGCTGGCCGAGGTGGCATTGATGATCAGGTCAACCGGCTCTTTCAACCAGGAAAACCCACTGGCCGCCACCGGTCCAAGGTCAGCGAACTCGCGCGCCAGTTGTTCGGCCTTTTCCACCGTGCGGTTGGCAATCACCAGCGACGCCGGATTGTGCGCCAACAACGGTTCCAGCACACCACGCACGGCGCCACCGGCGCCGAGCAGCAAAATGCGCTTGCCAGTCAGTTGCACCCCGGCATTCACGGTCAGGTCACGGACCAGCCCGGCGCCATCAGTGTTGTCGCCCTGCAGACTGTCATCAGCCAACTTGCTCAAGGTGTTCACCGCACCGGCTCGGCGCGCCCGCGGGGTCAAGCTATCGACCATGCGGAAGGCTTCTTCCTTGAACGGCACGGTGACATTGGCCCCACGACCCTGCTTGAAAAAGCCCAGGGCACAGTTACTGAAGTCGTCCAGCGGCGCAAGCAGGGTGCTGTACTCCAAGTGCTCACCGGTCTGGTCGGCAAACAGCCGATGGATCAAAGGCGATTTGCTGTGGCCAATCGGGTTGCCGAAGACGACATACTGGTCCATTCACGCGATTCCTGAGTCAGGCCCGAGGCACGGGCAAGTTATCCACTGCGAGTTATCCACAACGCGGTTCAATGACCGGCTTTGACAGCTTCGCCAAGCCAATCACGATCCTGCAGGAAGTACTCGGTCAAGCGCGCTTCCTCGCTGCCGGGTTCAGGCTTCCAGTCGTAGCCCCAGCGCACTTGCGGCGGCAGCGACATCAGGATCGACTCGGTACGCCCACCCGACTGCAGGCCGAACAGGGTGCCACGGTCATAAACCAGGTTGAATTCCACATAACGGCCACGGCGGAACTCCTGGAATTCACGCTGCTGTGCCGTGTACGGCTGGGCCTTGCGACGCTGGACGATGGGCAGATAGGCCTCAACGTAGGCATCGCCGATAGCCCGCATGAAGGCGAAGCAGGTGTCGAAGTCCCACGCGTTCAAGTCGTCGAAGAACAAGCCACCGATACCGCGAGGCTCGTTACGGTGCTTGAGGTGAAAGTAGCGATCGCACCAGGCTTTGTAACGCGGGTAAACGTCAGCGCCAAACGGTGCGCAGGCCTGCTCGGCAACCCGATGCCAATGCACACAGTCTTCTTCATTGGCGTAGTAAGGTGTCAGGTCAAAACCGCCGCCAAACCACCAGACCGCTTCCTCGCCTTCTTTCTCGGCGATGAAAAAACGCACGTTGGCGTGAGAAGTCGGCACGTGCGGGCTGTGCGGGTGGATCACCAACGACACCCCGAGCGCCTCAAAACCACGCCCCGCCAGTTCTGGCCGATGGGCACTGGCCGACGGCGGCAAACCGCTGCCGAACACGTGGGAGAAGTTCACCCCACCTTTCTCGATCACCTTGCCATCGCTGATGACTCGGGTTCGCCCGCCGCCGCCAGCTTCACGCGTCCAGCTGTCCTCGACGAAACGTGTACCGCCGTCTTCGTTCTCAAGGGCAGCGCAAATCCGGTCTTGCAGGTCAAGCAGGTAGGCTTTCACGGCCTCGGTGCGGCTAGTCATCAGATCACCTGGAAACGGGCTAAGGCAAATTCGGCGCGTAGCATACCACCGGCCATGGGCCTGCCGCAGTTGACGGCGATCAAGCAACAGAGTCCGATAGCAGCTTTCCCCAGGATCGATACAGGAGAGAACAGATGGCCAAGCGTATCCAGTTCAGCCAGCATGGAGGTCCAGAGGTCCTGCAGTGGGTCGATTTCGAACCACAGGCACCCGGGCCACAGCACGTCAGTGTGCGCAATCAGGCCGTTGGCCTGAACTTCATCGATACCTACTTCCGCAGCGGCCTCTACGCACCACCGTCACTGCCCTCGGGCCTGGGCACAGAAGGCGCGGGCGTAGTTGAAGCCGTCGGCGAGGGCGTCGAGCATATCAAGGTCGGCGACCGCGTGGCCTATGCTGTCGGCCCGCTGGGCGCCTACAGTGAGGTGCATGTGCTGCCAGCGGCCAATCTGGTGAAACTGCCGGACACCATCAGCTTTGAACAGGCTGCCGCCGTCATGCTCAAGGGCCTGACCGTGCAGTACCTGCTACGCCAGACCTATGCCGTGCAACCGGGCCAGACCATTCTGTTCCATGCCGCTGCCGGGGGTGTCGGCTCACTCGCCTGCCAATGGGCCAAGGCCCTTGGGGTCAAGCTGATCGGTACCGTAAGTTCGGCGGAAAAAGCCGAACGTGCCAAGGCACTGGGCGCCTGGGCGACCATCGACTACAGCCGCGAAGACGTCGTGAAGCGGGTTCTGGAGCTGACGGATGGCAAGAAATGCCCGGTGGTCTATGACGGTGTTGGTCAGGATACCTGGCTGACGTCTCTTGACTGCCTGGCACCACGCGGCCTGATGGTCAGCTTTGGCAATGCCTCCGGGGCAGTCAGCGGCGTCAACCTGGGCATTCTGGCGCAGAAAGGTTCGCTGTATGTCACCCGGCCAACGCTGGCCAGCTACGCCAACAGCGCCGCCAACACTCAAGCGATGGCTGATGAGTTGTTTGGGATGATCGCCAGCGGCAAGCTGACGGTGGATATACAGCAACGCTACCCGTTGAGCGAAGCCGCCAAGGCCCAGGCCGAACTGTCGGCGCGGCGGACAGTCGGGTCCACAGTGCTGTTGCCTTGATACGCCTTCAGTAGAAACCCGCCTTGCCGGTGACACCCGCAGCGCCATGCCTGTTCTTTCATGGCGCGCGGATCACTGGCAAGGGCAGTTCACTGCCGGTCAACCAGGCCGAACGATGTTGCCAGTCGCCAGGTCACGAATCACGCTTGGGTGCTTGCGACCACCCAAGGCACCACCGAGCACCAGGTCCAACTGGCCATGGAAATACTGCTCAACCCGTAACCGCGTCCGGGCTGCCGGCCGGCCCTGGGGATTGGCCGAGGTCGACACCAGCGGCCCGACCAACGCACACAGATCCCGCACCACCGGGTGATCGCTAACACGCAAGGCAACCGTGTCGTGCATGCCGGTAATCCACTCCGGGAGCATTCCCTGGTGGGGTACCAACCACGTGTTCGGACCTGGCCAGGTACTGCCCATACGGTCGAGCCAGGTTTCCGGGAAGTCCTCGAACAGAAAGTCGAACTGGCGGATATTGTCAGCGATAAGGATCAAGCCCTTGTCCACCGAGCGCGACTTGATTGCCAGTAACCGATCAACCGCTTCCTCATTCCAGGGATCACAGCCCAGACCCCAGACTGCTTCGGTGGGATAGGCAATCACCGCACCCGCCCGAATCTCGCGTGCAGCTTGTTGCACACGCCAATTGCTCACCATTGCTGTCACTCCGCTAAAAGGCTGATGAGCAGTGTACTTAGCCAGGCTGAGCAAACCAACGGCCCGCTTCATTACAGACCTGTCCGGCCAGTTCAAGCTCGGTCAATGCTGCCAACACACGCGACAACGGCCAACCACTGGTATGAGCCAGGCTTTCGCTGCTTTGCGGCGCAGCCAGGAGTAGTGCCAGCAACGGGTTGGACGGCGCTTGCAACACCGACGACGTCGTCGGCAGGTTCTGCCACCCACTCAAGGTCTCCAGTATGTGCTCAACGCTCTCGACCAGCAGCGCGCCATCGCGGATCAATTGGTGACAGCCCTTGGCGCCCGGGTGATGGATCGACCCAGGAATGGCATAGACCTCTCGCCCTTGCTCGGCGGCCAGACGTGCCGTAATCAACGAACCACTGGCCAGGCTGGCCTCGACCACCAGCACGCCCAGCGACAGGCCGCTGATGATGCGATTGCGCCGGGGAAAATTCCCGGCGACGGGCCCGGCGTCCAACGGAAACTCGGACACCACTGCGCTACCGCGTTCAGCCATTGCCGCCGCCAGCGCCCGATGGCGCTGTGGATAACATTTTTGCAGCCCGGTACCAACCACCCCGATTGTCTGCCCGCCAATGTCCAGTGCAGCCTGGTGGGCCACACCATCAATGCCCGCGGCCAAACCACTGGTGACAACAAAACCAGCCTGTGCCAGACAACGGGAAAACGCCGCCGCGGTCGCCAGGGCAGGGGGTGATGCACGCCGACTGCCGACGATCGCCAGCTGCGGTTTCTCCAGAATGCTTGGGTCACCGGCCACAAACAGCAACGGCGGGGCATCGTCCAACTGAGCCAGTAAGGCCGGGTATGTGGCTGCGTCCCACATCAGTAAACACTGACCGGGGCGCTCTAGCCAGGCCATTGCAGCCGCAGCACCGTCTCGGACATCTGGGCTGCGCCGCGCCTCGGCAGCAATGGCTGGCACGCCCAATGGGCGCCAGGCCGCAGCAGGTGCACTGAGTGCTGCCGAGGCGCTGCCAAAGGCCTCGATCAGTTTACGAAAACGCCGGGGGCCAAGCTCTGGCAGCCGATGCAAGCGCAGGCGTGCCTCCAGTTCGGCTGGCGGACAGGTCGAAAAATCGCTGCACATCATCTGATCATCCTTGATCCAGAGGCCCGGTGAAGCCGATAACAAGCTGTGGATAACTCTGTTGATAAGCGATTGACAACATGTGCGTCAGTCAACACCACTCCGCTCACCAGGCCGATGCATGGGGGTAGCTGCTAAACGTTAGCTGACCTTTTCACAGGTGCCGAACGCGTCGAATCCCTTTATTATGTGCATTCATGTTTGTATTACTTCGCACAGTGCAGCTCATACGCTTATGGCCATTCTGAACATCCTCGAATTCCCTGACCCGCGTCTTCGCACCATCGCCAAACCGGTAGTGGAAGTTGACGACGCCGTACGCCAGCTGGTCGACGACATGTTTGAAACCATGTACGAAGCGCCGGGTATCGGCTTGGCCGCAACCCAGGTCAACGTGCACAAGCGCATCGTGGTCATGGACCTGAGCGAAGACCGCAGCGAACCACGGGTGTTCATCAACCCCGAGCTGGAAATGCTCACCGACGACATGGGCCAGTATCAGGAAGGCTGTCTGTCGGTACCGGGCTTCTACGAGAACGTCGACCGCCCACTGCGTGTCCGGGTCAAGGCCCTGGACCGTGATGGCCAACCGTTTGAACTGATCGCCGAAGACCTCCTGGCCGTGTGCATTCAACATGAGTGCGATCACCTCAACGGCAAGCTGTTCGTCGATTACCTGTCGACACTGAAACGCGACCGGATCAAGAAAAAGCTGGAAAAACTTCACCGCCAGCAAGCGTGATCCCCTCATCCAGAAGGCTTGCTCCGGCAAGCCTTTTTCTTTTTTAAGCGAGAACTCCATGCGCATCGTCTTCGCGGGCACTCCTGAGTTTGCCGCCGAACACCTCAAAGCCCTGCTCGACAGCCCCTACGACATCGTCGCTGTCTACACCCAGCCAGACCGGCCCGCCGGGCGCGGACAAAAACTGATGCCTAGCCCGGTCAAGCAATTGGCCGAGCAGCACGGTATCCCCGTGCTGCAACCGCCGACCCTGCGCGATGCCGACGCCCAGGCCGAACTGGCCGCCCTGCAACCGGACCTGATGGTGGTGGTGGCTTATGGTTTGATCCTGCCGCAGGTCGTGCTGGATATTCCGCGCCTGGGTTGCATCAACAGCCACGCCTCCTTGCTGCCGCGCTGGCGCGGTGCGGCGCCGATCCAGCGGGCCGTGGAAGCGGGCGACCGGGAAAGCGGCGTAACCGTGATGCGCATGGAGGCGGGCCTGGATACCGGGCCGATGCTGCTCAAGGTCAGCACGCCGATCAGTGCCACCGATACCGGTGGCAGCCTGCACGACCGCCTCGCCGAAATGGGCCCGCCCGCAGTCCTGCAAGCGATTGCCGGCCTCGCCGACGGTACGCTTCAGGGCGAAGTGCAGGACGATGCACTGGCCACCTATGCGCACAAGTTGAACAAGGACGAAGCGCGCCTGGACTGGAACCGGCCAGCGGTTGAGCTGGAACGCCTGATCCGTGCGTTCAACCCCTGGCCCGTGTGCCACAGCACCCTGAGCGGCGAAGCCGTGAAAGTACTCGCGGCAACCCTGGCAGAAGGCCATGGTCAACCCGGTGAAATCATCGGCGCGAGCAAGGATGGCCTGCTGGTCGCCTGTGCTGATCAGGCGTTGCGCCTGACCCGCCTGCAACTGCCCGGGGGCAAAGCGCTGAGCTTCAGCGACCTGTTCAACAGCCGTCGCGAAAAATTCGCCATCGGCACGGTGCTGGGCCAATGAACCCGCGTCTGGCCGCAGCACGCGCCCTGGCCGCCGTTCTCAGCGGCAAGGCATCGTTGAACAGCTCGCTCCCGGCACAACTGGATAAAGTCGAGGCGCGTGATCGCGGCCTGACCCAGGACCTGGCCTTCGGTACGGCCCGCTGGCAGCCGCGCTTGTCGGCACTGGCCGAGCAATTGCTGCAAAAGCCCTTCAAGAGTGCCGACGCCGATGTGCAGGCATTACTGCTGGTCGGTCTGTATCAACTGCTCTACACCCGTACTCCCGCGCATGCGGCCATCGGCGAGACCGTTGGCTGTGCCGACAAGCTGAAAAAGCCGTGGGCCAAGGCCTTGCTCAATGCCGTGCTGCGCCGGGCCCAACGCGAAGGCAGTGAGTTGCTGAGTGCGCTGGAACGCGATCCGGTGGTACGTACCGCCCACCCGCGCTGGCTGCAAAAATCGCTCAAGGCGTTCTGGCCAGAGCAGTGGGAAGCCATCTGCGCCGCCAACAACGCGCACCCGCCGATGATCCTGCGGGTCAATCGTCGTCACCACAGCCGCGACAACTACCTGCAGCTGCTCGCCGAGGCCGGTGTTCAAGCCACACCGTGTCAGTACAGCCGCGATGGCATTGTCCTGGCCGAAGCCAGTGACGTGCGTAACCTGCCAGGCTTCGACCAAGGCTGGATCAGCGTTCAGGACGAAGCCGCACAACTGGCCGCCGACCTGATGGACCTGGCCCCGGGGCAACGGGTGCTGGACGCCTGCTGCGCCCCAGGCGGCAAAACCTGCCACCTGCTCGAAGCAGAGGCCGGACTGCAGCAGGTTGTCGCCATCGACCTGGAAGCCAAACGCCTGACACGCGTGCGGGAAAACCTCGACCGCCTGGGCCTTGAGGCCCAATTGATCGCCTGCGACGCACGGGACACCGCCAGCTGGTGGGATGGCAAGGGCTTCCAGCGCATCCTGCTCGACGCCCCTTGCTCGGCGACCGGGGTCATCCGCCGACACCCGGACATCAAGCTGACCCGCCAGGCCGAGGACATTCCGGCCCTGGCCAGCCTGCAGGGTGAACTGCTCGATGCCCTGTGGCCAACCCTGGAAGTCGGCGGGATCCTGCTTTACGCCACCTGTTCGAGTCTGCCAACGGAAAACACGGAAGTGATAGAGGCTTTCCTCGCCCGCACGCCAGGTGCCCGCGAGCTGGACCTGGCGACCAGCGCCGGGATCCGTCAACCTCATGGCCGCCAGTTACTGGCGCAAGAGGGTGGGCACGACGGTTTCTATTACGCCAAGCTGATCAAGATCGCCGCGGCTCGCGGATAACGACAATGGAAGGGGAGTAGCGGATGAAGATCATCATCCTGGGGGCAGGGCAGGTCGGCGGTACACTGGCCGAACACCTGGCCAGCGAAGCCAACGACATCACGGTGGTCGATACCGATGGTGATCGCCTGCGCGACCTCGGCGACCGCCTGGACATCCGTACGGTCCAGGGCCGTGGTTCGTTCCCAACGGTCCTGCGCCAGGCCGGTGCCGACGATGCCGACATGCTGGTTGCAGTGACCAACAGTGACGAGACCAACATGGTCGCCTGTCAGGTCGCCTACACCCTGTTCCATACCCCGACCAAAATTGCCCGGGTACGTGAGTCAGCCTACCTGACCCGCGCTGGCCTGTTCGACAACGAGGCCATTCCGGTCGATGTGTTGATCAGCCCAGAACAGGTGGTGACCCATTACATCAAGCGTCTGATCGAACACCCAGGTGCGTTGCAGGTGATCGACTTCGCCGACGGCAAAGCCCAACTGGTGGCGGTCAAAGCCTATTACGGTGGCCCGCTGGTGGGCCAGCAACTGCGCCAGATCCGCGCGCACATGCCGAATGTGGATACCCGTGTTGCAGCGATCTTCCGCCGCGACCGACCCATCCTGCCGCAGGGCGACACGGTTATCGAAGCTGACGATGAAGTGTTTTTCATCGCCGCCAAGGCCCACATCCGCGCCGTCATGGGTGAACTGCGACGTATCGACGAAACCAACAAGCGGGTGGTCATCGCCGGCGGTGGGCAGATCGGCGAGCGCCTGGCCGAGGCCATCGAAAGCCGCTACCAGGTCAAAATCATCGAGATGAACCCGGCACGCTGCCGCTACCTGTCCGACACCCTCGACAGCACCGTAGTCCTGCAGGGCAGCGCCTCGGACCGCGACCTGATGGTCGAAGAGAATATCGCCGAAGCCGACATTTTCCTGGCCCTGACCAACGACGACGAAGCCAACATCATGTCCTCACTGCTGGCCAAGCGCCTCGGTGCGCGCAAGGTGATGACCATCATCAACAACCCGGCCTATGTCGACCTGGTTCAAGGTGGCGAAATCGACATCGCCATCAGCCCGCAACTGGCGACGATCGGCACCTTGCTGGCCCACGTGCGGCGCGGCGATATCGTCAGCGTCCACTCGCTGCGCCGTGGGGCAGCCGAGGCCATCGAGGCCATCGCCCATGGCGATTCGAAATCAAGCAAGGTCATCGGCAAGGCCATCGAAAACATTGCGCTACCGCCGGGCACCACGATTGGCGCAATCATCCGCGACGAGGAAGTGCTGATCGCCCACGATGACACCGTGATCGAAGCCGGTGATCGGGTGATCCTCTTTGTTGTGGATAAAAAGTACATCCGTGACGTCGAGAAACTCTTCCACGTTGGCTTGAGCTTCTTCTAAGAGGAACGGCAGATGCGCGAATCGCTGGAAAAAATGCTCGCCAAGGGTGTGGATAACGCCCTGTTACGCTTCGGTCTGGGCAAATCCTGGCTGGATGAGGGCAACGCTGCCGAAGCCGCCGTACACCTGCAACGCTGTGTGGATTTCGATCCGAAGTATTCCGCGGCGTGGAAGCTGCTGGGCAAGGCGCATCAGGCGCAGGGCGACCTGATAGCGGCGCGCCAGGCCTGGCAGCAAGGCCTGGACGCGGCAAAGGCACACGGCGACAAGCAGGCGGAAAAGGAGATGACGGTGTTTCTGAAAAAGCTCGATAAAGCTCAACACTGAGGTGTGTTTGTCGCTGGCAAGGCCGACTCCTGCAGGGGCGGCCTTGCCAGCGAAGCTAGCCTCAATACCAGCGCGCTTCGCCTGCAGGGCGCTTCTTGAAGCGCTTCATGCTCCACATGTACTGGCTCGGGTAGGCCCGCACGTAACGCTCGATCACCTGGCTCATCGCTGCAGCCGAGGTTTCGGTGTCATCGCTGTACATGGCCTCTGGGGCCGCCTCAAGGATGACCTTGAAACCGGAACCGTCCGGCAGGCGCAGTGCATGCAGGAACACCCCCACGGCCTTTCCACCGGCCAGCATGTTCGGCACAAACTTGCTGGTCAGCGCCTGGGTAGCGAAAAACGGCACGAAGATACCTGCCGATTCAGCCGGTTCAGGGTCGGCTGGAATACCCACCTGACCGCCCTTGCGCACTTCCTTGATGATGCTGAGGATGCCTTCCTTGGTCGAGGCCGCGACACGGTTACCCAATTGCACACGCTGCTCGCGCAACAGGTCATCGACGGCCTTGAGCTTGGGCGGACGGTAGAAAATGATCGGTTTGCACTGGCTGCAGTAGAAGTGGTTGAGCACCTCCCAGTTGCCCAGGTGGCTGGTGATACCAACAACACCCTTGCCCGACGCCAGGGCTTTTTCCAGCACCTCAAGCCCTTCAACCTCACGCACCAGCGCCAGCGAGCGCTTGGCTGGCCAGATCCAGGCACAGGCGCTCTCGGTGAAAGACTTGCCGATGTCCATCAGCGTGCGGCCTACCAGCCGTTCACGCTCGGCGGCGTCCATCTCCGGAAAACACTTGGCCAGGTTGATGCGCACGACATTGCGCGAGCTGTTCGGCAGCTTCCACATGATCCAGCCGATCGCCGCGCCGACCCGTTGCACTGCGCCCCACGGCAGCTTGGCAAACAATCGCAGCACCCCGACCATCAAGGCGCCCTTGAATTTATCCACAGGCAGGTTCCTCCTTCTGCAAGCCGGGCATTGTACCCCTCAGCGCAGCAAGGCGGCGTAGCGATCGCAATCGGTGGTGTGATCCATGACCATGCCGGTGGCCTGCATGAAGGCATAGCAGATGGTAGGTCCGACAAAGGTGAAGCCGGCTTTCTGCAGCGCCTTGCTCATGGCCTGGGCCTCGACGGTCACTGCAGGCACCTCGCTGCGCTGGCTGAAATGATTGATCTTCGGCTCACCGCCGACAAACGACCAGAGCCAATCGACTGGGTTTTCCAGCTCAAGCCAGGCCCGGGCATTGCGGCGGGCGGCATTCAGCTTCAGACGGTTGCGAATGATGCCCGGATCAAGCAGGCGCTCCTCGATTTCGTCGTCGCTCATCTGTGCCAGTCGCTGAGGATCGAAGCCAAACAGCACTTGCCGGTAGCGCTCTCGTTTCTTCAATACGGTGATCCACGACAGCCCGGCCTGAAAGCCTTCGAGCAGCAACATTTCAAACAATCGGCCGGGATCTCGCAGCGGAACACCCCACTCTAGGTCGTGATACGCCTGATAAAGTGGATCGTCGGTACACCAAAAGCAGCGTGGCATAAGGCTCCATAGGTAGAGGCCCGCAAGAATCGGGTTATACTCCCGCTCTTTATATTCGCAGCCCTAGAAACAGGTGAATTTCGTGAGCCAGCCTACGCCAGCCGTGCGTACCTTCCAAGACTTGATTCTCGCCCTGCAGAACTACTGGGCCGAGCAAGGTTGTGTGGTACTTCAGCCCTACGATATGGAAGTAGGCGCCGGCACTTTCCATACCGCCACGTTCCTGCGCGCCGTCGGCCCGGAAACCTGGAACGCCGCCTACGTACAGCCCAGCCGTCGTCCGGCTGACGGCCGTTATGGCGAAAACCCTAACCGCCTGCAGCACTACTACCAGTTCCAGGTAGTACTCAAGCCAAACCCGGCGAACTTCCAGGAACTGTACCTGGGTTCTCTGAAAGCCATCGGTCTTGACCCACTGGTCCATGACATCCGCTTCGTTGAGGACAACTGGGAATCGCCGACGCTCGGCGCCTGGGGCCTGGGCTGGGAAATCTGGCTCAACGGCATGGAAGTCACCCAGTTCACCTACTTCCAGCAAGTGGGTGGTATCGAGTGCTTCCCGGTCACTGGTGAGATCACCTACGGCCTGGAACGTCTGGCCATGTACCTGCAGGGTGTCGACTCGGTCTACGATCTGGTCTGGACCGACGGTCCGTTCGGCAAGGTGACCTACGGCGACGTGTTCCATCAGAACGAAGTAGAACAGTCGACCTACAACTTCGAGCACGCCAACGTCGAGAAGCTGTTCGAGCTGTTCGACTTCTACGAAAGCGAAGCCAACCGCCTGATCGAGCTGGAGCTGCCGCTGCCGACCTATGAAATGGTCCTCAAGGCATCGCACACCTTCAACCTGCTCGACGCCCGCCGGGCCATCTCGGTAACCGAACGTCAGCGTTACATCCTGCGTGTACGGACCCTGGCCCGGGCCGTGGCACAAAGCTACCTGCAAGCCCGCGCCAAGCTGGGCTTCCCGATGGCATCCCCCGAACTGCGTGATGAAGTACTGGCTAAGCTGGAGGCAGCACAATGAGTGCTCAAGATTTCCTGGTTGAACTGGGCACCGAAGAACTGCCACCCAAGGCCCTCAGCGCCCTGGGCGATGCCTTCCTCGCCGGTATCGAAAAAGGCCTGCAAGCTGCCGGCCTGAACTACAGCGACAAGGTCGTGTTCGCGGCACCACGTCGCCTGGCGGTACTGATCCGTCAGCTCGATACCCAGCAGCCTGACCGCAGCATCAATGTCGATGGCCCACCGCGCCAGGCCGCGTTCGATGCCGAAGGCAACCCAACCCAGGCAGCCCTTGGCTTCGCCAAGAAGTGCGGCGTAGAGCTGGCGCAAATCGACCAGAGCGGCGCCAAGCTGCGCTTCTCCCAGCACATTCCGGGCAAGGCCACCGCCAGCCTGCTGCCGACCATCGTTGAAGACTCGCTGAACGACCTGCCCATTCCGAAGCGCATGCGCTGGGGCGCGCGCAAGGAAGAGTTCGTCCGCCCAACCCAATGGCTGGTCATGCTGCTGGGCGATGAAGTGGTCGACTGCACCATCCTCGCCCAGAAGGCCGGCCGTGAGTCCCGTGGCCACCGTTTCCATCACCCGGAAAACGTGCGCATCAGCTCGCCGGGCAGCTACCAGGAAGACCTGCGCAAGGCCTACGTTCTGACCGACTTCGCCGAGCGCCGCGAGCTGATCAGCAAGCGTACCGCCGAGCTGGCGATGCAGCAGGAAGGCACCGCGATCGTGCCTCCGGCACTGCTCGACGAAGTGACCGCGCTGGTCGAGTGGCCTGTGCCGCTGGTCTGCTCGTTCGAGGAACGTTTCCTCGAAGTGCCGCAGGAAGCCCTGATTACCACCATGCAGGACAACCAGAAGTACTTCTGCCTGCTGGACATCGATGGCAAGTTGCTGCCGCGCTTCATCACCGTGGCCAACGTCGAGAGCCGCGATCCGAAGCAAATCATCCTGGGTAACGAGAAAGTCGTGCGCCCGCGCCTGACTGACGCCGAGTTCTTCTTCAAGCAAGACAAGAAGCAGTCCCTGGAAAGCTTCAACCTGCGCCTGCAGAACGTCGTGTTCCAGGCCCAACTGGGCAGTGTCTTCGATAAAGCCGAGCGCGTGGCCAAGCTGGCCGCCTTCATCGCCCCGCATATCGGCGGTGATGCCAAGCGTGCCGCCCGTGCCGGTCTGCTGTCCAAGTGCGACCTGGCCACCGAGATGGTCGGCGAGTTCCCTGAAATGCAGGGCGTAGCAGGTTACTACTACGCACTGAACGACGGTGAGCCGGAAGATGTCGCCCTGGCCCTGAACGAACAGTACATGCCGCGCGGTGCAGGTGCCGAGCTGCCGTCGACCTTGACCGGCGCCGCCGTGGCCATCGCCGACAAGCTCGATACCCTGGTCGGTATCTTCGGCATCGGCATGCTGCCAACCGGCAGCAAGGACCCCTATGCCCTGCGCCGTGCAGCGCTGGGCGTGCTGCGTATCCTGATCGAAAAACAGCTGGACCTGGACCTGAACGATGCCGTGGCCTTCGCCGTGGCCCAGTTTGGCCACACGGTCAAAACCGCTGGGCTGGCCGATCAGGTGCTCGAGTTCATCTTCGACCGTCTGCGTGCACGTTATGAAGACGAAGGCATCGACGTCGCCACTTACCTGTCGGTACGTGCGCTGAAGCCAGGCTCTGCACTGGACTTCGACCAGCGCGTGCAAGCCGTTCAAGCCTTCCGCAAGCTGCCGGAAGCCGAAGCACTGGCCGCCGTGAACAAGCGGGTATCCAACTTGCTGAGCAAAGCCGAAGGCACGGTTGCCCAGCACGTCGAGCCGAAGTACTTCGACAACGCCAACGAGTTCTCCCTGTACTCGGCGATTCAACAAGCCGATCAAGCGGTGCAGCCAATGGCCGCAGCGCGTCAGTACAGCGAGTCGCTAGCGCGTCTGGCTGCCCTGCGTGAGCCGGTTGATGCGTTCTTCGAGGCAGTGATGGTCAACGCCGAAGACGCCAAAGTTCGGGCCAACCGTTATGCCTTGCTCAGCCGCCTGCGCGGTCTGTTCCTGGGCGTAGCTGACATCTCGCTGCTGGGGTAAGCCTTGAAACTGCTGATTATCGATCGGGACGGGGTGATCAATGAGGACTCCGACGCGTACATCAAGTCGGTGGAGGAGTGGATACCGATTCCCGGCTCGATCGAAGCGATCGCGCAGTTGAGCAAAGCCGGCTGGACGGTGGCAGTCGCTACCAACCAGTCCGGCATTGCACGCGGCTACTACCCCACGACCACCCTCGACGCCATGCATGAGCGCCTACGCGCCCTGGTGGCCGAGCTGGGTGGCGAGGTCGGCCTGATAGTCCATTGCCCGCATGGCCCGGATGACGGCTGCGATTGTCGCAAGCCAAAGCCGGGCATGCTCAAGACCATTGCCGCACACTATGCAGTGGAATTGACCGGGCTTTGGTTTGTCGGTGACAGCAAGGGTGACTTGGAGGCCGCGCTGGCCGTCGATGCACAACCCGTTCTGGTTAAAACCGGGAAGGGCGAACGGACCCTGAGCAAAGGGCTACCAGCAGGCACCTTGGTTTTCGAGGATCTGGCGGCCGTCGCCAGAGCACTTATCCACACGTAGAGCGCCGCCGAATCTTCGTCGCCTCCAGAACCGCAGTAACGGTTCTGCGACGAGCGTTCCTCCGGTGCACTCCAACAGGCGGGCGAGCCCGCAACGGTACATGCCGCTATGTCGATCCTGCAGGCGATCAGAATCTTTCTTTTTTACCTGCTGTTGGGTACCAGCTCCTTGCTCTGGTGCACCCTGAGCTTTTTTATTGCGCCGTTCCTGTCGTTCCGCGCCCGATACCGTTTTATCAACGTGTATTGGTGCCGCTTCGCACTGCTTCTGGTTCGGGTTTTTCTCGGTATACGGTTCAAGGTAACCGGGGCTGAGAACATTCCTGAACAGCCCTGTGTGATTCTTTCCAATCACCAGAGCACCTGGGAGACTTTTTTCCTCTCCGCCTATTTCCAGCCCTTGAGCCAGGTGCTCAAGCGCGAACTGCTCTACGTACCGTTCTTTGGCTGGGCAATGGCCATGCTCAAACCCATTGCCATTGATCGTGACAACCCCAAGGCCGCGTTGAAACAGGTCGCCAGCGAAGGTGACAAGCTGCTCAAGCAAAACATCTGGGTACTGATTTTCCCGGAGGGCACCCGTGTGCCATTTGGCACCATCGGCAAATTCTCCCGTGGCGGTACCGCCTTGGCGGTAAATGCCGGGCTGCCGGTATTGCCAATTGCTCACAACGCCGGCAAGTACTGGCCCAAGGAAGGCTGGGGCAAATTGCCCGGCACCATCGAGGTCGTCATCGGTGCGCCAATGTGGGCCGAAGGTACTGGCCCACGGGCCATCGCCGAGCTCAATGACCGCGCAGCCGCCTGGAACGAGCAGACCCAACGCGACATGGGCTCCCTGCCGCCGGTGGCTCAGAATGAAGCCCATAGCGTACCCTGACGATCTGTGGATAACTTGTGTACAGTATTTTGATAAATCACCGCTACGATGAGCTAAGTGCTTAATTTAAATACTTATTTCTCTGTATGACTGTTTTCTGAAAATCGTGCATAAGTTTTTTCAAGGCATAAAAAAACCGGCGTTTACGCCGGTTTTTTTTACCTTCAGATCAGACCTTGTCGATGTCCACGTCGCGGGTTTCTTTCAAGCAGAACAGCCCCACCACCAGGCTTACGCCGGTGATCAATACCGGGTACCAGAGGCCATAGAAGATATCGCCGGTGTAGACCACCAAGGCGAATGACACCGTCGGCAGGAAGCCACCAAACCAACCGTTGCCAATGTGGTAAGGCAGCGACATCGAGGTGTAGCGAATGCGGGTCGGGAACAACTCGACCATCACTGCCGCCAGCGGTCCATAGGTCATGGTCGCAATCAGGATCATCACCACGATCAACAAAACCACCATCGGCTGATTCACCGACGCGGCATCCGCCTTGGCTGGGTAACCGGCCTTGTCGATGGCTGCACGCATCGCCGCTTCATCGAAACCACTGATTTTCTGATCGCCAATGGACACAACCACTGGGCTGCCAGGTTCTGCCGTCTCGGAGCTGTAGGGCAGGCCCTGTTTGACCAGGAAGGTTTTGACCTTGTCACATGGGCTGTCGAAACGCGCCTTGCCCACCGGGTCGAACTGGAAAGTACAACCTTGTGGATCAGCAATGACCACAATCGGCGCCTGGCGGCTGGCCGCGTCGATCTGCGGGTTGGCGTAATGGCTCAGGGCTTTGAACAACGGGAAGTAGAGCAGGGTGGCCAGCAGCAGGCCTGTCATCAGGATCGGCTTGCGTCCGACCCGGTCCGACAGCCAGCCGAAGAACACAAAGAACGGTGCACCGATGACCACGCTGATGATCAACAAGGTGTTGGCCTGGCCAGGGTCCATCTTGAGCATCTGGGTCAGGAAAAACAGCACGTAGAACTGCGCGGTGTAGAACGTCACTGCCTGCCCGGCATTGATACTGAACAGCGCGGTGAAAACCACCTTGAGGTTTTCCCAGGAGCCGAAGGACTCACGAATCGGCGCACGACTGGTTTTGCCCTGAGCCTTCATTTTCACGAAGGCCGGCGATTCGTGCATGCTCATGCGAATCCAGGTGGAGATCGCCAGCAGCACAATCGACAACAGGAACGGCAGGCGCCAGCCCCAGACTTCGAACTGGTCCCCACTGACGTAACGGCTAGCCAACACCACCAGCAGGGATAACAGCAAACCCAGAGTGGCTGTGGACTGGATGAAGCCGGTGTGGAAGCCACGCTTGCCGGGCGGAGCGTGCTCGGCGACATAGGTCGCGGCGCCACCATACTCACCCCCCAGCGCCAGCCCTTGAAGCATGCGCAGCACCACCAGAATGATCGGCGCCGCAATGCCGATGCTCGCGTAGGTCGGCAACAAGCCCACGGCAAAGGTCGACAGCCCCATCAGCACAATGGTCACCAGGAAGGTGTACTTGCGCCCGATCATGTCACCCAGGCGGCCGAACACCAGCGCCCCGAATGGGCGTACCAGGAAACCGGCAGCAAAGGCCATCAAGGCGAAGATAAAGGCTGTGGTGTCGTTGACCCCGGCAAAGAACTGCTTGCTGATGACTGCCGCCAGGGCGCCATAGAGGAAAAAGTCATACCACTCGAAAACCGTCCCGAGGGATGACGCAAAGATGATCTTGCGTTCTTCCCGGCGGCTATTCACCACCGTTGCCGCGCCACGCTCTTGGATGTAGTCCGACATCGTTGTTGTCCTCGGCCTTGAGGCCACAGTGATTATTGTTGTTGTTCCACTGTCGGTGCCGGGCGACTGCATCCGGCGCTCCGTTTACCACATCACCCTGTCAGATCAAGGTGTAACGACTGCCGCTGTAACGGTCCCCCTTGGGCTTGCCGCATTGTTGAGTATCAGGTGTGCTGCCTTCTCGGCGATCATCAAGGTCGGCGAGCAGGTATTGCCCGAGACGATCTGCGGCATGATCGACGCATCGGCGATACGCAGGCCGGATACGCCGTGTACACGCAATTGAGCATCCACCACATCCAGCGGCCCACTGCCCATGCGGCACGTACCGACCGGATGGAAGATGGTGGTACCGATCTTGCCGGCCGCTTCGTACAACTGCTCCTCGGTCTGCAGTGCCGTACCCGGCAGGTATTCCCGCGGCTGAAAGGGTGCCAGAGCAGGTGCCTGCACGATCTGCCGGGTGAGGCGTATGGCCTGGGCGGCAACCTTCAGGTCCTGAGGGTCGCTGAGGTAATTGGGATCGATCGTTGGAGCGGCTGCAGGATCTGCCGAACCGATGTCGACTCGACCACGGCTGGCCGGGCGCAGGTTACAGACCGATGCAGTGAAGGCTGGGAACCGGTGCAGCGGCTCACCAAAACGCTCCAGTGACAACGGCTGCACGTGATACTGCAGGTTGGCACTGGCCTGCTCCGGCCCGGAGCGCACAAAGGCACCCAATTGGCTCGGCGCCATCGCCAATGGCCCGCTACGGTCGTACAGGTAGCGCAAACCCATGCCGACCTTGCCCCACAGACTGTTGGCGACCTGGTTCAGGGTTCGGACATTGCTGACCTGGTAGATCAGGCGTAACTGCAGGTGATCCTGCAAGTTGCCGCCAACCCCTGGGAGTTCGTGCTGCACGGCGATACCCAAGCGCTCAAGCAGAGGCCGTGGGCCGATACCCGAACGCTGGAGAATACCTGGAGAGCCAATCGCGCCGGCACACAGGATGATCTCTCGACGCGCCGTAAAGCGTTGCCAGTTCCCCTGCCAGCGAGCATTCACTGCCGTGGCACGCCCGTTCTCAAGTATCAGATTATCGACCAGAACATCGGTCAGTACGGTCAGGTTGGCCCGCGCCTGAACCGGCCGCAGAAAGGCTTTTGATGCATTCCAACGTACACCAGAGCGCTGGTTGACCTGAAAATATCCACAGCCCTGGTTATCGCCGCCGTTGAAATCACTCACGCTGGCAATGCCGCTCTGGGCCGCCGCTTCGCGAAAGGCATCGAGAATCGCCCAGGAATAACGCTGTTGCTCGACCCGCCACTCACCGTCGGCACCATGCACGTCGCTGGCACCGGCAAAATGCTTTTCGCTGGCTTTGAACAGCGGCAACACATCCTCCCAGGCCCAGCCGGGGTTGCCTGCCTCTGCCCAACGATCATAGTCCTGGGCCTGACCACGCATGTAGATCATGCCGTTGATCGAGGAACAGCCGCCCAGCACCTTGCCACGTGGATAGCCCAGGCTGCGGCCCTGCAAACCGGGTTGAGCCTGAGTCTTGAAGCACCAGTCGGTGCGCGGGTTACCAATGCAATAGAGGTAACCGACGGGGATATGGATCCACGGATAGTTATCGCGCCCCCCTGCCTCCAGCAGCAGCACCCGGCACCCCGGATCGGCGGAAAGCCGATTGGCCAGGAGACAGCCGGCAGGGCCAGCGCCGACGATGACATAGTCGTAGGAGTGATCGGCTGATGCCATGAGGGACCTCGCGCCTATTTATTATTCTTGTCCCGATCCATGTTATTGATTAATTTCGAGATGAAAACGTTAGATTTCACTCAAGTGCTGTGCGTTTTAGAACAACGCACGTGAATACCTGATTCACAAGGAAAAGCATGTTCGACTGGAATGATCTGCGGTTTTTTCTCGAGTTGCAGCGCAGTGGCCGACTACTGACCGCCGCCAAGCGCCTCAACACCACCCACAGTACCGTGGCCCGGCATATCGAAAGCATCGAGCAAAGCCTGGGTACGCCCTTGTTCGTGCAACACGCCCAAGGCTACGAACTGACCCCATCCGGCCAGGCCCTGCTCAAGCACGCCGAAGCCATGGAAAACGTTGCCCTGCTGGCCCAGGAAGAAATCACCCAGGCCATGACACCGCTGGGCAAGATTCGCCTGGGCGTCACCGAGGGCATCGGCATCATGTTCTTCACCCCTCGTATGGCTGGCCTGTTCGAGCGCTATCCAGGGCTGGAAGTGGAACTGGTGGCCGTGCCACGCTTCGTCAGTATCCTCAACCGCGAAGCCGAGATCAGCATTCACCTGGAACGTCCCAACGCCGACCTGCTGATCACCCGCAAGCTCACCGATTACCGGCTGGCCCTGTATGCCAGCCCCGCCTACCTGGCACAGGCGCCCCTCCTGAACTGCCGCGAGGACCTAGCTCGGCATAACTGGATCGGCTATGTCGATGACCTGTTGTTCAGCCAGGAACTGCTGTTCCTCAACAGCTTCTGTCGAGCCCCGAATGTGGTCTTTCGCAGCACCAGTGTGATCGCTCAACAGCAAGCCGCACGCGCCGGGCTGGGTATCGCAGTACTGCCCAACTACATGGCTCGTCATGACCCTGGGCTGGTACGCGTACTGCCCGGCGAAACCATCCAGCGCAGTTACTGGATCTGCACCCGTCGCGAGCTGCACAAGTCGGTACGCTTGAGAGTGGTATGGGACTACCTGCTGGCGCTCTGCGCCGAAGAACAGAGCGCCTTGCTGGCCGAGTAGGGCACCGAGTCAGGTGCCCAGGGTCTTGACGATGAGCAGCAGGGCGGCGGCAATGCCGACCAGAGCGAACACCTGCTGGAGTCGAGGCCCGGCGACTTTGTGCGCGAACTGCCGGACGATGACCAAGCCGACCACCGCGCCGACCGCAAAGGGCAGGCCAACACTCCAATGCATCACACCACCCACGCTGGCACTCACCACACTGCCAACAGACACCAGCGCAATAACCGCCAGTGAAGTGGCGACAATGCTCCTCATCTCCAGGTTGGTGTAACGACTCAAGGCCGGGATGATCACAAAGCCACCGCCCACCCCGAGCAAACCCGACAACAGCCCGGAGAGCAGCCCCGTGAAGGCCAGCGCACGGGCACAGGGCAACGTCCAACGCAGGCGACCTTGCAGAGGGTTAAGGACACAAGGCTGAACATCACGCGGCAGCGATCCCGCGCCCCCTTTCAGTTCATGCCGCGCCTTGAGCAACATCCGCACGCAGACATAGATCAGTACCAAGGCAAAGGCCAACGCCAGCGGCGCATTGGGCAGCCGATGCGCCAGCAACAAACCCAGTGGCGCCGTGAGCAACCCAAGCGAGGCAACGAACAGCGCTGCACGATAGCGCACCACGCCCTGACGCAAGCCCAGCACAGCGCCAACGCCTGCGGCCAGGCCCACCGCCAGCAAGCCAACAGGCGCAGCTTCGGCCATCGACAAGCCCAGACCGAACACCAGAAGCGGCACGGCAAGAATGCCACCGCCAGCACCGGTCAGCGCAAGAATGGCACCAATGATCGCGCCCAGCCCGGCACCCAGAAATTCGTGCTCGATCACTGATGGGCCTCGCGTGGTGCGGGCAATGGCTTGGCCATCCACTCACGGCCTTTGAGCATGCAACGCCAGTACAGCGGCGGCAGGATACGCTCCTTCAACAGCCACGCCAGGCGGGTCGGCTTACGCCCATCAAGCAGCCAGCGAGGGAAGCTCGGGGCAACCTTGCCACCATAGGTGAACTCCGCCAGCACGATCTTGCCGCGCTCCACGGTCAACGGGCAGGAACCATATCCGTCGTAATGCACGACATTCGCCAGGCGCCCCAGCGCGACCAGTACGTTATTGGCAACCACAGGGGCCTGCTTGCGTGCGGCGGCGGCGGTCTTGGCATTCGTGGTGTTTGTGGCATCGCCAAGGCCGTGGATATTGGCAAAACGACGGTGGCGCAAGGTTGCTGGATCGACATCGATCCAACCCGCGGCATCCGACAAGGGGCTGTTACGAATGAACGCCGGGGGCACCTGTGGCGGCACCACATGCAGCATGTCGAATGGCTGAACCAGGGTTTCGCTGCTGCCGTCAGGCAGTGTGCGCACAAAGGTTGCCTGTTTTGCCGGCCCATCCACCGCCACCAGACGATGGGCGTAGTTGAGGTCGACCGCATACTTGTCGATGTACTCCATCAGCGCCGGCACATAGTCCGCTACGCCAAACAACACCGCGCCCGCATTGAAGAACTGTGCCTGGATGTTGCCCAGACGCCCACTGCGCAACCAGTGATCGCACGACAGGTACAACGCCTTCTGCGGCGCACCTGCACACTTGATCGGCATCGGCGGCTGGGTGAACAGGGCCTTGCCTTTCTGCAGCTGTTGCACCAACTGCCAGGTGTACGGCGCCAAGTCATAACGGTAGTTGGAGGTCACACCATTGCGGCCCAAGGTTTCACTCAAGCCTTCGATCGCGTCCCAGTCGAGCTTGAGGCCCGGGCATACAACCAGCTGTGCATAACTGATCAGCCGACCGTCCTCCAACTGCACCGTCTGCGCCTGGGGGTCGAAGAACTGTGCGGCACCCTTGATCCAGGTCACGCCCTTGGGAATGGCCGAAGCCATACTGCGTACTGTGCTCTTGGGTTGGAATACGCCGGCACCCACCAGTGTCCAGCCAGGTTGATAGTAATGAACCTCGGCCGGGTCGATGATTGCCACATCCAGAGACGGATCGCGGGCCATCAGGCTGGAGGCCGTGGCAAGGCCTGCTGCACCGGCACCGATGATCAGGACGTTGTGGTGCGCACAGGAGGCTGGCGTTGATGAAGGTTGAGCAAGCATGGCTGTGTTTCCTTAATAATAATTCTGTCGCGCCGGAATCAGATGGCGTTGAGCGGGATCTTCAGATAGCGCACACCATTGTCTTCGGGCTCGGGCAGCTGACCGCTGCGCATGTTGACCTGCACCGAGGGCAGGATCAGAACCGGCATATCCAGGGTCGCGTCACGGGCCTCGCGCATTGCCACAAATGCATCTTCGTCGATGCCTTCACGCACATGGATGTTGCTGGCACGCTGTTCGGCAACCGTGGTCATGTAGCGCAACTCGCGACCGCCTGGCAGGTAGTCGTGGCACATGAACAGGCGGGTATGGTCGGGCAGGGCAAGAATGCGGTTGATCGAGCGGTACAACGTGCGGGCGTCAGCACCAGGGAAATCACACCGCGCGGTGCCGTAGTCAGGCATGAACAAGGTATCGCCGACGAATGCCACCGTTTCACCGCCGGCTTCGACGATGTAAGTCATACAGGCCGGGGTATGACCCGGCGTATGCATGGCGCGCGCGCGCAAGCCGCCAATCAGGAATTCGCTACCGTCTTCAAAGAGCACATCGAACTGACTGCCGTCTCGGGCGAATCGGCTATCGGCATTGAACAGCGCACCGAAGACTTTCTGCACTTGGGTGATATGGCTGCCAATGGCGACCTGCCCACCGAGCTTCTCTTTCAGGTACGCAGCAGCCGACAGGTGATCAGCATGCACATGGGTTTCCAGAATCCATTGCACCTTGGCGCCCAACTCGGTCACCCGCGCAATCAGCTTGTCCGCCGAGCCGGTATCGGTACGTCCAGACTTGGGATCGTAGTCCAGCACACTGTCGATCAGTGCACAGTGTCCGCTGCCGCGATCCATCACCAGATAACTGATGGTCCAGGTCGCGCTGTCGAACAGTGCTTCCACATACAGGTTGCCGCCAATGATCATGACCTTCTCCCGATAAATCCATTGATGCCAACGTAAGGCATAGCTGGCAGTCGCAAGGCTGTCATCAAGATATGTGCCATCGGTCGGGAAGCGTATAGCCCCCGTGTTTACAGGGTCTGGCTGTATCCCTGCTAACAGACTGCCGTGCCGTTTGGCAGTGATGTGGCAGTGCCTGGCAGTTTTTGGCAGTCTTCGTCACCTTCGGGTAAGCTCTTCGAGTGCTTGCCCAGGTGTCGCCATGTCCCGCTTGATTACTGCTGTCCCGAACATCCCCGCCGTCCAGGCGCTGGTGTCATACCTCGAACATGACCCCCAGCCCACCATCGTGCTGGATACCCGCTACAACATCCTTGCTGCCAACAGCGCGTACCAACGTCAGTTCGGCGTGGAAGGCCAATCAACCGTGGGCGCCAAGTGCCATCAGGTCTCCCACCATTACGCTGTGCCCTGCGATCAGGCTGGCGAGCATTGCCCGATGCGCAAGGCCAGAGAAAGCCGTGTACCCGAGCGGATGCTGCATATTCACCACACGCCACGTGGCCCGGAACATGTCGATGTGGAGCTAAGGCCGATACTCGATGAGCAGGGTGAAGTCGTCGCGTTCGTCGAGCGCCTGACCAGCATCACCGTGGCCTCGGCTCAACCCCAGCAACATGGCCTGGTCGGCCGGGCACCCGCGTTCAAGCAGGCATTGGCCAGCCTGCAACGCGCAGCGCCATCACAGATTCCAGTGCTGCTGCAGGGTGAGTCCGGCACGGGCAAAGAGCTGTTCGCCCGTGCGCTGCACCTGAGTGGCCCCCGCGCCAACGGTCCGCTGGTGGTCGTTGACTGTACCGGCCTGACCGAATCGCTGTTCGAAAGCGAGCTGTTCGGCTATGAAAAGGGCGCCTTTACCGGCGCCTTGCAGCGCAAGATCGGTCTGGCTGAAGCCGCACATGGCGGCACCCTGTTTCTCGATGAAATCGGTGAAGTGCCACTGGCGATGCAAGTGAAACTGTTGCGTCTGATCGAGTCAGGCAGCTTCCGCCCGGTGGGCAGCCTGCGTACTGTTCACTCGGACTTCCGCCTGATCTCGGCCACCCATAAACCCCTCAAGGAAATGGTTGCCAACGGTACCTTCCGTGAAGACCTCTACTACCGGATCAGCGCCTTTCCGATTCGTCTTCCCGCCCTGCGCGAGCGTGTCGAAGACCTGCCGCTATTGATCGACAGCCTGTTGCAACGCATGGCCGGGCCCCAAGCGCCACGGGTAGATCCGCAGGCCATGCGCTGGCTCAACCTGCACACGTACCCAGGGAACATCCGTGAGCTGAGAAACATCCTTGAGCGGGCACGATTGTTTGCCGATGACGGGGTCATTCGGGCAGAGCATCTACCCGACGATGTGAAACCCGACAATGCCACGGCAGGGCAATCGCAACGACGCAAAAAGGAACACCTTGGCCAACTGGCACAGGCACTCCAGGCGTTTGAAGGTTCACGCAGTGAGCTGGCTCAACAACTGGGAATGAGTGAGCGAACACTGTACCGGCGCTTGCGCGAGCTGGGTCTGTAAACACGGGCGAGAAAACCAATAACACCGTTCCTTGATTTTCAGTTGCCCAAACAACGGTTTCTTCACGGTCCATCGGGCAAGATTCTGGCTGAATCTGCTTAGCTCTTGATGGGGTCCAGCTTTATGTCGTTGTCTTTCACGGGGTCAAACCGGCGCGCAAGAAACGTGCTTATTACCGTACTTGCGATCGTGCTCTTAATTATTGGCTCCTACTTTCTATTCAGAACACCTCGGCTGACCAATCTTGCCCAGAGCAGTGTGGTACAGCTCGCACCGTTAAAAACAGCGTGGGCCAATGGCGACGTCATTGTCGTGATTCGCCACGCGGAACGCTGCGACCTGTCGAGTGCACCCTGTCTGAATGCCCCTGATGGCATCACCAAGCGCGGCAAAGACACCGCCGTGAAGCTGGGTGAGCATTATCAAAAGCTCGGCCTGGACCAGGCAGATATCTTTGTCAGCCCCCTGACCAGAACCCGACAAACCGCGAACTTTATGTTCAACCGCGACGTCGAGGCCCAGAAGTGGCTCGCTGGCTGCAAAGGCATCATGCTTAAGACATCACTTGAAACCAAGCGCCCCGGACACAACCTGATTCTGGTTACCCACAGCGATTGCATTCGGGAAATAGAAAAGCACTTGAATGTGCATGCCCCTGAAAAGCCACCCTATGCCTCGTCACTGTTCATCGTCTTGGGCCATGACGACAAAAAACCTCGAGCATTGGGTTTCTTTTATGCGCGCGACTTCAATAGCGATTGGATGAACCAGAAATAGTCACCCTACTTGCTGTACGCCCGTGAACGCGTTAGTTCCCGTGGCGTAATAAAAAACGCCCCTGAAATCAGGGGCGTTTCACTAAGCCTGCTTGCACGCAAACAACAAGCAGGGTTTGCAGGGACTCAGTTAGTTGTCAAAGCATCCGTTACCCATCACCGCATACTGCAGGGTGTGCACCTGACCCTGGTGGTCTTCGTAGGTCATTTTCATCTGCACCACACCACACACATCAGGGATGCGATCCTGATGGATCACGTGGGCAATATCAGGGTGGCTACCGTACGTATATTGCTCTACTGCAGGGACTTCGGCAGCGAATGCCATTTGAGTGCCGATCATTACACAAGCAGTGGTAACCAGAGCGGTAAACAGTTTCATTTTTACAGTGTCCCAACGATGCAAACGGTCAACGTCTTCAGTCGGAATCGGTAAGGCTGAAGGCTCTGCGAAACGTGGCAGGGTCGTTTGCTTACACCCTTGAAGTTCTGCGTTTCGCGGCTTTGTCTGGAAGCTGGGTACAGTTTATTCCGCTGCGAATTTAGATAAATGCCAATGTTGGCAAAGCAATCTTTAGCGAAATGGAACAATCGCTTCACGGCCACCGCCGTTGTATCTACAACCTGACCAGAAACGGTTTAAACATGCGGTGTTTTGCGGAGGCCGCATTAAGTCAGCCATGAAAGCGGCGGCCGCTTGCAGCTCGCCGCCGGGTTGCTTGTAACTGCCAACCTAGGGTCAGCAGGCCACCAATGCTTGGTCGGCCCAGAGGGCCAGGAGAACATGCCAGGCACTCGATAATGCTGTTTGCATGATCTTCACTCCAGATCGGAATTACGACGGAAAGCGGCCAGCTTCAGCAACCTTGCTTGCCTGGCCGCTATTGGCACCACCGGTTCAGTCAGTCCATATCAATGCTTGAACATTACATGGCGTACGGCGGTGTAGTCCTCTAGCCCGTACATGGACATGTCCTTACCGTAGCCGGAGTGCTTGACCCCACCGTGAGGCATTTCGCTGGTCAGCATGAAATGCGTGTTCACCCAGGTGCAGCCGTATTGCAGGCGCGCAGACAAGCGATGGGCGCGACCGACATCCGACGTCCAGACCGATGAGGCCAGGCCGTAGTCCGAATCGTTGGCCCAGCCCAGAACTTGCTCTTCCTCATCAAAGGCAGTAACCGAAACCACTGGGCCGAATACCTCGCGACGAACGATTTCATCGTCCTGGCGGGCGCCAGCCAGCACGGTGGGTTGAAAGAAGAAGCCAGGGCCGTCAACGCGATGACCACCGGTGACCACCTGGATGTGCGGCAGGGCGCTGGCGCGCTGGACAAAGCCTTCGACACGCTCAAGGTGCTGCTCGGTGATCAGCGGGCCGAGTTCGGTCGTCGGGTCGTCCTGCAGGCCAGGCTGGATAGTGCTCACCGCCTCGCCGAGCTTGGCCACGAACTGCTCGTAGATACCTTTCTGCGCATAAATACGGCAGGCAGCGGTGCAGTCCTGACCAGCATTGTAGAAACCAAATGTACGGATACCCTCTACGGCGGCATCGATATCCGCATCATCAAAGATGATGACCGGCGCCTTGCCGCCCAGCTCCATGTGCATGCGTTTCACGCTGTCGGCAGTGCCACTGATGATCCGCGAACCCGTGGCGACCGAGCCGGTCAGCGAGACCATGCGCACTTTCGGGTGGGTGACCAGCGGCTCGCCAACGCTCGGACCACGGCCAAACACCATGTTCACTACGCCTGCGGGGAAAATGTCGGCGATGAACTCAGCCAGCTTCAGCGCGGTCAACGGCGTCTGTTCCGAAGGTTTCAGCACCACCGTATTGCCCGCCGCCAGGGCTGGGCCCAGCTTCCAGGCCGCCATCATCAGCGGGTAGTTCCACGGCGCGATAGAGGCGACCACGCCGACCGGGTCGCGGCGAATCATCGAGGTGTGGCCAGGCAGGTACTCACCTGCCGCAGAACCGCTCATGCAGCGGCTTGCACCGGCGAAAAAGCGGAACACATCGGCGATGGCCGGCAGCTCGTCGTTCAAGGCGGCGGTGAAGGGCTTGCCGCAGTTCTGCGACTCCAGGCGGGCAAGCTCCTCGGCATGGGCGTCAATGGCATCGGCAAGCTTGAGCAGCAGGGTCGAACGGTCCTTCGGCGAGGTCTGAGACCACTGCGCAAAGGCGTTATCGGCGGCGCGCACGGCAGCATCGACCTGGGCCGCGCTGGCCTCGGGGATTTCCACCAGGGCGGTACCCAAGGACGGGTTGAGCACTGCGATGCTAGGGCCTTCGCCAGCAATGAGTTGGCCGTTGATCAGGAGTTTTGTTTGCATGATTCAGTCCTTCGGCTGCCTGAGCCCCTTCTCCCTGAAAGGAGAAGGGGGGCAGCGTGAGTAAGGGAGGTTGGATAAAGGCGTTGGATTAACGTACTGGCACGCCAGCGACGTTAGCGGCCTTGGGCAGAGGCTTGGAGAACTTCCAGGCGTCACCGGCCGGGGCCGTACCTTTGTCATACGGCTTGGCCAGCAGCATGTAGAGGAAGCCAGCGCCCATCACCACCACCGTAGTCAGAATCATTGAGTAGTTGATGTACCAGGCCGCATCAGGACTGCGCGGCCAGACCATGTTGATGATGGCGCCAACACCGTAAATCAGCGCGGCGATGTTCACCAACAGCCCCCAGCCACCGAGGCTGAACTGGCCGCTTGGGCGCCAGCCTTTGCCACGGGCGATCAGCGCAGCGATGACAATCAACTGGAACGCCACATAGATGCCAATGGCAGCGAAGCCGACGATGGTAGCCACGGCATCGGCCATGAACAGACCCAGGCAGACGATGCACGCCGGCATCACGCCGCTCACGACCAGCGCGAAAGACGGTACATGGTTGGCAGACAAGCGCTTCAGCAGGTTGCTGCCAACGATCATCTCGTCACGGGCGTAAGAGAACAACAAGCGGCTCGCCGCGGCTTGCAGGCTCAGAACGCAAGAGATGAAGGAGACCATCACCACCGCCATCACCAATTTCGAACCTACCGGGCCGAAGGCATTGGCAAGGATGGTGGAAACCGGATCGGTGTCTTCGCCAGCAATCACTTTCTGCATATCCGGGACAGCCAGAATCAGCGCCAGGCAGGCGAACATGGCAGCGGCGCCACCAATGTAGATAGTCATGCGCATGGCTTTGGGGATGCGCTTGCCGGGGTTGGGGGTTTCTTCCGCCACGTCACCGCAGGCCTCAAAGCCGTAGTACTGGAACAGGCCCGCCAGGGAAGCGGCAAGGAAGGCTGGCAGGTAGGAGCCGTTGACGTTGAGATCAAAGGTATTGAACAGCACGCTAATCGGTTGGTGACGCTCGAAGATCAGCAGGTAACCCCCCACCAGGATTGCACCCACCAGTTCGCAGAGGAAGCCGAACATGGCCACCCGAGCAAGCAGCTTGGTGCCCACCAGGTTGAGTCCTGTAGACAACAGAATCAGGCTGAGGGCGATGTAAATATTGGCGTTGGAGCTGGAATCGAAACCGAGCATGGCGGCCATGTAAGGGCCAGCACCGACGGCGACACCGGCGATGGTGGCGCACAGCGCCCAGGCATAGACCCAACCCACCATCCAGGCCCAGCGCTTGCCGACCAGGCGTCGCGCCCAAGGGTAGACACCACCGGAGATGGGGAACTGGGACACCACCTCACCGAACACCAGACACACCAGCATCTGGCCGAGGCCAATCAGCAGGTAGGACCAGAACATTGGCGGACCACCTGCCGCGAGGCAGAGGCCGAACAACGTATAGACGCCGACCACCGGCGACAGATAGGTGAAACCCAGGGAGAAGTTCTCCCACAGGCTCATGCTACGGTTGAAGTTGGAGCTGTAGCCAAGCGCACGCAGTTGCTCGGCATCCTGATCGATAGAAGCGGTTGCACTTGCCGCAGAAGACCCACTCATATTGTTTTCCTCATTTGAATGGCAGTCGTTTGCATGGCGGCGGGTCACTGCCCGCCGGTGCTCATCGAAGAGCCTTTATTGTTATGGGTGAAGCGTGATGCGAACTTATCCAGCCTTGACCACCTCCTCGTCTTGGCCGTCGTCAAACTGCGAGAGCCATTCAACAGCGGCGTCGCGGTAGCGGGTAAAGCCCTTGTAGTCCACCAGCTCCTGATTCAGGGACTTGAGCACACGGTGCATGCGCTTGGCCCAGGCCGGGTTGGTGGCGATGTCTTCCAGGTTCAGCAAGTAAGTGCGGATCGGGAATACGATCGCGTTACTGCGCGGCAGGCGGTGCAAGGGTTGCAGCTCAATACGCAGGTAAACCAGCTTGCCAGCGTTTTCAGCAGTGACCGTGGTGCGGTCAGGTGCCCAGTCCGGCAGGCTTTCGGCCGAGACGTCCAGCCGCGGATTGACCGTCAGCGACCAGTTCAGGCGGCGTACCGGGTGACCGCAGCGCAGACGCAGAAGGAACTTCAGCGCACGGTCGAGCATGCCGGTTTCCTTCAGCAACGGCACTGGGCCGTGAAATTCGTGCCAGGCCATGCCGAGGTTGAAACGCAACGAGTAGTCGGCGCGCTGGGTAGCGATACCAGCACCCCAGTAAAGGGTGCCGTCGCGCTCTTCCTGCAGAACCCAATCGCCCTGAGCCTGGCGGGTGATGTACTCCATCGGCTCATAGGGCAAGGTGGACGGGTCACCGAAGGTGAAGGTGTCATCGATGTTCAGCAGCGTGTTGGTCCAGTGCCAGCGAGTGCCATCCTTCTCCAGAGTGAAGTATTCGGGGTAGTCGCTGGCGTAGGACTCCATGATCAGCTCGAGCAGGTCCCACTGCGCTTCCATCATGTGCGGCGCCGACACGTAGTGCATGCCCGGATCTTTCTCCAGGGTGATCGCACGGTCACGGCACTCGCTGATGTAGTGCTCGTCGATGTCGAAGATGGCCTTCAGCGCACCGTCACCCACCGATACATGGGGCTCCAGGTTCATCGAGTACATGTACTCGTCGTCCGGGAAAGGGAAGGGTGCACGGGCGATGCACTCCGGGCTGTTCGCGTAGGTGTAGTCGTCGCGGTACGTTTCGTCGGGTCGGAACTGGATGGTCATGGGGGTTCTCCGTTCAGCAGTCGATGACCAGCCGCGAGCATTTGGCACGCGACACGCAGGGCATGATTTTTGTATTGGCGGCCTTGTCTTCGTCGGACAGCCAGTCGTCGGTGTGGACGATTTCGCCGTCGAGTTCGAGCACGCGGGTTTCGCACTCGCCGCAGGCGCCGCCACGGCACAGGTAGGGAATCGAGTGACCGGCAGCTTCAGCGGCTTCCAGCAGGCTCTGGTCAGGCGATACTTCGATCGTCGCGCCACTGCGCGCCAAGGTAACGCTGAACGCCTCGCCAACACTGCCTTGCTCTAGAAAGCGCTCGTAGTGAATGTGGCTATCGGTCCAGCCTTGAGCATGGGCACTGTCGATGGCGTCCTGAATCATGGATTCAGGGCCGCACACATACAAGTGGCTGCCCAGCGGGCGCGCGGCGACTACAACCGAGATATCCAGGCGCTGGTCGAGGTCGTTGCGATACAGACGTACGGCATCGCCATATTCGCGCACCAGCTCTTCGCCCAAGCGCGCGTGCTCGGCACCGCGTACGGCCAAATGCACCTCGAAAGGCGTGCCTCGCAGACGCAGTTCGGCCAGTTGCGAGCACACCGGAGTAATGCCGACACCACCCGCGATGAACAGGTGCAGACGAGCATGCTTGCTCAACGGGAACAGGTTCACCGGACGCAGGATTTCCAGCACATCACCTTCGTTCACGGCTTCGTGCATCCGCAGCGAACCGCCACGGCCCTCTTCAACACGGCGCACGGCGATCTGGTAGGCACTGGAGTCGTATGGTGAACTCATCAGCGAGTAGGCATTGCGGTAGGTGCCATTCTCGTGAGGGATCAACACCACCACGTTGCTGCCACCCGAGAAGGGCGGCAGGTGCGCGCCGTCGGTGGCCACCAGGGTAAATCGCTTGATTTCTGGTGTGACAGCTTCGATGCGGGCAACCCGCACATTCAGGGTTCCGTTGCTCAAGCTCATGTGTCGAGCTCCTCTGCTTCTGGCAATTCACCGGGGACTTCGGCGTCGGCCTTCACGGCCTGGAAGGCGGCGAGACGGCGGGAGTAATGGTCACGCACGACCAGCATTGCGTTGCAGCCAGGGCACTGGAACACGCGCTGGGTGACGTTCTCGGTGTAGCTGTCGCAATGCACGCACCAGATACGACGGACGAAAGAACCGGCGTGTTCGCGGAGCACTTCATCACTGTTCATGTCGTAGTGGGTGGCCACCTGCATGGCGGTACCGATAAAGCTCTCCGAGCCCGAAAGGTAGAGCCGGGTGCCCATGCGGGCATTACCCAGGATGCGCTCCAGATCCGCCACCAACTCTTGATTGCTGGGGTACACACGCAGCTCGGCGACCTGCCGCTGCTGTAGTTCGGCGAGGAAATCCAGGCCGGAGAAAGATTCCTGTGAATAGAGCAGAGTGGTCTGCATGCCTTGCTCGGGCATCTCATCCAGCAGGCGTAGCATGGCGCGGCCACCACTACCCTGGCCTGCGACGAGGTGACGGATTCCACCCGGCAGGGGGCGCAGTTGGTCGTAGACCGGCCGACTCTTGATACCTGTGATCAGCATTGTTGTTTTACCTCCAGGACCGCCGATGCCCGATAGGGCATTCAGCATCGATGCAATGACCCATCAGGTGGATGGGTTGCAGGTTGCTATTGCACATGCTGTGCCAATTTTTAACTCATTGAAAAATATGGATTTTTATTATCTGCTGGCGAAAATGTTGGCAAAAATAGCGTGTGCCGTAGGCATTCTTGCAGCGGTATGGGAGGCGGCGGAGAGGGGAAATTGCAGCAGACGGCACATCCCTGTGCCGGAAAAATCAATCGCGTTGCAGCTTGCGAATCAAGGTACCGATATCAATGCCCAGTTGCTGGGCCGCCTTGCGTTTGCTGCCTTGGCTCTGGACTGCCTGGAGAATGAGCTGGCGCTCATAGCGCTGAACCTGCGCCTTAAGGCTTTCGCCCAGTTCGTCGTCGGCTGGCAGCTCTGCATCAACCTCCTGGCGTGGAGTCGTTGGTCTGATGGAAATCGGTGCAATGAGCCCCAGCAGTTCCGGTGGCAGATGCTGTTCACTGGCCTCATCATCAGCCAGCACAGCCAGGCGTTCAAAAATGTTCACCAGCTCGCGGATATTGCCCGGATAGTCATAGCTCAATAGACGTTGACGGCAACCGCCGGACAACCGCAGCGTGGGCTGGCGGTCACGGTTGATGCGCATCAGCAGGATGTCCATGAGTACTGGCAAGTCTTCCAGGTGCTGGCGGAGCGGAGGAATCTCCACCGGCAACACAGCAAGGCGGTAGTACAGGTCGGCACGGAACTCGCCGGACTCTACTAGCCGCCGTAAGTCCTTGTTGGTGGCGGCGATCACCTGGACTTGCACCGTCTTGCTCAAGGGCGAGCCGACCGACTGAATGCTGCCGTCTTCAAGGAACTTGAGCAGCTTGGCCTGGACATGCAGAGGGATTTCGCCAATCTCATCAAGGAACAGGGTGCCGCCCGAGGCGCTTTCGATGTAACCGCGCTTGCCACTCTGCAAGGCACCTGTGAAGGCACCGCGCTCGTAGCCGAACATCTCTGACTCAAACAGGCTTTCCGGAATGCTGCCGCAATTGACGTGAATGAAGGGCCGATCCCCCCAACCAGCCGCGCGGTGGATATGCCGGGCAATAGCGGTCTTGCCAACGCCGGGTTCCCCCAGCAAGAGCAAACGAGCGCGGCGGCGAAATGCACGTACACCCGTGTCGGCGATGCTGGAGAGCAAAGGGGAGAGGTGCAGGGCGTTATCCTGCGGATCGCCAAGGCCGCTATTTTCCGCAGGGGCGAAAGCCTGCTGCGACGTGCGACGAGGGCTCTCACGACCTTCAAAATCTCGCTGCACCAATAACGTATAAGGCTTTTCGTAAGCGCCGGTGGGAACCGCCTGGGTGCTGGTGAGGAACATGCGGCCATCGCGGGAGCGGGTCAAGGCGCTGTTCCCACCCCGCCCAACAGCTTGCTGGAAATCATCGAAGCTCAGGGCCGAACGCTGGAAGAACTCGGCATTGGGCAAGCCGATCGCGTCTTCTCGGGACACTCGATTCACCCGCTCAGCGGCAAGGTTGAGAAAGCGCACCCGAGACTCGCCATCGCACAGGATGATTGCCTCACTGAAGCTGTCCAGCAGGGCATGCAACGCAGGGGTTTCCAGCAGCGCGGAAAGTACGTCGCTGCTGACATTGACCGAAGATCGCATGCCCATCTTCAGGGGCGGCAAGAGACTTTTCTCGATCATGGATGTAGCTCGCCGTTGTGCTGGATGGTACGTTCCGCTGCGCGCAGTACTGCCACCTTCCAGGCCACGCCTTCTTGCATGAGGATGCGCGAGCAGTGGACGTTAAACAGTTGCAGGTGCCCACTGAGATTGGTCAAGTGCAGGCTGTGCCAGGTGCGCTCAGGCAGTGACTGATCGAGCAGGGCGTGGGCGATGCTCGCACCTTGGGTGATACCGAAGGCCTGCTCAAAGGCGGCGTTACGCCACCGCGGTTGCAGCTCTTCGTCGATCACCAGCACAGCGTCCGGTACCGCGTCGAAGACTCGGCGCAAGGCATCGATGCGCTGCTCAGCATC
Source organism: Pseudomonas laurentiana (assembly GCF_014648275.1). Taxonomy (GTDB): domain Bacteria; phylum Pseudomonadota; class Gammaproteobacteria; order Pseudomonadales; family Pseudomonadaceae; genus Aquipseudomonas; species Aquipseudomonas laurentiana. The sequence goes on from NZ_BMQU01000001.1 coordinate 80,185, forward strand.
GTGCTGCATCCGCAGTTCCTGGCTAACGTCGCGGATGCTGCCCCACATGCGTAGCAGGCGACCGTCATGGATAGCGGCACGGACATCGTTCTCCACATAGGCAGGGGAACCATCGTGGCGGCGGTCCACCGACAGCGCGCCGTCGACACAGAAATCGGTCTCCACCAGACGCCTTACGAACTCTTCGTTAGCCGGGCTGCGCGGCCAGTAAAGTCGGACCGGCTGCTGGTTAAAGTCGACGTCCGCCGGCATCTCGTAGACATCCGCCATGGCACGGTTACACATGCGCCAGTAAGAGCGGTTTTCGAACACCTGACGGACGACTTCGTCGGGTGTCTGGGTAATGTCCACTGCTTCAGCGAACTCAATGCACCAGTAGGCCACCTTGGCGCTATAGAGCATCTGGGTCATGACTTCGTTGGCGTTCTGCAGCTCACTCAAGCGGTGACTCAACGAACCCAGCGGTATAAACACGAGGTGAATTCTGGGGGAGTGAACATCACGCCATTCAACGAGGCCGCTAGCCAGCACGGGAAACAGGCCTGTGCTGTGCCGTATCAATGTAAGCGCCAGGCTGCCCAGCTTTTCATCAGCCGGCGGGCAGGAAAACAGCTTACGCAGAAGGTGTGTGGACTCCGCAGTGAAAATGCTTTCAATGCTGCAGTTCTGCATCTCTACCGGGGAGTAGCCGAGTTGGTCACTCAACGACGAAGAGACGTTGGTCAGGCGTCCGCTTTCGCAGACCGTGCAGCTCAGTAGGGCACCCCGATCAGCGAGGGTTTGAATAAGCGACATGTATGCGTCCGGGCTGTGGAAATGGGCTCGGGGCTAGATGCGCATAATGCATGCCAACCTCAAGCAGCAGAAAGACCGAGGCTTTCAGCAAGAAAACTCACCCAGCCGCTGCATTTTCGCAGCAGCCGACCTCAAAAATGCACACCATCCTTGGCAGAAGTGCCGAGGGAATTTCATTTCCGAACGCACACAAAAAAGGCCAATTCAAAGAATTGGCCTTTTGGTCCCTATTCGAGAGATTAGCAGATCATCATTTGTGACACGGATCAGCTGCTTTGTGCTCACTGGCAGCCGGCAGAAATTGAGGAGGGTAGTTTCATCGCCACAAGCGTGTGTAGCCATGAGAATATTTGTTTTTCTAAGAACGCCACACAGGAGAGTGTATGACGGATAACACTTACAGCTTCAGCTTAGGTGCTGACGCCGAGGCCATGGCGGTGGTTCGCCAAGGTCTGGAACACTTCAATGTGGGGCAGATTGGCCCCTATACCTATACCGATTTCCAGCTCTATGCCCGCGATAGCAGCGGCCAGGTAATGGGTGGTCTGTTCGGCCACAGTGGGATGGGCTGGCTCTACATTGACTATTTTTGGTTAAACGACACCCTGCGCAGCCACGGCCTGGGCAGCAACTTGTTGAAGCGGGCAGAGGATGAGGCACGGCGCCGGGGCTGTAAGGGTGTGTTTCTTTATACCTACAGCTTCCAAGCCCCCGACTTCTATCAGAAGCAGGGGTACCAAGTGATGGGCGTGTTGGAAGACTGCCCACCTGGACACCAGCGTTACTACCTGAAAAAGCCACTGAAGGACTGAAAGGGCTCCAAGGAAAACAGCACTAATCCAGCGAGATGCGCCGATCCATTCGCACTCGTTTGAAGCGATGACTGTTTGAGCAAAAAAAAAGCCCGCTTTCGCGGGCCTTTCAGCTAACCGGCCTGGCTCTGAAGACTGAGCTTGGCCGGTCACTTATGTGTGAAAACACGCAGCTTTTTTGTGAATCAGAAGTCCAGGTTGGACACTGCCAGTGCGTTGTTCTCAATGAACTCACGACGCGGTTCGACCGCATCACCCATCAAGGTGTTGAAGATCTGGTCGGCAGCGATCGCGTCTTCGATGGTCACCTTGAGCATGCGACGCACGCTTGGGTCCATCGTGGTTTCCCACAGTTGGTCCGGGTTCATCTCACCCAACCCTTTGTAGCGCTGGATGGTGTGACGCTTGGTACTTTCAGTCATCAGCCAGTCAAGGGCTTCCTTGAACTCGGTGACGGCCTTCTTGCGCTCGCCACGTTGAACGTAGGCGCCGTCGTCCAGCAGAGTGACCAACTGCGAACCCAGAGCAGTAACGGTCTTGTAGTCGTTGCTGCCAAAGAAGTCACGGTTGAACGTCACGTAGCTGGCCAAGCCGTGGGAAGTGATTTCCACTTCTGGCAACCAGACATTACGCTCGCGGTCTTCACGCAGGCTGGCTTTGTAGACCAGGCCAGACTTCTCGCTGGTACGCAGGCGCTCGTCGAACTTCGCCAGCCAGGCTTGCATTCCAGCATGGTCGGACAGTTGTTCAAGCGATACCGCTGGCAGGTAGATGAAGTGCTCGGTCAGTTCCTGTGGGTACAGACGCGACAGACGCTTGAGGGTCTTCATCACAGTGCGGAACTCGTTGACCAGACGCTCCAGCGCCTCACCGGAAATCCCCGGGGCCGACTCGTTCAGGTGCAGGCTGGCGTCCTCCAGGGCCGACTGGGTCATGTACTCTTCCATGGCCTCGTCGTCCTTGATGTACTGCTCCTGCTTGCCTTTCTTCACCTTGTACAGCGGTGGCTGGGCAATGTAGATGTAGCCACGCTCAACCAGCTCCGGCAACTGACGGAAGAAGAAGGTCAGCAGCAGAGTACGAATGTGCGAACCGTCAACGTCAGCATCGGTCATGATGATGATGTTGTGATAACGCAGTTTTTCGATGTTGTACTCGTCGCGACCGATACCACAACCCAATGCGGTAATCAGCGTACCGACTTCCTGGGAGGAGATCATCTTGTCGAAACGTGCCTTCTCGACGTTGAGGATCTTACCCTTGAGCGGCAGGATTGCCTGGGTCTTGCGGTTACGACCTTGCTTGGCCGAACCACCTGCGGAGTCACCCTCCACCAGGTACAGTTCGGAAAGGGCAGGGTCCTTCTCCTGGCAGTCAGCCAGCTTGCCTGGCAGGCCGGCGATATCCAGTGCACCTTTACGGCGAGTCATCTCACGCGCCTTGCGCGCTGCTTCACGAGCACGCGCCGCGTCGATCATCTTGCCAACAACGGCCTTGGCTTCGTTCGGGTTTTCCAGCAGGAAGTCGGAGAAGTACTTGCCCATCTCCTGTTCCACTGCCGTCTTCACCTCAGATGAAACCAGCTTGTCTTTGGTTTGGGAGCTGAACTTCGGATCTGGAACCTTGACCGAGATGATCGCGGTCAAACCTTCACGGGCATCGTCGCCAGTGGTCGAGACCTTGTTCTTCTTGGCCAGACCTTCCTGCTCGATGTAGTTGTTCAGGTTACGGGTCAGCGCCGAACGGAAACCAACCAGGTGAGTACCGCCATCACGCTGCGGAATGTTGTTGGTAAAGCACAACAGGTTTTCGTTGAAGCTGTCGTTCCACTGCAGGGCAATCTCGACACCTACGCCGTCTTCACGCTGAACATTGAAGTGGAACACCTGGTTGACCGGCGTCTTGTTGGTGTTCAGGTATTCAACGAATGCGCGCAGACCACCTTCGTATTTGAAGCTCTCATCCTTACCGGAGCGCTCATCCTTCAGCAGAATGCCGACGCCCGAGTTGAGGAACGACAGCTCACGAATACGCTTGGCCAGGATGTCCCAGCTGAAGTGGATATTCTTGAAGGTCTCAGCCGATGGCTTGAAGTGGATCTGGGTACCGGTGGTCTCACTTTCGCCAACGATCTTCATCGGAGCTTGTGGAACACCATGAACGTAGACCTGTTCCCAGATCTTGCCGCTACGGCGAACGGTCAATACCAGTTGCTCAGAGAGGGCGTTTACTACGGAAACACCCACACCGTGCAGACCACCGGAGACTTTATAGGAGTTGTCGTCGAACTTACCGCCAGCGTGCAGAACGGTCATGATGACCTCTGCGGCGGAGACGCCTTCTTCTTTATGCACATCGACCGGAATGCCACGGCCGTTGTCGCGGACGGTGATGGATTCGTCCGGGTGAATAATTACGGTGATGTCGTCACAATGGCCGGCGAGGGCTTCGTCGATCGAGTTATCGACCACCTCGAACACCATGTGGTGCAGGCCGCTACCATCATCGGTGTCGCCAATGTACATACCGGGACGCTTGCGCACGGCATCCAGCCCTTTCAGCACTTTAATGCTGGAGGAGTCGTACGTTTGATTTTCGCTCATGCCTTCACTCCCGATGGTCGTGGGTCTGGGTGATACGGCCCTGTTCCACGTGGAACAAGGCAACTGGCGTTTCCGTCTGCCAGCCTTCCCTCAATAATTCGTGATCTACACAGGTGATAAACACCTGGCAGCGTAATTCTTCCAACAAGCGACAAAGTGCGCGGCGGTGTTGCTCATCCAACTCGGACGGCAGATCATCCACCAGATAAATACACTGACCTCGCCGAGCCTGGCTAACCAGATGGCCTTGGGCGATACGTAATGCGCACACCACAAGCTTTTGCTGGCCCCGGGAGAGAATCTCCGCGGCGTTATGCCCGCCTAGCCTCAAGCGAAGATCCGCACGTTGCGGCCCTGCCTGGGTGTGGCCCATTTGCTGATCCCGTTGCAGAGAGCTGGCGAGAACTTCACTCAGTTCCCGATCCTTGTCCCAACCGCGGTAGTAGCTGAGGGTCAATCCTTCAAGCTCGACCAACTCACTCAAGGTTTGCTCGAAAACCGGCTTCAAGGCTTTTATGTAGGTACGGCGGTATTCATCCAGCTCCGCACTGGCCAGGCACAATTCCCGGTCCCATGCCGCTTGCGAAACTGGGTCAAGTGTACCATGCCGCAACCATGAGTTCCGCTGCCGCAGGGCCTTCTGCAGTCGCTGCCAGGTTCCCATGAAGCGTGGTTCCACGTGGAACACCCCCCAATCGAGAAACTGCCGGCGAATTTTCGGAGCCCCTTCGAGCAGTCGAAAGCTGTCTGGGTTAATCAATTGCAACGGCAAAATCTCAGCTAATTGAGCCGTGCTACGGGCATTCTGCCCGTCGATACGAATAGTGAACTCCCCTTGGCGATCACGGGAAATACCCAGGTTGCTTGAACCACCCTCAGCCAATTCAACCTGACCGAACACGGTGCAGGCCAACTGCTCATATTGAATAACAGGGTTCAAACGCGTGCTGCGAAAAGAGCGGGCAAGCCCCAACAAGTGGATCGCTTCAAGAACGCTGGTTTTTCCGCTGCCGTTGGCGCCATGCAGAATGTTGATGCGGGGGGAGGGGGAGAATGTCACCGGGTGCAGGTTACGCACCGCGGTGACAGAAACACGACTGAGGGACATCTAGACTATGCGAGACAAGATTACAGACGCATCGGCATGACGACGTATGCGGAATCGTCATTGCCTGCTTCCTGCAGCAATGCACTGCTGTTGGAGTCAGACAGAATCAGGCGAACCTGCTCGGTGGTCATGACACCCAGTACATCCAGCAGGTAGCTCACGTTAAAACCGATTTCCAACGAGCTGCCGTTGTAGTCGACGCTGATTTCCTCTTCTGCCTCTTCCTGCTCCGGGTTGTTCGCCTGAATCTTCAGCTGGGCATTAGCCAGTTGCAGACGAATACCACGGTACTTTTCGTTGGACAGAATTGCGGTACGGCTGAACGCTTCACGCAGTGCCTGGCGGTCGCCCACTACCAGCTTGTCACCCCCCTTAGGCAGCACGCGCTCATAGTCTGGGAACTTGCCGTCCACCAGTTTCGAGGTGAAGGTGAACTCGCCAGTGGTCGCACGGATATGATGTTGGCCAAGCACGATACTGACCGTGCCATCCGGTTCGGTCAGCAGACGCGCCAGCTCGAGGATACCCTTGCGTGGCACGATCACCTGATGACGATCCGCTTGGTCGATGTTCGCGCTCATCGAGCACATTGCCAGGCGATGACCATCGGTAGCCACTGCCCGCAGTGTGCCTGTGGATACTTCCAGCAGCATACCGTTGAGGTAGTAACGAACATCCTGCTGAGCCATGGCAAAGCTGGTGCGCTCGATCAATCGGCGCAGCTTGCTTTGCTCCAGGGTGCAGGTCAACGAACCCGGGCCTTCCTCGACCGTCGGGAAATCGTTGGCAGGCAATGTCGACAGGGTGAAGCGGCTGCGACCCGCCTTCACCAGCAGCTTTTGCTCATCAACCTTGATGTCGATCAGCGCATCGCTTGGCAGGCTTTTGCAGATGTCCATCAGCTTGCGCGCAGGTACGGTGATCTCGCCTGGTTCGGCAGGCTCTTCCAATTGCACACGGCCAACCAGTTCCACTTCCAGGTCAGTACCGGTAAGCGACAGTTGTTGGCCCTGGACAACCAGCAGCACATTGGACAATACCGGCAAGGTCTGACGGCGCTCGACGACGCCTGCGACCAGTTGCAGGGGTTTCAACAGGGCTTCGCGTTGAATGGTGAAATGCATGGTCTAGTCCCTTGCCTTTAATAAGCTGCGCTGACAGTCATCACGTTGTCAGCGTCCGCAGCAGGTTCTTGTAGTCCTCGCGGATATCCGCGTCGGATTCCTTGAGTTCGTTGATCTTGCGGCAAGCGTGCAACACCGTGGTGTGGTCACGACCGCCAAATACGTCGCCGATTTCGGGCAAGCTGTGGTTGGTCAGCTCCTTGGACAACGCCATCGCCACTTGTCGTGGTCGTGCGACCGAGCGGGAACGTCGCTTGGACAACAGATCGGAGATCTTGATCTTGTAGTACTCGGCAACGGTGCGCTGGATGTTATCCACACTCACCAGTTTGTCCTGTAGCGCCAGAAGATCCTTGAGTGACTCTCGAATCAGTTCGATGGTTATGTCACGACCCATGAAGTGCGAGTGTGCGATAACGCGCTTCAGCGCACCTTCAAGTTCACGGACGTTGGAACGAATCCGCTGGGCGATAAAGAACGCCGCATCATGCGGAAGATCGACCTTGGCCTGATCGGCCTTCTTCATCAGGATTGCGACCCGCGTCTCCAGCTCCGGCGGTTCGACGGCAACCGTCAACCCCCATCCAAAACGAGACTTCAGGCGTTCTTCCAGGCCTTCGATTTCCTTCGGGTAACGGTCACTGGTGAGAATGACCTGCTGACCGCCCTCAAGCAAGGCGTTGAAGGTGTGGAAAAACTCTTCCTGCGAACGCTCTTTACGGGCAAAGAACTGAATGTCATCGATCAGCAGCGCATCGACCGAGCGGTAGAAACGCTTGAATTCGTTGATGGCATTGAGCTGCAGTGCCTTCACCATATCCGCAACAAAACGCTCGGAATGCAGGTAGACCACCTTGGCATTCGGATTTTTCTTGAGCAGGTGGTTACCCACAGCATGCATCAAGTGCGTTTTACCCAGGCCAACGCCCCCATAAAGGAAGAGGGGGTTGTAACCATGTTTCGGGTTGTCGGCGACTTGCCAGGCAGCGGCACGGGCAAGCTGGTTGGACTTACCTTCGACAAAGTTCTCGAAGGTAAAGGTCCGGTTCAGGTAGCTGGTGTGTTTCAACGCACCTTCAACCTGCACTGTTCGCTGTTCGGCCCTGCCGCCAGATGCGGGAGAAGCGTTGGCGTCACCCATGGCATCGAAGCTATCGCGTGAAGGCGCATCCTCGACTTGAGCCACAACTGGCGCAGCGATCGGTTCAACGACCGGCGGGGCAACTTGAGCGGCTTGTGCCTGGGAAGCGGCAACGGCAGCCGCCAGCGGCGCATTAGGCGCAGCGCGAGGCGCAGAGCTGCGTCTGCTGCCTATTAATAAGGAAAGCGCTGGCGCAATGCCGTTGCCCTGTTCGCCTAGCAGTTCGAGCAGACGCCCAAGGTACTTCTCATTGACCCAATCGAGAACGAAACGGTTGGGCGCATAAACGCGCAACTCGTCGCCTTCGGCTTCGACCTGTAGCGGACGGATCCAGGTGTTGAATTGCTGGGCAGGCAGTTCATCGCGCAGAAGCTCCACGCACTGCTGCCAAAGTTCCACTGACACGGATATCCCCTGAGTTTGAAAGCCGGTGAGGCAAAAACAAGCGGCCATTGTACCCGACCGGCCGCGCAGTTATCCACATGCCGATGCGATGAGCGAGGTGATAGATCAGCAACTTAGTGAACAAAATGATGCTGGAGGGGTGTGAATAAGCCCTGTGGATAACCGCGCCTGAGGTCTTTGCACAAGTCCGGGTCGAAATCTGTTGATAACTCGCATGTTGATAACTCGCTTTTTTATCCACAGATTTTCCGAGCGTTCGGCACAGCCAAAGCACCGCTTCCCGACAAGGTTTCAGTTCTCTGTACACCATGAAAATAAAGGCCTGTAGAACCTTATCCACAGAATTCTTCTACATAAGCTTTATAAGATTTACAGAAAAGCTTTAAATAATTCCTCTCTCTTTTTTTATGTTTAGGTGTGAACCCTGTTCCTCGACGCGTTCACCTCCAGCCCTCACCGACGTGACCACCTATAAGGAAAAGCTGGTTGGAAATTGACCTATGGCCTTGCTTTCTCTAGAATCGCCGATCTCTTAAAACGGGGGCCATTCCGGCCCGTAGTCGACGAACCAGGTAACACGCCATGAAACGTACTTTCCAACCAAGCACCATCAAGCGCGCTCGCACTCACGGTTTCCGTGCCCGTATGGCCACCAAGAACGGTCGTGCCGTTCTGTCGCGTCGTCGTGCCAAAGGCCGTAAGCGTCTGGCCGTTTGATCATTCGGCACAGGTGGTGAGTCAGGACTTCAGTCGGGAAAAGCGTCTGCTGACCCCCCGACATTTCAAAGCGGTCTTCGACTCCCCAACCGGCAAGGTTCCAGGCAAGAATCTTTTGCTCCTTGCCCGCGAGAACGGTCTGGATCATCCCCGTTTGGGGCTTGTGATCGGGAAAAAGAGCGTCAAGCTCTCCGTTCAGCGAAATCGACTCAAGCGATTGATGCGCGACTCATTCCGCCTTCACCAAGATTTATTGGCAGGTTGGGATATCGTTATCGTTGCGCGCAAAGGCCTGGGCGAGATCGAAAACCCAGAATTGCACCAACATTTTGGCAAGCTCTGGAAGCGTCTTGCGCGTAATCGGCCCGCTCCAGCGCCCACCGAATCCGTAGGGGTAGACAGTCCAGATGCGTAAACTGGCACTCGTTCCGATCCAGTTTTACCGTTATGCCATTAGTCCTCTGATGGCCAGTCACTGTCGTTTTTACCCCTCCTGCTCCTGCTACGCACTCGAAGCCATTGAATCTCATGGTCTTCTGCGTGGCAGTTGGCTGACCGTTCGTCGACTGGGGCGTTGCCATCCGTGGAACCCTGGTGGATACGACCCGGTTCCGCCCGCTTCTTCTTCCCGTACTTCTTCGATAGCCGAGTAATCATGGATATTAAACGCACGATCCTGATCGTCGCCCTGGCAATCGTGTCTTATGTCATGGTTCTTAAGTGGAACCAGGACTACGGACAGGCAGCCTTGCCGACCCAGAACGCCGCCACCGCGCCGGCGTTGCCGGACACCGCGCGGGCCGCAAGCAATTCCGCCAGTGCCGATGTACCGAGCGCCAACCCCGAGTCGCATTCGACCGAATTGGCCCCGGTTGCCATCAGCAAAGACCTGATTCGGGTCAAGACTGATGTTCTTGATCTGGCTATCGATCCCAACGGTGGTGATATCGCGCAGTTGATGCTGCCGAAATATCCACGTCGTCAGGACCATCCAGATATTCCGTTCCAGCTGTTCGACAACGGTGGTGAACGTGTTTACCTGGCGCAGAGCGGCCTGACCGGTACCAATGGTCCGGATGCACGTCCGTCTGGTCGTCCGCTGTACGCCACCGAGCAAAAAAGTTATCAACTGGCCGATGGTCAGGATCAACTGGTCGTCGACCTGAAGTTCAGCGACAACGGCGTCAACTACATCAAGCGCTTTACGCTTAAGCGCGGCGAGTACGACCTGACCGTCAGTTACCTGATCGACAACCAGAGCAGCCAGGCCTGGAGCGGTAACCTGTTCGCCCAGCTCAAGCGCGATGCCAGCTCGGATCCGTCCTCGAGCACCGCGACCGGTACTGCCACTTACCTGGGTGCAGCCCTGTGGACAAGTGCAGAGCCGTACAAAAAAGTGTCGATGAAAGATATCGACAAGGGCAATCTGAAAGAAAATGTGTCCGGCGGTTGGGTAGCCTGGCTGCAGCACTACTTCGTGACGGCCTGGATTCCGAACAAGTCTGACAACAACATCGTTCAGACGCGCAAGGACAGCCAAGGCAACTACATCATCGGCTTTACTGGCCCGACACTGAATGTCGCTGCCGGCGGGAAAGTCGAAACCAGCACCATGCTGTATGCCGGTCCAAAAATTCAGTCCAAGCTCAAGGAGTTGTCCCCAGGCCTGGAACTGACCGTCGACTACGGCATTCTCTGGTTCATTGCTCAGCCAATTTTCTGGTTGCTGCAACATATCCACAGCCTCCTGGGTAACTGGGGCTGGTCGATCATTGTCCTGACCATGCTGATCAAGGCACTGTTCTTCCCGCTGTCGGCTGCCAGCTATCGTTCGATGGCGCGCATGCGTGCCGTGGCACCTAAGCTTGCTTCGCTGAAAGAGCAGTTTGGCGATGACCGGCAGAAAATGTCGCAGGCCATGATGGAGCTGTACAAGAAAGAGAAGATCAACCCGCTGGGTGGCTGCTTGCCGATCCTGGTGCAGATGCCAGTCTTCCTTTCGCTGTACTGGGTGTTGCTGGAAAGCGTGGAAATGCGCCAGGCACCTTGGATGTTCTGGATCACCGACCTGTCGATCAAGGATCCGTTCTTCATCCTGCCGATCATCATGGGCGCGACCATGTTCATTCAGCAGCGCCTGAACCCAACCCCGCCGGATCCGATGCAGGCCAAGGTGATGAAGCTGATGCCAATCATCTTCACCTTCTTCTTCCTGTGGTTCCCAGCAGGTCTGGTGCTGTACTGGGTTGTGAACAACGTGCTGTCCATCACTCAGCAGTGGTACATCACCCGTAGCATCGAAGCAGCCAGCAAGAAAGCTGCTGCATAACGGGTTAGCCAGCTAACCTGTGGATAAACGCCCCCTCGTGGGGCGTTTTGCTATCTGTCGTTTTTGTCGTGAGGCTGTCGATCATGAATACTCCGCGTGAAACCATCGCTGCCATCGCTACCGCCCAAGGGCGCGGAGGGGTAGGTATTGTGCGTATCTCCGGTCCCTTGGCGAGCCAAGCCGGGTTGTCGATCGCTGGACGGACACTGACCCCGCGCTATGCCCACTACGGGCCGTTTCGCGGTGACGATGGCCACGTCATCGACGAAGGGCTGGCGCTGTACTTTCCAGGGCCGAATTCGTTTACCGGTGAAGACGTACTGGAACTCCAGGGGCACGGTGGCCCTGTGGTGCTGGACATGCTCTTGCAGCGTTGCCTGCAGTTAGGCTGCCGGCTTGCTCGCCCAGGTGAATTCAGCGAGCGTGCTTTCCTCAACGACAAGCTTGATCTGGCTCAGGCTGAAGCAATTGCTGACCTGATTGAGGCCAGTTCTGCACAAGCGGCACGTAATGCCTTACGTTCGTTGCAGGGTGAGTTTTCCCGACGTGTGGATAAACTCACCGAGAGGTTGATCAACCTGCGCATCTATGTGGAAGCCGCTATCGACTTCCCCGAAGAGGAAATCGACTTCCTTGCCGATGGCCATGTCTTGAGCATGCTTGATCAGGTACGTGCTGAATTATCCACAGTACTGCGCGAAGCCGGGCAGGGGGCCTTGCTGCGTGATGGCATGAACGTGGTGATCGCCGGGCGTCCCAATGCCGGTAAATCCAGCCTGTTGAACGTGCTCGCCGGTCGCGAGGCAGCCATCGTGACTGATATTGCCGGTACTACCCGGGATATTCTTCGTGAACATATCCACATCGATGGTATGCCGCTGCATGTCATCGATACCGCCGGTTTGCGTGACACCGACGACCATGTGGAAAAGATCGGTGTGGAACGTGCACTGAAAGCCATTGGCGAGGCCGACCGGGTATTGCTGGTTGTGGACAGCACCGCACCTGAAGCCAGCGATCCCTTTGCGCTCTGGCCTGAGTTCCTTGATCTGCGTCCGGATCCCGCCAAGGTGACTCTGATTCGCAACAAGGCCGACCTCAGTGGCGAACCGATCACCATGACGCACAGTGATGATGGCCACGTCACCATTACCCTGAGTGCCAAGGATGCGGACATGGGGCTTGATCTGCTGCGTGAACACCTCAAGGCCTGCATGGGTTACGAACAGACTGCCGAGAGCAGCTTCAGTGCCCGCAGGCGCCATCTGGAAGCGCTCCGCCAGGCTAGCGACAACCTTGAACACGGTCGTGCCCAACTGACCCTGGCTGGCGCTGGTGAGCTCTTGGCCGAAGACCTGCGCCAGGCACAACAAGCGCTTGGTGAAATCACCGGCGCATTCAGCTCCGATGACTTGTTGGGCCGAATCTTCTCCAGCTTCTGCATCGGCAAGTAAGCACCTTATCCACAGTCGGCTCGGTTTCGAGCCGACTGCTGCGCGTCATCTCCTGCCTTTCTCTCCTGACACGAATGTCGTCACAGGTCACGCCTGAGGATTTTCCCTGCCCGCGTGTCGGCTGCCTGTGAATTAAGCCCTGTGGAAAACTAACCTTCAGCTCCGTTGATAACTGGCCTTCAAGGTTGGAGATAACCTGCGCTGTGGGTAAGTGGCCATTTAATCCACAGGCTTAAACCGCTTATCCAGAACGCTCAGACCCACTAGATCACAGGCTTATAAATCGCTGTACACGACGTATTTAAAGGCCTGTAGAGCTTTATCCACAGAAAGGTGGCTGCATAAGAATAAACATAAAAACAAAGCTTTAATAAATTTCTCTCTCTAATTTCTATTACCTGCCACTCATCCACAGGCTGGTTAAATTTTGTGCAAAAGGTTCCTTTAGAGGGGGTGAAGTCCCTATACTTGTCGGCTATCCCTTATTTATTCGCGAAACAGGCACGAGGTGCGTGGTGGATTTCCCTTCCCGTTTTGAAGTGATCGTCATCGGCGGCGGCCATGCCGGTACCGAGGCTGCGCTTGCGTCAGCACGCATGGGTGTGAAAACCCTGCTGTTGACCCATAACGTGGAAACCCTCGGTCACATGAGTTGCAACCCGGCCATCGGTGGTATCGGCAAAAGCCATCTGGTCAAGGAAATCGATGCACTCGGTGGCGCAATGGCGCTGGCAACCGACAAGAGTGGTATCCAGTTCCGCGTTCTGAACAACCGCAAAGGTCCAGCGGTACGTGCCACACGTGCACAAGCAGACCGTGCGATCTACAAGTCAGTAGTGCGCGAGATCCTTGAGAACCAGCCCAACCTGTGGATATTCCAGCAGTCGTGCGATGACCTGATCGTCGAGCAGGACCAGGTGCGTGGCGTGGTTACTCAGATGGGCCTGCGTTTCTTCGCCGATGCGGTGGTACTGACCACCGGTACCTTCCTGGGTGGACTTATCCACATCGGTTTGCAGAACTACTCCGGTGGTCGTGCCGGCGATCCGCCGTCGATTGCCTTGGCCCGTCGCCTACGTGAATTGCCATTGCGGGTTGGTCGTCTGAAAACCGGTACCCCGCCGCGCATCGATGGCCGCTCTGTGGATTTCTCGGTAATGACCGAACAGGCGGGTGATACGCCCACCCCGGTGATGTCGTTCATGGGGTCGCAGCAGATGCACCCGCGCCAGGTCAGTTGCTGGATTACCCACACCAACGCACGCACCCATGAAATCATTGCGTCGAACCTTGATCGTTCGCCGATGTATTCCGGTGTCATCGAGGGTATTGGTCCGCGTTACTGCCCGTCGATCGAAGACAAAATTCACCGGTTTGCGGACAAGGAGAGCCATCAGGTCTTCATCGAGCCTGAAGGCCTGACGACCCACGAGTTGTATCCGAACGGGATATCCACATCCCTGCCATTCGATGTGCAACTGCAGATCGTTCGCTCGATCCGCGGCATGGAGAACGCGCATATCGTTCGCCCGGGTTATGCCATCGAGTACGATTACTTCGATCCACGAGACCTGAAGTACAGCCTTGAAACCAAAGTGATCGGCGGCCTGTTTTTTGCCGGCCAGATCAATGGCACCACCGGCTACGAAGAAGCCGGTGCACAAGGATTGCTGGCCGGGACCAACGCCGCGCTGCGTGCGCAAGGCCGTGAAAGCTGGTGCCCGCGCCGCGATGAGGCGTACATCGGTGTGTTGGTCGATGACCTGATCACCCTCGGTACTCAAGAGCCGTACCGCATGTTCACTTCTCGGGCCGAATACCGGTTGATCCTGCGCGAAGACAACGCCGACCTGCGTCTGACCGAAAAAGGTCGCGAACTGGGCCTGGTCGACGATGCCCGTTGGGCCGCGTTCACCGCCAAGCGCGAAGGTATCGAGCGCGAAGAACAACGTTTGAAAAGCACTTGGGTACGCCCAGGCACGGCGCAAGGCCAGGCCATTGCAGAGAAATTCGGTACGCCGCTGAGCCATGAGTACAACCTGCTCAACCTGCTCACCCGTCCGGAAATCGATTACGCCGGGTTGATCGAAGTCACCGGTGCCGAAGGGGTTGATCCACAAGTTGCCGAGCAGGTCGAAATCAAGACCAAGTACGCCGGCTACATCGATCGCCAGCAGGAAGAAATTGCTCGTCTGCGTGCCAGCGAAGATACCCGTCTGCCCGAGGATATCGACTACACGAACATTTCCGGGCTTTCCAAGGAAATTCAGAGCAAACTCAGCCAGACTCGTCCGGAAACGTTGGGTCAGGCATCGCGTATCCCTGGCGTCACCCCGGCAGCAATTTCACTGTTGCTGATTCACCTGAAAAAACGCGGCGCAGGCCGTGAGTTGGAGCAAAGCGCTTGAGTTCCATGGTTACCCCTCAACATGCCGAAGAGTTGTCCACAGGCGCCCGCGAACTGGGCGTCGAGCTGAGTGCCAGCCAGCAGGAGCAACTGCTGGCCTATCTGGCACTGCTGATCAAGTGGAACAAGGCGTATAACCTGACCGCTGTGCGTAACCCGGACGAGATGGTTTCCCGTCATCTGCTCGACAGCCTGAGTGTAATGCCGTTTATCCACAGCGAGCGTTGGCTCGACGTCGGCAGCGGCGGTGGCATGCCGGGTATTCCATTGGCTATCCTGCATCCGGAAAAACAGGTCACCGTACTCGACAGCAATGGCAAGAAAACCCGCTTCCTGACTCAGGTAAAGCTGGAATTGAAACTGGATAACCTGCAAGTTATCCACAATCGGGTTGAGGCGTTCCAGCCGGAGCGCCCTTTCACCGGAATCATTTCGCGTGCTTTCAGCAGCATGGAAAACTTCACTAACTGGACGCGGCACCTGGGTGATACCCAGACGCAGTGGCTGGCAATGAAAGGGCTGCATCCAGCTGATGAGCTGGTAGCATTGCCGGCAGATTTCAAAGTGGATAGCGAGCAGGCCTTGACCGTACCGGGTTGCCAAGGCCAGCGCCATCTGCTGATACTGCGCCGCACGGCATGACTGGGAACACAAGCAAGAATGGCTAAGGTATTCGCAATCGCGAACCAGAAGGGTGGTGTGGGTAAGACCACCACCTGTATCAATCTCGCAGCATCGCTGGTGGCGACCAAGCGCCGCGTGTTGCTGATCGATCTCGATCCACAGGGCAACGCCACCATGGGCAGTGGTGTGGATAAACACGTCCTGGAACATTCGGTCTATGACCTGTTGATCGGTGAATGCGATCTGGCCCAGGCCATGCGCTTCTCCGAGCACGGTGGTTATCAACTGCTGCCGGCCAACCGTGACCTGACCGCCGCCGAGGTGGTGTTGCTGGAAATGCAGATGAAGGAGAGCCGTCTGCGCACTGCGTTGGCGCCGATCCGGGAAAGTTACGACTACATCCTCATCGATTGCCCGCCATCGCTGTCGATGTTGACCCTCAATGCCTTGGTTGCGTCCGATGGCGTGATCATTCCAATGCAATGTGAATACTTTGCACTGGAAGGTCTGAGTGACCTTGTGGATAACATCAAGCGGATTGCCGAACGGCTCAATCCGCAACTGAAGATCGAAGGCCTGCTGCGGACCATGTACGACCCGCGCCTGAGCTTGATCAACGATGTATCGGCGCAGCTCAAGGAGCATTTCGGTGATCAACTCTACGACACCGTGATCCCGCGCAACATTCGCCTGGCTGAGGCTCCAAGCTTCGGTATGCCGGCGTTGGCCTATGACAAGCAATCGCGCGGAGCCTTGGCCTATCTGGCCCTGGCTGGTGAGATGGTACGTCGCCAGCGTCGTCAATCTCGCACTGCACAAGCAACTTAAGGAATCCGCATGGCCGTTAAGAAACGAGGTCTCGGACGTGGGTTGGATGCACTGCTGAGTGGTCCGACCGTCAGCGCGCTCGAAGAGCAGGCTGTCAAGGTCGATCAGAAAGAACTGCAACACCTGCCGCTCGACCTGATCGAGCGCGGTAAGTACCAACCTCGCCGGGACATGGATCCGCAGGCGCTGGAAGAACTGGCGCACTCGATCCGCAGCCAGGGCGTCATGCAGCCGATCGTGGTTCGTCCGATCGCTGAAAACCGCTATGAGATCATTGCCGGTGAACGCCGCTGGCGAGCCAGCCAGCAGGCCGGCATGGAAACCATTCCGGCAATGGTGCGCGATGTACCTGATGAGGCTGCCATCGCAATGGCCCTGATCGAGAACATCCAGCGCGAGGACCTCAACCCGGTGGAAGAGGCGATTGCACTGCAGCGCCTGCAGCATGAGTTCCAGCTGACCCAGCAACAGGTTGCCGATGCTGTGGGCAAGTCGCGGGTCACCGTGGCTAACCTGCTGCGTCTGATCACTCTGCCGGAAGTCATCAAGACCATGCTTTCCCACGGTGATCTGGAAATGGGCCATGCACGTGCATTGCTCGGATTGCCGGATGAGCAACAGGTTGATGGGGCGCGACATGTTGTCGCACGTGGACTGACGGTGCGCCAGACTGAAGCGCTGGTTCGCCAGTGGCTCAGTGGCAAGCCTGAACCGGTCGAACCGGCCAAGCCTGATCCGGACATCGCACGCCTTGAACAGCGGCTCGCAGAGCGGTTGGGCTCGGCTGTCCAGATCCGTCATGGCAACAAGGGCAAAGGCCAGTTGGTGATTCGTTATAACTCGCTGGATGAGTTGCAGGGTGTCCTTGCTCACATCCGCTGAAACAATTCCTGTTGTAGCGCACAATCGGAAATCACTACCCAGCAGTTGAATAGGGGTTAAACCGCCCCTATACTCTGCGCGCATTTTGTCGGCACAAATTATGCCAAGTCAGAGTTGACGGGTTGGCCGGCTTTTGAGGAGCAGTTGTGATGGAAACCCGCACGCCAAACCGCTTGCCTTTCCATCGCTGGGCGGTTTTTCCGGTACTGCTGGCTCAGTGTGTCGTGTTTCTGTTGGCAGCCTTGGCGTTGTGGCAGTGGCGCGGGGCAGTCGACGGATATTCAGGCCTCTGCGGAGGGCTGATTGCCTGGCTACCGAATGTGTACTTTGCCTGGAAGGCTTTTAGGTTTACCGGAGCCAGGGCAGCGCAGGCCATCGTCAAGTCGTTCTACGCTGGCGAGGCAGGCAAATTGATTTTGACGGCAGTGCTGTTCGCGCTGACGTTTGCAGGAGTGAAGCCATTGGCGCCATTAGCAGTATTCGGCGTCTTTCTGCTGACCCAGTTGGTCAGCTGGTTCGCGCCCCTGCTAGTGAAAACAAGACTTTCGAGACCTTAGGGCGTTTGAGGCAAACATGGCAGCAGAAACCGCTTCGGGCTATATCCAGCACCACTTGCAGAACTTGACCTACGGTCAACTACCAGACGGCGGTTGGGGCTTTGCCCATTCCGCAGCAGAAGCCAAAGCAATGGGCTTCTGGGCGTTCCACGTGGACACCCTGGGTTGGTCCTTTGCGCTGGGTCTGATCTTCATTCTCCTGTTCCGCATGGCGGCCCGGAAAGCAACATCCGGTCAACCTGGCGGTCTGCAGAACTTCGTTGAAGTGCTGGTGGAGTTCGTCAACGGTTCGGTCAAGGACAGTTTCCACGGTCGTAGCCCGGTTATTGCCCCTCTGGCGCTGACCATCTTCGTCTGGGTCTTCCTGATGAACGCCATCGACCTGGTACCGGTTGACTGGATTCCTCAACTGGCCATGCTGATTTCCGGCGACAAGCACATTCCTTTCCGTGCGGTCTCCACGACTGACCCGAACGCTACCCTGGCCATGGCCTTCTGCGTGTTCGCGTTGATCATTTTCTACAGCATCAAGGTCAAGGGCATCGGCGGTTTCCTCGGCGAACTGACCCTGCATCCGTTTGGCAGCAAGAATATTTTCGTTCAGATCCTGCTGATTCCAGTTAACTTCCTGCTGGAATTCGTGACCCTGATCGCCAAGCCAATCTCTCTGGCACTGCGTCTGTTCGGCAACATGTATGCCGGTGAGCTGGTGTTCATCCTGATTGCCGTGATGTTCGGCGCCGGTCTGCTCTGGCTCAGTGGCCTGGGCGTGGTGCTGCAGTGGGCGTGGGCTGTGTTCCACATCCTGATCATCACCCTGCAAGCGTTCATCTTCATGATGCTTACCATCGTCTACCTGTCGATGGCTCACGAAGATAACCATTAAGACCGCCTGGCGTGTCTGAAGGCCCTTTCGCCAGTACGGGGAAGGGTCGAAAAAGGTCCGCAAGGGCAGCTGTACAAAACGATTTTGTTTTACCGCTTCAAACTAAAAAACCTAACCAATACGACGTAAAAGTCGGGAGGAAAGATGGAAACTGTAGTTGGTCTTACCGCTATCGCTGTTGCTCTGCTGATCGGCCTGGGTGCACTGGGTACCGCCATTGGTTTCGGCCTGCTGGGCGGCAAGTTCCTGGAAGGCGCTGCTCGCCAGCCAGAGATGGTTCCAATGCTGCAAGTTAAAATGTTCATCGTTGCCGGTCTGCTCGACGCCGTAACCATGATCGGTGTTGGTATCGCTCTGTTCTTCACCTTCGCTAATCCCTTCGTTGGTCAAATCGCCGGCTAATCACTCGATTTTTCGAGTGGTCTGGTGTGATGGACAAAGAACGAGCGAGGTGTTGGCGTGAACATTAATGCAACCCTGATTGGCCAGTCCGTTGCGTTCTTCATCTTTGTACTGTTCTGCATGAAGTTCGTGTGGCCTCCGGTCATCGCGGCATTGCAAGAACGTCAGAAGAAGATCGCGGATGGACTGGACGCTGCCAGCCGAGCAGCTCGCGACCTGGAGCTGGCCCAAGATAAAGTGGGTCAGCAACTGCGCGAAGCGAAAGCTCAGGCAGCTGAAATCATTGAGCAAGCCAAGAAGCGCGGTGCTCAGATCGTCGAGGAAGCCCGTGATCAGGCCCGCGTCGAAGCTGACCGTGTGAAGGCTCAGGCTCAGGCCGAGATCGAACAGGAACTTAACGGTGTCAAAGACGCGCTGCGTGCCCAACTGGGTAGCCTGGCCGTTAACGGCGCTGAAAAGATCCTTGGTGCCACAATCGATCAAAACGCGCATGCGGAGCTGGTTAACAAACTGGCCGCTGAAATTTAAGCGAGGGCGATCATGGCAGAATTGACCACGTTGGC
Source organism: Pseudomonas laurentiana (assembly GCF_014648275.1). Lineage (GTDB taxonomy): Bacteria > Pseudomonadota > Gammaproteobacteria > Pseudomonadales > Pseudomonadaceae > Aquipseudomonas > Aquipseudomonas laurentiana. The sequence continues at coordinate 99,822 of NZ_BMQU01000001.1, forward strand.
CCGACCTTACGCTAAGGCTGCCTTTGAGCATGCCCAGGCCCATCAGCAACTGGCCAATTGGTCAGCCATGCTCGGCCTGGCTGCTGCGGTGTCGCAAGACGGCACCATGCAGCGCCTGCTCAAGGCCCCGCGACTGACGAGCGCAGAAAAGGCCGCCACTTTTATTGAAGTGTGCGGTGACAAGTTTGATGCCCAGGCACAGAATTTCATTCATGTTGCCGCGGAAAACGACCGTCTCCTGCTGTTGCCGGAGATTTCGTCGCTGTTCGAGCTGTACAAGGCCGAGCAGGAGAAATCCGTGGACGTGGAAGTCACTAGTGCTTTTGCGTTGAACCAAGAACAGCAAGACAAACTCGCCAAGGTTCTCAGTGCACGGCTCAGCCGGGAAGTGCGACTGCACGCTGTGGAGGATACCTCCCTCATAGGTGGTGTCGTGATCCGCGCCGGCGACCTGGTAATCGATGGCTCGATTCGCGGCAAAATCGCGAAACTGGCCGAAGCATTGAAATCTTGAGTTTGAAGGGGCAGCAGAGCAATGCAGCAACTCAATCCTTCCGAAATTAGTGAAATCATTAAGGGTCGCATCGAGAAACTCGATGTCGCCTCTCAAGCCCGCAACGAAGGTACTGTCGTCAGCGTTTCTGACGGTATCGTGCGGATCCACGGTCTGGCCGACGTTATGTACGGCGAAATGATCGAGTTTCCGGGCGGCGTTTACGGTATGGCCCTCAACCTGGAGCAAGACTCCGTTGGTGCGGTAGTACTGGGCGCATATACCTCCCTTGCTGAAGGCATGAGTGCCAAGTGCACCGGCCGCATCCTGGAAGTTCCGGTTGGTAAGGAACTGCTGGGTCGCGTAGTCGACGCACTGGGTAACCCAATCGACGGTAAAGGCCCACTGAACAACACCGAGACCGATGCGGTCGAGAAAGTTGCTCCGGGCGTTATCTGGCGTAAATCGGTAGACCAGCCTGTACAGACTGGCTACAAATCCGTCGACGCCATGATTCCAGTCGGCCGTGGCCAGCGTGAGCTGATCATCGGTGACCGTCAGATCGGTAAAACCGCTATGGCGGTTGACGCGATCATCAACCAGAAAAACAGTGGCATCTTCTGCGTCTACGTCGCCGTTGGTCAGAAACAATCGACCATCGCCAACGTTGTTCGCAAGCTGGAAGAAAACGGCGCTCTGGCTAACACCATCGTTGTTGCTGCCAGTGCTTCGGAATCCGCCGCACTGCAATTCCTGGCGCCATACGCCGGTTGCACCATGGGCGAATTCTTCCGCGACCGCGGTGAAGATGCGCTGATCGTTTACGATGACCTGTCCAAGCAAGCTGTTGCTTACCGTCAGATCTCCCTGCTGCTGCGTCGTCCACCAGGACGTGAAGCATACCCAGGTGACGTGTTCTATCTCCACTCCCGTCTGCTGGAGCGTGCATCGCGCGTTTCCGAAGAGTACGTCGAGAAGTTCACCAACGGTGCAGTAACTGGCAAAACCGGTTCCTTGACCGCTCTGCCGATCATCGAAACCCAGGCTGGCGACGTTTCCGCGTTCGTTCCGACCAACGTGATTTCGATCACCGACGGTCAGATCTTCCTGGAATCGGCCATGTTCAACTCGGGCATCCGCCCTGCAGTTAACGCCGGTGTTTCGGTATCCCGTGTAGGTGGTGCCGCTCAGACCAAGATCATCAAGAAGCTGTCCGGTGGTATCCGTACCGCTCTGGCTCAGTACCGTGAACTGGCTGCATTTGCCCAGTTCGCCTCTGACCTGGACGAAGCCACCCGTAAGCAACTCGAGCACGGTCAACGTGTTACCGAGCTGATGAAGCAGAAGCAATACGCGCCAATGTCCATCGCTGACATGTCGCTGTCGCTGTATGCCGCTGAGCGTGGGTTCCTGGTCGACGTTGAAATCGCCAAGATCGGTAGCTTCGAACAAGCGCTGATTGCTTACTTCAACCGTGATCACGCCGAACTGATGGCGAAGATCAACGTGAAGGGTGACTTCAACGACGAAATCGACGCTGGCATCAAAGCCGGTATCGAGAAGTTCAAGGCCACCCAAACCTGGTAAGCCGCAGCGGGGGCTTTGCAGCCCCCGCTTGCTAACCTGATAGGTGTTACATGGCAGGCGCAAAAGAGATTCGCAGTAAGATTGCGAGCATCAAAAGCACGCAAAAAATTACCAGCGCCATGGAAAAAGTGGCGGTCAGCAAGATGCGCAGGGCTCAACTGCGTATGGCTGCTAGCCGTCCTTACGCGGAGCGCATCCGCCAGGTGATTGGTCATCTGGCCAACGCCAACCCGGAATACCGCCACCCGTTCATGATCGATCGCGCCATCAAGCGTGTCGGTTATATCGTGGTGAGCAGTGACCGTGGTCTGTGCGGCGGCTTGAACACCAACCTGTTCAAGGCCCTGGTCAAGGACATGTCGGCAAACCGCGAACAAGGCGTCGAGATCGACCTGTGCGTGATCGGCAGCAAAGGTGCGGCATTCTTCCGTAACTTCGGCGGTAACGTCGTTGCTGCAATCAGCCACTTGGGCGAAGAGCCATCGATCAACGATCTGATTGGCAGCGTCAAAGTCATGCTGGACGCATACCTGGAAGGTCGTATCGATCGCCTGTCCGTGGTGTCGAACAAGTTCATCAATACCATGACGCAAAAACCAACGGTCGAGCAGTTGATTCCGTTGGTCGCAACCCCGGATCAAGAACTCAAGCACCACTGGGACTACCTCTACGAACCCGATGCCAAAGAGCTGCTGGACGGCCTGATGGTGCGTTACGTGGAGTCGCAGGTCTACCAGTCGGTAGTCGAGAACAACGCGGCTGAACAAGCTGCGCGGATGATCGCAATGAAAAACGCCACCGACAACGCCGGCGACCTGATCAGCGATTTGCAGCTGATCTACAACAAGGCACGTCAGGCTGCGATCACCCAAGAGATCTCGGAAATCGTCGGCGGCGCTGCCGCGGTTTAACGGTTCAAATATTCAGAGGATCCAGCTATGAGTAGCGGACGTATCGTTCAAATCATCGGCGCCGTCATTGACGTGGAATTCCCACGTGACAGCGTACCGAGTGTCTATAACGCGCTGAAAGTACAGGGCGCGGAAACTACTCTGGAAGTTCAGCAGCAGCTGGGCGACGGCGTAGTACGTACCATTGCGATGGGCTCGACCGAAGGCTTGAAGCGCGGTCTGGACGTCGTTGACACCAAGGCAGCCATCTCCGTTCCAGTCGGTAAAGCGACTCTGGGCCGTATCATGGACGTCCTGGGCAACCCAATCGACGAAGCCGGTCCGATCGGCGAAGAAGAGCGTTGGGGCATTCACCGTGCCGCACCTTCCTTCGCAGAACAGGCTGGTGGCAACGACCTGCTCGAAACCGGTATCAAGGTTATCGACCTGGTTTGCCCATTCGCCAAGGGTGGTAAGGTCGGTCTGTTCGGTGGTGCCGGTGTAGGCAAAACCGTAAACATGATGGAACTGATCCGTAACATCGCCATCGAGCACAGCGGTTTCTCCGTGTTCGCCGGTGTGGGTGAGCGTACTCGTGAGGGTAACGACTTCTACCACGAGATGAAGGATTCCAACGTACTGGACAAGGTTGCTCTGGTATACGGCCAAATGAACGAGCCGCCAGGAAACCGTCTGCGCGTAGCGCTGACCGGCCTGACCATGGCTGAGAAGTTCCGTGACGAAGGTAACGACGTTCTGCTGTTCGTCGACAACATCTATCGTTACACCCTGGCCGGTACCGAAGTATCCGCACTGCTGGGCCGTATGCCTTCCGCAGTAGGTTACCAGCCGACCCTGGCTGAAGAGATGGGCGTGCTGCAAGAGCGCATCACTTCGACCAAGCAAGGTTCGATCACCTCGATCCAGGCCGTATACGTACCTGCGGACGACCTGACTGACCCGTCGCCAGCGACCACCTTCGCCCACTTGGACGCCACCGTGGTACTGTCCCGTGACATCGCCTCCCTGGGTATCTACCCAGCGGTCGATCCACTGGACTCGACTTCGCGTCAGCTGGACCCTCTGGTCATCGGCACTGAGCACTATGAAACCGCTCGCGGTGTTCAGTACGTGCTGCAGCGCTACAAAGAGCTGAAGGACATCATTGCTATTCTGGGTATGGACGAACTGTCCGAATCCGACAAGCAACTGGTATCCCGTGCTCGTAAGATCCAGCGCTTCCTGTCCCAGCCGTTCTTCGTGGCTGAAGTCTTCACCGGTGCTTCGGGTAAATACGTTTCCCTGAAAGACACCATTGCTGGCTTCAAAGGCATCCTCAACGGTGACTACGACCACCTGCCAGAACAAGCGTTCTACATGGTCGGCGGCATCGAAGAAGCGATCGAGAAAGCCAAGAAACTGTAATCCCGGCGCCCCGAAAGGGGCGCTAATCAGGTTGAGGCAAGCAGATGGCTATGACAGTCCATTGCGATATCGTCAGTGCGGAAGGAGAAATTTTCTCCGGTCTGGTCGAGATGGTGGTTGCGCACGGCAACCTGGGTGATATCGGTATCGCTCCAGGCCACGCCCCGCTGATCACTGATCTGAAGCCGGGTCCGATCACGCTGACCAAGCAGGGTGGCGACAAGGAGGTGTTCTACATCTCCGGTGGTTTCCTCGAGGTCCAGCCGAACATGGTCAAGGTGCTTGCCGATACTGTGCAACGCGCCAGCGACCTGGATGAAGCCTCCGCTCAGGAAGCCGTCAAGGCTGCTGAAAAGGCTCTGCACGAAAAAGGCGCGGAGTTCGACTACGGTTCCGCCGCTGCACGTCTGGCCGAAGCCGCAGCCCAGCTGCGCACCGTCCAGCAGATCCGCAAGAAGTTCGGCGGTTAAGCCGAGCCTCTGTCGTGTGATTGAGTTAAAGGGTAGCCTCGGCTACCCTTTTTCTTTTTCTGTAATTCCTTCTTTTTGGTCGCAGTCGCTGACCACCCAGGATTGGTAGCCAGTCATGTCTCTCGATATCGTTATTCTCGCTGCGGGCCAAGGCACGCGCATGCGCTCTGCCTTGCCCAAAGTGCTGCACCCGGTTGCAGGCAATTCCATGCTGGGTCATGTTATCCACAGCGCCCGGCAGCTTCAGCCACAGGGCATGCATGTGGTGATCGGGCATGGCGCAGAAGTGGTTCGTGAGCGTTTGGCTGCCGACGATCTGAATTTTGTCCTGCAGGACAAGCAGCTAGGCACTGGCCATGCTGTTGCACAGGCGCTGCCACATCTGACCGCCGATACCGTGTTGATCCTTTATGGTGATGTGCCGCTGATCGAAGTCGACACCCTCACGCGGTTGCTGGCCAAGGTCACTCCGCAGCAACTGGGCTTGCTGACCGTGACGCTGAACGACCCGACAGGCTATGGCCGCATTGTGCGTGATGCACAGGGTCAGGTGGCGGCTATCGTCGAGCACAAGGATGCCAGCGAAGCACAGCGGGCGATCAAGGAAGGTAACACCGGTATCCTCGCTGTCCCGGGTGCACGTTTGGCAGAGTGGCTTGGCCGACTGTCCAACAACAACGTACAGGGTGAGTACTACCTCACCGACGTGATTGCCATGGCCGTTGCCGATGGCCTGGTGGTGGCCACCGAGCAGCCGCACGATCCGATGGAAGTGCAGGGCGCCAATGACCGTCGCCAATTGGCTGAGCTGGAGCGTCACTATCAATTGCGTGAGGCGCGTCGACTCATGGCGCTGGGCGTCACCCTGCGTGATCCGGCGCGCTTTGATGTACGCGGTGAGGTTACCGTCGGCCGCGATGTGCTGATCGACATCAACGTAGTCCTGGAAGGCCGCGTCGAGATTGAAGACGACGTGGTGATCGGCCCTAACTGTGTGATCAAGAACAGTACGCTGCGCAAGGGCGTGGTGGTCAAGGCCAATAGCCATATCGAAGGTGCCATCATGGGTGAGGGCAGCGATGCCGGCCCATTTGCGCGCCTGCGCCCTGGCAGCGTGCTGGAAGCACGAGCCCATGTGGGTAACTTTGTCGAGTTGAAGAATGCTCACCTGGGCGAAGGCGCCAAAGCCGGTCACCTGACCTACCTGGGCGACGCGGAAGTCGGCGCGCGGACCAACATTGGCGCGGGCACCATCACCTGCAACTATGACGGTGCGAACAAGTTCAAGACCGTGTTGGGTGAGGATGTCTTTATCGGCTCCAACAACTCCCTGGTCGCGCCTGTGGATATCCTTTCTGGCGCTACAACGGCAGCCGGTTCGACCATTACGCAGAATGTCGATACGGCTCAGTTAGCCGTTGGTCGGGCACGTCAGCGCAACATTGATGGCTGGAAGCGACCAGAGAAAATCAAGAAGAACTGACGTTATCCACATGTGAATAAAAAGCCGACTGGATTGTGCATAAGTCGGCTTTTTTTGTGCCAGACGCTCTAGGTCGGTCATTGAGGATAAAAGCGTCAGTCATGTCTAGTTATGCACAGGCAAAAACACAGGTATCGCCCTTGACGAAGTGAAAGCTTTAGGTTTTGATTGGCTTCACTAACTTACGAAACGAAACTTAAAGCCAAAATGTCGAAACGAAACACTCCACAACGACGGCACAACATTCTCGCGCTGCTGAATGAGCGGGGCGAGGTCAGTGTCGATGCGTTGGCCAAACGTTTCGAGACCTCGGAAGTCACTATCCGCAAAGACCTGGCTGCGCTTGAGGCCAATGGCCTGCTGCTGCGTCGCTATGGTGGTGCGGTCACACTGCCCCAGGAGCTGATTGCTGATCAAGCACAGCCGGTATCTGCCTACAAACAGGCCATTGCCCGTGCTGCGGTAGGCAAGATTCGCGAACATGCGCGGATCATTATCGACAGTGGCAGTACGACTGCCGCCATGATCCCTGAGCTTGGTCAGCAACCGGGCTTGGTGGTGATGACCAATTCGTTGAATGTTGCCCGCGCCCTCAGCGAGCTTGAGCATGAACCGGTGCTGCTGATGACCGGCGGTACCTGGGATCCGCATTCCGAGTCATTCCAGGGCCAAGTCGCCGAGCAGGTATTACGCTCTTACGATTTCGACCAGTTGTTCATTGGCGCCGACGGCATTGACCTGGTGCGTGGCACAACCACATTCAATGAGTTGCTGGGTTTGAGCCGGGTCATGGCCGAGGTCGCGCGGGAAGTGATTGTCATGGTCGAGTCGGATAAGGTCGGTCGCAAGATACCGAATCTCGAGCTGCCCTGGAGCAGCATCAATACCCTGATTACAGATGAACGCCTGCCCCAAGCGGCACGCGAACAGATTGAAGCCCGCGGCGTAAACGTGATTTGTGCCGCAATCAGCTAGGAGTAATTTCTATGTGTGGAATCGTTGGTGCCGTCGCCGAACGTAACATCACCACCATCCTCATCGAAGGTCTCAAGCGCCTCGAGTATCGTGGTTACGACAGTGCCGGCTTGGCCGTCTACAGTGCACAAGGTGCGTTGGAACGCCGTCGCCGCATTGGCAAGGTCAGTGAACTGGAAGCGGCCGTTGCTGCGCAACCGCTATCGGGGAAACTGGGTATTGCCCACACTCGTTGGGCGACTCACGGCGCGCCAAGCGAGCACAACGCACACCCACATTTCTCTGGCCATGACTTGGCGGTGGTGCATAACGGCATCATCGAGAACCATGAAGAACTGCGTGAGCAGCTCAAAGGCCTGGGTTATGTGTTCAGCTCGGAAACCGATACCGAGGTGATCGTTCACCTGTTGCATCACACCCTCAAGACTCAGCCTGATCTGACCGAAGCGTTGAAGGTGGCGGTCAAGCAGTTGCACGGTGCCTATGGCCTGGCCGTTATCAGTGCCAAGCAACCGGATCGCCTCGTTGCGGCGCGTAGCGGCAGCCCGCTGGTGATTGGCCTGGGCCATGGGGAAAACTTCCTGGCGTCCGATCAGCTGGCCCTGCGTCAGGTCACCGACCGTTTCATGTACCTGGAAGAAGGTGATATCGCCGAGATTCGCCGCGACAAGGTCAGTATCTGGAACCAGGCCGGCCAAGCTGTTCAGCGTGAAGCGGTGCAGTACCACGAAGGTGCAGAAGCGGCTGACAAGGGTGAATACCGTCACTTCATGCTCAAGGAAATCCACGAGCAACCTACCGTGGTGCAACGCACGCTAGAAGGTCGTCTGGGCAGTGACCATGTGCTGGTTCAGGCCTTTGGCCCGCAAGCCGCCGAGCTGTTTGCCAAGGTTCGCAATGTTCAGATTGTTGCCTGTGGCACCAGTTATCACGCGGGTATGGTTGCGCGGTACTGGCTGGAAGAACTGGCCGGTATTCCGTGTCAGGTCGAAGTGGCCAGCGAGTTCCGCTACCGCAAGGTGGTTGTGCAACCCGATACCCTGTTTGTTTCGATCTCTCAGTCTGGAGAGACAGCAGACACCCTGGCGGCGCTGCGTAATGCCAAGGAGCTGGGGTTCCTGGCCAGCCTGGCAATTTGCAACGTCGGGATCAGCTCGCTGGTACGTGAATCGGACCTGACCCTGCTGACCCTGGCTGGCCCGGAAATCGGTGTGGCCTCCACCAAGGCGTTCACCACCCAACTGGTCTCATTGATGCTGCTGACCCTGGCCCTGGGCCAAGTGCGTGGCACCCTGGGGGCGGGTGTCGAGGCTGATCTGGTCGAGCAATTGCGCCGCCTGCCGGTTCGCTTGGGCGAAGCCTTGGCGATGGATGCCACCATCGAGAAAATCTCTGAGCTGTTCGCCGACAAACACCACACCTTGTTCCTCGGTCGTGGCGCGCAGTTCCCGGTGGCGATGGAGGGGGCGCTCAAGCTCAAGGAGATCTCTTATATCCACGCCGAAGCTTACCCGGCTGGCGAGCTCAAGCATGGCCCGTTGGCACTGGTCGACAACGATATGCCGGTGGTTACCGTAGCGCCGAACAACGAACTGTTGGAGAAGCTCAAGTCCAACTTGCAGGAAGTTCGCGCCCGGGGTGGTCAGTTGGTCGTCTTTGCCGATGAGCAAGCTCGCATGAGCAATGGTGAAGGCACTCACGTGATTGCGATGCCGCACATCGCTGATGCCCTGGCGCCGATTCTCTACACCATTCCGCTGCAGTTGCTGTCGTACTACGTTGCCGTGCTCAAAGGCACCGACGTTGACCAGCCACGGAACCTGGCCAAGTCGGTGACCGTGGAGTAAGGCTGCGGTTGAGGCGAGCGCGTTGCTTACCAGCGCTGCTCGCCTGTTTCAGGCCGGCCTAGAGCCTGAACTGGCTGACAATCTCATCCAGCCGTCGAGCGTCTTCACCAGCCGCTCGGCCGCTTGCCAGCGTGCTTTCTGACAGTTCTGCGGTACGCCCGGCGACATTTGCCACGCTGCTGATCCGCTGGTTGATTTCATCGCTGACCATGGACTGCTCGCGAGCCGCTTCAGCGATGTGCAAGCTCATCCCCGACACCGAGGCCATCAAGGTACTGATGTTCACCAGTGCCTGACCGGCTATTTCGGCCTGCATAACACCTTTCTCGGCATAGGTACGGCTTTCCTGCATGACCGCGACGGCTTCTTGGGACGCATTCTGCAGGCGTTCGATCATGCCATGGATTTCTTGGGTCGAGGCCTGGGTGCGGCTGGCCAACGTGCGTACTTCATCGGCGACCACGGCAAAGCCTCGGCCTTGCTCGCCGGCGCGTGCCGCTTCAATGGCTGCGTTCAATGCCAACAAGTTGGTCTGTTCGGCGATGGTCCGGATTACCTCCAATACGCCACCAATGGAGCGTGAGTGGGTTTCCAGGGTCTGAATCACTTCGGATGCCCGGCCTACTTCGTTGGCCAAGGTACGGATCTCGACAATCGTCTGGTTCACCACGCCAATGGCTTCTTGCGTCTGGCGATCAGCATCACCGGTTTGGGCCGAGCTTGCCTGTGCGTTGGCGGCCACGCCCTGTACGGTAGCAGCCATCTGATTGACCGCTGTGGCCACCTGATCCACTTCCGAACGCAAGGTTTCGGCGCTCGCTTCGGCAGCTTGCGCATCATTGACCAAATGCGTCGATGACTGGCCCAAGGTGCAGCCTACCTGGGCTACCGTCGCAATTTGCCCCCTGAGGCCGGCAACGAACTGATTGAAGCCCGCAACCACCTCACCGATCTCATCATCGTTGTCCTGGCGCAGGGTACGGCTGAGGTCACCATTACCGGTGTTCAAATCGCGTAACGAACTGGACATCCGCTTAAGGGGAGGCAGGACGCGGCGGCTGATCAGCCAAAGGGTACCAAGGATCAGCAGCAGTGCTATGCCCCAGGCCACGAGCGTATTGACCTTCAGTGACTCACGCACTGCGCTGGTTTCGTTGAGGGTGGCCTTGTATTTGGCCGACAGCGGGTCACGTAGCCCGGCGAACGTACGAATCACTTCTGCCGAACGCTGGTCGAAGTCTTCCATCACCTTGTCGCCAGCCGCCTTACCAGCGCCGCTGTAGGCCTGGAACATGCGCAGGCCTTCACTGTCGAGTCGTTCTGCCGGAGCGTTCATCGCCTCCAGTTCGAGGCTGAATGCTGGAATTGCCTGTTTGAGTTCACCCAGCTTGTCTCGCATCCGCTGAAAGTGTCGATGTGCGGCCGCTGCTGCCTCGTTTTCGCCGGTCAAGCTTGCGTCGGTGTAAAACTGTTGAATTTGTGCCGTGTGATAACGAAGTTCTTCCACCTCTTGCTGGGCACTACTCAGGTTTTCCAACTGCCGACTGAGATCATCCAGGTGGTTTACCTGATGAGATATCCAGAATGACAGCCCCAGCGCCACAAGGATCAGTGCTGTTGCGCTGCTGATCATCAGGCGTGTGATGGTGAACTTCACGAAACGCTCCTTACTATTAGTTAAATCGTGCGATCTAGAACATGAGCCGTATTCAACAGCGCCTGAGTCTTAAGCGCTGTTCATACGGCTCGTAGTGACGTGTGGGTAAATCAGTTTATTAATGATCGTTTCCAGTGATGGAACGGCACTGGGCGCGAGCGCAACGAGATGGTTTAGTTGAGTCGTTGGGGGAGTTATGGGGGGTATATTACTATTGACCGGGCATGCCTGTAATTCACTTTTCAATTAGTTTTCATGTACTTAAGTACTGGTTTCTGTTGAAGGTAATAGGTAGGCCGATGAGTTATTAATCAACATCACTACATGACGGTGATGCTGTATTGATTCAGGTCAACTCGAACAACATTAGTTGAGAGCGATACGCAGCTACTGGCCTATTCGTAAGTGCATTGTATATTGTGTAAGTAGTTGATTTTTATGGTTTTAAATTTCAGCTAACCGTTTTCTCCTTACCCCTTGGCATCTGCAAGGTAGCCGTCCACTGGCGCTTCAGGTGTTGTTATCCACAGCCTGCATTTGGTCGATCAAGGCCAGGCAGTGCGTGAGCAAGGGGGAGTTATCCCCAGCCCGGCGACTGAGAATGATGGGTGAAACCGCCGACGTCTCGGTCAGTGGTGCATAGACAATGTCTGCGCGGTGCTGGGTTTGTACCGACGCGGGTACCAAGGTTATCCCCAGCCCGGCCGCCACCAGCCCGAGGGCGGTCTGCAGTTCGTTGGTCCATTGCACTACCCTGACGCTGAGGCCATGGTTGGCGAACAGCGCCATGATGTGGTCGGCATAACTCGGTCGTGGCGTGGCGGGGTAGAGCACAAAGGGTTCGCGTGCCAGCCGTGCCAGGTCCAGCGGCTGCCCCAGTAAGGGATGCCCGCAAGGCAAGGCGGCAACTAACGGGTCTTCGCGCAACACATGCTGTTCAATAGCCGGGTCATTGATGCGGATACGGCCGAAGCCGATATCGATACGCCCGGCCTTCAGTGCCTCGACTTGTTGCAGGGTAATCATCTCCTGCAGGCCCAGTTCCAGATCCTCGGAGCGACGCAGTTGGCGAATCAGCTCCGGTAGCAGGTCGTACAACGTCGAAGGCGCGAAACCGATCCGCAACCACTGGCGCTCACTGTTGGCAATGCGCCGGGTGGCTTCGGCGACCTGTTCGAGCTGGTCGAGCAAGGCGGCGCTCTGTTCATGGAAGAAGCGCCCGGCTTCGGTCAGGCGTAGCGGGCGGCTGCGCTCCAGCAGCTCTACGCCAAGGGTTTCCTCCAGTTGGCGGATCTGTCGACTCAACGGCGGCTGAGCAATGTGCAGTTGTTCGGCGGCGCGAGTGAAATTCAGGGTCTGCGCCAGCACGCGGAAATAACGCAAATGGCGCAGTTCCATGATACCTCCAAGGTATGGTTACCCACTTAACGGATATTGGACTGCCCACATCGACTAACGCAAGCTGATCGCCTGTGGATAACCAGACCCTGTGGATATCGACATCATAATAATAAAACGAGGCCAGCCCATGAGCAGTCTCCTGCTGAGCGAGCGCAGCCGTGTATTCGAGCGTGCCGACCCTTATGCGGTCTCCGACTACGTCAATCAGCATGTTGGTGGTCATTGCTTGCGCTTGCCCAGAACCGGCGAGCTGCAAGCCAGTATCAACCATCGCAAGTTCGCCAGCCTCGACTTGTGCCGCCTGAGCTATGGCGGCAAGGCGCAGGTCACCTCACCTGCGCTGGGCAGCCTGTATCACTTGCAGATCCTGCTCAAGGGTCATTGCCGCTCGGCCTGCCGTGGCAATGAGCACCCTTACGTCCCGGGTGAGTTGTTGCTGATCAACCCCGATGATCCGGTAGACCTGACCTATTCGGCCGACTGCGAGAAATTCATCCTCAAGCTGCCGGCCAGTCTGCTTGAACAGACCTGCCTGGAACAGCGCTGGCAGGTGCCAGAGGGCGGTATTCGCTTTACGTCGGCCCGTCACAAGACCCAACCGCTGGATGGTTTCATCGGTTTGCTCGGGTTGGTCTGTGCTGAGGCCGAGTCCGACAATTCGCTGTTGCAGGTCCAGGAACACTACGGTCGTATTGTCGCCAGCAAGCTGCTGACCTTGCTGGATAACAACATTCAACGGGGAGAGCCGCAGGTTCAGGCTCATTCCTTTGAGCAGTTGGTGGAGTACATCGACGCCAACCTGAATCAAGACATCAGCATCGTGCAGTTGATGAACGTGGCGCGGGTCAGTGAGCGCACGTTGTACTCCCTGTTTGAGCGCCATGCTGGCCTGTCACCGAAGGGGTATGTGCGCCAGCGCAAACTGGAACGTATCCATGCAGTCTTGCAGGATCCGGCCAGTAGCGTACGCAACGTGACGGAAATCGCTCTGGACTATGGTTTTCTGCACCTCGGCCGCTTTGCCGAGAGTTACCGCCAGCGCTTTGGCGAACTGCCCTCGGTGACCTTCAAACGCTATCGCTGACACCTGGCCAGCCCCTGCGCTATCTGGATAGCGATTCGCAGGAAATGGCTATTGCCGCGCTCGACGTCTCCCTAACCTGAGTTTGCGAACACCGCCAGGCCCTCGCGCCGAGTGGGTATTGCGCCTTCGGGTTTCGATAACAACAACAAAAGAGACGCGCACCATGCGAGCAGTCGATATCAATGCCCTGATCGATCAGGCCAAGTTCAATCCCTTTCACTGGCGTGTGCTGTTCTGGTGTGCGCTGATTATTATCTTCGACGGCTATGACCTGGTCATTTATGGCGTGGTGCTGCCGGCATTGATGCAGGAATGGGGCATGACCCCGCTGCAGGCCGGCGCCCTGGGTAGCTATGCACTGTTTGGCATGATGTTCGGTGCGCTGGTGTTTGGCCCGTTGTCGGACCGCATCGGCCGCAAGAAGGCAATCACCCTCTGTGTGATCCTGTTCAGTGGTTTTACAGTACTCAATGGTTTCGCCCATAACCCCACGGAGTTCGGTATCTGCCGGTTTATCGCTGGTTTGGGAATCGGCGGCGTCATGCCCAACGTGGTGGCGCTGATGAACGAATACGCACCGAAGAAGATTCGCAGCACCCTGGTCGCAATCATGTTCAGTGGTTATTCAGTCGGCGGCATGCTGTCTGCCGGGCTGGGCATTGTGCTGTTGCCGGCCTTCGGTTGGCAGTCGGTGTTCTATGTGGCGGTCATTCCTCTGCTGACCCTGCCGTTGATCTTGCGCTTTCTGCCGGAGTCCCTCGGTTTTCTGGTGCGCCAGGGTCGAATAGAGCAGGCACAGCAACTGTTGCAACGGGTTGAGCCGAGCTATCAGCCGCAAGCGGGCGATCAGCTTGAAGCCGCCGCAGGCAAGGCGCCGGGTGCTGCGGTACCACAACTGTTCCACGAAGGTCGGGCGCTGAACACGCTGATGCTCTGGGTGGCGTTCTTCTGCTGCCTGCTGATGGTCTACGCACTCAATTCCTGGTTACCGAAACTGATGAACAATGCCGGTTATGGCTTGGGTTCCAGCCTGGCGTTTCTGCTGGTGCTGAACTTCGGTGCGATCTTTGGCGCCGTGGGCGGTGGCTGGATTGGCGACCGCTTCAAGCTGGACAAGGTGTTGGTGGTGTTCTTCGCGGTGGCGGCCCTGTCCATCAGCCTGCTGGGCTTCAAAAGCCCGACACCGGTGCTCTACCTGCTGATCGCGATTGCCGGTGCGACCACCATCGGCACGCAGATTCTTGCCTATGCCTGTGTCGCGCAGTTCTACCCGATGGGCATCCGTTCGACGGGTCTGGGTTGGGCGTCGGGTATTGGCCGCAGTGGGGCCATCGTCGGGCCTCTGCTGGGAGGCGCCTTGCTGGGTGTTCAGTTGCCATTGCCGCTCAACTTCCTGGCGTTCGCCGTGCCCGGTGCCGTCGCTGCCTTGGCGATGATGGTATTCGCCAGCCGCTCACCGTTCGCCAGCAAGGCGTCGCCGCTGCCCGCCAAGGCCTGATCAATAATCGGCCGGCTTTGCCGGCCATCAAAGCAGCGCGTAGTACCTGTTAAAACAACAATAAAAAGAGCACGTTACTCATGAACAACCTCCGTCATTCCTGGTTGCTGTCCACCCTTGCCCTGTGTGTTGGTGCCAGTGCCGCCGAGCCCGGTTTTGTCAGCGGTTCGAGCGCTACGCTGCAGGCCCGCAACTACTACTTCAGCCGTGATTTCTCCGACATCGTCGGTGCCAACAAACAATCCAAGGCCGAGGAGTGGGGACAGGGCTTCATCTTCAACTTCAAGTCCGGCTATACCCCGGGTCTGATCGGTGTGGGGGTCGATGCCATCGGCGTAGTGGGGTTCAAGCTCGACAGTAGCCCTGATCGTACGGGTACCGGACTATTGCCGGTGCAGGGCGATGGTCGTGCCGCTGACGAGTACAGCCGGGTAGGTGGCACCCTCAAGCTGCGCTACTCGAAGACTGAGTTAAAGGTTGGCGAGTTGCAGACCAACCTGCCTATTCTGCAGTACAACGACTCGCGACTGCTGCCACCGACTTATCAGGGGGCAAGTATCACGTCTTCAGAACTCGAGGGCCTTACGGTACAAGCCGGGCACTTGAGTTCCACCAGTCTTCGCAACGAGGCGGGTGATGAGAAGATGATTGCGGTGCTCGGCCATGTTCCCCAGCGTAAAGCCGATAGTGATGCGTTCAATTTTGCCGGGGGCGACTACAGCTTCAACGGCAACCGCAGCACCGTCAGCCTTTGGTACGGGCAATTGGAGGATATCTACCAACAAGGTTTTGTCGGTTTCAAACACAGCCAGCCGATGGGCGACTGGACGCTCGGTGCCAACCTCGGCTACTTCACTGCCCGCGAGCAAGGCGCCAGCAAGCTGGGTGATATCGACAACCGGGCATTTTACTCGTTGCTCTCTGCCAAACGTTCCGGACATACCTTCAGCGTGGGTTACCAGGCAATTTATGGTGATGACGCTTTCCCCCGTGTGTTCCCGAACATTTCGCCATTGGGCAACGAAGTGCCGACCTATGAGTTTGCCTACACCGACGAACGTTCGTGGCAGGTGCGTTACGACTACGACTTCGTTGCCATGGGCATTCCTGGCCTGACAGCAACCGCACGCTATCTCAAAGGCGATAACGTCGACACCGGGTTGGGGTATGAGGGACGGGAGCACGAGCGCGATTTCGATCTTGGCTACGCGGTGCAGGGCGGGGTATTGAAGGGCTTGGGGATTCGCGTGCGCAACGCCATGGCACGCTCGAACTACCGTTCTGACATCGATGAGAACCGCTTGATCCTGAGTTACACCTGGATTCTGTTGTAGGGGCAGACAGGATGGGCGTCTGCAGGAAGCCGCCCATCCCAAGTTTGGCCATAACCCCGGAGGATCACATAGACTGGGCAGACAAAAACGACGAGTACCGTGGTATGGATAGTTCCCTGCTCAGCCATCGCAGCCGGGTGTTCGAGCGTGCCGATCCTTATGCCGTGTCGACCTACGTTAACCAGCACGTCGGCCAGCACCACATTCGACTGCCACGCAAAGGCCTCCCAGAGGCCAGCCTTGATCATCGAAAGTTTGCCAGTCTGGACCTGTGTCGGATCAGCTACGGTGGTGAGGTGAGGGTGCTTTCTCATGCCCTGGAAAGTGTTTTCCATCTGCAGATTCTCCTGCAGGGGCACTGTATGTGGCGTCGCGGTCGGGCCGAACGCCTGCTCGGTCCGGGCGAGCTGTTGTTGATCAACCCAGATGAGCCGGTGGACCTGGCGTATTCCGCCGATTGCGAGAAGTTCATTCTCAAACTTCCGGCCCGTCTGCTCGATGCGGTGTGCGATGAGCAGCGCTGGCAGCGTCCCAGTGAAGGTGTCCGGTTTATCCACAGCCATTACCAGTTGTTGGCGTTGGAGGGTTTTGCCGGGCTGTTGACGATGGTCTGTCATGAGGCAGAAGCCTTTGACTCGCTGCAGCGCGTCCAGGAGCACTACAGCCAGATCGTCGCCAGCAAACTGCTGACACTGCTGCAGACCAACGTCAGTCGTGAAAGCCTGGGAAGCCAGGCCGTCACCTTTGAGCGTATTGCCGAGTACATCGAGCGCAATCTCAAGCAGGACATCGGCAGTGAGCAACTGGCGCGGCAGGCGAGCATGAGCCTGCGTTCCCTCTATGGCTTGTTCGAGCGCCATGCCGGTACTACCCCGAAGCACTACATTCGCCAGCAGAAGCTTGAGCGCATTCATCGCAGCCTCAGCGACCCGGACTGCAGTGTGCGCAACATCACCGAACTGGCCCTGGAATACGGCTTTGTTCATCTGGGCCGGTTCTCGGAAAGTTATAAGGCGCTATTTGGCGAGCTGCCCTCCGATACCCTCAAGCGTCGTCCCTGACGTGTTTGCAGAAAACGGATAAAGGTCTGCACAAAGCGGATATTTACCTGAGCCTGCGCTCCCTACCCTGACATGGCCTGAACAATAACAACGGAGGCCCCGGCCATGTCCCTGGGATTCGAATACCTTAATTCCCTGCTTGAAGAAGATCAGGAGAAGGGCATCTACCGCTGCAAGCGCGAGATGTTCACCGACCCCCGTCTGTTCGAACTGGAAATGAAACACATCTTCGAGGGCAACTGGATCTACCTGGCCCACGAAAGCCAGATTCCCGAGAAGAACGACTTCCTGACCACCACCATGGGGCGCCAGCCGATTTTCATCGCGCGCAACAAGGATGGGGTACTCAATGCCTTCCTGAATGCCTGCAGCCACCGCGGTGCGATGCTCTGCCGGCACAAGAGTGGTAACCGCTCTTCCTATACCTGCCCGTTCCACGGTTGGACCTTCAACAACTCCGGCAAACTGCTCAAGGTCAAGGATCCGGTCGATGCCGGATACCCGCAGAGCTTCAATTGCGAAGGCTCCCACGACCTGACCAAAGTCGCGCGTTTCGAGTCCTACCGCGGTTTTCTGTTTGGTAGCCTGAACCCGGATGTACTGCCTCTGGTCGAGCACTTGGGCGAGTCGGCCAAGATCATCGACATGATCGTTGACCAATCACCGGATGGCCTGGAAGTGCTGCGTGGTTCTTCCACCTATATCTACGAAGGCAACTGGAAGCTGACCGCCGAAAACGGCGCCGACGGCTACCACGTCAGTGCCGTGCACTGGAACTACGCCGCCACCCAGAACCAGCGCAAGCAGCGCGAAGCGGGTGAAGAGGTCAAGACCATGAGTGCCGGTGGCTGGGCCAAGAATGGCGGTGGCTTCTACTCCTTTGATAAAGGCCATCTGCTGCTCTGGACCCGTTGGGCCAACCCGGAAGACCGTCCGTTGTTCGAGCGCCGTGACGAACTGGCTCGCGACTTCGGTCAGGCCCGTGCCGACTGGATGATCGAGAACTCGCGCAACCTGTGCCTGTACCCCAACGTTTACCTGATGGACCAGTTCAGCTCGCAGATCCGTATTGCCCGGCCGATTGCCGTGGACAAGACCGAGATCACCATCTACTGCATCGCACCCAAGGGCGAAAGCGCCGAGGCTCGCGCCCTGCGTATTCGCCAGTACGAAGACTTCTTCAACGTCAGCGGCATGGCAACGCCGGATGACCTGGAAGAATTCCGCTCTTGCCAGATGGGTTACCAGGGTAACCGTGGCTGGAATGACATGTCCCGTGGAGCGACGCATTGGGTTGAAGGTGCCGATGCTGCAGCCCAGGAAATTGACCTGCATCCACACCTCAGCGGTGTGCGTACCGAGGATGAGGGCCTGTTTGTACTGCAGCACAAGTACTGGCAGGAAACCATGCTCAAGGCCCTTGAGGCCGAGCAGCAGTTGATCCCTGTGGAGGCCGTGCAATGAGCATTTCCTACGAAGCCGTACGCGACTTCCTTTATCAGGAAGCCCGCTACCTGGACGACAGTCAGTGGGATCAATGGCTGGAATGTTACGCCAGCGATGCCACCTTCTGGATGCCGGCTTGGGACGACAACGACCAGCTTACCGAGGACCCGCAGCGGGAAATCTCGCTGATCTGGTACGGCAACCGTGGCGGCCTGGAAGACCGGGTGTTCCGGATCAAGACCGAACGCTCCAGTGCGACCATGCCCGATACCCGCACCTCGCACAACATCAGCAACCTCGAATTGCTTGAGCAGAGCGATGGGCTGTGCCACCTGCGCTTCAACTGGCACACCCTGAGCTTCCGCTACAAGACCGTGGACAGTTACTTCGGCGCCAGCTTCTACACCCTTGATGTGCGTGGCGATCGCCCGCTGATCAAGGCCAAGAAAGTGGTGTTGAAGAACGACTACGTACGCCAGGTCATCGACATTTACCACATCTGACCCGGTTTTCGAGCAACAGCCTGATTCACGAGGTGTGCCATGCACAAGATCGCCTTGAATTTCGAAGACGGGGTCACCCGCTTCATTGACGCCGCTGGCGGCGAAACCGTGGCCGATGCGGCCTATCGCCAGGGTATCAACATCCCGCTGGACTGCCGTGATGGCGCTTGCGGAACCTGTAAGTGCTTTGCCGAGGCCGGTCGTTACGACTTGGGCCAGGAATACATCGAAGATGCCTTGAGCGAAGAGGAAGTGGCCCAGGGTTACGTGCTGACGTGTCAGATGCGTGCCGAAAGCGACTGTGTGATCCGCGTACCGGCCTCGTCACAGGTGTGCAAGACCGAGCAGGCCAGCTACCAGGCCAGCATCAGCAATGTGCGCCAGCTTTCAGACAGCACCATTGCACTGTCGATCAAGGGTGAGTCGTTGAGCCGTCTGGCCTTTCTGCCGGGCCAGTACGTCAACCTTGGCGTGCCGGGCAGCGAGCAGACCCGGGCCTATTCCTTCAGTTCATTGCAGAAGGATGGCGAAGTCAGTTTTCTGATCCGCAACGTGCCGGGTGGGCTGATGAGCAGCTTCCTCACCGGCCTGGCCAAGGCCGGTGACAGCATGACCCTGGCCGGTCCGCTGGGCAGTTTCTACCTGCGCGAGATCCGTCGTCCGTTGCTGTTGCTGGCCGGTGGTACCGGGTTGGCACCGTTCACCGCAATGCTGGAAAAAATCGCCGAAGAGGGCAGTGCGCATCCGCTGCACCTGATCTACGGGGTCACGAACGATTTTGACCTGGTCGAGCTGGATCGCCTGGAAGACTTTGCCGCGCGCATTCCCAACTTCACCTTCAGTGCCTGTGTGGCCAACCCCGACAGCCAGCACCCGCTGAAGGGTTATGTCACCCAACACATCGAGCCACGCCACCTCAATGACGGTGACGTCGATGTGTACCTGTGCGGCCCGCCTCCCATGGTCGAGGCGGTCAGCCAGTACATCCGTGAGCAGGGCATCACCCCGGCGAACTTCTACTACGAGAAATTCGCTGCATCCGCGGCCTGATCCTTTTTTGGAGCCGTTCGCATCGTGCGGGTACGGGCGGCTCTTTTTTATTCGAGGTTGTCATGGGCAACAGATTCGACAACAAGGTCGCGCTGGTTACCGGCGCGGCGCAGGGTATCGGTCGGCGCCTTTCCGAGCGCCTTCTGGAAGAGGGGGCCTTACTGGTCGCGGTTGACCGCTCGGAGCTGGTGCATGAGCTGCAGGCCGACGGCGTGTTGACTCTCACCGCTGACCTGGAACAGCACGGTGAATGTCAGCGCGTGATGGCGGCAGCTGTGGAGCATTTTGGTCGGCTCGACGTGCTGATCAACAACGTCGGTGGGACCATCTGGGCCAAGCCGTTCGAGCATTACCAGGCCGACCAGATCGAGGCCGAAGTGCGTCGTTCGCTGTTCCCGACCCTGTGGTGCTGCCATGCAGCGCTGCCCTACATGCTCGAGCAGGGGCATGGGGCGATCGTCAACGTTTCCTCTATTGCCACGCGCAGTATCAACCGCGTGCCTTACGGCGCGGCCAAGGGCGGGGTCAATGCACTGACCGCTTGCCTGGCTTTTGAGACTGCCGGACGCGGTGTGCGGGTCAACGCTACGGCTCCGGGCGGCACTGAAGCCCCGCCTCGTCGTGTGCCACGCAACAGCGCCGAGCAAAGCGCCCAGGAGCAGGGCTGGTACCAGCAGATCGTCGACCAGACCCTCGACAGTACCCTGATGAAACGCTACGGCAGCCTCGACGAACAGGTCGGCGCGATTCTGTTCCTCGCCTCCGACGAAGCCTCTTACATCACTGGCACGGTGTTGCCAGTGGGTGGCGGTGACCTCGGTTGAGCACCCCTGGAGAATCCTGATGAATTACCCCTTGATCGAGCGTATCTCGACAACCATTGTCGACCTGCCGACTATCCGCCCGCACAAGCTGGCCATGCACACCATGCAGCAGCAGACCCTGGTGATCATTCGCCTGCGCTGCTCTGACGGCATTGAAGGCGTGGGCGAGTCCACCACCATTGGTGGTCTGGCGTATGGCAATGAAAGCCCGGAAAGCATCAAGCAAAACATCGACCGCTACTTTGCACCGATGTTGGTTGGCCTGGATGCCAGCAACATCAACAGTGCCATGCAGCGCCTGGACAAGGTGATCAAGGGCAATACCTTCGCCAAGTCGGGTATTGAAAGTGCCTTGCTCGATGCCCAGGGCAAACGCCTGGGCCTGCCGGTCAGCGAGCTGTTGGGCGGTCGTGTGCGTGACAGCCTGGAGGTCGCCTGGACCTTGGCCAGCGGTGACACTGCCCGCGATATCGCCGAAGCCGAGCAGATGCTCGATCAGCGCCGCCACCGTATTTTCAAACTGAAGATCGGCGCCAATGAAGTGGCTCACGACCTGCGCCATGTCATTGCGATCAAGCAGGCCTTGGGCGAGCGCGCCAGCGTGCGGGTCGACGTCAATCAGTATTGGGACGAGTCTCAAGCGATTCGCGCCTGCCAGGTGTTGGGTGACAACGGCATCGACCTGATCGAGCAGCCGATCTCGCGCATCAACCGCGCCGGTCAGGTACGCCTGAACCAGCGCAGCCCGGCTCCGATCATGGCAGACGAATCCATCGAGAGTGTCGAGGACGCCTTCAGCCTGGCTGCTGACGGTGCCGCCAGTGTCTTTGCCTTGAAGATCGCCAAGAACGGTGGGCCGCGTGCGGTGTTGCGCACTGCTCAAATCGCCGAAGCCGCCGGGATCGCCCTGTATGGCGGAACCATGCTCGAAGGCTCGATCGGCACCCTGGCCTCGGCCCATGCCTTTATTACGTTGAACGCGTTGACCTGGCACACCGAACTGTTCGGGCCGTTGCTGTTGACCGAAGAGATCGTCGTCGAGGCCCCGGTGTACCGCGATTTCGCCTTGCACGTTCCGCGCACCCCAGGCCTGGGCCTGACTCTGGATGAAGAGCGCCTGGCGTTCTTCAGCCGCCGCTGAGATAGGAGAGCCCACATGTTGTTCCACGTAAAAATGACCGTGAAATTGCCCCTCGACATGGACCCGGCCCAGGCTGCCCGGCTCAAGGCTGATGAAAAGGCGCTGGCCCAGCGCCTGCAGCACGAGGGTATCTGGCGACACCTGTGGCGTATCGCCGGGCATTACGCCAACTACAGCGTCTTTGACCTGCCCAGTGTCGAAGCGCTGCACGACACCCTGATGCAACTGCCGCTGTTCCCCTACATGGATATCGAGATTGACGGCCTGTGCCGGCATCCCTCGTCGATCCATTCCGATGACCGTTGATCGCTGATTACTGATAACAACAATTCGAGGTAGCCAATCATGACCGTGAAGATCGCTCACACTGCCGATGTCCAGAAATTCTTCGAGGAAGCCAGTGGCCTGCTCAACCAGGACGGCAATCCGCGCCTGAAGACGCTGATCAATCGCATCATCAACGATGTTGCCCGGGTCATCGAAGACCTGGAGGTGACCCCGGATGAGTTCTGGAAGGCGGTGGATTACCTCAATCGCCTGGGCGCCCGTCAGGAAGCCGGTTTGCTGGTGGCCGGTCTTGGCCTGGAGCACTACCTGGACTTGCAACTGGATGCTCAGGATGAACAGGCCGGTTTGTCCGGTGGAACGCCGCGGACCATTGAAGGGCCTCTGTACGTAGCCGGTGCGCCATTGGCCGAAGGTGAAGTGCGGATGGACGATGGCCTGGATGCTGGCACCGTAATGTTCCTGCAAGGGCGGGTACTGGATGAGCATGGCCAACCGGTAGCCGGTGCGGTAGTCGACCTGTGGCATGCCAACACGCAGGGTACTTACTCGTACTTCGACAGCACACAGTCGAACTACAACCTGCGTCGTCGGATCATCACCGACGCAGAAGGTCGCTACCGTGCGCGCAGCATCGTGCCGTCGGGCTATGGCTGCCCAGCGGACGGTCCAACCCAGGAGCTGCTTGACCAATTGGGCCGCCATGGCAATCGCCCAGCGCATGTGCACTTCTTTATCTCCGCACCGGGTCATCGCCACCTGACTACTCAGATCAACCTGTCCGGTGATCAGTACCTGTGGGATGATTTCGCCTACGCCACCCGTGATGGGCTGGTCGGCGAGCTGCGCTTCGTCGAGGATGCTGCAGCAGCTGATGCCCGTGGTGTCGAAGGACGCTTTGCCGAGATGGACTTTGACTTCCAGTTGCAGGCCGCGCCGCAGCCAGCCTTTGAGCTGCGCAGCAATCGTCCGCGTGCTTTGCAGGATGCCTAAGTAACGCGCTCGG
This sequence comes from Pseudomonas laurentiana, assembly GCF_014648275.1. GTDB lineage: Bacteria > Pseudomonadota > Gammaproteobacteria > Pseudomonadales > Pseudomonadaceae > Aquipseudomonas > Aquipseudomonas laurentiana. The sequence goes on from NZ_BMQU01000001.1 coordinate 123,282, forward strand.
TTTGTCGCCGGCAAGGGCGGACTGTGCATCAGTGGTTCATACCATTGATGCACGGGTCGCTCTTGCCGGCGATCTGCGTTGAGACAAGCACAAGCCTATGGTGGTCCGATGAAGCATCTGCTCCACGACTTTTCTGTGTCTGCCCTCGTTGCCGGCCTGATCGCCACACTGATCTCTTATGCCGGGCCACTGGTGATCGTCTTTCAGGCCGCCCACAGCGCACAGCTGTCGGCGGCCGAATTGTCTTCCTGGGTCTGGGCCATTTCCATTGGCAGTGGTCTGCTTGGGGTGGTCCTCAGCCTGCGCTACAAAGTCCCGGTCGTGATCGCCTGGTCAGCGCCCGGTTCCGCGTTGCTGGTGGCGCTGCTTCCCAACATCGGCTTCGCTGAAGCGGTGGGTGCCTACATCGTCGCCAACCTGATCATCCTGGGTGTAGGGGTGTCCGGAGCGTTTGACCGGATTGTCAGCAAGCTACCGTCAGCCATCTCGGCGGCCATGCTGGCCGGCATCCTGTTCAGTTTCGGCACAGGCCTGTTCCTGTCGGTGAAAGCGCAACCCGTGCTGGTCTTGACGATGTTTGTCACCTACCTGCTGTTCAAGCGCCTGGCCCCGCGCTACGCAGTATTGGCAGTACTGATCTGTGGTGTGAGCTTGTCTCTGGGCAATGGCGAGTTGAAAAGTTCGGCGTTGGTCATTGGCCTGGCAACGCCCGTCTTGACCCTGCCGGAATTCAGCTGGAACGCGGTGCTGAGTATCAGCTTGCCGCTGGTGATGGTCGCACTGACCGGGCAGTTCGTGCCGGGTGTTGTCGTGCTGCGTAATGACGGTTATGCCACAGCAGCCAGCCCGATCATCAGCAGCAGTGCGTTCACCAGCCTCTTGTTGGCGCCCTTTGGTTGCCATGGTCTTAACCTGGCGGCGATCACGGCGGCGATCTGCACTGGTCGTGAATCTCATGATGACCCACATAGGCGCTACTGGGCGGGTGTTTGCGGCGGTGCACTGTATTTGCTGCTGGGCGTGTTCGGCGCGACATTGGTGTCGTTGTTCAGTGCCTTTCCCGCCGCTCTGATCGCAGCCCTGGCCGGGCTGGCGCTGTTCGGTGCGATTGGCGGTGCGCTTGCCGGAGCGATGAGTGTGCCGGCTGACCGTGAGGCTGCACTGATCACCTTTCTGGTGACGGCATCCGGGATGTCTTTTCTTGGCCTGTCGGCAGCTTTCTGGGGGCTGATTTTCGGGTTGTTTGCTCATCTGTTACTGAACCTGCGGCGGGTCGCGCCGCAGGCTCGCAGGTCAGGTGTGCAGGCAGACTGAGGTCAAATCTGCATGGCCATGCCTTCGACGTTCATGGCCGCCTGGCGCAGGGCTTCGGAGCGGGTCGGGTGCGGGTGGCAGGTGAGGGCAATGTCTTCGGCCGAGGCGCTGAACTCCATGGCCACGCAGTACTCCCCGATCATCTCGCTGACGCTTGGGCCAACCAGATGCACACCAAGGACTTCGTCGGTGTTGGCGTCCGCGAGCACCTTGGCGAACCCTTCGGTCTCATGGTTGATCTTGGCCCGGCTGTTGGCGGTGAACGGGAACTTGCCAACCTTGTAGGCCCGGCCTTCGGCCTTGAGTTGCTCTTCGGTCTTGCCGACGCTGGCCAGCTCCGGGCGGGTGTAGATAACCCCGGGGATCAGCCCGTAATTGACTTCATGCGCCTTGCCGGCAATGCGTTCGATACAGGCGATCGCTTCGTCTTCGGCCTTGTGCGCCAGCATCGGCCCCGAGGTGACGTCGCCGATGACCCAGATACCGGGAACTGTCGAGCGGTGGCCCTCATTGGCGAGCATGCCACGCTTGTCGGTTTCCAGGCCGACTGTCTCCAGGCCTAGCCCTTGGGTATACGGGCGACGACCGATGGCCACCAGCACATAGTCGGCTTCCAGCGATTCGGCGGCGCCGCCAGCGGCAGGTTCCAGGGTCAGTTGTACGTTGTTCCCGACGACACTGGCTTGGGTGACCTTGGTGCCCAGCTTGAACGTCATGCCTTGCTTGGCCAGTGAGCGTTGCAGGGTTTTCGCGGCTTCTTCATCAGTGCCTGGGCAGATGCGATCCAGGTACTCGACGACCGTGACCTGACTGCCGAGGCGACGCCATACCGAACCCAGCTCCAGGCCGATGACTCCCGCTCCGATCACGACCAGGTGCTTGGGGACTTCAGCCAGGGAGAGGGCGCCGGTGGAGTCGATGATACGTTGGTGATCAAGGGTCACCCCTGGCAGCGGCGTGGGTTCGGAACCCGTGGCAATGACAATGTCCTTGGCCTGCAGCTCGCTGACGGTCCCTTGCTCGTCGGTTACCTTGACCTTGCCGACACCGTCGAGACGCCCCCAGCCCTTGATCCAGTCGACCTTGTTCTTGCGGAACAGGTACTCAATGCCCTTGGTCAGGCCGGTAACGCTGTCATCTTTTTGCTTCATCATCTGGGCAAGGTTCAAGGTCGGTTTCACCTCGATACCCAATGTGGCCAGTTCACCATTGTTGGCGGCGTCATAGAGTTCCGAAGCATGCAACAGTGCCTTTGACGGCATGCAGCCGACATTCAGGCACGTGCCGCCCAGCGTTGAACGTCCTTCCACGCAGGCGACGCTCAGGCCTAGTTGCCCGGCTCGGATGGCAGCGTTGTAGCCGCCAGGCCCACCGCCAATGATCACGACATCGTAGCTTTTCATTGCTGTACTCCAGGATGAGGTATCGACAATGGGCGCAAGATTAGTCCGTGATCAACTGATTGTATACAATCTGCGGTGTGTGCTTGTGCAGAAAGTTTCCGCAGATGAACTACCCTTTTCCTCGTGACGTCCTAAGAACACGGGAGGTTTTTTCATGCTTGCGCAACTTCCAGCGGCGCTGCAAAACCTACAGCTGCCACTTCGTCTCAAGTTTTGGAACGGTCTCCACTTCGATCTGGGGCCCAGGCCAAACGTCACCATTGTGGTGAAGGATCCACAGCTGATCAGTCAGCTTACCCGTCCTAGCCTTGATGATTTGGGGTCGGCATTTGTTGAGGGCAAGCTGGAGCTGGAGGGCAGCATCAACGAGGTCATCCAGTTGTGTGACGAACTGAGTCAGGCACTGCTTCAGGAGGATGACGGGCCGCAACCGCAGCGTGTTGCGCATGATAAGACCACTGACGCGGCTGATATTTCCTACCACTACGACCTGTCCAACGATTTCTATCAGCTCTGGCTGGACCAGGAAATGGTGTACTCCTGCGCCTACTTCAAGACGGGTAGTGAAACCCTTGAACAGGCCCAGCAGAACAAACTTGAGCATCTGTGTCGCAAGCTACGGTTACAGCGCGGTGACTACCTGCTGGATGTCGGTTGTGGTTGGGGTGGTCTGGCGCGGTTCGCCGCCCGTGAGTTCGGTGCCAGGGTCATGGGGATCACCTTGAGCAAGGAGCAACTCAAGCTTGGCCGGGAACGGGTCAAGGCGGAAGGTCTGGAGCAGCAGGTTGATCTACAAATCCTCGACTACCGAGATCTGCCGCAGGATGGCCGTTTCGACAAGGTGGTGAGTGTCGGCATGTTCGAGCATGTTGGCCATGCCAACCTGGCGTTGTACTGCGAGCGCCTGTTTGGTGCTGTGCGTGAAGGCGGCCTGGTGATGAACCACGGCATCACCGCCAAACATATTGATGGTCGGCCAGTAGGGCGGGGGGCAGGTGAGTTCATTGACCGTTATGTGTTCCCCCATGGTGAACTGCCGCACTTGTCGATGATCAGTGCTTACATCAGCGATGCCGGGCTAGAGGTGGTCGATGTGGAAAGCCTGCGTTTGCACTATGCCCGGACATTGCGCTTCTGGAGTGATCGACTGGAAGCGAAGCTTGATGACGCGGGACGGCTGGTGCCTGAACGCGCACTGAGAATCTGGCGATTGTACTTGGCCGGTTGTTCATACGCCTTCGCCAAGGGCTGGATCAACCTGCACCAGATTCTCGCGGTAAAGCCACTGGCTGACGGCAGCCACACCTTGCCCTGGACCCGGGCGGATCTTTATCGCTGACGATGCCTCGTTACTAGAGGATGGGGGATATCAGCCTGGCAATACGCATCCCCAGTAACTGCAGCCGATGGGTATCGCGGCTGTCCTCGGCGGTGATTTCTCGAGCGTGGTCGAAGTCCTGTTTGAGCATGGCTTCGACCTGATCGGCAAAGGCCCTGTCGACAGTCAGCAGCATGATTTCGAAGTTCAGGCGGAAGGAGCGGTTATCCAGGTTGGCGCTGCCGATAGCGCTGACCTCATCATCGACGAGTACGACCTTCTGATGCAGGAACCCGGGTTGGTAGCGAAAGATGCGCACGCCGGCACGCACGGCCTCAAAGGCAAACAGGCTGGAAGCGGCATAGACGATCCGATGGTCGGGGCGTGAGGGCAACAGGATACGCACGTCGACCCCACGCATAACGGCCAGCCGCAGCGCGGCGAAGATGGCCTCATCCGGAATGAAGTAAGGGCTGGTGATCCACAGCCGCTCCCGGGCCGAATGAATGGCCTCGATGAAGAACAGCGAGCAGGTTTCCTGAGGATCGGCTGGCCCGCTGGCCAGTACCTGGCAGAGCACACCGTCGTCGGGATACTCATCTGGCAGGATCAGTGGTGGCAACTGCCGTGCTGCCCAGAACCAGTCTTCAGCAAAGGACTCCTGCAGGCAGGCCAGCACAGGGCCACTGACCTGTACGTGGGTATCGCGCCACGGCGACAGCCTTGGGTTACTCCCCAGGTATTCATCGCCGACGTTGTGCCCGCCGACGAAGCCTTGCAGGCCGTCGACAACGACGATTTTTCGGTGGTTACGGAAGTTGACCTGGAAGCGATTGAACCAGCCACGACGGGTGCTGAAGGCACGTACCTCAACACCGCCTTCACGTAGTGTCTGGCAGTATGCCGAGGGCAGGGCATGGCTGCCGACACTGTCGTACAGCACATAGATCTTCACGCCTTCAGCGGCTTTCTCCAGTAGCAATGTTTGCAGCCGCCGGCCCAGCTCATCGTCATGGATGATGAAAAACTGTACCAGCACTGTGTTTCTGGCCTGGGCAATGGCGCCAAGGATGGCGCTGAAGGTGGCCTTGCCATCGATCAGCAATCTGACTTTGTTGTTCGCCAGGCAAGGCATGCGACCGAGTTTCGGCAATGCGCGCAAGGCGGCGTAGGAGCTGGAGTTACGCGCAGCTAACGCTTCTTCTACCCATGGGCGCCAGTTAAGGTCAGTGATGGCCAGGTGCATCTCGCGGTTGGCCTGACGTCGTGCTTTGATGTACGCGTCGAAGGTTCGGCTGCCAAACACCAGGTAAGGAATCAGTGTCAGGTAGGGTATGAACAACAGCGACAGGGCCCAGGCGATTGCACCCTGCGCAGTGCGGACACTGGCCACGGCATGGAGGGCGGCCACTACGCCCAGCAGGTGGACCAGGCCGATGAGGTAACCGAAGAAGTAGGGGCTGTGGTAATCCATACACATCCTGCTGTCCGCTGGCATGCCTCTACCAGACCATGTTCTGGGCAGTACTTGCAACCGAAAGCGTAAAACAGCGTCTAAACCATGTTCCGGCCTGACGCCGGCGTTTCGAGGAGTGACTAGATGAAGATTCGTCTGCCGATGTTGGCGCTGGTCTTCGGGTTGGCGAGCCCGTTGGTGAATGCACAGATGTTGCAGCCAGGCCTGTGGGAGTTGACCACCAGCAACATGCAGGTTGATGGCAAGCCGTTGCCGGATATGCAGTTCATGCTCGGCCAATTGAAGAACCTGCCGCCCGAGCAGCGTGCCATGATGGAGCAGGTGTTGGCCAAGCAAGGGGTCACTGTCGCGGGCAATGGCGTGCGTTCTTGTCTCACACAGGAGCAGGTCAATAGCGACAACATCCCCTTGCAGGACCCCAAGTCCGGTTGCCGCCAGGAGATCACCGAGCGCAACGGCAATGTCTGGAAGTTCCGTTTTAGCTGCCCCAAAGCCCAAGGGGCCGGGCAGGCTCAATTCCTCAGTGACCGCGAGTTCCTGACCAAGGTCAACGGCACCTTCAATGCCTCCGGAACCCAGCAGCAGGGCAGTATGGAAACCCGTGCGGTCTGGCTCGGCAGCGATTGCGGTACCGTCAAACCACGTACCTAGAATTCGTTCTGCAGCGCCTTGTAGCCCCGTACCAGGTCAACGTTGGTACGGGCTACGTCTTCGGAAAACTCCGAGGCGCTGACACTCACCGGGGGAAACTGCGAGAGGTCAGTGTTGGCGCCAATTCGTGTAGTCGATGGCACATAGAATTGCGCCGGAAGGTTGCAGCCATCGACCACCGAGTTGTGCCGTACGACGCTGCCGTCGCCCACGGTGCAGTTGAACAGTACGCTGTTGAAGCCGATGAACACTCGATCGCCCACACGGCAGGGGCCATGGACGATAGAGCGGTGGGCGATAGACGTGAACTCACCGATGGTGACGGCAGCCCCCGATTTAGAATGGATGACGACACCGTCCTGAATGTTTGAGTTGGCACCAATGGTGATCGGTTTCATGGCGCCATTGCTGTCCACTTCATCGGCCCGAATGACCGCATAAGGCCCAACGAAAACGTTCTCGGCGATGATCACCTTGCCGCAAATGATTGCAGTTTTATCGACATAGGCGGACTCGGCGATCACGGGTAGATCACCGCTGGGGTTTTTGCGAATCATGTCTGTCTCTCCCTTCCCAAGGTATTACCACTGCCACTGGCTGCGGGCGACTGCATCATGGGCATGCAGGCTTTCGGCATGTTCTACCTGCAGGCTGAACCCATCGATCCAGGCATGGCGTCTGAGTGCCACGTGCAATCGACGCACCGCGTCTTCGCAGAACATCAGGTTCTGTCCATTGGCCAGTGCGAAAGCCTGCTCATCGGCGCGCTTCACTGCGGTCTGCACAGCCGTACCCAATGCCCCTTCGGCGTGATCAATCAGTGCGACGATGGGAAACGCACTGACGTCTTGCTTCAAGCGTACTTGCAACGTTGCCAGGCTGCGTTGGCTGTGTGGTGTGGCAACGATGCCAGAGGCACTACCCAGCCAGGAGAGCAGCGCTTCATGGCTGAGCGGTTGGTTAGCGAAATCACTTAGAAACTGCTGCTGAATCAGTTGCCTTGCGAGTGCTGCCGAGCACGGGCACGTTGAGGAATAGCTCACGTGCAGATTTAGTTCCACGTGGAACACTCCCTGTTCAAGTCGAGCAGTGAGCTCCACTGGATAGGCTTTCCAGCCTGCCAGTGGGCTGACCAATGCGGGCTGCTTCAACATGACTTCAAAGTGCAGGCGCAGGTAGGCACTGTCAGAGAGGCCGCTGTGGCTCTCAAGAAACTGCTCAAGCACCTGATGGATCAACGCAGGGCAGAGTTCTTCTTGCTCCAGTGCTTCCAATGCCAGGTACAAGCGCGACATGTGTATTCCGCGCGATTCGCCATCATCCAGGCTGACGCCCGCATCGGCGCTGGCGCGTAGTCGTTGAGCGTTGAACGACACAGGTAAGGCAATGCCGCACATGCCTACCCAGTTCAGCGGTAGTGGCTGGTGAAGCGCCTGAGTGGCGATGTCAGGGAGGGTCAAGGCTGTCATGGAATGTTCATCATGGCGGAAAAGTGCATTGTTATATTATAACAATGCTTATATCCACAAGGCTGCTAGGATTACTGGCAACCGCCTACCCGACTGCAGCGCACACCAAAGCGCTGTCCGCTGGAACTTGATACGCGATTGATCGTGGTCCAACCGACTCGACGGCTGTAGCCAACCCAGGCTTCACCATCACTGGCCAGCCCGGTAAAGAAGGTCAGTTGACCGTAGCGGTTGCTGGTCTGTGCCCAGCGACGTTTGCCCTCTATCTCGTATCCGCGCAAATACACGGCGCTGCCGTTGGTTTGCACACTGTAGTAGTTGCCCACGAGATCCTTGCAGGCCAGCAGGTTTGCACTGCGCGTGCAGTGCGCCAACGTGTCGCTGGGCAGTGCCTGCGCGAGAGCCTGCGGGGCGAGTGCAACAAGACAAACAAGCCAAGCCCACGGTTGATTCATTAAGACTTCCTTGAGGTGGTTAGCGGTCGTGTACTTGCGAAGCAGCTTGGAATACGTGCATCGTTATAATATAACATGACGTAAAGCATCTATCGAATGCTGCCCCGATGAGGACCTCACCATGCCCGACCGTCTCCCCGTTACTGTGCTCTCCGGCTTTCTTGGCGCGGGCAAGAGCACGCTGCTCAACCATGTGCTGCAAAATCGCGAGAACCTTCGGGTGGCAGTGATCGTCAACGATATGAGTGAGATCAACATCGATGCCAGCGAGGTGCAACGCAATGTCAGCTTGAACCGAGCCGAGGAAAAGCTGGTCGAGATGAGCAACGGTTGCATCTGCTGCACCCTGCGTGAAGACCTGCTTGAGGAAGTCGGGCGACTGGCTCGAGAAGGCCGCTTCGACTACCTGCTGATTGAGTCGACCGGCATTTCAGAACCGCTCCCCGTGGCTGAAACCTTTACCTTCCGTGATGACCAAGGCCGTAGCCTGGCCGATCAGGCGCGGCTCGATACCATGGTCACGGTAGTCGATGGTTTGAATTTCCTGAGTGACTATCAGGCCGCGGAAAGCTTGGCGAGTCGTGGCGAAACCCTTGGCGAGGAGGATGAGCGTTCGATCAGTGACCTGTTGATCGAACAGGTGGAGTTCGCTGATGTGATTCTGGTCAGCAAGATCGATCTGGTCGGTAGCCACAGCCGTGACGAGTTAATGGCAATCCTGCGTAGCCTTAACGCTCACGCGCAGATTGTTCCGATGGTTATGGGACAGGTGCCGCTGAAGCAGATCCTCAACACCGGCTTGTTCGACTTCGACAAGGCCGCGCAGGCGCCCGGTTGGCTTCAGGAGCTGCGCGGCACCCATGTGCCAGAAACCGAGGAATACGGTATTGCCTCATGGGCCTGGCAGGCCCGGCGTCCGTTGCATCCGCAGCGCTTTTTCGACTTTATCCACAGCCCCTGGATGAATGGGCGGCTGCTACGTTCCAAGGGCTTTTTCTGGCTGGCCAGCAAACTGAGTGATGCCGGTAGCTGGTCTCAGGCAGGTGGTATGGTTCGACACGGATTCGCCGGTCGTTGGTGGCGCTTTGTACCTCGCGAGCATTGGCCGCAGGATCAGGACAGTCAGGCGGCAATCCTCAAGCATTGGAACAGCGCGTGCGGTGATTGCCGGCAAGAACTGGTATTCATCGGCCAGCATATTGATTTCGCCAGGCTCGACGCTGAACTGGCGGCCTGTTTGTTGAGTGACACCGAAATGGCGCAGGGTGAAGAGGTCTGGAGCCAGCTACCGGATCCGTTTGGCTCATGGTACGAAGAGGAAGCCGCCTGATGCTGGCCATGAAGCCTCGTAACACGCCGCGCCAGGTACTCGGCGAATCACCTCAGGTACTGGCTGAAGCCCTGCAGGACGGGGTCAATCTGGCCGCTTGGGAGCGGCAGTTGCCTGTACAGGTCGCCGATTTTGCCAGCCTGTTGTTGTCGTTGAACCAGCCATTGGCAGAGTCGTTCACCTTGGAGTTGGGTGACGACGGGCAACTGCCGGTATTGCCCACATTGGCCCGAGGTTATGCCGATCTGGCGGGCTATGATGGCTTCGTCGCCGATGTGGCCTGGTTGGTCAGTGCTTATGCCTGCCTGCTGGATGCGCGTCGGGTTGGGGTGCGTCTCACGGTACTGGATAACGCCATGTGCCCGCGTTGGCATGTCGATCACGTGCCCCTGCGATTGCTCACGACCTATGCCGGCCCTGGCAGCGAATGGCTGGAAGAGGCTGTGGATAAACGAGTCCAGCCGCTACCGGCAGAGGTTGAACCTTCGCGGGTACGCCAGTTGGCCTGCGGTGCTGTCGCCTTGCTAAAAGGGGAGAAGTGGCTGGGTAATGAAGGCAGCGGGCTTATCCACAGGTCGCCAGCATTGGCCAACGGTGAGCGTCGCTTGATCCTTAGCCTTGACTGGATGGCCTGACTCCAGCGCATAGTGTGCGATCTACCAGGCCTGTTGATGACGATGCTACAGAACATACCTACCCACGTGATTGCCGGGCCCTTGGGTGCCGGCAAGACCAGTCTGATTCGCCACTTGATGGCTCACCGTCCAGCCTCTGAGCGCTGGGCGGTGTTGATCAATGAGTTCGGCCAGATCGGCCTGGATGCGGCGCTGCTCAGTACTGCAGATGACGGCATTGCCATGGGCGAGGTGGCTGGAGGCTGCCTGTGTTGTGTAAACGGTGCACCGTTCCAGGTTGGTCTGGGCCGGTTGTTGCGCAAATCCAGGCCAGACCGCTTGTTTATCGAGCCCTCAGGGCTTGGTCATCCGGCGCAGCTCCTGGCGCAACTGCGCCAGCCGCCATGGCAGGGTGTGCTGGATGTGCAGCCCTTGGTGATGGTGCTGGATGCCCAGGTGTTGGCCGCCGGTCAGTCGTTAGCGGACAGTCAGCAAGCCGCATTGGTTGATGCGGGATTGTTGGTGCTGAACAAAGCCGAGGCTGTGGATAGTGAAAAACGGGTGTGGATAACCTCCCGATTACCCGCCGTGCGGTGTTATTGGACGGAGCAGGGTCGGTTACCTCTGGATGAGTTGCCGAAGCAGTCCACCGCACTTGTGGATAAGCCGGCTGTGGATAATTCTGCGTTGCCTGACGGTGTCGCGCCACTCGGCGCTCTGTGGACAAGTCCATCCGAGCCGATCTGCCTGCACCATCAATCAACTGACGGCTGGAGTATCGGCTGGCGCTGGCACCCGAGTCAGTTGCTCGATGCGCAGCGCATAGAGGCGTTTCTTGCGGGGCTGGCATGGCGTCGCGCCAAACTGGTTATCCACAGCCCGGAAGGTTGGCAGTCCGCTAATGCGTTGGAGGGTAAAGCCCTGGCCTGGCAATCGAGCAACTGGCGGCGTGATTCACGTATCGAGTTGATCTTTGCTCAGGCCCAGGATGCCGAAGCGCTGCAACAAGGCATGGCGGCATGCCAGTGTTGATCAGTTGTGCCAGCGGTTGTGCTCCTGGCGCCACTGCTTCATCTCAATCACATTGTCATGGTGTTGCACTGGCTTGATCTCGAATGGGTAGGGCGCCAGCTCGATTTGCATGGCGTGTGCGCCGAACTGAGTGATCGTGCCGGGGTGGCGCTGCTCACCGGTTACCGTGAATTCAAAGTTATACACACGGGCCAGACGCTTTCTGCCATTGGCATCACGGATAAACGCGATACGTTTGAGCGCGACGTTGCCGTCGAGCAGTTCCAGGTCGAGCTTGGCGCAATGCTGTTTGACCCTTTCCAGCGCTTTTTCACGCAGCCCGTGGTTATGCCAAAGCCAAGCACCGACGGTAGCCAGCAGCATCAGAACGGAGAGATTTTCGAGGGTCAACATTACATAGGCTCCAACGAGATGTACTCAGCTTAACCGCCTCCCAGCGCTGTCGTACAGGTAGTATTTAGCGCCATACTGCGCGCCTTGTCTCCCTCACAACGCATCGGAAGCCTTGCATGAAACGTACGCCACACCTGCTTGCTATCCAGTCTCATGTGGTTTTCGGTCACGCCGGCAACAGTGCTGCGGTTTTCCCCATGCAGCGCGTCGGGGTCAACGTCTGGCCACTCAATACCGTACAGTTTTCCAACCACACACAGTATGGCCAGTGGACTGGGGAAGTGCTTGCGCCAGCGCAAATTCCTGCACTGGTGAACGGAATCGCGACGATCGGTGAATTGGGCAATTGCGATGCGGTGCTGTCCGGTTACCTCGGCAGTGCGGCCCAAGGTCGCGCGATTCTTGCGGTTGTTGCACAGATCAAGGCTGCAAACCCGGCAGCGCTGTACCTGTGTGATCCGGTGATGGGGCACGCGGAAAAAGGTTGCATCGTGCCGGAAGAAGTCAGTGACTTCCTACGAGAAGAGGCCCTGGCGGCGGCCGATGTGTTGTGTCCGAATCAGCTTGAACTGGACAGCTTTTGCGGTCGTCGCGCGGAGTCGCTCGACGATTGCGTCGCGATGGCACGCTCACTGCTGAGCCGTGGGCCGAAGGCGGTACTGGTCAAGCACCTGGCCTATCCTGACCGGCACGCCAATGACTTTGAGATGTTGCTGGTGACCGCCGAAGGCAGCTGGCACCTGCGTCGTCCGCTACTGGCCTTTCCGCGCCAGCCAGTGGGTGTGGGTGACCTCACTGCTGGGTTGTTCCTGGCCCGACTGCTGCTGGGCGACAGTTGGGTGGCGGCGTTCGAGTACAGCGCCGCAGCCGTGCATGAAGTACTGCTGGAAACCCAGGCCTGCGGCAGCTATGAACTGGAGCTGGTGCGGGCCCAGGATCGTATTGTGCATCCACGGCTGCGTTTTGAGGCGCAGCGCCTGGCGTTTTAAAGGGCGTCGGCCTTGAGCTCCTGGTAACGCTTTTCCAGCTCCTGGCGAATCAAGCGGCGCTGCTTTCCTTGCAGGAAACGGCGCTTTTCTTCGCTGGTTTCTGGCTGACGTGGCGGTACAGGCACGGGCTTGCGGTCGTCGTCGACGGCGACCATGGTGAAGAAGCAGCTATTACTGTGGCGTACTGAGCGCTCGCGGATGTTCTCAGTGACCACTTTGATGCCCACCTCCATGGAGGTCGTGCCGGTGTAGTTGACCGAGGCCAAGAACGTCACCAATTCGCCGACATGCACCGGCTCGCGGAAAATCACCTGATCAACCGAGAGTGTCACCACATAGCGGCCAGCGTAGCGGCTGGCACAGGCATAGGCGACTTCATCGAGGTACTTGAGCAGGGTGCCGCCGTGTACGTTGCCAGAAAAATTGGCCTTGTCCGGAGTCATCAGGACGGTCATCGATAGCTGGGCGTTTCCAGGTTCCATAGTGTGCTCACGGTGAGGTTGCGCTGAGTGGGGGGCGCCTGAACGGACGCTTCTTTCCCCGTTACGATTCCCATCATAAAAACGGGACGCTGGCAGGCTCCTTGCCGTCACGCGTTTCAGGTCATTTGGTCGGGCAAACCTGTCGATCTGTTTCTACATATTGCATCGCCAGCCTCATGCAGTGGCGGGTGTTAACCTCAGTTAGCCCATGCAAGGTGGGTTATTCCTACATATAGAGCATAAAACAGTTGCCGCTCAATCAGATCACTCTGATGGGGCTGGGTTGTTTTTCGGACGTATTCAGGAGGTATCCGCCATGCATGCCATCAGCTTTATTCAGGATCTGGCGGTGATCATGCTGGTCGCCGGGGTCGTTACTGTGCTTTTTCATCGACTCAAGCAGCCGGTGGTCCTGGGTTACATCGTTGCTGGATTCATCATCGGTCCTTACACCCCGCCGTTCGGGTTGATTCACGACGAAGACACGATCAAGACACTGGCCGAGCTTGGGGTGATTTTCCTGATGTTCTGTCTGGGCCTGGAGTTCAGCCTGCGCAAGCTGTTCAAGGTCGGAGCAACAGCCTTTATCGCCGCATTCCTGGAAATCGTCCTGATGATCTGGATCGGTTTTGAGATCGGCCGCTGGTTTGGCTGGAGCACCATGGATTCGTTGTTCCTCGGCGCGATCCTGGCGATCTCCTCGACCACGATCATTGTGAAGGCGCTCAATGACCTGAAGATGAAGAACGAGCATTTCGCCCAGTTGATTTTTGGTGTGCTGATTGTCGAGGACATCCTGGGCATCGGCATTATTGCCTTGCTGTCGGGTATCGCCGTCAGCGGCACAGTCAGCTCCGGCGAAGTGTTTTCCACGGTCGGCAAGTTGTCGCTGTTCATGATTGTGGCGTTGGTTGTCGGCATTCTCCTGGTGCCGCGGGTGTTGGCCTATGTGGCGCGCTTTGAAAGCAACGAGATGCTGCTGATTACAGTGCTGGGGCTGTGTTTCGGGTTTTGCCTGCTGGTGGTCAAGCTTGAGTACAGCATGGTGCTGGGGGCATTCCTGATAGGCGCGATCATCGCCGAGTCGCGGCAGTTATTGAAAATAGAACGCTTGATCGAGCCAGTTCGCGACTTGTTCAGCGCCATTTTTTTCGTTGCCATCGGCATGATGATCGATCCCGGTGTATTGCTTGAGTATGCCTGGCCGATTGCGGTGATTACCGTTGCAGTGGTACTGGGCAAGATGCTTTCTTGCGGCATGGGCGCGTTTATTGCGGGCAACGATGGGCGTACGTCCTTGCGCGTGGGCATGGGCTTGTCGCAGATCGGAGAGTTTTCTTTCATCATCGCGGCCTTGGGGATCACCCTGCAGGTCACCAGTGACTTCCTCTACCCGGTCGCGGTGGCCGTGTCGGCAATTACCACGCTGTTGACGCCATATTTGATTCGCAGTGCAGATCCGTTGTCACAGAGGCTGGCCGAGGTCATGCCGAAGCGTCTGGGCCGAGTACTGTCGCTATACGGTGAGTGGTTGCGCAGTATCCAGCCACACGGCGAGGGTGCGATGCTGGCTGCCATGATCAGGCGGATCCTGTTGCAGGTCGGGGTCAATCTGGCCCTGGTGGCTGCGATTTTCTTCAGTGGCGGTTACTTCGCGCAGCGCATCAGCGCCTGGTTGAGCGGCTGGATCAGTGATGCAGGCCAACACAAGGCCTTGATCTGGGGGGCCGCCCTGCTGCTGTCGTTGCCGTTCCTGATCGCGGCCTATCGCAAGCTCAAGGCGCTCTCGATGCTGTTGGCAGAAATGGGCGTGAAGCCGGAGATGGCAGGGCGTCATACCCAGCGTGTTCGACGGGTAATCGCCGAGGTGATTCCGCTGTTGTCGCTGCTGGTGATCTTCCTGCTGCTGTCGGCCCTGTCAGCCAGCATTCTGCCGACCAGCGAATTGCTGCTGGTGATCGCGGTGGTCGCTGCCGGGGTGGTCGGATTGCTTTGGCGCTGGTTCATCCGGGTGCATACGCGGATGCAGGTCGCTTTGCTCGAAACCCTTGAACATCATGATGGCCATCACCGTTAGGGTACGGTGATGGCGTTGCCTGTGCAGGTCAAACGAATGTCCGAGGACCGTTGCTGCATCCGGCGATGTTCAGGTCAGCTTTCCAGCCAGATATCCCGGGCCCAGTGCCAGACCGATTCCCAGCTTTCCTCGGTGACGAGTTCTTCTTCGCCCGACCATAGCACCACGGTGCCGTCTTCTTCGACACAGTAGTAATCATCGCCGTCCTGACAGAGGGGGATCAGGTCGCGCGGCACACCGGCATCCCAGGCATTGGCGGCGACTTCTGGCAGGTAGGTGTGCGATTGTGGATCAGTTGCGGTCACCGGTTCGAGGCTGCCATACACGACATCACTGACGGTCAGCAGGAACTCTTTGAAGACGAAGGGGATGTTGATGAACAACTGCTCCTCGATCTCAACCAGTTGATCCTCATCGGGCAACTCTAGTGGAACCGGCACGGGTTCATTGGCTTCACGGAGTTGTTCAATCACTTCTTCCACGGCTTTATCCTCTTACCTTGATGACACGCTGCGCGTTATACCCTAGTAGCGCGATCTGGCAAAAGCAAAACCCCGGGACAGGCCCGGGGTTTTTTGTGCAATGCCTGAAATCAGCCGTTCTGGCGGATCCCGGCGACCAGCCAAGGCTGGTTTTCGCCTTGGGCGCGCTCCATGTTCCAGCTTTCGCTGAACACTTCACCCTGGTCGAAACGCGAGGTTTTCGACACGCCACTGAAGGTCAGGGTCGCGATGGTCTTGTCTGCGCGATCATCGACGCCTTCCAGTTGCACGTTCAGGTCATCGATGTAGGTGGACTGGAAACCATCGCCCAAGGCCGCACGTTCCTGTTTCAGGAACTGCAGCATTTGTGGCGTGACGAACTCGGCGATCTTGTCCATCTCGTTGGCGTCCCAGTGCTGCTGCAGCGACTGGAAGTGGTTGCGTGCCGCAGCCAGGAAGCTCTGCTCGTTGAACCAGGCTGGTGCGTTGATCACTGGGCGGGCAGACGCGGCTGGCGCACCTCCGAAGACCTGTGGCTGTGCCGGTTGCTCGTGGGCCTCACGCTGGAATGGTGCGTGACCTGCTGGCGCCATCTGTGGCTGCTGTTGCTTGCGACGACGGGCGGCAATGAAGCGGAACGCCAGGAAGGCGATCAGCGCCATGATGATGATGTCGAGGAACTGCATCCCCTGGAAGCCATCACCCATGAACATCGAGGCCAGCAGGCCACCGGCGGCGATACCGGCCAATGGACCGAGCCAGCGCGAGGCACCGCTGGCAGCGGCAGGTGCACGACCTGGCATTGCCGGTGCGGCAGCCGGAGTGGATGGGGTGGCCTGGCGGGTTTGATGGGTCGGTGCTGCGCCCGAGCTCTTGCCGCCGCCGAAGCGTTTGGCATTGGCGTCGAGGCTCATCGTCAGGCCAATGCACAGCGCTAGAGCGATGCTAAGAAAACGTTGCATAGTATGGGAATTCCCGTTTTGTGGATTGCACGCGCGTCATGGTGCACAGGTTGTAGGCTGCATGACCAGCACCATAATGTTTCCAGCTTTTGCTTGATTATGCCCTCATGCCTGGCTCTGGCCTGTTACACAATTGGCTAACATCTCGACACGTGTGGCTATCGACGGTAGGCCAGCAGGATCACGCCGGCACTGATCAGGCTGATGCCTGCCCATTGACGCCAGTCGAGTCTCTCGCCCAACAGGGTGACACCCAGCACGGCCACCAGTACCACGCTGAGTTTGTCCACCGGAGCCACCAGCGAGGCCTGGCCTAACTGCAGGGCGCGGAAGTAGCAGATCCACGACGCCCCGGTAGCCAGCCCGGAAAGGATGAGGAACAGGTAGCTGCGGCCGGAAATAGAGCCGAGGGACTGATACTGCCCGGTTGCATAGAGAATCAGTGCAAGGCTGATCAGTACTACCACGGTACGCAGCAGGGTGGCGAAATCCGAATTGATGCCGCTGATTCCGATTTTCGCGAAGATGGCCGTCAGGGCGGCGAATGCCGCCGACAGCAAGGCCCAGAACGTCCATGAGGAAAAGAAGCCCGAGCCCATTGCGTTACCTTCGTTCAGACACTCGACTTAGATTGCTTCCAGCTTGGCATAACCAAGCATCAGCCACTTGCTGCCTTCGGCGAAGTTGACCTGCACCCGTGCCTGCGCGCCGGCGCCTTCGAAGTTCAGGATCACGCCTTCGCCAAACACGGCGTGCTGCACCCGCTGGCCAAGGTTGAAGGCCGTTTGCGGGATGCTCGCGCTACCGAACAGGCTGCTCGAGTTCTGCTTCTGGCCCGAGCCGAACGGGCGGCTGACGCTGTTGGACAAGCGCACTTCCTGGATCAGCCCGGCCGGAATTTCGCGTACGAAACGTGACACCTTGTTGTAGGTTTCACTGCCATACAGGCGGCGGGTTTCTGCGTAGGTCATGACCAGTTGCTGCATGGCACGGGTAATGCCGACATAGGCCAGACGGCGTTCCTCTTCGAGACGTCCTGGCTCCTCCAGGCTCATCTTGTGCGGGAACAGGCCTTCTTCCATGCCCACCAGGAACACGTAGGGGAATTCCAGGCCCTTGGCGCTGTGCAGGGTCATCAACTGGATGCTGTCTTCATGCTCATCGGCCTGGGCTTCACCGGCTTCCAGCGAGGCATGGCCGAGGAATGCCGAAAGCGGCGAGAGGTCTTCGTCGTCTTCGCTGGTTTCAAAGTTGCGCGCTGCGCTGACCAGTTCCTCAAGGTTTTCTACCCGTGCCTGGCCTTTCTCACCTTTTTCTTCCTGGTGATAGACGATCAGCCCGGATTGCTCGATCACCGTCTGAGTCATCAGGTGCAGCGGCATTTCCAGCACCTTGGCCGCCAGGTTCTCGATCAGTTCGATAAAGGCGCTCAGCGCGCTGGCTGCGCGGCCCTTGAGGCCCTTGTTGGCGATCAACAGGGTCACGGCTTCCCACATCGAGACCTGGGCATGGCGAGCATGCTCACGAATGGCTTCGACGGTTTTCTCACCGATGCCACGGGGTGGCACATTGATTACCCGTTCCAGTGCCGCATCGTTGCCACGGCCTTCGAGCAGTCGCAAGTACGCCATGGCGTTCTTGATCTCGGCGCGCTCGAAGAAGCGTTGACCGCCGTAGATACGATAGGGAATGCGCTCGCGCAGCAGGGCTTCTTCGAGCACCCGCGACTGGGCGTTGGAGCGGTAAAGGATGGCGATATCGTTACGCGCCGCACCGGTCTTGAGCACGCTTTCAATGGTTTCCACCACGTAGCGTGCTTCGTCGTGTTCGTTGAAGGCGGCGTACAGGCTCAGCGGCTCACCATCGCCACCGTCGGTCCACAGCTCTTTGCCCAGGCGCCCGCTGTTATTGGCGATCAGGGCGTTCGCGGCTTTGAGGATCCCGGCGGTGGAGCGGTAGTTCTGCTCCAGGCGGATCAATTCGGCGTCCGGGAAGTCGCTGGTGTACTGGTGGATATTCTCGATCTTGGCGCCGCGCCAGCCGTAAATGGACTGATCGTCGTCACCGACCACCATCAGGCTGTCGCCACCCTTGGCCAGTAGTCTCAGCCAGGCATACTGCACGGCGTTGGTGTCCTGGAACTCGTCCACCAGCAGGTGGCGGAAGCGGCGCTGGTAATGCTCCAGCAGGCCGGGGTGGTCGCGCCAGAGGTCCAGGGCGCGCAGCAGCAGTTCAGAGAAGTCGATGACGCCGGCGCGCTGGCAGGCCGCCTCGTAGGCTTCATAGATGCTGCGCATGGTGCCCAGGAACAGGTCGCCGCTGGCTTGAATATGCTGTGGGCGCAGGCCTTCGTCTTTCTGGCCATTGATGAACCACTGCGCCTGACGTGCAGGCCAGCGCTGTTCATCCAGGCCCAGTTCGCGGATCACGCGCTTGACCAGGCGTTGCTGATCGTCGCTGTCGAGAATCTGGAAATTCTGGTTCAGCCCGGCCTCTTGCCAGTGCGCCCGTAACAGGCGATGGGCCAGGCCGTGGAAGGTGCCCACCCACATGCCTGCCGGGTTGATACCCATCAGTTGTTCGATACGCTGGCGCATTTCGGCGGCAGCCTTGTTGGTGAAGGTCACCGACAGGATCGAATGCGGTGAGGCCTGCTCAACCTGGATCAACCAGGCGATGCGATGCACCAGCACACGGGTTTTACCGGAGCCGGCACCGGCCAGGACCAACTGACGGCCAACCGGGGCCGCTACGGCCTGACGTTGGGCATCGTTGAGGGAGTTCAACAGGAGAGAGAGATCATCGCGCATCCGGCCATTCTAGGGGGCAGGGGAGTCAGGGGCAAACCTGGCGTAGAAAATCCGTCGGGGTGACGATCCGCGGGTGATTGCGTACAGGCCTTGGCCCGCGGGCTTGAGCGGTCGCCATGGTGATGGCACCTGCACCCGGTTGGCGAATATTTATCGCGCAGAGCAGTTTGGTAGTGGTCGATGCTTGTGTATGCTCCGTGCCACGTTTAAGGCTCACCATTACAAGAATACTGCCTATGACCCTCGGTTCAGGCTCCGCGAGCGTCCCTCAGGAGGCACGTCGGAGCATTCGAAAGCAATTTGCCACTCAGTTGGCCGTTGAGCGCACCCGCTTGTTGTATCAGGGATCGCTGCTGCCAACGCTGTTCATGCTGCTTAACGGCCTGGTCTGTGCCTGGTTGCTCTGGAGCCCGCAGCGCTACGTTCAGATCAGTGTCTGGATGGTCTGGTTGATGGCGCTGGTTGCCTTGCGGGTGATCCAGGTCGCGGCATTTGACGTGGCCATGCCAGAGCGCCAGGCACAACCGACCTGGTGGCGCATGTTCCTACTGGGTTCGGCGTTCAGTGGATTGACCCTGGCCAGCGCAGCGATCGCTCTGGTGCCTACGGATAACTTCGTGCAGCAAGCCTGGGTTTTTGGCCTGCTGGGTGCGGCGACACTGTCTGCCAGCATTGCCTATGCGGTTAGCCTGCCCGCCTTTCTTAGCTTCACCTTGCCGTGCTTGCTGCCGCCGATCATTTACCTGTTCTGGACCGGTGCCGACGAACACCTCGGCTGGGGCTGGCTGGGGCTCATTCTACTGGGGGCTTTGCTGGTGGTGGCCTGGCAGGTCAACCGCCTGATAGAGAGCGGGCTGTTGCGCCGCTTTCAGAATCAGGCGCTGATTGAACACCTGCAGGCTGCGCAAAGCCGTAGCGAGCAGCTCAATCAGGCCCTGGCCAGTGAGGTCGAGCGGCGGCGGCTGATCGAAGATCAGTTGCGTCAGGCCCAGGCGGGCCTTGAGTCGAGGGTGGCGCAGCGCAGCCAGCAACTGGACGCTGCGAATCAGGCGCTGAGCAAGAGCGAGCAGCGTCTGGCCTTGGCGCTGGACGCCAGTGAGCTGGGCTTATGGGACTGGAACCTGCAAAGTGATGAGGTTCACCACACCCAGCTTCGCGAGTTGTTCGGCCTCGATCCAGAGGAGGTCAAGGCGATGCTGGCGCACCTCAAGCCGCGTTTGCACCCTGATGACCTGCCGTTGCTCAAGCGCACACTGGTCGAGCACTTGAAGGGGCGTACCGAGGATTACCGCATCGAATACCGAGTGCGCCATAGCCAAGGCCACTGGTGCTGGGTCGAGGACCGCGGTCGAGCGGTCGAGCGCGATGCCGAAGGGCGTGTCGTACGTATGCTGGGCACGCGGCGCGACATCAGTGCGAACAGGGCTCAGGAAGAGCAGCAGCGCTTGGCGGCCACCGTGTTTGAGGCTGCCAGTGAGGGTATCGCCATTCTGGATCCCGATTACGTGCTGTTGGCCGTCAATCAGGCGTTCTGTCGGATGACCGGCTACGACCGCGAGGAACTGCTGGCGCGGAACGTGCTGGAGTTGCCCTGCAGCCGTGACGCACGGCGGCACCTGGCGGCGATAGACCAGGCGCTGGAGCAGCATGGAGGGTGGCAAGGCGAACTGGTAGAGGCGCGCAAGAGTGGCGAGCTCTATCCCCAATGGCTTCAGCTCAATGGTGTGCGGGATTCACAGGGCACTATCAGCAGTATTGTTGGCTTTTTCAGTGATCTCTCGGCACGTCGCGAGTCAGAAGAGCGTTTGCGCTATCTGGCGCACTACGACGAACTCACCGGCCTGGCCAATCGGGCATTGTTCCGCCTGCGCCTGTATGAAGCCGGTCAGCGCCTGCCGTTGAGTGGACGTAGCCTGGCCTTGCTGCATATCGATCTCGACCGCTTCAAGTTGCTGAATGAGAGCCTGGGGCATGAGATCGCCGATCAACTGCTGGCCCAGATGGCGCGGCGAATCAACAATGCGCTGCCTGAAGCCGACACCGTGGCGCGGCTTTCCGGGGACGAGTTTGCCGTGCTGTTCGACGGCTACACCAACCTGTCGAGCCTGGTGCGGGTGACCACGCGTCTGCTCGACAAACTGCGGGCACCACTGCGGGTTGCGGGTCATGAACTGGTGATCAGCGCGTCGGTCGGTATCAGCTTGCTCTCCGATACCAGCCGAGACGTCAGCATATTGGTCAGCCAAGCGAACATGGCGATGCAGCATGCCAAGCATCTGGGCGGAGACAACTTCCAGTTTTACACCGAAAGCCTGCAGGCCAGCACGCTGGAGCGCCTGCAATTGGAGAACCAGTTGCGCAGGGCGATCGAGGAGCGCCAACTGGAGGTCTACTACCAACCGAAACTGTGCCTGGCCACAGGGCGGCTGATGGCGGCCGAAGCCTTGGTGCGCTGGCGTCATCCGCAATGGGGCATGGTGCCACCGAGTGAGTTTATCGGGCTGGCCGAAGAAACCGGGCTGATCGCACCGATGGGTGAGTTCGTCTTGCGTCAGGCGTGTTGGCAGGCCTGCGAATGGCAGCGCCAGGGTTTGGCGCCGATACGCGTCTCGGTAAACCTGTCGGTTCATCAGTTACGCCAGGGCAAGTTGGTCAGCCTGGTGCGCCAAGTGCTGGATGAAAGCGGGTTGGAGCCCCATCTACTGGAGTTGGAACTGACCGAAAGCCAACTGCTTGACAGTGTCGAGCACATTATCGCGACGTTCCGTCAGTTGCACGAACTGGGCGTGAAGCTGGCAATCGACGATTTTGGGACGGGTTACTCGTCCCTGAGCTACCTCAAGCGATTCCCGGTGGATTACGTCAAAATCGATCAAACCTTTGTTCGTGGTCTGTCCGAAGGCAGTCAGGATGCAGCGATCACCCGGGCAATCATCGTCATGGCCCATAGTCTGGCGCTCAAGGTCGTGGCCGAGGGCGTGGAAACCCAGGAGCAGTTGGCCTTCCTGCGCGAACAGGGCTGCGATGAGGTGCAGGGCTACCTGATCAGTCGTCCGGTGGAAGCGGTCAGCCTGGCGGATTTGCTGTCTAGACCCCAGGTGTGGTGAAGCCGTGGTGCGACCGAATACTCGGGGCAGAAAAAGCCTGCCTGACATTGCGGGTGCCAGGCAGGCAAGGGTGTATGCGTTCGCGCTCAGCCAGGCGCTGGATGCCAGTATCGAATGAAGCAACCCGCTACCCGTACTACATAGTAGTCGCTTGTTGGCGTGTGTCTTGTGGTTAGCCGTGCCATTCCCGGCCTTGGTGGGCCAGCAGGCTCTGCGCCTGGTCGGGGCCGTTGGTGCCGGCGTGGTAAGGCCTTGGTGCCTGGAAGTATTCCTGCCAGCCATTGAGGATCGGGTCGATCCAGGCCCAAGCGGCCTCGACTTCGTCGCGGCGCATGAACAGCGTCGAATCACCCTCCAGAATATCCAGCAGTAGCCGTTCGTAGGCATCCCAGCGACGCGTCTGGCCGAACACCTGGGCCAGGTTCAGGTTCAGCTCCACAGGCTCCAGGCGCATGCCCTTGCCGGGGCTTTTGGTCATCATCTGCAGGCTGATGCGTTCGTCCGGTTGCAATTGGATCAGCAACTTATTGGTTTGCGCGCCCTCGAACAGTTGGTGCGGCACCGGTTTGAACTGGATGACGATCTGCGATGATTTCTTGGCCATGCGCTTTCCGGTACGCAGGTAGAACGGCACGCCGGCCCAGCGCCAATTGTTGATGTAGGCTTCAACGGCGACAAAGGTTTCAGTATCGCTGTCGTTGTCGACATCTTTCTCGAAGTAATAGGCGGGTACTTCCTGGCCGCCGATCTTGCCTGCACTGTACTGACCGCGCACGGTCCGGTCCTGCACATCCTGACCGGTGATCGGCTTGAGCGCCCTGAGAATCTTTACCTTTTCGTCGCGGACGGCTTCGGCGTCGAACTGGGCTGGGGGCTCCATGGCCACAAGGCAAAGCAGTTGCAGCAGGTGATTCTGCAGCATGTCGCGTGTTGCGCCTGCGCGGTCGTAGTAAGCCCCGCGGTTTTCTACACCGAGGGTTTCGCACACGCTGATTTGCACATGGTCGATCTGATTGCTGCGCCACACGGGCTCCAGCAGGGCATTGGCAAAGCGCAGGGCCATGAGATTCTGCACGGTCTCTTTGCCCAGATAATGGTCGATCCGAAACACCTGGGACTCTTCAAGCACGGCGCCAATGGCACTGTTGATAGCCGTAGCCGATTCCAGCGAATGGCCAATGGGCTTTTCCAGTACGATCCGTGCATCGCTGTCAGCCAGCCCGGCAATCTGCATATGGCTGACGATCGGGACGAACAGGTCCGGGGCCGTGGCCAGGTAGTAGATTCGGGTCAGCCCGCCCGGTTCGCCGAGAAAGCGCGCCAGGCGGCCGAAATCGGCGCTCTGCGAGGCGTCCATGGGAAAGTAGTCAAGGCGGGCGGAAAAGCGCTTCCAGACCTCTTCGTCGAAGTCATGGCGGGCGATCTGGGCTCGGCAGCGACGCTCGGCGAGCAGTCGGTAGTCGCTGCGTGGCAGATTTTTTCGGGCCAGCGCAACGATCCGCACTTCAGGGTGCAGGCGTGCTTCGCGATACAGGTGGTAGAGCGCCGGGAGCAGCTTGTGCAGCGCCAGGTCACCGGTGCCGCCGAATACCATAATGTCGCAAGGGATAGTCAATACCACCACTCTCCTAGATCGTTTAGCTGTGCGGGTCGCCGGTCATGTAGTATAACTACAAGAAAGCTACAACCCGGTCAGTCGATCATAACCGAGTCCTGCCCTTGAATCTGTTGCAACACATCGCCCAGTCGCGCCATCTGCTACGTAAGTCGGAGCTGAAGGTTGCCGATCACGTGCTGCTCGACCCCGCAGCCGTCATGCATAGCTCCATGGCCGACCTTGCCCACAGCGTCGGAATCAGCGAGCCGACCATCGTGCGCTTTTGCCGCGCCATTGGTTGCTCCGGGTTCCAGGACCTCAAGCTCAAGCTCGCCCAGAGCCTGGCGGCCGGGGCCAGTTTTGGCCAGTTTGCGATCCATGAGGATGACTCGGTTGCCGACTACAGCCTGAAAATCTTCGACACGACCCTGCATACCCTGATGGAAGTGCGCGAGCACCTCGATGCCCAGGCGTTACAGCGTGCCGTGACCGCCATGGCTCAGGCTCAGCGAGTCGAGTTCTACGGGTTTGGCGCCTCCGGTGCAGTGGCTGCCGATGCGCAGCACAAGTTCTTCCGGCTGCTGCTCAGCGCCGCAGCCTATTCCGACCCGCACATGCAGGCGATGTCGGCGGTGACCCTGAAGCCTGGTGATGTTGCGATCTGTATTTCCCAGTCCGGGCGCTCCAAGGACCTGCTGATCACTGCCAACCTGGTGCGTGAGAGCGGTGCAACCCTGATTACCCTGTGCCCAAGCCAGACCCCGCTGGCCGAGCTGTCGAGCGTCAACCTGGCCATCGACGTTCACGAAGACACCGAGATCTATACCCCGTTGACCTCGCGGATCGCTCACCTGGTGGTGATCGACGTGTTGGCAATGGGCGTTGCCATGGCCCGTGGCCCAAGCCTGGTCAACCACCTCAAGAGCGTCAAACGCAGCTTGCGCAGCCTGCGCCTGTCACCCAAGTCGATCAAGGCCCTGGACGACTGACCGCCCTACCGACCGTTCCTGTACGGTCGGCAAGGTTCATGGTTTTGTCATCCCTGCGCCGCCAAATCGTCACCGCCATTGCGCACCCTGAAACTCCCGTACTCGACCAGGGAGATTCGCAATGGTTCGTGAATTTGATCGTCCGTACCCGTCCAACGCCAAGGCCCGCAAGCAGCAGGAAAAGGATCAGCGCCGCATGGAGTATCGGCGTGCGATCGAGAGCTATTCCGAGCAGCGTCGCCTGTTGCAGGAAATTGCCGACTACCCCGAATTACAGGCCGTCAACCTCTGGCAGGTATCGGCGGCAGAGTCCCCGAGAAACGCTCAACAAGCGCGCTGATTTGCGAGCGTTCGCTGCGGATGTATGCAAGAAAGGCCAGGGCTACCGGCGACAGCCGCTTGGCCTTGGCCTGTACCACGCACCAACTGCGGTACAGCGGCAGTTCTTCTACGGGCAGTTCGCGCAGTACACCGGTGGCCAGTTCCAGGTTCAGCGCATGGCGCGTCAGCAGTGCGATCCCGAGCCCGGCAATGACGCATTCGCGTTGTGCGTCAGCAGAAGCAACCTCCAGTGTCTGGGAGAAGTGCACGCGCTTGTCCTTGAAGTACTCCTCGCAGGCTTTGCGCGTTCCTGAGCCTTGCTCGCGGACCAGCAGCGTGTGCGGCTCCAGGTCTTGCAGGCGCAGGCGCTCAAGCTTGCACAGCGGATGATCGGGGGGCGCCACAGCGACGATCGGATTGTTCAGGAAAGGCATGAACTCCAGGCCCATGTCCTGCGGCACCATGGACATGATGATCAGGTCATCACGGTTGTCCGAGAGGCGTCGAATCGCCTGGGCGCGGTTGACCACGGTAAGGGTCAGGTTGACCTCGGGATGGAGTTTTTTGAAGGCGGCAAACAGGTGCGGCACGAAGTACTTGGCGCTGGACTCCACCGCCAGTTTCAGTTGCCCCTGCAGGGAGCCTTGCATGTCCGAAAGCTGCATGTCGAAGCTCTCCAGGCGACCGAAGATATCCCGGCTGGCGCGCTGCAAGGCCTCCGCGGCTTCGGTGAGGTAGAGCTTCTTGCCCACGTACTCAAACAACGGCTGGCCGACCAGTTCTTCGAGCTGGCGGATCTGTAGACTAACGGCGGGTTGCGTCAGCGACATCTCTTCGGCGGCTCGGCTGTAGGAGCGCAGATCGCAGACTTCGTTGAAGACTTTCAACTGCCGTAATGTCATACGCATCAATGACTTACGCATCTCTCATCCGGCTCCGGACAAACCTTGTAACGGCACTATAAGCTTTTGCTAATGCAAGGCCTAATAAATATTGATTTTTGTTTATTCAGCGACAGCGCTAGGGTATTTATGCGACTGGCCAGCAACCTATGGTCACGCGCCGACCGGTCTCGCCGGTTCGTCTGTTCCAATGGCTTGGGAATATTCCAGTGATAAAAAAAATCCTGATCGCCAACCGGGGTGAGATCGCAGTACGGATTGTCCGTGCTTGCGCCGAAATGGGCATTCGCTCGGTGGCGATCTATTCCGATGCCGACCGTCATGCACTGCACGTCAAGCGTGCAGACGAGGCCCACAGTATTGGTGCCGAACCCCTGGCCGGTTACCTGAACCCGCGCAAGCTGGTGAACCTGGCAGTGGAGACCGGTTGCGATGCCCTGCATCCCGGCTATGGTTTCCTGTCAGAGAACGCCGAACTGGCGGAAATCTGCGCTGAGCGCGGGATCAAGTTCATCGGCCCTGCGGCAGAAGTCATTCGCCGCATGGGTGACAAGACCGAAGCGCGTCGCAGCATGATCAAGGCCGGCGTGCCGGTGACTCCGGGCACTGAAGGTAACGTAGCGGACATACACGAGGCGCTGCGCGAAGGTGACCGCATTGGCTACCCGGTCATGCTCAAGGCCACGTCGGGTGGCGGCGGCCGTGGTATTCGCCGCTGCAACAGCCGCGAAGAATTGGAACAGGCTTTCCCACGGGTGATTTCCGAAGCGACCAAGGCCTTTGGTTCGGCGGAAGTCTTCCTCGAAAAATGTATCGTCAACCCGAAACACATTGAGGCGCAAATCCTCGGTGACAGTTTCGGCAATGTGGTGCACCTGTTCGAGCGCGATTGCTCGATTCAGCGCCGCAACCAGAAGCTGATCGAAATCGCCCCCAGCCCTCAACTGACCCCTGAACAGCGCGCCTACATCGGTGACCTGTCGGTGCGTGCGGCCAAGGCGGTCGGTTACGAAAACGCCGGTACTGTGGAGTTCCTGCTCGCCGATGGCGAGGTGTACTTCATGGAGATGAACACTCGGGTGCAGGTGGAACACACCATCACCGAAGAAATCACTGGCATCGACATCGTACGTGAGCAGATTCGTATTGCTTCGGGCTTGCCGCTTTCGATCAAGCAGGAAGATATCCAGCACCGCGGCTTTGCCCTGCAGTTCCGGATCAACGCTGAAGACCCGAAGAACAACTTCCTGCCCAGCTTTGGCAAGATCACCCGTTACTACGCACCGGGTGGTCCAGGCGTGCGTACCGACACGGCGATCTACACCGGCTACACCATTCCGCCGTTCTACGATTCCATGTGCCTGAAACTGGTGGTGTGGGCCCTGACCTGGGAAGAAGCCATGGACCGTGGCCTGCGTGCGCTGGATGACATGCGCGTGCAAGGGGTGAAGACCACCGCCGCCTATTACCAGGAAATCCTGCGCAATCCGGAATTCCGCAGTGGCCAGTTCAATACCAGCTTCGTAGAAAGCCATCCAGAACTGACCAACTACTCGATCAAGCGCAAACCCGAAGAGCTGGCCCTGGCCATCGCTGCTGCCATTGCCGCCCACGCAGGCCTGTGAGGAATACAAAAAAATGTCCAAGAAAATTCATGTAACCGACACGATCCTGCGTGACGCTCACCAGTCCCTGCTGGCAACCCGCATGCGCACCGAAGACATGCTGCCAATCTGTGACAAGCTCGACAAAGTCGGCTACTGGTCGCTGGAAGTCTGGGGTGGCGCGACGTTTGACGCCTGCGTGCGGTTCCTCAAGGAAGACCCGTGGGAGCGTCTGCGCAAGTTGCGTGCGGCACTGCCTAACACCCGCCTGCAAATGCTTCTGCGCGGGCAGAACCTGCTCGGTTACCGGCACTACAGCGATGACGTGGTCAAGGCATTCGTCGCCAAGGCCGCCGTCAACGGCATCGACGTCTTCCGCATCTTTGACGCCATGAACGACGTGCGCAACCTGCGCGTGGCCATTGAAGCCGTCAAGGCCGCTGGTAAGCACGCCCAGGGCACCATTGCCTACACCACCAGCCCGGTACACACCATCGACGCGTTCGTGGCTCAGGCCAAGCAGATGGAAGCCATGGGCTGTGATTCGATCGCCATCAAGGACATGGCCGGCCTGCTGACGCCGTATGCCACCGGTGAACTGGTCAAGGCGTTGAAAGCCGAGCAGTCGCTGCCGGTCTTCATCCACTCCCACGATACCGCTGGCTTGGCCGCCATGTGCCAACTCAAGGCGATCGAAAACGGTGCCGACCATATCGACACCGCGATCTCCAGCTTCGCCTGGGGCACCAGCCACCCAGGTACCGAGTCGATGGTTGCCGCGCTCAAGGGCAGCGAATTCGACACTGGCCTGGATCTGGAGCTGCTGCAGGAAATCGGTCTGTACTTCTACGCCGTGCGCAAGAAGTATCACCAGTTTGAAAGCGAGTTCACCGCCGTTGATACCCGCGTGCAGGTCAACCAGGTGCCAGGCGGGATGATTTCCAACCTGGCCAACCAGCTCAAGGAGCAGGGTGCGCTGCACCGCATGAACGAAGTGCTGGCCGAAATTCCGCGAGTGCGTGAAGACCTCGGCTTCCCACCGCTGGTTACGCCGACCTCGCAGATCGTTGGTACCCAGGCGTTCTTCAACGTTCTCGCGGGCGAGCGCTACAAGACCATCACCAACGAAGTGAAGCTGTACCTGCAAGGCGGTTATGGCAAAGCGCCGGGCGTGGTCAACGACCAACTGCGTCGTCAGGCCATTGGCAGCGAAGAAGTGATCGACGTGCGTCCAGCTGATCTGCTGAAGCCAGAAATGGCCAAGTTGCGTTCGGACATCGGCAACCTGGCCAAATCGGAAGAAGACGTGCTGACTTTCGCCATGTTCCCGGACATTGGCCGCAAGTTTCTCGAAGAACGCGATGCCGGCACGCTGACCCCTGAAGTGCTGCTGCCGATTCCGGAAGCTGGTGCCGTGGGCTCGGCCGGTGGTGAAGGCGTTCCGACCGAGTTCGTCATCGATGTTCACGGTGAGACCTACCGCGTCGACATCACCGGTGTTGGCGTCAAGTCCGAAGGCAAGCGTCACTTCTACCTGTCCATTGACGGCATGCCGGAAGAAGTGGTGTTCGAGCCGCTCAACGAGTTCGTCGGCGGTGGCGGCAGCAAGCGCAAGCAGGCCAGTGAGCCAGGCCATGTCAGCACCACCATGCCGGGCAACATCGTCGATGTGCTGGTCAAGGAAGGCGACATGGTAAAAGCCGGCCAGGCCGTGCTGATCACCGAAGCGATGAAGATGGAGACCGAAGTGCAGTCGGCCATCGCCGGTAAGGTTGTTGCGATTCACGTGGCCAAGGGCGACCGGGTCAACCCGGGCGAGATCCTGATCGAGATCGAGGGCTGAAACAGCCCTCGGTAGTAAGCGGTTTACCTCTGGGGGGCGTATGCCCCCCTTTTTTTTGCGCGCGATTTGGCGATGCGGCGTCAGTGCCGATAGCCTTTGCCGTAGTGCCGTTCCAGACGCACCTGGAGCAACTCCAGGGCAAACGATAGCAGCCAGTAGATAGCCGCTGCGGTGGTCAGCATTTCCAGGTAGCGGTAGCTGGAGCGACCATAGGACTGCGCCAGAAACATCACTTCCCAGACCCCCATCACCGAAATCAGCGACGAATCCTTGAGCATGGAAATGAACTGGTTGGCGCTTGGTGGAATGATCGTGCGCATGGCCTGGGGCAGGGTGATGTGCCAGAAAATTGCCCGTGGACGCATCCCCAGGGCCATGGCCGCCTGTCGCTGGCCGGGTGCTACGCCAATAATGCCGGCGCGGAAAATTTCACTCAGGTAGGCACCGTAGTTCAGCGACAGCGCAATGATCCCGGCGCTGATCGCGCCTGGTACGACGCCGATCTGTGGCAGGCCCAAGTAGATCAAGAGGATCTGGATCAGCAGTGGCGTGCCGCGAAAGAATGAGGTGTAGAAGCTGGCGATGCCCAAGGCCACGGCGCTGTTCGACAAACGTGCCAACGCCGCAGCGAAGCCCAGTATCACCGAGCTGAGCATCGAGCACAGGCAAAGGAACAGGGTCAGTGCTGCGCCTTGCAGGAAACCATTGGGCGCGAGGTGCAGCCCGAGCAGGTTAGGCAGCTTGTCGAGGATGATCGAAAACTTCAGGTCGAAGCTCAGGAAGAACCCGACGAACATCACCAACAACGCTGCCCACGTCAGGTAAAGGCGCGTGCGAAAACCGAACAGGCGCTGGCCCAGCGTGCGCGTAGCCTGACTGGGTGGTGGCTGATAGGCACTCATTTACTGATATCGGCGCCGATCCATTTCTGCGACAGACGGCTCAGGGTGCCGTCCTGTTTCAGCTCGGCGAACACCTGCTGGACCTTGGCATTCCAGGCCGCGTCACCTTTCTCGATGGCAACCGAGTTGGGTTCTTCATACAGCGCCTGGCCGGCCAGTTTGAAGCGCGCATCCTGATTCAGGCGCGGCTGTGCGGTGACCAGGTTGGTCAAGATCGCATCGAGGCGTACGCCGGCACCCAGGCCCAGATCCTGGAAGGCCACGTTGTCGGTGTCATACGGGGCGATCTGAACATGCTCGAACGGGTAGTCCAGCGCCTTGTCTTCCGCGCCTTCGATGACCAGGTTCTTGTTCAGGTAGCTTTCGTAGCTGGAGGCGCTGGTCAGGCCGACTTTCAGGCCGCTGAGGTCTTTAGCGCCGTGAATACGGTCATCCTTGGCGTTGACCACGATGACCGCAGGCGAAGCGTAGTACTCCACCGGGAAGTCGAAGACCTGGGCGCGAGCCTTGCTCGGGGTCATCGAGCAGATGCAGATATCGTATCGGCCGCTCCAGCGGCCAGCAGCGATCACGTCCCAGGACGGGGTTTCCAGGCGCAGTTTGACGCCAAGCTTCTCGGCCACGGCCTTGGCCACATCCACATCGAAGCCATCCAGTTGGTTCTGCTCGTTGAGGAAAGAGAATGGCGGGTAACTTTCCATCAGCACGCCGACCAGTTCCTTGCGTTCTTCCACGCGTTGCAGCGTCGCCCCCGCCAGGGCTTGGGTGGTCACACTCAGTGCCAGCAGGCTGGCGCCCAACAGGGTGGAAAAACGCATGGAAAATCACCTGAAAAAAGAGTTGTTAAATTGAATGTCCGGCGTATTAAATAGTTATAAGAAAAACTCTACTAGTAAGTTTTATTTATATTCATAGAAGTGGACGTTATATGGGTGACAGTGCGGTGGTGATTCTCGATGGTGGCATGGGCCGTGAGCTGCAGCGCCGTGGCGCGCCCTTTCGGCAGCCGGAGTGGTCGGCGCTTGCCTTGAGTGAGGCACCGGAGGCTGTGGTGGCCGTGCATACGGCCTATATCGAGAGCGGTGCGCGGGTCATTACCAGCAACAGCTATGCTGTGGTGCCGTTCCATATCGGTGAGGAACGCTTTGCCGCTGAAGGACGTGCCTTGGCCTCGACCGCCGGGCAATTGGCCCGAGCAGCTGCCGATGCCAGTGGTCAACCGGTACGGGTTGCCGGTTCATTGCCACCCCTGTTCGGCTCGTACCGTCCCGACCTGTTCGATGCCGCTCGGGTTAGTGAAGTCCTGACGCCGTTGGTTGAGGGTCTGGCGGAGCATGTCGACCTGTGGTTGGCCGAGACCCAAAGCTCTATCGTCGAAGCACGGGCTATTCGTGCAGGCCTGCCCAACGACGGCAAGCCCTTCTGGCTGTCCTTCACCCTGCAGGACGACGATGTTGATGACCTGCCGCGTTTGCGCTCTGGCGAGCCCGTCAGCGAGGCCGCCGAGGTGGCGGCACAGTTGGGTGTGCAGACCTTGCTGTTCAACTGCAGCCAGCCGGAAGTGATCGGCGCGGCTATCGATGCCGCACGCGAAACGTTCGAACGGCTGGGTGTGCAGATTGCTATCGGCGCCTACGCCAATGCGTTCCCGCCGCAGCCCAAGGACGCTACCGCCAACGATGGACTGGACGAGTTGCGCGAAGACCTCGACCCGCCGGGCTACCTGCACTGGGCCGAGAATTGGCGTCAACGCGGTGCCAGCCATCTGGGCGGTTGCTGTGGCATTGGCCCGGAGCACATTGCAGTCCTGGCGCAACGCCTGCGCTGATCCCTCAGGCGGATGTGCGACACGCCTCCAGCGTTCTGAGTTGACCGTCAGGACGCTGGTTTTCTGCTGCCAGCCAGCGCTCGAAACCTGCTGCGATGGCTGGCCATTCATCGTCGATGATCGAGTACCAGGCCGTATCGCGGTTCTGGCCTTTGACCACCATGTGCTTGCGGAACAGCCCTTCGTAGCTGAAGCCGAAACGCTGTGCCGCCCGCTTGGAGCGGCTGTTGGCGTCGTTGCACTTCCATTCCAGGCGGCGGTTCCCCAGTTCAAAGGCCAGCTTGCCCAGCAGGTAGATGGCTTCGGTACCTTTCGGTGTGCGCTGCATGGCGGCGCCAAAGGCAACATGGCCGATTTCGATACGACCGTGTGCCGGCACCATCGACATCAGGCTGAGAATGCCCTGGGCCTGGCCGTTGCGCAGGTCGATGACGGTGTAGAACAGTGGGTCACTGGTAGCCGCATTGCTGTCGAGCCAGCGGTCGAATGCCTCACGTTCCTCGAAAGGGCCGTAGGGCAGGTAGCTCCACAGCGCAGCATCAGCCTCGGGGCCATTGAACACCTCCCAGAGGTCATCACGGTGCTGACGCGGGTCGAGTTTCTCCAGGCGGATGAAGCGTCCGGTCAACGGGGTGGCGGGCGGCAGTTTGGCGGGGTGCCAGTTTGGCAGCGTGTTCATGGGACGGTTCCTCGGATTACAACAGTTTGCGGAACTGAATGAAGCCAGGGCGCTCGGCCAACTGCTCGTAGAGGGCAATGGCGGTGGTATTGGTCTCATGGGTCAGCCAGTGGACTTTGGCACAGCCCGCGGCGCTGGCCGTCGCGTAGACAAACTCGATCAACTGTCGGCCAATGCCTTGGCCACGCTGTTCCTGAGAGACCAGCAGGTCTTGCAGGTAGCATGAGTTCTCCGTTGTCCAGCAGGAACGATGATAGATCCAATGGACCATGCCCACCGCCTTGCCGTCGATCCACGCCAAGGCGGCATTGATGGGTTCGGCGGGGTCGAGCATGCGTTCCCAGGTCACCGCACTGACCTGCTCATCAATGTGGGTTTCGTAAAAACGCTGATAAGCCTGCCACAGGGGCAGCCAGGCACTATGGTCGTCGGCGTTGACCGGGCGGATCTGTACGTTGGGCATTTCGGGCTCCTTCAGGGTTGGCGCATCAGGGCGGCCAATTGGTTGTCCAGTGGGTCTGGGCTTTCGCTCAGGCCTTTGCGTACGCCTTCAATGTCGGCGCTGCTGCGGTTTTGGCTGGTCTTGCGCTTGCCTTGCAAGCGCTCAATCGGCAGGGCGAAGCCGACAATCGCCTTGAGCATGCCGTTGATATAGTCGACGGGTGCATCGTCTATCGACCAAGGCTGGGGGCGGCCACGTTCGTGGCGCTCACTCAGGCTGCCGAGCAGTTGGTGCAGGCGTTGTGGGTCGTCAAACACCTCGGCGCAGCCGTAGGCATGCACAGCCAGGTAATTCCAGGTGGGTACGGCTTTACCGTCCACGGCTTTGCTTGGGTAGAAGTTCGGGCTGACATAGGCGTCCGCTCCCGCGAAGATCAGCAGCGCTTCACTGCCATTGGCCAGGTCCTGCCACTGCAGGTTGGCCTTGGCCAGATGCCCGTAAAGTGTGCCGTTCGGGCCTTCGTCGCGCTTCAACAGCAGCGGCAGGTGGCTTGCTTGCAGGCCCTGCTGGCCGTGTGTGACAAGCACGGCAAGGCGGGTCTGTTCGATTTGCAGGTGCAAGCTGTCGAGATCGGTGTCCCGGAACGCGCTGGGTATGTACATGGCGATAGTCCTTGGCGAATGCAGCCATCCTAGGCAGGCTATTGGCCTATGGTAAGAGCCATTCACTACCGATTTTATAGGTCCAATACTGTGCGTGAGCAGCCCCTGTCATTGCTCTTTGACCCCACTGGCATCGTACTTGATCGACGCCAGGGATTGAGTCGCCAGTTGTATCAAGTCTTGCGCGCCAGGATTCTGGATGGTCGGCTGGGCAGTGGGACGCGTCTGCCTGCCAGTCGTGATCTGGCCAAGGCGTTGGCGTTGTCGCGTAACAGTGTGGTGCGTGCCTATGACCAGCTTTACGCTGAAGGCTTTATTGAGAGTCGGGTAGGGGACGGCACCTATGTCGCTCAGCTGCCAAAATTATCCACAAAAGTATCCACAGGGTTATCCCGGGGTTTTTCCACAGCCTTATCCACAAAATCGCCCGAAAGTACTGAGTATTTATCCAGAAAAGTTATTCACAATGGCCCATTGAGCCGGCTAGAAAAGCACCATTTGCCAGCGCCAAAAAGTGGGCCGCCCAAGGCATTCCGGGTTGGTGCGCCAGCCTTCGATTTGTTCCCCTTCGAGACGTGGGCCAAGCTCCAAGCGGGTTTCTGGCGTAAACCCGACCCGACCTTGCTCGGTTACGGCGATCCAGCAGGTGAGCCGATTTTGCGCGAACTGATTGCGACCTATCTGCGTCGTTCGCGGGGTCTTTCCTGCAGTGCTGAACAAATTGTGATCACCAGTGGCGCACAGCAGGCAATCAGCCTTTGTGCACAGTTGTTGCTGGAGCCTGGCGATGGGGTTGCTGTGGAAAACCCTGGGTACCGGGCTGCCGGGCACGCGTTCGCGCTTGCCGGGGCACGGGTGTTCGGTGTTGCGGTGGATAACGAAGGAATGGACTGCGCTGCCTTGAATGCACTGCCCCAGTGCCGTCTGAGCTATGTAACGCCATCACATCAGTACCCTACGGGCGTCACCATGAGCCTGGCTCGGCGTCTGGAACTGCTGGCATGGGCTGAACGCAGCGATGGCTGGATCGTTGAGGATGACTATGACGGTGAATACCGCTACAGCGGCGCACCCTTGGCGCCGTTGGCGGCCTTGGACCCGCATGGGCGTGTGCTGTATGTCGGTACCTTCGGCAAGATCGCCTTTCCGGCCCTGCGGATGGGCTATCTGGTCGTACCACCGCCATTGGTCGAGGCATTTTCCCGCTGTCGGGCACTGGCCGTGCGGCATTCGGAAGTCGGCAATCAGGTGGTAATGGCGCAGTTCATGGCACAAGGGCATTTTCAACGGCATATCCGTCGTATGCGCCGGGCAGCGTTGAGTCGGCGCAATGTGCTCAAGGCCGGGTGGCCTGTGGATATCCCTGGCTGCGGGGCGATGCCCGATGTGGCGGCGGGCCTTCATGTCAAAGTCGACGTGGATAGCCTGGCGCGCGAACGTGAACTGGTCGCCCGTGCCGAGGCGGTTGGGGTAGAGCTGAATCCGCTGAGTGAATACTGGCTGGAGGATTCAAGCACCCCTGTGGATAACCGCGCGGGCCTGGTACTGGGTTTTGCGGCAGTGCCCGAAGCCGCGATCGCCGATGCCTTGGCACGCCTGCGGCGTGCCTGGCGTCGTTGATCAGGTGCCGGACTTGATCTTGGTCCATGCCCGGGTACGTGCCCGCTCCGCATCGCGAGGCAGTGGCTTGAGCGTGTAAAGTCTCGCCATGGCCTCTTCGGTCGGGTACAGGTTAGGGTTGTTACGAATCGCTGGACTGACCCGTTCTGTCGCGTCCTTGTTTGGGTTTGGGTAGCCGACGAAGTCACTGATCGGTGCAATGACCTCTGGTTGCATCAGGTAGTTGATGAACGCATGCGCATCTTCGGGGTTGGTCGCGCCTTTGGGGATGGCCAACATGTCGAACCAGATCGGTGCGCCTTCCTTCGGCAAGCGCATGTCCACGATTACCCCGTTCTTCGCTTCCTTAGCGCGGTTGGCTGCCTGAGAGAAACTGCCCGAGTAGCCGACTGCCACACAGATATCGCCGTTGGCGATATCTGCCATGTATTTAGAAGAGTGAAAGTAGGTAATGTATGGGCGAATCTTTAGCATCAGATCCTCGGCTTTCTTGTAATCGGCCGGCGAGCTACTGTTCGGTTCCAGTCCCAGGTATTGCAGCGCCAGTGGAAGGATCTCTGACGGTGAATCAAGCAGGGCTACACCACATTGCTTGAGTTTGGCGATGTTCTCCTCTTTGAAGATCAAGTCCCAGCTATCCAGCGGAGCGTTGTCGCCTAGCACTGCCTTGACCTTGGCCGGATTGAAGCCGATTAACACGGTGCCGTACATATAGGGCACGGCGAATTGGTTGCCGGGGTCATTGGCCTCGATCAGTTTCATCAGTTTTGGGTCCAGATGCTCCCAATTCGGCAACTTGCTGCGGTCCAGCGGTTGGAAAACTCCAGCTTCGATCTGCTTGGCCAGGAATACGTTGGACGGTACCACCACGTCGTAGCCGGAGTTACCGGTCAGCAGTTTGGCCTCCAACGCTTCGTTGGTGTCGAAAATGTCGTAGATCAGCTTGCTCTCGGTTGTCTTGCGGAAGCCTTCCAAGGTTTGCGGGGTAATGTAGTCGAACCAGTTGTACACCCTTAGCGTGCGTTGCTCGGCGGCGTGAAGGCTGCTCGCGAGTAGCGTACTGCAGAGCAGTGGGGTGAGGAGGCGTCTGAGTCGAATCATGGGTGTACCTCCTGCAGAGCACGTTCGAAACCTTCCAGCACGTTCACCGCATTGATACCGATTTCTGCTACGGCATACCCGCCCTCCATGACGAACAACGTAGGTATGCCCAAGCGCGCGATACGCTCGCCCATGCGCAAGTAATCGGGGCTGTCCAGCTTGAACTGTGAAATCGGATCGTCCTTGAAGGTGTCGACTCCCAATGAAATCACCAGCACCTGCGCAGCATGGGCCTCGATCCGCTGGCAGGCCTGTTCCAGTGCTGCGCTCCAGGTCGTCCAGTCGCTCCCGGCTGGCAGCGGGTAGTTGATGTTAAAGCCAATGCCTTCGCCTTCGCCTTCCTCGTCGGCATAGCCGAGGAAAAAGGGGAATTCTGCCTGTGGATGACCGTGGATCGAGGCAAAGAGCACGTCGCTGCGCGAGTAGAAGATTTCCTGAGTGCCGTTTCCGTGGTGGTAGTCCACGTCAAGGATTGCCACGCGGTCGTGGCCCTGATCCAGGAACGCCTGAGCGGCAATCGCAGCGTTGTTCAGGTAGCAGTAACCGCCCATTACATCGCTCGCTGCGTGGTGTCCTGGTGGTCGGCATAGGGCAAAGGCACTGTGCGCGCCGTTCTGTATAGCCGCCTGAGCAGTCAGGGCAACTTGAGCCGCACTGTAGGCAGCCTGCCAAGTGCCTGCGGTGATCGGTGCGCCAGCGTCAAAGCTGTAATAACCCAATTCGCCCAGCAGGCCACGTGGTTTGACCTGTCGCAACGTGCGAGCGGGCCAGGTGAAAGGCAGCAGGTCTCCCGTATGACCCATATCGCTCCAGCGCTGCCAGGCGTGCTCAAAAAAGGTGAGATAGTCGGGTGTATGCACCCGTAGTATCGGGTCTCGGCCGAAGTCTTGCGGTGCCAGTACCGGGCCTATTTCGCGTATTTTTATGCGCTCCAGCACATGATCGGCGCGTGAAGGCATTTCAAAGCAGGGCATCAGTTGCCCGTCGATCAGCTCGCAGCGGCCGTGGTGGAGGCGGTGGTCATCAGAATAGATCGTCAGCATTTATTGTTCTCCGCGTTGACTGGCGTGGTCCATTGTTGATGGGTACGCTGCCTGTGGAGAACGTTGAATACGGCCAAAAGGGGATCGATATGGCCAGCTTGACTGTCCGCATTTCGCCCCATATATGGCTATTCAGATACGGAAATGACTGGGTGCCACGCCACTCCAACGCAAGAAAGCGTGGCGAAAACTGGCTGTCTCGCTGAAACCGAGCAGTTCGGCAATGCGATAGATCGGCATCTGGTCTTCGCTTAGTAGTTGCTTGGCGCGTTCAAAACGCAACTCATCAAGCAACTGCTGGTAGCTGCTGCCCATTTCTTGCAGGTGACGGCGCAGGGTGCGTGAAGAGCAGTTCATCTGGCGGGCCAGGTCCTCAAGGCCGGGCGGTGCATCGAGCTGTTGCAGTAGTAACTGACGGATTCTGCCGAGCCATGCCTGGCGCCCGGTAAATTCCAGGTTCTGCTGCCGACAGCGTTCGGCCATAGCCCTGTGAGTAACGGCATCAGCCAGTGGCAAGGGTTGAGGCAGCCAGTCAGCGGAGAAGGCAAAGGCATTATCGATGGCGTCGAAATGCAAGGGACAGGAAAACGTCTGGCGGTAACGCTCATGGTAGTCGGGTTGCGGATAGGCGAATCGCGCACCGAGTAGCGGTAATGGGCGGCCTAAGAGGTCGTCGCAGATAACTTTCAGCGACCCTACGCAGAGCTCGGCATTGAACGCTGCCAGTTGGGGGTGCTCGCGGTAGTCACTGGCGCTGAACCAAATTGTGTCGCCATCTTCGATCAGGCGCAGATGAAAAAGTGTTCCCAGTAGCGCGGGGTAATGCAGGGCTAATCGTAAAGCGTCACCTAGGGTGGCACTGGAAAGCAGTGCATAACCGAGCATGCCGTAGGACGAGACATGCATGCGCGGCCCAAGTTCCAGTCCGATTTCACGGCGCAGGGCAACGGCATTGGCACACACCAGCATCTCCTGGCGGGTGGTGATGCGCGGGTCTGAGCGCTTCAGGTCGGTCAGGCTGATACCGCTGCCGAGGAGTAGCTCGTCGCTGGACAGGCCTTCGCTCTGAAAGGCTTCCAGCATGAGCGAAACAGCATTGAGGGTGGTCAGGTGCGAGTGCAGCATGTTTGAGATCCGACAAAGTGCCGCCTGAAACTCAGCAATTTATGTGCCTTCAAGGCGCCTTTGCCGGTGAGGTTTATTTTTGCCACCGACGCGCTCAACGCAATTCCCCGCACATATCGAGCTCAACCAGGCGACGCACCTCGTCGACCGGCAGCCCCGCGCCCAGCAAGGCCTGCAACTTACCGAAGGCTGCTTCGCGGGTCATACCGCCGCCAGACACTACACCCACTTCACGCAGCCGACTGCCGGCTTCATAGACATCCAGCTCGACACCGCCCTCGTGGCACTGTGTGATTGCCACAACCACGATGCCACGGGTTTGGGCGAGTTTCAGGCTGGCAAGAAACTCGACGTTATCGCTGGGGCCAGTACCACTGCCGAAGCACTCCAGGATGACTGCTTGGACACCACTGTCGAGCACTGCCTGCAGTGGTTGAGCAGCAAAACCGGGCACCAGCGGCAACACCGCGACATTGGCAGTCTGCTTGGCATGGCGGTAGTCCAGTTCGGCGGGTAGCGATGTAGCCTTGGCGGCACCACCGAAGCGCTGCAGTGCGGCAAAGGGATGGCGGCCATAACTGCGGACTTTGGCGCAGCGAGTCGGCGTCAGCAGTTCACCGTGGAAGTACAGCTGCACGCCCGATACTTGACCGGCGGCCAGCGCCTGCAAGGCGCCAACGATATTCTCTTCGGCATCGCTGTCGGGGGCACCGGCTGGCAGCATCGAGCCGGTAAACAGCAGTGGTGCCGGCAGCCCCAGCAACAGGAAACTCATGGCAGCCGCACTGTAGGCCAGGGTGTCGGTACCGTGCAGCACCAGTACGGCATCGCAGCCTTGGCGGTCGACTGCTTCGATGATGGCTTCGCGCAGGCGTTGCCAGTACTGCGGGGTCATGTTGGCGCTGTCGATCAGCGGCAGCAGTTCACGAAACTGCCAGTGAGGCAGCGTCAGGCCCGTCAGTTGTTCGCGCATCCGTTGTTCAAAGCCCGAGGCTGGTGTCAGGCCATGGGCGCTGGCCTGCATGCCGATCGTGCCGCCGGTGTAGAGCACCATGATGTTGTGGGCGGAGTGCTCGGTAACGGGGGTCATTCGCCTGTCTCCGTGGTCAGTCTTGTTAGTAGCAGACCACAGTACGCCATCGTCGTGAACCTTGTCAGCGTCAGCAGGGTAAAAGCGGTAGAGGAATTCGCGGGCAAAAAAAAAGGGCCTGGAGCATTCGGCTCCAGGCCCTCAAAAGGTGAGAGGTGTCTAGTCCCTCGACCTGGTGAGCGGTTTGCGTGAGGGGCTGAAGGTTAGGCCTTCAGTGGTACCAGACGCGGTGCAATCATGTTTTCCGGGCGCAGGATGTCGTCGAGCATGGCGTCGTCGAGCAAGCCTTCTTCGCGCACCAGTTCCAGTACGCCGCGGCCGCTTTCCAGCGCAATACGGGCGATACGGGTGGCGTTTTCGTAGCCGATGTACGGGTTCAGGGCGGTGACCAGGCCGATCGAGTGCTCGACCAGTTCACGGCAGCGCTGCTCGTTGGCAGTGATGTCGACGATGCAGTGCTCGCGCAGCATGTCCATGGCACGTTGCAGCAGGCGGATCGAATCGAAGATCTTGTAGGCGATCAGCGGTTCCATCACGTTCAACTGCAGTTGGCCACCTTCGGCCGCAATGGTCAGGGCCAGGTCGTTACCGATGATGGCGAAAGCCACTTGGTTGACCGCTTCCGGGATAACCGGGTTGACCTTGCCTGGCATGATCGAGCTGCCTGGCTGACGTGCTGGCAGGTTGATCTCGTTGATGCCGGTGCGTGGGCCGCTGGACAGCAGGCGCAGGTCATTACAGATCTTCGACAGCTTGACTGCAGTACGCTTGAGCATGCCAGAGAACAAGACGAAGGCGCCCATGTCCGAGGTGGCTTCGATCAGGTCGGCAGCCGGTACCAGCGGCTGGCCGCTGATCTCTGCCAGGCGCTGTACGGCCAGGTGCTGGTAGCCTGGGTCGGCGTTGATGCCGGTACCGATGGCGGTACCGCCCAGGTTGACTTCAGTCAGTACTTCCGGCGCCAGGGTGCGCAGGCGGTTGAGGTCTTCGGTCAGGGTGGTGGCAAAAGCACGGAATTCCTGGCCGAGGGTCATCGGTACCGCGTCCTGCAGCTGGGTACGGCCCATCTTCAGTACGT
This sequence comes from Pseudomonas laurentiana, assembly GCF_014648275.1. Taxonomy (GTDB): domain Bacteria; phylum Pseudomonadota; class Gammaproteobacteria; order Pseudomonadales; family Pseudomonadaceae; genus Aquipseudomonas; species Aquipseudomonas laurentiana. Next base: position 164,473 of record NZ_BMQU01000001.1, read on the forward strand.
GGTTGAACTCTTCACCCTTGGCAGCGAAGGCCTGGATCAGGCTGTCGAGGCTGGCCAGCAGGGCGTCGTGACCGAGCAGCAGACCCAGACGGATCGCGGTCGGGTAGGCGTCGTTGGTCGACTGCGCCATGTTTACATCGTTGTTCGGGTGCAGGTACTTGTACTCACCCTTCTCGTGGCCCATGGACTCGAGTGCGATGTTGGCGATGACTTCGTTGGCGTTCATGTTGGTCGAAGTACCAGCACCGCCCTGGATCATGTCTACCACGAACTGCTCGTGGTAGTCGCCGCGGATCAGACGGGCGCAAGCCTCGCTGATGGCAGCGTGCTTGGTATCGTTCAGGTGACCCAGCTCGCGGTTGGCGTCAGCAGCAGCCTGTTTGACCATGGCCAGGGCCACGACCAGCTTAGGGTAGTGCGACAGCGGTACGCCAGAGAGGTGGAAGTTGTTGGCAGCACGCAGGGTCTGGATGCCGTAGTAGGCATCAGCAGGGACTTCGAGGGTGCCAAGCAGGTCTTTTTCAACACGGAACGATGCAGCAGCGGACATGATAGATATCATCTCGAGTTTGGCCCGGCACATGCCGGAATGGCGCTAATCCTAGGTCTGCGGGAATTTTGCGGCCAATGCTGTTGCACGCTAACCTATGCACAAACGGCATAATGGTAGATGTGACGCCAACAGCTATTCGAGCGTGTGCCATTTTGGTGCGTGCCTGGAGACCCGTGATGAACCTAGAAAGTAAATGGCTGGAAGACTTCAGTGCGCTGGCCGCTACCCGCAGCTTTTCGCAAGCGGCCGAGCGCCGTTTCGTGACCCAGCCGGCCTTCAGCCGGCGTATTCGCAGCCTGGAGGCGGCGTTGGGCCTGACCCTGGTCAATCGGTCGCGTACACCCATCGAGCTGACGGCTGCGGGTCAGCTGTTTCTGGTGACGGCGCGTACCGTGGTCGATCAGTTGGGCGAGGTCCTGCGCCATTTGCATCACCTCGAAGGCGGGCAGGGCGAGGTCATTCAGGTGTCTGCGGCGCACTCTCTGGCACTTGGCTTTTTCCCGCGCTGGATCGCCCAGTTACGCAACGATGGGCTCAATATCGCGACACGTTTGGTTGCAACTAACGTTGGCGATGCAGTGCATGCCCTGCGTGAAGGGGGGTGTGATCTGATGCTGGCATTCTATGACCCGGATGCCGCCTTGCAGATGGATGCGGAAATCTTCCCGTCGTTGCACTTGGGGCATACCGAGATGCTGCCGGTCTGCGCTGCTGATGCACAGGGCAAGCCGCTGTTCGACCTCGAAGGCGAGGGCAGTGTGCCGTTGTTGGCGTATAGCGCCGGTGCATTCCTCGGACGCTCGGTGAACCTGCTGTTGCGTCAGCGTAACCTGCGTTTTACTACGGTCTACGAGACGGCCATGGCCGACAGTCTCAAGAGCATGGCATTGGAGGGGCTTGGTATCGCCTGGGTGCCACGGCTGTCGGCAAGGGCTGAGTTGGAGCGAGGGGAGCTGGTGATTTGTGGTGGCAGCCAATGGCACGTGCCACTGGAGATCCGCGTGTATCGCTGCGCGCTGGTGCGCAAGGCCAACGTTCGGTTGCTCTGGCGCAAGCTGGAGCAGGCTGCGGCAAGCTGATTTCTTTGCGGGCTTCCTACCTCTTTTGGTTGCAAGCGCTACGCGATGCATGGGCGATGGCTGAATGTGGGAGGCCGGCATGACTTGTAGGTTGGGTCGACGGCTTCCTCAAGCCGCGCCTGTCATCAGGACGGGTGCACTCTTCTGAAAGGATTTCGGAATGCTCTAAAAAATACGATCTTTACGAAAAGTACGGGGACTTTGACAAGTACGAGAAAAAGCCCGTGTTCATCTACCTGTTCTGTCACGATGATCTTGATGAGGGTTATCGACGGATCATCTACCGCGACTATCTGAAGGACTTGATGTTTGAGCTGGAGCAGGTATTCCAGCGTGAAATCATTGTCGAACTTCACTATGCCATCCCAGGCTTGACTGACCTCAGTTACAAGACCGAATTGGGCGAGGAGCGGCGGAGTCTCGATGCATTCGCCTCGCGCGGAGCTGCGTTTGCCCAAGAGAACGATCTGTCCTACCGCCACAACTATCGTTATGGGCTCATCACCCGGGATGGGATTTCCAGCAGCATGCATGGCCTGGCGCTGGTTGGCAGGAGTTTTTTCCTGGCATCCGTCCAGGGTTACCAGCATATCGCTCATGAACTGGGTCATACATTCAACGCCTCGCATGAGTACGCGGAAGTGACGTTGGGTGTCCCGCCAAAACAAACCTGCATGTATGAAGTAAACAATCCGCTCTATGCGAAGGACTACAGATTCTCTGATGCAAATCGCAGCCGTATGGCCGAATTTCTCGCATCGGTGGAGTAATGCCGGGTACAAAAGCCATGTGCCCTTGAAGCACTGACTAATGGTCGGCAAGGGGGCTTTCTTCTGGCTGCTTTACGGTATACTGCGCGGCCCTTGGCCGGTTCCACCTGCCAATGAATTCGCATAACAAGCCACGCCGGTCGTCCCGCGTGGCTTGTTGTTTTTTGACGCGCCTGAAGGCGCCCAAGAGAAGAGGCTCGACGATGAGTGCACTGGTTGGCGTGATCATGGGCTCCAAGTCCGATTGGTCCACCCTTAGCCACACCGCCGATATGCTGGAAAAACTCGGCATTCCCTACGAAGTGAAGGTGGTCTCCGCCCACCGCACGCCGGACCTGCTGTTCCAGTATGCCGAAGAAGCTGAGGGCCGTGGCATCGAAGTGATCATCGCCGGTGCAGGTGGCGCAGCCCACCTGCCGGGCATGTGCGCTGCCAAGACTCACCTGCCGGTTCTGGGTGTGCCTGTGCAGTCCTCGATGCTCTCGGGTGTCGACTCGTTGCTGTCGATCGTGCAGATGCCAGCAGGTATCCCGGTGGCAACCCTGGCGATCGGCAAGGCCGGTGCGATCAACGCCGCGCTGCTCTCGGCAAGCATTCTGGGGGCCAAGCACCCTCAGTTCCACGCTGTGCTGAAGCAGTTCCGCGCCGAGCAGACAGACAGCGTTCTGGACAATCCAGATCCACGCCAGGCCTGAGGTCACGAGCATGAAAATCGGTGTAATCGGTGGCGGCCAATTGGGCCGCATGTTGGCCCTGGCAGGTACTCCGCTGGGCATGAATTTCGCTTTCCTTGACCCTGCGCCAGACGCGTGTGCCGCGCCGTTGGGCGAGCACCTGCGCGCCGACTACGGTGATCAGGACCACCTGCGCCAACTGGCTGACGAAGTTGATCTGGTGACGTTCGAGTTCGAAAGTGTGCCAGCCGAAACCGTTGCCTTCCTGTCGCAGTTCGTACCGGTCTACCCAAGCGCCGATTCCCTGCGTATTGCTCGTGATCGCTGGTTCGAGAAGAGCATGTTCAAGGACCTGGGCATTCCAACCCCGTCCTTCGCCGATATTCAGTCGCAAGCCGACCTGGACGCCGCAGTGGCCAGCATCGGCCTGCCTGCGGTGCTGAAGACCCGTACCCTGGGTTATGACGGAAAAGGCCAAAAAGTGCTGCGAAATGCAGCTGATGTAGTGGGTACTTTCGCCGAACTGGGTAGCGTGCCCTGCCTGCTGGAAGGCTTCGTGCCATTCACTGGCGAAGTCTCGTTGATCGCCGTGCGCGCCCGTGACGGTGAAACCCGTTTCTACCCACTGGTCCACAATACGCACGAGAGCGGCATCCTGCGCTTGTCGGTTGCCAGCAGCGAGCATCCGTTGCAGGCGCTGGCGCAAGACTACGCCGGACGCGTACTGAAGCACCTCGACTATGTTGGCGTACTGGCATTCGAGTTCTTTGAAGTGGACGGCGGCCTGAAAGCCAACGAAATCGCGCCGCGAGTTCACAACTCCGGGCACTGGACCATCGAAGGCGCAGAATGCAGTCAGTTCGAGAACCACCTGCGAGCCGTTGCTGGCCTGCCGCTGGGTTCGACCGACAAGGTCGGTGAAAGCGCCATGCTCAACTTCATCGGTGAAGTGCCAGCGGTGGAGCAGGTCATCGCGATCGCCGACTGCCATCTGCACCACTACGGCAAAGCCTTCAAGGTAGGGCGCAAGGTTGGTCACGCGACCCTGCGTTGCGCCGACAAGGCCACGCTCGAGCAGAAAATCCAGCAGGTTGAAGCGTTGATTTCCGCCTGAGCGGAACCTTCCTGCTCCCGCGTCCCTCTGATGGCAGGATGCCAAAGCGCTGACTAGGCTTTGGCGAATGCATTCACTTCAGAGGGATCGCCATGGGAATCATTGGAACCATCTTCATTGGCCTGATCGTGGGTCTGCTGGCTCGTTTCCTCAAGCCGGGCGACGACAACATGGGCTGGATCATGACCATTGTGCTCGGCATCTGTGGATCCGTGGCTGCCACCTATGGTGGCCAGGCCTTGGGGATCTACCATGCCGGTGAAGGTGCAGGCTTCTTCGGTGCGCTGGTTGGCGCCATTGTGTTGCTGGTGATCTTCGGTTTCATCAAAAAAAACTGACGTCAGGCTAGAATGCTCGGCAACTTATGTTTTCCTTGGTTGCCGAGTTTTTCATGCGCCGTATTTTCCTGATTGCTCTCTTGTTTTGCAGTGGTTTGGCCCGTGCCGAGTTGCCGGAAACCGACTGGTTGGAACTGATGCCCAAGTCGGATCAGAAGGCGCTTGAGGAAATGCCCGAGATTGACCATAACTCCCCGGAAGCCAATGGTACGTTCAGCAACAAAGGTGGCCTGAAGCAAAGCAAGGGATTACCGGCGGTGATGTACTCGAGCAAGACCGTTGCGTCCATGAACGGCAAGCACATCCGCCTGGGTGGCTATCCGGTGCCGCTGGAGACCGATGCCAAAGGCAAAAGCACCTTGTTTTTCCTGGTACCGTACCCGGGCGCGTGCATTCACGTGCCGCCACCACCACCGAACCAACTGGTATTGGTGCGTTACCCCAAAGGCCTGAAACTGGACGATATCTACACGCCGTTATGGGTTACCGGCACGTTGAAGGTGGAGAAGGTCAGCAACGACCTGGCAGATGCAGCCTATGCGCTGGACGCGGGGCAGGTGCGGGTGGTGACGGACGCTGACCTTTGATGGCGTTGGCAAGCCAACGCCCACAGTAGTCTCGGTTTAGAGCGGCTCGCTGCCGATACTCAGGCTCAACACGTGGCGGGCGCCGGGTGCCAGTTGTACGATGTCGTCCCAGACATTCGCTGTCTCGATACACAGCATGTGCTGCCAGCCATCGTTGGCCATGTCGGCCAATTCGGCGGCGCGGTCGATCCAGGGGTTCCAGATGACCGCCGAGCGCGAGCCGCTGCTGCGCAACTGGATGCGACGGTTCCAGGCCGGGTCGACAATGCTCAGGTGCTCAGGCGCTTGCAGGTAAATTCTGTCGGTTTCTCCGGCAAAACCCAGGTCGCCCTGTTGGTTGCGTTGCTCCCAGTTGGCCAGCGTTTCGATGTAATCCAGCCCGGCCACGCCTTCGACCCGAACCTGGCGTACATCACTGACGGCGAAGTAGCTGTGCAGCGCCTGGCTGATGGTGACCGGATGACTGCCCAGGTTTTCGCTGCTCAGGGTCAGGCTGAGCTGGTCGCCCAACGTAATGCTCAGCTTCAATTCGACCGTGTGCGGCCAGCCGGGCAGTTCGCCCAAGGCCTCAGGCAGGGTGAAGTCGATGCGCAGTTCCGCGCTGCTGCTGTCGATGCCCTGCAACAGCCAGTCGCGTCCGCGCGCCAATCCGTGGGCTGGTGCCTCACTGGCCTGGTACATGGCCTGCACGCCTTGCGGGTTGCGCGCCAGGTTGCCAAACCAGGGCCAGCACACCGGTACACCTGCGCGTACCGACTTGCCTTGCTTGAAGATGGCCTGGTCGCTCAACCACAGCAATGGCGGCTCGCCAACCCGCTGGTAGCTCAGCACCTGAGCGCCCTGTTGGGCAATCAGTAGCTCAGCGCTGTCGCTGGTAATGCGCCAGCAGTTAAGCTCGCCGTGTTTTTCCGACTCTACCTTGGGTGTGGACATGCGCGTGATCTCGTTCGATTGCCGTAAGGTCGTTGACCTCTCGCCTACCGTCGAGTTTACCGCGCCAGCCGCTCAGCGACGAGGTGGTACCGAACGGGTGCGACCGCTGCCGTCGATGGCAACGAAGACGAACACGGCTTCAGTAACCTTGCGCCATTCGCTGGACAGCGGGTCATCGCTCCACACTTCGACCATCATCTGGATCGAGCTGCGGCCGATTTCCAGGGTCTGGGTATAGAAGGACAGCTGCGCGCCAACGGCGACAGGCACCAGGAAGGCCATGCGATCAATCGCGACGGTAGCAACACGGCCACCTGCTACACGGCTGGCCATGGCAGTGCCGGCGAGGTCCATCTGGGCGACCAGCCAGCCACCATAGATATCGCCGAAACCATTGGTTTCACGCGGCAATGCGGTGATTTGCAGGGCCAGGTCGCCTTGCGGGATAGGATCTTCTTGTTCGAGTTCAATCATGCCGGGGTAGCCTCTGACCCGTGACGCTTCATTGGTTAGCGCAGTGTGGACGCCTCGACAAACGAATCAGCATACGCACGCTACGCTGCGTTCGCTTTAGCCAGGCGGCGAAAGGAAACTCTGCGAAACCGACTAAGTATATTCAGCGGCGCTTTCGCACAACATCCTCCATAAGGCGTAGCCTTTTCCTGCATGAGGCCAGTATATAGAGCCCCGCGTGCAGCGACGACCATACGGTCACCATTATCTGTCGTGAATGTGTACATCCTGTACGTTTTCAAGCAAATTGCCTCGGATCCAACATTTTTCCCTGGCTGCAACCAGCGCTGTTGCCGCTTCAACCATTAATAAAGAGATGCGTCGATGACCTCCGTGCCCACCAGTATCGCGCAGCCCTCGCGGCCGCTGACTCGCAGTGACTACAAGACCTTGTCGCTTTCCGCCCTGGGTGGTGCGCTGGAGTTCTACGACTTCATTATCTTCGTATTCTTTGCCAAAGTAGTCGGCCACTTGTTTTTCCCTGCCGACATGCCCGAATGGCTGCGCCTGATGCAAACCTTCGGCATCTTTGCTGCCGGCTACCTGGCACGCCCACTGGGCGGTATCGTCATGGCGCACTTCGGCGACCTGTTGGGGCGCAAGAAGATGTTCACCCTGAGTATCTTCATGATGGCGGTGCCGACGCTGATCATGGGCTTGCTTCCTACCTACGCGCAGATTGGCATGTGGGCGCCGATCCTGCTGTTGTTGATGCGGGTGATCCAGGGCGCGGCCATCGGTGGCGAGGTCCCGGGCGCCTGGGTGTTCGTCTCTGAGCATGTCCCGGCACGCAATACCGGTTATGCCTGCGGTACCCTCACAGCGGGGCTGACCTCCGGCATTCTGCTCGGCTCGCTGGTGGCCACTCTGATTGGCAGTCTCTACAGTGAGCAGGAACTGTCTGACTACGCTTGGCGGATTCCGTTCCTGCTCGGTGGAGTGTTTGGTCTGTTTTCGGTCTATTTGCGTCGTTGGCTGCACGAAACCCCGGTGTTCGCCGAGATGAAGGCGCGCCAGGCGCTGGCCGAAGAAGTACCGCTGCGAGCGGTGCTGCGTGACCATCGGAGTGCAATCATTCTGTCGATGCTGCTGACCTGGCTGTTGTCGGCGGGCATCATCGTGGTGATCCTGATGACCCCGACCGTGTTGCAGACGGTCTACGGCTTCCCGCTGACCGTTGCACTGCAGGCCAATAGCCTGGCCATTGTGCTGCTCAGCGTTGGCTGTGTCGCCGCAGGCATGCTCGCCGATCGCTTTGGTGCCGGACGGGTGTTCGTGGCCGGTAGCCTGTGCCTGTTGACCAGTTCATGGGTGTTTTATCACAGCCTGTCGACCCATCCGGAGTGGCTGTTTCCGATGTATGCGTTGACCGGGTTGTGCGTTGGCATCGTCGGTGCGGTGCCTTACGTGATGGTACGGGCGTTTCCACCGGTGGTGCGGTTCAGTGGCCTGTCATTCTCCTACAACCTGGCCTATGCCATTTTTGGTGGCCTGACGCCGATGGTCGTGACGTATTTGCTCAAGCTCAGCCCCATGGGCCCGTCCTATTACGTGGCCGGTATCTGCACCATTGGTCTGCTGGTGGGCTGCTATTTGCTGGCGACGAAGCGCTGACACTGCTCTAGACCCGCTGTGGTTACAATTTGAAAGGCCTTCCCGCCTGAGCGGTGAAGGCCTTTCATCTAATTGTCATATTCACTTCATAGAGTGGTCATACGCCCTGCAGATACTGGGGCCCGATTCATCTCAACCCCAATTCCTGCTAGGAGCAAGGCATGAAACTGAAGCGTTTGATGGCGGCCCTGACGTTTGCCGCCGCTGGCGTTGCAACCGCTAATGCGGTTGCCGCTGTTGACCCTGCTATTCCGAATTACGTCAAAACCACGGGCGTTTCGGGCAACCTCTCCAGCGTCGGTTCCGATACCCTGGCCAACCTGATGACCTTGTGGGCTGAAGCCTACAAAAAAGAATACCCGAACGTGAACATTCAGATTCAGGCCGCGGGTTCCTCCACAGCGCCACCGGCTCTGACTGAAGGCACTGCCAACCTGGGCCCGATGAGCCGCAAGATGAAGGACGTCGAGCTGCAGGCGTTCGAGCAGAAGTATGGCTACAAGCCAACCGCAATCCCGGTTGCTGTTGATGCCTTGGCTGTCTTCGTGCACAAGGACAACCCGATCAAGGGCCTGACCATGGCTCAAGTCGATGCGATTTTCTCGTCGACCCGCCTGTGCGGTGGCAAGAACGACGTCAAAACCTGGGGTGACCTGGGTGTGACCGGCGACCTGGCCAACAAGCCGGTTCAGCTGTTCGGCCGTAACTCGGTGTCTGGCACCTACGGCTACTTCAAGGAAGAAGCCCTGTGCAAAGGCGACTTCAAGCCTAACGTCAACGAGCAGCCAGGCTCGGCTTCGGTCGTTCAGTCGATCAGCAGCTCGCTGAACGGCATCGGTTACTCGGGCATCGGTTACAAAACCGCCAGCGTGAAAACCGTGGCACTGGCCAAGAAGGAAGGCGGCGCTTTCGTTGAAGACAACGAAACCAACGCGCTGAACGGCACCTACCCGCTGTCGCGCTTCCTCTACGTTTACGTCAACAAGGCACCGAACAAGCCTCTGGCCCCGCTGGAAGCCGAGTTCGTCAAGCTGGTCCTGTCGCAGGCCGGTCAGCAAGTCGTGGTGAAAGACGGTTACATCCCACTGCCAGCCAAAGTGGCTGAGAAAGCCCTGGCCGACCTCGGCCTGAGCCAAGGCGCCAAAGGCGTCGCGCAGAACTGAGTGTGAACCTGGCGGGGTTCGGTCTTGGCCGAATCCTGCTGCAAATTGCGAGTCCGCTGCCAGGACACCTGAGCGGCGGGCTTTTTTGCGTCACTGCATTGTCATGTTTCTGTCATACGGGACCGCTAGGGTGTGCGCATGAATGATCTGGCCAACTCCACAATGACCCAAAATTCTCCCCCCGTGCGGATTGACTTCAATACGCCCGAATTGCAACGCAAGCGCCGTCTGCGCGCGCTCAAGGATCGCCTGACCCGCTGGTACGTACTGGTGGGCGGGCTGGCCGTGCTGGCTGCGATTACCTTGATCTTCTTCTACCTTGCGTACGTGGTCATGCCACTGTTCCAAGGTGCTGAACTGACCAGCAAGAAGGCGCTGACTCCAGCCTGGCTGCAACAGGATGCCGGCAAACCGCTGATGATCTCCCTGGAAGAACAGAACCTGGTGGGGATGCGTGTTTCCGACAAAGGCCGAGTGCTGTTCTTCGACACCAAGACCGGTGCCGAACTGCAACACGTCGACCTGCCGTTGCCCGCCGATACCCAGGTCACCTCGATTGGTGTCGATCAGCCAGGTAACCCGCTAGTGGTACTGGGTCTCTCCAATGGCCAGGCGCTGGCGTTCAGCCACAGCTACAAGATCACCTACCCGGACAACAAGAAAACCATCAGCCCAGCCATCGACTACCCCTATGGGCAGGCACCGTTCACCCTCGATGACGAAGGGCGTCCGCTTGAGCACGTGAGCCTGAACGTCAATGGCGACACGCTGGTGGTTGCAGGTTCGACCGGTTCGCACCTGCAAGTGCTGTCGCTGGCCCGCGAAGAAAACATGATGACCGGTGAGGTCACCAGTGAGCAGAGCCGTATCGATCTGCCGCAGATGACCGAGCCAGTGAAGGCCATTTTCATCGACCCACGCCAGCAGTGGCTGTATGTACTGAACGGTCGCGCTCAGGCGGACGTGTTCAGCCTGCGTGAAAAAAGCCTCAACGGCCGCTACAAACTGCTCGACGACGGCAATGCCGAAGTCACCGCCAGCACTCAGTTGGTGGGCGGTATCTCGCTGATCATCGGTGATTCCAAAGGCGGCCTGAGCCAGTGGTTCATGGCCCGCGACCCTGATGGCGAGCAGCGTTTCAAACGCATTCGTGACTTCAAGATGGGCACCGACCCGGTGGTACAGATCGACGCTGAAGAGCGCCGCAAGGGCTTTGTCGCCTTGGATGCCAGCGGCAAGCTGGGTGTCTTCCACAGCACCGCCCACCGTACCCTGTTGATCGAGCCAGTCGCCGAAGGCGCGGGCATCTTGGCACTGTCGCCACGTGCCAACCGGATCATCATCGAAGAAGGCGGCAAATTGCTGCCGGTGAGCCTGCGCAATCCGCACCCGGAAGTGTCCTGGAGTGCGCTGTGGAGCAAGGTCTGGTACGAGAACTATGACGAGCCGAAGTACGTCTGGCAGTCCACTGCGTCCAACACCGACTTCGAGCCCAAGCTGAGCCTGTCGCCACTGACCTTCGGTACCTTGAAGGCAGCGTTCTACGCCATGATCCTGGCAGCGCCGCTGGCGATTGCTGCTGCGGTCTATACCGCTTACTTCATGGCACCCGGCATGCGTCGCAAGGTCAAGCCGGTGATCGAGCTGATGGAAGCGATGCCGACGGTGATCCTCGGTTTCTTCGCGGGTCTGTTCCTCGCGCCTTATCTGGAAGGTCACCTACCGGGCGTGTTCAGCCTCTTGCTGCTGACACCCATCGGCATTCTGGTTGCCGGCTTCACCTGGAGTCGCCTGCCTGAGTCGATCCGTCTGCGGGTACCGGATGGCTGGGAAAGCGCGATCCTGATCCCGGTGATCCTGCTGACCGCCTGGTTTGCCCTGTACATGAGCCCGTTCCTTGAAACCTGGTTCTTCGGTGGCGACATGCGCCTGTGGATCACCCATGACCTGGGCATCACCTACGACCAGCGCAACGCTCTGGTAGTCGGCTTGGCCATGGGCTTTGCGGTTATCCCGAACATCTACTCGATTGCCGAAGACGCCGTATTCAGCGTGCCACGCAGCCTGACCCTGGGCTCCCTGGCGCTGGGCGCCACGCCGTGGCAAACCCTGACCCGTGTGGTCATCCTGACCGCCAGCCCTGGGATCTTCTCGGCGCTGATGATCGGTATGGGCCGTGCGGTCGGTGAAACCATGATCGTGCTGATGGCCACGGGTAACACACCGGTCATGGAGCTGAACCTGTTTGAAGGTATGCGCACCCTGGCGGCCAACGTCGCGGTGGAGATGCCGGAATCGGAAGTCGGTGGCAGCCATTACCGCGTGCTGTTCCTCGCCGCGCTGGTACTGCTGATGTTCACCTTCGTGATGAACACCTTGGCCGAGCTGATTCGCCAGCGTCTGCGCAAGAAATACTCGTCGCTTTGATAGGAAGGTAGAGATCCGTGAAAAAGGATTCCCTCAAAAGCTGGTTCAAGAGCGGCGCCCCTGGCGTCTGGATCAGCGGTGGCGCCGTGTCCATCGCGGTAATCATGACGATCGGCCTGCTGTCGGTGATCGCCGTGCGTGGCCTGGGTCACTTCTGGCCTGCTGATTTGATCCAGACCACCTATAACGTGCCGGGTCAGGCCAGCCACATCGTTGTCGGCGAAGTGGTGCAGAAGGAAGAAGTACCCCGTGCACGCTTGAAGGGTGCCGGTTTGCCGGTGCCTGACGAAGGCCCGGAGTTCATGACCCGCGAGCTGATCAAGGTCGGTAACCGCGACCTCAACGGCACGGACTTTACCTGGGTTGTGGGCGAGTGGTTGACCGAGCAAACCACGCCAGCGGATCTGATTGCCCTAGAGCGTCGCGAGTGGGGCAACTTCTACGGCCACCTGGTCAGCGTCAAGGAGGACGGCAAGGTCGTCGCCGAAGGCCAGGCCGCCTGGAATGAACTGCAGGCACGCCTCAAGCGCGCCGATCAGTTGGCTGGCGAGCTGCAGTCGCTGGAGAAAAAGGACATTGGTGCGATCAACCATGGTCTTGAGCGCCTTCGCCTGCATGGCCGCAAGCTGGAGCTCAACGGCAAGCTCGATGCCGCTGCGCAAGCGGACATCGAGAGTGAGCGCGCCGAGCTGAACAATCGCTACAAGGCCGTTGAGGACCGTCTCGGCAGCCTGCACCAGGCGTTCGCCCGCGACAGCCTGGTGGCCCGCGATTCGAATGGCCGGGAAGTGGAGATCAACCTGAGCAAGGTGGTTCACGCTTATCAGCCAAACAGCATGGGTACCCTGACCAAGCTGGGCGTTTACTTCAGCAAGGTCTGGGAGTTCCTCAGCGACGATCCTCGCGAAGCGAACACCGAAGGCGGGATCTTCCCGGCGATCTTCGGTACCGTGATGATGACCCTGATCATGGCCGTTATTGTCACGCCGTTCGGCGTACTGGCGGCGGTCTACCTGCGTGAATATGCGCGCCAGGGACCGGTCACACGTCTGATCCGAATCGCGGTGAACAACCTCGCCGGTGTTCCGGCCATCGTATACGGTGTGTTTGGCCTGGGCTTCTTCGTCTACGTGCTGGGTGGCTCGCTTGACCGGCTGTTTTTCCCCGAAGCGCTGCCAGCGCCTACCCTGGGTACACCAGGCCTGCTCTGGGCTTCGTTGACACTGGCGCTGCTGGCCGTACCGGTGGTGATCGTCGCTACTGAAGAAGGTCTGGCACGGATTCCGCGGACGGTGCGTGAAGGTTCTCTGGCACTGGGTGCGACCAAGGCCGAGACGCTGTGGAAAATCGTCCTGCCGATGGCCAGCCCGGCGATGATGACCGGCATGATCCTGGCTGTTGCACGTGCGGCCGGTGAAGTGGCTCCGCTGATGCTGGTCGGTGTGGTGAAACTGGCACCGTCGCTGCCAGTGGACGGTAACTACCCGTACCTGCACCTGGACCAGAAGATCATGCACCTGGGCTTCCATATTTATGACGTGGGCTTCCAGAGCCCGAACGTCGAAGCCGCACGACCGCTGGTCTACGCCACGGCGCTGTTGCTGGTGCTGGTCATTGCCCTGCTGAACCTGTCGGCCGTGGCGATCCGTAACCACCTGCGCGAGAAGTACAAGGCGCTGGACAGCTGATAGGCCGTCCCTGAATTGCAAGTGCCGCCCGGTCGCCGGGCGGTTCGATGAAACGACATTGATAGCGTATGGAGTCTAACCATGCAGCATGAATCCCACGCCCACGGCATCGATATGTCGGCCTTGGGCCGCGACAAGCAGAGCCTGCGCCTGGCTGAAGAAACCGTGGCCATCGAAGTGCCGAGCTTGAGCCTGTACTACGGCGAAAAGCAGGCACTGTTTGACGTCAGCATGAACATTCCCAAGCAGCGTGTCACGGCCTTCATCGGCCCGTCCGGCTGCGGTAAGTCGACCCTGCTGCGCACCTTCAACCGGATGAACGATCTGGTCGACGGTTGCCGTGTGGACGGCGCGATCAACCTGTATGGCAACAACATCTACCGCAAGGGCGAAGATGTCGCCGAGCTGCGTCGGCGCGTCGGCATGGTGTTCCAGAAGCCGAACCCATTCCCCAAGACCATCTATGAAAACGTGGTCTACGGCCTGCGCATTCAGGGTATCAACAAGAAGCGTGTGCTCGACGAAGCCGTTGAGTGGGCACTCAAGGGTGCGGCGCTGTGGGATGAGGTCAAGGATCGCCTGCATGAGTCGGCATTGGGCCTGTCCGGTGGTCAGCAGCAGCGTCTGGTGATTGCCCGCACCATCGCCGTGGAGCCGGAAGTCTTGCTGCTCGATGAACCGTGCTCGGCACTTGACCCGATCTCCACACTGAAGGTCGAAGAGCTGATCTACGAACTGAAATCCAAGTACACCATCGTGATCGTTACCCACAACATGCAACAGGCGGCACGGGTATCGGACTACACCGCGTTCATGTACATGGGCAAACTGGTCGAGTTCGGTGATACCGACACCCTGTTCACCAACCCGGCGAAGAAACAGACTGAAGACTACATTACCGGTCGCTACGGCTAGGACTCAGCGCCTGAACGCCGCCTGACCGTACTCACCGGATGCCCCAAGGATTCTCCATGATCGATAAAGACAGCCTTACCCATCACATCTCCCAGCAGTTCAACGCCGAGCTCGAAGAAGTGCGCAGCCACCTCCTGGCGATGGGTGGCCTGGTTGAGAAGCAGGTCAACGACGCGGTGACTGCGCTGATCGAGGCCGACTCGGGCCTGGCCCAGCAGGTGCGTGAGGTCGACGAGCAGATCAACCAGATGGAACGCAACATCGACGAAGAGTGCGTACGCATTCTGGCCCGTCGACAGCCGGCTGCCTCTGACCTGCGCTTGATCATCAGCATCTCCAAGTCGGTGATCGACCTGGAGCGCATTGGTGACGAATCGACCAAGATCGCCCGTCGGGCTATCCAGCTCTGCGAAGAGGGTGAGTCGCCGCGCGGTTATGTCGAAGTGCGCCACATTGGCGATCAGGTCCGCAACATGGTTCGCGATGCGCTGGACGCTTTCGCCCGTTTCGACGCAGACCTGGCGCTGTCGGTGGCTCAGTACGACAAGACCATCGACCGCGAGTACAAGACGGCATTGCGTGAACTGGTGACCTACATGATGGAAGACCCGCGTTCGATTTCGCGGGTACTGAGCGTGATCTGGGCTTTGCGCTCGCTGGAGCGTATCGGCGACCACGCTCGCAATATTGCCGAACTGGTGATTTACCTGGTGCGCGGCACTGATGTTCGCCATCTGGGCCTGGCACGGATGAAAGAAGAGGTTCAGGGCGGCGCCGAAAGGGCTAATGTTCCCGACAAATCGGACGATAAGTAAGACTGCCCCGAGAATGAACGCCCGGCCTTGGCCGGGCGTTTTCGTTTGCGGTCGAGCAAGTGAGGTGGCACCCCGCGAACGCAAGAGAGTCCCGGCGTGACCCGTTTTTGGCAGATTGCCATCAGTCAGCGTTATGCTAGCCGGGATTGAAAAGGAGTGGCGATGAGTAAAGTCAGTGTTTTGGTGGTGGATGATGCGCCCTTCATCCGCGATCTGGTAAAAAAATGCCTGCGTAATGCCTTTCCCGGCATCGTGACCGAAGATGCGGTCAACGGTCGCAAGGCTCAGGCAATCTTGTCCCGTGAGGCCTTTGACCTGGTGCTATGCGACTGGGAAATGCCAGAAATGTCGGGTATTGAGCTGCTGACCTGGTGTCGCCAGCAAGAGTCGATGAAAGCGTTGCCGTTCATCATGGTGACCAGCCGTGGCGACAAGGAAAACGTTGTCCAGGCTATCCAGGCCGGCGTCTCGGACTTTATCGGTAAGCCATTTACCAACGAACAGCTGCTGACCAAGGTCAAGAAAGCCTTGTCCAGGGTTGGCAAGCTCGACGCACTGCTGTCCAGCGCACCGACCCGAGCCAACTCGGCGTTTGCCAATGATTCGTTGAGTGCCCTGACCGGCGGCAAGGCCGAAACCGTCAAGCCGACGGCTGCTGCTGTTGCCCCAGCCAAGCCGCTGCTCAATGCACCTACGCCACAGCCCAAGGCAGCCGCTCCGGCCGGTCGTGGCCAAGGCCAGCTGCGTTTGCCGAGTGGCATTCAGCCTTGTGTGATCAAGGCTCTGAGCCTCAAGGAAGCCCTGATTGTGGTGCGCCGCAGTGAGGTACTGCCGCAAGTGCTGGAAGGCGCGGTGCTCGATCTGGAACAGGGTGAAAGCGCTGAAACCGCACGCTTGAACGGTTACCTGCATGCGGTGGCGGCCTTGGAGCCGAAGCCGGATAGCGACTGGTTGCAGATTACCTTCCGCTTTGTTGACCAAGATGCGCAAAAGCTCGACTACGTTTCGCGGCTGATCGCCCGCGGCACGGCGCAGAAGCACTTCACGCCGGGTGCCTGACCTTCTTTGCTGGTTCCTATAGGGCTGCTGCAAGCGTCGTACAGGAATCAGCGAGTACCGCTACACACGACGGGCAACGGTCATCCCGTCATTGGCGATTTGAGCTGCTAGGCTTCGACAGAGCACACCTGTCAGAAAGCCATGACCCATGCCCATACGCCTGCTGCTGTTCTGTGCCCTGTTCGTGGCCACCGGTTCGACGCTGGCTACGACGTTCTACAAAAACACCGATGCCAACGGTGTGGTGTCGTATTCGGACCGCCCCAGTCCTGGTGCCTACGCGTTCGTCATTCGTGAGCCTATGGTCGAGCATCTGGAGGAGCAGATTCAGCTCATCGCCAAGCCCTTCACTGGCGGTGTGCGCTTTTTTGCACGCAATAGGTTGTACGCCCCTGTTGAGGTGGAGCTGCGTCTGGCGCGCTTGAGCAATGTACAAGGGGATCCGCCACTGATTGTGCGGCGCGTGCTTCCTGCGCGTGCCACGTTGCCGATCACCGTGCTGAACGCGCTGCAGGTCGATCTGCCCATCGGCTACAGTGAGACCTTTCTGCACTCACTGGGTGATCCAGCCCGGCGTCCGCAAGCATACCGCTATCCATTGCCCTGGCGTGGAGGGCCCTTTCGGTTGACTCAGGGGGCCAACGGACGCTTCAGCCATTTCGGGCCCAAAGGGCGTTATGCCATGGATATCGCTATGCCTGAAGGGACGCCGATCATAGCTGCACGCGCCGGTGTGGTCGTGAAAATCGAGAACAATCAGCATGGCCGGGGTACCGAGCCGGCCGGCAATTTTGTGCGGATTCTGCATGCAGACGGGACCATGGGCGTCTATCTGCATTTGATGCAGGGTTCGGTGGTGGTCAGAGAAGGCCAGCGGGTGGCACTGGGCGATGCGCTGGCGCGTTCAGGCAACACCGGCAACAGCAGCGGGCCACACCTGCATTTTGTGGTGCAGCGCAATGTCGGGCTGGCCCTGGAGTCGATTCCCTACCAGTTCAACCAGCCTATCGACGGGTTGCCGAACTTTACCGCCGGCAACCCGTAGCGCGGTCAATCGAGTTTGAGGACCTTGGCCAGAACGATCTTTGGCCCCTTCATCTTCTTGATGATGATGCGCAGCCCTTCGACTTCCAGCACTTCTTCCTCTTCCGGTACCCGCTTGAGGGTCTCATAGACCAGTCCGGCGAGCGTTTCGGCCTCGATGTGATCCAGGTCTACGCCGAGCAGGCGCTCGACCTTGAACAATGGTGTGTCGCCTCGTACCAGCAGTTTGCCTGGCTGGTAGGCGAGAATGCCGCGCTCGGCCTTGCGGTGCTCGTCCTGAATATCACCGACCAGTACTTCCAGCACGTCTTCCATGGTCAGGTAGCCGATGACTTTGCCGTCGGCTTCCTCGACCAGGGCGAAGTGCGCGCCACCTTGGCGGAACTGTTCCAGCAACTGCGAGAGTGGCATATGCCGGGAAACGCGCTCCAATGGCCGGGTCAGCTCGGCCAGGTTGAAGGACTCGGGAATATGATCGAGGTCGGCCAGTTCCAGCAGCAGATCCTTGATATGCAGCAGGCCGATGAATTCGCCACGTTCTGCGTCATAGACCGGGTAGCGGCTGAACTTGTGCCGACGGAACATCGCCAGGATGTCCTTGAGGGGGGCATTGGCTTCCAGGCTGACCATGTCTTCCCGGGAGTTTGCCCAGTCGACGACTTCCAGTTCGCCCATTTCCACCGCCGAGGCCAGTACACGCATGCCTTGGTCGCTCGGGTCCTGGCCACGGCTGGAGTGCAGGATTAGCTTCAGTTCTTCGCGGCTGTAGTGGTGCTCATGGTGCGGTCCAGGCTCGCCTTGGCCAGCGATTCGCAAAATGGCGTTGGCACTGGCGTTGAGCAAGTAGATTGCCGGGTACATCGTCCAGTAGAACAGGTACAGCGGCACGGCCGTCCACAGCGACAGCAACTCGGGTTTGCGGATGGCCCAGGATTTGGGCGCCAGCTCGCCGACCACAATGTGCAGGTAGGAAATGACGAAGAAGGCGCTGAAGAACGATACGGCCTTGATCACTTCCGGCGACTGCACGCCAACGGCGCCCAGCAGTGGTTCGAGCAGGTGAGCGAAAGCCGGCTCACCGACCCAGCCCAGGCCCAGCGAGGCGAGGGTGATGCCTAGCTGGCAGGCCGACAGGTAGGCGTCCAGCTGGCTGTGTACGGTACGCAGGATATGTCCGCGCCAGCCGTTTTTATCGGCGATGGCCTCGACCCGGGTCGAGCGCAGCTTGACCATGGCGAACTCGGCCGCAACGAAGAATCCGTTGAGCAGAACCAGCAGCAGCGCGAAGAGAATCATGCCGAAATCGGCGAAAAGTGAAGCGAGGCTAAAACCAGCGGAAGGGTCCATGATGGATTTTTAAGGGGTCCGTCTTCTGAAAAGTAGAGAGGTGCTGCGCCGACTTCTGTCGGCACAAGTGGGCCAATGTAGCGGCTGGAGGCGCAAATGCCTAGTGGCGCGCGTTCAGGAGGCGTTGCGCAGGGCGAGTTGCGTGCTCGCGAAATGGCAGGTAAAGGTACTGCCGTGGCCCAGTACGCTGCTGATCTCCAGGCGACCGCGATGACGCAGCAGGACATGCTTGACGATTGCCAGGCCCAGGCCGGTGCCACCGGTATTGGAGGCGCGGCTGGAGTCGACCCGGTAGAACCGTTCCGTCAGGCGCGGCAGGTGCTTGGGGTCGATACCGATACCGGAGTCCTGCACGCTCAGGTGTGCCCCCTGGGCGTCGCTCCACCAGCGGATGCGGATTTGGCCGCCATCCTGGGTGTACTTCACCGCGTTGAAGATCAGATTGGAAAAGGCACTGCGCAGCTCCGCTTCGCTGCCTTTGAGGTAGACATCGCCCTCGGTTTCCAGCGTGATGTTCTGGTTGCGTTGCCCGGAGAGGGCCTTGGCATCACTTTTGATCGACTGCAGCAGGGTGTTGATCGACACCGGCTGGTTATCCGACGGGTAGTCGGTAGCTTCCAGCTTGGCCAGCAACAGCAGGTCGTTGAGCAGGGTCTGCATCCGTCCGCCTTGCTGCTGCATCTGCTGCAGTGCACGTACCCAGCGTGGGTTGACGTCCTCGACGTTGTCCAGCAGGGTTTCCAGATAACCAGCGATCACCGTCAGCGGCGTGCGTAGCTCGTGGGAGACGTTGGCGACGAAGTCCTTGCGCATCTGTTCGAGCTGGTGAATGCGGGTGACATCGCGCACCAGCATCAAATGTTCGTTGTTGCCGTACCGGGTGATGTGCAGTTGCACGCGCAGACGGTCATTGATCGGCGACGGAATTTCCAAGGGTTCAAGGTAGTTCTCCTGTTCGAAGTACTCCTTGAAGCGAGGGTGACGTACCAGGTTGGTGACCGGCTGGCCACTGTCCTGTGGGGTCTTCAGGCCCAGCAGAGTTTCCGCGGCGCGGTTCCACCACTCCAGGTTACCGTCGCTGTCGAGCATGATCACCGCATCCTTGAGCGCGGCGGTCGACTCCTGAACACGGTCGATCACCGCTTGCAGGCGACCACGAACGCGCTGGTCGCGGCGTTGCAGGTGGTAGATGCTATCGAAGACCTCGCCCCAAAGGCCGTAGCCATCGGGCGGAGCTTCGTCGACCTGGTGCAGCCGTAACCATTCGTGCAGGCGCAGGAGCTGTTTCAGGGTCCAGCCCAGGTAGAGCCCCAGGCCCAGCGCCAGGCTCCAGCCATAGTAGCCGCTGATCAGGCCGGCCAGCAGGCAGATCGTGGTCAGCAACAGCATGTGGCGAATCAGTGTGCCATGCCAGTTCTGGTTCAATTAGCGGAACATCCTTTCCAGAGGCAGCTGCGAGCTGCAAGCTTACGCGCGTCAGACGCTTCAGCTTTTAGTCGAAAAACGGTAGCCGGTGCCACGGACGGTTTGTACCAGATTCTCGTAGGCTTCACCCAGTGCTTTGCGCAGGCGTCGGATATGTACGTCGACGGTGCGTTCTTCGACATAGACGTTTCCGCCCCAGACCTGATCAAGCAACTGGCCTCGGGTATAGGCGCGTTCCTGGTGGGTCATGAAGAACTGCAGCAAACGGTATTCGGTTGGGCCCATTTCAGCAGGTTTGCCGTCAATGGTGACACGGTGGCTGATCGGGTCGAGCAGCAGCCCGCCGACTTCGATGGGGGCTTCGCCGTCACTTGGGCCAGCACGGCGCAACACGGCTTTCAGGCGGGCCACCAGTTCCCGTGGAGAAAAAGGTTTGGTGATGTAGTCGTCAGCGCCGACTTCCAGCCCCTGGATCTTGTTGTCTTCCTCACCCTTGGCGGTGAGCATGATGATCGGGATGTCACCCGTCAGCTCGTCGCGCTTGAGACGCCGTGCCAGTTCGATGCCAGAGGTGCCGGGCAGCATCCAGTCGAGCAGGATCAGGTCTGGCTTGCGGTCGACGATGATGGCATGCGCCTGCTGCGAATTTTCTGCTTCCAGGCAGTCATAGCCGGCCATTTCCAATGCAACGGCGATCATCTCGCGAATCGGCGCTTCGTCGTCGACGATTAGAATGTTTCTGCCAACCATGCTGTAACCTCTTGCCATTCAGGTGTCTTGGCCCGCATTAGATAACGGAATTATTGCAGTCGTGTGACAGGTCGTGGGCGCTTGCAGCAACATTCTGTTACTGGGCTAGGCTTAAAGTTCCCACACCCGAGAACAGAAGGTGGATCCAATGACTCGACATACGCTGAACTGGATAGCGCTTTTCACGGCAGCGGCACTGGCCTTGCCGGGGGTGGCCTTGGCCGAATATGCCATGGAAAAGGATGGCATGCTTGTCGATGCCCAAGGCATGACCCTCTATACCTTTGACAAGGATATGGGTGGCAAGTCGATGTGCAGTGGTGAGTGTGCCAAGAACTGGCCGCCGTTGATGGTCAAGGCAGGTGAAAAAGCCGAGGGCGAATGGACGCAGATCAAGCGGGACGACGGAACGATGCAGTGGGCCTATGACGGCAAACCGTTGTACACCTTCATCAAGGACAAGAAAGCCGGCGATATGACCGGCGATGGCATGAAGGACGTCTGGCACGTGGCCAAACCCTGAGGTCCGGCCAAGCGCTGACCGCCCCAAGGGCGGTCAGCGGAGTGCGTAGTCGAGGACGATACCGATAAATACCAGCAGGCCGGCCCAGTGGTTGTGCAGGAAGGCCTTGAAGCATGACTCGCGATCCAGTTTGCGGGTCGACCAGTACTCCCAGGCAAAGCACAGTGCTGCGGCCACCAGCCCGAGGTGGAACCAGCCGCCCAGGTCGAAACGATTGCCCGCCATCAACAGGCAGCCCAGCGACAACCCCTGCAGAATCACGATGATCAACCGGTCGGCCTCGCCGAACAGGATGGCTGTGGATTTGACCCCGATTTTCAGGTCGTCGTCCCGGTCAACCATCGCGTAGTAGGTGTCGTAGCCCACGGTCCAGAGCAGGTTGGCAATGTACAGAAGCCAGGCGATGGCCGGCAGTTCGCCTGTTTCGGCAGTGAACGCCATGGGAATGCCCCATGAGTAGGCCGCGCCGAGTACTACCTGCGGGTAGTAGGTGTAGCGTTTCATGAACGGGTAACAGGAGGCCAGCGCCACTGCGCCGAACGACAGCCACACGGTGGTGGCGTTGGTGCACAGCACCAGGGCGAAGCTCACGCCGACCAGCAGGGCGAACAACATCAGTGCTTCGCGGCCGCTGATCTTGCCGCTGGCCAATGGGCGCTCGGCGGTGCGTTTGACGTGGCCGTCGACCTTGCGGTCGGCGAAGTCGTTGATCGCGCAGCCTGCCGCGCGCATCAGGATGACCCCAAGGGTGAAAATCAGTACGTTGGCCAGCGACGGTGAGCCCTTGCCGGCGATCCATATGGCAGACAAGGTCGGCCAGAGCAGCAGATAGATGCCGATCGGCTTGTCCATCCGGCTCAGTTGGATGAAGTCCCAGGCACGGGGGTGCAGGTGATTGAGGGACTTGAGCAGGCTCAGGTACATCAGTGGTTCTCCTGATGGATGTTTGCGGCTTGCCACAGCGCCGGTAGAAAGGTCTCGGCGACCAATACGCTCAAGGCGCCACGGTCGAAGCGCGAGCGCCTGGCCCATAGCTGATCACAGGCCGTTTCCGGGGGCAACCAGGCGGCGGGGTAGCGGCAGACTTCAATGGCCTGGCGGGTAAATCCGCGATCACAGAACAGCAGCTCGCCAAGGGACCGGCTACCCAGCGTTTCCAGGTCCAGCCCATCCTCTTCCAGCGCACTGCGGGCTGCCACACTACGGGCAAACACCCAAGGTTGGTCGTGCCCACGCAAGTACACTTCGCGTATCCAGCCCTCGCTGCCGAGTGCCAGCCCGAGCGCCTGGCACTCGTCGTCGCGGAGTATTTGCCAGCCTTCGCGAAGGGGTGTCACGCAGAACTGATCGGCGGATAATTGAGTCAGGCGGCGGGTCAGGGAGCCTTCGTCGAACAACCAATCGAGGGTCGATGCGTCGACAGAGGCGGTTGGCAGCGGCTGTGGCTGCCAGTACGGAGAAGGCGCTAGCGAAGTTTCGTACGGCACGGTAGGTATGCGGTTACAGGCCAGTGAGGTGCCGAGCTTAGCATGATTGCCCGTTCCGGCTTGCATCGTGGCGCCAGCCTCCAGTACAAAGCCTTCCTGACGGTCGACGCCGCAGGGTGTAGAGCGACCGCGTCACGCCTGAGTAGGAACCTGAGCAATGAAAAAGTGGCAATGTGTGGTGTGTGGCCTGATTTATGACGAGGCTGAAGGCTGGCCGGATGACGGCATCGAGCCGGGTACTCGCTGGGAGGATGTGCCGGAAGACTGGTTGTGCCCGGATTGTGGCGTGGGCAAGACCGATTTCGAAATGATCGCCATCGGCTGATCGATTTTTAGCGTTCAAGGAAGCACTTTATGACGGCTCCAGTGGTGATTATCGGTACGGGTCTTGCGGGATATAACCTCGCCCGTGAGTTTCGCAAGCTCGATGGCGAGACGCCGTTGCTGCTGATCACCGCCGATGACGGTCGCTCCTATTCCAAGCCCATGCTGTCCACCGGCTTTGCCAAGCAGAAGGATGCCGATGGTCTGAGCATGGCCGAGCCTGGCGCCATGGCTGAACAGCTGAAGGCCGAAGTGCGCACCCATACCCGTATCAGTGGTATCGATCCAGGCCACAAACGCGTGTGGATCGGCGAGGAAGCGGTGGCCTATCGCGACCTGATCCTGGCCTGGGGTGCCGAAACCGTGCGGGTGCCGGTGGACGGTGATGCGGGTGAGGCGATTTTCCCGATCAACGATCTGGAAGACTATGCGCGCTTTCGTGCTGCTGCCACAGGCAAGCAGCGGGTACTGATACTGGGGGCCGGCCTGATTGGTTGTGAGTTCGCTAACGACCTGAGCAGTGGCGGTTATCAGGTCGATCTGGTGGCACCGTGTGAGCAGGTCATGCCCACCCTGTTGCACCCGGCGGCGGCCCTCGCCGTGCAGACTGGCCTGGAAGGGCTGGGTGTGCGCTTTCACCTTGGCCCGGTGCTGACGCGTCTGCAGCGCGTAACAGATGGCCTGGAAGCCCACCTGTCCGATGGCAGCGTGATTGCCTGTGACCTGGTGGTGTCGGCGGTCGGGCTGCGCCCACGCATCGACCTGGCCGCGGCGGCTGGCCTGGCGGTGAACCGTGGGGTGGTGGTTGACCGTACATTGAGTACGTCGCATGCGAACATCTACGCGCTGGGCGACTGTGCTGAAGTCGATGGGCTCAACCTGCTGTATGTCATGCCATTGATGAGCTGCGCGCGGGCCTTGGCCCAGACCTTGGCCGGCAATCCGACAACGGTGAGTTATGGACCAATGCCGATTACCGTGAAAACACCGGCATGCCCTCTGGTGGTTTCACCGCCGCCACGTGGCTACGAGGGTCAATGGCAAGTCGAAGGCGAGGGCGCCGACCTCAAGGTGCTGTGCCATGACGCCGATGGCAAGCTGTTGGGCTACGTCCTGACCGGTACTGCTGTGATGGAAAAACTGGCGTTGAACCGCCAGCTGCCCGCGCTGATGGCGTAAATACCGGGCGTTCTGTCGGATTTACCCCTCTTTTGCCAACACAAAGGTCGCTCAGAGACTGGCGCGGCTTTGGGCGCCGTGCCATTCTCACACCCGTCTGCCGCAGTTTAGAGCCTGCGGCCCCTTGGGCGCTGCTCCCTGGGAGCAGCACGGCATAACAACAAAAAAACCGTCAAAGAGGCTTCACTATGCGTAAACCAGAACTCGCCGCAGCTATTGCTGAAAAGGCTGACCTTACCAAAGAGCAGGCCAATCGCGTGCTCAATGCCGTACTGGAAGAGATCACCAGCGCCCTGCACCGCAAAGACAGTGTAACCCTGGTGGGTTTCGGCACCTTCCTGCAACGCCACCGTGGTGCCCGCACGGGCAAGAACCCGCAAACCGGTGAGCCGGTGAAGATCAAGGCCAGCAATACCGTCGCGTTCAAACCTGGCAAGTTCCTCAAGGACAGCGTCAACCCATGATGCTTCCTGGCAACTGATGCCATGAGAAACGGGTGCCCAGGCGGCGCCCGTTTTTATTTGCCTGCTCCCTGGCTTCTGACTAGCATACGTCGCCTCGGCCGATAGGGTGTATTGGCCGCAACGCGTTTCAGGGAAGAAGCGGCATATGCCTCTGCGTCATGTCCCCGCAAGTCGGCACGCCTATAGGGTCGCTGCTTGCCGCAGGCCTGCCTGTGATCCCCTGTTCCGCGCTGACTTTTTCCCCTGGCCTTGGCCCATGGAGCATTGCGCGGATGTACGTTGATGACGACCACTTCAAAGGCTACCTGGCTGGGTTGGCCGATAGCGACCTGTTCGGTTCGCTGGCGATTGCCTGCCTGATCGGCCTGCTGTGTGGCCTGAACCCGCGCTTGTGGCACATGGCTTGGCTACGGGTGCTGATCCTTGGTTGCCTGGCGACCGTGGTGGCGCTGCACGTTGTTGGCACCTACTACATGAACACTCGGGTGGCCTAGATGATTCGCTGGCTAAAGGTCGTGCTCATCTATGGTCTGGCCTGTTTTCTGTTCCTGCTGCTCAACGATTATGGCGTCACGCTGTACAAGCAGCGCTATGGCGGCTTCACCGCCAGAGGGGTGGTGTCGGGCAGCATTGTCTGGTTGGTGTTCTATACGCTGATCGTGTTCAGCACGGTGATCGCCTTGCTGCCCCGCTGGAAAATCAAGGTGTTACTCAATGCCGCGATGGTCGCACTGATTCTGTACTGGCTGTTGCCGGAGCATCCGGTGCGGGCTGGTTTTTTCAGTTGCCTGGCCGGCGGGGTGACCTTGCTGGCGATAGGCCTGGAGCAGCTGTTTGCCCGTCCTCGGTCATCGGCTGCCCGGCAAAATATCGATGTGGCAGGGCAGGTGAATACGTGAGGTCTATTGGTCTGAGCCTGCTATGGATCCTGTTGCCGTTTCTGGCACAGGCCGAGACGCGTCAGTTTCCCCTGGAACCCAGCTTCAAGGGTGCTACCCAGGTGCAGTTCGAGCGCCTGGCGCGCGATGAGGGCACGGGTTGGCAAGGCCAGTTGCAAGGCCCCGAAGGGTTTGTTGAAACGCTGCCGGACAAGTGCCTGCCCGAGCAAGGCAGCCCAGAAGTTGTCGACGCCTATACCGTCGACAGCGCCCAGCCCTACCTGGTGGTTCTTTGCCGGTGGCCGGTAGATCATTCAGGCTTTGACACCTACGCAATCAAGGGCTGGGAGTACCGTGCTTTCGCGTACACCTGGGTAGCGGATGCACTGATCAGGGACGAGACTGCGTCCCAGGTGTTGTCCGGTTATGAGGGCAATATGGCCATCTACTGGACCCACTATCACTGGTACATCAGCCGGCCGTTGGCAATGCAGAAGCTCAAAGAACTGCAGCAAGGCCGTGAACGGGACTCGTTGAAGCTGGCGCATAGGATTGTCCTTGAGCGCTTGAAGGCCAAGGACACTGAAGCGGTCAGTAGTTACCTGAGCTTCAGGGTCGAGCAATTACTGCGTGATGAACCCCTGACGGTGAGCAATGCGCCGCTGTACAACGATCTCGGTTACGCCCTGCAGGAGGCGAGTTGGCAGGCGTCGGCGTATGAGCTGTTCAGCAAGGTGGAGCAAGTAGTACCCGAGCGTGTGGTGTTGAAGCTGAACATCGCCGATGCCCTGTGGGGGTTGTACAAGCCAAGCCAGGCGGCGGGTTACTACAGCCGTTACATCGCCGCGATGCAGGTTGCAGGCAAGGAGCGGCTGATTCCCGCACGCGCCCTGGAGCGCAGCCGCGGCAATACGCGCTAATCAATCAGGACGATTCAGCCCCATGAAGCCCTACACCCCCATCACTGCGTCGCTCCTGGCCATACTGTGGCTATGTGCATTTCCCATCAATGCCCTGGCCGCCCCCAGAGCGTGTGTGGCCACTGATTTCACTGCGTTTCTTCAGGCATTTTCGCAATCGCTTGACGTGCAGCGCCAAGCCAGCACCGGGCGCGTTTTCAGTACCACGGTCGAGGTCGCCGGAGACTCGGCGCAACCCCGCGTCCGCGTGCTGCATGGCGATGAGCTGGCACTGCCGATGATGCCGGCCATTGCCGATAGCGGAATGACGGGTGTGGAGGTGCAACGTATCGACCCTCGACATGTCCGGGTAGACGACAAGCGTGCAGGCAACGAGGCGATCAAGGCCTATTTGTTTGAGTACGCTGAGTGCTGGACACTGGTGGCAATGGAGGATTGGTCAGTAGATGAGCGCCGTTTGACGCTCAGTGGAAGGCCGGATATGAGCCGTGCCGAAGAGATCTGCTACCTCAAGAGCGGGATTTTTCAGGGCCTGGGTGGTGTTGAGCGTTATCCACCGACCACCGAGTTCTTTGAAGCCGCACTGCAGAACAAACTCTGCGCAGCGGCCTCAGGCAACCCACAGGCCAGCCTGGAGGCCGTCAGCCTCGGCTTTTCCGGCATGGCGCCGGCCCTGAGCGCGGAGCTCAACGAGAAACTGCTGACTCGTGCGGCGGAAACCCTGCCGGTGGCCGCCGCGTTGCTGGCACGGTTCTACTGCAACGGTACTGACGATACCCGTGACGGGCCGTGCCTGGACCCTGCCCGGGCCGAGGCGATGTTAATCAAGTCGGTAAAAATGGGCGGATGGGAGACGTTGCCCATGCTCGCCAGCCATTATGAACAGGGCGACTTGCAAGGACGCGACCTGTCGCGTGCCTTGGCGTGTTACCAACTGGCTCGGGAAAAGGGCGTCGAGGGTTATGTCGACAGCGTGCAGCGCCTCAGGGACCAAGGCGCCGTACCAGGGGCTGCGTGCTATTGAAGGGCCCGGTTTCGACGGCTTTCAGGACAAATGCAGGGCATCTTTGTGAAAAGCTGCAAGGCGTATGGCGTTTTCGTAGCGAGACTATAAACTGCTCCGCCAGTCACTTTTTAGCCGAGGCGTGCACATGAAGTTTCGCTTTCTTCTCTGGGCTCTGGGATTGCTCATGGCCAAGGCCAGCCGCAGCAACCCGGCGTTCCAGCAGCAACTGACCGACAAGAACCTGGTGTTTCAGTTGCAGACCCTGGACGGCAAGGTCGCTCGGCATTTCATCGTCAAGGACCTGCGCGTCAGCAGCAAGGCCGGTACCCATCCGCAGCCAGCGTTTGCGATTGCCTTCAAGGATGCTGCTTACGGCTTTGCCACCTTGCAGGCCAAGAACAAGCAGTTGGCGTTCATGCAGGGGATTCAGGACAAGAGCATCCAGATCAAGGGTAACCCGGCACTCGTGGTCTGGTTTCAAGGCCTGACCAAGTTCCTGAAACCGAAAAACAAGGCCTGACCGCCGAGGGCCAGGCCAGTCGATCAGTTCTGGTTGAACTGCGAGGCCAGCTCGCGCAACAGGGACTCGGCTTCAAGGACCTTGTTGACCACATCCTCGGCTTTGCTGCGGCTCAGGCTCAGGCGTTCGAGCAACTCATCCGGGATGCTCTCTTCCGGGCCCGAGCCAATACCACGAGCGCGCAGCAGGCGAACGGCCAGGCAGACCAGGTTGGGGAATGCGGCGTGGTCACCGTCGTAATGCGGGTCATGCTGGAAGCGCAAGGCTGTGGCCAGTTCGTCCGGCATGTCCCAGAAGCGCATCAGCCAAGCCCCGATCTGTTCGCGGCTGATGCCCAGCAGATGCTGCTCGACATAGCTGTGACACAGGTGTGGGTTGACCTCCAGATGTCGACAGATCAGCGAGAAATGCGGCGGGAATACATGCGCCAGCAGCAAATAGCCAAAATTGTGCAGTAGCCCGGCGAGGTAGGTCAGCCCAGCCTCTGGTCGCTCGGCGCGAGGCATGGCTCGGGTCAGGCCTTCGATCACCGCTGCGGTGTAGATCGATTGCTGCCAGTACGGGGTGGTTTGCTGTGGGTGGTCTTTCGGCAGGCTGAGGGTTTTGCCCAGGGCCAGACCGAGTGCCAGGTTGATCACCAGGTCAAAGCCCAGTACGCGGACGATGGCGTCTTCTACCGAGCGAATCTTGCCCGGTGAGGCGTAGTACGGTGATGCTGCCCAGCTGACCACCTGTGCGGCCAATGCCGGGTCGGTTTCTACCACGCCGGTGATGTCATCGATGGTGGCGTTGGGGTCGACCCGCAGTTTGATGATCTTTTGCGCGGTTTCTGCCAGCGGCGGAATCTCGATGGTCGATTCCAGGCGTTGCTGGATGCGCCGGGCGGTGAAGGCGTGGACAGCCTGGGTGATTTCCTCGCGGTCATCATCCGGGCGGTCGAGGTTCGGCTGAATACTGCTCAGCAGTTCGCCGAAATGCCCGGCACTGGCCTTGTTGAGCATTCGCTTGAATGTATCGCGGTCAATTTCCAGCAGCACGCCGGCTTCACCTGAGTGAATGAGCAGGGTCGGTACGTCCAGCAAGCTGTCGTCGTACAGGCAAGGCGAGCTGGTAAGCGCTGGAATGCCTGGCAGGATTTTCAGGCCGTGCTTGGCCAGCATTTGCTCCAGTCGCTTCAGCGGTACGGCGGCAAGATCGCGCCCGGTCAGTTCGGCAAGGCGTTTGAGGTCCAGTAGCTGACTCTGCGGGAACAGCACCATCAGGGCCCCGACCGAATCGTCGAGCAGGACCGCCTGCACCCGGGACTCGGGCGGCAGTTCTGGGTGTTCGGTCACTTCACGGTAGGTGATATCCAGCTTGTCGAGCAGCAACCGGATAACAGACGGGGCTTGGGGGGTTGCGGCGTCCAGTGCAACTTCAGTCATGGTCTGTATCCAAATTCTTTACTGTCGCGAGAGTATAACCAGCTTGCGCTGTGAGCTGGATCGATTCCGTCAGGTGGATTACACCTGACCATATTGCTGGCCATGGCGCAGCCAGCGTTCAAGCAACGGGCTGACATGTGCTGGCCAACGTGCCAATAGCGCCTGCGCCGCATCGCGCACGGCGGGCAGCAGGTCGGCGTCACGCATCAGGTCGGCGACCTTGAACTGCAGCAGGCCGGTCTGACGGGTACCCAGCATCTCGCCAGGACCGCGCAGCTCAAGGTCTTTCTCGGCGATGACAAAACCGTCATTGGTTTCTCGCATGATTCCCAGGCGTTCACGGCCGATTTGCGACAATGGTGGATGATAGAGCAACACGCAGTGGCTGACGGCACTGCCACGGCCAACGCGTCCGCGTAACTGGTGCAATTGGGCCAAGCCGAGGCGCTCGGGGTTCTCGATGATCATCAGGCTGGCGTTGGGGACGTCTACGCCGACTTCGATGACGGTCGTCGCCACCAGCAGTTGCAGGCGGCCTTCCTTGAACTCGGCCATGACGGCGGCTTTCTCCGCAGGCTTCATGCGCCCGTGGATCAGGCCGACGCGCAATTCGCCCAAGGCGCTGCTGAGTTCTTCAAAGGTGGTTTCGGCGGCCTGGCAGGTCAGCTCTTCAGACTCTTCGATCAGGGTACAGACCCAGTAGGCCTGGCGGCCTTCGGCGCAGGCGGCACGCACGCGCTCGACCACTTCAAAGCGGCGGCTGTCGACCACCAGTACGGTGTTGACCGGGGTTCGCCCAGGCGGCAGCTCGTCGAGGATCGAGGTGTCCAGGTCGGCATAGGCGCTCATGGCCAGGGTGCGAGGAATAGGGGTTGCGGTCATGATCAACTGGTGTGGACAGAGTCGGCCACCCACGCCTTTCTGGCGCAACGCCAGACGCTGCTGGACACCGAAGCGGTGCTGTTCGTCGATGATCACCAGCGCCAGATTGTGGAATTTCACTTCGTCCTGGAACAACGCGTGTGTGCCGACCACCATTGGCGCGCCGCTGGCAATCTGCTCCAGGGCCGAAACACGTGCCTTGCCCTTGAGCTTGCCCGCCAGCCAGGCGACTTCGATGCCCAGCGGTTCCAGCCAGCGCTTGAAGGTGATGAAGTGCTGCTCGGCCAGAATCTCGGTCGGGGCCATTAGCGCCACTTGGTAGCCAGCCTCCAGGGCCTGCAAGGCGGCGAGCGCAGCGACGACGGTCTTGCCCGCGCCGACATCGCCCTGGACAAGCCGCAGCATGGGCTCGGGCTGGCTCAGGTCGTAGGCAATTTCGTTGCCGACCCGTTGTTGGGCGCCGGTGGGAGCAAAGCCCAGGTTCGCCAGGTATTGCTGTGGCAGCCGGCTGGCCTTGGGCAGTGCCGGAGCCCGCTGGGCCCGAAGGCTTTCGCGCAGGCGTTGCTGGGATAGCTGATGGGTCAACAGCTCCTCGAAGGCCAGGCGGTGCTGGGCCCAGTGTTGGCCCAGGGCGAGTTCATCGACGTCGGCATCGGCGGGAGGATGATGCAAATAGCGGATTGCATCGTCCAGCGGCGCCAGTTGGTAGTCGCGGGCCAGTTCCTCCGGCAGCCAGTCAGGCAGGCTGCGCGGGCCAAGCATTGCCAGGCTTTGCTGGCAGAGCTGGCGCAGGCGCTGCTGGGTCAGGCCTTCAGTGGTCGGGTAGATCGGTGTCAGGGTCTGTTCCACCGGTGCCGGCTCATCACCTGTGAGGGCGCGGTATTCCGGGTGATAGATCTCCAGCCCTGACGCTCCGGGACGGGCCTCACCGTAGCAACGCAGGTGCGTACCGCGCTTGAGGCCTTCCTTCTGTGCATTGCTGAAATGGTAGAAACGCAGGCTCAGCACGCCGCTGCCATCGCCGAGGCGAACCAGCAGGCTACGGCGCTTGCCCATCACCACATCGGCGCCGCTGACCACCCCCTCGATTACGGCGTCCTGGCCAGGACGCAAGGCCCCGATCGGGACGACCCGGGTACGATCCTGGTAGCGCAGGGGCAGGTGGAAGAGCACATCTTGAAGGTTTTCCAGGCCGACCTTGGCGAGCTTCTCCGCCATGGCTTCGCCAACGCCCTTCAGCGCCGTGACCGATACCTTGGACAACTCGGTCATGGCTGCTTACTGACTGACCGGTGGCTTGGCCACCGAGCACAGGCGGATCGAGTCGGCAAGGATCTCGATAGCCTTTGGTCGCGGGAAGCTCGCGCGCCAGGCAATGGCCACGGTGCGGAACGGTGCCGGAGGGCTCAGTGGGCGGACTTCGATGATGCCGGGCGCATAGTGGTGGCTGTGGACCGCCGAAAGCGGTAGCACCGAAACACCGAGGCCGGAGGCAACCATGTGGCGGATAGTCTCCAGCGAGCTGGACTCGACCGTGGTGTGCTTGGCCGCGTCACCGCCTTTGTTAAGGGTTGGGCAGGCCTCCAGCACCTGGTCACGGAAACAGTGGCCTTCACCGAGCAGTAGCAGGCTCTTGTCGTTGAGCAGGCTGGCATCAATGGTTTGTTTCTGCGTCCAGGGATGCTCGCTGGGCATCAGCACGTAGAACGGCTCGTCATACAGCGGCAGGGTCAACACATCCGCTTCATTGAACGGCAGGGCTACGATCACTGCATCCAGTTCGCCGTTGCGCAGTTTGTCGCGCAGGACGTGGGTGAAGTTTTCTTCAATGTACAACGGCATCTGCGGGGCGACCCGGTGCAGTTGCGGAATCAGGTGCGGGAACAGGTAGGGGCCGACGGTGTAGATGGCGCCGACCTTCAGCGGTGCAGTCAGCTGATTCTTGCCGGCCTGGGCCAGCTCGCGGATGCCTTGAGCCTGCTCCAGTACTTTCTGCGCCTGCGCGACGATGCTCTCGCCGACCGGCGTGAGGCGGACGGCGCTCTTGCTGCGCTCGAAAATCAGTACGCCAAGCTCGTCCTCCAGCTTTTTCACGCCAACCGACAAGGTGGGTTGGCTGACATGGCAGCGCTCGGCGGCGTGGCCGAAGTGCTGCTCCTGAGCGAGGGTGACGATGTAGCGTAATTCTGTAAGGGTCATAACGTGCGTCCAAGAAGTTGCGGCCCCAGCATAGCGGCTGCAATCGATAGACGCACGTTATCAGACTTGCCTGTTTATGACAGGATTACCCGTTCAGCGTTTGTCCAACGAGTAAACGAAGGGGGCCACCACTTCGATGCTGCCGTTGTTGAGGAGTTCTTTTGGCGGCGCGGGTACCGGTTGAGCCTTGCGGATCATGTCCAGGGTTGCACGGTCCAGTGCCGCACTGCCCGAGCCAGCGGCCAGGGAGTAGGACAAGATCCGCCCTTCGCCATCGACCACGAAACGCAGTCGGTTGATGCCTTGCAGCCCACGTCGACGAGCGTCTTCCGGGTAGCGCTTGTACTTGCCCAGATGGCGCAGCAGGTCGCTTTGCCAGGTAGGCAGGGCGTTGCTGTTACTGGCGACGCTTGGCTTCGGCGCAGCCGATTGCTGTGCAGGCGCGGTGCTTGGGGGCGTATCGACGGCTTTTTCCTCTGCCGGCTTTTCCTCCACAGGCTCTGGTTTTTTCTCAGGCTTGGGCGGTTGCGGCTTCGCCTTCGGTTTGTCCGGTTTGGGCACCGCGATCTTCGGCTTTGGCGCCTCGGCCAGTTTCGGCATTGGCGGGGCTTCGACCGGCGCCGGTGGCTGTGGTGGTGTCACCGTCTTGGGTGGTGGCGGTGGTGCCGGCTCAGGCATTGGGGCCATTGCAACCATCATTGCTGCCGGTGGTAGCTCGATTGCCTGAGGCACCGACCAGTTGAGCATCAGCAGGACGGCAACGGCATGCACCGCCAGCACAATCGCCAGGCTACCGCCGTAACGCGTCAGTTTATGCCGCGTCTTGATCATTTCTTGGCTGCCGTCTCAAGTCCGACCAGGCCGACCTTCAGGTAGCCGGCCGCCCGCAGGGCGTTCATCACCTCCATCAGGTCTCCATAGTCGACGCCTTTGTCGGCCTGGAAGAAGATGGTGGTGTCCTTGTCGCCTTTGGTCTTGGCGTCGAGTACAGCGCCGAGCTGTTCACGTTGAACCTGCTCTTCGCCCACATACAGGTTTTGATCAGCCTTCACGCTGAGGAAGACGGGCTTCTCTGGCCGTGGTGCCGGTTTGGCCGTCGAGGCTGGCAGGTCGACCTTGATATCGACGGTGGCCAGGGGGGCGGCGACCATGAAGATAATCAGCAGGACCAACATCACGTCGATGAACGGCGTGACGTTGATTTCGTGGTTTTCGGCGAGATCGTCGCCGCCCTCGTTAAGATGCAGGCCCATGGCTTACCCCACTTTCACCATGTGTGGCTGAGCGATGCGCTCGCCTGGCTGCTGGTCCAGATCGCGGCTGACCAGCAGCAGTACCTGGGCCGAAGCATCGGAGACCTGTGCCTTGTAGCCGGCGATGGAGCGGGCGAAGACGTTGTAGATCACAACCGCGGGAATCGCTGCGACCAGACCCAGGGCCGTTGCCAGCAGGGCTTCGGCGATACCGGGGGCGACCACGGCCAGGTTGGTGGTCTGGGTCTTGGCGATGCCGATGAAGCTGTTCATGATGCCCCATACTGTACCGAACAGACCGACGAACGGTGCAGTGGAGCCGATCGTTGCCAGCACGCCGGTACCGCTGCTCATGTTGCGGCCGCTGGCGGCGACCAGGCGCTCCAGACGGAAGCTGACACGCTCCTTGATGCCTTCTTTCTCGCGGGTATTGGTCGAAAGGCGCATTTCTTCCAGAGCGTCATGTACCAGCAGGTGGGCCAGGGTGCCTTCGGTATTGGCAACGCCGCTGGCCTCCTTGAGGCTGGTGGATTTCTTCAGCAGGACGATGTCACCCCGCAGGCGACGCTTGGCGCCCATCAGTTCAAGGCCTTTGGCAATCCAGATGGTCCAGGTGATGATCGAAGCGATAGCCAGGCCGATCATGACCGCCTTGACCACCACGTCGGCGTTTTTGTACATGCCCCAGGGCGACAGATCGTGGGCCATGCCCAGGCGGGTGTCTTCGGCGACGGCGGCTGCACCTTCGCTGGCTTGGCCTTCGACTGATGCTACGGCAGGCACGGCAGATTCGGCCGTCGTTTCGCTGCCAGGGGTGGCGGGTGCCGCAGGGGCAACGGCTGCCGCTGGCGTGGCGTTATGCGCAGCTGGCTCATCAGCCATGGCCACAGGCGTCAGCACCAGGCTGAACATCAGCGCGGCTACAGCGCGCCAGGCGCGCGACGGGGTTGGCAAAGCGGAAGAAGGGATACGTGTCATGCTGGCCCGACCTGATGAACAAAGAAAGAGGTGGATGCTCTCCAGGCCTCGAGGCGGGCCGAGAACAAAATAGGCCGCCATTATTGCAAGTAATTCTTGTTAGCAAAAGTAATAAAGTAACTTTCTTCCATATTCTCTAGCTGCCTATCGATTTTCACGGATAGGCTGTGGCTTTGATAACCGGAGTTTCGAGATGTCTGCGCCTTCTGTTTTGATTGTCGGTTGTGGCGATGTCGGCGGTCGTCTGGCGGCCCAACTGCAGGCTGCGAACTGGCAGGTGAGTGGCCTGCGCAGAAACGTCGCGCAGTTGCCTGCTGGTGTCGCCGGTATTGCTGCTGACTTGAGTAATGCAGCCTGCCCGTCTGCCTGGCCGACGGTTGCGCCGGACTATCTGGTCTATTGCGTGGCGGCCAGCCAGCACGATGAGGCGGGCTATCGGGCGGCGTATGTCGATGGCTTGCGGCATGTGCTGGGTTGGCTTGGCGAAAAGGGGCAGCAGCCACGACGGTTGCTGTTCGTGTCCAGTAGCAGTGTCTACGCGCAGAAGGATGGGGAGTGGGTCGATGAAACCTCACCCACCGAACCTGAAGGTTATTCCGGGCGGCTGATGCTGGAGGCTGAACAGGTGGCGCTGAATAGCGCTGTGCCGGCCAGCATTGTGCGCCTGACCGGAATCTATGGCCCGGGGCGTGAATGGTTGCTGACTCAGGTGCGCCAAGGTTACCGCGTGACAGAGACGCCGCCGTTGTATGGCAATCGCATTCACGCCGAGGATGCCGCCGGGTTGCTGGCGTACCTGTTGCAGGCGGACCGCGAGGGAAGGGTGTTGGAGGATTGCTACATCGGTGTGGACGATGCGCCGGCGCCGTTGTTTGAGGTAGTGGCCTGGTTGCGGGAGTACCTGGGGGTCACCCAATGGTCGGAGCAGGAGCGCGTGCGGCGCACGGGCAGCAAGCGCTGCCGTAACGCGCGAGCACGCTCGCTGGGTTGGGTTCCGCGTTACCCGAGTTACCAGGAAGGCTATGCGGCGATACTGGCAGGGCGCGATTGACGCGCCCTTGGCTTACTTGCGCTGTAGCAGCCAGCGGCGTGCACCTGGACGCAGTTCAGGCATTTCGTCGTCGCGGGCCTGGTTGATGGCCTGGAAGATTTCCAGAGTCTTGCCATCACGCTTGAAGATCCACGGATTGCCCTGCTGGTTCTTCTCCAGCCACAGGCTGTCGTACTCGCCGGTCATGGTGGCGCAGTCGCCGTCCAGGCACAGGGCGTAGCGGTCCAGGTTCGGCATGCCTTCGAGGCTGCCGTTGGGGCGGAACTGCATGGTCGCGCCCTGGCCTGGGCCTTCGACGATTGCCCAGTCACCCTTGAGGTAGG
Source organism: Pseudomonas laurentiana (assembly GCF_014648275.1). Lineage (GTDB taxonomy): Bacteria > Pseudomonadota > Gammaproteobacteria > Pseudomonadales > Pseudomonadaceae > Aquipseudomonas > Aquipseudomonas laurentiana. Next base: position 200,692 of record NZ_BMQU01000001.1, read on the forward strand.
CCTCATAAAGGGCCAGTTCGAAGGTCGTGCGTGGCGGTGCGTCGAGCAATGGCTTGTCGGCTTTATGGAAACGCTGCTCTGGATCGTTTTCGCTAGCCGCTTGGACCAGCTCGTCGCCATCCAGGGTCAGGCCAATGCTGTAGTTGGGGTAAAACACCGCATTCCAGCCCTTGTCGGCGGCTTGCAGTTTAGCCTCGCTGAGCTCAAAGCCACTGGTAACCAGGGCTTGGTTGGCGGCGGTATTGATGCGCCACTCCAGGTTCGGGCCGTTGCTCTGCAGGGCTTGACGCAGGTTGCCGCCTTTGGCGGCCGCGTTGATGGCGTTCTGGTTGATCCAGATGCCATTGAAATCTTCGGGTTTATGACTGGCGCAGCCACCGAGCAGGGCGGCAACAAACGACAGGACGAGCGCGTAGCGCATGGCGGGGTCCTTTCAGGGAAAAGCGATGGCGAACCCTGCAAGGTTCGCCATCGGAGGTGTTACTCGAGGACCAGGATGGCGTCCATTTCTACTTGCGAACCGCGCGGCAGGGCAGCAACGCCAATGGCGGCGCGAGCTGGGTAAGGCTGCTCGAAATAGCGACCCATGACTTCGTTGACCTTGGCGAAGTGGCTCAGGTCGGTCAGGAAGATGTTCAGCTTGACGATGTCCTTGAACGAACCACCCGCCGCTTCGGCGACAGCTTTCAGGTTCTCGAACACCTGAACGGTCTGGGCTTCGAAGCCTTCAACCAGTTCCATGGTTTTTGGGTCGAGCGGGATCTGCCCGGACATGTAAACGGTGTTGCCGGCCTTGATCGCCTGAGAGTAGGTGCCGATGGCCGCTGGGGCCTTGTCACTGGTGATGACGGTCTTGGTCATGGATGACTCCTTGCTGTTGTCGGGCTACGTGCGCATGCGGGTGATACGGATCACGCCAGTGAGCGCACGCAGTTTCTTGATCACGCGGGCCAGGTGTACGCGGTCGTGTACGCTGACCACCAGTTGGACCACGCTGATGCGACCATCGCGTTCGTCCATGCTGATTTTCTCGATGTTGCCGTCGGCGGCGTTGACGCTGCTGGCTAGCAGGGCAATCAGGCCACGCTGGTGTTCCAGCTCGACGCGCAATTCCACATTGAATTCGCCGGTGACGTCCTTGGCCCAGGACAGCTGGATACACTTTTCCGGGTTATGGCGGATTTCGCTGATGTTGCGACAGTTTTCCAGGTGCACGACCATGCCTTTGCCGGCCGACAGGTGGCCGACGATGGGGTCGCCCGGAATCGGTGTGCAGCATTTGGCATAGCTCAGCACCAGGCCTTCGGTGCCACGGATAGCCAGCGGGCCTTCAGGGTTTGGCAGTTGCTCGCCTTCGCTGGACAGCAGGCGGCGCGCCACGACATAGGCCATGCGATTGCCCAGGCCGATATCTTCGAGCAGGTCTTCGATCAGCTCCAGACGGTATTCACTGAGCATGGCCTGGATGCGCTCCTGAGGAATCTTCTCAAGGGCGCTGTCGAAGCCGTGGAGCACTTTGTTCAGCAGGCGTTCGCCAAGGCTGATCGATTCGGAGCGGCGTTGCAGCTTGAGCGCGTGGCGGATATGCGTACGGGCTTTGCCGGTGACCACGAAGTTGAGCCAGGCCGGGTTTGGCCGAGCGCCTGGCGCGCTGACGATCTCGACGGTCGAACCGCTTTGCAGGGGTTCGGACAGCGGTGCCAGGCGGCGGTTGATACGGCAGGCAATGCAACTGTTGCCGACGTCAGTGTGCACGGCGTAGGCAAAGTCGACCGCTGTGGAGCCTTTTGGCAGCTCCATGATGCGGCCTTTGGGCGTGAACACGTAGACCTCGTCCGGGAACAGGTCGATCTTCACGCTCTCGATGAATTCAAGGGAGTTGCCTGCGCGTTGCTGCAACTCCAGCACGCCCTTGACCCACTGTCGGGCGCGGGCATGGGTGCTCTTGGGCTGTTCGTCGTCGCTGGATTTGTACAGCCAGTGGGCGGCGATGCCGTTGTTGGCCATCTCTTCCATTTCGCGGGTGCGGATCTGGATTTCGATGGGGACCCCATGCATGCCGAACAGCGTGGTGTGCAGCGACTGGTAGCCGTTGGCCTTGGGGATCGCAATGTAGTCCTTGAAGCGACCCGGCAGTGGCTTGTACAGGTTGTGAACGGCACCGAGTACGCGGTAGCAGGTGTCGACCTTGTCGACGACGATGCGGAACGCGTAGACATCCATGATCTCGTTGAAGGCCCGGCGTTTGCCGCGCATCTTCTTGTAGATGCCATAGAGGTGTTTCTGGCGACCGCTGACCTCGCCTTCGATGCCGTCGACCGCCAGGCAGTGGCTGAGCGACTCTTCGATCTTGTTGACCAGTTCCTTGCGGTTGCCTCGGGCGCGTTTCACGGCCTGATGGATGCGCGCGGAGCGCATCGGGTACATGGCCTTGAAGCCCAGGTCTTCGAATTCTACGCGCACGGCGTGCATGCCCAGGCGGTTGGCGATGGGTGCGTAGATTTCCAGGGTTTCCTTGGCAATGCGCCGGCGTTTCTCGCCAGACAGCACTTCCAGGGTGCGCATGTTGTGCAGGCGGTCGGCCAGCTTGACCAGGATCACGCGGATGTCCCGGGCCATGGCCATGGCCATTTTCTGGAAGTTTTCCGCTTGGGCCTCGGCCTTGGTTTCGAAGTTCATCTGGGTCAGCTTGCTGACCCCGTCGACCAGTTCGGCGACGGTTTCCCCAAATTGCGCTGAAAGCGCTTCTTTGGCGATGCCGGTGTCTTCAATCACGTCGTGCAGCATGGCTGCCATCAGGCTCTGATGGTCCATGTGCATGTCGGCAAGAATGCTCGCTACCGCAAGGGGATGGGTAACGTAAGGTTCGCCGCTGCGACGGCGTTGGCCATCGTGGGCTTGTTCGGCGTAGAAATACGCTCGGCGCACCAGGTTGACCTGGTCTGCGCCGAGGTAGGTCGACAGGCGATCGGCAAGGGCATCTATGCTCGGCAACGTACTACCTCCTGCCGATGGCTGGTGCCTTGCGCCGTGCGATGTCGACCAGGCATGAACTTAGACGGCCTCGTTGGCCTCGTCTTCAAATGCGGCAAAGATAGGTTCTTCGACGACTACATCTTCTTGAGCGACGAACTCGTTGTCGACCAGGCCGGCAGCGATTTCACGCAGGGCTACTACGGTCGGCTTGTCGTTTTCCCAGGCCACTTTGGGTTCCTTGCCACCGGTTGCCAGCTGGCGGGAACGCTTGGTGGCGAGCATGACCAGCTCGAAACGGTTATCGACGTTGTCCAGGCAATCTTCAACGGTCACGCGGGCCATGGTATTCCTCGTAGCAAATGCAATAGGCAAGCAGCCCGGATGGGCGAGCGGACTCGGTAGTTTAAAAAATCACCAGCCATTAGGGAAGCGCTGATTTCAGTTCTCGCTCAGGCGGTACGCTTTAGCAGTGTGCTTCTACCGTTAGAGCAGACGATAACCATTTGCGTGGGGTTAGCACAACTCCCTCGTGCGCTACTCACCCAGTGCCGCACGCAGCCGCGGAGTCAGCTCGTCGAACAGTGTTTGTACCGAGCGCAGTGCGCGGCAGTCGGGACGAGTCAGCAGCCAGAGTTCGGTATCGCAGCCGGGCAGGGCATCGCTTAGCCGCTCTACCCTGGGAAGACTGTCAGCCATATAGTCCGCCAGCGCCGCGACACCCAGCCCCGCACCCACCAGTTGGGCAACGGCGGCCATGCTGCTGCAGCGGTAGCGTGGTACCACGCCCGGCAGGTGTTGCTCGCGCCAGACCACCGAGGCATGGTCGGACATCGAGTCGTCCAGCGCGATCCAGGGCAGTGATGCCGGGGCTTCCACCAGGCGCTGGCGATAATCGGCGTGTCCATAGATCAGGTAGGAGGCGCTGCCCAGGCAGCGGCCGACCAGATGCTCGGGGGGGGCGTTGGTCAGGCGCAGGGCGACATCGGCATCGCGTCGGCTGAGGTTGGCGAAGGAGTTGGAGGTTGCCAGTTCCAGCGACAGGGCCGGGTAGGTCGGCATGAAATGGGCCAGAGCCGGTAGCAGCAGGCTGTGCAATACGGCTTCGGTGCAGGTCAGGCGCACCGTGCCGCTGACCACCTGATCGCCGTGTTCCACCGCCACCTGGGCGGCATCCAGCGCCTGTTCGGCGCGTTCGGCCTGCTCTGCCAGTGCTTGGGCTGTGCCGGTGGGGACATAGCCTTTACGGCTTTTATCGAACAGCGCCTTGCCGAGTGAGGCCTCAAGCCTGCGGATCGAGCGGAAGACCGTCGACACGTCCACCCTTAGCAGCTCGGCAGCTTTTGCCAGGGATCGTCCGCGGACCAGGGCGAGTACCAGGGTGAGATCGGTATGGCTGACCTGATATTGCATGAGTGCACTCTTAGCTTGCCGAAATGCCAATGTCTGTTGCGTTGAGGCCATTCTATAGTGAAGCAGCAGCCGCGAATCAACTTCGCCACCGGCCAACATGCCGAGTGCAGCGCATAAGGATGTTCATTCGGCTGTTTCCCACGATGGGAATATTAAAAAAAGAAATCAACCATCGACGCCCACAGGGCGCCTGCAACACACCCCTTCATATTGTCGCCCGATAAAAATCAAAGGATGCATAGCCATGACGTCGGTCTCCCCGTGCGCCAGCCCTTCCAGCGAGATGAGCGAGTTTCTCCAGGCTTATCCTGAAGTCCAGTTTGTGGACCTGCTCATTTCCGACATGAACGGTGTCGTTCGCGGAAAACGTATCGAGCGTGCGAGCCTGCACAAGGTTTACGAAAAAGGTATCAACCTGCCAGCGTCGCTGTTTGCGCTGGATATCAACGGCTCGACCGTGGAAAGCACCGGTTTGGGCCTGGACATCGGTGATGCCGACCGTATTTGTTTTCCGATTCCCGGCACACTGAGCTATGAGCCTTGGCAGAAGCGTCCGACTGCGCAACTGCTGATGACCATGCATGAGCTGGATGGCACACCATTCTTCGCCGACCCACGGGAAGTGCTGCGCAGCGTAGTCGAGAAGTTCGATGCGCTGGGCCTGACCATCTGCGCCGCCTTCGAGCTGGAGTTCTACCTGATCGATCAGGACAACGTGAATGGCCGCCCACAGCCGCCCCGTTCGCCGATCTCGGGCAAGCGTCCACAGTCGACTCAGGTCTACCTGATCGATGATCTGGACGAGTACGTCGATTGCCTGCAGGACATGCTCGAAGCGGCCAAAGAGCAGGACATCCCGGCTGACGCCATCGTCAAGGAAAGTGCCCCGGCCCAGTTCGAGGTCAACCTGCATCACGTTGAAGATGCGATCAAGGCCTGTGACTACGCGGTTCTGCTCAAGCGCCTGATCAAGAACATTGCCTATGACCATGAAATGGACTCTACCTTCATGGCCAAGCCGTACCCTGGCCAGGCGGGTAACGGTCTGCATGTGCATATCTCGTTGCTGGACAAGAAAACCGGCAAGAACATCTTCACCAGTGACGAGCCCGAGCAGAACGACGCGCTGCGCCACGCCATTGGTGGGGTGCTGGAAACCCTGCCTGCATCGATGGCTTTTCTTTGCCCGAACGTCAACTCGTACCGGCGTTTCGGCGCCCAGTTCTATGTGCCGAACGCGCCGAGCTGGGGCCTGGACAATCGCACCGTAGCCCTGCGTGTGCCAACCGGCAGTGCTGACGCGGTGCGCATCGAGCACCGTGTTGCCGGTGCCGATGCCAACCCGTACTTGATGATGGCGGCAATCCTTTCCGGTATTCACCACGGCCTGACCAATCAGATCGAGCCGGGTGCGCCTGTTGAAGGCAACTCCTACGAACAGCTGGAGCAGAGCCTGCCAAACAACTTGCGCGATGCACTGCGCGAGCTGGATGACAGCGAGGTGTTGAACAAGTACATCAGCCCGGACTACATCGATGTCTTTGTCGCCTGCAAGGAAAGTGAGCTTTCAGAGTTTGAAGTATCGATCTCGGATCTTGAATACAACTGGTACCTGCATACGGTGTAAGGCCGGGAGCACACGAACATGACCACCTTGTCCCGCGAACAATGGGAATCCCTTTTCCAGAACCTGACCATCGAAGGGCGTGCTTTCATCGATGGTCAGTACTGCACTGCCGTCTCGGCCGAAACCTCCGAAAGTCTCAGCCCGGTCGATGGTCGGCACCTGGCCAATGTTGCCAGTTGTGATGCCGCCGATGCCGAGCGCGCCGTCCTGGCAGCCCGTCGCAGTTTTGAAAGCGGCGCCTGGTCGGGCCTGGCACCCGCCGAGCGCAAGCGTGTGCTGATTGCTTTCGCTGACTTGCTGCAAGGCAATGCCGAAGAGCTGGCGCTGTTGGAAACCCTGGACATGGGCAAGCCGATCAGTGACTCGCTCAGCATCGACGTGCCAGGCGCCGCCAATGCAATCCGCTGGAGCGCCGAGGCCATCGACAAGGTCTACGACGAAGTAGCGCCAACCCCCGCTGACCAGTTGGGTTTGGTAACCCGCGAAGCCGTCGGTGTGGTCGCAGCGATCGTGCCGTGGAACTTCCCGTTGATGATGGCGTGCTGGAAACTCGGCCCGGCGCTGGCCACCGGTAACTCGGTGATCCTCAAACCTTCGGAAAAATCGCCACTGACGGCTATTCGTATTGCCCAACTGGCTATCGAAGCCGGCATTCCGGCGGGCGTGCTGAACGTGCTGCCAGGCTATGGCCACACCGTCGGCAAGGCCCTGGCCCTGCATATGGACGTGGACACCCTGGTGTTCACCGGGTCGACCAGGATCGCCAAGCAACTGATGATCTATGCCGGCGAATCGAACATGAAGCGTGTCTGGCTGGAAGCCGGTGGCAAGAGCCCGAACATCGTCTTTGCCGACGCCCCGGACCTGCAGGCAGCCGCTGATGCCGCCGCTTGCGCCATTGCCTTCAACCAGGGCGAGGTCTGTGTGGCGGGCTCGCGTCTGCTGGTCGAGCGCAGTATCAAGGATCGCTTTCTGCCGATGGTCATCGAGGCGCTCAAGGCCTGGAAGCCCGGCCATTCGCTGGACCCGACTACCCGGGTTGGCGCCTTGGTGGACGGTACCCAGCTGGACACCGTGCTTGGCTATGTCCAGGCCGGTGCCGCCGAGGGTGCGACCTTGGTCGCCGGTGGCAAGCGTGTGCTGGAGGAAACCGGCGGCGTGTATGTGGAACCGACGATCTTTGACGGTGTGGACAACGCCATGCGTATTGCCCGTGAAGAGATCTTCGGCCCGGTGCTGTCGGTGATTGCCTTCGATACCGCCGAAGAAGCCATCAGCATTGCCAACGACTCACCGTTCGGCCTGGCCGCAGCGGTCTGGAGCAGTGACCTGTCCAAGGCGCACCGTACGGCCAAGGCCCTGCGTGCCGGCAGTGTCTGGGTCAACCAGTACGACGGCGGTGACATGACTGCGCCGTTCGGCGGTTTCAAGCAGTCCGGTAACGGGCGTGACAAGTCACTGCATGCGTTCGACAAGTACACCGAACTCAAGGCGACCTGGATCAAGTTGTAAACGAGGGCTGACAGATGAAGCAGGTTACCCCACTGATTGGCGTCACTGCCTGCCGCCAGCAACTGGAAAGGAATTCCTCGCACACCGTGGGCGACAAATATGTCGAGGCCGCAGGCTTCGCCGGGATTCCCCTGATATTGCCTGCGCGTGCCGAGCCTGTGGCTGAAGAGCTCGTGCTAGAGCGGTTGGATGGCATTCTTTTTACGGGCTCGCCTTCAAATGTGGAGCCGCATCATTACAATGGCAGCCCCAGTGCGGAGGGGACCCGGCACGATGTGTACCGTGATCGCCTGACCCTGCCGTTGTTGCGTGCGGCCATTGCGGCTGGCGTGCCGGTGTTTTGCATCTGTCGTGGCTTCCAGGAACTGAATGTGAGCCTCGGTGGCAGCCTGCATCAGCGGGTTCATGAGTTGCCTGGCTACCTGGACCACCGCGAGCCGAAAGACGTAGCGCTGGAGGTGCAATACGCGCCGCAGCACTCGGTGAGCGTGCAGCCGGGAGGGCTTTTCGAGCGCTTGGGGTTGCCCACGGTTTTCGAGGTCAACTCGTTGCACGGCCAGGGTATCGATCGCCTGGCCAGTGGCCTGCGGGTCGAAGCCGTTGCGCCGGATGGATTGATCGAGGCGGTCACGCTGGAGAACGCACCAGGGTTTGTTCTTGGCGTTCAGTGGCATCCGGAATGGCGTTTTACCGACAACCCTGTCTCGTTGCGCCTGTTTCAGGCGTTCCGCGAGGCTTGTATCGCCCATGCGGCGGGAAAGCGTGTCGAGGTGGCGGCCATTTAAGGCCGTCCGGCGCCCCCGGATGTCATGAATCAAGCAGTGAGCTTTCCATGAGTGAAAGCGGGTGCCTTGCAAGACGCCCACCTAGAACAATACCAATAGCGACGGCAAATACTCATGAGTGAATACACAGAAGCGAGTCGGCCCCCGGGCTCGGCGGAGTCGGCGCAGGCCAACTCAGGCGCTTCCACCCATCGCAGCAAAGGGCTGGCCAAGGGCCGGCTCGGGCTGCTTGCCAGCATTGTGCTTGGCATCTCCACCATTGCGCCGGTTTACACCCTGACCGGCGCGCTCGGGCCTACCGTGCGTGAAGTCGGTGCACATCTGCCGGCCGTGTTCCTTGTAGGCTTCCTACCCATGCTGCTGGTTGCGCTGGGCTACCGTGAGTTGAACGCGGCCGAGCCGGACAGCGGCACGTCGTTCACCTGGTCTGCCCGTGCCTTCGGCCCGATGATTGGCTGGATTGGGGGTTGGGGGCTGGTCACGGCGACGACTATCGTCTTGTCCAACCTCGCGGGTGTGGCGGTGGACTTTTTCTACCTGTTCCTTGGGCAGCTTAGCGGTAGCCACGAGGTGTCTGCCCTGAGCGACAACCTGTTGGTCAATGTCACCACCTGCTGTGTCTTTATTGCCATGGCCGTATGGATCTGCTGCCGTGGCATGGGTACCACCATGACCGTGCAGTACGGTCTTGTGGCGTTGCAACTGGTGGTGCTGATCGGTTTCTCCATGGCCGCATTTGGTGGGTCGTCGACCCTCCCGCCACTGCAGTTCGAGTCAGACTGGTTCAACCCGTTTGGTGTTGAGTCGTTCTCCTCGTTTGCTGCCGGACTGTCGCTGTCGATCTTCATTTTCTGGGGGTGGGATGTCTGCCTGACCGTAAGCGAAGAGTCGGTGGGCAGCGAAGAAGTACCCGGCAAGGCGGCTACCTGGACTGTGTTGTTGATTCTTGGCCTGTACCTGGTGACCGGTATTGCCACCTTGCAGTTTGCCGGTATTGGCGACATTGGCCTGGGCCTGGGCAATCCGCGTATCCAGGAAAACGTCTTTGCGCACCTGGCCGGCCCGGTGATGGGGCCGCTGGCTATCTTGATGTCCATTGCCGTACTGGCCAGTACGGCGGCGTCCCTGCAGTCGACCTTCGTCTCGCCAGCGCGCACGCTATTGGCCATGGGCTACTACGGTGCTGTGCCTGAGCGTTTTGCCAGCATCTGCCCGCGCTCGCAAACGCCACGCTATGCGACCATCTGTGCCGGTGTTGCTGCTGGCCTGTTCTACGTCACCATGCGCACCCTGAGCGAAAACGTACTGGCCGACACCATCACTGCGCTGGGGATGATGATCTGTTTCTACTACTCGCTGACGGCGTTCGCGTGCGTGTGGTACTTCCGCGACAGCCTGTTCGACAGCCTGCGTCACTTCATGATGCGTGGCCTGTGCCCCTTTGTGGGCGGGGGGATTCTCTCGGTGATCTTCGTTCAGACGGCCATCGACAGTGCGTCACCGTCGTTCGGCAGTGGCTCGCATGTCGCAGGACTGGGCCTGGTGTTCGTGATCGCGATGATCATTCTGTTGCTGGGTATCTTCCTGATGATGCTGTCGCGCATGCGTGCACCGGCGTTCTTCCTGGGGATGACCTTGCATCGGCAGGCAACGCTGCCCTGCCGACGCTAGAACGGCGCTGATCAGGCGAGCAACTGCTTGAGTAGCTCGCTGTGGCGCTGCTGTTGGCTTCCTTGTTGCAAACGGTTGGCCCTGAAGATCGCCTTGAGGTCTTCAAGGGCCACGGCGAAGTCATCGTTGATGATGACGAAGTCGTACTCGTCGTAGTGGCTCATCTCGCTGACCGCTTCACGCATCCGCCCCTCAATGATCTCATCGCTGTCCTGGCCACGGTTGGTCAGGCGCTGGCGCAGGGCCTGCTGGCTGGGCGGCAGGATGAAGATCGAGCGTGCCTGTGGCATCTGCTTGCGTACTTGCTCGGCGCCTTGCCAGTCGATTTCCAGAATCAGGTCGTGGCCTTCGTCCAGGGTCTGCTGCAGTGTGCTCTGCGAGGTGCCGTAGAGGTTGCCGAAGACTTCAGCCTGCTCCAGGAAGTCACCGTGCTCGGTCATGCGGATGAACTCGGCGCGATCGACGAAGTGGTAGTTCACCCCGTTCTCTTCGCCCGGACGCATGGCGCGGGTGGTATGCGAGACCGAAACGCGAATGCTGGGCTCGGCGTCGATGAGGGCTTTGACCAGGCTGGTCTTGCCGGCACCGGAAGGGGCCGAAATGATGTAGAGGATGCCGCTGCTGTGGTTCATGGTTGGGGTGGCCTTACTCAATGTTCTGTACTTGTTCACGCATCTGCTCGATCAGGACCTTGAGGTTGACCGCTGCTTGGGTGCTACGTGGGTCGAAGGCTTTGGAGCCAAGGGTATTCGCTTCGCGGTTCAGTTCCTGCATCAGGAAGTCGAGGCGTCGGCCTGCGGCGCCCCCGGACTTGAGTACACGGCGTACCTCGGTCACGTGTGTGCTCAGGCGGTCCAGTTCTTCGGCGACGTCACTTTTCTGGGCCAGCAGCACCATTTCCTGCTCCAGGCGCTGTGGATCAAGTTCGGCTTTCATGTCGGTGAAGCGATCAAGAACCTTCTGGCGCTGAACAGCCAGCATCTGCGGCACCAGTGCACGCAAGGTCGTGACCTCGGTGGCCATGCTGTCCAGGCGTTCGTTGATCAGCCTGGCCAGTTCGGTGCCCTCGCGGTTGCGGCCGTTGCGCAGTTCGTTCAGGGCCTCTTCAAACAGGCTCATGGCCTCGTTGTTCAATGCTTGCGGGTCGGCGGCGTCTGCTACCAGTACACCCGGCCAGGCCAGCACCTCCAGGGGATTGAGTGCTGCAGGCTGCTTGATCAGGCTGGCGACGGTCTCGGCGGCGGCAACCAGTTGTGCGGCGCGTTCGCGATTGACTTGCAAGGGCTTGCCGGTGCTTTCTTCATTGAAGCGCAGCGTGCATTCGACCTTGCCGCGCGACACGCCCTGGCGCAGTGCTTCACGTACCGCGCCTTCAAGGTCACGGAAGGCGTCAGGCAGGCGCAGGTGGGGTTCCAGGTAGCGGTGGTTGACTGAGCGCAATTCCCAGATGAGGGTACCTTGGGTGCCGGCGCGTTCGGCGCGGGCAAAGGCGGTCATGCTATGCACCATGGGAAGTACCTCGCAGTGGGATGATGGGAAGCCGACAGGCTGCAAAGGCGCAGGATTGTAGCGCAGTGCGAGGTGTGCTCCCAATCCACTGATGTTACAAACACTCTCCGGGATTCCGGAAAAAACCGACCAACGTCTCTGGCCCGCGGCTGGCGTGGTTCTGCCGGTGCTGAAATGGCTGTTTCTGTCCAAGGCATGTCCAGCGGAGCCCGGGCGCTCTATAATGCTGGGCAGATTCAAGTCCAGTACAGGTATCCCCTATGAAACGTCCAAGTGGTCGCGTTGCCGATCAGCTCCGCTCGATCCGCATCACCCGCAACTACACCAAGCACGCCGAAGGGTCGGTACTGGTCGAGTTCGGCGACACCAAAGTCGTCTGCACGGTCAGCGTCGAAAATGGCGTTCCACGGTTCCTCAAAGGTCAGGGCCAAGGCTGGCTGACAGCAGAGTACGGCATGCTGCCACGCTCCACTGGCGAGCGTAACCAGCGCGAAGCCAGCCGTGGCAAACAGGGTGGCCGCACCCTGGAAATCCAGCGTTTGATCGGCCGCTCGCTGCGTGCTGCGCTCGACATGAGCAAGCTTGGCGACATCACCCTCTACGTCGACTGTGACGTGATCCAGGCTGATGGCGGTACCCGCACTGCATCGATTACCGGCGCCATGGTCGCGCTGGTCGACGCCCTGCGTGTCGTCAAGAAGCGTGGCGGTCTCAAGGGCGGTGACCCGCTCAAGCACATGATTGCTGCGGTTTCGGTGGGTATGTACCAAGGCGTTCCCGTGCTCGACCTGGACTACCTGGAAGACTCCGCTGCCGAGACCGACCTGAACGTGGTCATGACCAGCGCAGGTGGCTTCATCGAGGTTCAGGGCACTGCAGAAGGTGCACCGTTCCAGCCTGAAGAGCTCAATGCCATGTTGGTATTGGCGCAGAAAGGCATGAGCGATCTCTTCGAGCTGCAGAGCGCTTCGCTGGCCGACTGAGTGAGGGTGGCCCGATGGGCGAACAACCGTTGAACGTACCCACCCCGAGTGCCGATGTGCGCCAGTGGGCGATGTTCTGCCACCTCGCGGCGTTCTGCGGGTTGTTGTTCCCCTTCGGCAACCTGCTGGGGCCGTTGATCATCTGGCAGTGGAAGCGTGAGCTGGACCCGTTCATCGATGCCCAGGGTAAGGAATCGCTGAACTTCCAGATTACCGTGACCATTGCCTACGTGATCTGCATCGCTCTGTTCATCATCTTGATTGGCTTTGCGTTGCTCGGCCTGCTGGTAGTGGCCGCGGCGATCCTGATGATCATCGCTTCGGTCAAGGTCAACGAGGGGCAGGCGTATCGCTACCCCTTTACCTGGCGGGTGATTCAGTAGCGGCAGGTTTTGGGCTGACCGACAGCTGACACAAAAAAGCCGACGTGATGTCGGCTTTTTTGTGCGTGACCGTTTAAATGGTCAGCGTCCAGTCATAGTCCACGATCAGTGGCGCATGCTGGGAGAAGCGTGGCTGGCGTGGCAGGCGTGCGCTACGCACGAAACGGCGCAGGCCAGGTGTCAGCAACTGGTAGTCGAAGCGATAGCCCAGGTTGAGCATCTCGGCCTGTTCGTTGTCCGGCCACCAGCTGTACTGCTCGCCTTCGCGGCTGACTTCGCGCAGGGCATCGACATAGCCCATGTCGCCGACGATGGTGTCCATCCAGGCCCGTTCCGGCGCCAGGAAGCCCGGAGACTGCTGGCTGTCGCGCCAGTTCTTGATGTCGAGCTTCTGCTGCGCGACATACAGCGAACCGCAGTAGATATATTCGCGGCGCTTGCGGCGTTGCTTGTCCAGGTACTTGGCGAAGTCGTCCATCAACTTGAACTTCTGGTTCAAGTCTTCGTCGCCATTCTGCCCGGAAGGCAGCAGCAAGGTGGCAATACTGACTTTGTCGAAGTCTGCCTGCAGGTAACGTCCGTAGCGGTCGGCTGTCTCGAAGCCCAGGCCGCTGATGACTGCCTTGGGCTGCAAGCGCGAGTAAAGTGCCACGCCGCCTTGGGCGGGGACTTCTGCGTCGCAGGCATAAAGGAAGTAGCCATCGAGCTGGAAAGCTGGGTCGTCGAGTTCAAAGGCCGAGGCGCGGGTATCCTGAAGGCAGATGACGTCGGCATTCTGGGCTTGCAGCCAGCTGAGCAAACCACGCTCGACTGCAGCCTGAATGCCATTTACGTTCACACTGATGATCCGCATAAATGGCCCCAAAAATCTCGTGCGTGTATGATACCCGAGCTGTACTCAATTAGCTAAATCCGTGGTATCCGGGACTCTACATGCAGCCGTATCAGCGCGACTTTATTCGTTTTGCCATCGATCGTGGGGTTCTGCGCTTCGGTGAGTTCACCCTCAAGTCGGGGCGCACCAGCCCGTATTTCTTCAATGCCGGCCTGTTCAACAGTGGCGCGGCCCTGGCTCAGCTTGGACGTTTCTATGCGGCGGCGATCGTCGACAGCAAGATTCCGTTCGATGTGCTGTTCGGCCCGGCCTACAAAGGTATCCCGCTGGCAGCGGCGACCGCTGTGGCGCTGGCTGAGCATCACCAGCTCGACGTGCCATGGTGCTTCAACCGCAAGGAAGCCAAGAGCCATGGTGAAGGCGGCAGCCTGGTGGGTGCACCGCTGACCGGCGACGTGCTCATCATCGACGACGTGATCACGGCTGGCACGGCGATCCGTGAGGTCATGCAGATCATCCAGGGGCAGCAGGCCAAGGCCGCTGGCGTGCTGATCGCACTGAACCGTCAGGAGCGCGGCAATGGTGAGTTGTCGGCGATCCAGGAAGTGGAGCGTGACTTCGGTATCCCGGTGGTCAGCATTGTTTCGCTGACCCAGGTACTGGAGTTCCTTGCTGACGATCCGGCGCTCAAGCAGCATCTGCCTGCGGTAGAGGCGTACCGCGCTCAGTACGGTATCTGAAACCCATGCGCATCAAAAAGGCCCTGCATTGCAGGGCCTTTTTGCTTCTCTGCCTCGTGTGCCATCAGTTCGGATAGGGATCGTCCACCGCATCGCCTTGGCCGCTGAGTATTTTCCAGCCCTTCTTCGGGTGGGTGCCTGCTGCGTAGTGCGGGCAGGGAGGGAGCGACTTCTTGCTTTGGTTCGAGTAGTGATGACCACAGTCGACGCACGCGTAGCGACCTGCCGAGACGTCACTGCCGTAGGGCACGTAATCCTTGTCTGTCATGGATGAACCTCCGTTGTGAAGAGGCATCAGCGTAGCGCGGAAGAAGATCTGGATGGTGTAGGAGATTTCCCGCTTGCTTGAGGGAAGTTTCCGGAGTGGTGCGCGAGGAGACGTGGAGGGCGTGAGGCCCCACCCCGAGTTGCCCGGGGTGGGGTGCGGTTGTTACTCCGGCTTCTGATTGGTAATCAGGGTGCCGACACCGCTGTCGGTGAAGATTTCCAGCAGGACCGCATTCGGTACCCGACCGTCGATGATGTGCGAGCTGTTGACGCCGCCCTGGACGGCCTCGAGTGCGCAGCGAATCTTCGGCAGCATGCCGCCGTAGATCGTGCCGTCGGCGATCAGGTCATTGACCTGCTCGGTGGTCAGGCCGGTCAATACGTTGCCTTGCTTGTCCATCAGGCCGGCAATGTTGGTCAGCAGGATCAGTTTCTCGGCCTTCAGGGCCTCGGCGACCTTGCCAGCGACCAGGTCGGCGTTGATGTTGTAGGACTCGCCGTTGGCGCCAACGCCAATCGGTGCGATCACCGGGATGAAGTCGCCCTTGACCAGCATGTTCAGCAGGTCGGTGTTTACCCCAACCACTTCGCCTACATGACCGATGTCGATGATTTCAGGCGAGGTCATTTCCGGGGTCTGGCGGGTGACCTTGAGCTTCTTCGCGCGAATCAGCTCGGCGTCTTTACCGGTCAGGCCGATGGCGCTGCCGCCATGACGGTTGATCAGGTTGACGATGTCCTTGTTCACCTGGCCGCCGAGCACCATCTCGACCACGTCCATGGTTTGTGCGTCGGTGACGCGCATGCCATCGATGAAGTGGCTTTCGATCGACAGGCGCTTGAGCAGATCACCGATCTGCGGGCCGCCGCCATGTACGACCACAGGGTTGATACCCACGGCTTTCATCAGGACCACGTCACGGGCGAAACCGGTTTTGAGCTCTTCGCTCTCCATCGCGTTGCCGCCGTACTTGATCACCAGGGTCTTGCCGACAAAGCGGCGGATGTAAGGCAGCGCTTCGGACAATACCTGGGCGACATGGGTGGCGGCATCACGATCGAGGGTCATGCAAAGCTCCAGTGGAACAGTAGTCGGTCAGAACAGTAGTCGGTCAGAACGGTAGTTGCAGGTTGGGTTCAACACGCTTCAGTTGTGCGTGGAAAACATCCTTGATGCGTTGCAGTTCGGCGTCGGTTTCAGCTTCGAAACGCAGCACCAGTACCGGGGTGGTATTGGAGGCGCGCACCAAGCCCCAGCCGTGGGGGTAATCGACTCGAACACCGTCGATGGTGGTCAGGCTGGCATCGCCCCACTGCGCATCACGCTGCAGTGCATCAATGATGCTGAATTTACCTTCGTCGGTCACTTCAATGTTGATTTCCGGCGTGGAAATATCATTCGGGAAGGCGGCAAACAGGGTTTCGGCGTCAACCGATGCCTTGCTGAGGATCTCCAGCAGCCGGGCGGCGCTGTAGATACCATCGTCGAAGCCGAACCAGCGCTCCTTGATGAAGATGTGTCCGCTCATCTCGCCGGCCAGCAGGGCACCGCTCTGCTTCATTTTCTTTTTGATCAGCGAATGACCGGTTTTCCACATCAGTGGACGACCACCATATTGCTCGATCAGTGGGCTCAGGCGGCGGGTGCATTTGACGTCGAAGATGATCTCGGCACCGGGGTTGCGGGCCAGCACATCCTTGGCAAACAGCATCAGCAAGCGGTCCGGGTAGACGATGTTGCCGGTATTGGTCACGACACCGACGCGGTCGCCATCGCCGTCGAAGGCCAGGCCCAGGTCCGCGCCGGTCTCTTTGACCTTGGCGATCAGGTCGACCAGATTCTCGGGTTTGCCCGGGTCTGGGTGATGGTTCGGGAAGTTGCCGTCCACTTCGCAGAACAGCGGGATCATTTCGCAGCCGAGTGCCTCGATCAGCTGTGGTGCAATGACGCCGGCCGCGCCGTTGCCGCAGTCCACAACGACCTTGAGCTTTTTCGCCAACTTGATGTCGCCGGTGATCTGCTGGAAGTAGCGCTCAAGAATCTCGACGCGCTCGACCCGGCCTTGGCCTTGGCTCAGGTCGTTGGTCTTCAGACGCGTCAGCAGGGCTTGAATCTGCTCGTTGGCGAGGGTGTCGCCAGCGATGACGATCTTGAACCCGTTGTAGTTCGGTGGGTTATGGCTGCCGGTGAGCATCACGCCGGATTTGCCAGCGAGGATGTTGGCGGCATAGTACAGGGCAGGCGTCGGCACCAGGCCGACGTCGCTGACCTGACAGCCTGCCTCGGCGAGGCCCTTGATCAGTTGCTCGACCAGCATCGGGCCGGACAGGCGCCCGTCACGGCCTACCGACACCTGTGGCTCGCCCTGAGCCAGGCTCTGGGCACCGATAGCGCGGCCAATCCAATAGGCGGTCTCGGCGGTCAGGCTGTCGCCAACCACGCCTCGAATGTCGTAGGCGCGAAAGATGCTTTCAGGGAGTGTGGGTACCAGCTGTGCCATGTCGTTCATCACTGGGGAGCTCCAATCTCAAGGGCGTGCGGTGCAGGCTCAAATTGAACGCTTTGACGGTGTTTCTGCCAGAGAGTTCGCCAATCCGTGGGGTAAGCGGGGCAGCCAGGGCTGCCCGGTTGGTCAGTGGCTGCCTGAGTGGCCGAAGCCACCTGCGCCGCGTTGGCTTTCATCAAAGGTTTCGACGATGTCGAAATGGGCTTGTACCACCGGTACCAGCACCAACTGTGCGATACGTTCGCCGACAGCGATGGTGAAGGCGGTCTGGCCGCGGTTCCAGCAAGACACCATCAGTTCGCCCTGGTAGTCAGAGTCGATCAGGCCGACCAGGTTGCCCAGCACGATACCGTGCTTATGGCCAAGGCCCGAGCGCGGCAGGATCAGAGCTGCCAGGCCAGGGTCACCGATGTACACCGACAGGCCGGTCGGGATCAGCAGGGTCTGGCCTGGCTCCAGGACGGTGTCTTCCTTGAGCATGGCACGCAGGTCCAGGCCGGCGGAGCCTGGGGTGGCGTACTGTGGCAGCGGGAATTCGTTGCCGATACGAGGGTCGAGGATCTTGGCTTGTAGAGCGTGCATGCGTGATTAAACCTGGTTAAGACGTTCAGCGATGAAGGCGATCAGCTGACGGGCGATCTTGCCTTTGCTGGTCTGGGCGAAAAGAGTTTCTTGCAGTTGCCGGTCGATCACGCTGCAGGCGTTCTCTTCGCTGTTGAAGCCAATGCTGGGGTTGGCGACATCGTTGGCGACGATCAGGTCAAGGTTCTTGTCCTTGAGCTTGCGTGCGGCGTAATCGAGCAGGTGTTCGGTTTCGGCGGCAAAGCCGACACTGAACGGGCGGTCCGGACGGGTGGCGATGGTGGCAAGGATATCGGGGTTGCGCACCATCTGCAGCAGCAGGCCGTCACCGGTGGTCGGGTCTTTCTTGAGCTTCTGTGGGGCGACGACCTCTGGGCGGTAGTCCGCAACCGCTGCCGAGGCGATAAACAGGTCGCAGGGAATCGCGGCCTCACAGGCGGCGAGCATGTCGCGAGCGCTGACCACATCGATGCGGGTCACCCGGTCGGGGGTCGGCAGGTGTACAGGGCCGGTGACCAGGGTGACCTTGGCACCTGCTTCAACCGCGGCTTCGGCCAGGGCAAAGCCCATTTTGCCGGAGCTGTGGTTAGTGATGTAGCGCACCGGGTCGATGTTTTCCTGGGTCGGGCCGGCAGTAATCAGCACATGCTTGCCGGTCAGCGACTCGCGCTTGAAGCATTCTGCGGCATGCCACGCCAGGTCGTTGGCTTCGAGCATGCGGCCCAAGCCCACGTCGCCACAGGCCTGGCTACCGGACGCCGGGCCGAACACCTGGATCTGGCGGCTTTGCAGCAGCTCAAGGTTGGCTTGGGTGGCCGGGTCGCGCCACATGGCCTGGTTCATGGCCGGGGCTACGGCAACCGTGGCGTCTGTAGCCAGCACCAGCGTGGTCAGCAGGTCATTGGCGACACCTTGGGCCAGGCGCGCGATCAGGTCGGCGGTGGCGGGTGCGATCAGCACGAGATCGGCCCACTTTGCCAGCTCGATATGGCCCATGGCGGCTTCGGCCGCCGGGTCGAGCAGGTCCAGATGAACCGGGTGTCCGGACAGGGCCTGCATCGTCAGGGGGGTAATGAATTCGGCGCCGCCACGGGTCATGACGACACGGACTTGCGCGCCGTGCTCCAGAAGTCGGCGAACCAGTTCGGCACTCTTGTAGGCGGCGATGCCGCCGCCGACGCCGAGAACAATGCGTTTCCGATACAGCCGCTGCATAGGCTTGCCTTGTCAAATCAGGGTTTGCACGTGCCGATCAGGCTTGTAGGAAGCGAAATCGGCGAAGAAAAAGAGGGGCTAAGATAGCACAGCACTCAAGCCGGACAGCAGTACCCAGTGGGCAGGGAGGTAGCATGAGCATCAAGGATTGGCCGGTCACGGAGCGGCCGCGGGAGAAGTTGTTGTCGCGAGGGGCTGCCAGCCTTTCGGACGCCGAATTGCTGGCCATTTTTCTACGAACCGGGGTGCGTGGGCGCAGTGCCGTCGACCTGGCACGTTACCTGTTACAGCAATTCGGCAGCTTGCGAGCGCTATTGGAAGCAGACCTCAGGCGGTTCAGCACCGAGCCAGGGCTGGGGCCTGCCAAGTTCGCGCAGTTGCAGGCGGTCATGGAGATGGCCCGGCGCCATCTGGCCGAGCGTTTGCGCCGGGACTCGGCCCTGGAGAGCCCGCAGGCCGTCAAGGACTACCTCAAGGCCGAGTTGCGTCATGAGCCGCACGAGGTGTTCGGCTGCCTGTTCCTGGACAGCAAGCACCGGGTGCTTGCGTTTGAAGTGCTGTTTCGCGGGTCTATCGACAGCGCCAGTGTCTACCCGCGGCAAGTGATCAAGCGCTCGCTTGCGCACAATGCGGCCGCCTTGATCCTGTGCCATAACCACCCGTCGGGGGTCTCGGAGCCCAGCCAGTCGGACGTGATCCTCACCCGGCGGCTCAAGACGGCGCTTGAGCTGGTGGATGTCCGGGTGCTGGATCACTTCATCATCGGCGATGGCGAACCCTTGTCGATGGTCGAGTACGGCTGGTTCTAGCGGACCACATTCACTTTCGAGAAGTCCTGCCGGCCAAACGGGCTTACCTGATAGCCCTCCACACCTTTGCGGGTGAGGGCGGCCGCCGTTGGGTGCGCCAGTGGTAGCCAGAGGGCCTGCTGCTGGATCTGCGTCTGTGCCTGCTGGTACAGGCGACTGCGCACGCTCTGGTCGTTGGTGGTTTTGCCGGCGCTGATCAATTGATCCAGGCGCGGGTCGCAATAACGGGCGAAGTTGGTTCCGGACTTCACGGCTGCACAGGAAAATTGTGGGCTGAGGAAGTTGTCGGGGTCGCCGTTGTCGCCGGCCCAGCCCATGAACAGCAAGTCATGCTCGCCCGCCTTGGCCCGGCGGATCAGTTCGCCCCATTCGATGACGCGAATCTCGGCCTGAATGCCGATCTTGCCGAGGTCGGCTTGCAGTAGCTGTGCGCCAAGGCTTGGGTTGGGGTTGAGCACGCTGCCTGAAGGGCGAGTCCAGATCGTGGTGCTGAAGCCCTTCGCCAAGCCAACCTTGGCCAGCAAGGCACGGGCTTTATCCACGTTGGTGGGGTAGCCGGTCAGGTCTTTGGCGTAACTCCAGGTGTTGGGCGGGTAGGGGCCGTCAGCGGCGACGGCGGTGTCTTCAAAAACGGCTTTCAGGTAGCTGGCTTTATCGAATGCCAGGTTGATGGCCTGGCGGACTTCCACTTTATCCAGCGGCGGGTGCTGGCTATTGATGGCAACGAAGGCGGTCATGAAGGCGTCGGTTTTTTCGGCCTTCAGGGTGTCGTCCTTGGCGGCTTCGGCGATGTCCAGTGGCTTGGGCGACAGGGCGATCTGGCATTCGTTGCGCCGCAGTTTCTGCAGGCGCACGTTGGCATCGGGGGTAATGGTGAAAATCAGCGGATCGACGGCTGGCTTGCCGGCGAAGTAATCCGGGTTGGCCCGGTAGCGGATGTTGGCGTCCTTCTGGAAGCGGCCAAAGACGAATGGCCCGTTGCCGATGGGCTGGCTGTTGAGCTTTTCCGGGGTGCCGGCCTTGAACAACTGATCGGCGTACTCGGCGGAATAGATCGAGGCGAAGCCCATGCTCAGCGTGGCCAGGAAGGTCGCGTCCGGGTGGTCAAGGGTGAAGCGCACCGTGAGTGGGTCTGGTGCTTCGATCTGCTTGATCAGCTCAGGCAGTTGCAGCGATTGCGCATGGGGGAAGCCGCTTTGTGCAATTTTGTGCCAAGGATGGGCGGGGTAGAGCATGCGCTGGAAGCTGAACAGCACGTCGTCGGCGTTCAGCGTGCGGCTGGGTTTGAAATAGGCGGTGCTGTGGAACTTCACCTCGGGACGCAGTTTGAATTCGTAGGTCAGGCCATCGCTGGAAACCGTCCAGTGTTCGGCCAGGCTCGGCACGACCTGGCCTTGAGCCGCGTCAAATTCGACCAGCCGGTTCATCAGTACATCGGCCGAGGCGTTGGTGGTGGTCAGTGAATTGTACTGAACCACGTCGAAGCCTTCAGGGCTGGCTTCGGTGCAAACGCTCAATGCCGCCGCCTGAGCCAGCGCAGGCGCAAACACAGCGGCGAACAGTAACGGTAGAGCGGCAGGACGCATGGGGACTCCTTGGCTGATCGATGGCCCATCTGCCGGTGCAGTCTGGAAGTGTCCTACCCTAGTGCGCGCCGGACTAAATGGCTATATCCTTTTTGGCGAATCTTGCGACGAGTGGTCAAGGGTGCTCCAGGCCCACGGCCGTGCTGTTCGCGTATGATTCGTTGCACGGCAATTCGTATCTGCTGTTGTTGTACTCAGGTCTTTCTGGTATAAAGCAGCGCTCTTTTCTAGGGGCCCGGTTTGTCGCGTCTATGCGTATAACCGATAAGACCCTGAAGAAACACGGCGCCTGGCGCCATAGACTGAGAGATTAAGCGGCCAACCCATGCCGGGTTGGGCATGTGGTTTTAGAGGGCTGAGGCATGTCGAGAGTCTGTCAAGTTACCGGTAAGGGTCCGGTAACCGGGAACAACATTTCCCACGCAAACAACAAAACCCGTCGTCGTTTCCTGCCGAACCTGCAGCATCATCGCTTCTGGGTCGAGTCTGAAAAGCGTTTCGTGCGTCTGCGCGTATCCGCTAAAGGCATGCGTATCATCGACAAGCGCGGCATTGATGCCGTTCTGGTTGACATCCGCCGCAACGGCGCCAAGGTTTAAGGGAGAGAATCATGCGTGAATTGATCCGTCTGGTGTCGAGCGCTGGTACTGGCCACTTCTACACCACTGACAAAAACAAGCGCACCACCCCCGACAAGATCGAAATCAAGAAGTACGATCCTGTGGTTCGCAAGCACGTTGCTTACAAAGAAGCCAAAATCAAGTAATTGATTGGTTTCTCGCCGGCAGCCTTTCAGGGTGCTGGCACACAAAAAACCCGGCCTTCGTGCCGGGTTTTTTGTTGCTGCGTTCTTTGAGCGTCGGGGCTTAGGCCTTCTGCTCAAACATCACATAGATTTTTCGGCACGGCTCAAGCACCTCCCAGGTGCCCTTGAAACCGGCGGGGATGACAAAACGGTCACCCACCCGCAGGGTTTTTGCCTGCCCGTCGCTGTCACGCAATACCGAGACACCTTGAACGATCTCGCAGTATTCGTGTTCGGTATAGTTCACTGTCCATTGGCCTACAGCGCCTTCCCATACGCCGGCGGCAAATTGTCCGCAGGGGCTGGCGTAGTGATTGTAGACCGCCTGCTCAGGGTCGCCCTTGAGGATTTTTTCTGCCGCTGGGCGGTAACGTTCCGCCTCCGTCATGGCTTGGCTGAAATCGACGATCTGCTGAATCTTCATGGGCGGGTCTCCCTTATTGTGTTTAATAAACTGCACATGAGTAGGCTTTTTGCCTATTTGTGTCAAATATATTGATAATTTGGGTGCCGCTGGTTTAGGGTGTCTGATGCCGTCGAGCACCGTATCGCTCCGGCAAAATTTCCGACAGCACCCGTGAGCCCTCGTGCGGTGCTGCACTTCAATAAGAGGAGGAGTTTCGTATGACCACCCTGACTCGTGCGGACTGGGAACAGCGTGCCCAGCAACTGAAGATCGAAGGCCGTGCTTTCATCAATGGTGAATACACCGCCGCCGCATCGAATGCGACGTTCGAGTGCATCAGCCCGGTCGACGGACGCCTTCTGGCGCACATCGCCAGCTGTGATGAAGCCGATGCACAGCGCGCCGTTGAAAACGCCCGCGCCACCTTCAATTCCGGTGTCTGGTCGCGCATGGCCCCGGCCAAGCGCAAGGCGACCCTGATCCGCTTTGCCGGTCTGCTCAAGCAGAACGTCGAAGAGCTGGCCCTGCTGGAAACCCTGGACATGGGCAAGCCGATCAGCGACTCGCTGAGCATTGACGTGCCGGGTGCAGCCAACGCGCTGAGCTGGAACGGTGAGGCCATCGACAAGGTTTACGATGAAGTCGCTGCCACACCGGATGACCAGCTTGGCCTGGTCACTCGTGAGCCGGTGGGGGTGGTCGCGGCCATCGTGCCGTGGAACTTCCCGCTGCTGATGTCGTGCTGGAAGCTCGGCCCGGCGCTGGCCACCGGTAACTCGGTGATCCTCAAGCCTTCGGAAAAATCGCCACTGACGGCCATTCGTATCGCCCAGCTGGCTATCGAAGCCGGCATTCCTGCGGGCGTGCTGAACGTGCTGCCAGGCTATGGCCATACCGTCGGCAAGGCCCTGGCCCTGCACATGGATGTGGACACCCTGGTGTTCACCGGTTCGACCAAGATCGCCAAGCAACTGATGATCTATGCCGGCGAATCGAACATGAAACGTGTCTGGCTGGAAGCTGGTGGCAAGAGCCCGAACATCGTATTTGCGGATGCCCCTGACCTGAACGCTGCCGCACAAGCAGCGGCAAGTGCGATTGCCTTCAACCAGGGCGAAGTCTGCACGGCAGGTTCCCGTCTGCTGGTTGAGCGTTCAATCAAGGACACCTTCCTGCCGCTGGTGCTTGAGGCGTTGAAGGCCTGGAAACCGGGCAACCCGCTCGACCCTGCAACTACAGTGGGTGCGCTGGTCGATACCCAGCAAATGAACAACGTATTGTCGTACATCGACGCCGGTCACAGCGACGGCGCCAAGCTGCTGGTGGGTGGCAAGCGCATTCTCGAAGAAACCGGCGGCACTTATGTCGAACCGACCATTTTCGACGGCGTCAGCAATGCCATGAAGATCGCGCAGGAAGAGATCTTTGGGCCGGTGCTGTCGGTGATCACCTTCGACAGCGTTGAAGAGGCCATCAACATCGCCAACGACACCCCCTATGGGCTGGCGGCGGGCGTATGGACGGCTGACCTCTCCAAGGCGCACAAGACGGCCAAGGCCTTGCGTGCCGGTAGTGTCTGGGTCAACCAATACGATGGTGGCGACATGACCGCGCCGTTCGGTGGCTTCAAACAGTCGGGTAACGGCCGCGACAAGTCGCTGCATGCACTGGACAAGTACACCGAACTCAAGGCGACCTGGATCAAGCTGTAAGCCTTGTGCGGCTGAGTGCCGCGCGTGTTCAGTGATACGGCCGGGCCTTGCATTGCTGCAAGCCCGGCTGTGTTGTTTGTGCCTGCTTAAAACAACAAAAAGGGGGCTGTAATGCGCTGGGGTACCTACTTTGCGGTACTGGCGGCAGTGCTCAGTGTCGGGTTGGCACTTGGCGTAAGCATGCCGCTGGTTTCGTTGCGGCTGGAAAGTTGGGGCTATGGTGGCTTTGCCATCGGAGTGATGGCGGCGATGCCGGCAATCGGCGTGTTGTTCGGGGCAAGCCTGGCCAGTCGCCTGGCCGCCTATTTCGGCACCCCGGGGTTGATGCGCTTGTGCCTGTGGGGTGGTGCGCTGTCGATCGGGTTGTTGGCGTTGTTGCCCAGTTACCCCGTGTGGTTGGTGCTGCGCCTGTTGATAGGCATGGTACTGACCATCGTCTTTATTCTTGGCGAAAGCTGGATCAACCAGTTGGTGGTCGAGGCGTGGCGTGGGCGTCTGGTTGCGCTGTATGGCAGCAGCTATGCGCTGAGCCAGTTGGCTGGGCCGCTGGTCCTGGGCTTTTTGGGTTCAGAGGATGACTTCGGCTTTTGGGCCGGCGCAGGCTTGTTACTGCTGGCACCCTTGTTGTTGATCGGACGCAGCGGTGCGCCCACGACTGAAGCCTGTTCGGTGACCTTGGGGGATCTGGTCTGGTTTTGCCGCAACCTTCCGGTTATCGCCTGGGCCATTGCCCTGTTTGCCGCGTTCGAGGCAATGATACTGACCTTGTTGCCGGTCTACTGCCTACAGCAGGGCTTTGGCACTGAAATGGCGTTGTTCATGGTCAGTACCGTGGTGATCGGTGATGCGTTGCTGCAGTTGCCGATTGGTGCGCTGGCCGACCGCATGTCGCGGCGCACGTTGTTCTCGGGTTGTGCACTGGTGCTGTTGATCTCCAGCCTGATGATTCCGCTGCTGCTTCACACCTCGCTGATCTGGCCGCTGTGGGTACTGTTCGGTGCCAGTGCCGGTGGCTTGTTCACCTTGTCGTTGATCCTTATTGGCGAGCGTTACCGGGATGATGCACTGGTGCGTGCCAATGCCCACGTGGCTCAACTGTGGGGCATTGGTTGTCTGATCGGACCTCTGGTGGCCGGTGCCGGCAGTCAGTGGATCAGCGGGCATGCCTTGCCTCTGCTGATGGCTGCAGGTGCATTTGGCCTGGTGTTGCTGGCCCGCCGACCGAATGCCTTTGAGGTAAAAATGGTCGCTTAAAGCATGCGCTCCAGGCCGACCGCCTTGCTGATCCAGGCATTGAAGCGGCGCCATAGGCCGCCTGGCTCGGTTGTCAGGGTGTGCAATTGATTGTTGTCCTGAGTGACCCAGACTACACGGCCGTTTTCCAACTTGGGCTGGTAACTCCGGGCGGGGGCCATGCCCTGGGCGGCCAGGTCGCGGGTGTACTCGGCCAGCTCCGGGCTGTCGACCATCACCCCGACTTCGGTGTTCCACAACACCGAGCGCGGATCGAAGTTGAACGAGCCGATAAAGGTTTTCTTGCGGTCAATGACAATGGCTTTGCTGTGCAGGCTTGAGTCTGAGCTGCCGTGCAGACGGTAAAGCGGATGGCGATGAGGTGCGCCGGGTTGGCGGCGCAATTCGAACAGGTGCACGCCATGTTCAAGCAAGGCCTTGCGGTAGGGGGCGTAGCCGCCGTGGACCGCCGGCACATCGGTTGCCTCCAGCGAGTTGGTCAACAAATTGACCGAAACACCGGCGTCGGCCCGGCTGGTGAGGTAAAGCATGCCGGTGTCGCGCGGTACGAAGTAGGCCGAGATCAGGATCAGTTCGTGGGCCACTGCGTTCAGATCGGGCGCCAGTTGCGGGGTCATCAGCAACTGTGGGTCGGGCTCTTCCGGGGCCAGTACCTTGCTGGGTGCATCCCACAGCGCCTGGTTATGGGCCCAGATCAACTCGTTTCGCCAGATATCCAGGCGCGGCTGTGTGCGATAGGCCATCAGCCGGTCGTAGAGGGCCTTGCGCTGGGTGCTGGCCTCCTGCAAGGCTCTGTCCAGGCTCTGGCGAGTGCGGCGCAGGTCGTCGGCATCTGGTTGGCGCAGGAAAAAGTCGTTGATCGGGCGGCTCAGGGCGCTGTTCCAGTATTGGTCAAAACTGTGCCCTAGCTGTTCCGCCACCGGGCCGACGCCAAGCAGGTCGATGTCGGTGAAATTCAGGTTGGGTTCGGCGTCGAAGTACTCATCACCCAGGTTGCGCCCGCCGACGATGGCCATGCTGTTATCCACCAGCCACAACTTGTTGTGCATGCGCCGGTGTTGCCGCGACAGGTTGAACAGCCGCCCGAGGGTCCGCGTGACACCGGTGCTGCGGCCCAGGTGTAGCGGATTGAAGACCCGCAGCTGGATGTTCGGGTGGGCGGTGAGGGTGCCGATCAGGTTGTCCAGGCCATCGCTGGTGGTGTCGTCGAGCAGGATACGCACCCGCACGCCGCGGTCAGCGGCTTGCAGCAGCTCGCTGACCAGCGCGCGGGTGCTCAAGCCGTCGCGGACGATGTAGTACTGCAGGTCGATACTGCTTTGGGCGTTGCGGATCAGCTCGGCCCGGGCGCGGAATGCTTCGCTGCTATTGGGCAGCAGGCGGAAGCCTGAGCGACCATCATAGGCCTGGGCCTGGCGTTGGACCGAACGGCCGAACGCCGAGTCGCTGGCGGGCAGCGCTTGGCTGACCTCACGGGGGCTGTCGACACTGGCGCAGCCTGCCAGGGCAAACACCAGCCATAGCACTAGAGGCAGGAGCCGAGGGTGGTTCAAAGGGCGTTTCCTTAACCGCTCAGGGAGATGAACAGGGGCCGCAAGGGCGGCGCAACGTTACCCTCAGCCTTCATCCTCGGCCAGTAGACGAATGGCGGTTTCCCCCACTTTGCGTACTGCGGCTTCGATCTCGGCACTGGGACGGGCTGCGAAGTTCATGCGCAGGCAATTGCGGTACTTGCCTGAGGCCGAAAAAATACAGCCCACGGCAATTTGTACGCCCTGCTCCAGTAAAGCCCGATTCAGCCGCAGCGTATCGAAACTTTCCGGTAATTCGACCCAGAGCATGAAGCCGCCCTGCGGTCGGCTGGCCCGGGTGCCTGCCGGGAAGTAGCGGGTGACCCAGTCGATCATCAGGTCACGGCTGCGCTGGTACTGGCTGCGCATCCGTCGCAGGTGCGGTTGGTAGTAGCCGCCCTCTATGAAGTCGGCAATCGCCAGTTGCGGTTGTGTGGCTGTGCAGCCGGTGCTGATGTACTTCATGTGCAGCACCCGCTCCAGATAACGCCCGGGTGCGACCCAGCCGATTCGCAGGCCTGGGGCGAGCGTCTTCGAGAACGAACTGCACAGCAGCACGCGACCGTCATCGTCGAAGGACTTGATGGTGCGTGGGCGAGGGTAGGTGTAGGCCAGGTCGCCGTACACATCGTCTTCGAGTATCGCCACGTCGAAGCGCTGCGCCAAGGTCAACAAGGCCCGCTTGCGGGCTTCGGGCATGCTGTAGCCCAGCGGGTTGTTGCAGCTCGGCGTGAGCTGAATCAGCTTGATCGGCCATTGCTCCAGTGCCAGTTCCAGTGCTTCGAGGCTGATGCCGGTGAGCGGGTCGGTAGGGATTTCCAGGGCTTTCATGCCCAGGCCCTTGAGCGTCTGCATGGCGCCGTGAAAGCTGGGCGAGTCGACGGCGACAATGTCGCCCGGTTCGCAGACCGCCCGAATGCTGGCGGACAACGCCTCATGGCAACCCGTGGTAACGACCAGGTCCGCCGCACTGAGGTGGCAGCCGGAGTCGAGCATCAACCGGGCGATCTGCTCACGCAGCGCTTGAGTGCCGTAGATGGTGTCGTAATACAGACCGGGCATGTCCTGACGCCGGCTGAGTTGGGCGAGGCTGCGCAGCAAGGGCTTGAGGGTTGGGCTATCGACATCGGGCATACCCCGGCCCAGTTGCACCACGTCCTTGCGCGGCACGCTGCGCATCAGTTCGACGACCTGGTCCCACTGGGAGATGTCCACCGGGCGCTGTGCCGGGCGACTGACCGCGGGCAGGGCGGGGAGGGAACGGGTGCTGGGCACGAAGTAGCCCGATTTGGGGCGCGGTGCCGCCAGGCCATTGTCTTCCAGCACCCGGTAGGCCTGCTGGACCGTACTGAGGCTGACACCGTGCTCGACACTCAAGGCGCGTACCGAGGGCAGGCGATCGCCAGGCCGGTAGAACCCCTGCTCAATACGTGCGCCGAGCAGTTCGGCGAGATTGACGTAAAGCGTCATGGCGCTCTCCTTGAGAAAGACTCGGCGATTGACCCATACAGATGCAACGAAAATACAGCATTCAGCGGCAGATTTGCCAATGCTGTATGGCGTTAATAGGTTGGTTTTGAATCTGTAATGCTTTCTATCCGGCCTGCATCATGGCTCCACAGTCGGAACTACTCAGGAGGCAGGCGTGATGAACGGCTTAAGCGATGTGCGGCTGAAGGTCTACAGCGGTGAGTTGCAGGCGCAGCAAGCCCCCGACGTATCTGGCGTAGGGTGTGGCATGGGCCGTTGGGCGCTGATGGTGCACCGCTGGCGCTCACGTCGTGACCTGCTGACACTGGACGCTGAGCAGTTGCGCGACGTCGGACTGACCCGCGAGCAGGCCCTGCATGAGGGGCTGAAACCCTTCTGGCGTCCTTAGATCAGCTCTTTGAGGCGGTGCCAGAGCATGCCCAGGGCCAGCAGTGGCGAGCGCAGGTGTTTACCGCCGGGGAAGGTGATGTGTGGCACCTGGGCAAACAGGTCGAAGCGGCCGCTGTGCTGGCCGCTGATGGCCTCGGCAAGGAGCTTGCCGGCCAAGTGTGTGGCGTTGAGGCCGTGACCGGAATAGGCCTGTGCGTAATACACGTTGGGCTGATCGTGCAGGCGACCGATCTGCGGTAGACGGTTGGCACCGATGCCGATCATGCCGCCCCAGTGGTAGTCGATGCGCACGTCGGCCAGCTGCGGGAAAACCTTGAGCATCTTGGGCCTCATGTAGGCGGCGATGTCCTTGGGGTCGCGCCCGGAATAGTGGCAGGCACCGCCGAACAGCAGGCGGCGGTCGGCGGACAGACGGTAGTAGTCCAGCGCGACACGCTGATCGCAGACCGCCATGTTCTGCGGCAGCAACTGCCGGGCCATGGCCTCGCTCAATGGTTCGGTGGCGATGATGTAGCTGCCCGCGGGCAGCACCTTGCCGCTGAGTTCAGTGTTCAGGCCATTGAGGTAGGCATTGCAGCCCAGCACCAAGGTGCTGGCACGGACCGAGCCTTGTGCGGTGTGCACGCGCACCTGACTGCCATAGTCGATACGGGTCACGGTTGATTGCTCGAACAGGCGTACGCCCAGGCTTTCGGCAACGCGGGCTTCGCCCAGTGCCAGATTCAGCGGGTGCAGGTGGCCGGAGCCCCTGTCGATCAAGCCGCCGACATAACGGTCGGAACCGACGACGCTATGCATCTCGTGGGGTTGCAGCAGGCGCAGCTCATGGCGGTAACCGAGCCCGCGCAGTTCCTCGGCATCGGCGGCGAAGCCCTCCAGATCGCGGGGCTTGTTGGCCAGGTCGCAGTAGCCCCAGGTCAGGTCGCAGTCGATGGCATGCTGCTCAATGCGTTGGCGGACGATATCCACAGCCTCCAGGCCCATCAGCTTGAGCTGGCGTACACCGTCGCTGCCGATCACCGGCGTGAACTGATCCAGGCCATGACCGACACCGCGAATCAATTGCCCGCCGTTACGCCCACTGGCACCCCAGCCGATCTTGTGTGCTTCCAACAGGACAACGCGTATGCCGCGCTCAGCCAGCTCGATGGCTGTATTGAGGCCCGAAAAGCCACCGCCGACCACGCAGACATCGCAGCTCGATTCGCCCTGCAGTGCCGGATAGTCAGGCTGTGCGGCACTGCTGGCAGCGTAGTAGGAGGCGGTATGCAGGGCGCTGGAAGCGGGCTGCTGAACGCGGACGTTCATGTGCGTTATCCTGATTATTGTGTTTGAAAAACTTGACGGAGCATAAGCCGCGCTTTCACGCAGAGGCAACCGTCAGGCAAAATCGACGCTCACACTGATATTGCGCAGGCCGCCATGAGTTGCAACAGCCACAAGATCCGCTTCCTGCGTGAGCAGATCCCGTCGTTTGAGTGCGTGCCGGGTTGCCATGACTGTTGCGGGCCGGTCACCACGTCGACGGAAGAAATGGCCCGGCTGCCGCGCAAGACCGAGGCGGAGCAGGACGCCGCGCTGGCCGAACTCAACTGCGTACACTTGGGGCCGAACGGTTGCACGGTGTATGAAGAGCGGCCGTTGATCTGCCGCTTGTTCGGCACTACGCCACGCTTGCCGTGCCCACGTGGCCGCGGCCCCGAGGAGTCGATTGACCCCGGAGCCGAGCAACTGATCCACCAGTACATCGCCACCACCCGCCAGGTGTTGGTCTGAGCCTCAGTCCGGAATCGGCAGGTTCAGGCTTTCCTTCACTTCTTCCATGACGATGTAGCTCTTCGACTCACGCACATGTGGCAGCTTGAGCAGGATGTCGCCGAGCAGCTTGCGGTAGGAAGCCATCTCCGAAATCCGCGCTTTCACCAGGTAGTCGAAATCACCTGACACCAGGTGGCATTCCAATACGTGGGGCAGTTTAAGCACCGCACGTCGAAATTCCTCAAAGGTATCGCCAGACTTGTAGTCCAGGCTGATTTCAACGAACACCAACAGGCTGCCCTTCAGGTGTTGTGGGTTCAGCCGGGCGTTGTAACCCATGATGATCCCTTCACGCTCCAGGCGGCGAACCCGCTCGGTGCACGGCGTGGTCGACAGGCCGACCTTCTCGCCCAGCTCAGTGAAGGAAATGCGCCCGTCTGTTTGCAGGATGCGCAGGATATTGCGGTCGATCTTGTCCAGTTCACGTTTACTTTGATGCTGGGTTCTCATAGGGGATGCCCCTCCGTAAAAGCTGACTCTGCCGAGAATTCTCGCCAAATATAGGCTTTTATATAGTGAAAAGCACTGCCCATACCTTCCTATACTGCGCCCATCTACGCCATTAACAACAAATGTCTGCGGTGCGCCGCGTCGAGGGATACAAACATGCGAGTTCTGGTACTTGGTAGCGGTGTAATCGGAACCGCCAGTGCCTACTATCTGGCCCGGCAAGGTTTCGAAGTGGTCGTGGTCGATCGTCAGCCGGCGGTGGCCATGGAAACCAGTTTTGCCAACGCCGGGCAGGTCTCGCCAGGTTACGCCTCGCCGTGGGCTGCACCGGGTGTTCCTCTCAAGGCTATCAAATGGTTGCTGGAGCGCCATGCGCCGCTGGCGATCAAGGCCACCGCAGACATTGATCAATACCTGTGGATGGCCCAGATGCTGCGCAACTGCACGGCCAGCCGCTATGCCGTGAACAAGGAGCGCATGGTCCGTCTGTCCGAGTACAGCCGTGACTGCCTCGACGAGCTGCGCGCCGAAACCGGCATTGCCTATGAAGGCCGTACCCTGGGCACCACCCAGCTGTTCCGGACCCAGGCGCAACTGGACAACGCCGCCAAGGACATCGCGGTGCTCGAACAGTCCGGTGTGCCTTACGAGCTGCTTGACCGCGAGGGCATTGCCCGCGTCGAGCCAGCCCTGGCCGGCGTCACCAATATCCTCGCTGGCGCCCTGCGTCTGCCTAATGACCAGACCGGTGACTGCCAACTGTTCACCACCCGCCTGGCGGAAATGGCGGTCAACCTGGGTGTCGAGTTCCGTTTCGGGCAGAACATCGAGCGTCTGGACTATGCCGGTGACCGCGTTAACGGCGTATGGATCGACGGCAAGCTGGAAACCGCCGACCGCTACGTGCTGGCGCTGGGCAGCTACTCGCCGCAACTGCTCAAGCCGCTGGGCATCAAGGCCCCGGTCTACCCGCTCAAAGGCTACTCGCTGACCGTACCGATCACCGACCCGGCCATGGCCCCGACTTCGACCATTCTCGACGAGACCTACAAGGTTGCGATTACCCGTTTCGACAACCGCATTCGTGTGGGTGGCATGGCTGAAATCGCCGGTTTTGACCTGTCGCTCAACCCGCGTCGACGCGAAACACTGGAGATGATCGTCAACGATCTTTATCCTCGTGGCGGTGATCTGAGCCAGGCCAGCTTCTGGACCGGCTTGCGTCCGACCACGCCGGACGGTACGCCGATCGTCGGTGCTACACCGTTCCGCAACCTGTTCCTCAACACAGGCCACGGTACCCTCGGTTGGACCATGGCGTGCGGTTCCGGTCGCCTGCTTGCAGACCTGATGGCCCGCAAAAAACCGCAAATCAGCGCGGAAGGCCTCGATATTTCCCGTTATGGCAACAACCAGGAGATTGCAAAACATGGCAATCCAGCGCCAGCTCACCAATGAGCGCATGAGCCAGATCGTTACCCACAACGGCACCGTCTACCTGGCGGGTCAGGTGGGTGACGACATGAGCGCGGGTATCGAGCAACAAACCCGCGAAACCCTGGCCAACATCGAGCGTCTGCTGGACCTGGCGGGCACCGACAAGACGCGTCTGCTGTCGGTGACCATCTACCTGAAAGACATCGATGCTGACTTTCAGGGGATGAATCAGGTCTGGGACAAGTGGCTGCCAAAAGGCGTTGCCCCGGCCCGTGCCACGGTCGAAGCCAAGCTGTGCGAGCCTGAAATTCTTGTTGAGCTATCGGTAGTGGCCGCACTGCCGTAACCCATCCCTCACCCGGTGCCCTTGTGGTCATAGCCATGTGCGTGCACCGGGTTTTTTACTTCTAACCAGACTGCCCAGAAGGCTGCCGCCATGCGTCCCGCCCGTGCCCTGATCGATCTTCAAGCGCTGCGTCACAACTATCAACTCGCCCGTGAACTCTCCGGGGCCAAGGCCCTGGCAGTGATCAAGGCCGATGCCTATGGCCATGGTGCAGTGCGCTGCGCCCAGGCACTGCAGGCCGAAGCCGATGGTTTTGCCGTGGCCTGTATCGAAGAGGCTCTGGCGTTGCGCGAAGCGGGTATTCGCGCGCCGATCCTGCTGCTTGAAG
Organism: Pseudomonas laurentiana; assembly: GCF_014648275.1. Classification (GTDB taxonomy): domain Bacteria; phylum Pseudomonadota; class Gammaproteobacteria; order Pseudomonadales; family Pseudomonadaceae; genus Aquipseudomonas; species Aquipseudomonas laurentiana. The sequence continues at coordinate 234,097 of NZ_BMQU01000001.1, forward strand.
GTTTCTTCGAGGCCAGCGAACTGGCGTTGATCGTCCAGCACGACCTCTGGTGCGTGGTGCATTCGCTGTGGCAATTGGACGCCATTGAAAAGGCCAGCCTGAGCAAACAGATCACCGTCTGGCTCAAGCTCGACTCGGGCATGCACCGCGTTGGCTTGCACCCAAAGGATTACCCGTCTGCTTATCAGCGTCTGCAGGCAACCGGCAAGGTGGCCCGCATTGTCCTGATGAGCCACTTCGCCCGTGCCGATGAACTCGACAGCAACGCCAGCAATGATCAGGTCGCGGTATTCCAGGCTGCGCGCCAAGGCCTGAGCGCCGAGATCAGCCTGCGTAACTCGCCGGCGGTACTTGGCTGGCCACAGATCCCCAGCGACTGGGTGCGCCCAGGCATCATGCTCTACGGTTCGACGCCGTTTGAAGTGCCGCAAGCCGAGGCTCAGCGCCTTCAGCCGGTCATGACGCTGGAATCGAAAGTGATCAGCGTGCGTGAACTGCCTGCCGGTGAACCGGTGGGCTATGGCGCCCGATTCATCAGCCAGCGGCCGACCCGCGTGGGCGTGGTCGCGATGGGCTACGCCGACGGCTACCCGCGTCTTGCCCCGACCGGCACCCCGGTGATGGTCGCTGGAAAGCGCAGCCAATTGATTGGCCGTGTGTCCATGGACATGCTGTGCATTGACCTGACCGATGTGCCGGAAGCCGGCCTTGGCAGCCCGGTCGAGCTGTGGGGCAAGAACGTTCTGGCCAGCGATGTGGCGATTCAGGCCGGGACCATTCCCTACCAGATCTTCTGCAACCTGCGCCGCGTACCGTTGGTCTACTCCGGCGATTGAGGCAACTGGACGGACTGGCAGTGGGTCGAAGTGTTGTAAATACTGAACGCTGTTGCGATGATGACGTTCAATTTCGACCCCATTTGTTCGTTTAGGAGGGCTTAAGCCTTGGATGTCGGTGAACGACTGCAGGCCATACGCAAGCTCAAGGGCCTGTCTCAGCGTGAACTCGCGAAACGTGCGGGTGTCACCAACAGCACGATCTCGATGATCGAGAAAAACAGCGTGAGCCCTTCAATCAGCTCGCTGCGCAAGGTGCTGGGGGGCATCCCCATGTCCATGGTCGAGTTCTTCTCCGAAGAGCTACAGCCAGAAAACCCCACTCAGATCGTTTACAAGGCCAACGAGCTCATCGACATCTCCGATGGCGCGGTGACCATGAAGCTGGTCGGCAAGTCGCACCCGAGCCGTGCCATTGCCTTCCTCAATGAGGTCTATCCGCCGGGTGCAGACACCGGGGAAGAGATGCTCACGCACGATGGCGAAGAGACCGGCATTCTTCTGGAAGGTCGTCTTGAACTGGTCGTGGGTTTGGAAACATTCATCCTTGAGGCCGGCGACAGCTACTATTTTGAAAGCACCAAGCCGCACCGTTTCCGCAATCCATTCGATGAGCCGGCGCGGTTGATCAGTGCTGCGACCCCCGCCAACTTCTGATCAGCCAGGCGCGGCTTATTGTCGCGTCTAATCCCCTTGGGTCTTTAGGGTTGTTTCAGTGCGGCAGGGTTCTCGTTATACTTGCGACCGCCTGCGAAACCGTGGCCGCGGGCGTGACTAGCCACCATGAGGGTGTACGTGTGAATCTAATCAAGAAAATGCTGGCCGTACCAGCTGCCGTATTGGCCCTTTGGGCAGTCAGCGCTCAAGCTGCGACCAATGACGATATTGCCAAGCGACTGGAGCCTGTTGGTCAGGTCTGCGTCCAAGGCCAGGAATGTAAAGGTATGGAAGTGGCTGCCTCTGCTGGCGGCGGCGGTTCCAAGACGCCTGACGAGATTATCGCCAAGCACTGTAATGCCTGTCATGGCACCGGCCTGCTGGGCGCGCCGAAAATCGGTGATACCGCGGCCTGGAAAGACCGTGCCGACCATCAGGGCGGTTTGGACGGTATCCTGGCCAAGGCCATCACCGGTATCAACTCGATGCCACCCAAAGGCACCTGTGCCGACTGCTCGGATGACGACCTGAAAGGCGCCATCAAGAAGATGTCTGGCCTTTAAGCCACACGCTTCCCCCGACAAAGCCCGCCGCGTGCGGGCTTTGTCGTTTTTGCGAGGTACTGCTTTCCCTGCAGGTGCCCGCAGGGAGGGTTTTACAGGAAGGTAACGACGCCGCCTTCCAGCGACTTGACCCGTGCCAGCGACTCGACGCGGTAGCCTTGGCTGTCCAGTTCGGCGCGACCGCCCTGGAACGACTTCTCGATGACGATACCCAGGCCTGCCACGCTGGCGCCGGCCTGTTTGACGATCGAGATCAGGGCCTGGGAAGCTTTGCCGTTGGCCAGGAAGTCGTCGATCACCAGCACGCGGTCGCTGCTGTTCAGGTGACGCGGGCTGATCGCGACGGTGTTTTCGGTCTGTTTGGTGAAGGAGTACACCGAAGCCGTCAGCAGGTTCTCAGTCAGGGTGAGCGACTGGTGCTTGCGGGCGAAGATCACCGGAACGCCAAGCTTCAGGCCGGTCATGACCGCTGGAGCAATGCCGGAGGCTTCGATGGTGACGATCTTGGTTACGCCCGAGTCGGCGAACAGACGGGCGAACTCGTCACCGATCAGTTGCATCAGCGCAGGGTCGATCTGATGGTTGAGAAACGCATCGACTTTCAGGACCTGATCGGAAAGCACGATGCCTTCTTCGCGAATCTTCTGGTGCAGTGCTTCCACGGCGGTAAATTCCTCGATGTAACAAAAAGGCCCCGGCAGCGCGCCAGGGCAAAGGTGGATTATCTAACGTTTGAGCATGGCGCGGATATCCGCCAATGCGTTATTGCCTCGCGCAGCCTTGACCTCGGTAGGGGCATCGTCGAGGCCTTCCCAGACGAGGTCGTCGTCGGGTAGCTCGTCGAGAAAACGGCTTGGTGCGCAGTCAATGATCTCGCCGTATTGCTTGCGCTTGGCGGCGAAGGTGAACGCCAGGGTCTGGCGGGCCCGGGTGATCCCGACATAGGCCAGGCGGCGCTCTTCCTCGATGGTGTCGGCTTCGATGCTGGAGCGGTGCGGCAGAATCTCTTCCTCCATGCCCATGATGAACACGTAGGGAAATTCCAGCCCCTTGGAGGCATGCAGGGTCATCATCTGCACACCTTCGGCACCGTCTTCCTCTTCCTGCTGGCGTTCGAGCATGTCGCGCAACACCAGCTTGCCGATGGCTTCCTCGATGGTCATGCCACCGTCTTCGTCCTTCTCGAGGGTGTTCTTCAAGGCCTCGATCAGGAACCAGACGTTGCCCATGCGAAAGTCCGCAGCCTTGTCGCTTGAACTGTTCTGGCGAATCCAGTTTTCGTAGTCGATGTCCATGACCATGCTGCGCAGGGCCGCGATCGGATCATTCTGCGCGACCTGCTGGCGTACGCCGTCCATCCAGCGTTTGAAGCGCTGGAGGCGGTCGGTGAAGCGGCTGTCCAGGTGTTCGCCAAGGCCGAGTTCTTCACTGGCGGCGTACATGGAGACCTTTCGCTCGGTGGCGTAGTTGCCCAGCTTTTCCAGGGTGGTCGAACCGATTTCCCGGCGCGGTACGTTGATCACCCGCAGGTAGGCGTTGTCGTCGTCCGGGTTCACCAGCAGGCGGAAGTAGGCCATCAGGTCCTTGACCTCCTGCCGGCCAAAGAAGCTGTTGCCGCCCGAAAGCCGGTAAGGAATCTGGTGGTGCTGCAGTTTCAGCTCAATGAGCTTGGCCTGGTAGTTGCCCCGGTACAGGATTGCGAAGTCGCTGTAAGGGCGGTCGGTACGCAGGTGCAGGCTGAGGATTTCCATGGCCACGCGCTCAGCCTCGGCTTCCTCGTTGCGGCAGCGGATCACCCGGATCTCATCGCCATGGCCCATCTCGCTCCACAGTTGTTTCTCGAAGGCGTGCGGGTTGTTCGAGATCAGCACGTTGGCGCAGCGCAGGATGCGGCTGGTAGAACGGTAGTTCTGTTCAAGCATGACCACCTTCAGCGAAGGGTAGTCGTCCTTGAGCAGCATCAGGTTTTCCGGACGGGCACCGCGCCAGGCGTAGATCGACTGGTCATCGTCGCCGACCACGGTGAACTGGTTGCGCGTACCGATCAGCATCTTCACCAGCAAGTACTGGCTGGCGTTGGTGTCCTGGTATTCGTCCACCAGCAGGTAGCGCACACGGTTCTGCCATTTTTCCAGGATGTCAGCGTGTTCCTGGAACAGCTTCACCGGCAGCAGGATCAGGTCGTCGAAGTCCACTGCGTTGAACGCCTTGAGCGTACGCTGGTAATGGGCATAGACGACGGCGGCTGTCTGCTCCTTGGGGTTGCGTGCTTTTTCCAGGGCTTCCGGAGGCAGAACCAGGTCGTTCTTCCAGGCGCCGATCATGTTCTTGATCTCGTCGACGCCGTCGTCCCCCGAGTACTCCTTCTGCATGATGTCGGTCATCAATGCCTTGACGTCAGCTTCATCGAAGATCGAGAAGCCCGGCTTGTACCCCAGCCGCTGATGCTCCTTGCGGATAATGTTCAGGCCCAGGTTGTGGAAGGTCGAAACGGTCAGGCCGCGTCCTTCGCCCCCGCGCAGCAGGGTGCCGACCCGCTCCTTCATCTCCCGAGCGGCCTTGTTGGTAAAGGTCATGGCCACGATGTACTGGGCGCGGATGCCGCAGTTCTGGATCAGGTGGGCAATCTTGCGGGTGATCACGCTGGTCTTGCCGGAGCCGGCACCGGCGAGCACCAAAAGAGGGCCGCCGACGTAGCTCACGGCTTCCTGTTGCCGGGGGTTGAGTCGGGACATGGGGAACCTGGGTCGCTTGAAAAATAGCCGGGCATTTTAGCAGGCGCGAAGCGATTGTGCCGCGACCGTCTGACAGTGTGACGTAGCACGCGATCTAAATTTGCTGGTTCTGTTACTTTCCCGCAGGATGCGCTGCGAAGTATGTGGATGTCGGCAAAGGAATGGCATGTGTTTAAGTGAAAATCATTACCACCAATGATTTAGGATAGGGCATCCCAGCTACTCATCGTCATTTAGACTGCGTCAACGTGCTAAGGAGCCTGCTTGTCTACGCCTGTCGAACCTTTGCGTTTGCTCCTGCTGGCCGATGAGCCGAGCTGGGCTACGGCGTTGCAACACTGTTTGCAGCCTCTGGCCGGCAGTGCCGTGCTGATCAGCGCACCGAACTGGGAGTCGGTCGACAGCCTGTTCGTCAGTGACCGCAATGCGCTGGTACTGGCGACGCCGTCGCTGCAACCGGCACCGGGGCGTTGCGACCTGCCCATGCTGCTGTTGCTGGAAGAAGAACCTGCGCACGCCCCGCTGGGCATCAGCGACTGGTTGGTGCGTGCAACGCTGAGCACCGATACCCTGCGGCGTTGCCTGCGCCATGTGCGCGAACGCGGCGTCCTGGAGGCCACCTTGCAACGCTTGGCCGAGCAGGACCCCCTGACCGGCATTGCCAATCGCCAGGGTTTCCAGACCTTGCTCACCGCACGGCTGGCGGAGAACGAGGGGCGCGGTGTCGCCCTTGGCCACCTTGACCTGGACAACTTTCGACACGCCAACGATGCCCTTGGCCATCAGGCTGGCGACCGCCTGATCCTGCAAGTGGTCGGCCGTCTCAAAAGCCAGCTGGAAGCCGGTGATCAGGTGGCGCGCCTGGGCAGTGATGAATTTGCCCTGTTGATCGACACCCGCCGCGAGCCGCAGCGTGCCGAATGGATGGCTGAGCGTATCGTCGAAGCGCTGGCCGAACCGTACTGGATCGATGGTGAAAGCCTTCTGCTCGGCTGCAGCCTGGGCGTGGCCCATGCCCGTGCCGAGGGCGGCGCCGATCCACTGATGTGGCATGCACATATTGCCATGCAGCAGGCCAAGGGCACCCAAGGGTGCACCTTCCATGTGTTCAACGAGCGCATCAACCGCCATGCGCGCAGCCTGGCCGACCTGGAAAGCGAGCTGCGCCGGGCCTTGCGCCGTGACGAACTGGAGCTGCACTACCAGCCTCGGTTTGACCTTAAGAGTGGCCAGATTGTCGGGCTTGAAGCGCTGGTGCGCTGGCGGCATGCCGAGCGAGGCCTGCTGCCACCGAGTGAGTTCGTCCCACTCGCCGAGCAGAGCGGGCTGATCGTGCCGCTGGGGTATTGGGTGATTTCCCGTGCCCTGCGCGACATGCAGGTACTGCGTGAGCAGGGGGTTGCCCCCTTGCATATGGCGGTGAACCTGTCGTTCCGGCAGTTCCAGGACAGCCAACTGCTGGCGACCTTGAGCCGGCTGATCATCCAGCATGGCGTCGATGCCCGTTGGCTGGAGTTTGAGCTGACAGAGACTGCCGTGATGCGCCGTAGCGACCTGGTCAAGCAGACCATGGATGCGCTCGGGCGGTTGGGCGTGCGATTCTCGCTGGATGACTTCGGTACCGGCTTCTCATCGTTCGTGCACCTCAACAGCCTGCCGATTACCTTGCTCAAGGTGGACCGCAGCTTTGTCGGCGGCATGGAGCAGCGCGAAGAGAACCGCCAATTGGTCCACGCCATGATCAACCTGGCCCACAACCTGAAGCTGGAAGTGGTGGCCGAAGGGGTGGAGACCGAGGAGCAGATGGCGTTGCTGCGCAGCTTCGACTGCGATCAAGCACAGGGCTACCTGATCAGTCGTCCGCTCCCGATCGATGAACTGCTGTCCTACCTGACGCAAGGCGCTGCTCCCCAGAAAGCTACGGTGTAGGCGCTGGCCTCCGGGGGGCAGGCTTGCCGGCGAGGGTGTCGGTGAAGCGCCTGCAGCGCAGCGCGCCCACCAGACCTTTGGCCAGCGGCAGCTGCCGAAGAGGGTGGCAGCTGTACGCGGGGTGGTAAACCGGTGGACGTAGGGACATCCGGCAGGCCCTGAGGCCTCCCGCGCACAGCTGCCATAAAGCAGGGTCCGCTGTATGTTCAGCGACGGAGCCAGCCTAGAGGGCCGGGTTTCCAGGGACAAGTCATCACGCATAGACAGACTGCGTAGGGCATTTCCTAGGACCTAAGATCGGCTAGCCATTTTGCCGTTTCGAATCAAAATCTAACATTTGACTGGCAATAAAAAAGGCCCAGGTTTTCACCTGGGCCTTTTCATGACGAGTGCTTCTGTGAGGATGAAGCTGCGTTCACTCGTTACCACCCGAGCGGGTGGCAGCTGTACGCGGGGTGGTAAACCGGGGCACAGGAACATCCGGCAGACCCTGAGGCCTCCCGCGCACAGCTGCCATAAAGCAGGGTCTGTGGATGTCTACGACCGCTCGGGTTACCACCCCCGAGCGCTGTGCGTTCAGCGACGGAGCCAGCCTAGAGGGCCGGGTTGCCAGGGACAAGTCATCACGCATAGACAGACTGCGTAGGGTTTTTCCTGGGATCTAAGATCAGCCGGCCATTTTGCCGTTTCGAATCAAAATCTAACATTTGACCGGCAATAAAAAAGGCCCAGGTTTTCACCTGAGCCTTTCATCTATATGGCGCACTCGGCGGGATTCGAACCCACGACCCCTGCCTTCGGAGGGCAGTACTCTATCCAGCTGAGCTACGAGTGCAACGCGGGCGCCATGATACCCATCTCGCCTGTCGGCGTCCATCGCCAGAATCTGTAGTCGATTTCGCACACTGAAGGGTCTATAAGTGACGTTGATCTGAAAAAAGTCGCGTTGGGCGGCTTTTTGTTCTTTTTTTCGAACAACCTATTGTCCTTTAACCCCTTTAATCCTAGGATTCGTTTGAGATTTCAAACGCTCTTGTGTGGTGCCTGATCCTGCGACCGTGGTTTCGTGGCCCGGCCAGGTGTGTGAATTCCTGACGGCAGCCCCCTGAGGGCTCCTTTTTTACAATCAACAATTCGCTCCGTGTATGCACGGTGCTGTTAAGGAAGCCGACATGCAGCTTAAAGACGCCCAGTTGTTCCGCCAGCAGGCCTATATCGATGGTACCTGGCTGGATGCGGACAACGGTCAGACGATCAAGGTGAACAACCCGGCGACGGGCGAAATCATCGGCACCGTGCCGAAGATGGGCGCCGCCGAGACCCGCCGTGCCATTGAGGCCGCCGACAAGGCGCTGCCAGCCTGGCGTGCACTGACCGCCAAAGAGCGCGCTGGCAAGCTGCGTCGTTGGTTCGAATTGATGATCGAGCACCAGGACGACCTGGCACGCCTGATGACCACCGAGCAGGGCAAGCCTCTGGCCGAAGCCAAGGGCGAAATCGCCTATGCCGCTTCCTTTATCGAGTGGTTCGCTGAAGAAGCCAAGCGTGTTTACGGCGACACCATCCCGGGTCACCAGCCAGACAAGCGCCTGATCGTTATCAAGCAGCCAATCGGTGTGACTGCGGCGATCACCCCGTGGAACTTCCCGGCTGCGATGATCACCCGTAAAGCCGGCCCGGCCCTGGCCGCTGGCTGCACCATGGTGCTCAAGCCTGCTTCGCAAACCCCTTACTCGGCTCTGGCCCTGGTTGAGCTGGCTCACCGTGCTGGCATCCCGCAAGGCGTGCTGAGCGTGGTAACTGGCAGCGCTGGCGATATCGGCAGCGAGCTGACCGGCAACCCGATCGTGCGCAAGCTGTCGTTCACCGGCTCGACCGAAATTGGTCGCCAGCTGATGGCCGAGTGCGCCAAGGACATCAAGAAGGTTTCCCTGGAACTGGGCGGTAACGCACCGTTCATCGTGTTTGACGACGCGGACCTGGATAAGGCCGTTGAAGGCGCGATCATTTCCAAGTACCGCAACAACGGTCAGACCTGCGTCTGCGCCAACCGTATCTATGTGCAGGACGGCGTCTATGATGCCTTCGCCGAGAAGCTGCGTGCAGCGGTCGCCAAACTGAAGATCGGTAACGGTCTGGAAGAAGGCACCACCACTGGCCCGCTGATCGACCACAAAGCGGTCGCCAAGGTTCAAGAGCACATTGCTGACGCCGTCAGCAAAGGCGCCAAGGTACTGACCGGTGGCAACCTGATCGAGGGCAACTTCTTCGAGCCGACCGTACTGGTCGACGTACCGAAGACCGCTGCTGTCGCCAAGGAAGAGACCTTTGGCCCGCTGGCGCCACTGTTCCGTTTCAAGGACGAGGCCGAAGTCATCGCCATGTCCAACGATACCGAGTTCGGCCTGGCATCGTACTTCTATGCCCGTGACATGAGCCGTGTGTTCCGTGTCGCTGAGGCGCTGGAGTACGGCATGGTCGGTATCAACACCGGTTTGATCTCCAACGAAGTCGCACCGTTCGGCGGCATCAAGGCCTCGGGCCTGGGCCGCGAAGGTTCCAAGTACGGCATTGAGGACTACCTGGAAATCAAATACCTGTGCATCAGCGTTTGATCGCCGGTTAACGCTTTACCTCTGCCAGCGAGGTGCGAGAGTGACGCCTCGCTGGCTTTTTTAGACACAAGCCGATACCTGGCGCCCCGGATCCTGTAGCAGTCGATCAGCGCATGCTGCGGCAGTCGAACCCCGGTCGCCCAAGCCTTGAAACTACGCCACTGAGTGGCGAATGAGGACATGTTCATGAGCAACAAGACCAACGAATCCTTGATGCAACGCCGTGTAGCCGCCGTTCCGCGCGGTGTTGGCCAGATCCACCCAATCTTCGCTGACAGCGCGAAGAACGCCACCGTTACCGACGTTGAAGGTCGTGAGTTCATCGACTTCGCTGGCGGTATCGCAGTACTGAACACCGGTCACGTACACCCGAAAGTAATCGCTGCTGTTGAAAAACAACTGCACAAGCTGACTCACACCTGCTTCCAGGTACTGGCCTACGAGCCGTACGTTGAAGTGTGCGAGAAGATCAACGCCAAGGTTCCAGGCGACTTCGCCAAGAAAACCCTGCTGGTCACCACCGGTTCCGAAGCGGTTGAGAACGCCGTGAAGATCGCCCGTGCTGCCACTGGCCGTGCTGGCGTGATCGCGTTCACCGGCGCTTACCACGGTCGTACCATGATGACCTTGGGCCTGACCGGTAAGGTTGTACCTTACTCGGCCGGCATGGGCCTGATGCCAGGCGGCATCTTCCGCGCGCTGTACCCTTGCGAGCTGCACGGTGTGAGCATCGATGATTCGATCGCCAGCATCGAGCGTATCTTCAAGAATGACGCTGAGCCAAAAGACATCGCCGCGATCATCATCGAGCCAGTTCAGGGCGAAGGTGGTTTCTACGTTGCGCCTAAAGCGTTCATGAAGCGCCTGCGCGAACTGTGCGACAAGCACGGCATTCTGATGATTGCTGACGAAGTACAGACCGGCGCTGGCCGTACTGGCACCTTCTTCGCAATGGAGCAGATGGGTGTTGCGCCTGACCTGACCACGTTCGCCAAGTCCATCGCCGGTGGTTTCCCTCTGGCCGGTGTTTGCGGCAAGGCTGAATACATGGACGCTATCGCTCCAGGCGGCCTGGGCGGCACCTATGCCGGTAGCCCGATCGCGTGTGCCGCTGCTCTGGCCGTGATGGAAGTGTTCGAAGAAGAGAAACTGCTGGAGCGCAGCAACGCTGTTGGCGAGCGCCTGGTTGCTGGCCTGCGCAAGATTCAGGACAAGTACCCAGTGATTGGTGACGTGCGTGCCCTGGGTTCGATGATCGCTGTTGAGGTCTTCGAAGGTAAGGACTCCCACGCGCCAAACCCTGCTGCCGTTGCTCAGGTTGTAGCCAAGGCACGCGACAAGGGTCTGATCCTGCTGTCCTGCGGCACCTACGGCAACGTTCTGCGTATCCTGGTTCCGCTGACCGCGCCAGACGCACAGCTGGACAAAGGCTTGGCAATCATTGAAGAGTGCTTCGCCGAACTCGCGTAAACTGTGATGCGCTAGAGAAAAACCCGCTTCGGCGGGTTTTTTTTGTGCCAAAGGAATGGGCGGCGTACTAAGGTAGTCAGCAATGGACATCTTGGAGGGTGCACTGGATTGCATGCAGAGGTTTTCAGGAGAACTGTATGACTGTTGCCGACTCACCCAGCGAACCCCGTGTATTGATCGCCGAGGGCGATCCGTGGGTGCGAGACATGCTGACTCAGGTGTTGCTGAGTGTGCGCTGTGATGCCTCCCTGCAGGTCTGCGCTGACGGCCATGAGGCGCTGTCTGCGCTGGCAAGCCAGCCGGACCTGATCATCGCTTCCCGTGAACTACCTGGGCTGGACGGTCTTGACCTGCTGCGTTCAGTGCGCGCCAAGCGCCGTCAACCGCCATTGCCGTTCATTCTGTTGAGTAGCCGTAGCGACAGTGCCAGTGTGCGTGAGGCCTTGCCGTTGGCGCCTACCGCGTACATGAGCAAACCCTTGAACATGGATTCGCTGCGTCAGCGCCTGGAGCAGTTGTTGCTTTCAGCGGGTGCGCCCGTGGCCTGTTCTGTGCCGCCGCTGCCAGCCAGCATGACATTGACGCGTTTTCTTGAAGACCGTCGTGCCACGGCTGACGGTGGCCCGCTGTTGGCTGATGTTCAAAAGGCGGTGAAGCGCAGCCTCAAGGCTCAGGGTTTGAACCTGAAGGTGTTGGAAGAAGAGGTTCGTACCGACCCTCAGATTACGGCTGTGTTGATTGCTGCGGCCAACAGCGCTGCGCTGCACCATGACGGACAGGTACAGTCACTGCTGCAGGCCCTGAACAAATTGGGTTCCACCCAAAGCATGAACCTGATTCTCGGCCTTGCGCTCAAGCGCAGTGCCAAGCTCAATGATCCGCTTTTGTCTGGTTATGCCGAGCGTTATTGGGCACTGTCGCTGCATACGGCTGAGTATGCCCGTACCCTGGCGCGTGTTCTCGAGCTGGATGAAGAACGTTGTTACTGCGCAGGTTTGCTCCATTGCCTGGGTGAGTTGGCGGTATTGCGTTGCATGCAGGAGTGGCGCCAGGCTGGCGGTGAGCTGGATGAAACCAGTATCGAGGTGGCCCTGGAGCAGTCAGCGGCGGCCTATGGCTCGGCACTGCGCACACGCTGGCGCTTGCCACTGGAGCTGCGTGAGTTGATTGCAGCGGTGTACCACCTTGGCGGTGGCGTCTACTCGCGGGAAGCCTTGGTCATGAACCTGGTGGGGCAGCTGGTGCACTTGCCCGCCGAGGCGCCGCTGGACGCAGTAGTCGAGAGCAAGGCTGCACGCCTGCTCAAGGTTGGCTCCAGTGAGTTGAAGCGTTTGCACAAGGCTTAAGCGCCGACTTGCGATCTGTTGCGCTGGCCAGCCAGCGCTCAGCCCAGCACAATCTGGTTCTTGCCTTGGCGCTTGGCCTGGTACATCGCGGCATCGGCGCGGGCGAACAGGCTGTCGAGGGTTTCATCGCTATCGACAATGCCGGTCAGCCCTTGGCTGACGGTCACCCCGAAGGTTTGATCGTCATGGCTGAAGCTCAGGCGCTGGATTTCGCGTTGCAAGCGCTCGGCAACGTGTTGTGCCATCTCCGGTGTGCAGTCGGGAAACATCGCCGCGAACTCTTCGCCACCAATTCGTCCGAACAAATCACCGCGGCGCAGCACGGTTTTGCCGCTGTCGGCGATGCGCAGTAGCACATGGTCGCCGGTCGGGTGGCCATAGGTGTCGTTTATCTGTTTGAAGTCATCGATGTCCAGGAGCAGGAAGGCCAGGGCGGTGCCATCCTGTCGGGCCTTTTCAAATGCACCGCGGGCACAGTCGAAAAAGTGCCGACGATTGCTGCTCTGGGTGAGCACGTCAGTGGTCGCCAGGCGTTGCAGTTCACCTTGAAGTTGCTTGTTCTCCGTGATGTCTTCGGCGATACCGACCACGATTACGCCCTGGTCGCCGTCGGTTTGCTGGTTGATGTAGCATTTGTCGCTGAGCCAACGGAGCTGGCCGTCGGCCGTCATGATGCGGTACTCGCGGTCTTCCACGGCACCTTTGACCAGTACTTCGGCAAGGCTGCGTTCGGCGTACTCCAGGTCATCCGGGTAGACGCTGCTTCGCCACTCGTTGTAGTCAGCCAGCAGCAAACTGGCCGGGCGACCGAAAATACGCTCGTATGCGGGGCTGACGTAGAGCACCTTGCGGCTTTCCCAATCGAAGGCCCAAAGCACGGCATTGACGCTGTCGAGCAGGGCGCTGAACAACTGCTCGCGTTCGCTCAGGCGCGCGACTTCACCTTGGGCATGCATCAGCGCCAGCAGGGTCTGCGCAGCCTCTGGTGGTGGGTGTTGGGACATGGAGGAGGGCGTATGCTTGACCATTGGCGCGCAGCTTCTCAAAAGGCAAGGGCGTGCGGCCACGACCCGGCCCGCCACGCGGACGATATGCCTGTAAGAGCCAGGAAATGTGCTGAAGTTCCGGTCGGCGCGCCCTTGGGAGGGACGCGCCGATCAACGGCGTCAGGCCAGGGCGGGGCGTAGCGAGTAGGTTTTCAGCTGGGCAGCGAAATCGCGTAGCGACTGGATGCCGCTGGCTTCGGCTTCATGTACCCAGTCCTTGATTGCGGCCAGCATATCGTGGCCGTTGGCGCTGGTGCGCGCCCAGATCTGTTGCAGTGCCAGGCGCTTTTCGTAGATGGTGCGCAGCGTCTGGCTGTGCTCGAGCATGGTCTGGATGTGCAGGTGATGGCGGTCGTCCAGCAGGCTGGTTTCGCGTGACAGCAAGCGCTTGGCACGGCGGAACTGATGACGCACGGAGCCATCGACCCGGGCCAGTTCCTGTTTGACCAGCGGGCCGATTACCAGCTTGCGGTATTGCGCCATGATCTGGAATCGGTTGTTGAGGATGGCCATGGCGGTGTCCATGTCCAGCTGGCCCTTGCCCGCAACCCGGTGGGCGATGGGCGCGACGCGTTGCACCTTGGCCAGCCCCAGCAGGCTGAACAGCTTGATCCAGGCCCAACCCATGTCGAACTCCCAGCGTTTGACCGAGAGCTTGGCTGAGTTCGGATAGGTGTGGTGGTTGTTGTGCAGTTCTTCGCCACCAATGATGATGCCCCACGGCACCAGGTTGGTTGCAGCGTCGCGGCACTCGAAGTTGCGGTAGCCGACGGCATGGCCAAGGCCGTTGACCACGCCGGCGGCCCAGAACGGAATCCACATCATCTGCACGGCCCAGATGGTGATGCCGATAGTGCCGAACAGCAGCAGGTCGATGACGGCCATCAGGGCGATGCCGCCCAGCTTGTAGCGCGAGTAGAGGTTGCGCTCGATCCAGTCCTCGGGGCAATTCTTGCCATAGATGCGCAGGGTGTCCGGATTGCGTGCCTCTTCCCGGTAGAGTTCGGCCCCTTTGCGCATCACCGTGGACAGGCCCTTTATGACCGGGCTGTGCGGGTCGTCGACGGTTTCGCACTTGGCGTGGTGCTTGCGGTGGACAGCGGTCCATTCACGGGTGTTCTGTGCGGTGGTCAGCCAAAGCCAGAAACGGAAGAAGTGCTTGAGCCCGGCGTTGAGTTCCAGCGCGCGGTGAGCGGAATAGCGATGCAGATAAACCGTGACGCTGACAATGGTCACATGGGTCATCAGCAGCGTGACTGCCAGCAGTTGCCAGGCGGACAGATCGAGAAAACCGTTGTACCACATAGGCGGGTGCACCCTCGTAGAGCAAAAAAGCTAGGATCATTATCCCTGGCGAGTTAAATAAAACCAGTTGTGCTTTTTGATAGGAGTTCATTGGAAATTTCTGCCACTATAATGCCTTTCCAAATTGTGTGGGTTTACTTGGCACGCTATGTCTGTTTCTGCACGAGATGCCCTGCGCACGGCTGCGCTCTACCTGGTGTTATCAGTCCTGTGGCTCGGGCTGTCTGACCAAATATTAAGCAGTCTTTTCGATGATCCTGCCCTGCTGTTGCGCTGGCAGATGGTCAATGCTTTCGTGTGGGTGTTCTGCACCACCCTGCTGATCTTCTATTCGCGTGTGCGCCTGCTGAAGTTCATCGGCGTCGGCGCCCGTTTGCGCCGCGAAGACCGAGAGCGCCTGCGAATGGCTGCCGCAGTCTTCGACAGCACCCTTGAGGGGGTGCTGGTGACCAACCGCCAGGGCCTGATCGTGCATGTAAACCGCGCGTTCATGCGGATCACGGGCTACCAGAAAGAGGAAGTGATTGGTCATCGGCCGAACAAGTTCAAGTCGGGTCGACACGGTTCTCAGTTCTATCAGGAGATGTTCGCAGCCCTCGCGCAGAAAGGCGAGTGGAGCGGCGAAATCTGGAACCGACGTAAAAGCGGCGAGGTTTACCCGCAGTGGCAAACCATTTGTGCGATTCTCGACGATGGCGGCTTTGTAAGCCACTATGTTGCGGTTTTCAGCGATATTAGTGCAATCAAGCATACCGAGCGCGAACTGGCCTACCTGGCCCATCACGACCCGCTGACCAGTCTGCCTAATCGCCTGCTGTTCAATGATCGTACCGCCCAGGCGTTGGCAGCGGCGCAAGCCAACAAGCGCGGGTGCGCCCTGTTGTTGCTCGACCTTGATCATTTCCAGAGTATCAACGACAGCCTGGGGCACAACATTGGTGACCAGTTGCTCAAATCCGTTGGCGAACGTCTCAAGGGCGTGATCGGCGAGGGGGTGACGCTGGCACGCCTGGGCGGCGATGAGTTCGCGGTGTTGCTGGAGAACTGTTCGCAGCTTGGCCAGGCTGCGGTGACGGCGCAGAGCATCATCGACGGCATGAAAGACCCTTTCGAGCTGGATAGCCATCGCCTGTTCATCAGTGTCAGTATCGGTATCAGCCTGTTCCCCAGTGATGCCCTGAGCGCCGAGCAACTGCTGCGCAATGCCGACTCGGCCTTGTTCAAGGCCAAGGGCAATGGTCGTGCAGGTTATGCGCTGTACACCGAAGAGCTGACCGCTCATGCCCAGCAGCGGGTGGAAACTGCCGCCGAATTGCGTCGTGCGCTGGAGCAGGAAGAGCTGCGGGTGTACTACCAGCCGGTGCATGACCTGAGCAGCGGGCGAATGACGGGTGTCGAGGCGCTGGTGCGTTGGCAGCATCCGCAACGCGGTCTGGTGCCGCCAGGGGAGTTCATTCCGATTGCCGAGCGTACCGGTTTGATCTCCGATATCGACACCTGGGTCATGCGTCAGGCCTGCCAGCAGATGGTGCAATGGCAGCGTGAAGGCAAGACCCTGGATTTCATTGCAGTGAACGTTTCCAGTCGTTTGTTTGTGCACCGTGACCTCTACCAGTATGTCGCTCAGGTGCTGCACGAAACCCAGCTAGCCCCCGCGTTTCTGGAGCTTGAAGTGACCGAAAGCGCGGTCATGGAAGAACCGGAGGTGGCACTTGAGCAACTGCATCGCCTGCGTGAGCTGGGCTTGCGCCTGGCCATCGATGACTTTGGTACGGGCTATTCCTCGTTGCTGCGCCTCAAGCGCCTGCCGGTGCAGAAGCTGAAGATCGACCAGGGCTTTGTGGCCGGTTTGCCGGGCGATGAAGACGACATGGCGATTGTCCGGGTCATCATCGCGCTGGCCCGAAGCATGGGTATGGAGATCCAGGCCGAAGGTATCGAGCACGCCGAGCAGGCGCAATGCCTGCTGGAGCAGCAGTGCGACCTGGGGCAGGGCTATTGGTACGGCCGACCGGTTCCGGCGCAGCAAATGCGTTGGTAAACCCTATACATCGCCGGCAAGGCCGGCTCCTGCGCGTGTTGCAGCACCCGTAGGAGCCAGTTGCGCCCGCAATAAGCACTAAAGGTTATATAAAAATTCTTAAATAGTATTTTTAAGAATATTCAGCCCTCTCTAAGATTGCCCTCAAGCCAGCGCAGTCGCTTCTACCCCTGCTACTGCACGGCACCCTTTAGCCACAGGAGTACGGGTTATGAGCGCATCGTTGCGTAGCGTTGATGGACAGGACGAAGCCACCATTCTGCGGGAAATCCAGAGCGCACTACGCGACCTGCGATTCGGCGCCGTAGAGATCACTGTTCACAATGCCCAAGTTGTGCAGATCGAACGCAAGGAAAAATTCCGGTTGCAGAACGCCAGCAACAAGCCGAGCTGAAGCCGCGCTGCAACCTGCCAATACATTAGAAGAAAAGCCAACGTCAGGAGCTTCACCATGTCCATTCGCCGTTATGCTCTGGCCGCTCTCGCCAGTGCCGTTTTTGCCGGTTCCGCCATCGCCAAGGACTACGAGCTGCTGAACGTGTCCTATGATCCGACCCGTGAGCTGTACCAGCAGTACAACGCCGAGTTCATCAAGCACTGGCAGCAGGCTCATCCAGACGACAAGGTGAAGATCCAGCAGTCCCACGGCGGTTCCGGCAAGCAGGCGCGTGCGGTGATCGATGGCCTGCGGGCTGACGTGGTCACCCTGGCCTTGGCTGGCGATATCGATGAAGTCGCCAAGCTCGGTAAAGGGCTGCCGGAGAATTGGCAGACCCGCTTGCCTGACGCCAGCACCCCTTACACCTCGACCATCGTTTTCCTGGTGCGCAAGGGCAACCCCAAAGGCATCAAGGATTGGGGCGACCTGATCAAGAAAGACGTGTCGGTGATTACCCCGAACCCGAAAACCTCCGGTGGCGCGCGTTGGAACTTTCTTGCCGCCTGGGCCTATGGCCTGAAGGCCGGTGGTAGCGAAGCCAAGGCACAGGAATACGTGAAGGAGCTGTTCAAGCACGTGCCGGTGCTGGACACCGGTGCTCGTGGCTCGACCATTACCTTCGTCAACAATGGCCAGGGCGACGTGCTGCTGGCGTGGGAGAACGAGGCGTTCCTGGCGCTGAAGGAAGACGGCGGCAGCGACAAGTTCGAGATCGTCGTGCCGTCCCTGTCGATCCTGGCTGAGCCGCCAGTGGCCGTGGTCGACAAGAATGCCGAGAAAAAAGGCAACGAGGCCATCGCCCAGGAGTATCTCAAGTACCTGTACAGCCCGGCCGGGCAGAAGGTCGCTGCGGAGAATTTCTATCGTCCGCGTGATGTGAAAGTGGCTGCCGAGTATGCCAAGCAGTTCCCGAAACTGGACCTGGTAACTATCGACAAAGATTTCGGTGGCTGGAAAACTGCGCAACCCAAGTTCTTTAACGACGGCGGGGTGTTCGACCAGATCTACACGGCGCAGTGAGTTGTCACCGCCAGGATGAAAGCCGTTCAGTAGCCAGCATGGGCCCGGGACTCGTTCCGGGCTTACTGCGTTCAACCAAGGACCTTTATGTCACGTCGTATCTCCCCCGTCATACCCGGCTTCGGGCTGACGCTGGGCTACACCTTGGTGTACCTCAGCCTGATTGTGCTCATACCGCTGGGGGCGATGTTCGTTCATGCCTCCCAGCTTACGTGGGAGCAGTTCTGGGCCATCGTCAGCGCCCCGCGCGTGCTTGCAGCGCTCAAACTCAGTTTTGGCACGGCGTTGTACGCGGCCGTAATCAACGGTCTGATCGGTACGCTGCTGGCCTGGGTACTGGTGCGCTACACCTTTCCTGGGCGCAAGATCATTGACGCAATGATCGACTTGCCGTTTGCCTTGCCGACCGCCGTTGCCGGTATTGCCTTGACCGCGCTGTATGCGCCGACCGGGCTGGTCGGTCAGTTCGCCACTGACCTGGGCTTCAAGATTGCCTACACGCCGTTGGGCATTACCCTGGCACTGACCTTCGTGACCCTGCCGTTCGTGGTGCGTACGGTGCAGCCGGTGCTGGCCGACATCCCGCGGGAAGTCGAAGAGGCCGCGGCCTGCCTTGGTGCCAAGCCTTTGCAGGTGTTCCGTTATGTACTGGCACCTGCGTTGCTGCCTGCCTGGTTGACCGGCTTTGCCCTGGCCTTTGCCCGGGGTGTCGGTGAATACGGCTCGGTGATTTTCATCGCCGGCAACATGCCGATGAAAACCGAGATCCTGCCGTTGCTGATCATGGTCAAACTGGACCAGTACGACTACACCGGTGCAACCGCTATCGGCGTGTTGATGCTGGTGGTTTCCTTCATTCTGCTGCTGCTGATCAACTTGTTGCAGCGGCGC
The DNA here is from genome assembly GCF_014648275.1 of Pseudomonas laurentiana. Classification (GTDB taxonomy): domain Bacteria; phylum Pseudomonadota; class Gammaproteobacteria; order Pseudomonadales; family Pseudomonadaceae; genus Aquipseudomonas; species Aquipseudomonas laurentiana. The sequence goes on from NZ_BMQU01000001.1 coordinate 252,990, forward strand.
ATCGAAACCCCGTGAAGGAGGCCTTGCCCATGTCTACGTCTTCTCTTGGTGCGGCCGCTTCGGCCAATGCCGCCCGCCGTGGCAGTGCGGTTTCACGGCGAGTACTGATCGGTTTCGGCTGGTTGATCTTCGCCGTGTTCCTGCTGTTGCCGTTGTTCATCGTGGTGTCTCAAGGCCTGAAAATGGGCCTGGGTACGTTCTTCAGTGCGATCTTCGAGCCGGATGCCCTCTCGGCGTTGAAACTGACCCTGATCGCCGTGGCCATCTCGGTGCCGCTGAACCTGGTGTTTGGTGTCAGTGCGGCCTGGTGCGTCAGTAAGTACACCTTCCGTGGCAAAAGTATCCTGGTGACGCTGATCGACCTGCCGTTCTCGGTGTCGCCGGTCATCGCTGGTCTGGTCTACGTGTTGATGTTCGGTGCCCAGGGCCTGTTCGGACCGTGGCTGCAGGAGCACGATATTCAGATCGTCTTTGCGTTGCCGGGGATTGTCCTGGCGACCATTTTCGTCACCGTCCCCTTCGTGGCCCGTGAGCTGATCCCGCTGATGCAGGAACAGGGCACCCAGGAAGAGGAAGCGGCGCGCCTGTTGGGCGCCAATGGCTGGCAGATGTTCTGGCACGTGACCTTGCCGAACATCAAGTGGGGTCTGATTTACGGTGTGGTGCTGTGTACTGCGCGAGCCATGGGCGAGTTCGGTGCGGTGTCGGTGGTCTCGGGGCACATTCGCGGGGTGACCAACACCCTGCCGTTGCATGTCGAGATCCTCTACAACGAGTACAACCATGTCGCGGCCTTCAGCGTGGCCAGCCTGTTGCTGATCCTGGCGCTCTTCATCCTGCTGCTCAAGCAGTGGAGCGAGTCCCGCATTAACCGTCTGCGCCACAACGCAGCGGAGGAATAATTCATGTCGATCGAAGTTCGTAACGTCAGCAAGCGCTTCAACGCTTTCCAGGCTCTGGACAGCATCAACCTGGATATCCACAGCGGCGAGCTGGTGGCATTGCTTGGCCCCTCCGGCTGCGGCAAGACCACCCTGCTGCGCATTATTGCCGGGCTGGAAACCCCGGATCAGGGCAGCATCGTGTTCCATGGCGAGGATGTCTCCGGCCACGACGTGCGCGACCGTAACGTTGGCTTCGTGTTCCAGCACTATGCGCTGTTCCGCCACATGAGCGTGTTCGACAACGTCGCCTTCGGCCTGCGCATGAAGCCCAAGGCCGAGCGCCCGAGCGAGAGCAAGATCGCCGAAAAAGTTCACGAACTGTTGAACATGGTTCAACTCGACTGGCTCGCAGACCGCTACCCGGAGCAGCTTTCTGGTGGCCAGCGCCAACGCATTGCCTTGGCCCGTGCCTTGGCGGTAGAGCCCAAGGTGTTGCTGCTCGACGAGCCCTTCGGTGCCCTCGATGCCAAGGTGCGCAAGGAGCTGCGTCGCTGGCTGGCGCGGTTGCATGAAGACATCAACCTGACCTCGGTGTTCGTGACCCATGACCAGGAAGAGGCCATGGAAGTCGCGGACCGTATCGTGGTGATGAACAAGGGCGTGATCGAGCAGATCGGCTCGCCGGGGGATGTCTACGAGCATCCGGCCAGTGACTTCGTTTACCACTTCCTCGGTGACTCCAACCGGCTGCACCTGAGCGAGGGTCATCACGTGCTGTTCCGGCCACACGAAGTGTCGTTGTCGCGCCATGAGATGGAAGGCCACCACGTCGCTGAGGTACGGGACATCCGTCCGTTAGGCGCGACCACCCGGGTCACCCTGAAGGTCGAGGGGCAAAGCGAGTTGATTGAAGCCGAAGTGGTCAAGGACCACGACAGCCTGACCGGGCTGGTGCGTGGCGAGACCTTGTTCTTCAAGCCGAAGGTCTGGCAGAAAGTCGCGAACATCTAACCGTACGCGAGCGTTTCAGGGGCCGTTCCTTGGCAGGGTGCGGCCCCTTTTTTATTTCGGTCCAGCGCTCATCGTATTGTCTGGATGGGGGTGCGAAATATTAACTTTGGTTATTACCAAATAGCTTCTTATTCCTTTACGAATATAACCATCGCCCTATACTGGTCCTCAAGCACGCAAGCCTGCAGGAGGCGTCCCATGTCCAACACGTCGATTCGTTACCTGATAGTGCCGGGTTGGCAGGGGTCGCCAGAGGACCACTGGCAGAGCTACTGGCAACAAAGCCTGCCCAACAGCGCCCGGGTCGAACAGGCCGATTGGCTGACGCCACGGCGTGAAGATTGGGTGGCGGCACTGGAGCAGGCCATCGCGGCCGATGCATCGCCGGTCATTCTGATTGCCCACAGCCTGGGCTGCATCACTGTCGCCCATTGGGCGGCGCATGCCAGTGCCAATCTGCTGCGCCGCGTGCGGGGTGCGTTGCTGGTCGCGCCGGCCGATGTCGAGCGCCCTACCTGTGCACCGGCCTTGCGTAATTTTGCGCCCATTGCCCAACAGGCGTTGCCATTCCCTTGTCAGGTGGTCGGTTCCGACAATGATCCGGCGGCCAGTGCTCCACGGGTGATGCAACTGGCCCGTGCCTGGGGAGCCGAGGCGGGGATTCTTTCTGGCGCCGGTCACATCAACGTGAAGTCCGGGCATCGCCGTTGGGAACAGGGCTTTGCATACCTGTACCGCCTGCAGAGCCGCCTGGAACAAGACGCCTTGCGCCGCGCCTGACGCTCCAGCGTTATTCATTTCTATTTGAAACGCCCGGTCGCCTGGTGGCCGGGCGGGAGTTCGCCATGCCTCACCATGACACTCATGGCCAGCCACTGCTGACCTTTCCTGAGCTGGACAAGAGCCCGCTGAGTATTCGCGCCAAGGCGCTGGTGTTCGTTGACCCACGCTCACGCCAACTGCGTGAGGAGCTGGAGCGGCTTGCGCCGTTGGGCCTGCCCGTATTGATTCGCGGCGAAACCGGTACCGGCAAGGAGTTGCTGGCGCGGCAGATTCACCGTGCCAGTGACCGCAGCGGGTTGTTCGTGTCGGTAAACTGCGCGGCCATCAGCCCAACCTACGCCGATGCTGAATTGTTTGGCTACAGTGCGGGTGCTCACAGCGGTACCGCCAGTAGCCGCGCCGGTTGGTTCGGTTCGGCCAATGGCGGCACCTTGTACCTGGATGAAATCGCCGACTTGCCGTTGCCGATTCAGGTCAAGTTGCTGGCCGCACTTGAAACGCGTGAAGTTACCCGGGTTGGTGCGCCGCAACCGAACCCGGTGGATGTGCGTCTGGTCGCCGCCTCAAGCATCGACCTGGCATTGGCGGTGCGTGCGGGGAAATTTCATGAGCGGCTCTACCACTACCTGCATGAGGGGCACTTGACCCTGCCAGCCTTGCGCGAGCGGGTGGGGGATATCCTGCCCTTGGCCGAATACTTCGTCGGTATCTACAGCCTGCGTCTGAATGTACCGGTTCCGCTGATCAGTGAGGCGGCACAGCGTGTCTTGGAAGCGCACTGCTGGCCGGGCAATATCCGTGAGCTGGAAAACGTCATCCACTTTGCCTTGCTGGTCAGTACGGGTGACGAAATCCTTCCCGAACACCTGAGTTTGCCAGCCTTCGTTGTAGCGGATGCTCAGGCAGGGGGTTAAACGGTGAAAACGCTGAATGGAATAAGCCCCTAAATAAAAGATATTGTTCTGGAATAAAAAATCTCGGTATTGTCCACCCCACGCCCGCCTTGAATGACGGGTACCTTCTTATCGCCGTCGCCTGATGGCCATGATTCTAATAAGGACTGTGCATGAAAAAGGTTCTGCTGTTCACTGCTCTGGCGACCGCGCTGTCGGTAGCCGGCTTTGCCCAAGCCGCCGAAAAACTGGTCGTCGCGGCTACTCCGGTACCCCACGCCGAGATCCTGGAGCTGATCAAGCCAACACTGGCCAAGGAAGGGGTGGACTTGCAGATCAAGGTGTTCACCGACTATGTGCAGCCTAACGTCCAGGTCGATCAGAAGCGCCTGGATGCCAACTATTTCCAGACCCTGCCATACCTGAAGAACTTCAACGAAGGTAAAGGGACTCATCTGGAAACGGTCGTCGGCGTTCACGTCGAACCGTTCGGTGGCTACTCGAAGAAGGTCAAGAGCCTCTCCGAGCTGAAAGACGGTGCCACCGTTGCGATCCCGAACGAGGGTAGCAACAGCGGTCGTGCCCTGCTGCTGTTGCAGAAGGCGGGTTTGATCACCCTGAAAGATCCGAAGAATGCGTTGGCTACGCCGAAAGACATTGCCGAGAACCCGAAGAAACTCAAGTTCCGCGAACTTGAGTCGGCCATGCTGCCGCGCGTGCTGGATCAGGTCGATCTGGACATGATCAACACCAACTATGCGCTGGAAGCCGGTCTGAACCCGGCCAAAGACGCGCTGGTCATCGAAGGCAGCGATTCGCCTTACGTGAACTTCCTGGTCGCCCGTCCAGACAACAAGGACAGCGCTGCTATCCAGAAGCTGGCCAAAGCCCTGACCAGCCCTGAAGTGAAAGCGTTCATCGAGAAGAAATACCAAGGTGCGGTGCTGCCAGCGTTCTGATACGCCCAGCGCTCCGACGGAGTGGCGGAACGACCTCCCACTAAAAACGGGGGTCGTCAGCAACCTGAAACGCCGATGCAGATGACTGCGTCGGCGTTTTTTTATGCGCGTCAGCCGTCGGCAGTAATGGCCCTGTGCAGTGCGATGAGCAGTTTGAGCAGGTCGTTGGGGTCAAGGGCAGGCAATGGGTTTGGGCGAGTCATGGTCGTCTTCCTTGTCAGTTAGGACACGCGGGTCAGGCGATTGGAGGGCGCGTTTCAAGGAAAGATCCCGAGGTTGGCGAGGATTTGTTCGGTCAGTGGTCTGGGGGAGGCACTGCGGCTTTCATCGGGGCTATTCCTTTGCGTGTGCTGGCCGATAAGTGTAGAAGGGCGGGTTTGGGGTCAACGAGCATGGCCCGGCTTGATAGGCTGGCATAAGCCCGGGCTTGGGTTTGCCAAAAGCGCTGGGTATGCTGGCGCCAACTGTTTGAGGAGTGAATTCGTGAAAGCGTGGATCGTGATGCTGGTGGCGCTGATGCTGCCTGCGGCTGCTATGGCCGAGGAGTCCAAGGAAGATGCACCGAAAGTGGCCTACATCTCCCTGACGCCGCCCTTTGTTGGCAACTATGCCCTCGACGGTGGGCCGAAGCTGCACGTGTACAAGGCTGATGTTGCCCTGCGGGTGACCGGTGAGGCCGCCGCCGCAGCGGTCAAGCACCATGAGCCACTGATTCGCAACCAGCTCGTCGCACTGTTTACCCAGCAGAACCTGGAGAGCATGAGCAATGTCGAGTCCAAGGAAAAACTGCGTCAGGAAGCGCTGAAGCAGGTCCAGCAGGTGCTCAATGACGAAGAGGGCAAGCCGATCGTCGAAGACTTGCTGTTCAACAACCTGATCGTGCAGTAATCAGGAGGTCAGGGTTCGTCTGAAGCGCGCCAATGCGATGCTGAAGAACAACAGGCCGATCGCGCCTAGCGCGAGCAGGTCTGGCCAGACCACGTCGACGCCGGCATCGCGGAACAGGATGGCGGCGGCGAGGCTGACGAAGTGGGTCGACGGCGAGCCCTGCATGACCCACTGCAGCCACTGCGGCATGCTGTCCACCGGCGTACTGCCACCCGAGAGCAACAGCATCGGGATAATCACCGGAATCGCCAACAGGCCGAACTGCGGGGTTGAGCGCGCCAGTGTGGCGAGGAAGATCCCCAAGGCCGTACTGGCGAACAGATAGAGTGCGGTCACCGCCAGGAACAGCCCGAGCGACCCTGCCAGCGGTACGCCCAGCGCACCTTTGACCACCACCTCCAGCGATACCCAGGTGCACAGCACCACCACCAGGGCGTTGCTGCCAATCTTCGCCAGCATGATTTCCAGCGCGGTCAATGGCAGTACCAGCAGGTGGTCGAGGGTGCCGTGCTCGCGTTCACGAAGCAGCGCTGTGCCGGTCAGGATGATCGCCAGAATGGTGATGTTGTTGACGATCTGGATCACCGCCAGGAACCAGCCACCCTCCAGGTTGGTGTTGAACAACGCCCGATTGGTCAACAAGGCCGGCGCCCGCTCAACGGTCGAGCCCGGGTTGGCATAGTCGAGCAGCTCACGTTCAAAAATCCGCCCGATGTAACCAGCCCCCATGAACGCCTGGCTCATGGCGGTAGCGTCCACATTGATCTGCAGCTCGGGCGAGCGCCCTGCCAGCAGGTCAGTCTGGAAGCTCGCCGGTATGTTGATCACGAACGTGTATCGACCCTTGTCCAGCGCCTGGTCGATCTGGTCATAGGGCAGGGCGGTTGCCGTCTGGAACTCGGGAGGTTGCAAGGCTTGGGTAAGCTTGCGTGAAATCAGGCTGTGGTCTTCATCGACCACTGCGACGCTGGCGTTGTGCACGCCTATCACGGAGCCTGCTGCCGGCATGTAGATGGCCACACTGAAGGCATAGAACAGGAACAGCAGCAGTACGCTGTCATGGCGCAGGCTGGTCAGCTCTTTCAGCCCCAGACGCAGAATATGGGCAAGGCGATGCATCAGGCCTCCTGCTTTTTCAACATGGCCAGGCTCAATCCCGTGAAGGCAAGAAAGAACCCTAGCAGCGCCAGGCATTGTGGCCACAGCTCACGCAGGCTCAGGGCCTTGGTGAAGGTGCCGACGGCGATGTCGAGGAAGTAACCGGCAGGGAACAGTTGCCCCATCAGCGCTGCGGTGCCATCGAGTGACGAGCGTGGCACGATCAGCCCGGAGAACTGAATGGTCGGCAGGCTGGTGATGATCATGGTGCCGAGGATTGCGGCAATCTGGGTGCGGGTGAAGGCCGAGATCAGCATTCCCATGCTGGTGGTCGCCAACAGATAGAGCACGCCACCGCACGCCAGTGCGAAGGCGCTGCCCTTGAACGGCACGCCGAACAGCCAGCGGTTCATCGCCACCAGCAGCGCCAGGTTGATCAGACTGACGATCAAGTAAGGCACCTGCTTGCCCAGCAGAAACTCCAGGCGTGTCAGCGGTGTGGCATAGAAGTTGGTAATCGAGCCCAGTTCCTTTTCCCGGACAATGCCCAGTGCGGTCAGCATGGCCGGAATGAAGGCCAGAATCAGCGCCATGACCCCAGGGCCGATGGCGTTTACGCTGACCACATCCTGGTTGTAGCGAAAGCGCGTTTCCAGATTGACCAGTGGCTGCGCCGGCCTCGCTGCACTGCTCAAGGACGCCAGCAATTCCAGGTTGCCCTGATGCACGGCTTCGACATAGTTTCGGCTGGTCTCGGCGCGGAACGGCATGCCGCCGTCGAGCCATGCCGCTACGGTTGGCTGACGGCCAGCGTATAGGTCACGACCAAAGCCAGGCGGTATCTCTAGTGCCAGCTTGATTTCGGAACGTTGCAACCGCCGGTGCATTTGGTCCAGATCGGTTATCGGTGCCTGCTCATCGAAATAGCGTGAACCACGAAACGCCTCCAGGTAGGCGCGACTTTGCGGGCTTTGGTCCTGGTCATACACCGCAAAGGCGAGGTTCTCGACGTCCAGCGAGATCCCGAAACCAAAGATCACCATCATGAACAGTGCGCCGAGCAAGGCAAAGGCCAGGCGTACTTTGTCCCGCAGTAGCTCCTTGCCCTCTCGATTTGCCAGGGCGAACAGGCGCTTGAGGCTGAAGCCTCGGCGCTGGCGCAGCAATGTCGGCGCGGACACCGCGTTCAGCGGCGTGTCACTGACAGGCGTCTCCACCGGGCCCTGGGCCTGCTCCAGACAGCGCACGAAGGCATCTTCCAGGGTGTCACCGGCGAACTGTTTCTGCAGCGCGGCCGGTGTGTCACAGGCCAGTACCTGGCCTGCGTGCATCAACGAGATACGGTCGCAGCGTTGTGCTTCGTTCATGAAGTGGGTGGAGAGGAAGATGGTGACGCCCTGTTCCCGTGACAGCTCGATCAGCAGGCGCCAGAAGTCGTCGCGGGCGGCTGGATCGACTCCGGAGGTCGGTTCGTCGAGGATCAGCACTTCCGGCCGGTGCAGCACTGCCACGGCAAGCGAAAGCCGTTGGCGAATCCCCAGGGGGAGTGCGCCGGACTGTTGGTCGGCCACGCTGTTCAAATCGAAACGCTGGATCAGTTCGGCGATGCGTGGGCGGCTCTCGGCACTGGGCAGGTCGAACAGGCGTGCGTGCAGCTCAAGGTTTTGCCGCACACTCAGTTCACCGTACAGGGAAAAGCTCTGGGACATGAAGCCGACCCGTTTGCGGGTGGCCAGGTCGCTGGCATCCACTGGCCGTCCGAGCAGGCTGGCGCTGCCTTCGCTGGCGGGCATCAGGCCGGTCAGGACCTTCATGGTGGTGGTCTTGCCGCACCCGTTGGAGCCAAGAAAACCGAAGATCTCGCCGCGACCAATAGCGAAGCTGACCTTGTCGACTGCGGTGAAGTCGCCAAAACGCAGGGTCAGTTCATGGGCTTCGATGGCGATCTCGGCGTTGCCGTCGGCCCTTGGTGGTATGTGCAAGGGTTGCCCGCTGCGTTTGCTGTCGCCCTGAAAATGGGTGAAGGCGTCGTCGAGTTTGTCGCTGGGGGTGACGGCGGCCAGTGCCCGGCTGGGCCCGGCGGCGATCAGGCGCCCACGGTCGAGCATCAGGCAATGCTCGAACTGCTCGGCTTCTTCCATGTAGGCGGTGGCGACCAGCAGGGTCAGTTGAGGGCGCTCGCGGCGCACCTGCTCCACCAGCTCCCAGAAGCGTCGCCGTGACAACGGGTCTACGCCGGTGGTCGGTTCGTCGAGGATCAGCAAGTCGGGATCGTGGATCAGCGCGCAACACAGCCCGAGCTTCTGTTTCATGCCGCCCGAGAGCTTTCCGGCGGGGCGATCAGCGAAACGCACCAGGTCAGTGGCCAGCAGCAACTCGTGCATGCGCCGCTCACATTCTGCGCGGGGCAGGCCGAACAGGGTGGCGAAGAAGCTGATGTTCTCGCGTATCGACAGGTCAGGGTAGAGGTTGTTGCCCAGTCCTTGCGGCATGAAGGCGATGCGCGAATACAGGCTGCGGCGATGGCGACGTTCACCGATCGAACCGTCGAGCACCTGCAATTCGCCAGTCTGCAGCTTCTTTACTCCGGCAATCAGCCCCAGCAGGCTGGACTTGCCCGCACCGTCGGGGCCGATCAGCCCGCAACGGGTGCCGGCCGGCAGCTCGAAGCTGATGTCCTGCAGAGCCACTACGGTGCCGTAGCGATGGTTGATACCTGTGGCCTGCAGTGCCAGCGCACTCATTGCAGGTTGGCCGGCCAGTCCACGGGAGCTGTGCGCACATAGCCCGCTCCCGGCATGCCGGGCTTGGCTTGAGGCTGTGCGCTCGGGTCGGTCAGGCGCAGCTTGACCCGGAACACCAGTTTCTGGCGTTCGTCACGGGTTTCCACTTGTTTAGGGGTGAACTGGGCCTTGGCGGCGACGAAGGTGATCTTGGCGGGTAGGGCTTTGTCGGGAAGGGCATCGAGTACGATCCGCGCCTGATCGCCCATCGTCAGCTTGCCTGCGGTCGAGGCCGGCAGGTAGAGGTTCATGTACTGATCGTTGGGATCGATCAGCAGCAATACGCGCCCGCCTGCTGCAAGTACCTCGCCGGGCTCGGCCAGGCGTAACTGGATCACCCCGTCGATGGGCGCGCGCAGGCTGCTGTCGTCAATCTCGCTGGTCAACTGTTCGACCTGGGCCTGTGCTGCACCAATCGCTGCATTGATGGCCGCCAGTTGTGCGCGGGCGGCGACCACTGCCGAGCTGCTGGTGTCGAAGCGAGCCTGCTGCTGATCGAGCAGTTGCTGGCTGGCGTACTTGCGCTGGAACAGTTCGCGGCTGCGCCGCAGTTCCTGGCTGGCAAGCAGCAGTTCGCTCTGGCGCAACTGCACGTTGGCCTGGGCCGCAGCGTAGTTTTGCTTGGCGCGCAGCACTTCCGCTTCGGCCTGGCTGCGTTGTGCCTCAAGGGTGCGGGTGTCGATACGGGCCAGCAACTGCCCTTGCTTCACGGTGTCGCCTTCATCTACCAGCACGTCGGCCAGGCGTCCGGGAACCTTGCTGGCGATCTGCACTTCGGTGGCCTCAAGCCGACCGTTGCCCTGGCTCAGGCCTTCGGGCAGGCGATCATGCAGTGATTTCCAGTAACCCAGGCCCCCTGCTGCCATGAGCAGCGCAATCAGGGCGCCGGCGAAAAGTCTGGGTGTGTGTTGGCTAAGCGACATTGTTCAAGCATCCTGCGGCAATGACGTCAGTGTGACGGTTTCCCATTTAGCCGGGTTGATATCCGTCAATTGAGTAGGAATCCTAACCTGTTCAGCGCAAGGCGAGTACAGCGCTCCACTGTTCAGCGGTCACCGGCATGACCGACAGGCGGCTGCCTTTCTGTACCAGTGGCAGCTCGGCGAGGGCCAGTTGTTGTTTCAGGTAACCCAGGCCAAGCACCTTTGTGAATGTCTCGACATGAATCACATCTATTGCGCTCCACGGGTTCTTCTCGGCATTGGCCTTGGCGTCGAAGTAGTGGCTCTCGGGGTCGAGTGCCGTGGGGTCCGGGTAAGCGGTCGAGGTGATCCGGGCAATACCGGCGATACCCGGTTCCGGGCAACTGGAATGGTAGAAAAAGAACGCATCGCCAACAGCCATCGAGCGGATGAAATTACGGGCCTGATAGTTGCGCACACCGTCCCAGCGGGTTTCGCCGAGTGCGGCCAGGTCTTGGATCGAGAGCTCGTCGGGCTCGGATTTCATCAGCCAATAGGCCATGGACAGTGCTCCTGAAAAAATTGGAAACAACCTCTAGCGCGAAACCGACAGCCGGTTGACGTCAACGTTTGCGTGTCGCTTCAGGTTGTCGGAGAATGCGCGGGTTTTAAGCTAGACGCTGCTGCACGGCCTACCTCGCTAACCGTTGCTGCCATCGTGATCAGTTTGCCTGAGGGGGGCAATCGATGAATCGCAAACCGGATATGATCTGGGTACTCGTTTTTCTGTTCGGTTTGGGTGTGGTCACTACCGGTTATGCGGAAAGCCTCTGGGAACGCAAGCTCGATACCAACTACGAAGTGTCGGTCATCCCGCAACAGCGTTGATCGATGGCGTGCCTGCGCTTAGTGCGCCAGGTACCAGCCCTTGTCCGAGACGGTTCCTTGAAGCGGAACATCCCAACTGGCTTGAGCCAGTCGCTCAACCTTCTGACACTCATGCGCCAGCCCCAGTAGCAGTGGTTTCTTCCAGGTCTTGCGATGTGCCAGATAGGCCAGGCTTCGGTCGTAGAAGCCACCCCCCATGCCCAGGCGCCCGCCAATTTCATCGAACCCCACCAGCGGTAGCAGGACCAGGTCCAGTGCCCATACCGGGCGTTGTCGTGCCTGGCTAATCACGGGTTCAGGAATGCGGAAGCGGTTGGGGCGTAGCTTCTCGCCGGCTTCAACGCGCTGAAAGGCCATCTTGGTCTTCGGCCAGGCGTGCAGTACTGGCAGGTAGGTGTGCTTGCCACGGCGCTGGGCCTCGCGCAGTAGCAGGCGCGGGTCGATTTCGCTGTCGTTGGGCAGGTACAGGGCAATATGCCGGGCGCGACGGAACAGCGGATGCTGTGCCAGTTGGCGATACAGGTCTTGGGCCGCCCGGCGTTGTTCGGCAAGCGTCAATGCGCGACGGGCATCGCGAAGCAGGCGGCGTAGCTGGGGGCGGGTGAGCAGCGCGGTGTCGGTCATGGCACGGGCGGTCTCTTGGGCAACTGCCAGTTGTGTGCGGCAGCGCGTATGCGCGTGCCAAGGCAGGCAGGCGCAGGAATAATCAGGCTCCCCGACGAACCGCTGTCGGTGTAGCCCTTGAACCCGAAAGTTCAAGGTGGAGATTGCAGGGGGCGTTAAGGCTTTCCGTCAGGCGGACATGCACACCGGCCCCAGCGTGCAACCCCCGTGGTTGTGCGTATCGGCTCAGGGACATGACCGACTGGCAAGCACTCCAGGGAGTGATCGGGAGTATACCTGAAACTCAATTGGATGGTGTATCGGCATCGTTGGCGAGGGCCTGATCGACGCGTTCCAGCAGGTCGCGCACCTGTTCGCGGGTGGCTCCACCGACTTGAGGGGCAGGGCGCTCCTGCCGGTGCAGCAAATCGTGGGTGATGTTGAGGGCTGCCATGACCGCGATGCGATCGGCGCCGATCACCTTGCCGCTGCTGCGGATTTCGCGCATTTTGCCATCCAGATAGCGTGCGGCACTGATCAGGTTACTGCGCTCTTCCGGTGGACAGATGATCGAGTACTCTTTGTCGAGGATCTGAACGGTGACGCTATTGCTTGAACTCATGAGTCTTGCTCCAGGGCCTTGAGCCGCAAAATCATCGATTCGACCTTACGCCGGGCGATTTCATTTTTTTCGATGAGGTGGGCGCGTTCCTCACGCCAGGATTTTTCCTGAGCTAATAAGAGTGCGTTTTGCCGTTTTAGTTGCTCGACCCGTTCAATCAACAGTTCGAGTCGGCCCATCAGCGCTTGCAGCTCGGTCTCTTGCATGAAATGCCACTCGATTGGGTGTGCCTGAGTTCCCGGCGATTATGCCCTGCCAGCCCCGAGTTGGCCGCGTCGATGGTCTTGGCGCGCCTGCCGGTGCTAGGATACAAGGTCTTCATTCTAGTCATTGCGCCGTCTGGCGCCTAGTTGCCCATGCCCAATACCAACTCGCCGTACACCGCATTCGCCGCCCTGCTGAGCAGCGGCGGTCATCCAGTTTCTCCTGCCGAACTGCACGGGCTGTTGCTCGGGCGTAGCTGCACAGGTGCCGGCTTCGATGCCGACAGCTGGTTGGCCGATGCAGCCCACCTGCTTGAAGCCGAGCCTGCCGACAATGTTCGCAATGCCCTGATTGGCTTGCAGGAAATGGTCAAGGCCGAACTCACAGGTGAAGACATCACCATCGTCTTGCTGCTGCCGGGCGACGACGCGCCGCTGACCGAGCGTGCCGTTGCGCTGGGCCAATGGTGCCGTGGCTTCCTTGACGGGTTCGGCTTGAACTCGGGCGGCCTGACGTTGAGCACTGAAGCCAAGGAAGTGCTGCAGGACCTGGCCGCCATTTCCCAGGTCCAGGATGCACTGGAAGAGTCTGAGGACGGCGAGAGCGACTACATGGAAGTCATGGAATACCTGCGCGTCGCGCCGTTGCTGCTTTACACGGAGCTGGCCAAGCCTGCCCCGGCCGCTGCGAAACCTTCCCTGCACTGATTTTTGCCAGGACGCCATCTGCCCATGACCCACATCCCCAAGTCGGAATACGCCCGCCGGCGAAAGGCGCTGATGGCGCAGATGGAGCCCAACAGCATCGCCATTCTGCCCGCGGCTGCGGTCGCCATACGCAACCGCGATGTCGAGCACGTGTATCGTCAGGACAGCGACTTCCAGTACCTGAGCGGCTTTCCTGAGCCGGAGGCCGTGATTGCGCTGATTCCTGGGCGTGAGCACGGTGAATATGTGCTGTTTTGTCGTGAGCGCAATCCCGAGCGTGAGCTATGGGATGGCCTGCGGGCCGGGCAGGAGGGCGCCATTCGTGATTTCGGCGCCGATGACGCCTTCCCGATCGCCGACATCGACGAGATCCTTCCGGGGTTGATCGAGGGCCGCGACCGGGTCTATTCGGCGATGGGCAGCAATGCCGAGTTCGACCGCCATTTGATGGAGTGGATCAACGTGATTCGCTCCAAGGCGCGCCTCGGCGCGCAGCCGCCCAACGAATTCGTTGCCCTGGATCATCTGCTGCATGACATGCGTCTGTATAAATCGGCAGCGGAAGTGAAGGTGATGCGCGAAGCCGCGGCCATTTCGGCGCGTGCCCATGTGCGGGCGATGCAAGCCTGCCGGGCGGGCTTGCACGAATACAGCCTTGAAGCCGAACTGGATTACGAGTTTCGCAAGGGCGGGGCGAAGATGCCGGCTTATGGCTCGATCGTCGCGGCTGGGCGTAACAGCTGCATTCTGCACTATCAGGAAAACGATGCACCGTTGAAGAACGGCGACCTGGTGTTGATCGACGCCGGTTGTGAGATCGATTGCTACGCCAGCGATATCACCCGGACGTTTCCGGTCAGTGGCACCTTTTCGCCAGAGCAGAAAGCCATCTACGAGTTGGTGCTCAAGGCGCAGATGGCGGCTTTCGAGGAAATTGCGCCGGGTAAACACTGGAACCACGCGCACGAAGCGACAGTGCAGGTGATTACCGAAGGGCTGGTGGCGTTGGGTCTACTCGCGGGCGAGGTAGAAGAATTGATCGAGTGCGAGGCGTACAAGGCTTTTTACATGCACCGCGCCGGGCACTGGCTGGGGATGGACGTACACGATGTCGGTGACTACAAGGTCGGTGGTCAGTGGCGCGTACTTGAGCCGGGCATGACCCTGACGGTTGAGCCAGGGATCTACATCTCTGCGGACAATATGCATGTCGCGAAAAAATGGCGCGGTATCGGCATACGCATCGAGGACGACGTAGTGGTAACCAAGCATGGGTGTGACGTTCTGACGGCGGGTGTGCCGAAAACAGTCGCCGAAATCGAAGCCTTGATGGCTGCTGCGCGAAGCCAGGCCGCATGAACCGGGTCAATCTGGCAATCATTGGCGGTGGCCTGGTGGGGGCCAGTCTTGCCCTGGCGCTGCAGGCCGGAGCCAAGGCGCGGGGCTGGAAGATCCTGCTGATCGAGCCGTTCGCGCCCGGCGACAGTTATCAGCCCAGTTACGATGCGCGCTCATCGGCGTTGTCCTTCGGTACCCGACAGATCTATGAACGGCTGGGGTTGTGGCAGGCGATCAGTCACCGTGCCGAGCCGATCCTGCAGATCCAGGTGTCCGATCGGGGGCGTTTCGGCGCGGCCCGTCTGAGCGCAATGGAAGAGGGTGTACCGGCACTGGGTTATGTGGTGGAAAATGCCTGGTTGGGGCAGTGCCTGTGGAAGGGGTTGGACCCAGAGGTCGTCAGCTGGCGCTGCCCTGCCGAAGTGACGGCCATGCAGGCGCTGGAAGACGGTTATCGTCTGTCGCTCAACGATGACACGAGCATTGACTGCGACCTGGCGGTACTGGCCGACGGTGGCCGCTCCAGCCTGCGCGAGCAATTGGGGATTCATGTCACGACTCGGCCTTACAACCAGAGTGCACTGATCGCCAACATCACGCCAAGTGAAGCGCATTGCGGGCAAGCCTTTGAGCGCTTTACCGATGAGGGGCCAATGGCGCTGCTGCCATTGCCGGAAAACCGCTGCGCGCTGGTCTGGACCCGGAAGGGGATGGACGCCAAGCGCTTGGCCGAGCTGGATGAGCGCCGCTTCCTCGACGAATTGCAGGGTGTGTTTGGCTACCGGCTGGGTGCATTGTGCCAAGTCGGTGCTCGCCACCTGTATCCGTTGTCATTGGTCGAAGCGCAGGAACAGGTGCGGCCACACCTGGTGGTGCTGGGCAATGCGGCGCACAGCCTGCACCCGATTGCCGGGCAGGGCTTCAACCTGTCGTTGCGCGACGTCCAGGCCTTGTCTGAAGCGTTGCTCGCCGGGCCGCAAGCCCCCGGTGACCTGGCGACGTTACAGGCTTACTGTGAGCGTCAACGCCTCGACCAGACCTTGACCATCGGCTTTTCCGACCGGGTCACCCGGCTGTTTGGCAACAACCAGCCGCTGGTGACTGCCGGGCGCAACCTGGGCTTGCTTGGGCTCGACCTGCTGCCGCCGGCCAAACGCTGGTTTGCCCGACAAGCAATGGGGTTGGGCACCCGGTCGGACCTGCAGGGTTGAGCATGCTCAAGGTTCACACACCACTTTCCCTTTATCTGCGGCTCCGGCCGCAAGCAAAACAGGCTTAAGGCATGGACATGCGCGCGGATCTGTTGATTGTCGGTGCCGGTATGGTCGGCAGCGCCCTGGCGTTGGCGCTGCAGCACAGCGGCCTGAATATTCTGCTGGCCGATGGCAGCCCGCTGTCGGTCAAGCCCTTTGATGCCGAGGCGGCGTTCGAGCCTCGGGTCAGCGCCCTGTCGGTAGCCAGCCAGCGGATCCTTGAGCGGCTCGGCGCCTGGGACGGCATCTGCGCCCGGCGTGTCTGTCCGTACGGGCAGATGGAGGTCTGGGATGGCAGCGGCACAGGTCGTATCCACTTCTCCGCAGCCAGCGTGCATGCCGAGGTGTTGGGGCATATCGTCGAGAACCGTGTGGTTCAGGATGCGTTGCTTGAGTGCCTGCATGACAGCGAGATCGGCCTGCTGGCCAATGCGCGCCTGGAGCAGATGCGCCGTTCCGGTGACGACTGGCTGCTGACCTTGGCCGATGGCCGTACGCTGCGTGCTCCATTGGTGATCGCGGCTGACGGGGCGAACTCGGCCGCGCGCCGCCTGACGGGGTGTGAAACCCGCGAGTGGGATTATTTGCACCACGCCATTGTGACCAGTGTGCGCTGCAGCCAAGCCCATCAGGCCACAGCCTGGCAGCGCTTCACCGACGACGGCCCCCTGGCATTTCTACCGTTGCAGCGCGACGGCGAGCAGGGCTGGTGCTCGATTGTCTGGTCGACCACACCGGAGCAGGCCGAGCGCTTGATGACGCTGACCGATGAAGCGTTCTGCGCCGAGCTTGAGCGTGCCTTTGAAGGCCGTCTGGGCCAGGTGCTGAGCGCCGACCCGCGGCTGTGTGTACCGCTGCGCCAGCGTCATGCCAAGCGTTATGTGGCCGAGGGCCTGGCGTTGATAGGCGATGCCGCGCATACCATTCACCCGTTGGCCGGGCAGGGCGTCAACCTGGGCTTTCTCGATGCGGCCGTGCTGGCCGAGGAGCTGCTAAACGCTCTGGACCGTGGCGAGCGGCTGGCCGATGTGCGGGTGCTGAGTCGCTTCGAGCGGCGACGGATGCCGCACAACCTGGCCTTGATGGCCGCAATGGAAGGTTTTGAGCGGTTGTTCCAGGCCGACCCGTTGCCGCTGCGCTGGCTGCGCAATACGGGCCTGAAGTGGGTCGAGCAATTGCCAGAAGCCAAGGCACTGTTTGTGCGTCAGGCCCTCGGCTTGAGCGGAGATCTGCCGGAGTTGGCGCGGCCCTGAGGCGTCTGCAACATCTGGTAACTGCTCGGTTGCGAGTTAGGTTGAGATGGCAAATGGGATTCACTACCATTTTCGCCTTTCTTGCCTTCCGAGGACCGCTACCATGTTGTCACGCAAGCATTTACTGGCCGCCCTGGCATTGACCCTGTTTGGTGGCACCGCCCAGGCGGCGGATGAAGTGGTGGTGTATTCCTCGCGTATCGATGAACTGATCAAGCCGGTGTTCGATGCCTACACGGCCAAGACCGGGGTGAAGATCAAGTTCATCACCGACAAGGAAGCTCCGCTGATGCAGCGCATCAAGGCCGAGGGCGAGAACGCCACTGCCGACCTGCTGCTCACCGTCGATGCCGGCAACCTCTGGCAGGCTGAACAAATGGGCATCCTGCAGCCGATCAAGTCGTCCGTCATCGACGCCAACATCCCGTCCCAGTACCGCGCCTCGTCCCACGACTGGACGGGCCTGAGCCTGCGCGCGCGAACCATTGTCTACTCCACCGAGCGGGTCAAGCCGGAAGAGCTGAGCACCTACGAGGCGCTGGCCGACAAGCAATGGGAAGGCCGTCTGTGCCTGCGCACTGCGAAAAAGGTCTACAACCAGTCGCTGACCGCCACCCTGATCGAGACTCATGGCGCCGAGAAAACCGAACAGATCATCAAGGGCTGGGTGAACAACCTGTCCACGGATGTCTTCTCCGACGATACGGCCCTGCTGCTGGCGATCAAGGCCGGTCAGTGCGATGTCGGTATCGTCAACACCTATTACTACGGGCGTTTGCACCAGCAGGACCCGCAACTGCCGGTCAAACTGTTCTGGCCCAACCAGGCTGATCGCGGTGTTCACGTCAACCTTTCGGGTATCGGCCTGACCAAGTATGCGCCGCACCCAGAGGCCGCCAAGGCCCTGGTGGAGTGGATGACCGGTGCGGATGCGCAGAAGATGTTCGCTGCGATCAACCAGGAATTCCCGGCCAACCCGAAGGTTGCACCGTCCGAGGAAGTTGCTGCCTGGGGAACCTTCAAGGCTGATGCCCTTCCAGTGGAAGTTGCAGGCAAGCGTCAGGCGGAAGCGATTCGCTTGATGGACCGGGCTGGCTGGAACTAAGCCTCAGGCTTTACTCTTGTTCGCCCCTTTATGGTCTCATCGCCGGTAACGCCAACGCCCAAGGGGCAGGTGTTACCGGCGACAGTCATTAAAACCTAGAGCATCGCCCTTTGGCCCACCCTGCCCAACGCCGCTGGTATCCCCTGGTTTTCGCCGTTGTCACCCTGGTGCTGTTGCCGATCAGTGTTTTGCTCCTGTCCTGGGAGTCGATCGACCGGCAGATCTGGTCGCACCTGCTCGAAACCCAAATGCCCCGCCTGTTGGGCAATACCGCTACGCTGGTCGCAGGTGTTGGCGTTGGCGTCACCCTGTTGGGTGTCAGCCTGGCCTGGCTGACCAGCCTTTGTGAGTTTCCCGGGCGGCGCTGGCTTGATTGGGCCTTGATGTTGCCCTTCGCCATCCCGGCCTATGTACTGGCGTTTGTCTTTGTCGGGTTGCTGGATTTTTCCGGGCCGGTGCAAACGTTGCTGCGCGAGTGGTTCGGGCCGATGCGCCTGCCCCGGGTGCGCTCAACCGGTGGCGTGATCACGGTGCTGGTGCTGGTGTTCTACCCCTACGTCTACCTGCTGGCCCGAACGGCGTTCATTGCTCAGGGCAAAGGTTTGATGGAGGCGGCGCGGGTGTTAGGGCATTCGCCGTTGCAGGCGTTCTGGCGGGTTGCCCTGCCCATGGCCCGTCCCGCTATCGGTGCGGGCGTGGCGTTGGCATTGATGGAAACCCTGGCGGACTTCGGCGCGGTCTCGGTGTTCAACTTCGATACCTTCACCACCGCCATCTACAAGACCTGGTACGGCTTCTTCAGCCTTTCCAGTGCAGCGCAACTGGCCAGCCTGCTGTTGCTGGCGGTCATGCTGGTGCTGTACGGCGAGCGCCGGGCACGCGGTGCAACACGCAGTGGCAGTGAACGGCCGAGGGGCAAGGCCTTGTATCACCTGCGCGGGGTGAAAGCGTTTGCGGCGATGGGGTGGTGCCTGTTGGTCTTCGCCTGTGCCTTTGTGATTCCGGTACTGCAGTTACTGGTGTGGTTCTGGCAGCGTGGTCGCTTCGACCTCGACGAACGTTATGCCGGGTTGATCATGCATACCCTTTACCTGGGCGCGATGGCGGCGTTGATCACCGTCTGTGTGGCGCTGGTACTGGCATTTGCCCGACGGCAGGCACCTACTCGCGGCATCCGGGTCGGCGTCAGCCTGGCCAACCTCGGTTATGCCTTGCCTGGTTCGGTACTGGCTGTGTCGATCATGTTGGCGTTCAGTTACCTGGACAAGCAACTGGTCATCCCACTCTCCAGTTGGCTGGGTGGTGCTGGCAAGCCGTTACTGCTGGGCAGCCTCAGTGCGTTGATACTGGCGTATCTGGTGCGGTTTATCGCGGTAGCCTATGGCCCGCTGGAAAGCAGTCTTGCCCGGGTTCGGCCGTCGCTGCCGGAGGCTTCGCGCAGCCTTGGCGTGGCGGGCCCGCGTCTGTTCTTCAAGGTCTATCTGCCCTTGCTGGTGCCCGGTGCGTTGAGTGCGGCGTTGTTGGTGTTTGTCGATGTGCTCAAGGAAATGCCTGCCACCCTGCTGCTACGCCCTTTCGGCTGGGACACGCTGGCCGTGCGAGTCTTTGAAATGACCAGTGAGGGCGAGTGGGCACGCGCTTCACTGCCGGCACTGAGCCTGGTGCTGGTCGGGCTGTTGCCGGTCATCGCCCTGATTCGCCGGTCGGCTCGGCACCCTGGTCAAGCGCACTGAGGGTGTAAGCATCCTGCCTTGCAGCTACAATGCGCGGCATTCGTTGCGTCGGTAGCTGCATGGCTGCCGGTCGTAGCCTCGCCACGCGCGGAAGGAGAAACCCATGGGACAGCGTACGCCTCTTTATGACCTGCATTTGGCGCTCGGCGCCAAGATGGTCGATTTTGGCGGTTGGGACATGCCCCTGCATTATGGCTCGCAAGTCGAGGAGCACCATCAAGTGCGCCGCGACTGCGGGGTGTTCGATGTATCTCACATGACCGTGATTGATATCGGCGGCGCTCAGGCAGCGGCGTGGCTGCAGTATCTGCTGGCCAACGATATCGAGCGCCTGAGCGCTCCGGGCAAAGCCCTGTACAGCACGCTGCTCAACGAGCAGGGTGGGGTGATCGACGACATGATCGTCTACCGCTGTGATGACGGCTATCGTCTGGTGGTCAACGCCGCGACCCGCGACAAGGACCTGGCCTGGCTGCAAGCGCGCCGGGTTGGCTTCGACGTGAGTATCCAGGAGCACCCGGAGTTGGCGATCCTGGCGGTCCAGGGGCCTCACGCCCGCGAAAGGGTTGCTGACCTGGTGACTGCGTCACGTGCGGCATTGATTCGCGAGCTCAAGCCATTCGAGGGCTTTGTCGACGGCGACTGGTTCATCGCCCGTACCGGTTATACCGGTGAGGATGGCCTGGAAATCATGCTCCCTGCCGTTCAGGCGCCGGGGTTCTTCAACGACCTGGTCGGTGCCGGTATTGCCCCGAGCGGGCTGGGTGCGCGGGATACCTTGCGTCTTGAAGCCGGTATGAACCTCTATGGCCAGGATATCGACGAAGCGCATTCTCCGCTGACCTCGAACCTTGCCTGGAGCGTTGCCTGGGAACCGGCAACGCGTGACTTCATCGGTCGTGCGGCCCTTGAGGCCGAACGTGATGCCGGGCCTCAGCTCAAGTTGGTCGGGTTGGTGCTGGAGGAGCGCGGGGTATTACGCGCCCATCAGGTCGTGCGTATCAGCGAAGTTGGCGAAGGGGAGATCACCAGTGGTAGTTTCTCCCCTACGCTGAGCAAATCGATTGCTCTGGCACGTGTGCCCATGGCCACTGCCGATCGTGCTGAAGTAGAAATCCGTGGTCGCTGGTACCCGGTACGGGTGGTCAAGCCAACGTTTGTGCGGCATGGCAAGATTCTGATCTGAACTTATTCTGGCGGGCCGACCGCTGACCTTATCGAGGACAACAATATGAGCGATATCCCTGCCGAACTGCGTTTTGCCGAAAGCCATGAGTGGGCACGTCTGGAAGCTGACGGTAGTGTCACTGTCGGCATCAGTGACCACGCTCAGGAAGCCTTGGGCGATGTAGTCTTTGTTGAGTTGACGGAAGTGGGCATGGTGTTTGCCGCTGGCGACACCGCTGGTGTGGTCGAGTCGGTCAAGGCCGCTTCGGATATCTACGCCCCGATCAGCGGCGAAGTCATCGCGGTCAACGAAGACCTGAGCGACAGCCCAGAGTCGCTGAACAGCGACCCGTATGGCGCCTGGATCTTCAAGCTGAAGCCAAGCAACCCGGCTGAACTGGACAAGTTGCTCGACGCGGCGGGCTATAAAGCAGCCATCGGCGAATAGTTTTCCGACACAAGCGGCAATCTCTTCCTAGACTCAATATGCCTCGGCTGGTCGAGGTTTGGTCTAGGAAGAGAGAGCCGCTATGTCCCAGTCGCCGTCCCTGAGCCAACTGTACGACGCCAATCCATTCCTGCGTCGCCACCTGGGGCCTGACCTCAGCGAGCAGCAGGCCATGCTCCAAGCCCTTGGCCTGGGCAGCCGTATCGAGCTGATCGAACAGACGGTCCCCCCCGGCATTCGCCTGAACCGTGCCCTCGACTTGCCGCCCGCCCTCGATGAAGAGGCCGCGCTGGCGAAGTTGCGTGGCTACGCTGAGCAGAACCAGGTCTGGACCAGCCTTATCGGCATGGGCTACCACGGTACCCTCACGCCAACGGTGATCCTGCGTAACGTCCTGGAAAATCCTGGTTGGTACACGGCCTATACGCCGTATCAGCCCGAAATCGCCCAGGGACGACTCGAGGCGTTGCTGAATTTCCAGCAGATGATCATCGACCTGAGCGGATTGGATCTGGCCAACGCCTCGCTCCTTGATGAAGCCACCGCCGCGGCTGAAGCAATGGCCCTGGCCCGACGCGTTGCCAAGTCGAAGAGCAATGTGTTTTTTGCCGATGAACACTGCCATCCACAAACCCTCTCGGTGTTGCAGACCCGCGCCGATGGTTTTGGCTTTGAACTGG
The DNA here is from genome assembly GCF_014648275.1 of Pseudomonas laurentiana. Lineage (GTDB taxonomy): Bacteria > Pseudomonadota > Gammaproteobacteria > Pseudomonadales > Pseudomonadaceae > Aquipseudomonas > Aquipseudomonas laurentiana. The sequence goes on from NZ_BMQU01000001.1 coordinate 275,192, forward strand.
TCATCGACGCTGTGGATAACCTCGCCAAGTACTCGGTGTTCGGTGCCTTGTTGCAGTACCCCGATACCCATGGCGAAGTGCGCGACCTGAGGCCGTTCATCGAACAGTTGCATGCGCAGCAGGCACTGGCGTGTGTCGCCGCCGACCTGCTGAGCCTGGTGCTGTTGGCGCCGCCGGGTGAGTTGGGGGCTGATGTGGTGTTGGGCTCTACCCAGCGCTTTGGCGTGCCGATGGGGTATGGCGGGCCGCATGCGGCCTATTTCGCTTGCCGTGACGAGTTCAAGCGGGCAATGCCGGGGCGAATAATCGGCGTGTCCAAGGACGCTCGCGGCAACCTCGCGCTGCGCATGGCGCTGCAGACCCGCGAGCAACACATTCGCCGGGAGAAGGCTAACTCGAACATTTGCACGGCGCAGGTGCTGCTGGCCAATATTGCCGGTTTCTATGCGGTCTATCACGGGCCGGAAGGCCTGAAGCGGATTGCCCAGCGGGTGCATCGTTTGACCTTTATCCTGGCTGCCGGGCTGGAGAGCAAGGGCATCAAACGGCTCAATGAGCATTTTTTCGACACCCTGACCCTGGAAGTGGGGGGCAGCCAGACGGCAATCATTCAGAGCGCCGAGGCGGCGCAGATCAACCTGCGGATTCTGGGGCGCGGTCAGCTTGGCGTCAGCCTTGATGAAACCTGCAGCGAAGCCACAGTGTTGCGGCTGTTCGATATCTTCCTGGGGGCCGACCATGGCCTGGACATCGCGACCCTTGATACGCATGCCTTGCCCGAGGGGATACCTGCAGCGCTGGTGCGTCGCTCAGCCTACCTGACGCACCCGGTGTTTAACCTGCACCACAGCGAAACCGAGATGTTGCGCTACCTCAAACAGCTGGAGAACAAGGACCTGGCGCTGAACCAGTCGATGATTCCACTGGGCTCTTGCACCATGAAACTCAATGCCAGCAGCGAGATGATCCCCATTACCTGGCCGGGTTTTGCACAGCTGCACCCCTTTGCGCCGGCAGCACAGGCGCAGGGCTACAAGGCCATGATCGATGAGCTTGAGGGCTGGCTCTGCGCGATTACCGGCTTCGACGCGGTCTGCATGCAGCCCAACTCCGGTGCCCAGGGTGAATATGCCGGGTTGATGGCGATTGCCAAGTACCACCGCAGTCGTCAGCAGGGCCAGCGTGATATCTGTCTGATTCCGGCCTCGGCCCATGGCACCAACCCTGCGTCGGCACAAATGGCCGGTATGCAGGTCGTCATCGTTGAGTGTGACAAGGATGGCAACGTCGACCTGGCCGACCTCAAGGCCAAAGCCAAAGCGGCAGGTCATCGGCTGTCCTGCCTGATGGCAACGTATCCCTCGACCCACGGCGTGTATGAAGAGGGCATCGTCGAGATCTGCGAAGTTATCCACAGCCATGGTGGTCAGGTGTACATGGATGGCGCCAACCTCAATGCCCAGGTTGGCCTGGCCCGGCCTGCGGATATCGGTGCCGATGTTTCGCACATGAACCTGCACAAGACGTTCTGCATACCCCATGGCGGCGGAGGCCCGGGGATGGGGCCGATTGGTGTCCGGGCGCACTTGGCGCCCTTTGTCGCCAGTCACCCGGTGGTACCGGTGCCAGGGCCGGATCCGAAGAACACGGCAGTCAGCGCCGCGCCCTGGGGGAGCGCCAGTATCCTGCCAATCAGTTGGATGTATATCGCAATGATGGGGCCGCAATTGGCGGACGCCAGCGAGGTGGCGATTCTTTGTGCGAACTACCTGGCTCAGCAATTGGGTGGGGCATTCCCCGTGCTCTATCGCGGTCGCAACGAGCGGGTGGCGCACGAGTGTATTCTTGACCTGCGGCCCTTGAAGGCGTTGACCGGCATTACCGAGGAGGATGTCGCCAAACGGCTGATGGATTACGGTTTCCATGCCCCGACCATGTCCTTTCCGGTGCCCGGCACGTTGATGGTCGAGCCGACGGAGAGTGAGTCAAAGGCGGAGCTGGATCGGTTTGTCGAGGCGATGTTGAGCATTCGCGCGGAAATTGCCGAAGTACAGAATGGCAACTGGCCGGCTGAAGACAACCCGCTTAAAGGTGCGCCGCACACCCTGGCGGATGTTATCGGCATATGGGAGCGGCCATACAGCATCGCTCAAGCGGTGACGCCCAGCGCGCATGCCCGTATGCACAAGTACTGGCCGGCGGTGAACCGGGTCGACAACGTGTATGGCGACCGCAACCTGTTCTGCGCGTGCGTACCGGTAGAGGATTACCGCTGAAGGGCAGGTTGGGGCGCCAGTGAGGTCGCGGTGTTTGTATCGCGGGCAAGCCCGCTCCCACTGGGCTGCTGTTCATCTTGTGGGAGCCGGGCTTGCCTGCGAGGTTTTTCTGCGGGTTACTCGCTAGCGCCGGCGTTTTTCGCCAGGATGGCGTTGGCCAGGTCCATGTCGCTGGCGTCCAGCCCAGGGTTGTCGGCCCGCACTTTCTGAATGGCCGCTTCGAGGTAAGGGCCGCGGATGCTGCCTTCGCTGGCGACGAAGCTGCCCGCGTCGTCTTGAGCGGCAACGATCAGCTTATGATCCCTGAACGTCAGGTAGGTAGAGGCGGTGGTTGCACCCGAGGAAATAACGTCGCGCCAGAAGGTGTCGGCCATGGCTGCGCCGAAGGGTAGAGACAGTAATGCAAGTGTTGCTACAGCACGCTTGAAGCGCATGGTGGGTGACTCCAACATTGGGGGTGATCTAACAATTTGATCTTGTCACCCCCCGGCAAGTTCCCTGGTCTTCAACGGGCCGATGAACGTCGCGCGCTCAGGGTGCGACCCTGGCCACTTCCCCCATTGTGGTAAGACCGGCGGCGACCTTTTGCGCCCCGTTCAGCCGCAGGCTGCGCATCCCTTCGCTGAGTGCCTGACGACGTAATGTCAGGGCGTCGCTGTCGGCACAGATCAAGGGTTTGAGCGATTCGCTCAATGGCAGCAGTTCATGGATGCCGGTACGCCCCCGATAACCGGTGTGTCGGCAAGCCGGGCACCCCATTGGCTGCTTGGCCTCAGTGGGTAACGGCCACTGCTGGGGCTGGATCAGGGCGTGCCAGTCCTGTTCCGGCAAGGCTGTCGGTACTTTGCATGCGGGGCAGAGCGTACGGATCAAGCGTTGGGCCATCACCCCGATCAGCGTTGCGCGGATCAGGTAGTGCGCAATGCCCAACTCGAGCAAACGACCAATCGCAGCACACGCATCGTTGGTGTGCAGGGTGGACAGCACCAGGTGACCGGTCAGGGCCGCCTGGATGGCCATTTGTGCGGTCTCAAGATCACGTATCTCCCCGATCATGATGATGTCCGGGTCCTGGCGCAGTAATGCGCGCACGCCATTGGCGAAACACAGGTCAATGGCCGGGTCGACCTGCATCTGATTGAACGCTGGCTCGACCATTTCGATCGGGTCTTCGAGGGTGCAGAGGTTGACCTCCGGTGTCGCCAGTTGCTTCAGGCTGGCATACAAGGTGCTCGTCTTGCCGGAGCCGGTTGGCCCGGTGACCAGGACTATTCCGTGGTTATGTCCCAGCATGCGTTGCCAGCACGCCAGGTCATCGCCGACCAGACCCAACTGCTGAAAATCCCGTTGCAGCAGCTCAGGATCGAAAATTCGCAGCACCAGCTTTTCACCGAAGGTGGTCGGCAGGGTGGACAGGCGTATTTCCACCTCGCTACCGGCAGGTGTACGGGTTTTCAGCCGGCCGTCCTGCGGGCGGCGTTTTTCTGCGACATTCATGCGTCCCAGGCTTTTCAGCCGGCTTACAGCCGCCAGGGTCACCCAAGGTGGAAACCGGTAGGCCTCGTGCAGCACGCCATCGATACGAAAGCGCACGCAACCCTGCTCGCGGCGAGGTTCGATATGGATATCGCTGGCGCGTTGCTCGAAGGCGTACTGCAGCAGCCAATCGACAATGCTCACAATGTGCGTGTCGTTGGCGTCGGCCTCCTGATCGAGGCTGCCAAGGTCGAGCAGGTGTTCGATGCTGGTGGCGGCAGGCCGGGCGATTTCCAGTTGGCAGGCGTTGGTGACCGAGCGGGCCACGTTGAAGAACTCCCGGCTCAGGTTACGAATGCGTTCAGGGCTGGCGACGACCCGCTTGATCTGCCGTTTGAGGACCTGGGCCAGATCGCTTTCCCAGCCGCGTACAAAGGGTTGCGCGCTGGCCACCGTCACGCTGTCGGCATCTACCGCGACGGCGAGTATGCCGTGGCGCTGGGCAAACGCGGCGGACATCAGGGCGGTGACATGGGCCACGTCGATGCGCATCGGATCAAGGCACAGGTAGGGTTGGCCCGCATCGGCAGCCAGCCATTGGCATAGCCCTTCCAGCTCCAGTACCTGGCCAGGGTTTCGCGCGTCCGGCAGCTTGCGGCAGGCGATGACCTCCAGCGGATGTGCCGGGTCGCCGGCTGCAGGCACAACACGGCTGGCGTCGTCGGGGTTGATCACTTTTTGTGCAATCAGTGCATCCAGCAGGGTGACAAGGTCGAGCGGGCGATCCTCGGTGAGCGTTGGCACGGTGCCTCCTTGCAGGTTGGTTAATGCCTGCCAAGGCTAGTCGGGGCCGGGCGCGATGGGGTGGCGCAAGGTTTTCCAGGTATGTCGCGGCTTAGCGGGCGAGCCGTGGTTCAAAGGTGCTGGCCGTTGGCAGGCAAGGTTCGAGCTGTACCTCGACCACACTGATCAGGTTGCGCATTTTTTGCCCAATGAGTTCAGCGCGATGCCAGCTCAAGCCGCCGATCTGTACCTCGATGTGCATCAGTTCATCCGCGTGCTGCACGTGTACCTGCTGAGGCACCAGGAACTGCAATGCGAACAGATTGAGGATACGGCACAGGCTGTCCGGCTCGGCTTCTGCCTGCAATCGGTACTGAACCCGGGTGTGCGGGGCATTGGCGGCCCAGGCGTCGGTCCGCAGCGGAGTGACGGGGTGGTCCAGCCGTTCGAGTGCACTCATGGCGTTCTCCAGAATTGATGGAGAAGATTTTTGCATGATAGGCCGGGTATTTTTTCTCTATGATCTGCGTTTATCACGGCTAATCGAATTGAATTATTCGCTGTTTAGGCATTTGGAGAAAATAGTATGCAAAGCGAGTTGGATGCCTATGACCGGCGCATCCTGGCCCTGCTGCAGGAGGATGCTTCGCTATCCAGTGCACAGATTGCCGAGCGTGTGGGGCTGTCGCAGTCGCCGTGCTGGCGACGCATACAGCGGCTGAAGGAGGAGGGGATCATTCGCGGGCAGGTGACCCTGCTGGACCGCAAGAAAATCGGCCTGAACACTCAGATTTTTGCCGAGGTCAAACTCAACGCCCACGGGCGTTCGAACTTCACGGAGTTTACCGAGCAGATTCGCGGTTTCCCTGAAGTGCTGGAGTGTTACGTGCTGATGGGCGCCGTGGATTTTCTCTTGCGCATTGTCACCCCGGACATCGAAGCCTACGAACGGTTCTTCTTCGAAAAGCTGTCGATGGTCCCGGGGATCCAGGAGGTCAACTCGATCGTGGCCTTGTCTGAAATCAAGTCCACGACGAGTCTGCCGGTGCTCTGAGGCTTACTTGCGCAGCAGGTACTTCCAGGCGCGGCTTTGGAACACGGCAATGGCCTGTTGTACCCGGGCGTCCAGTGCTTCGTCATTGATGGGCTGATGGGCCAGGTGTTGCAGCTTGTTCAGCTCGCCGTACAGACGGTCGACTTCTGGTACTTCGAGTACGTTGCGGGCATGGTGTAGCCAGGCCAGCAGGCGCTCGATGCGCGGCAGTTGCTCAGCCAGGTCTTCAGGCTGCTGCTGGTAGCGCGGCAGTTGCAGGGCCTGGGCTTCCTCGGCCAGCAGGTGGGTCAGCCAGTTACCCAGTTGCGCGGCGCCCTGACGGTTGCCACGGTTGTTGCGTTCGACCGTCCAGGCACGGGCCAGCAGCCAGCGCGAGGTGTCCAGTGAGAACTGGCCCCAGCGGGTTTCCAGCAGCTCTTCAGCGAACTGTTCCGGCGCGGCACGACGTACGTCTTCGTCTTCCATGCCGGCCTGCACCAGTGGCTTCCAGTCTTCCAGCAGGGCGTCGAGGCTGTTGCGCAACTCGCGGGTGCTGGCGCGTGGCGCAGCCTGGCCCAGGCTGCTGGCCAGGGCGCGCAGCTCGGTCAGGTTCTCGACCCAATCCTGCAGCAGGCGCCAGTGGCCATTGAAGCGGTACTGCTCGGCCAGTCGCTGGCTGCTGCCCAGCAACTGCCAGCCCAGCGCGGCGAAGGCGTCGTCCAGGGGCATTTCGGCGTTCAATTCCGCCGCGGGCAGGCTCAGGTCATAGCTGGCCGGGTCGAGCAGGCGATAGCCGCGCTCGGCCTTGCTGATATCACAGGGCATCATCGGCAGGCTGGCGGCGAGTTCGGCTGCCAGTTCCAGCAGGGCTTCGGCTGGGCCTTCACGCAGTTCCAGCTCCAGTTCGCAGATCTCTTCGTGCTGCTTGCCAACGATGACCTTGCCCAGGTCCAGGGCTGCTTCGATGACGACCTTGGTCTTGCCACGGCCCCAGGCAATTTCCGCGTATTCACGGGTGAAGTCGGTGCTGAACAGCGGCTTGATGGTTTTCTTGTCGACCTCGGCCAGTTGCTCTGGCCAGCACTGCGCGTCGAGTTTTTTCAGGTCCAGCTTGGTTTTTTCCAGGTGCCATTCGTATTCATGGCGCTCGGACAAACCGGCAACGCTTTGACCACGGGTCTTGAGGGTCTGGATGATGACCTCGCCATCGCGGCGCAAGCGCAGGGCCACCTTGGCCGCAGCCAGGTCGCGCTCAGGCGTGTCGAAGTACTGGTTGAGCAGCTCGCGCTGCTGCCAGCCGGACTTGTTGCGCTTCTTCAGCAATGGGTGTTCGCGCAGGGCAGCGAGTGTATCGCGGCTGACCCGCAGTTTGATTTCGGTTTCTTTATGCATTGCTGGGCAATCCGGCGTCGGATGACAGGGGGCGTCTTGGCCGTGCAGTGTACAGGAGTCAGCCGCAGACGGTTTATTCCAGATGCCCGATGGCCCTATGATGAGGTCCGACCCGAGGAGAATCCGCATGCCGTTGCCGCCGCTCAAAGACCAGTTTGCCGCGCTGATTGCCGCACCCTCGGTCAGTTGCACTCAAGTCGCGCTGGATCAGTCCAACCGTGCGGTGATTGACCTGCTCGCCGGCTGGCTGGGCGACCTTGGTTTTACCTGTGAGATCCAGCAGGTCAACCCCGGTAAATTCAACCTGCTGGCCAGCTACGGCAGCGGCCCGGGCGGGCTGGTGCTGGCCGGGCACAGCGACACCGTGCCGTTCGACCCGCAACTGTGGCAGACCGACCCGCTGAAGCTGACCGAGGTCGACGGGCGCTGGGTGGGGTTGGGCAGCTGTGACATGAAGGGCTTCTTTGCATTGATCATTGAAGCGGTGCGCACCCTGCTAGACCAACCCTTCAAGCAACCCCTGCTGATTCTTGCGACCTGCGACGAGGAAAGCTCGATGTCCGGGGCTCGGGCGTTGGCGGCGGCGGGTCGGCCTTTGGGGCGTGCGGCGGTGATTGGTGAGCCCACCGGGCTGCGACCCATTCGCCTGCACAAGGGTGTGATGATGGAGCGCATCGATATTCTCGGGCGCAGTGGTCATTCATCGGATCCGCGCCTGGGCCATAGCGCCCTGGAAGCCATGCACGAAGTGATGGGTGAATTGATGGGCTTGCGTCGGCAATGGCAGCGTGAGTTCAACAACGCGCAGTTCAGTGTTCCTCAGCCAACCCTGAACTTTGGCTGTATTCACGGTGGTGATAACCCCAACCGTATTTGCGGCCAATGTGCGCTGGAGTTCGACCTGCGGCCGTTGCCTGGCATGGACCCGGAAGCGCTGCGTGCCGCCATTCGCGGCAAGCTTCAGCCGTTGGCCGAGCGTCATCAGGTGCGTATCGACTATGCGCCGTTGTTCCCTGAGGTGCCGCCGTTTGAGCAGGCAGCTGACGCCGAACTGGTGCGTCTGGCCGAACGTCTTACCGGTCATACCGCTGAAGCAGTAGCCTTTGGCACCGAAGCGCCTTATCTTCAGCGCCTGGGGTGCGAGACCCTGGTGCTCGGCCCCGGCGACATCGCCTGTGCGCATCAGCCGGGCGAGTACCTCGAAATGTCACGCTTGCAGCCTACCGTGCGTCTATTGCGTGAGTTGATCGAACATTATTGCCTCAGCCCGGCTGTTGCCCACTGAGCCTGACCGTATTTTTCAAGGAGAGCGCGCGTGACGCCAAGCCTGTTCCGACGATAACCCTTCGAGCGCTGTGTGCTGTTTCGTATTTGTTCAATTTTTATACAGGCTCTGGTTATGCACGATTACGTCAACTGGCTGCGTCACGCTTCGCCTTACATCAACGCTCACCGCGACTGCACGTTTGTTGTCATGCTTCCCGGTGATGGGGTTGAACACCCTAATTTTGGCAACATCGTCCACGACCTGGTGCTGTTGCACAGCCTGGGCGTGCGCCTGGTGCTGGTGCACGGTTCGCGCCCACAGATCGAAAGCCGCCTGGCCGCACGTGGCCTTACCCCGCATTACCACCGTGGCATGCGCATCACTGATGCGGCGACCCTGGAATGCGTGATCGATGCGGTGGGGCATCTGCGGATCGCCATCGAGGCGCGCTTGTCGATGGACATGGCGGCTTCGCCGATGCAAGGCTCCCGCCTGCGGGTAGCGGCAGGCAATCTGGTCACTGCACGGCCCATCGGGGTGGTGGAAGGTATCGACTATCACCACACTGGCGAAGTACGCCGGGTCGACCGCAAAGGTATCAACCGGCTGCTCGACGAGCGCTCGATCGTACTGCTGTCGCCGCTGGGCTACTCGCCAACCGGCGAAATTTTCAACCTGGCCTGTGAAGACGTGGCGACCCGTGCCGCCATTGACCTGGGTGCTGATAAATTGCTCTTGTTCGGCGCCGAACGCGGCTTGATCGACGAGCATGGCAACCTGGTACGCGAGCTTCGCCCACAGCAGGTGCCGGCGCATCTGCAGCGGCTGGGCAGCGATTACCAGGGCGAATTGCTGGATGCTGCTGCCGAGGCATGCCGTGGCGGTGTGGCGCGCAGCCATATCGTCAGTTATGCCGAAGACGGTGCCTTGCTGACAGAGCTGTTCACCCGTGACGGTGGCGGCACACTGGTTGCTCAGGAGCAGTTTGAAAAGGTCCGTGAGGCAGCCATCGAGGATGTCGGCGGCTTGCTGGAGCTGATCAGCCCGCTGGAGGAACAGGGGATTCTGGTGCGCCGTTCGCGCGAAGTGCTGGAGCGTGAAATCGAGCAGTTCAGTGTGGTTGAGCGCGAGGGCATGATCATCGCCTGCGCGGCCCTTTATCCGATTGCCGATTCCGATGCGGGTGAACTGGCGTGCCTGGCGGTCAATCCTGAATACCGTCATGGCGGTCGCGGTGATGAACTGCTCGAGCGCATTGAGACGCGCGCGCGGGCAATGGGCTTGAAGACCCTGTTCGTGCTGACGACCCGCACTGCACACTGGTTCCGTGAGCGCGGTTTCTCTCCGAGCGGCGTTGAGCGCCTGCCGGCAGCGCGGGCGTCGCTGTATAACTTCCAGCGTAACTCGAAGATCTTCGAGAAGGCCCTCTGAGGCTATCGCCTCCAAGGCTGGCGCTAGTGGTGTCGCAGGCGCATAAAAAAACGCCGTCGACCCAGTGGGACGACGGCGTTTTTCATTGCAGCGCAAACCGCTTACACGGTGTGCAGGTACCAGTTGTACTCGAGGTCGGAGATCGAATGTTCGAACTCTTCCAGCTCACTTTCCTTGCACGCGACAAAGATGTCGATGTACTTCGGATCGATGTACTTGGCCATGATCTCGCTGTCGTCCAGCTCGCGCAGTGCATCGCGCAGGTTGTTCGGCAGGCTTTGCTCGTTCTGCTCGTAGGAGTTGCCTTCCACTGGCGCGCCTGGCTCGACCTTGTTGGTCAGGCCATGGTGTACGCCCGCCAGGACCGCTGCCATCAGCAGGTACGGGTTGGCGTCGGCACCGGCAACGCGGTGTTCGAGGCGCACGGCATCGGAGCTACCGGTTGGCACGCGCAGCGCAACGGTACGGTTGTCCAGGCCCCAGCTTGGCGAGTTCGGTACATAGAACTGCGCACCAAAGCGGCGGTACGAGTTTACGTTCGGGCACAGGAACGCCATCGACGCGGGTAGGGTCTCGAGCACACCGCCGATCGCGTGACGCAGTGCGGCGTTCTGCTCGGGATCCTCACTGGCGAAGATGTTTTTGCCATCTTTATCCAGTACGGAAATATGGACGTGCAGACCGTTACCCGCCTGGCCTGGATAAGGCTTGGCCATGAAGGTGGTGTCCATCTCATGGTCGTAGGCGATGTTCTTGATCAGCCGTTTGAGCAGTACCGCATAGTCACAGGCCTTGAGCGGGTCGGCGACGTGGTGCAGGTTCACTTCGAACTGCGCCGGGGCACTTTCCTTGACGATCGCATCGGCAGGGATGCCCTGTTCCTTGGCCCCTTCGAGGATGTCCTGGAGGCAGTCGACATACTCGTCGAGGTCGTCGATCAGGTACACCTGAGTCGAAATCGGGCGTTTGCCGGAGATTGGCGAGCGCGGCGGTTGAGGGCGGCCATTCACGTTCTCCTGATCGATCAGGTAGAACTCCAGTTCGAAGGCGGCGCAGATGGTCAGGCCCAGTTCATCGAATTTGCTTACGACTTGACGCAGGACTTCCCGAGGGTCGGCGAAGAACGGCTCACCTTCCAGCTCGTGCATGGTCATCAGCAGCTGCGCGGTAGGGCGCTTCTGCCAGGGTTCGTTGGAGAGAGAGCCCGGGATCGGATAGCAGATCCGGTCGGCGTCGCCGATATCCAGGCCCAGGCCGGTGCTTTCCACCGTAGAGCCGTTGATGTCCAGGGCAAAGAGTGAGGCCGGCAGGTTGATGCCTTTCTCGTAAACCTTGTGGAGGCTGGTGCGTTCGATGCGTTTACCACGCACCACACCATTCATATCCGCAATCAGAAGGTCAACGTACAGAACCTCAGGATGTTCCTTAAGGAACGCGTTCGCTTCGTTAAGCTGAACGGCACGCGGGGGTACCGACATGATGCAACACCTTTGTTGTTAAATATATCAATCAATGGGGGCTTGCAGCTCCAGTCAATCCGAAAGCCACCCTTAAGTCAAGCTGACCCAATGATGCCCTAAAACGGCGCCTGAGCGGCACTTTTGCTGCAATTGAGGGCGCCGATAGCCCGTCCATCGGGTAAATCAGGGTGATGCTCAGCAGGCCGTGTTCTATTTTTTACGGGGGTGTTGTGTAAAAAAATGAACAACGCTAAGCTCGAACGTAACCCATAACAGCAATAATACCGGGGGTTACATGTCTCGCATGCCGACAATCGGCGTGACCGCCTGCACCAAGCAGATCGGTCTGCATGCTTTCCACATCAGTGGCGACAAGTACGTGCGCGCAGTTGCAGTGGCGGCCAAAGGCTTGCCATTGATTCTGCCGTCGCTGGCGGAACTGCTCGACCCGGCTGAAATAATTGACGGCCTGGACGGGCTGCTCTTTACCGGCTCCCCCTCAAATATCGAACCTCATCACTATCAGGGGCCGGCCGATGGCCCGGACACCCCTCACGATCCTCAGCGTGATCACACCACACTGCCGTTGTTGCGTGCGGCGGTTGCCGCTGGCGTACCCGTACTGGGCATCTGCCGTGGTTTCCAGGAACTGAACGTGGCATTTGGCGGCAGCCTGCACCAGAAGGTTCATGAAGCCGGAACCTTCATGGATCACCGTGAACCGTCAAACGAACCGGTCGAAGTCCAGTATGCCCCAAGCCACACCCTGTGGGTTCAACCGGGGGGTGTGCTGGCCAGCCTGGGCCTTGCATCCGAAATCCAGGTCAACTCCATCCACGGGCAGGGTATTGCGCGTTTGGCGCCAGGTTTTCGGATCGAGGCAGTAGCCCCGGACGGTCTTATTGAAGCGGTCTCAATTGAAGGTAGCACGGCTTTTGCCTTGGGGGTGCAGTGGCATCCAGAATGGCAGGTGATGTCCAATCCGGACTATCTGGCCATTTTCCGGGCGTTTGGCGATGCCTGCCGGAAACGGGCCATTCAGCGCGCCGCCGGTGCGGCACCGCGCGCCTGACGCCACCTTAATAGAAGCAGGTTACCTTCAGAGGTATTTATGAGTACCAATCTCGACCAGCTCACCGATTGGTTGAAAGAGCACAAGATCACTGAAGTCGAATGTTTGATCAGCGACCTCACCGGGATTACCCGCGGCAAGATCTCGCCTACCAACAAGTTCATTGCCGAGAAAGGCATGCGCTTGCCTGAGAGCGTTCTGCTGCAGACGGTGACCGGCGATTATGTCGATGACGACATCTATTACGAACTGCTTGATCCGGCCGACATCGACATGATCTGCCGTCCCGACGAGAACGCCGTGTTCCTCGTCCCGTGGGCCATCGAGCCCACTGCGCAGGTGATTCACGACACCTATGACAAGCACGGCAACCCGGTTGAGTTGTCGCCGCGCAACGTCCTGAAAAAGGTGCTCAAGCTGTATGCCGACAAAGGCTGGCAGCCGATTGTCGCGCCAGAGATGGAGTTCTACCTGACCAAGCGTTGCGAAGACCCGGACTTTCCGTTGCAACCTCCGGTTGGTCGTTCCGGTCGCCCGGAAACCGGTCGCCAGTCGTTCTCCATCGAAGCGGCCAACGAATTCGATCCGCTGTTCGAGGACGTCTACGACTGGTGCGAACTGCAGAACCTGGACCTCGACACGCTGATCCACGAAGACGGCACGGCACAGATGGAAATCAACTTCCGTCACGGTGATGCCTTGTCGCTGGCCGACCAGATCCTGGTGTTCAAGCGCACCATGCGTGAGGCCGCGCTCAAGCACAATGTCGCCGCCACCTTCATGGCCAAGCCGATGACGGGTGAGCCGGGCAGCGCAATGCACCTGCATCAGAGCGTGGTGGATGTGCAGACCGGCAAGAACATCTTCTCCAATGACGACGGCAGTATGAGCGACCTGTTCCTCTACCACGTCGGCGGTCTGCAGAAGTTCATTCCCGAGCTGCTGCCGCTGTTCGCACCCAACGTCAATTCATTCCGGCGTTTCCTGCCCGATACCTCGGCACCGGTGAACGTCGAGTGGGGCGAGGAAAACCGCACGGTCGGTCTGCGCGTCCCGGATGCCACTCCGCAGCATCGCCGCGTCGAAAACCGTTTGCCGGGCGCCGACGCCAACCCGTACCTGGCGATCGCAGCCAGCCTGCTCTGCGGCTACATCGGCATGGTGGAACACATCAACGCCAGTGCGCCGGTTCAGGGGCGCGGTTATGAACGACGCAACTTGCGCTTGCCCTTGACCATCGAGGATGCGCTGGAACGGATGGAAAACTGTCGGGCCCTGGATAAGTACCTGGGCAAGAAATTCATCACAGGCTACGTAGCGACCAAGCGCGCCGAGCATGAAAACTTCAAACGCGTGATCAGCTCTTGGGAACGAGAGTTCCTGCTGTTCGCGGTCTGATCAACCCGGGGCCGCAGGAGCGCGGCCGCCAGCAATCGGAGAAGCACATGAGCGTCAAGAACCCGCAAACCCGTGAATGGCAAGCCTTGAGCGGCGAGCACCACCTGGCCCCTTTCAGCGACTATAAACAGCTGAAGGAGAAGGGCCCGCGCATTATTACCAAGGCCAAAGGTGTGTACTTGTGGGACAGCGAGGGCAACAAGATCCTCGATGGCATGGCCGGGCTGTGGTGTGTAGCGGTTGGCTACGGTCGTGAAGAGCTGGTGAAAGCGGCGAGCGATCAGATGCGTGAACTGCCGTACTACAACCTGTTCTTCCAGACCGCTCACCCACCGGCGCTGGAGTTGGCCAAAGCCATTTCCGACGTTGCTCCGGCGGGCATGAGCCATGTGTTCTTCACCGGTTCCGGTTCTGAAGGCAACGACACCGTGCTGCGTATGGTGCGCCATTACTGGGCGCTCAAAGGCAAGCCGCAGAAGAAGGTGATCATCGGTCGCGTTAACGGCTACCACGGTTCCACCGTGGCCGGCGCCAGCCTGGGCGGCATGGCCTTCATGCACGAACAGGGCGACCTGCCTATTCCGGGCATCGTGCACATTCCGCAGCCTTACTGGTTCGGTGAGGGCGGCGACATGACCCCGGACGAGTTTGGTGTCTGGGCGGCCGAACAGTTGGAGAAAAAGATCCTCGAAGTGGGAGAGGAAAACGTTGCGGCGTTCATCGCCGAGCCGATCCAAGGGGCTGGTGGGGTGATCATTCCACCAGAAACCTACTGGCCGAAGGTCAAGGAAATCCTTGCCAAGTACGAAATTCTTTTCGTCGCCGACGAAGTGATCTGTGGCTTTGGTCGTACCGGTGAGTGGTTCGGTTCCGATTATTACGACCTCAAGCCCGACCTGATGACCATCGCCAAGGGCCTGACCTCCGGCTACATCCCAATGGGTGGCGTCATCGTGCGTGACGAAGTGGCCCGCGTGGTCACCGAAGGCGGCGACTTCAACCACGGCTTCACCTACTCAGGCCACCCGGTGGCAGCAGCAGTGGGTCTGGAAAACCTGCGAATCCTGCGTGATGAGAAGGTCATCAAGCATGTTCATGAGGAAACGGCACCGTATTTGCAAAAGCGTCTACGCGAGCTAAACGATCACCCGCTGGTGGGCGAAGTGCGTGGCTTGGGAATGCTCGGTGCGATCGAGCTGGTCAAGGACAAAGCAACCCGTGCGCGTTATGAAGGCAAGGGGGTAGGCATGATCTGCCGGCAGTTCTGCTTCGACAACGGCCTGATCATGCGCGCAGTGGGCGACACCATGATCATTGCACCGCCATTGGTGATTACTCGCGAAGAGATCGATGAACTGGTGGAAAAGGCACGCAAATGCCTGGACCTGACCTATGAGGCGATCCAGTAAGCCTGCTGCTAGGCTAGCGTTGTGACATTAAGGGGGATTCGGGGCTGCTCTTTCCTTGAAAGAGCGCCTTGTAACTTGCCAGACTAGCGACTGTTTCAGTCGCCTGGCGCTTGCGCCGAAGGCCCCGGCTGCTGAACAGATGGTCAAAAAAAATTCTGGAGCATTACGCATGAAGAAATTGGGCAAGACGCTGTTGGCAATGTCCCTGATGGGGGCAATGGCCAGTGCTGTTCAGGCAGAAGACAAGACACTGCACGTGTATAACTGGTCTGATTACATTGCGGCAGACACCATCGCCAAGTTCGAAAAGCAGTCGGGCATCAAGGTCGTCTACGACGTTTTCGACAGCAACGAAACGCTGGAAGCCAAGTTGCTGGCCGGCAAGTCCGGTTACGACGTGGTCGTACCTTCGAACAACTTCCTGGCCAAGCAGATCAAGGCCGGGGTTTACCAGGAGCTGGACAAGTCCAAGCTGCCGAACTGGAAGAACCTCGATACTGACCTGCTCAATGCCGTTGGCAATGCCAGCGACAAGGGCAACACGCACGCCTTCCCGTACATGTGGGGCACCATCGGCATCGGCTACAACCCGGAGAAGGTCAAGGCTGCGCTGGGCGTCGACAAGATCGATTCCTGGGACGTGGTGCTCAAGCCGGAGAACATCGCCAAGCTCAAGAGCTGCGGCGTGAGCTTCCTCGATTCGCCAACCGAGATGATTCCGGTGGCGTTGCACTACCTCGGCTACCCGACCGACTCGCAGGACAAGAAGCAGCTGGCTGAAGCCGAAGCGCTGTTCCTGAAGATCCGTCCTTCGATCGCCTACTTCCATTCCTCCAAGTACATCTCGGACTTGGCCAACGGCAACATCTGCGTCGCCGTGGGTTACTCGGGTGACCTGGAGCAGTCCAAGTCGCGTGCTCATGAGGCGGGTGACAAGGTCAAGATCAGCTACGCCATTCCGAAGGAAGGCGCCGGCAGCTTCTATGACATGGTCGCGATTCCAAAGGATGCCGAGAACCTCGACGCAGCCTATCAGTTCATGAACTTCCTGATGCAGCCGGAAATCATGGCCGAGATCACCAACGCCGTACGTTTCCCGAACGGCAACAAAGCGGCAACGCCGCTGGTGGACAAGGACATCTCTGGCGATCCGAGCATTTATCCGTCGGATGAAGTGAAGGCCAAGCTGTATGCAATCAGTGACCTGCCGCCGGCTACCCAGCGGATCCTGACGCGCAGCTGGACCAAGATCAAGTCGGGCAAATAAGCCTGGGTTGACCCGATGAGTGCTGCCCGGAAGCTCTAGGGCAGCACTTTCGCGGGACGTGAGTACAAATTTTTTTTGCCGGTTGGGTGTATCGAAGGTAAGTTGCGCGCCGGTTTGGTTATCCGGCAGATCATTCTGTCGTTTAGCTCGGGCACTATTGAGAGGACCTTCCACTTGTCTATTTCTGTATTTCGCAAGGCCTTGATGGCTGGAGCGGGTCTGACGCTGGCGATCAGCGTCCAAGCGGCGCCCACGGTGCACATCTACAACTGGTCGGACTACATCGGTCAGACCACGCTGACGGACTTCGAGAAAGAAACCGGCATCAAGCCGTTGTACGACGTGTTTGATTCCAATGAAACCCTGGAAGGCAAGCTACTGGCCGGTCGTACTGGCTACGACGTGGTCGTGCCGTCCAACCATTTTCTCGGCAAGCAGATCAAGGCGGGCGCGTTCCAGAAGCTCGACAAGTCACTGCTGCCGAACTGGCAGAACCTCGACCCGGCGCTGCTCAAGCGTCTGGATAAGAACGACCCGGGCAACCAGTATGCCGTGCCTTATCTGTGGGGCACCAACGGCATCGGTTACAACGTCGACAAGGTCAAGGCTGTGCTGGGAACCGACAAGATCGACTCCTGGGCCATGCTGTTTGAGCCGGAGAACATCAAGAAGCTTTCCGCCTGCGGTGTCGCGTTCCTCGACTCACCGGACGAGATGCTCCCGGCGGTGCTCAATTACATGGGCCTGGACCCCAACAGTACCAACCCGGCCGACTATAAAAAGGCCGAGGCCAAGCTGCTGGCGGTACGTCCTTACGTGACCTATTTCCACTCGTCCAAGTACATCTCGGACCTGGCTAACGGTGACATCTGCGTGGCTGCAGGTTTCTCCGGCGATGTGTTCCAGGCCAAGACCCGCGCTGAAGAGGCGGGCAAGGGCGTGAATGTCGCGTATGCAATTCCCAAGGAGGGCGGCAACCTCTGGTTTGACATGCTGGCGATTCCCAAGGACGCCAAAAATCTCAAAGAGGCCCACGCTTTCATCAACTATTTGCTCAAGCCTGAGGTGATAGCCCAGGTCAGCGATTACGTCGGTTATGCCAACCCGAATCCAAAGGCTGGCGATCTGATGGACCAGAGCGTTAGGACCGACGCAGCGGTTTATCCACCGCAAGAGGTGCTGGACAAGTTGTACGTCAATGCTGAGTTGCCACCCAAGGTGCAACGTTTGATGACCCGTAGCTGGACCAAGGTCAAGTCGGGCAAATGAGTATCCAGGGCCCGTCACGGCAGGGGCGGGCTGCAAAAATTCTTGTTGGGAGTTTCACACATGGCTGTTGCCTCCGGTGCCTATAAAAAAGCCCTCGATGGTGGCCAGCAACCTAAACAGGTGCTGGTGAAGATCGACCGGGTTACAAAAAAATTCGACGAAACGGTCGCCGTGGACGATGTGTCCCTGGAAATCCGCAAGGGCGAGATCTTCGCTTTGCTGGGTGGCTCCGGCTCGGGTAAATCCACATTGCTACGGATGTTGGCCGGTTTCGAGCGTCCGACCGAAGGCCGCATCTTCCTCGATGGTGTCGACATCACCGATATGCCGCCTTATGAACGGCCGATCAACATGATGTTCCAGTCTTATGCGTTGTTCCCGCACATGACCGTGGCGCAGAACATCGCGTTCGGCCTGAAGCAGGACCGCATGCCGGCTGCCGAGATCGACGCCCGCGTGGCCGAGATGCTCAAGCTGGTGCACATGACCCAGTATGCCAAGCGCAAGCCGCACCAGCTTTCCGGTGGCCAGCGTCAGCGTGTGGCATTGGCCCGTTCCTTGGCCAAGCGACCAAAACTGCTGTTGCTCGACGAGCCAATGGGCGCACTGGACAAGAAGTTGCGTTCGCAGATGCAACTGGAACTGGTGCAGATCATCGAGCGCGTTGGCGTGACTTGCGTGATGGTGACCCACGACCAGGAAGAGGCCATGACCATGGCCGAGCGTATTGCGATCATGCACCTGGGCTGGATCGCTCAGATCGGAAGCCCGATCGACGTCTATGAGACCCCGACCAGCCGCCTGGTGTGTGAGTTCATCGGTAACGTCAACCTGTTCGAAGGCGAAGTGGTGGACGATGCCGAGAGCTATGCCCTGATCTCCAGCCCCGAGCTTGAGCGCGGCATCTACGTTGGCCACGGCATCACCACCTCGGTGGAAGACAAGCACATTACCTATGCCCTGCGCCCAGAGAAGCTGCTGGTGACCACCGAGCAACCGACGGACGAGCACAACTGGTCGCGCGGCAAGGTTCACGATATCGCTTACCTGGGCGGCCACTCGGTGTTCTACGTCGAGTTGCCGAGCGGCAAGGTGGTGCAGTCGTTCGTTGCCAACGCCGAACGCCAGGGAACCCGGCCTACCTGGGGCGACCAGGTCTATGTGTGCTGGGAAAATGATTCCGGTGTGGTACTGCGCTCATGAAAATTCGAAAACTGAAGCGCGCTTTCCAGCGCCTGGTTCCCGAGGGGCGTCACCTGGTCATTGGTGCGCCATTCCTGTGGCTGTTCCTGTTCTTCATGTTGCCGTTCTTCATTGTACTGAAGATCAGCTTCGCCGAAGCAGACGTGGCGATTCCGCCGTATACCGAGATCTACACCTTCGTCGAGCAGAAGCTCGAACTGGTGCTCAACCTCGGCAACTACGCCATGTTGACCGACGACGAGCTGTACCTGTCGGCGTACCTGGGTTCGTTGAAGATGGCCTTCATCAGCACGCTGCTGTGCTTGTTGATCGGCTTTCCAATGGCCTACGCCATTGCCAATGCGCGTAAGGAGACCCAGACGGTCCTGCTGCTGCTGATCATGATGCCGACCTGGACCGCGATCCTGATTCGGGTCTATGCCTGGATGGGCATCCTCAGCAACAACGGCCTGCTCAACGGCTTCCTGATGAGCATGGGCCTTATCGATCAACCGTTGCAGATCCTCAATACCAACCTGGCGGTTTATATCGGCGTGGTCTACTCGTACCTGCCGTTCATGATCCTGCCGTTGTATGCCAACCTGGTGAAGCACGACCCGAGCCTGCTTGAAGCGGCTTCCGACCTGGGTTCCAGTACGTTCAACAGCTTCTGGAAAATCACCGTACCGCTGTCCAAGAACGGCATCATCGCCGGCTGCATGCTGGTGTTCATTCCGGTGGTGGGTGAGTTCGTCATTCCAGAGCTGCTCGGCGGCCCGGAAACCCTGATGATCGGTAAAGTGCTGTGGCAAGAGTTCTTCAACAACCGTGACTGGCCAGTGGCTTCTGCTCTGGCGGTAGTGATGCTGGCGATCCTGATCGTACCGATCCTGCTCTTCAACCGTAGTCAGGCCAAAGAGATGGAGGGTCGGGCATGAAGCGTTTCAGTTTCTCCAAGCTGATGCTGGTGATGGGCTTGCTGTTCATCTACCTGCCGATGTTGATCCTGGTGATCTACTCGTTCAACGCCTCCAAACTGGTGACGGTCTGGGGTGGCTGGTCGGTGAAGTGGTACGTTGGCCTGCTCGACAACAGCCAATTGATGGGCTCGGTGGCGCGCTCGCTGGAAATCGCCTGCTACACCGCGATTGCCGCCGTCGTGCTCGGTACCCTGGCGGCTTTCGTGCTGACCCGGGTGACCCGCTTCAAGGGTCGCACCTTGTTCGGTGGTCTGGTCACGGCGCCATTGGTCATGCCTGAGGTGATTACCGGCCTGTCGTTGCTGCTGCTGTTCGTGGCGATGGCACAGATGATCGGCTGGCCGCAGGAGCGTGGCATTTTCACCATCTGGATTGCGCACACCACCTTTTGCTCTGCCTATGTGGCGGTGGTGGTATCGGCACGCTTGCGCGAGCTGGACCTGTCCATCGAAGAGGCGGCCATGGACCTGGGCGCACGTCCGTGGAAGGTGTTCTTCCTGATCACCATCCCGATGATTGCGCCTTCGTTGGCGGCAGGCGGCATGATGTCCTTCGCACTGTCGCTGGACGACCTGGTGTTGGCGAGCTTTGTCTCCGGTCCAGGCTCGACCACCTTGCCGATGGAGGTCTTCTCGGCCGTGCGTCTGGGCGTGAAGCCCGAAATCAACGCTGTGGCCAGCCTGATCCTGCTTTCAGTGTCGTTGGTGACCTTCCTGGTCTGGTACTTCAGCCGTCAGGCCGAAGAGCGCCGCCGTCGTGCCATTCAGCAAGCCATCGAGGAAAGCGCTGCCGACTCGTGGAAACAGCCGGACGTGCGTCGCGCGCCAGCGCCTGCTGCTGTCTCGGTGTAACGGCTTGCCAGCGCATACGCCAAGAGGCGTATGCGCTGCGCAATAGCGGTACTGCCGACAAGGCCGCCTCCAACGGGGCGGCCTTTTTTGTCTGTGTGATCTGAATCAATATTCCCGCCAGCCCTACGCCCTGTAGCGTCGATTCCTGCATTCCTTCGCTGGCAGCGCGAGCGGCCCTCGTAACCCTGATCTACGCTAACACTCGCATCCTCTCTTCGACGTTGTCTCGCAAGGAGCTCGCATGCCGGTGTTGCGTCCAAACCTGATCATCTGCCTGGGGCTTGCGCTGCTACTGGCTGCCTGTGGCGAGAAAAAAAATATCGAGTCGCAGCGACCACGCGTTGCTGTTCAGGTTGCCCAGACCAATGAATACGCCTCTGCCGCGACGCTGACAGGCGATATTCAGGCGCGTGTGCAGACTGAGCTGTCGTTCCGGGTGGGCGGCAAGATCATTTCCCGCAGCGTCGACGTCGGTGACCGGGTAACGGCCAAGCAGGTGCTGGCCAGGCTTGATCCCAAGGACCTGCAGACCGATGTCGACTCTGCGGCTGCACAGGTGTTCGCCGAGCAGGCGCGTGTCACGCAGGCCAGCGCTGCATTTGGACGACAGCAGAAACTGCTACCCAAGGGCTACACCAGCCAGAGCGAGTACGACACCGCAGAAGCCGCCTTGCTCAGTAGCCGCAGTGCGCTCAAGGCCGCCGAGGCGCAATTGGCCAGCGCCCGTGAGCAGTTGAGCTACACCGCCCTGGTGGCTGATGCCGCAGGCATCATCACCGCGCGGCAGGCCGAAGTCGGGCAGGTGGTTCAAGCGACAATGCCGATTTTCAGCCTGGCTGTTGATGGACCACGAGATGCAGTGTTCAACGTGTATGAGGCGCTGAAGGTTGACCCGCGCAATGACCGTAAAGTGACCGTTCGCCTGGTCGACGATCCGCAGGTGCAAGCATTGGGGCGTGTGCGTGAGGTTAACCCGACTGTCTCGGCACAGAGCGGTACCGTGCAGGTCAAAGTCGGGCTGGACTCAACGCCCAAGGGTATGGAATTGGGTTCTGTGGTCAGTGCCACGGTAAGTGCGGCGGGTAAGGCCGGTGTCGAACTACCGTGGTCGGCCCTGACCAAGGCGCTGCATGATCCTGCTGTCTGGGTGATGGACAAGGACGGCAAGGTCAGCCTGCAGCCGGTCACGGTTAGCCGTTACTTGACCGGCAAGGTGGTGATTTCTGAAGGGCTGAAGGGCGGGGAGTCGGTGGTCGTGGCCGGTGGCCAGACCTTGCACCCTGGCGTAGAGGTCGAAGTGGCTCCGGCAAGTGCCGAAGGGGTGGCGCCATGAAGCCGGCCGCGATGTTGTTGGGCACTTGCCTGTTGTTGGTCGCCTGTACCGAAGAGCACAGCGAGGAGCCGGTTCGGCCTGTATTGACGCTGCGGGCAACCTCGCAGGGCGAGCAGCAGCTAGGGCGTTTCGCCGGGAGCATCCAGGCCCGCTATGAAACCAACCTGGGTTTCCGGGTGGGCGGACGAATCGCTCAACGCCATGTGGATGTCGGCACTGAAGTGGCCAAAGATGGCTTGTTGGCGACGCTTGATCCCACCGATCAGCGTAACCAACTGCGCGCCGCCGAGGGCGACCTTGCCAAGATCCAGGCCCAACTGATCAATGCCCAGGCCAATGCCCGACGTCAACAGCAGTTGTACGACCGGGGTGTCGGTGCGCAGGCCCAGCTGGATATTGCCCAGACTAACCTGAAGACCACCAAGGCTACCCTGGATCAGGCCAGTGCGGCGTTCAGGCTGGCGCGTGACCAGCTCGGCTACACCGAGCTGCACACTGACCACGCCGGGGTTGTGACGGCCTGGCAAGCCGAGGCCGGGCAGACCGTTACCGCCGGCCAGCCAGTCGCCACGCTGGCCCGTCCTGATGTCAAGGAAGCGGTCATCGACCTGCCGATAACACTGGCCGAACAGTTACCCAAGGGCGTGCATTTCTACGTCGAGGCACAGCTTGACCCCAGCACCCATACCTCGGCCACGCTGCGTGAACTCGAACCTCAGGCCGATGCGGCGACCCGGACCCGCCGTGCCCGTTTGACACTGGCCGAGTCGCCACTCGGTTTTCGTCTTGGGACGGCGATCAGTGTTTCCCTCAGTTCACCCGTGACACCCCGTGTGGAGCTTCCGCCCAGCGCCGTGCAGGACTCGGACGGCCAGAGCCGGGTGTGGGTCGTCGATGAGCAGCAGCAAACGGTCTCACCCCGCGATGTGAAGGTGCTTGAGCGCACCGACGAGTGGGTCGCGTTGGCCTCGGGTGTGCAGGTTGGGGAGCGAGTGGTCAGTGCTGGTGTACACAGCCTGAAGCCAGGGCAAAAGGTCAAACTTGATGAGGTGGGCCCATGAAAGGGAGTTTCAACCTGTCCGAATGGGCGCTCAAACACCAATCGTTCGTCTGGTACCTGATGTTTGTATCCCTGTTGATGGGCGTGTTCTCTTACCTGAACCTGGGCCGGGAAGAAGACCCGTCTTTCACCATCAAGACCATGGTCATCCAGACCAGTTGGCCGGGTGCGACCCAGGATGAGACCCTCAATCAGATCACCGACCGGATCGAAAAGAAGCTCGAAGAGCTGGACTCCCTCGACTACGTGAAAAGCTATACCCGGCCGGGAGAGTCGACGGTGTACGTCAACCTGCTCGACACCACCAAGGCCAAGGACATTCCGGAAATCTGGTACCAGGTGCGCAAGAAGATCCAGGACATCAAGGGTGATTTTCCCAAGGGCGTCCAGGGCCCGGGATTCAACGATGAGTTTGGCGACGTGTATGGCTCCATCTATGCCTTCACCGCCGATGGCTTGTCCATGCGTCAGTTGCGCGATTATGTCGAGCAGGTACGGGCCGAGATTCGCTCGGTGCAGAACCTGGGCAAGGTCTTGATGCTCGGCGCACAGGACGAAGTGCTCTACCTGAATTTCTCCACCCGCAAGCTGGCTGCCCTGGGCATTGATCGGCGTCAGGCGTTACAGGCCCTGCAAGCGCAGAACGCGGTAACGCCTGCTGGCATCATCGAGGCCGGGCCGGAGCGCATTTCAGTACGCACCAGCGGCCAGTTCGCCTCCGAAAAAGACCTGGAGCAGGTCAGCCTGCGGCTTAACGACCGTTTTTACCGGTTGGCCGACATCGCTGATATCAGTCGTGGGTATGTCGACCCGCCGACACCGATGTTCCGCTTCAATGGTCAAACCGCGATTGGCCTGGCAATCGGTATGAAAGCCGGTGGCAACATGCAGGTGTTCGGTGAGGCCCTGCACAAGAAGATGAAGCAAGTGATCGCCGATCTGCCGGTGGGTGTCGGTGTGCATAACGTTTCCGACCAGGCGGTGGTGGTCGAGGAGGCCGTCGGTGGTTTTACCAGCGCGCTGTTCGAGGCGGTGGTGATTGTGCTGGTGGTGAGCTTCATCAGCCTTGGCGTGCGCGCCGGCTTGGTGGTGGCCTGCTCGATCCCGCTGGTGTTGGCCATGGTCTTTGTGTTCATGGAGTACAGCGGTATCACCATGCAGCGGATCTCTCTCGGTGCGTTGATCATTGCATTGGGGCTGTTGGTGGACGATGCCATGATCACCGTCGAGGTCATGGTCACCCGTCTGGAAATGGGCGAGACCAAAGAACAGGCGGCGACCTTCGCCTATACCTCGACAGCCTTCCCCATGTTGACCGGCACACTGGTGACCGTTGCCGGTTTCGTGCCCATAGGCCTTAATGCCAGCTCGGCAGGTGAGTACACCTATACCTTGTTTGCGGTGATTGCCGCGTCCCTGCTGGTGTCATGGGTCGTTGCCGTGCTGTTTGCCCCGGTGTTGGGCGTGCATATCCTCAATGCCAAAGTGAAAGCCCATGACAAGGAAGCGGGGCGTTTCGACAAGGCGTTCCAGCACGGTCTGCACTGGTGCATGCGTCATCATTGGCTAACGATCATCGCCACGGTGCTGATGTTTGCGCTGTCGTTGTTCGCCATGCGCTTCGTGCAGAATCAGTTCTTTCCAGCTTCGGACCGTCCAGAGTTTCTTGTCGACTTCAACCTGCCGCAAAATGCCTCGATCGAGGAAACCCGCAAGGCGGTCGACCGCTTTGAAGCAACGCTCAAGGGCGACCCGGATATTGTTCGCTGGAGCAGTTACATTGGTCAGGGCGCGATCCGTTTTTACCTGCCGCTGGACCAGCAGTTGGCCAACCCCTACTTTGCCCAGTTTGTCATTGTCAGTAAGGGTTTCGAGGAACGCGGGGCGTTGATGGCCCGCTTGCGGGAGCGGCTGAAAACCGACTTCGTCGGTATCAGCACGTACCTGCAGTCACTGGAGATGGGGCCGCCAGTGGGATGGCCGATCCAGTACCGGGTCAGCGGTTCGGACATCGACCAGGTGCGGCGACATGCCATCGGGCTGGCGACATTGCTCGATAGCAACCCGAACATTGGCGAGATCATTTACGACTGGAACGAACCGGGCAAGGTCATGCGTATTGATATCGCCCAGGACAAGGCCCGGCAGTTGGGACTGTCTTCGGAAGATGTGGCCACTATCATGAATGGCATTGTCAGTGGTGCGGCAGTGACGCAGGTTCGTGACAACATCTACCTGATTGATTTGGTCGCCCGTGCCGACGACAGTGAGCGCGCTTCGCCACAGACGCTGCAGAACCTGCAAATTCTCCGGCCCAATGGCACCTCGATCCCGTTGCTGGCGTTCGCTACCGTGCGTTATGAGCTGGAGCAGCCGCTGGTCTGGCGGCGTGACCGCAAACCGACCATTACCGTGAAGGCTGCGGTCAGCAGCGAGATTCAACCCACGGACCTGGTCAAGCAGCTAAAGCCGCAGATCGATGCGTTCGCCGACAAGCTGCCAGTGGGTTACCAGGTGGCTACGGGGGGTACGGTGGAGTCCAGTGCCAAGGCCCAGGCACCCATTGCCAAGGTCGTACCGCTGATGCTGTTCCTGATGGCGACCTTCCTGATGATCCAGTTGCACAGTGTGCAGAAGCTGTTCCTGGTGGTCAGCGTTGCGCCGCTGGGGCTGATTGGCGTGGTGTTGGCGTTGGTGCCGACCGGTACGCCGATGGGCTTCGTCGCGATTCTGGGGATCTTGGCGCTGATCGGGATCATCATCCGTAACTCGGTGATCTTGGTGACGCAAATTGATGAGTATGAAACTCAGGGCTATGGGCCGTGGGACGCCGTCATGCAGGCGACCGATCACCGACGTCGGCCAATCCTGCTGACGGCCGCTGCGGCGAGCCTGGGCATGATCCCGATTGCGCGAGAGGTGTTCTGGGGGCCGATGGCCTACGCGATGATCGGTGGGATCATCATCGCAACCTTGCTGACGTTGCTGTTCCTGCCAGCGCTGTACGTGGCCTGGTTCAAGATCGAGGAGCCAAAGCACACTTGACCGTGCCGATGTGCAGCGGGTGTGGCAGGTCAGCTGGTACGCGGCGCCTGCCCGCTCCCATAGGGGGTCAGCGCTTGTTCAAGCCCTTGGCCAGGCGGTCGCCGCCCAACTGGATCAACGCCACTAACACCACCAGCATGACGATGACCGTCAGCATGATCTGGCTGTCGAAACGTTGGTAGCCGTAACGGTAGGCAATGTCACCCAAGCCGCCTGCGCCGATGGCACCGGCCATCGCCGAGGAGTTGATCATGGTGACCAGGGTGATGGTAAAACCACCGACGATGCCTGGCAGGGCTTCAGGCAGCAATACATGCCAGACGATATGCCAGCGTCGGCAGCCCATCGCCTGCGCCGCCTCGATCAAGCCATGATCGACCTCGCGCAGGCTCACCTCTGCGATACGTGCGAAGAACGGTGTCGCCGCAATGGTCAGCGGTACCACCGCTGCCCAAACACCGTAGGTAGTACCCACAATCAGGCGGGTGAAGGGGATCAACGCCACCATCAGAATCAGGAACGGTATCGAGCGGAACAGGTTGACGAAGGCACCGAGCACCCGGTTGACCGTTGGCGCCTCGAATATGCCGCCCTTGTCGCTGGTGACCAGTATGACCGCCAGCGGGATGCCCGCGAGCAGGGCGATCAGCGAAGACACCCCCACCATCAGCAAGGTATCGAGTACACCTTGCAGCAGACGATCAAACCACATAACCGAGTACCTCCACCTGTGCGGCCCACTCCCGGGCGCGTTCGATCACGTTGTCGTGGCTATGCGGTGATTGCTCCACCGCAATGACCAACTGGCCCAGTGCTCTTCCCTGAATCGACTCGATGCCCCCCTGCAATAGGCTGACCTGGCCTCCCAGGGCACTGAACAACGTCGACAACTGCGGTGCATGTGTGTCCCGGCCACTGACCCTCAATCGCAGTACCAGCGCTGCCTCCGGACGGGGTGCCTGTGCGTGCAGACGGGCCTGAAGGTGCGCAGGGAGGGTGGGTTGCAGCGGTGCCAGCAAGGTCTTGCTGACATCGTGCTGTGGCTCGCCAAATACTTGCCAGACCGCGCCCTGTTCGACGATATGGCCCCTTTCCAGCACCACCACGCGATGGCAGATTTCGCGAATCACGGCCATTTCATGGGTAATCAGCACCACGGTCAGGCCCAGGCGCTGGTTGATATCCCGCAGCAGGCCAAGGATCGATTCGGTGGTCTCCGGGTCCAGTGCCGAGGTTGCTTCGTCGCAGAGCAGGATTTCAGGGTCATGGACCAGCGCCCGGGCAATGCCGACGCGTTGTTTTTGCCCACCGGACAACTGCGCCGGATAGACGTGATGTTTCTCCTGCAAACCGACCAGCTCCAGCAACGCAGCGACCTTGCGCTGGCGTTGATCCTTGGGCACACCGGCTACCTTCAGCGGCAGCTCGACGTTCTGCCAGACCGTCTTGGCCGACATCAGGTTGAAGTGCTGGAAGATCATGCCGATGCGCCGGCGCAGGTTCACCAGGCGGTCTTCGTCGAACTCACCGATGTCCACCTGATCGATCAGTACCCGCCCACTGCTGGGTTGTTCCAGGCGGTTGATGGTGCGAATCAGCGACGACTTGCCCGCGCCGCTACGGCCGATGATGCCGAAGATTTCGCCGCGCTGGATGTTCAGGTCGATCCCTGACAGTGCCGGGGCCGCTTGCCCCGGGTAGGTCTTGTTCAGGCCGATGAACCGGATATGGGCTGTGCTCAGTTCCGGGTGCAGGGCCCTTTGCTGAGCGTTTTGAGGCGGCGTGAACGGTTGCGCGTCCAGCGCCAGACGGGCGTTGGCGGCACTCATGTCAACGCTCCCAGCCAGGCTGATAGAGCTTGCCGTAGGCCTTGTCCAGTGCGCTATGGACGACCGGCGAGTGTTGGTAGATATCAATGAACCTGGCCAGGCGTGGGTCATCTTTGCTTTGCGGCTTGATCACGAATTGAATCACGTATTCCTTGTGATCCAGGCCGTCGAACAGCAACGCGGAGTTGGCATCGAAGGTTTTTGCCAGGCGAATGTAGTGCGGATACCCCTGTACCAGGTCGGCATCATCGTAGGCCCGCACCAGTTGTACGGCTTCGACCTGAAGGATCTTCAGCTTCTTTGGGTTGGCGACGATGTCGTCTTCGGTCGCCTTGTAGCCAACACCGGGCTTGAGGGTGATCAAGCCGGCCTTGGCCAGCAACTGCAGGCCGCGTCCGCTGTTGATCGGGTCGTTGGCAATGGCGACGCTGGCGCCTTCGGGCAGTTCGGCGAGGCTTTTGTAGCGTTTCGAGTACAGCCCGACGTTGTTGATGATTCCGGGTGCATAAGGCACCAGGTCGAAACCGGCGGCGCTCTTGGCATTCTCCAGGAACGGGATGTGTTGGTAGTAGTTCACATCGATGTCACCGTTGGCGAGGCTGACATTCGGTGCAATCCAGTCGCTGAACTCGATCAACTCCACCTTCAGCCCCTGCTTTTGGGCTTCGCTGACTGCCGCTTCAAGAGGCGGAGCGAAGGCTGCAGTGGTGCCGATTTTCAGTGTGGCGTCGTTCGCGTGCGCAGCACCAAACAGGCCAAGGGTCAGGGCGATGCTCGCAACAGGGCGGGCCAGAAAGGTCTTAAGCATGCTGCAGCTCTCCAGTCGGTTGGGCGTTTGGTTCAGAAGGGGTGCGGTAGCTGGCCCCGGTATGCTGGTTGGGCAAACGGGCGCTGCCGCCAAACAGTTTTTCTCGCAGGCTGCCGTCTTCGTAGGCGGTCTTGTACGAGCCACGGCGTTGCAGTTCCGGTATGACCAGGTCGATGAAGTCGACATAGCTTTCCGGGGTGACCGTGCGCGCCAGGTTGAAACCGTCCAGGCCGGTTTCGTCGATCCAGGCTTCCAGCTCATCGGCAACCTGGCTGGGTGAGCCGACCAGAGTGATGTAGCGCCCGCCGAGGGCGTGCTGTTCAAGCAGCTTGCGACGCGTCCAGTCGTTGTTCTGCAGGTTTTTCGTCGCCGACTGGATGGCGTTGCTTTTCACGTACTGGATCGGCTCGTCCAGCGCGTACTGGGCAAAGTCGATTCCGGTTGAGCTGGCAAAGTGCGCCACCCCGGCTTCGGCGCTGGCGTAGCGCAGGTACTCAGCCTCCTTGGCCCGCGCCTTTTGCTCGCTTTCGGCAACGATGACGGTCAAGCCCATGAATACCTTGATTGACTGCGGGTCACGCCCGGCGGCCACCGCTGCAGCCCGGACCTTGTCAACCTGGGCACGGGTCGCCGCTTTGTTCTGGCCACTGATGAACACACATTCGGCATGCTGCCCGGCAAAGCTCAGGCCACGCTCGGAACTGCCAGCCTGGAACAGCACCGGGGTCCGTTGCGGTGAGGGCTCGCAGAGGTGATAACCCTCGACGCGATAGAACTCGCCGTGGTGCTGAACCTTGTGCACTTTGTCTGGCCGGGCGTAGACCCGCTGCTGTGGATCGTTGACCACCGCATCGTCTTCCCAACTGCCTTCCCAGAGCTTGTAGAGCACTTGCAGGTACTCATCGGCCTGGTCGTAACGGCGGTCATGCTCCGGTTGGGCGTCCAGGCCCATGGCCTTGGCGGCGCTGTCGAGGTAGCCGGTGACAATATTCCAGCCAACCCGGCCACCGCTGAGGTGGTCGAGCGTCGAAAGCCGTCGCGCAAACAGGTAGGGCGGCTCGTAGGTCAGGTTGGCGGTCAGGCCGAAACCCAGGTTACGGGTCACCGCCGCCATGGCCGAGACCAGCAGCAGCGGGTCATTGACCGGCAACTGGATGGCCTCCTTGAGCGTGACGTCCAGCGATTGCTGGTACACGTCATAGACGCCGACGATGTCCGCGATGAACAGCCCGTCGAACAGGCCGCGCTCAAGGAGTTTGGCCAGATCGGTCCAGTACGCCAGTGAGTTGAACTGGGTGGACGTGTCCCGCGGGTGTGTCCACAGCCCATGATTGATGTGCCCGATGCAGTTCATGTTGAAGGCATTGAGCAGGATTTTTTTCTTCGCCATCAGATGGTCCCCCGCAGTGGTGGGTTTTCATCGTTGAGGTAGTAGTTACCGATAGCGTGGTACTTCCAGCGCACCGGATCGTGCAGGGTATGGGTGCGGGCATTGCGCCAGTGCCGGTCTAGACCGTGCTCGGCCAGCGTGGCCTGGCTGCCCGCCAGCTCAAACAAGGTGCTGCCGGCGGCCAGCGAGATTTCGGTACTGATTGCCCGTGCTTCGGCAACCGCAATGGAGGCGGCGGCAACGGTGTCGGCATTGGTCTCGGCCTGGGCCCGGTCGAGGTATTCGCCGGCGCGTTCGAGCAGTGCTTCGGCGGCGTGCAGACGAATTGCCAGGTGTCCGAAGGCCTTCAGGCTCAGCGGATCGTCGGTGGCTTTCTCGATACCGGAGTCGATCCAGGGCCGTGTGCGTGTGCGCACGAACTGCAGGGCATCTTCATAAGCGGCTCGGGCGATGCCGGTGTCGATGGCCGCATGGAGAATCTGTGCCAGTGGCCCGACGGGTGTCGGGCGCTCGAAGGCGCTTTGAAACGGTACGATGTCGTCGGCCGCAATCTGCACGTTGTCGAACACCACCGAACCACTGCCGGTGGTGCGCTGGCCAAAGCCACTCCAGTCGTCGATGACGTTCAGGCCCGGGCTGTTGGCCGGCACGAAGGCAAGGTGTTGTTCACCGTGCTCGTCGAGCACCGAGGTCGGAATACGTTGGGCATACAAGGCACCGGTGGCGTAGAACTTGCGACCATTGATGCGCCAGTGTTCGCCGTCACGGCTCAGTGCGGTGGTGCGGTCATGGGCGGTCTTGGTCCCCAGCTCAGCGAGGGCATTACCAAAGCGCTGGCCTGCGAGCACCTCGGCATACAGGCGTTGCTGTTGCTCCGGGGTGCCGTTGACGCGCAGTACTTCCAGCGCATAGAAGTGGTTCTGCGGGATCTGGCCGAGCGACGAGTCGGCTTGGGCAATGCGGCTGATTACCTTGGCCAGGGTGACGTTCGAGACCCCGGCGCCACCGTAGGTTTTCGGGACGGTAATGCCCCACAGGCCAGAGCGTGAGAACAATGCCAGTTCGGCGTGCGGCAACTGCCGCTCACGGTCACGCAGGATGCTGTCCTGACGTAATTGCTGGGCGATATCCTCGGCGATCTGCAAAGCCTGGGCATCAGTGTGGATAACCGCAACGCTGGCGTGCGGTGGTGACAAAAGGCTCATAGAGGCTCCAGTGGTCTGGTCAGATCCAGGAATGCCGGACAGGCAGGGTACCGTTGAGGTGATAGGCGCCGACGGCGTGGTATTTCCAGCGCACCGGGTCGTGCAGGGTATGCACGCGGGCATTGCGCCAATGCCGGTCGAGGTTGAACTCGGCCAGGCTGGCCCGGCTGCCGGAAAGCTCGAAGAGTTTCTCACTGGCCTGAAGGGAAATTTCCGTGGTCAGTACCTTGGCCTCGGCCACGGCGATGGACGCCCGTGCAGCCGCGTCGGCATCAATCGGTGCGGCATTGACCGTGTCCAATACGCGGGCGGCCTTGCTCAGCAGCGCCTGGGCGGCATGCAGCTCAAGCTGAAGGCGACCAATGTCGGCGATGACATACGGATCGTCGCTGGCCCGCTCAACCTTGGCGTCGATCCATGGGCGAGCACGTTCGCGCACAAAGGCAATGGTGTCGGCCAGCGCCGCTTCGGCGATACCGGCATCAATGGCGGCCTGAATCAATTGCGAGACCGCGCCCTGAATGTTCGGGCTTTCACCGATCCGCCAGTTATCGACAACCAGCTCCGCGTCGACCGGTACCTTGTCCAGCAGGACGGTGCCGCTGGCGGTGGTGCGCTGGCCGAAACCAGACCAGTCATCGACGATGCGCAGGCCCGGGCTGCCTCGGCGTACAAACGCCATGACCTGGCGGCCTTCGTCATTCAGCGCCTTGACCGCGACCCAATGGGCAAACAGGGCGCCAGTGGAGTAGAACTTTTGCCCGCTGATAACGTAACCGTCGCCTTGGCGGGTGATCCGTGCCTTGAGTTCCAGGGTGTTCTTGGTGCCGCGCTCCGGGCCGGCATTGCCGATGCGCCAGCCATTGAGCACGCTAGTGAACAGCAGGGCTTTCTGAGGCTCGGTTGCCGCACCCTGAAGCAATTGCAGGATGCCGACCTGATTTTGTGGAATCTGCCCGAGGGCGGGGTCGGCAGCGCTGATAATGCGAAAGACCTCGGCCAGTGTCTGGAAAGACACCTGCGGGCCACCGTAGGCCCGAGGGACCGTGATGCTGCCCAGGCCGCTGTGGGTGAAGTGCTCGATTTCACTCCAGGGCAGTTTGCGTTGCTGATCGCGCTTGGCCGCCTGGGTGCGGGCGACTGCGGCCAGTTCGTGGGCTGCCTGCAAGGCCTCGGCGTCATTGCGCAGAACCTTGGCCGGCAAGAGTAATGGGGCGCTGTCCAGGTCGCTGTGGACTGTGGTGATTGCCAGACTGGACATTTCAGTACCGCTCCTTGGCTGCACTCAATGCCCTGGCGTTACGCACTGGGGTGATTGTGTTCCTGACCATACCTACCTCACTGATGGGAATGTCGCCGCAGGTGCGGCGACGGAACAGACGTGGGTCCGGTGGTCCGGTCCATATACCCTAATGGCTTGTAAAAATTAAATAAACTAACCTTTAGGAATATGCATAGAAGTGGGTTCAGGGCTTGCCGTTGTAGACCCTCACTTGAAGGGGGGCAGCCCATTGCGAGCTGTTGCCGACGCGGTCGAGGATGCAGTAGCTGATGTCCAGATAGTCGTCCGCTCCGGCCTCGATAATGAGTGCCCTGGGGATATCACCATGTACGGTAAGGCCGACAGCGTTGGCACCGAGTGCGGGCAGATCGAGGCGCAAATCACCCCAGCGAAGGGTGATCTCATCGCCTTCGGCCATGTTCAGGTAAGGGGCAATCCGAAAGGGCAGCGTTGTTCCCAGGCGCTGCAGGTCCAGGCCGTGGCGAACAATCGCAGGGGCCAGGCTCAAGGGGGCGAGCGCAGGGTTTTCGGTGGCCTCGCGCGTGGTGTCTCCACCGGGGCAGGCCAGTTTGATGGGCACCTGCAATGACGGTGATTTCAGTGGTCGGCAACCGGGTTTGAGCAGGCGGTAGTGCAAGCGGTTCATGCCTTGGTGCAGCAACTCGCGGGGTACCTGGAAAGCGATGGGTTGATCACGTTCGTTCGCCGACAGCTGGTGTGCGGCAACGAAGCAGTTACCCCAGAACAACTCCAGCAGGTCACCTGTTTGCATGGCCTCGTTGCTGGGAATGCAGACGCGCAGGTTGCTGGCGGCGATCAGGCCAATGCCCTCATGGGCGACGTCGGGGAGGGCAGGAGGGGGCAGTTCAGTTCCTTTGGCTGCACAGTGCATGGTGATGTTCCCGTACGAAATAAATGAGTGGTCGAGGACGACGTTGCTCAGGGTTATTGGCGAGTACGGGAAGCGAGTCAAGGCATGTGGGCGCCGCCTTGGGCTGGGTGCAGGATCTTCGGAGATGTCCTACTTCGAGGGGGAATCCAAGGTGTTGGCGGGGTACAAAAATCGTCGTTGTGGCTCAGGGTGGCGAAGCGTGCTGACCGAGGAATTTGCCGAGGAACTGCCGGGTGCGCTCTTCCCTGGGATTGGCGAAGAGTGCCTTGGCTTCACCCTGTTCGACGATGATCCCCTTGTCGAAGAAAATCACCCGATTGGCAACGTCGCGGGCAAAGCCCATTTCGTGGGTGACGATGATCATGGTGCGTTTTTCTTCCGCCAGGCTGCGGATGGTGGCCAGCACTTCGCCCACCAGTTCCGGGTCGAGGGCTGAGGTCGGCTCGTCGAACAGAATCACTTCAGGCTCCATGGCCAGTGCCCGGGCAATGGCAACCCGCTGCTGCTGGCCGCCGGACAAGCGCCTCGGATACGCATTTTCCTTGTCGCCCAGACCGACTTTTTGCAACAAGGCACGGCCCAGGATGACGGCTGCATCGCGTGGGGTTTTCTTGACCACGATGGGGCCTTCGATAACGTTTTCCAGTGCCGTGCGGTGGGGAAACAGGTTGAAGTTCTGGAACACGAAACCGACCTGCTGGCGCAGTCGGCGGATCAAGCCCTGTTGCTGTTTCAGCGGGCGGTTGCCGTCAATTTCGATATCGCCGACGCGGATGTGGCCACTGCTGGGTGTTTCCAACAGGTTCAGGCAGCGCAGGAAGGTGGTCTTGCCCGAGCCGCTGGGGCCGATGATGGCGATCACCTCGCCGGCGTTGACAGTGAGGTTGATACCGGCCAGTACGGTCTGGCCGTTGAACTGCTTGGTCAGGTTCTCCACGACAATCATGCGCTCAGGACTCCAGGTCGTGCCGGTTGACCCGCGCTTCCAGACGGTGCTGCAGGTGGGCTAAGAGGCTGGACAGCACCCAGTAGATCAGTGCTGCCGCCAAGTACAGGGTGAACACTTCGAAGGTACGTGCGGTAATCAGCTGCGCCTGACGGAACAGCTCTGGCACCTGGATGGTCGCGGCCAGTGCCGTGTCCTTGACCAAGGAAATGAAGCTATTGCCCAGCGGCGGTAACGCCGTGCGCGCGGCCTGTGGCAGGATCGCCCGGCGCATGGCTTGGCTGCGTGTCATGCCGATGCTGGCCGCTGCTTCCCATTGGCCGCGGTCGATGGAACTGATCGCCGCCCGCAGAATTTCGCAGGCATAGGCGGCCATGTTCAGCGACAAACCAATCAGTGCCGCCGGCAGTGGGTCGAGTTCCAGCCCCAGCTGCGGCAGGCCGTAATAGATCACGAACAACTGGACCAGCAGCGGTGTGCCGCGAAAGAACGACACATAGACGCGGGCGGTCCAGCTGAGCACGTTTAGTGATGACAGCCGCATCAGCGCCAGGCCGAATCCCAGCAGCAGCCCGAAGAACATGCCGCCCAGGCTCAGGCCTACAGTGAAATACGCACCCTTGAGCAGAAAGGGCGCCGAATCCAGCGCCAGCTGGAGGCTGTCGGCAATCATTTTGTGACGTCAGCGTTGAACCATTTCTGCGACAGCTTGGTCAGGGTGCCATTGGCCCGAAGCGTGTCGATGGCCTTGTTGATCGCCTCAAGCAGCTCAGGCTCACCTTTGCGCAGTGCAATACCGGATTCCTGGCGGGAGAAGGCTTCACCGGTGACGGCGGTGTCCTTGGCCTTGGCGACCAGCTCGAATGCGGCCAGACGGTCTACCAGAATGGCGTCGATACGGCCGACTCGCAGATCCTGGTACTTGGTCGGATCATCGTCGTAGGTCTTGATGATGGCTTTCGGCACGTTGTCCTTGAGCCATTGCTCGTAGTTGGTACCCAGGCCTACACCGACTTTCTTGCCGGCCAGATCGGCGGCGGTCTTGATACTGCCTTCGTTCTTTTTCAGGGTCAGGGCCTGAATGCCGGAGATGGTGTAGGGCGTGGAGAAGTCGTACTTCTTCTTGCGCTCCTCGGAAATGGTCACCTGGTTGATCACCACGTCCAGGCGCTTGGACTCAAGGGCCGCGAGGATGCCGTCCCATTTGGTCGGTTGCAGCTTGGCTGTTACCCCAAGCTCTTTGGCCAGGGCTTCAGAGAAGTCCACTTCAAAACCTGCGAGCTTGCCGTCGCTGTCGACGAAGCTGAACGGTGGATAGGTGCCTTCCAGGCCAACCTTGAGTGTGCCGCTGTCCTTGATCTGTTGCAGTTGCTCCCCGGCGATGGCCTGGCCCAGCAGGCTGGCACCGAGTAGCAGGCCCAGACTGGCACCGAGAACCTGTTTCGTCAGAACGGAAATCTTCATGGCTAGCCCCTCTGTTGTTATGGGTGTGTCGGTGACTATAGGGCGGCGCTAATAGATCCATAAATAATAACAATTCACATGGTTATTTCTTTTGAGTCTATTTCGCTGGCGCCCGTTCATGCGTTCCAGACTTCAGGGTAGGCGAATAACGCCGGTGCCCCACCGGTGTGTAGAAAAATCAGCGGGCCGGCGTCGAAACGCTGGCGGGTAATACCGTCGAGCAGGCCTGCCATGGCCTTGCCGGTGTAGACCGGGTCGAGCAGCAGGCCCTCGTGGCTGGCCAGTTCGCGTATCGCCGCGAGCGTGCCTGGGTTGGGTTCGCCATAGCGCGGGGCGAAGTATTCATCCCAGAGGGTGACCTTGAAGCGCTCCGGCAGGCGCACCCCGAGCAGCTCCGCAGTGCGCTCGGCGAGCCCTTGTACTTTGGGCCGCTGGGCTTCGTCGGTACGTGACACGGTGACGCCGATGACCGGCAAGTGCGGCAGCACCGAAGCCAAACCCAGGGCCAGGCCGCTGTGGGTGCCTGCACTGCCAGAGGCCAGCACCACCCCGGCAAAGGTTTCACCGCTGTGTTTGATCTGCGTGGCCAGTTCCAGGGCTGCGCGCACATAGCCAAGGGCGCCGAGGGCATTGGAGCCGCCGATGGGCACCCGATAGGGCTTGCGGCCACTGGCATGCAGGCGCACCGCCAGGGACTGCAACTGCTCATCGGCGTTATCGAGGTTGTCGACCAATTCGACCTTGGCCCCGAACAGGTCCAGCAACAGGCGGTTGCCATTGCCCAGATAACTGGCTGAATCGGTACCGATGGGGTTTTCCAGCAAGGCGACACAGCCCATCCCCAAGCGTGCGGCCAGGGCAGCGGTCTGGCGCACGTGGTTGGACTGAATCGCGCCTGCGGTGATCAGGGTGTCGGCACCTTTGGCCAAGGCATCGGCGGCCAGGTATTCAAGCTTGCGCAGTTTGTTGCCACCGAATGCCAGGGGCGTCAGGTCGTCGCGTTTGACGTAGATGGCGCGGCCTGCCCAGGCGGAAAGCCGCTCGAGTTTTTCCAGTGGCGTGGGCGCACTCAGCAGTTCAAGGCGGTTGAAGCGGGCGAGCTGGCGTTCGAGTTCGGTCATGGAAAGTTATACCTGACAAAAAATCGAGTATAGGCAGCGGGCGGCGCTCGGCGAATAGTTTGGCTTATGCCCTCGGTATAGCGGATTGGAATAAAGGGTTATTTTTTCCAGTGGCGCCAATTGCCGTAAAGTGGACAGCCATCAGGCGAGCATTTCAATCCAGTAGCTGCCGCGTGGCAGGAGAGCAACCGTGAGCGAGAACGCGCAAACAGGGCAATGGCAATTGCAGGGTATCGTCGGCCAGCTACGGGCTGCCCGCGATCAATGGCGCAGCAGCAATGGCCGCAGCAGTGGGGAACAGGGCGGCCGTGAATTGCCGTCGCGCGAAGCCATGCGACAGATCCTCGAGCAGTTGTGTGGCGCGTTGTTTCCAATGCGCCTGGGGCCGGTCGACCTGCGTGAGGAAAGCGAAGACTTCTACGTGGGGCACACCCTCGACACCGCCTTGACCGCGTTGCTCGCGCAGGCCCGTCTGGAGCTGCGTTATGTTGCCCGTCAGGGTAAGGCGGACCCGGCCCAGGTCGATGCCACGGCCTTGCGTTTGATCCAGGATTTCGCCGCGGCCTTGCCCGGCTTGCGCAGCCTGCTCGACACTGACGTACTGGCGGCCTACCACGGTGATCCGGCGGCCCGCAGTGTCGATGAAGTCCTGCTGTGCTACCCCGGCATCCTTGCGGTGATTCATCACCGTCTGGCGCACCACCTGTACCGTGCGGGCTTGCCGCTGTTGGCGCGCATCAGTTCGGAGATTGCCCACTCGGCCACGGGTATCGACATTCACCCCGGTGCGCAGATCGGCCCGAGCTTCTTCATTGATCA
This sequence comes from Pseudomonas laurentiana, assembly GCF_014648275.1. GTDB lineage: Bacteria > Pseudomonadota > Gammaproteobacteria > Pseudomonadales > Pseudomonadaceae > Aquipseudomonas > Aquipseudomonas laurentiana. Next base: position 312,932 of record NZ_BMQU01000001.1, read on the forward strand.
CGGTACGGGTGTGGTCATCGGTGAAACCGCAATCATCGGCGAGCGGGTACGGATCTATCAGGCCGTGACCCTCGGCGCCAAGCGCTTCCCGGCCGATGAGTCCGGCCAATTGCAAAAGGGCCAGCCGCGTCACCCGATTGTCGAGGACGATGTCGTGATCTATGCCGGCGCCACCATTCTGGGCCGAATCACCATCGGCAAGGGCTCGACCATTGGCGGCAACGTCTGGTTGACCCGCAGTGTGGCACCGGGCAGTAACCTGACTCAGGCCAATCTGCAGCATGATGACGGGACGCAGAAGTAGGCGGGCTTCCAGGGCTGTTGGGTCGCATCTGATCGCCATCCATGTTTAACTTGAACGCTCGTTCAAGTTAAACGGTGGTCCGCTGCCGGTGTTCAACAGGAGGAAACCCTTTGCTGAACCCGTTCAATCCAACCCTTTCCACGCGTCGTGAGGTGCACTGCCTATGAGTGCATCCACGCCTGTCCCGACTAGCAAGATCCGCATGAACCCGCCGGTGTTCTACTTCGCGGCAAGCTTCATTCTGTTGTTTGGCCTGGTGGTGATCGCCAACCCCAAGGCCGCCGGTGAATGGTTGTTGGCTGCGCAAAACTGGGCCGCCAATACGGTTGGCTGGTATTACATGCTGGCGATGACGCTGTACCTGGTCTTCGTGGTGGTCACCGCCTTGTCTGGCTACGGCAAGATCAAGCTCGGTGCCGACCACGACGAGCCCGAGTTCAGTTACCTGTCATGGGCCGGCATGCTGTTCGCCGCTGGCATCAGCATTACCCTGTTCTTCTTCTGCGTCTCCGAACCGCTCACCCACTTGCTTCAGCCTCCTCAGGGCGAGGCCGGTACGGTCGAGGCCGGGCGCCAGGCCATGCAGTTGCTGTTCCTGCACTGGGGCCTGCACGGCTGGGGCGTGTTTGCCTTCGTCGGTATGGCCCTGGCGTATTTCGCCTACCGGCACAACCTGCCGCTGGCCCTGCGCTCGGCGCTGTACCCCCTGATCGGCAAGCGCATCAACGGGCCGATCGGCTATGCCGTGGATGGCTTCGGCATCATCGCCACGGTGTTCGGCCTGGGGGCCGACATGGGCTTTGGTGTCTTGCACCTGAATGCCGGCCTGGACTACCTGTTTGGTGTTGCCCATGGCCATTGGGTGCAAGTTGCGCTGATCACGCTGATGATGGGCGCCGCCGTGGCGGTTGCCGTGGCCGGTGTGGACAAGGGGGTGCGGGTGATGTCCGACATCAACATGCTCCTGGCCTGTGGGTTGTTGCTGTTCGTGTTGTTCGCCGGCCCGACACAGCACCTGTTCAATACGCTGATCCAGAACCTGGGTGATTACCTCGGTGCCCTGCCGCGCAAGAGTTTCGATGTCTATGCCTACACTCAGGCCAACGACTGGCTGGGTAACTGGACAGTGTTCTACTGGGCCTGGTGGATTGCCTGGGCGCCCTTTGTCGGCTTGTTCATCGCACGGATTTCCCGGGGCCGGACGATCCGTGAATTCGTCTTCGGCGTGCTGCTGATTCCACTGGGCTTCACCCTGGCCTGGATGTCGATCTTCGGCAACAGCGCCCTGACCCAGGTGCTGGATCATGGCATGACCAGCCTGGCCCAGTCGGCCCTCGACAACCCGTCGATGACCCTCTATCTGTTGTTGGAAACCTACCCGTGGAGCAAGGCTGTAATCGCTATCACGGTGTTCATCAGCTTTGTCTTCTTCGTGACCTCGGCCGACTCTGGCACGGTGGTGCTGTCGACGTTGTCCGCCCGTGATGGCAACGCCGATGAAGACGGCCCGAACTGGCTTCGGGTGTTCTGGGGCGCCATGACCGGGCTGATCACCATCGGCCTGCTGTTCGCTGGCAGCATCGATTCGCTCAAGTCAGCGGTGGTACTGACCTCGCTGCCCTTCTCGGTGATTTTGCTGGCGATGATGTGGGGGCTGCACAAGGCGTTCTACCTGGAGTCGCAGCGGCAGATTGCTCAACTGCACTCCCTGGCACCCTTCGCCAATTCGCGCCGTGGTCGCGGTGGCTGGCGTCAGCGGTTGAGCCAGGCCATCCACTTTCCGTCGCGGGATGAGGTCTATCGGTTCATGGATGACGTGGTGCGCCCGGCGATTGCCGAGGTCACCGAAGTGTTTGCCGAGAAAGGCCTGGCGGTGATTTCCCAGGAAGACCCGAGCCACGACAATGTCAGCCTGAAGATCGGTCATGGTGAAGAGCAGCCGTTTATCTACCAGGTGCAGATGCGTGGTTACTTCACACCGTCGTTCGCATTGGCGGGGCTGGGTACGCAAGAATTGAAAAACCGGCGCTACTATCGAGCGGAAGTGCACTTGAGTGAAGGCAGCCAGGACTATGACCTGGCGGGCTACAGCAAGGAGCAGATCATCAACGACATTCTCGACCAGTACGAACGGCACCTGCAGTACCTTCACCTGGTGCGTTGAGCCCACTGCCTGCAACCTGCTGGACAGGCGGCAGCCATCTGCCCTTTTAGCGGGAGATGGCTGCCGCGAGGTTCAGAACGGCGCGTCCCCCAGAATCGTCGCCCGGTGCATCACACGTCGCTGCGGTCGGTAATCGTCCACGGCGTAATGCTGGGTTACCCGGTTGTCCCAGAACGCTACATCGTTCTCCTGCCAGCGCCAGCGAATGGTGAACTCGGGGCGGGTGGCGTGAGCGAACAACAGCGCGAGCAGCGCTTTGCTCTCTGCCTCGCTGAGCTCGTTGATGCGGGTCGTGAAACCTTCGTTGACGAACAGTGCCTTGCGCCCACTGACCGGATGGGTACGAACCACCGGGTGTGAGAGCGGCGGGTTATTGCGGCGAGTTGCCTCCCAGCGTTCGCGGTCTTCAGCGGTGGTGCCAAAGCGCTCCAACGGAAACGACTGCGTGAAATCATGGGTGGCGGTCAGGCCGTCGAGCATCTGCCGCAGCGGTGCCGAAAGGGCCTCAAAGGCGGCGATGCCACTGGCCCACAGGGTGTCACCGCCATAGGCCGGCAACTGTTTGGCACTGAGCACTGCGCCCATCGCCGGCGTCGCCAGGAAAGTCACGTCAGTGTGCCAGACGGCGTTGTCGCGTACGTCGGTAACGGCGGTGTCGAGCACCAGCACCTGTGGTGTTTCAGGGACGTTAGGGTAGATCGGGTGGATATGCAGGTCGCCAAATCGCGCAGCGAAGCGTGCCTGCTGGTCGGGCGTCAGCGGTTGATCACGGAAGAACAGCACCTGGTGCTTGAGCAGCGCCTGCTCAATGGCGTCGCGCTGTTCGACGCTGATCTCGACGCTCAGGTCGATGCCGCTGATTTGTGCGCCCAGTGCCGGGCTCAATGGGGTAATGGTCAGGCTCATGTCGGTCTCGTTCGGTTCGGCGCCGAGCTGTCGGCGTGGTCAGTATCAGGGCGCGATCAATGGCTCTGGCCGTGCCAGGGCACCAGTTTGCGTTGCAGCGCTCGCAGGCTCATCTCCAGCGCGAAGGCGATCAGGGCGATAACCAGAATGCCCAGCACCACCACATCGGTGACCAGAAACTGCGCAGCCGACTGCACCATGAAGCCCAGGCCGCTGGTGGCGGCGATCAGTTCGGCGGCCACCAGTGTCGACCAGCCGACACCCAGGCCAATACGTACGCCGGTAAGGATGTCCGGCAGTGCGCTGGGCAGAATCACATGGCGAATCAGCTGGGCCCGTGTGGCACCCAGCGACTGCGCAGCGCGCAACTTGGTCGGATCGACCGTGCGCACGCCAGTGGCGGTGGCGATGGCAATCGGGGCGAAGATCGCCAGGTAGATCAGCAGCACTTTCGACAGTTCGCCGATACCGCACCAGATCACAATCAGGGGCAAATAGGCCAGCGGTGGAATGGGCCGGTAGAACTCGATCAGCGGGTCGAGGATGCCCCGCGCAATCCGGTTGTTGCCGATGGCGATGCCGATTGGAATGGCGCTGACAATGGCGGCACCCAGGGCCAGGCCGATACGCCCGAGGCTGGCGCCCAAGTGTTGCCAAAGGGTCGACTCCATGTAGCCCTGGGTCAGCAGCAACCAGGCTTTGGATAACACGGCGGCAGGCGAGGGCAGGAACAGCGGTTCGATCCACTCGGCTGCCGTGACCGCCCACCAGACCGCCAGCAGGCTGACCAGGGTCAGGCCGCTGATCCAGCGGGTGCTCAGGCTACGGCGTGCAGCCGTTGGCCGGTGGGCTGATGGGTTGGCGGCCTTTTCCGCCAGCGGAACGTCCAGGCTGCTCATGCGGACTCCTGCCGCGTGGCGGCACTGCGTTGTGAGAACACCCGCGCCAGCACATGCTCGCGGGTTTCGATAAAGCGAGGGTCGGATTTGATCGCCCGGGCCGATTCACCGGCGGCGTAACGTTGCCCGAAGTCCAGCGGCAGGCGCTCGACAATCTGCCCCGGATTGGGTGCCAGCAGCACGAGCTCGGTGGCCAGGAATACCGCCTCCTCAATGTCGTGGGTAATCAGGAACACCGGCTTGGCGGTGCGCTGCCACACCTGCAGCAGCAGTTCTTGCATCTGCTCGCGAGTAAAGGCATCCAGCGCCCCGAAGGGTTCATCCATCAGCAGCACCCGTGGATCGGCCGCCAGCGCACGGGCCAGGCCCACACGTTGCTTCTGCCCACCCGACAACTGCCAGATACGTCGGCTGCCGAATCCGGCAAGGTCAACCAGCGCGAGCATTTCGCGGGCTTTCTGTTCCCGCTGTGCACGCGGTACGCCGGCCAGCTCCAGGCCGAAGGCAACGTTGCTCAGCACGTCCTGCCACGGCAGTAGCGCGTCGTCCTGGAACACCACCCCACGCTCGGCGCCGGGGCCTTGCACCGGCTTGCCGTCGAGGGTGATGCGCCCGGCACTGGGCGCAACGAAGCCGGCGATCAGGTTCAGCAGCGAGGTCTTGCCACTGCCCGAAGGGCCCAGGGCCACCAGCAACTGCTGTGGGCCCAGGCTCAGTGAGATGTCGGCCAGTACCGGCTCGGCCGCACCGGGGTACTGTGCGCTGATGCGCTCCAGCTCAAGCAATGCCATGACAGGCTCCGATCAGTTGGCGATGAATTTGGCGCTGACGTAGGGCGAATAGTCCGGCAGTACTGCCTCGACCTTGCCTTGCGCCTTGAGGAAGGTGGCGGTGTCGGTGATGGCCTGGGTGGTCGGCGTGCCGAGGGCTGCGATCTGGTCGCTGGCCAGCGGGAAGACGTTGCCCTGAAGCAGCGCCGGGATGTCCGCTGCCTTGGCCCCGGACAGTTTCACCAGCTTGTCGACGTTGCTCTTGTCGGCGAGCCAGGCTTGCGGGTCCTTGCGGTAGTCGGCGTAGGCCTCCAGGGTGACCTTGGCGAAGGCTTTGACGATTTCCGGGTGCTTGGCGGCAAAGTCCTTGCGCACGATCCAGGCGTCGAAGGTCGGTGCACCGGTCTTGGCCAGTTCACCGGAGGTGATCAGCACCTTGCCGTTTTCCTTGGCCACACCCAATGCCGGGTCCCAGACGTAGGTGGCATCAATGTCACCGCGTTTCCAGGCGGCAATGATGGCAGGTGGTGCCAGGTTGAGGATCTGCACCTTGGCCGGATCGATGTTCCACTGCTTCAGTGCGGCCAGCAGGCTGTAGTGACCGGTGGAGACGAACGGCACGGCGATTTTCTTGCCGACCAGGTCTTGCGGTGAGTTGATCCCCGCACCGTCGCGAGCGACCAGTGCTTCGGCGGCGCCAATCTGGGTGGCAATCAGAAAGGTTTCCACAGGCAGCTTGCGGGTTGCCGCGGCGGCCAGCGGGCTGGAACCCAGGTAGCCGATCTGCACATCACCAGAGGCGACGGCGGTGATCACGTCGGCACCGCTGTCGAACTTGCGCCAGTCAATGCTGGCCTTGCTGGCTTTTTCGTAGTCGCCGTCGACCTGGGCAACTTTCGCCGGGTCAACGGTGGTTTGGTAGGCCACGGTCAGGTCAGCCGCCTGGGTAAACCAGCTGGCACCGGCCAGGGTCAGTGCGGCGAACAGGCGCAGCGGAGTGTGCAGGGTCATGGAAAACTCCTTCTCAGGCGGAGAGTGATGGGCGATTGAGAAGAAGGCTAAATGATCTAAGAAAATTAAAATAAATAACTTTTAGGAATTAGCTTAGGAGCCAATCGCTTTAAGGAGCGTGCCTAGCCAAGGGGGCTCGGTGGTTTGGCAGTGGCGTGACCGACGTCAACCTTGTCAGGGCGCGGCTGGGTGAGGATGAAAATCGTGCGCAGAAAGGCAGGCGGCGAAAAATTCTATTTTTATGTCAGAAAAGTCTTAAAACGTCATAAATAATTCTTTTTAGATTTATAGGATAGTCATTATCCTTCGATGCAAGGCCGGCGCATTAGACCAAAGTCTTGAAATGAATGGTTACGATTGACTCGAACCACACCCTTTGGTGCTAATCGCCCATCGACGTCGAGCAGGGCAAAAGACCTTGCCGACAGAGAATCACAAGAATTAGAAATGAAAGGAGCAAAAATATGCACAAGTCCACCTTGGCACTTGCCGTGGCCCTTGGGGTTCTGGCTCAGCAAGCAGGTGCTGCCGGTTTCGTTGAAGACAGCAAACTGTCTGTCAGCTCGCGCACCATGTATTTCGATAACGACAACCGCGAAACCGGGGGAAGCGATCAGCGAGAAACCGCTCAAGGCTTTAAGGCCGACTACCTGTCAGGCTTCACCGAGGGTACGGTGGGCTTTGGTTTTGACGCTCAGGCTGTTTGGGGTATTCACCTGGATGGCGGCAAAGGCCATCACCCGAACAACAACAATTTTTTCCCTAGCGATACTGATGGTTCGGCTGTAGATCAGTGGGCGCGTATCGGTGGTAACGCCAAGGCGCGCTTCTCCAAGACCGAAGCCCACCTCGGTGGGGCTCTGGCGCCAAACCTGCCGATCCTCGTAGCCAACGATGGCCGTCTGCTGCCGCAGACCTTTGAGGGCGGTATTGTCACCTCCAAGGAAATCGACAACGTCACCCTGACTGGTGGTCAACTTGAACACGCCATGGGCCGTGCGTCGAGTAACAAGACTGGCCTGTCGGTTTCTGGTGCGTCTCAGGACAGCAACAAGTTCCAGTTTGGCGGTGCTGACTGGAAGGTCACCAAAGACCTGACCCTGCAGTACTACTACTCGAACCTGGAAGACTTCTACAAGCAGCACTTCCTGGGCCTGGTCCACGTCTACCCGATCACGAACGACCAGTCGTTCAAGACCGACCTGCGCTACTTCGACAGCAGCTCGGACGGTAAAAACGGTCAAACTGGTTATGCCTTTGACAACAACAAGGGCTATGCCAAGAACAAGGGCGAGGTCGACAACAAGACCTGGAGCGCCATGTTCACCTACACCCTGGGCGGGCACTCGCTCATGCTTGGTCACCAACAGGTCGGTGATGACGGTGGTTTTGTCTGGCTGAACCAAAGCGGTGTCAAGGACGGTAACGGTAACCTTGAAGGTGCCGGTGGTTCCAGCTTCTACCTGTTCACCGACAGCATGATCAACCAGTTTGCCCGGGCCGGTGAAAACACCACCTTTGGTCAGTATTCCTATGATTTCGCTCGCCTGGGTGTTCCGGGCCTGAAAACCTCGATCGCTTACCTGCGCGGTGACGATATTCGCAACGTGAGCGGAAATGGCAGCTACAACGAGTGGGAGCGTGATGCACGTGTCGACTACGTGATCCAGGAAGGTACCCTCAAGGGGCTGGGCGCCAGCCTGCGTCACGGTATGTACCGCGGCAGCGGTGAAAGTGCTGCCGACATGGACCAAACCCGCCTGATCTTCAACTACACCTACACCTTCATGTAAGTGTCAGTAGAGAGAGCCTCGCCTTGGTGCGGGGCTTTTTTTCGAGCTGAAATCAATAGCTCTAGAAGTAATAAATAAATCGTTATTTATTCTTTTTAATTTGCTTCAGGCCGATGCACAGTGGCTCCACCAGAACGTATTTCAAGGAGCCCCCACCATGAGCCTCAGACTCGGCGACATCGCCCCCGATTTTGAACAGGATTCCAGCGTCGGCACGATTCGTTTCCACGAATGGCTGGGTGATAGCTGGGGTGTACTGTTTTCGCACCCGGCGGATTTCACCCCGGTCTGCACCACCGAACTGGGCTTCACTGCCAAGCTCAAAGAGCAGTTTGCCGAGCGCGGCGTCAAGGCGATCGCCCTGTCGGTTGACCCGGTCGAGTCCCATCTGCGCTGGATCGAAGACATCAACGAAACCCAGAACACCGTCGTCAACTTTCCGATCCTGGCCGACGCTGATCGCAAGGTGTCCGACCTCTATGACCTGATTCACCCCAATGCCAGCGACACCCTGACGGTGCGTTCCTTGTTCGTGATCGACCCGAACAAGAAGATCCGCCTGACCATCACGTACCCCGCCAGCACCGGGCGCAACTTCCACGAGATTCTGCGGGTGATCGACTCACTGCAACTGACCGACAACCACAAGGTCGCCACCCCGGCCAACTGGCAGGACGGTGACGAGGTGGTGATCGTGCCGTCACTCAAGGATGAGGACGAAATCAAACGACGCTTTCCCAAGGGCTACCGGGCGGTCAAGCCCTACCTGCGCCTGAGCCCGCAGCCTAACCGTTGAGCGTATGACGCAGTGCTTTAGCCACAGCAGGGATTTTCGGGCCGTTTCGACGGCCCTTTTTTTTACGTGGCGTACGAGTCTTTTAATATTCTTTTATTGAATAACCAAATGAAAAAATATGATTTATGGATATATAAAACAGCTGTTAAGGTCACTCCATAGACGCGAGATCAGCTTCTCGCACCTGTCTCGAAACCGCTAAAGGATACGCTTCATGTTGGTTGTCTCTCTCGGTGGCAGTCCCAGTGTGCGTTCACGCTCTGGTGTGTTGCTTGAACGCGCCCGGCACTGGTTGCAAGGCCAGGGTGTGGAAGTGGTGACATTCCAGGTCCGCGATTTTCCGGCGGACGACCTGCTGCACGCGCGATTCGACAGCCCTAAGGTTCAGCACTTCCTACAACTGGTCGAGCAGGCCGATGGCCTGATCGTCGCGACGCCGGTGTACAAGGCGTCGTTCTCCGGGGCGCTGAAGACCCTGCTGGACCTGCTGCCTGAGCGAGCGCTGAGCCATAAGGTGGTATTGCCGATCGCTACAGGTGGCAGTATCGCCCACATGCTGGCGGTTGATTACGCGCTCAAACCGGTGCTGTCGGCACTCAAGGCGCAAGAGACCCTGCAAGGGATCTTTGCCGACGACAGCCAGATCGCCTATGGCGAAGGCAGCGCTGCGGCGCAGTTGCTTCCCGCATTGGAGCAGCGCCTGAATGAATCGCTGGAACAGTTTCACACCGCCCTGGCCCGTCGGCCCAAGCCTGTAGCTCCGGGGCTGTTGAACGAACGTCTGCTCAGTGCTCGCTGGAGCATCTGAGCCGCAACACGCGTTACTCGCACGTCCCACCTTACTCGCCCGCCAACGGGCAAGCAGGTGCAGCCTGAACCCTAATCGCAAAAGGAGAGCGCTATGCGCACTGTCATTTTGCGTCGTGGTCTGGTCGCTCTGTTTGCTGCGGCTGTGTCCTTCGGCGCCATTACTCAAGCCCAGGCTGAAAGCCTGCGTATCGGTTACCAAAAGTACGGCACTCTGGTACTGCTCAAGGCCAAGGGCACGCTGGAGAAGCGCCTGGCGGCGCAGGGCGTACAGGTCCAATGGACCGAATTCCCGGGTGGCCCGCAGCTGCTTGAAGGGTTGAACGTCGGCTCAATCGACTTTGGCGTCACTGGCGAGACCCCGCCGGTGTTTGCCCAGGCGGCTGGCGCTGATCTGTTGTATGTCGCCTACGAGCCACCGGCACCGCACAGCGAAGCGATCCTGGTACCGAAGGATTCGCCAATCGACTCGGTCAAGGCGCTCAAGGGCAAGAAGGTCGCCCTGAACAAGGGCTCCAACGTTCACTACCTGCTGGTTCGCGCACTGGAAGATGCGGGCCTCAAATACAGCGATATTCAGCCGGTGTTCCTGCCGCCCGCCGACGCCCGCGCCGCTTTCGAGCGTGGCAGTGTCGATGCCTGGGTGATCTGGGACCCCTACCAGGCGGCTGCCGAGAAACAACTGCAAGCGCGCACCCTGCGCGATGGCAAAGGCATCGTCGACAACCATCAGTTCTACCTGGCGACCAAACCTTACGCCCAGAAACACCCTGAGGTGATCAGCGCCCTGATTGACGAGGTGCGTGCAGTGGGTGAGTGGTCCAAGGCCAATCCGCAGGAGGTGACCGATCAGGTGGCGCCGCTGCTCGGCCTGCCTGCCGACATCACCCTCACCTCGGTCAAGCGCCAAGGCTACGGGGCCACGTTCCTGACGCCAGAGGTGGTCGCCGCGCAGCAAAAGATCGCCGACACCTTCCAGGCGCTGAAGCTGATTCCCAAGCCCTTGAGTATCAAGGATGTGATCTGGACACCCCCCGCCAAGGTCGCCAGCGCGCCTTGATGCATTGCCTGCGCCGGGGCACCGCCCCGGTCTGAGCCACCTTTAGGAGACAACTCCAATGAGCCTTAACGTTTTCTGGTTTCTGCCTACCCATGGCGACGGTCATTACCTTGGCACCGCCGATGGCGCGCGTGCGGTCGATCACGGCTACCTGCAACAGATTGCCCAGGCGGCGGATCGCCTCGGTTTTGGCGGTGTGCTGATTCCGACCGGGCGTTCCTGCGAGGACTCCTGGCTGGTCGCCGCTTCGCTGATTCCAGTGACCCAGCGCCTGAAGTTCCTGGTCGCCCTGCGCCCCGGGATCATCTCGCCAACCGTCGCGGCGCGACAGGCTGCAACCCTTGATCGGCTCTCGGGTGGCCGTGCGTTGTTCAATCTGGTGACGGGGGGCGACCCGGAAGAACTGTCCGGTGATGGCCTGTTCCTCAGCCATGAGGAGCGTTATCAGGCGTCGGTGGAGTTCACCCGCATCTGGCGTCGTGTGCTCGAAGGCGAGACGGTCGACTACGACGGCCAGCATATCCAGGTCAAAGGCGCCAAGTTGCTTTACCCGCCGATCCAGCAACCGCGTCCGCCGCTGTACTTTGGTGGCTCGTCCGAGGCTGCCCAGGACCTGGCCGCCGAGCAGGTCGAGTTGTACCTGACCTGGGGTGAGCCACCGGCTGCCGTTGCCGAGAAGATCGAGCAGGTACGGGCCAAGGCTGCGAAGCAGGGGCGTACCGTGCGCTTCGGCATTCGCCTGCATGTGATCGTGCGTGAAACCAACGCCGAAGCCTGGCAGGCCGCCGAGCGACTGATCTCGCACCTGGACGACGACACCATTGCCCGTGCCCAGGCGTCGTTGGCACGTTTCGACTCAGTCGGTCAGCAGCGCATGGCGGCACTGCATGGCGGCAAGCGCGACAAACTGGAAGTCAGTCCGAACCTCTGGGCCGGAGTTGGCCTGGTGCGCGGCGGTGCCGGTACAGCACTGGTTGGCGACGGCCCAACCGTGGCCGAACGGGTGAAGGAGTACGCCGCGTTGGGCATCGACACCTTTATCTTCTCCGGTTACCCACACCTGGAAGAGTCGTATCGGGTCGCCGAACTGCTGTTCCCGCACCTGGATGTGCAGCGTCCAGAACAGCCAAAGAGCGCAGGCTATGTCAGCCCGTTCGGTGAAATGGTCGCTAACGACATCCTGCCAAAATCTGCAGCGCAGCGCTGAGGGCCGGGCCATGAGTCGTGCTAATGCCCCCTTGTCGCACACGCTTGCCCCTTGGGCCTTGCCGCTGCTGTTGCTGGCTGTCTGGCAACTGGCGGTGAGTGCCGGCTGGCTGTCGACGCGAATCCTGCCGGCACCGAGCGCGGTAATCCGCGCCGGTATCGAGCTGGTGCGCAGCGGTGATATCTGGACGCACCTGGCAATCAGCGGCTGGCGCGCCGGTGTCGGTTTTGTCATCGGTGGCAGCATCGGCCTGGCGCTGGGCTTCATCACCGGGTTGTCACGTTGGGGGGAGCGTCTGCTCGACAGTTCGGTGCAGATGATCCGCAACGTGCCGCACCTGGCGCTGATCCCGTTGGTGATTCTCTGGTTTGGTATTGATGAGTCGGCGAAGATTTTCCTGGTGGCCCTGGGCACCTTGTTCCCGATCTACCTGAATACGTACCACGGTATTCGCAACGTCGACCCGGCCTTGGTGGAAATGGCCCGCAGCTATGGCCTGTCCGGTTTCGCGCTGTTCCGTCAGGTGATTCTGCCGGGGGCCTTGCCTTCGATTCTGGTCGGTGTGCGTTTTGCCCTGGGCTTTATGTGGCTGACGTTGATCGTCGCCGAAACCATTTCGGCCAACGCGGGTATCGGCTACCTGGCGATGAATGCCCGGGAGTTCCTGCAGACCGACGTGGTGGTTCTGGCGATTGTTCTGTACGCCGTGCTGGGCAAGCTCGCAGACCTTGCCGCACGTGCGCTTGAGCGGGTCTGGTTGCGTTGGCATCCGGCCTATCAAGTGGCCAAGGGAGAACGCCCATGAGTCTGTTGAACACCTCTCCGGCTCGGCTGTTGCGGGGTATTCCGCTGGCCGCGCGCAACCTGCAGAAAACTTTTGGCGAGCGCCAGGTGCTGCGCAACATCGAGCTGCATATTCCGGCGGGACAGTTCGTCGCCATTGTCGGTCGCAGTGGTTGTGGCAAGAGCACGTTGCTGCGCTTGCTGGCAGGCCTCGATCAACCCAGCGGTGGTGAGCTACTGGCCGGCCCGGCCGCGTTGAGTGAAGCCCGCGAAGACACCCGCTTGATGTTCCAGGAGGCGCGTCTGCTGCCCTGGAAAACGGTCATCGACAACGTGGGCCTCGGGCTGTCAGGTGATTGGCGACCACGTGCACTGGAGGCGTTGGCCGCAGTCGGCCTTGCCGAACGTGCCAATGAATGGCCAGCCGCCTTGTCTGGTGGACAGAAGCAACGCGTAGCGTTGGCGCGCGCCCTGATCCATCAACCGCGTTTGCTGTTGCTTGACGAGCCGCTGGGTGCGCTGGATGCCCTGACCCGTATCGAGATGCAGCAACTGATTGAAGCGCTATGGCGCCAGCACGGCTTCACCGTGTTGCTGGTCACCCACGATGTCAGCGAAGCCGTTGCAGTCGCTGACCGGGTGATTCTGATCGAGGACGGCGAGATCGGCCTCGACCTGCTGGTTGACCTGCCGCGGCCAAGGGCACGTGGCTCGCATCGCCTGGCAAGCCTGGAAAGCGAAGTACTGAACCGTGTTCTGTCGGTGCCGGGTATTGCGCCCGAACCGGAACCTGTAGCCCCTTTGCCCACGCAGCTGCGTTGGGCACATTGACCTCTCGTCCCATAAGGAATCAAGCAGATGACTATTAAAGCGATCAACGTACGTAACCAGTTCAAAGGCACCGTAAAGGAAATTCTCGAAGGCCCGGTACTGTCGGAAATCGACGTACAGACCGCCTCGGGTATCGTCACCTCGGTGATCACCACCCGTTCGGTCAAGGAGCTGGAGCTGACCGTTGGCAGTGAAGTGATTGCCTTCGTTAAATCCACCGAGGTGTCGATCGCCAAACTGTGAGCAGGGTGCGGCACAACACCCCGACGGGCCAGCCTTGACCCGTCGGGGCTCGGTTGTGCCGGTTTACTCGGCTGCCGGGCGAAGCCCGCCAAAGAATTGCATCGCCTCTGCCTCACTGATGGGCCCATGCCAGGCGTTCAGCAGATTGCGCTCATGACGTATCTTCAGATGGCCCGCGCTTAATTTGCGAAAACCGCTGCCGGGGCGCTGCGGAAAATGAAAGTGAGCGTACCAAAGCACGGTGTCGGTCGCCCGATCAATCACTTCGTACTCTTCCAGGTATTCGATCGGCCGGCCTTTGCTGTCTTTTTTCGGTTCCAGGATGCGTCCCCATTGCGGCTCTACTGCGTTTTGTTCGTGAAGGAACTGCAATTGACCGACATTGGGTTGTCGGGTGGTCTTGATTTTGGCGATGCGCAGGTCCCTGCCATGCAAGTCCAGGTTCCTGGCTGCATCCCTCAGGCGTTGCATCAACTGTTGCTGGTCGCTGGTTGCCCGATCCCCCAGGGCATCCTCGAGATCGCGAGCCCGTTCGCGCAAGTTGATCGCGTAGTGCTCGACCATGTTTTGCAGGCTGGCAGGTGCCATGTCAGTCTCCATGTAGCCTTGCCAGCGGGCTTTTTGCACCGTGATGTCGGCCAGTTGCTCACGGGCCCGGTTTTGCAATTCGTTGATACGGCTCGGGTCAATCGTTCGGCGTATGACCGGCGCCGTGCTTTGCCAGCGATTCCCGTCTATCCGACGAAAGCTTTCGGTTGTGCCGTTATCCATGGCGTTGACTACCACCATGCGCCGCTCACCCTCAATGCGTTCCTCACGGCCTATCAGCAGTTGCTGATCATCTGTTTCGAACACGCGGGCTTCGCTGGGGCGGCCAGTGCCTCGTGTAGGTAGTTGGTAGTTGGGCAGGGCCTTGTCAATTTCCGCAAGCAGTTGCGTCAAGTCGTTACGTAAGCTGGTCACCGCTGTCGCGTCGACGAAGTTCCCAAAATGAATTGACCAGGAATCAAGGTGAGTGATGAAGGTGAGGTACTGACCCTTGAACGATCTCAGTGCTTCCCCATACCGGACCCTGCTCAGGTCCGCCTGCGGTAATTGGAAGTGGCTTTGCAGCGTGCGCGCAAGCGCTCTGCTTTGTGCGGTGAGCTGATTGAAGAACAGGTAGAAATCGATATCGTGCATGTGGTCAAAATTGGCAAGCACCGAATGCATCACATGCAGGCGTGCAAATCGGTAGGCCTGGGGCTCCAGTGAGAGCGAGATGATCCTTGCAGTTTTGAGGTCATGTTGGGTCAGCAGGTCACCGCGTAATTTGTTGCGCAGTTCCAGATTGCGTCGGGTGTCTTGTTCAAGCCCTTGCAGTTGTTCCAGCAGTTGTCTGTTGTTGCTGAGGATGGTTTCCCGGTGACGGCGGAGTTGTATTCTGGCCTGCCTCAGGTCATCGGACAGGTTGTCGATGAGCCTTGTGAGGTCGCGGGTGAGATGTTCGTTGACGCTTAGCAAGGCCTGCAGTTCCAGGGTGCGTAACTGGATCAGCGTCAGGTTCTGACGGGCAGTGTTTTGCAGGTACTCCTCCCAAATGCCGGAATACTGCCGACGGCCAATAGTGGGTTTCAGACGGCTAAGGGCCTGCAGGCAACCGTCATGGTATTCGACAAGGCCTTTGCAGGCCCTGATCGCCTCTTGCCGCGCGCTGCGGATCTGGGCGTCGGTCCCAGGTGTTCCGACAGGGCCGTCAGGGCCCACGCCCTGGACCTCGTTGAGGTGCTTGAGCGCCGCCGCGAGCAGGCTTTTTTGCTGCTTTGTTTCACGGTACATGCGTTGCAGCTCATCCATCGGCTGCTCAATAGCATTGCCGCGCAAGCGGCGGATGTAGCCAAACATGGTTTCCCAGCCATCGTTGTACAGGCGGGAGAAGGCCGGCCCTGCACCTTGCAGGCCACCTTCGACCAGCAGGCCGTTGAGGTGGCCATGGGTTTCCCAGACGCCGTCTTCGCTCAGCCGTATGGGTTGCTTATAGTGCTTGAGGGCATTTCCTTTCAGGCGCCAGGTGTTATAGGTTGGGTCCCACTGCACTTCATAGTGATGGCCATGGCGGCTGATGTAGCGTTTGCCGTTCAGAGCAAAGGTGTTACGCAAGTGGCCTGCGCTGTCCAGTTCAACGGCGGCTACCAGCGTGTCGGCTTCGTAGCCCTTGAACGGGTCTGGGGCGGTTGCGCTGGCCGTCTTGCCCAGCGTTACCCGTTGTGCCTGGGTTTGTCGCAGTCGAGTGTACGCGCGCGCGCTGGCCACTCGACCGCCAGGCAAGCTGCCGACACCCGGGGCGACGTCGAGCAATGTGTCAATGATCGACAGCACCACCGAATTCAGGTGTTCCACGCCTTGGCTGTGCTTACCGCGCATAAAGGCTTCTACTGCTGCGGTAGAGGCGTTCCAGCCATCATAGAGTCCAACCGCGACACCCGCCCCGGGAATGAATGACAGGCACAGTTGGATGTAGTCAAACACTCGGTTGTGGAGGACTGCGGCGTCTTCCAGGTACAGCTCACGCTGGCTGCGTGCTGTTTGTCGATGCTGAGTGATCAGACGACCCATTTGAAGTCTGCTCAGGTGTGTGGCTAGCGACAGTGATTGGCTTTCACCCGGTGCGATAAAGCCTGAGAAACTCCGCAGCAACGCCTGATTGATATAGCTGCGATGCCGTTCAGGGTCGCCTGCGACGGGACGTGTTGCCAGCCAGGTGAGCATGGTGGTGTTCAACGCCATTTGCTCCAGCGCCTGACAGGCCGACTTTGGGTCTGGATACTGGCTGACAACACGACCGTTGGGGGCTTCTGGCAGGTAGAGCACGACAGTGTTGTGGCGTCTGTTGTGCAGCAGGAATACGCCAGACAGGGCGACCGCCTTGCTGGAGCCGTCAATCGCAACACCGGGGTTGAGTATCAAGGGCGTCCATTCGATAGCACCGGCTGCCGCATCGCGCAGCAGGGCATGGCCCGTGTCGTCCAAGCGTGTGGGTTTGCTCAGGGCCAGGAGCTCCAGGCTTAGCGCAAACGGCTCGCGCAGCACTTCATCGCGCCACTCCCGTGCCATGGCCGTGTCGCCTTCCTTGCCATTGAACGCCTCGATGATGGCATGTTCATAAGCCCCACCCAGGTCAAGCATCTTGTCCAGGCGAAGCAGATAGGCGCTGGTCAAGGCGTTGCTCAGGTGTGCAGTGGTCTCGGGAGGATCGAAGGTCACGCGCATGAAGTTCAGGCGTTGCTGAAGGTCCTCGTCTATCGCCTTCAGGAGCAGGTGCTCCAGCGTGATATCGGTACGTGCCTCGCTCGGGTAGTAGACCGGTTTGGTTGCATGCGGCTGGCCCGAGCCGACAACCGGCTCCCGGCGCATCTCCACATGGTCTGGCAGGTTGACGGTGATTTTGGGTATCGCCGATAGACCGAGATCCGTGCGCAGCTGTTGCGTGAGTGTGTGCCTGATGAATTGGCTGCGCTCGGGCAGGCTCTGTTGCAGGCAGGTAATGGACGCGTTCATGGCGTGGCGGTATCGCTGGACGCAGGCACGCAGGTCGCTTCGCTCTTCAGTGGAAAGATGATTCAGCGAATGGGTGAACTGGCTGGCGATATGTTCTGTCCGGTTCTGTTCCGCGATAGCGTTCAGTGCTTGCGCTCGTGCTTCGTTTCTGGGGATCGACAGTTGGGCACTCAACCAGCGGTGATAGTGAGGAGGCGCATTGGTCTGGGTGGCATCCACGGGTTGGGCGGCATTGATCAGCATGTGTACGCAGTGATCGAAGCCATCAGTGGTTAGCGGGGTGCTTTCCAGGCGTGCGGGGACCTCGCTGTCGGCCAGCGCTGCCAGCAGTGTTTCGACAGACGCAGGTCCGACACTTTCGATCAGGGTGTTCGCCCATAGCCCGGACAGGCTCTCGAGCAATGCCTCAGCCAGGCGCGTGTCGTCGGCAAACACGGTTAGCCCACCGTCTTGGCCTGAGCGGTAGAGCATTACGTTACTGGCCTGCACTTCCGTGTCGGTGCTGGGGCGGATACTCAGAAAACCGTGCAGCGGCCAGCGTTGAGCGCCAACGACCAGTGCCAGGCTCGCAACCTCGACCGCTTGCTCCGGGCTGTAATCTGCTTGTGTTGCCAAGGTTTCGATGAGTGTCAGCTGTGCGTCATTCACGTCACCCAGCGCGTGCTGCAGGCGAGCTTCGGCGAGCAGCCCTTGCGCCAGGTTGCGGCTGATGAAGTCGACGTGACGGGTACCCTCGAATTGATCGTGCCAGTCCGCAGCCGAAGGGGCATCGGGCAGTTGCTCCAAGCGCTGGGAGGTGGCCTCTTGTAGCTGCTTTAATGCCTCTTCAAGGTCACGAAGGGTGGTCATGGCAGGCGCTGTCACCGAGGCGTCGTTGCCCAGGTAGCGCTCAAGGGCGGCTTGCTGCGCGGCAATGCGTGAAGTGCGCCAGTACAGCGGCAGTGCAGGGTTGAGCGCATCGAAATGCAGCTGTTCTTCGGCCAGTTGCTGTTCGTGGCGCAGGGTGTTGACGATCAGTGCAGTGGTTTCATCGGCCAGAGGGGCGACGAGGCGCAGGTCGCTGCCTTGCTCCCAGTTGGTTATCGACTGCCAGTCCAGGCTGCCGGGCTCATGTTCCAGGCAGGCCTGCTCAAGTAACACCAAGGCATGGTGTTCATGGTCGAGTGCCCTTTGTTTCAGTGCGAAGCTGAAGGCGTTTTCGTGAAGCGGGCTGATGACCAGGCGCTCCGCCTGATGGTCATTTTCAGGCGTTTCTGGCAGGCCCGGCCACAAGGTGTAACGCTGTGCAAGTAATTCGCTATCCAGCGTTGCGCGATCGGGGAATGTCCGGATGACCGTCGTATCACCCGGCCGGTACAGCATCCAGACATCCTGCTCGGCCTGGGGCTGGACCAACAGCGTTGCCTGCGCCAGTTCACGTGGGCTGTTCGCATGCTCCCAGTAAATCGTGGCCCACGTGCTGGCAGTGAGTCCTTGTTGCCAGGCGTGTTCGTCGATCTGCCCGAGGCCGTAGGCCAGTTCGATACTGTGGGTGAAATGCTGTTGCAGCAAATGTTCTCCGTGGGCCAGGCGAGCCTGTGCATGACCGGGCATGCGTTGTGCCCAATAGGTGCTGTACACCTGTGCCACCGACCTGCCCAGATTGAGTGCGTTGATTTTACGAACCCAGTCGGCACCGTTCAGGCTCGCTGCGCTGGCACCTTGCTTAACCCCGTAGGTGGTCCAGCCGTCCGCAAAGCGGTTGGAAAATACCGGACTGGCTATCAGGTAGGCTGACATTTCCAGCAGGCTCACCTGGGTACCGTCGCGTTGTATACCGCACACGCGTGGATCGATGTTCCACTGCTGGGTAAGCGCGCTGGCGATAGCCTGTTGCAGGTTTGGGGATTGCGTCATCAGCGCATGCAAGGCCGAGGTTATCTCGGTCATGCCAGTGCTGGCCTTATGGAGTGGGTTGCCAGCACCTGGGCGGGGGCCGGTCAACTCCTCGGGCAGGTGGGTCGGTTCAGAGAATGTAATTTCAAAAAAATCAGGCATGAGTGCCCTCCGTGGCTGAATTGAGCGGCGCAGTGTTTGCGGCTGCTTTCAGTTCACACGCATTGCGTGAGGGGAAGGCATTACATATTGCTAGGTGCTGGCGGGATTACCGACGAGGCAGGAATGGCGGCAGGTAGAGGCCAAGGTAGGCGTCGAACACGCGCATGCCTTCTTCGGCCATGCGCGGGGTGATCTGCCCATAGAGCTGTACCGAACGAGCGTAGACCCGGTCGCCCAGCTCCATGGCCAGGGCAAACACATCCACGTCATTCGGCAGCACGGGCAGCTGGAAGTGCTGCTCGAACAGCTTGTGCATCAGGTCGCCCAGTTCGATATCGTGCTGGCGATCAGCCTGGGTCACTTCGCTCAGGCCATGCTGGGCGAGGATCAACTGGCGGGCGGCAGCATCATCGTTGTAGATGCTCAGCATGCGTTGTTCCACCAGCCGCGACAGGTCATGCCAGGTGTTCAACCGAGCGGGGTCGATGGGCGCCTGCAGGCACGCCCGAAAAGCACTGTGGACATCTGCGGTGAGGGCTTCGAGCAGTGCCGGAACACTGGCGAAGAAGTGGTACACCGACGACGGCGGAATCTGCGCCCGCTCGGCCACGCTGTAGATCGACAGGCTGGCCACACCCTCGCTGGCCAGTAGCGTACGGGCCGCATCGAGAATGGAGTCGATACGGGCCTGGCTACGGGCGCGAGGTTTACGTGGGGTGGTGGTACGGGTCATGTCAGTTGCTGATCGCCAGGATGCTGGCCTGATAGGCGCTGACGAACAGGTCGAAGTCACCCACTTCCTGCTGCTCGAGTTCAGCCTGAGCCGCGAGCGAGGTGCGTGCGAGGGTCTCGAATCGCTGCAGTTCCTCGGCAGGCAGTGCCTGGCTGCGCAAATACTCGGCGTGTACCTTGCTCTGGCGCAAGGCAAACTCGCTGAAGCTTTCACGGTTCTCGGTCATGCTCGCCAGCACCTGCGCCGAGGGGGTCAGTTCAGGGTCGTCGACCTTGGCTTGTTGCTGGGCCAGCGCGTTGACGTGCTCATCGCCGCCATGGCTCTGGTCGAGCAAGCGGGCCAGCGGCTCGATGCGTTGCAACAGGTCCTCGGCCCATTCCTTGAGCGTCACCGGTTGCCCTTTGCGTTGCAGCGTCAGGCCAGGACGGCGACCTTCCTTGACCACGGTAAGGAAGTTGCTGGTGCATTGGCCGCATTCACCGTTCTCCAGCAACGGGCTTTCTTCCAGTGCGCAGTACAGCAGGAAGGCGTCCAGGAACCGTGCTTCGGTCAGGTCGATACCCGTTGGCAGGAAAGGGTTGATATCCAGGCAGCGCGCTTCGACGTACTGCACACCACGCGCCATCAACGCCTGTATCGGCCGTTCACCCGTGTAGGTCACGCGCTTGGGGCGGATGTTGGAGTAGTACTCGTTTTCGATCTGCAGGATATTGGTGTTGAGCTGGACCCACTCACCGTCTTTGTGCGTACCGATTTCGACATACGGCGGGTAAGGCGTACCCACTGCCTTGCGCAGGCTGTCGGTGTAGCTGTTCAGATCGTTGTAGCAGGGCGTCAGGCCGGCCTGTGCGTTGCTCTGGTAGCCCAGGTCGCTCATGCGCAGGCTGGTGGCATAGGGCAGGTACAGGGTCGTGGCGTCGAAGGCTTCCAACTGGTGCGGACGACCACGCAGGAAGCCCGCATCCAGTGCTGGCGAGGCACCGAACAGGTACATCAGCAGCCAGCTGTAGCGCCGGAAGTTCCGGATCAGGGCGATATAGGCAGCGGACTGGTAGTCGCGCTCGCTGCCTTCTGCGCCTTCGGCCTGCATCAGCAATGGCCAGAGTTTTTCCGGCAGCGAAAAATTGTAATGAATACCGGCGATGCACTGCATAGTGCGGCCATAACGCAGGGCCAGGCCCTTGCGGTAGACATACTTGAGCTGACCGATGTTGGAGGTGCCATACCAGGCGATCGGGATGTCCTCCTCGGCGGGCAGCGGGCAGGGCATCGATGGGCTCCACAGGTATTCGTCACCCAGCTTGGCGTAGGCGAAACGGTGGATGTGCTCCAGGCTCTCCAGGGTTTTTGCCGGGTCGGTCAGGGCCGGAGTGATGAACTCCAGCAGCGACTCCGAGTAATCCGTGGTGATCTGTTCATGGGTCAGGGCAGACCCCAGCGCCTCAGGGTGAGGGGTTTGTGCCAGGCGACCGTCCTCGGTCACGCGCAGGCATTCGCGCTCAATACCATGCAGGCACTGCTCGAGCAGGGGGAGGTTGTTTCGCTGGCCGAGCAGGCTCAGGCGGCGGTTGAGAAGTTCGCTCAAGATGGATTCCTTCACGGTCAGTCGCCCCAATATGGGGGTAGAGATGACGGTCTACAAGGGTGAAGAGAGGAACTGGCGTTGTCGCCTGGTTATCGCAGGCCGGGCCTGCAGGTTCACGCCCCCGATTTGCGGGCATAAAAGACGGTTTCGGCAGTACCTGCGCACTGCCGAAAATAGCCTGAAACAGCAATCGCCGGCTAGAGGACCGAGAAGGTCCCCTGTGCCTTGGCGACCAATTTGTCGCCCTGAAGCACGTCGGCGTCGACCACCAGCGTACGTCGCCCGGCATGTAGCACGCGCGCGATACACAGCACCTCGCCTTCGCTGACGGCGCGCAGGTAGTTGATCTTGCATTCCAGGGTAACGCTCTGCTGGTCGAAACCGTGAGCGCTGGAGCAGGCCAGGCCCATGGCGATGTCGACCAGGCTGAACAGGGCGCCGCCGTGCAGCTTGCCCGCACGGTTGCGCAGGTGTTCCTGTAGCGACAATGCGACCTCCGCAACGCCCTTGTCCAGGCGTTGCAGGCGGCAGCCTAGCAGTTGGCTGAATGCGCTTTGGACGATCCCTTCCGGAATGTCCATCAACGCTTCTTCAACTGTTTGGCGTTAGCGAACAGCGACGCCATGGCGTTGTTGGCCGGCGCAGCGGTTTCCTTGGCCCGTGCCGGCGCATTCTGTTGGCGAGGTGCCGAACCCGGGCGGCTGCCACGGGCGCCATCGACTTTCTCACCGGGTGTGTCACCCATGCGCATGGACAGGCCAACGCGTTTGCGCGGGATGTCCACTTCCATGACCTTGACCTTGACCACGTCACCGGCCTTGACGGCTTCGCGTGGGTCCTTGATGAACTTCTCTGACAGCGCGGAAATGTGCACCAGGCCGTCCTGATGCACGCCGATATCGACGAAGGCACCGAAGTTGGTGACGTTGGTCACGACGCCTTCGAGAATCATGCCGGGTTGCAGGTCCTTGAGGTCTTCGACACCTTCCTGGAATTCGGCGGTCTTGAACTCCGGGCGAGGGTCGCGGCCCGGTTTGTCCAGTTCCTGAAGGATGTCGGTGACTGTTGGCAGGCCGAAGGTTTCGTCAGTGAACTTTTTCGGGTCCAGGCGCTTGAGGAAGCCACTGTCACCGATCAGCGAGCGAATATCACGGTCGGTTTCGGCAGCGATACGCTGCACCAGCGGGTAGGCTTCCGGGTGAACAGCCGAGGCGTCCAGCGGGTTGTCGCCGTTCATGACGCGCAGGAAGCCTGCCGCTTGCTCGAAGGTCTTCTCGCCCAGGCGACTGACTTTCTTCAGCGCGGCGCGGGTCTTGAAGGCACCGTTGGCATCGCGGTGCGCGACAATGTTCTGCGCCAGGGTGCTGTTCAGGCCGGAAATGCGCGACAGCAGCGCTACCGACGCGGTGTTGACGTCAACGCCGACGGCGTTCACGCAGTCTTCGACCACGGCATCCAGGCCACGTGCCAGCTTGAGCTGGGACACATCATGCTGGTACTGGCCGACCCCGATGGACTTTGGATCGATCTTCACCAGCTCGGCCAGCGGGTCCTGCAGACGACGGGCAATCGACACTGCACCGCGCAGGGATACGTCCAGCTCAGGGAACTCGCGTGCGGCCAGTTCCGATGCCGAGTACACCGATGCACCCGCTTCGGAGACCATGATCTTGGTCATTTTCAAGGCCGGGTATTTTTTGATCAGTTCGGCGGCCAGCTTGTCGGTTTCACGGCTGGCAGTACCATTGCCGATGGCGATCAGCTCCACCGAGTGCTTGGCGCACAGCGCAGCCAGCACGGCGATGGTCTGGTCCCATTGGTTCTTCGGCACGTGCGGGTACACCGTGGCGGTGTCGAGCAGTTTGCCGGTGGCATCGACCACCGCCACCTTGCAGCCGGTGCGCAGGCCGGGGTCGAGGCCCAGGGTCGCGCGCGGGCCGGCTGGCGCGGCCAGCAGCAGGTCATGCAGGTTGTGGGCGAAGACGTTGATGGCTTCGCCCTCGGCGTTGTCGCGCAGTTCACCGAACAGGTCGGTTTCCAGGTGGGTGTAGAGCTTGACCTTCCAGGTCCAGCGCACCACTTCGCCCAGCCACTTGTCGGCAGGACGGTTCTGGTTACGCAGGCCGAAGTGTTCACCGATCATCAGCTCGCACGGGTGCAGGGTACCCGGCAGCTCTTCGCCAATTTTCAGGGAGGCGGCCAGCACGCCTTCGTTGCGGCCACGGAAAATCGCCAGGGCGCGGTGCGATGGCACGCTTTTGAGCAGTTCGTCGTGCTCGAAGTAGTCGCGGAACTTGGCCCCTTCCTCTTCCTTGCCCGCCACCAGACGAGCGCTGAGCACGGCTTCCTGCTTCAGGAAGCTGCGCAGCTTGTCGAGCAGGCTGGCGTCTTCGGCGAAGCGTTCCATCAGGATGTACTTCGCGCCTTCCAGTGCCGCCTTGACGTCGGCCACGCCTTTCTCGGCGTTGACGAAGCGCGCTGCCTCGGTTTCCGGGTTCAGTTGCGGGTCGTTCAGCAGGCCATCGGCCAACTCGCCGAGGCCGGCTTCCAGGGCGATCTGGCCCTTGGTGCGGCGCTTCTGCTTGTAGGGCAGGTAAAGGTCTTCAAGGCGGGTCTTGGTGTCGGCCAGCTTGATCTCACGGGCCAGTTCGGGCGTCAGCTTGCCCTGTTCCTCGATGCTCGCCAGGATGCTCACGCGCCGTTCGTCGAGTTCGCGCAGGTAGCGCAGACGCTCTTCCAGATGACGCAGTTGGGTGTCGTCCAGGCTACCGGTGACTTCCTTGCGGTAACGGGCGATGAACGGCACCGTGGAGCCTTCATCGAGCAGGGTCACGGCCGCTTCGACCTGTTGCGGGCGGACGCCGAGTTCCTCGGCAATGCGGCTGTTGATGCTGTCCATAAAACCACCTGACAAATTGTGAATGCGGGGGCCGCAGGCCGACGCGGGGCGCGTGGAGAGCGGGCGGCAGTGGATCAAAGGCGGGCATTATACCCAGCACATTCGGCTTGCGGTGATAGCAGCGGGCCAGCCCGGCACAGGGTCCAACTGGCAACGGGGGAAAAATCTGCTAACAATGCACACGGTACGGCCCGTGGCGGCTAGGCCATAATGCTTGCCGAGATTAAAGGAGCGACCTATGAGCAGCACTGCACAAACCGCCGAAGGCGAGAAAATTCTCATCGTCGATGACGACCCGGGGCTGAGCAGCCTGCTGGAACGTTTTTTCACCAGCAAGGGCTTTCGCGCCCGCGCTGTACCGAATGTCGAGCAGATGGACCGCCTGCTGGCCCGTGAAGTCTTCAACCTGGTCGTGCTTGATCTGATGCTGCCGGGCGAGGATGGCCTCTCGGCCTGTCGCCGTCTGCGAGCCGCGAACAACCAGATACCGATCATCATGCTGACCGCCAAGGGCGACGAATTGAGCCGGATCAAGGGCCTGGAACTGGGTGCCGACGATTACCTGGCCAAGCCGTTCAACCCCGACGAACTGGTGGCGCGGGTCAAGGCCGTGCTGCGGCGTCAGGCGCCTGCCGTGCCGGGTGCGCCGGGCAGCGAAGATGAAACCGTCACCTTTGGCGACTACGAATTGTCGTTGGCCACGCGCGAACTCAAGCGTGGCGACGAAGTACACATGCTCACCACCGGTGAGTTCGCCGTCCTCAAGGCCTTGGTCATGCACGCCCGTGAGCCGCTGACCCGTGACAAACTGATGAACCTGGCCAGAGGGCGTGAATGGGATGCGCTGGAGCGTTCCATCGACGTACAGATCTCCCGCCTGCGGCGCATGATCGAGCCAGACCCGTCCAAGCCGCGCTACATCCAGACCGTTTGGGGTGTTGGTTATGTGTTCGTTCCGGACGGCAACGCCGGCAAGTAACGTTTCGTTTGTAGACGTGCGTCACAGGAAGCGGGGCTACCTTAACGGTGCCCTGCTTTTTGCTTGTGCCGAGATCCACAAAGCCTGCGAGCCATGCTCGCTCCTGCAAGGTGTGTAGCTGTTGTCCATGAAAACGCCGCTGTGGTTCCCACAAAGCTTCTTCGCCCGCACCCTTTGGCTGGTGCTGATCGTCGTGCTGTTTTCCAAGGCGCTGACCCTGGTTTACTTGCTGATGAACGAAGATGTGCTTGTCGATCGCCAGTACAGCCACGGCGTGGCCCTGACCTTGCGCGCCTATTGGGCGGCCGACGAGGCGGACCGTGAAAAGATCGCCGAAGCAGCTGGCCTGATCCGGGTGGTCGGTACCGGTGTGCCGGAAGGTGAGCAGCATTGGCCCTACAGTGAGATCTACCAGCGGCAGATGCAGGCTGAACTGGGCGCCGACACCGAGGTTCGTTTGCGTATTCACGCACCTCCGGCCCTGTGGGTGCGAGCACCCAGCCTGGGTGATGGCTGGCTGAAAGTACCGCTGTACCCGCATCCGTTGCGCGGCCAGAAAATCTGGAGCGTACTGGGTTGGTTCCTGGCCATCGGCCTGTTGTCCACAGCGTCGGCCTGGATTTTCGTGCGTCAGCTCAATCAGCCGCTCAAGCGTCTGGTGTTTGCTGCCCGGCAGTTGGGTCAGGGGCGCAGCGTACGCCTGCCCATCAGCGATACCCCCAGCGAAATGACCGAAGTGTATCGGGCGTTCAACCAGATGGCCGAGGATGTCGAGCAGGCCGGGCGTGAGCGCGAATTGATGCTGGCCGGTGTGTCCCATGACTTGCGTACGCCGTTGACCCGGTTGCGCCTGTCGCTGTCGTTGATGAGCAACGACAGTGAACTGACTGACGGCATGGTGCGCGACATCGAGGACATGGACGCCATTCTCGACCAGTTCCTGGCGTTCATTCGTGACGGTCGCGACGAGCCGGTGGAGGAGGTCGATCTCAGCGATCTGGTGCGTGAGGTGGTGGCACCCTTCAATCAACCGGAAGAGCGGGTACGCCTGTGCCTGGAGCCGATTCCGCCGTTTCCGTTGCGTCGGGTTTCGCTCAAGCGCATGTTGAACAACTTGATTGGCAACGCCCTGTATCACGCGGGCAAGGGCGTCGAAGTGGCTGCCTATGTCTCAGGTGACAGCAGTGCACCCTACGTGGTGCTGAGTGTGCTGGACCGTGGTGCCGGCATTGACCCGAGCGAGCTGGAAGGCATCTTCAACCCGTTCATTCGCGGCGACCGTGCCCGCAGTGGCAAGGGCACCGGGCTGGGCCTGGCGATCGTCAAGCGAATCGCGGCCCAGCACGGTGGCAATGTCGAGTTGCGTAACCGCTCCGGTGGCGGCCTGGAAGCGCGGGTGCGCCTGCCCCTGGGCTTGTTGCTGCCCAGGGACGCGGTTTAGCCCTTACCCTTGGTGCGGGTCAGGTGTGGCCCGCCATTCTTCTCCAGGTGCTCGATGATCATCCCGGCAACGTCCTTGCCGGTGGTGACTTCGATGCCTTCCAGGCCGGGAGAGGAGTTCACCTCCATCACCAGCGGGCCATGGTTGGAACGCAGGATATCCACACCGGCCACCGTCAGGCCCATGACCTTGGCTGCGCGAATGGCGGTCATGCGCTCTTCCGGGGTGATCTTGATCAGGCTGGCAGTACCACCTCGATGCAGGTTCGAGCGGAATTCCCCCGGTTTGGCCTGGCGTTTCATCGAGGCGATGACCTTGTCGCCAACCACGAAGCAGCGAATGTCGGCACCGCCGGCCTCCTTGATGTACTCCTGAACCATGATGTTCTGCTTCAGGCCCATGAAGGCCTCGATCACCGATTCGGCGGCCTTGGTGGTTTCGCACAGCACGACGCCAATGCCTTGGGTACCCTCGAGCACCTTGATCACCAGCGGCGCCCCATTGACCATCTGTATCAGGTCGGGGATGTCGTCCGGCGAATGCGCAAAACCGGTGATTGGCAGGCCGACACCACGGCGCGACAGCAACTGCAACGAGCGTAGCTTGTCCCGCGAGCGGGCAATGGCCACCGACTCATTGAGCGGAAACACGCCCATCATTTCAAACTGGCGCAGTACGGCGCAGCCGTAGAACGTTACCGAGGCGCCGATCCGCGGGATGACGGCATCGAAGTCCTCGAGTGGTTTGCCGCGGTAGTGGATCTGCGGTTTGTGGCTGGCGATATTCATGTAGGCGCGTAGCGTGTCGATCACGACCATCTCATGGCCGCGTTGGGTACCGGCTTCGACCAGACGACGAGTGGAATACAGACGCGGGTTTCGCGACAGCACAGCGATCTTCATGCAACACCTGTGGAGGGAAAGGGGGAGGCCGGAGAGGCCGGCTTGTCCTGAACATATTTGAGCCCGGGGTTGACCACCAATTGGCCATCAACCAGGGCTTTGGAGCCGAGTAGCAGGCGATAGCGCATCGCCTTGCGGCAGGCCAGGGTGAACTCGACGTCCCAGACCCGGTCGCCGAGTGCCAGGCGCGTGCGGATTACATAACGGATCTGGGCCTGACCGTTGGAACTCTTGATGGTTTTCATGGCTACCAGCGGCGCTTCACAGTGCCGATGGCGCAGCTGCACGACTGAGCCCAGGTGTGCATTGAAGCGAACCCAGCGCTGACCGTCACGCTCGAACGGCTCGATTTCGGTGGCATGCAGGCTTGAGGTGCTGGCACCGGTGTCGATTTTCGCGCGCAGGCCGGCTACCCCGAGGTCGGGCAGCGCCACCCACTCGCGCAGACCGATCACGGTCAAATGGTCAAATGTCTTCAAATTGCTCAACCCGCTCAAATAATCGGTGAACTGTAAGCACGCCGCGTACTTTTTGCATCCGCCAGTTACGGTAGTACAGTTCCATTGCAGATTAGGAGGGAGGAAACGAGATGGCACAAAAGCCTGAAGATGACGACAAGGTCCGCCTGGACAAATGGCTGTGGGCGGCACGCTTCTACAAGACCCGTGCACTGGCCAAGGCGGCCATCGAAAGTGGCAAGGTGCATTGCCGGGGCGAGCGTTGCAAGCCAGGCAAGGAGCCGCGGGTGGGCGATGAGTTTGTCTTGCGCACGGGGTTTGACGAGCGAACGATCGTGGTCAAGGCTCTGTCGGTGGTGCGCCGCGGCGCGCCTGAGGCCCAGGCCCTGTATGAGGAAACTGCGCAGAGTATTGCCCGCCGTGAGCAGGCGGCGGCCCTGCGCAAGGCCGGCGCGCTGGGGGTGACCACCGACGGGCGGCCCACCAAGAAGCAGCGTCGCCAGCTCCATCAGTTTCACGACGCTTCCAACTAGGCCTTTTGGGCGACCGGCATTGCCACTCGTCGAAAGGCCTGCGAAGGCGCTGGTCAAAAGGCTGCCGCCGGAAACAGAGTAGACAAGGGTGTGAGGTATCGGTGTGCACCTGTCCTGCTTCGCTTGGAACAGTGGCCGATTGCCCATAAAATAATCGGTCACGCAGTACACCCTGGCACCCGCAGGTGCCCTGAAGGGGTCCTAGATGGCCCATCCCAATTATTTTGTCATCCTCTTAGAAAGCCAGAACCCATGCACGATTTGCCGGATACCGACTACACCCAACGCTTCATCTTCGACGAAAGCGATGTTCGCGGTGAAATGGTCGCACTCGAGCGTAGTTACGCCGAAGTATTGGCCAAGCACACCTATCCCGAGCCTGTCGCGCTGCTGCTCGGGGAACTGATGGCGGCGGCGGCGTTGCTGGTCGGCACGCTGAAGTTCGATGGGCTGCTGATTCTGCAGGCGCGCTCCGAAGGCCCGGTTCCGCTGCTGATGATCGAGTGTTCGAGCGAGCGCGATATTCGCGGCCTGGCTCATTACCATGCTGACCAGATAAGCGACACGGCGACGCTGAACGAGCTGATGCCCAACGGTGTACTTGCCCTGACAGTCGACCCGGCCAACGGCCAGCGTTATCAGGGCCTGGTGGATCTCGACGGGGAGGACCTGTCGCAGTGCTTCACCAACTACTTCGTCATGTCCCAGCAGGTCGGCACGCGCTTCTGGCTCAAGGCCGATGGCAAGCGCGCCCGGGGCATGTTGCTTCAACAGCTGCCTGCCGATCGCCAGAAAGATGAAGACGATCGCGCCGCCAGCTGGCAGCACGTCACGGCGCTGGCCAGCACCCTGACGGCTGAAGAACTGCTCAGCCTGAGTAACGAAACCCTCCTTCATCGCCTCTACCACGAAGAAGCCGTGCGCCTGTTCGATATCCAGCCGCTGCGTTTCCGTTGCAGCTGCTCGCGCGAACGCTCGGGGAATGCGCTGGTCAGCCTTGGCCAGGAAGATGCCCAGCAGTTGGTGGTCGAGCATGGCGGCCATATCGAGATCGATTGCCAGTTCTGCAACGAACGCTACCTGTTCGATGCCAGCGATGTGGCGCAATTGTTCGTGGGCGCGGGCGTTGAGTCGCCGTCAGATACTCGTCACTGAAACGTTTAACTTCAGGTAAAAGTCCTGTCGAACGGCGGAAAAGCGCCGTTCTGACAGGAGGGCTCTACTTTTTTTGGGCGTTTCTGGCATAATCCGGCCACTTTTTTCGCTGTAGTAGTTTAAAAAGTTCTACTACAAAACGTTTGGAGCACTCGGCCTCAGGCCGGATGGGGAATCTCATGACGCAAGCCAACAACGCCGTGTACACCGATCTGAGTGTCGACGAGCTGGTACAAGAAGCCCTGAACCGCGGTGAAGGTGAGCTGGCCGATACTGGCGCCCTCGTCGTGAAAACCGGTCACCGCACCGGTCGTTCGCCGGTTGACCGTTTCATCGTAGAAGAACCAACCACTCAGGACGCCATTGCCTGGGGCCCGATCAACCGCAAGTTCCCGGCCGACAAGTTCGATGCCCTGTGGAACCGCGTCGAGGCCTACGTCAACGAGCGTGAGCGTTTCGTTTCCCATGTGCATGTCGGCTCCGACGAAGCACACTACCTGGCGGTCAAGATGACCACCGAGACGGCGTGGCACAATCTGTTTGGCCGCTGCCTGTTCATCAATCCGGAAACCTACAACCCGGGCGCCAAGCAGGAATGGCAGATCATCAACGCGCCGAACTTCGTCTGCGAGCCAGAGCGTGATGGCACCAACTCCGACGGCACCGTGATCATCAACTTCGCCGCCAAGAAGGTACTGATCGCTGGCATGCGTTACGCCGGCGAGATGAAGAAAGCGATGTTCTCGGTACAGAACTTCCTGCTGCCAGCGGCCGACGTGCTGCCAATGCACTGCGCGGCCAACATGGGCGAAGAGGGCGACGTGACCCTGTTCTTCGGCCTGTCCGGCACCGGTAAAACCACCCTGTCGGCTGACGAAAGCCGTTACCTGATCGGTGACGACGAGCACGGCTGGGGTGAAGGCGTGGTGTTCAACATCGAAGGCGGTTGCTATGCCAAGTGCATCGACCTGTCCGAGAAGAACGAGCCGGTCATCTGGAAAGCGATCCAGCACGGTGCTGTTCTGGAGAACGTGGTCATCGACCCGGTCACCAAGAAAGCCGACTACGCAGACGACAGCCTGACTCAGAACAGCCGTGCGGCCTATCCGCGTGAGCTGATCGAGAAGCGCGCACCGAAAAACCTCGGTGGCGAGCCAAACGCCGTCATCTTCCTGACCTGCGACCTGACCGGCGTACTGCCGCCAGTATCGATCCTCAGCGAAGAGCAGGCTGCCTACCACTTCCTGTCGGGTTACACCGCGCTGGTTGGCTCCACCGAAATGGGTTCGGGTTCCGGCATCAAGTCGACCTTCTCCACCTGCTTCGGCGCACCGTTCTTCCCGCGTCCGGCTGGCGAATATGCCGAGCTGCTGATCAAGCGTATCCGCGGCTTCGACTCCAAGGTCTACCTGGTCAACACTGGCTGGACCGGTGGTGGCTACGGTGTCGGCAAGCGCTTCAACATCCCGACTACCCGTGCGGTGATCGCAGCGATCCAGAGCGGCGCTCTGATCGGTGCTGAAACCGAACACCTGGACATCATCAACCTGGACGTGCCGAAGGCCGTTGCAGGCGTCGAAACCGTTCTGCTCAACCCACGCAACACCTGGGCTGACAAAGCGGCTTACGATGAGGCAGCCAAAGGCCTGGCCAAGCTGTTCATCGAGAACTTCAAGAAGTTCGACGTTTCCGATGCCATCAAGAACGCCGGCCCACAACTGTAAGTTGTCGCCAGCGTACTGAAGAACCCCCGCTTTTTAGCGGGGGTTTGTTTTTTTAGGCCCAAAACATTCTGGCGTTGATCCCAGTGAGACGTTGGCGCGCCAGCGGTGCAGGCCCGGGTACTCACTGACACCGCGCCGACGCCATCGCAGGCAAGCCTGCATCCCACAGAGTGCGCATCAGGAGAGACGGTATGTCCGAGACGATCCAGCGTCAGCATTACCATCATTTTTATCCTGTCCAGACACGCTGGCAGGACACGGATGCACAGGGTCATATTGCCGGTGCCATGGTCTATGCGTTCTTTGACAGTGCGTTGCAGGCGTATTTGATCGAGCGTGCCGAACTGGACCCGCAAGACGGAGAAGTGGTGGGTTTTGTCGTGAGCTCGTCCTGCGATTTTTTCGCCTCGGCGGTGTTTCCCGAAACGCTGGAAGTCGGCCTGCGCGTGAGTCGCCTGGCCGGCAGTAGCGTCGAATATGCCGTGGCATTGTTCAAGGCCGATGAGGCACAGGCCTGTGCTGCAGGACGTCTGGTGCAGGTGTTCGTCGAACGTGCGACGGGCAACCCGGCAAGCCTGCCAAAACGCCTGCAGGAGGCCTTGCAGGCGCTCCAACAGGCTTAGTCGTTCAAGCGAATGATGCCCTCGCGCACGGCAAACAGCACCAGGCCCGGTTCGTCGTGAATGTGCAGGCGGACGATGCGGGCGATAATGCTCGGTTTCAGTTGTTTGGGCAGCGTTTTGCCTGATCTGAGGACGTTGGATGATAGCGGTCAGCCCGGTGAGCCCACATCAGGACTCCCCTTGAGCCGTTGGTATCAGGCAAGGTCGGTACAGCAGTCTGTACGGCGGGAGGGTGTATTTCGGCAGGTCTGTCAGTGTTCTGCAACGCACCCGGAGCGTGCGCTCCGGGTGGATGCCAGCGGTTCGCCAGGGTGGTGAACCGTTAGGTATTTGGCTTAAGCCAGTGACGTGATGACCGCGGGCTTTCAGGTCGCTGTCGCGGTGCTATCAGTCGTCATCGTGCCAGCGACGATAGTGCTTGCGGTGGCCGTAGTGATGGCCACGGTCATGGTAGTAACGACGGTCGTCGTAGTCGCGGCCGCGGTAACCACGTCCACGGTAGTCTTCTTCATCGGCTTCTTTGCCCATGTGGTTACCCAGTGCGCCACCGACACCGCCACCAGCGGCTGCGCCGATCAGGCTGCCTGTGGTGCCGCCCATGCTGCGGCCGACGACGTTACCGCCAGCGGCGCCCAGTGCGCCACCGATGGCCGCTTCGCCACGGCTGTGCTTGTTCGCGCCGACAGCACCGCCTGCTGCGCCGCCGAGGCCTGCACCGATTGCAGAGCCGGTACTGCCGCCAATCGACTGGCCGACGACCGAGCCCAATACCCCACCCAATGCGCCGCCAATACCGGCTTCGGTGGTGCCGCCTGCCGAGGCAACGCCACTGAGCAGGCCGAGGGACAACAAGAGAATCGAGGAGTACTTCTTCATCTAAGAGAGCCTCAGAGGGATGACGAGGCGATCCTGAGGCTCGGAGAGGGGGCTGGCAACGGGAATCCGACGAGTAACACGACTTGTGCACAAATCGCTAACTTACTGTTTTTTAGCTGAAACTTTCTCGAATTTCGCGTGTCTGAGCTACTTCGGGAAAGGCCCTGGCAGTGGTGTCAGGGCCTTTTTTGTGGGCAGAAACCGGTTAGATGATTCGTGCCGTTTCGCTGGCTGCGAGCAGTTTGATCGCGATGAATTTCGAGGTGGGCGTATGGCTGTCATCGCCGACGCTTTCCAGCGGCACCAATGGATTCACCTCGGGGTAATAGGCCGCTGCCTGCCCGGCAGGAATGTCGAAGGCGAGCAGGGTGAAGTCTTTGACTCGACGCTCACGGTCATCGCTCCAGAGCGACACGATATCCACCTTTTGCCCCGGACGAAAGCCCAGGCGAATGATGTCGGCCTCGTTGGCAAACAACACATCGCGTTGGCCTTTGACGCCACGGTAGCGGTCGTCCAGGCCATAGATCGTGGTGTTGTACTGATCGTGGGAGCGCATCGACTGCATGATCAGGTCCGGTACCTGGCCACTGGCACGTACACGCTCGTGCAGCAGATCATCAGGCAGGGCGTTGGCCTTGAAGTTGGCCTTGCCACTGGCAGTACTCCATTGACGCTGACTGGCGCTGTTGCCCAGGTAAAAGCCGCCGGGGCGTGCCAGGCGCTGGTTGAAATCCTCAAACCCAGGAAGGGTCTGGCTGATCAGGTCGCGGATGCGCGCGTAATCGGCCACCAGCCAGTGCCAGTCCACCGGTTGCGCACCGAGGGTAGCGGCGGCGATACCCGCGATGATTGCAGGCTCTGAGCGCATCTGCCGCGACAACGGCTGCAGTTGCCCATTGGAGGCATGCACCATGCTGAACGAATCTTCCACCGTGACCGCCTGGGCGCCTTCGGCTTGCAGGTCGATGTCGGTGCGGCCCAGGCATGGCAGGATCAGTGCGTCCTTGCCGTGGATCAGGTGGCTGCGGTTGAGCTTGGTGCTGATCTGCACGGTCAGTGCGCAGTTGCGCAGGGCTTGGGCAGTGCGTTCGCTGTCCGGGGTGGCCTGGGCGAAGTTGCCGCCCAGCCCGATAAATACCTTGGCCTGACCAGCAAGCATCGCACCGATGGCCTCGACGGTGTT
This sequence comes from Pseudomonas laurentiana, assembly GCF_014648275.1. GTDB lineage: Bacteria > Pseudomonadota > Gammaproteobacteria > Pseudomonadales > Pseudomonadaceae > Aquipseudomonas > Aquipseudomonas laurentiana. The sequence goes on from NZ_BMQU01000001.1 coordinate 347,174, forward strand.
GTGGCCATTGTGCCGAGGCACCTTGAAGCCGAAGCGCTTTTCCAGCGCGTCGAGCAAGGCCACCGGTGGGCGTTCATTGATGCCCATGGTGCGGTCGCCCTGTACGTTGCTATGGCCACGGACCGGGCACAGGCCAGCGCCTGGCACACCCACGTTGCCGCGCAGCAACATCAGGTTGGCGATTTCCTGAATGGTTGCCACTGAATGTCGGTGCTGCGTGATGCCCATGGCCCAGCACATGATGACCTTGCCAGCCTTGCGGTACATCTGCGCAGCCTGTTCGATCTCGGCAAGGCTCAGGCCCGACTGTGCGACGATCTGCTCCCAGGGCGTGGCCTCGACCATTGCCAGGTAATCGTCGACACCCGCGCTGTGTTGGGCGATGAACGCGTGGTCGAACACGGCCGGCGCACCACTGGCCTGGGCTTCGCGTTCCCACTGCAGCAGGTACTTGGCCATGCCGCGCAGTACCGCCATGTCGCCGCCGAGTGCCGGGCGAAAGTACGCTGTGTTGGTCGGGCGGTCACCGTTGGTAAGCATCTCCAAGGGGTGCTGCGGGTGCTGGAAGCGTTCCAGGCCACGCTCCTTGAGCGGGTTGATGCAGATCACCTGGGCGCCCCGCTTGACCGCTTCACGCAGTGGTTCAAGCATCCGTGGATGGTTAGTGCCGGGGTTCTGGCCCCAGACGAAGATCGCCTCGGCATGTTCGAAGTCGTCGAACGTCACGGTGCCTTTGCCGACGCCGACACTTTGCCCCAGTGCCACACCGCTGGCTTCGTGGCACATGTTCGAGCAGTCTGGAAAGTTGTTGGTGCCATAGGCGCGTACGAACAACTGGTAGATAAACGCGGCTTCGTTGCTGGCGCGGCCCGAGGTGTAGAACTCGGCCTGATCCGGACTTGCCAGGTTCTTCAGGTGTCGGGCGATCAGGGCGAAAGCGGCCTCCCAACTGATCGGCTGGTAGCGGTCGGTGGTAGGGTCGTAGCTCATCGGCTCGGTGAGCCGGCCCTGGTATTCAAGCCAGTAATCGCTTTGCTGCAGCAGCGAGGTGACGCTGTAGCGGGCGAAGAACGCAGCATCGACCCGGCGTTTGGTCGCTTCCCAGTTCACCGCCTTGGCGCCGTTCTCGCAGAACTTGACCATGCCGCTTTCCGGCGAGTCGCCCCAGGCACAGCCCGGGCAGTCCAAGCCGCCATTCTGGTTGGTCTTGAGCAGCGCACGAATGTTCTTCAGCGCGTTGTCACTGCCAATCCAGGCTTGGGCTACGCTGCGTAACGCACCCCAGCCACCCGCGGCGCCGCGGTAAGGCTTGTAGCGTGGAGCAGGTTTCTGGTCGGCTTGATGAGGCAGGTTCACGTTCGGCTCTCCCGCGCAGGGCTGTATACCCGCGGCGCACTACGTTGTGGCAGATGAATAAGGTTGAGGTTGTGTTGGCGGGCCCATTGCAGGGCCAGGCCGGTCGGTGCAGACAAGCTGACCAGGGTCTGGATACCAGCACGCAGCACCTTCTGGATCAGCTCCAGGCTGCAGCGGCTGGTGACGATGGCCAGGCCACCCTGGGTGTCGATGCGTTGGCGTACAAGGGCCCCGATCAGTTTGTCGAGGGCGTTGTGCCGGCCAATATCTTCGCGGCCCAACAGCAGCTCGCCGTCAGCATCCATGAACAACGCGGCGTGCACTGCGCCGCAGTGTTGGCCCAGGGGCTGGAAGGCACTGATGCGCTGGCGCAGGTCGGTCAGCCAGGCGGCCGGTGGCAACGGTGCGCCAGGCAGTACATTGAGTTCGGGCAGCGCCTGCTCCAGTGCTTCGACCCCGCACAGGCCGCAGCCGCTGGTGCCGGCCAGTTGTCGACGTTGATTCTTGAGGTTCCAGAACGCCCGGCTGGCGATCTCCACCTCCGCGTGCAGGGCCGAGCCGCTGCCGCTGAGCGTGATGTCATAAATCTCACTGGCGTCGGCGATGCCGCTGCCAATGCTGAAGCCAACGATGAAGTCTTCAAGGTCGGTGGGGCTGACCAGCATGACCGCCTGGCTGATGCCGTTATAGGCAATCGCCAGTGCCACTTCCTCGGCCAGTGCGGTATAGGTCGGCGGGCTGTCTTCGAGGTCGTGGAACGCGTAGTCGTTGCTGGCCGCTGGCGTTACCAGCTCAGTGGTCGCCGTGCAGGTGGGGCGTTTTAGGGTCATGGCACACGTACCGGCGGCTGATCAGTCTTAAGCCTAGGCTTGTGCTCAGGTATCGTCTAATCGCTAATACTGATGCCGTGATAGAGCGGGTCGATCAAGCCTCGTCCCGTAGGTGGCGGTACTCGCTGAAGCAGGCTTCGGCCAGGGCCGAGCGTGGTGCGCTGCGGCGCATGATCAGGCCCAGCGGTGCCAGGGTATTGGCCTGCTCGATGGGTTGCAGGCGCAGGCGCTCGGTCAAGGCCTCCAGGCCGGTAGCCAGCGGCATGATCGCGCAACACAGGCCGCCATTCACCGCTTGTACCAGTTGATGGACCGCATCGGTTTGCAACAGGGGTTGCGGGTTCAGGCCACGGCTGTGGAAATTGTGGTCGATCGACTGGCGAAAGTGCATGCCAGCAGTGAGCAGGCCCAAAGGCAGCTCGGTCAATGCCTGCCAACTGAGTGGCTGCTCGTCGAAGCTGAAGTGCGCCGGGTCATACAGCAGGCCCATGCGGGTTTCACCCAGTGCCAGGGACTCGAAACGTTCGTTATCCAGGCGCTCCAGGTATGACACACCAAGGTCAAGCCGGTTACTCGCCAACTGTTCAAGAATCTGTTCGGAGCTCAGCGCGCTCAGTTCAAAGCACAACTGTGGATGCTGGCTGTGCAGGCGCTGCAGCAGTGGCAGCGGATCGAAGCTCGACAGAGGCACCACGCCCAGGCGCAACGTGCCGACCAGATGCCCACGGCAGGCAGCCGCTTCGGCGTACAAGCCGTCGTAGGCGGCCAGCACCGAACGGGACCAGGCCAGCACCCGCTCACCCTGGGCGGTGAACCCTTCGAAGCGTTGGCCACGATTGACCAGGGCCAGACCCAGTTCCTGCTCCAGGTTGCGCAGGCGCATCGACAGGGTTGGCTGGGTTACGTGGCACAATGCGGCCGCTTGGCCGAAGTGGCGGGTTTCATCCAGGGCGATCAGGAATTTCAGCTGTTTGATGTCCATCGGCGCTCCTCCATGGCTCAGGGCAGGCGAGGCATTCTAACCGAGCCCTTCGAGCAACGTCCGATAGTCGTCCAGCGCAGCGAACTCTTGGGTGTCTCGCGGGCCTTTGCGGCTGTCGGGCTGGCGTACCGCAAGCAGGTGTGCAACCCCAAAGGCCCGGGCGCTGCGCAGGATCGCCAGGGTGTCGTCAATGAACAGGCTGCGTGCCGGGTCGAAGTTGATGTCGGCCTGCAGGGCGTTCCAGAACTGCGCATCTTCCTTGGGGAAACCGTAGTCGTGGGAACTGATCAGACGCTCGAAATAGGGCGCCAGTGCCACCCGCTCCAGCTTCACCGAGAGCGAGTCGCGGTGGGCGTTGGTGATCAGCACCACTCGCTTGCCGGCATCGCGGACGGCCGCGAGGAACACGTCGGCGTCCGGGCGCAGGGCGATCAGGTCGGCGGTTTCCAGCTTCAGTTCGCGAATCGGCAGGTTCAGCTCGGCGCTCCAGAAGTCCAGGCAGTACCAGTTCAGCGAGCCGGCGTTCTTTTCAAACAGCGGCTGCAGTTCCAGTTCGGCCATGGCCCGGCTCACGCCATGCAGTTCGGCATAGCGCTGTGGCAGGTGTTCCAGCCAGAAGTGGTTGTCGTAGTGCAGGTCGAGCAGGGTCCCGTCCATATCGAGTAGAACGGTATCGATGTCGCTCCAGTTCAGGGCAGGCATGAAAGATTCTCGGTCAGTCGGGCGCAGAGGCCGGGCAAGCCACGGTATAGTACCGCGTTCACGCCAAGGAGCCGCCACCCATGCGCCAGAAACCCACAGTCCTTGCTCGCGAGATTGTCGCCAGCAGCCGTCTATTTCGTGTCGAAGCGGTGCAACTGCGCTTTGCCAACGGTGCCGAGCGCACCTATGAGCGATTAGTCGGGCGTGGCAATGGTTATGGGGCGGTGATGATCGTGGCGATGCTCGATGCCGAACACGCGGTGTTGGTTGAGGAATACTGCGGCGGCACCGACGAGTACGAGTTGTCGTTGCCCAAGGGGCTGATCGAGCCGGGTGAAGATGTGTTGGCGGCTGCCGACCGTGAGCTCAAGGAGGAGGCCGGCTTCGGTGCCCGGCAACTGGAGCACCTGACCGAACTGTCGTTGTCGCCGGGCTACATGAGCCAGAAAATCCAGGTGGTGCTGGCCAGCGACCTCTATGAAGAGCGCCTTGAAGGCGATGAGCCAGAACCGATGCGGGTCGACAAGGTCAACCTGCGAGATCTGGCCTCGCTGGCACAACATCCGCAGTTTTCCGAAGGGCGAGCGCTGGCGGCGCTGTACCTGGCGCGTGACCTGCTGACCCAGCGCGGAGTGTTTGTCCCATGAGCGAGTTGAATCTGAACGCGTTGATGACGGAGGTCGTCGACCTGGCCCGCCGTGCAGGCGATGCCATTCTGCCGTTCTGGCGGGTCAATGTGGCGGTGACGGCCAAAGCCGATGCCTCGCCGGTGACGGCTGCGGATATGGCCGCGCACCAGGTGATTGCCAGTGGCCTGCAGGCGCTGGCCCCGGATATTCCGGTGCTGTCCGAAGAGGATTGCGATATTCCCTTGAGCGAACGTCAGACCTGGCAGCGCTGGTGGCTGGTCGACCCGCTGGACGGTACCAAGGAGTTCATTGCAGGCAGCGAGGAATTCACCGTCAACATCGCACTGATCGAACAGGGCCACGTGCTGTTCGGTGTGGTTGCCATGCCGACCAGTGGCCGCTGCTATTTCGGTGGTAAAGGGCTTGGGGCCTGGCGTGCCGAGCGCGGTGGCGAGATACAGCCCATTCAGGTTCGTCTGGCACCGCCAGCGGGCGAAAGCTTTACCGTGGTCGCCAGTCGCCGTCATACCAGCCCACAGCAGGAGCACTTGTTGGCCGGTCTCAGCGGCACGCTGGGCGACTTGCAACTGGCCAATATCGGCAGTTCGCTGAAGTTCTGTCTGCTGGCTGAAGGCAGCGCCGATTGTTACCCACGTCTGGCACCGACCTCGCAGTGGGATACCGCGGCAGCCCAGGGTGTGCTGGAAGGCGCCGGTGGTGAAGTGCTGGGCCTGGATGGTCAGGTGTTCAGCTACCCGCCGCGTGAATCGTTACTCAATGCGTTTTTCTTGGCGTTGCCGGCCGCTGCGGCGTGGCGCAACGACCTGCTCAAGCTCGCCTCAGCGATGTAGCACGTACTGCCCGCTGAAGCGCACGGCATCCTCTTCGCTGCCGGCGTTGCGCACCTGAGTATTCAGGTTCAGGCGGGCCCGGCCATAGCGCTGGTACGTGGCGATGAACTTGTTCCAGACCTTCTCATCGGGGGCCTCGCATTGAGCGATGGCCGCACCGGTGACGGGCAGCGGATAGTTGATCTGGCCTTCCTGAATGACGATGTGACCGTCGTCGATACCGGCCTCGCGCAGGCGCATGTGCAGCCAGCCCCAACCGACCAGCACGGCAGCGCAGTACAGGCTGCCGCCGAACATGGTGCTCTTGTGATTGACGTTGGCTGCCAAGGGCAACTGCAGGCGCAGGCGCTGTGGCTGCCAATCAAGTACCTGCAAGCCCATTTCCCGGGTGAGGGGAATGTCGTTGTGCAGGAGGGCTTCCAGGTACTGGTTGTCGGTGGTCACGGGCGGTTCTCCTCAAGATCATCAGTGCCGCTGCTGTGGCTGTCGGCGAAATTCAGGCCATGCTTGCGCAACTTGTCGTGCAGGGTTTTGCGCGGGATGCCCAGGGCCTCGGCCAGGCTGCGCAGTGAGCTGTGTGAACGGGCCAGTTCGGCGGCGATCAGCGAGCGCTCGAAATACTCGACCTGATCACTCAGATTACCGCTGCCCGGTGTCGGCTCGGCTGCCAGCGGTTCGCTGGGGTTGTTGCCGTCCAGGGCCAATTCCAGACCCAGGGCGAAGCGCTCTGCCGCGTTCTGCAGTTCGCGCACATTGCCTGGCCAGTCATGGCGCATGAGCAGGGTACGTTGCGCGGGTTGCAGGGTATGGCCGGGCAGGCCGTGGCGTTGGCTGGCCGCATCGGCAAAATGCTGGAACAGCAGCAAGATGTCTTCACCCCGTTCGCGCAGGGGCGGAATACGCAGCGGCGCGACGTTCAGGCGGTAGTACAGGTCAGCGCGGAAGCGGCCCTGATCGGCAGCCTGGCGAAGGTCTTCCTTGGTGGCAGCGATGATGCGGATGTCCAGCGGGATCAGCTGGTTGCCGCCCAGGCGCTCGACCACACGCTCTTGCAGCAGGCGCAGCAACTTGACCTGAACATCCAGGCTCATGCTTTCGATCTCGTCGAGGAACAACGTGCCGCCGTTGGCGAACTCGAACTTGCCGATGCGGCGTTTCTGCGCCCCGGTGAAGGCCCCGGGCTCATGGCCAAACAGTTCGCTCTCGACCACCGACTCCGCCAGTGCGCCGGCGTTGATGGCCACGAACGGGCCATCGCGGCGGCTCGACAGGTCGTGCAGGGCACGCGCGACCACTTCCTTGCCTGCGCCGGTTTCGCCGAGAATCAACACGTCGGCCCGGGTCGGGGCCAGCGCGCCAATCTGCTCACGCAGGCGCAGCATCGGGGCCGATTGCCCGACCAGCCGTGTGCTCAGCGCCTGGCGATCGCTCAGGGCCATGCGCAGGCTGCGGTTGTCCAGTACCAGGCGGCGCAAGGCCAAGGCCCGGCGCACGCTGTCGAGCAAGGCGTCGCTGGCGAAAGGTTTCTCGAGAAAGTCGTAGGCCCCGGCACGCATGGCTTGCACGGCCAATGGCACATCACCGTGACCGGTGATCAACAGCACGGGCAGCTCCGGATCCTGCCCATGCAGCTGTTCGAGCAACTGGAGGCCATCGATGCCAGGCATGCGAATATCGCTCACCACCACACCCGGCCAATCGGCTTCGATGCGTCGGGCCAGGCCCTGGGCGTCGCTCAGGGGCATGACCTTGAGACCGGCGAGGTCGAGGGTCTGGCTCAGCGCCTGACGCAGGTGCGGATCGTCATCGACCAGAATCACCTGTGTACGGCTATCGATGAGCGGCTCGGTCGTCATGCCGATGGGTCCTCCGAGGTTTGCAGGTTGGCGCCGGGTTTGGCCACGCGCAGTTTCAGGGTCAGCAGCGCGCCACCCTCCGGGTGATTGGCCAGCAGCAGTTCGCCACCGAGCGCACGCATCAAGGTATCGCAGATCGCCAGCCCCAGGCCAAGGCCCTGAGTGCGGGTCTTGGTCGTGAAAAACGGTTCGCGGGCACGCGCCATGGCCTCGCTACTGAAGCCCGGGCCGTTGTCGCGAATGTACAGGTAGACGTTGTCGTCCTTGCGTTCGGCACTTAACCACAGTTTGCGTGGGTTGGCCTTCTCGGTCAGGGCATCGAGGGCGTTGGCCAGCAGGTTGCCGAGCACCTGGCGCAAGCGGGTTTCACCAGCCTGTACCCAGAGTGTGGCCTCTGGCAGGTCGCGCACCAGTTCCACCGCCATTGCCCGCCGCCGTTTGGCCAGCAGGGCCAGGGCATCGTCCAGGGCCGGTTGCAGGGCCACGCTTTCGGGGGCGTGGCGGTCACGCCGGGCAAATGCGCGCAGATGGGCGATGATCGAGGCCATGCGGCCGGTCAGTTCGCCGATCAGTTTCAGGTTGCTGCGAGCGTCTTCGGTGCGCTGATGGTCCAGCAGGATTTCCGCGTTCTCGGCATAACTGCGTATGGCCGCCAGCGGCTGATTGAGTTCGTGGCTGATGCTCGCGGACATCGTGCCGAGTACCGACAGTTTGCCGGCCTGGACCAGTTCATCCTGTGCGCGAACCAGTTCCTGTTGGGCCTGCTCGCGCTCCAGCACTTCGTTTTTCAGCCGGCTGTTCAGGCCTTCAAGGTCGGCGGTTCGCTCGATAACCCGTTGCTCCAGCTCCTGGCGGGCGCGCGCTTCAAAGTCGATACGGTCCATGTAGTGACGCCGCCGCTGCATGATCAGCCCGAGCAGCAACATCAACACCAGCAGTGTGGCGCCACCGATGGCCAGCACGGTGCTTACCGAGCGGTCGATCAGGGTTCGCGGGGCAAGAATGCTCACCTGCCAGCCGGTTTCCTCGATCGTCCGGGTCTGGATCAGCCAGGCTTTGGGATCGAGGTTCAGCGGTTTGGGCGTCAGCGTCGGGTAGGGTTGGATCGCGGCAATTGCAGCGCGTTCGGCATCGGTCAGCGGCCGGGTGGCGCGGAAACGCCAGTCGGGGCGAGAGGTGAGGATCACTACGCCATTCTGGTCGGTCAGCAGCAGTTGTTCCGGGGTTTTACCCCAGAGGGTTTCGGTGTGATCCAGGTCGACCTTGACCACCAGCGCACCGATCACTCGTTCGCCGTCATGTACGGCGCCGGCAAAGAAGTAGCCGCGTTTGGCCGAAGTGGTGCCCTGGCCGAAAAAGCGCCCCAGGCGTCCGGCAAGGGCATCGCTGAAGTAGGGGCGGAAGGCAAAGTTACGGCCGATGAACGTGTCGCGTTTGTCCCAGTTGGAGGCCGCCAGGGTATTGCCATTGGTGTCCATCAGGTACATCACTTCGGCACCGGTCTGGGCGCTGATGTCCTTGAGCAGGCGATTGGCGTTGGTCAGGGTTTCCAGGCGCATCGGGTCTTTGAGCACGGCACGCAAGGCCGGCAGGTCGCCGAGGATCTGCGGCAGGGTTTCATAGCGGTGCAGGGTGCCCAGCAAGTTGGCCACGTACAGATCGAGGGTCTGACGATTTTGCCCGGCCAACTCGTCCTGATAGTAACGCTCGGCCAGGTGTTGCAGCGGCCATAGCAGTGGAGCGAGGAACAAGGCCACGATGGCCAGGCTGCGCCAGCGTGGGCGACGGGGAACGGTCGGGGTCATGGTCATTGCAAATGCGCCAATGGAATCAGGCGCATTATGCGCTACTTCAGGCAGTCGATCAGTGCCTGCCGCCAGTCTGGCTGGCTGACGTGCCATTGCTGTTGCAGGCGGCTGCAGTCCAGGCGCGAGTTGAGTGGGCGCTGTGCCGGAGTCGGGTACTCGCTGGAAGGGATCGGCAGCAGTCGGGCGCAGGATTTGCCCTGGGCCTGAAGGTGTTCGGCAATGGCCTGGGCAAAGCCGAACCAGGACGTTTCGCCTTGCGCCGTCAGGTGATAGGTACCCCAGTCGCCTGCCTGACCGGCCTGCCAGCGCTCGATCAGGGCGCGGGTGCTGCGGGCGATGGTGCCGGCCCAGGTCGGCGCGCCAATCTGGTCGGCCACCACGCGCAATTCGGGCTTTTCCTGCAGCAAACGCTGCATGGTCAGCAGGAAGTTGCGCCCGTGCCGGGAGAACACCCAACTGGTGCGCAGGATCAAGTGCTGGCAGGCGGTGACGCGGATCGCCTCTTCCCCAGCCAGCTTGCTGCGTCCGTAGACGCTCAGCGGGTTGGGCGTGTCGTCTTCCGTGTAGGGCGTGGCCTTGTGACCATCGAAGACATAGTCGGTGGAGTAGTGAATCAACGGGATGCCCAGGCGGGCGGCTTCTTCGGCGAACACCCCGGGGGCCTGGGCGTTGATCGCAAAGGCCAGGTCGGGCTCGGCTTCCGCCTGATCGACTGCGGTGTGGGCGGCTGCGTTGATGATCAGGTCTGGCGCCAGTGCGCGTACCTGCTGACGGATCTGCGCCGGGTGGGCCAGATCGAGTGCATCGCGCCCCAGCACGTGCAGGGTGCCGAGTGGGGCCAACTGCAGTTGCAGTTCGCGAGCGACCTGCCCGTGCTGGCCACTGATCAGAATGTTCAGCGGTGCCTCTGTCATGGGAACACTTGCGCCTCTTTCAGTGTTTTACCGACCTGGTCCTTGGCCGACAACAGCGGGGCCTGTTGCAGTTGCCAGTCGATGGCCAGCTCGGGGTCGTCCCAGCGAATGCAACGTTCGGCGGCCGGGTTGTAGTAGTCGGTGGTCTTGTAGAGGAACTCGGCGCTGTCGCTCAGCACTACGAAACCGTGGGCGAAGCCTTGCGGTATCCACAATTGGCGCTGGTTCTCGGCCGACAAATGTACTGATACCCAGCGGCCGAAGGTCGGCGAGCTGCGGCGGACATCTACGCACACGTCGAGTATTTCGCCCTGAACCACCCGCACCAGTTTGCCCTGGGGGTTTTCCAGTTGGTAATGCAGGCCGCGCAGTACGCCGCGCTGCGAGCGGGAATGGTTGTCCTGAACGAAGGTCGTGGTAACCCCCGTCAGTGCCTCGAAGGTGCGGGCATTGAAGCTCTCGTAGAAAAAACCACGGGCATCACCGAACACCTTTGGTTCGAGGATCAGCACGTCGGGCAGCTCAGTAGCGATTACTTCCATCGGTTCTCTCGGGTCAAACTGTAGAGGTACTGGCCGTAGCCAGTCTTGCCAAAAGCCTTGGCACGTTCGAGCAGGTGTTCCTCATCAATCCAGCCTTGCTGGAAGGCGATCTCTTCCAGACAGGCCACTTTCAAGCCTTGGCGGTGTTCAATGGTCTGCACGTATTGCGAGGCATCCAGCAGGCTGTCATGGGTGCCGGTATCGAGCCAGGCAAAGCCACGGCCGAAACGCTCTACGCGCAAGTCGCCACGCTTGAGGTACGCGTTGTTGACGTCAGTGATTTCCAGCTCGCCGCGTGCCGAAGGGGTAATGCCCTTGGCGATCTCGATCACGTCATTGTCGTAAAAGTACAGGCCGGTCACTGCATAGTTGGACTTGGGGTGCGCAGGTTTTTCCTCGATCGACAGGGCCCGGCCTTCTTCGTTGTACTCGATCACACCGAAGCGCTCAGGGTCTTTGACCCAATAGCCAAATACCGTTGCGCCGCTACTGTGGCTGGCGGCACGTTGCAGTTGTTCGGTGAAACGCTGGCCGTGGAAAATATTGTCGCCGAGGATCAGGCACACCGAGTCGTTGCCAATGAACGACTCGCCAATCAGGAACGCCTGGGCCAGGCCGTCCGGCGAAGGCTGCTCGGCGTAGCTGAACTGGACGCCGAACTGGCTGCCGTCACCGAGCAACTGACGGTACTGCGGCAAGTCCTGTGGCGTGGAAATGATCAGGATTTCGCGGATGCCGGCCAGCATCAGTACCGAGATCGGGTAATAGATCATCGGTTTGTCGTAGATCGGCAGCAGCTGCTTGGAAAGCCCCAGGGTAATGGGGTGCAGACGAGTGCCGGAGCCGCCCGCCAGAACGATACCTTTAGTCATGCAATCAAGTCCTTGAAATCACTATTGCCCAGGCGTTGGCCTTGATAGCTGCCATCCTGGATATGTTGGCACCACTCCGGGTTGTCCAGGTACCACTGCACCGTCTTGCGCAGCCCGCTCTGGAAGGTTTCTGCCGGGGTCCAGCCCAGTTCACGCTGGATCTTGCTGGCGTCGATGGCGTAGCGCTGGTCATGCCCGGGACGGTCCTGGACGAAGCTGATCAGGTCGGCGTAGTGGTTCACGCCCGTCGGATGGTTTGGCGCCAGCTCTTCAAGCAGGGCGCAGATGCTGCGCACCACGTCGATGTTCTTCTGCTCATTGTGCCCGCCGATGTTGTAGGTCTCACCGACCTGACCGTCGCACAGTACCCGCAACAGGGCACGGGCATGGTCCTCGACGAACAGCCAGTCACGCACCTGCAGGCCATTGCCATAGACCGGCAGCGGCTTGCCGGCCAGGGCGTTGAGGATCGTCAGCGGGATAAGCTTTTCCGGGAACTGGAACGGCCCGTAGTTGTTCGAGCAGTTGCTGAGCAGTACCGGCAAGCCGTAGGTGCGATGCCAGGCGCGTACCAGGTGGTCCGAGGCCGCCTTGCTGGCCGAGTAGGGCGAACTGGGGGCGTACGGTGTGGTTTCAGTGAACAGGTCATCCACGCCATGCAGGTCGCCATACACCTCGTCGGTGGAGATGTGATGGAAACGGAAGGCCTCACGTTCGGCGGCGGGCAGTTTGGCCCAATAACCGCGAGCGGCTTCCAGCAGGTTGTAGGTACCGACAATGTTGGTTTCGATGAATGCGGCGGGGCCGTCAATGGAGCGGTCCACATGCGACTCGGCGGCCAGGTGCATGATTGCGTGCGGGGCAAAACGCGCCAGCACGGCATCAACCGTGGCGCGGTCAGCGATGTCGGCTTGAACGAACTCGTAGCGAGTATTGGTTGCGATGCTGCTCAGTGATTCCAGATTGCCGGCATAGGTGAGCTTGTCGAGGTTGAGCACTTCGTATGCGGTGGTCTCGATCAGATGGCGAATCAGGGCCGAACCGATAAATCCGGCACCGCCGGTAACAAGAATACGCATGTCGAATGGGCTTTCCTGGCTAATCGGGTATTGGTCGGGGGTTGTCTAGCGGGTATCTGGGCGCTAGAGGCAAGCAGAGTATGGCGATTGTCGACGTTAGAGGAAACGATATCCGGCACCGCCTTTTTTTCCACCTCCCTTGCTTATCGGCAGAAGCGGTGGCGATATAAGCAACAAAAAAAACGAGGCTTGCCGCATGCCGCTTACTACCCTTATCCACCGATCCAGCCTTCCACGCCCGGACGTCAGCGAATCACAGGCTCTGCAGTTGCTGCAGGAGCACTATGGGCTGACAGGCACAGTGCAGTCGCTGGGCAGTCAGCAGGACCTGAATTTTCGCGTCGACACCCCGCAAGGCCGTTACGTATTGAAGATTTGCCACGGTGATTACTCACCGGTCGAGTTGCAGGCACAGCACGCCGCCCTGGGTTACCTGCGCGAACGCTGGCTGCCGGTGCCTGGCGTAGTGCCGGCACGCAACGGCGAGCAACTGCTGGCCCTGACCCTGAATGACCAGCCACTGCGTGCCCGCCTGCTGGAATACATCGAAGGTCAGTCACTGACCCGCCTCAAGCGCCTGGAGCCACGGTTGATGGCTGAGCTGGGCGAGTTCTGTGCGCGCATCGACCATGCCTTGGCCGACTTCAGCCACCCGGGCCTTGCGCGCACCCTGCAATGGGACCCTCGACATGCCCCGGCACTGATCGAGCATTTGCTCCCGGTACTGGTCGAAGGGCCGCGCAAAGCGCGCGTGCAAGCGGCGGCCGCCGAAGCCTGGCAGTACCTGGCGCCGTTGCTTGAACATCTGCCGCAGCAAGCCGTTCATCTGGACATCACCGACGATAACACCGTGTGGCAGCGCGATGCCCAGCGCCACTGGACGTTGCAGGGGGTGATCGATTTTGGCGACTTGCTGCACACCTGGCGGATTGCCGACCTCTCGGTGACCTGCGCGGCGTTGCTGCACCATGCCGAAGGCGACCCCCTGCGGATACTGCCGGCCATTCAGGCGTATCAGGTGGTCAACCCGCTGACTGAAGCCGAGCTCAAGGCCCTGTGGCCGATGATCGTGGCCCGTGCTGCCGTACTGGTCTTGAGCGGTGAGCAGCAGCTCAGCGTCGATCCGGGCAATGCCTACAGCCGTGACAACCTGGCCCACGAGTGGGAAATCTTCGAGGTCGCCACCAGTGTGCCGTTCGCCTTGATGGAAACGGCGATCCTGCAGGCTGCAGGCCACGACCTGGCACCGCTGGGGTTGGTCAACACCACGCTGTTGATGCCCAGCCTTGACGGCAAACCGGTCACCCGCGTCGACCTTGGGGTACTCAGCGAACACTTCCAGGCCGGTAACTGGCAGCAGCCGGGTATCGACCAGCAGCTGCTGCGCGCGCAGAACGGACTGGCCTGCTCGCTGCATGGCCAATACCGGTTGTCGCGTACCCATATCGATAACCCGCAGGAGCCGGAAACCTGCGCCTTGCATGTCGAGCTTCAGGTGCCGTCAGGCACTGCCTTGCAGGCGCCGTTTGCCGGTGTCTGGCACGCGTCGGTGGCGGGCGGTGGCTGTCTGCAGGGCGAGCAGGTCAGCCTGTGGTTGTGGGGCGTGGTCGATGCCCCGGCTGATGGCCAGGCGCTCAAGCAGTGGGATGCGCTGGGGCAAAGCTGCGTCGGCCTGACGCTGCAGCTGTGCCGCGTACCGGGGCTGTGCCCGCCGCTGTTCGCCACGCCGTCACGTGCCCAGGCCTGGCTGGCGCTGTGCCCCTCGCCGCAACCGTTGCTGGGGTTTGCCTGCGAGGCGGAACCGCTGGCCGATGCCCAGGCCCTGCTTGAGCGTCGTGACGCCAGTTTCGCCCGTTCGCAGAAACACTACTACCAGCAACCGCCACAGATCGAGCGTGGCTGGCGCAACTACCTGATCGACATGCAGGGTCGCTCCTACCTGGACATGCTCAACAACGTTGCGGTGCTGGGTCATGGTCATCCGCGAATGGTTGCCGAGTCAGCGCGGCAGTGGTCGTTGCTCAACACCAACTCGCGCTTTCACTACGCGGCCATTGCCGAGTTCTCCGAGCGCTTGCTGGCGTTGGCGCCGGAGGGCATGGACCGGGTGTTCCTGGTCAACAGCGGCACCGAAGCCAACGACCTTGCGATCCGCCTGGCCTGGGCCTACAGCGGTGGCCGCGACATGCTCAGCGTACTGGAGGCCTACCACGGCTGGTCGGTCGCCACCGATGCGATTTCCACCTCCATTGCCGACAACCCGCAAGCCCTGACGACCCGCCCAGACTGGGTGCACCCGGTGATGGCGCCGAACACCTACCGTGGTGCCTACCGTGGGGAAGCGAGCACCGCCGATTATGTCCGCGATATCGATGCCACCCTTGAGCGCCTGACCGCGCAGAAGCGTCAGGTGGCGGGCTTCATCTGTGAGCCGGTGTACGGCAATGCGGGTGGTATCGCCTTGCCCCCGGGTTACCTGCAACAGGTCTACGGCAAGGTCCGGGCCTTGGGCGGCGCCTGTATCGCCGACGAGGTTCAGGTTGGCTATGGCCGTCTTGGCGAGTATTTCTGGGGCTTTGAGCAACAAGGCGTGGTGCCGGACATCATCACCATGGCCAAAGGCATGGGTAACGGCCACCCGTTGGGTGCGGTCATCACCCGTCGGGAAATCGCTGAAGCGCTGGAAGCCGAGGGCTACTTCTTCTCGTCTGCGGGCGGCAGCCCGGTCAGTTGCCGAATCGGCATGGCCGTGCTCGATGTCATGGGCGAAGAAGGCCTGTGGGACAACGCACGGACCGTCGGTGGGCACTTCAAGGCGCGGCTGCAGGCATTGGTCGATAAACATCCGCTTGTGGGCGCCGTGCACGGCTCCGGTTTCTACCTGGGCCTGGAACTGGTGCGCGACCGCAGCACGCTGGAGCCGGCCACCGAGGAAACCGCTGCACTGTGCGAGCGCTTGCGCGAACTGGGGATCTTCATGCAGCCAACCGGTGACTACCTGAACATCCTCAAGATCAAACCACCGATGTGCACCACCCGCGAAAGTGTGGACTTCTTCGTCGATAGTGTGGCGAAGGTGTTGTCGGAAGACCTTTAAACCCCCATTGGGCTGCTCCGCAGCCCATCGCAGGCAAGCCTCCCGCAGAGAATGCAGTGTCCTGCGGGAGCAGGCTTGCCTGCGATATGACCAACAGGGACAACACTGATTTAAATCGATTGTTATCGGTTTAAAAGGCATAAGTCATCCGTTTATTTTGGTTTTACGCCTTCCAAAGCCGATTTTTATCGGCTATAAAGTCCTCATTACTTGCCCAGCAACCCTTCGAGGACGTTTTCATGAGCCGCATCGTTACCGTCGCCGCCACCCAGATGGCCTGCTCCTGGGACCGCGACGCCAACATCGCCACTGCTGAGAAACTGGTACGCGAAGCCGCCGCCAAAGGTGCGCAGATCATCCTGATCCAGGAACTGTTCGAGACCCCGTACTTCTGCCAGAAGCCCAACGCCGACTACCTGCAACTGGCGACGACGGTTGAAACCAATGCCGCCATCCTCCATTTCCAGAAGCTGGCCAAGGAACTGCAAGTGGTACTGCCGATCAGCTTCTACGAGCTGGCCGGGCGGGCGCGTTTCAATAGCATCGCGATCATCGATGCCGACGGCCGCAACCTGGGCATCTACCGCAAGAGCCACATCCCGGATGGCCCGGGGTACCACGAAAAGTACTACTTCAACCCGGGCGATACCGGCTTCAAGGTCTGGAACACCCGCTACGCCAAGATCGGTGTCGGCATCTGCTGGGACCAGTGGTTCCCGGAGTGCGCACGCAGCATGGCCCTGCAAGGTGCGGAAATTCTGTTCTACCCCACCGCCATTGGTAGCGAACCGCATGACGCCAGCATCACCTCGCGTGATCACTGGCAGCGCGTGCAGCAAGGCCATGCCGGTGCCAACCTGATGCCGCTGGTCGCCAGCAACCGTATCGGCAAGGAAGAGCAGGACGGCTACGACATCACCTTCTATGGCTCGTCGTTCATCGCCAACGCGTTTGGTGAAAAGGTTGAAGAACTGAATGAAACCGAAGAGGGCGTGCTGGTGCATACTTTCGACCTGGACACGCTGGAGCATGTGCGCAGCGCCTGGGGCACCTTCCGTGACCGTCGACCGAACCTGTACGGTACGCTGAAGACCCTCGACGGTTCGCTGGAATCCTGACCACTTATTTACCGCGCCGCAGGCCCGGCCTGCGGCAGATCTTGCAAAGGTTCAACTATGACAACCCTGACCACTACCCCACGCGCCGATGGCTTTCACATGCCTGCCGAATGGGCGCCACAATCGCAGGTCTGGATGGTGTGGCCGGAGCGCCCGGACAACTGGCGCCTGGGCGGCAAGCCGGCGCAGGCGGCGCATGTCGCCGTCGCCAAGGCCATTGCCCGTTTCGAGCCGGTGACCGTCGCCGTGTCGGCCGCCCAGTACGAACATGCCTGTGCCCGCCTGCTGGACACCCCGAACATCCGCGTGGTGGAAATCAGCAATGACGATGCCTGGGTGCGCGACACCGGCCCGACCTTCGTGATCAATGACGCGGGAGACGTCCGTGGCGTCGACTGGGGTTTCAACGCCTGGGGTGGTTTCGAGGGTGGCCTGTACGCACCGTGGAACCGTGATGAACAAGTGGCTGGCAAGATCCTGCAGATCGAGCGTTGCCCGCGCTACCAGACCGAGGGCTTCGTGCTGGAAGGTGGTTCGATTCACGTCGACGGTGAAGGCACCCTGATCACCACGGAAGAATGCCTGCTCAATCACAACCGCAACCCACACCTGAACCGTGAGCAGATTGAGGCGATCCTGCGTGATCACCTGGCGGTGGAGACCATCGTCTGGCTGCCCGATGGCCTGTATAACGACGAAACCGATGGGCATGTGGACAACTTTTGCTGTTACGTGCGCCCTGGTGAAGTGTTACTGGCCTGGACCGATGATTCCAACGACCCCAACTTTGCACGTTGCCGTGCCGCGCTTGAGGTGCTGGAGCGTCAGCGCGATGCCAAAGGTCGCACCTTTGTGGTGCATAAAATGCCGATTCCCGGGCCGCTCTACGCAACCGAGGAAGAGTGCGCGGGTGTCGATCCGGTCGCGGGTAGCCAGGAGCGCAACCCGTCGGTTCGCCTCGCGGGTTCTTATGTCAACTTCCTGATCGTCAATGGCGCGATCATCGCGCCAAGCTTCGATGACCCGGCAGATGCCGAGGCTAGAGCGATTTTGCAGGCGTTGTTCGCGGATCGTGAAGTGGTCATGGTCCCTGGGCGCGAGCTGTTGCTCGGTGGTGGCAACATCCATTGCCTGACCCAACAGCAGCCGGCACCCGTCAAACGCTGAACCATTTAAGTAAAAAGCCCGTCGCATGACGGGCTTTTTTTTTGCGCCTCATTCGACGACTGGAGCCCGAACTGGCACAGCTCTTGTATTTGTTTTGCATTGTATTTCAAGCAGATAGAGCACGTAGTTCTGTCACAAAGTTAACGTAGGTTAGCGGCTCACGACCCTGGGGAGTACGTGTCGATATGAATGTAGTCAGTGAGCCAGTTTCAAGCCTGTCCATCGTTAATAACGAATCGATCAAGGCGCTGGCACAGTGGTTGAAGAACAATGCAAATAATCGAGTCAGGAAGACCGATCCGCGACGTCGGTTGTTGGTTGAGCGGTACCCGGTGGGTTTGATCAGTGAAGCAGAGCTCGATGCGCTGCTCGGGGTCTGGCACCACTAACTGAACCATCGTCGGCAAGGTCCGTCTTGCCGACGATGCTTTTCTCCTGTCCTGCCCTTCGTGTCACCCCCGCAGTACTGCGCGCCCTGCCATTCTCTAGCCTGCACGATCGACCGTTGATCCGTGCTGTTCACGAATTTTTGACACACCGAACGGCTGGCACTAGCATTCGGCCCTCGCCTGTAGGCCCATTCACCCTGTACCCAGAATAAATGGCCCGCTGTGCATTTGCGCAGAGGGCTTTTTTGTTTTCAGACCCGCGAGCGTCAACCCACGCAGGGGCGTGGTTCCCGGTGCCGGTCGCAGCGCGTCTTCGTTTTTGTAATAAGGAAAATAATATGTTGAAAACCAGGATCAGCCTGATCGCTTTGGGTTTGTTGTCCGCGACTCAGGCCATGGCCAATGACCAGGCCAATGCCAACGGTTTCGTAGAAGACAGCAGCATGAATGTGCTGCTGCGTAACGCCTACATGAATCGCGACAAAAAGCATGGCAAGAATGACCAGATCCAATGGGGCCAAGGCGTTATTACCAACTTCTCCTCCGGCTTCACCCAAGGCACCGTAGGGGTCGGCGTTGATGCTTTCGGCCTGTACGCTGTGCGCCTAGACGGCGGCACTGGCCACAACGAAGGCGCCGGTATCGACTTCTTCAAGCGTGGCGACAGTGAAAACGCCCAGCACGACATCGCTCGTGGTGGTGCAGCGGTCAAGTTCCGCGTCTCCAACACCGTACTGAAGTACGGCGACCAGATGCCGACACTGCCCGTGCTGCAGTACGACGATTCGCGCCTGCTGCCAGAAAGCTTCACCGGTACCCTGGTCACCTCCAAGGAGATCGAAGGCCTGGAGCTGAACGCGGGTCGTTTCACTCAGGAAGCACGCAAGAGCGCCGAACAGCGTGACAGCGGCCTGAAGTCGATCAACGTCTTCGGTGGTAGCTACAAGTTCACCAACAACCTGTCGGCTTCCCTGTACGGCTCTGACGTCGAAGACGTCATGAAGAAGCAGTACCTGGGTATCAATTACGTGATGCCGATCGCCGCCGAGCGCTCCCTGACCCTGGACTTCAACGGCTACAAGTCGAAGATGGACCGCCAGTACGTCGAAAGGGAAGGCCTGAACGGTCGTGACAACACCATCTGGAGCCTGGCGGCAACCTACGCCTTCGGCCCTCACTCGATCACCTTGGCGCACCAGCGCAGCACTGGTGACACCGGCTACAACTATGGCGGTTACCAGAACGACCACGGCGTGGGTGACGGTGGTTCGACCATCTACCTGGCCAACTCCTACTGGTCCGACTTCAACGCCGAAGACGAGCGCTCCTGGCAGTTGGGCTACGGTCTGGACTTCGGTGCCTTTGGCGTACCGGGCCTGACCTACAAAGTGGCCTACGTGCGTGGTGACAACATCAACACCCACGGCCTGGGTGAAGGCACCGAGCGCGAAATCTTCAACCAGTTCAAGTACGTCGTACAGGCCGGCCCTGCCAAGGACCTGTCGGTCAAGCTGCGCAGCTCGTTCCTGCGCACCTCGAACAACCTGAACACTATCAAATACAACGACGACGGCAACGAAGTCCGCGTATTCGTCGAGTACCCGATCAGCGTCTTCTGATTGGCGTCTCCCACAACCCCGGCCTAGGCCGGGGTTGTTTCTCTACGGTTCCTGGCCGCCCGGATCTCCACCACCTCGCCGGTGTCTGCGGCGAAGCTGTCACTGCGAGCCATCCGCCACATCCGCGCATAAAAATCGCTTTCAATCGAGCCGCTGAGCAATTCGCCAGGCTTGAGGAATACGTGCAACTGCGAAAACAGGCGTACCTCGCTGGGGCTGATGCGTCGCGCCAGATGCTTGGGCTTGAGCTCTTCAGGGTGCTCCAGGCCTGCGGCAGCGAGCATTTCGGCCAGTGCGTGCAGCGTGTTGCGGTGGAAGCTGTACACCCGCTCGGCTTTTTCCGGTACCACCAACGCCCGCTGGCGTAGCGGGTCTTGGGTGGCAACCCCGGTCGGGCACTTGTTGGTGTGGCAGCTTTGCGACTGAATGCAGCCGATGGCGAACATGAAACCGCGCGCCGAGTTGACCCAGTCGGCACCAATGGCCAACACACTGGCAATGTCGAAGGCACTGACAATCTTGCCGGCCGCACCGATGCGAATCTTGTCGCGCAGGTTCAGGCCCACCAGCGTGTTGTGCACGAACATCAGCCCTTCACGCATCGGTACGCCAATGTTGTCGCTGAACTCCCGTGGTGCGGCGCCGGTGCCGCCTTCCTTGCCGTCGACGACAATGAAGTCCGGGAGAATGCCGGTGGCCAGCATCGCCTTGGCGATACCCATGAACTCCCAGGGATGGCCCAGGCAGAACTTGAAGCCCACCGGTTTACCGCCGGACAGTTCGCGCAGTTGGCCAATGAACTGCAGCAACTCCACCGGGCTGCGGAACGCGGTGTGAGCGGCGGGGGACACGCAGTCTTCGCCCTCGTTCACGCCGCGCGTTTCGGCGATTTCGGCACTGACCTTGTGCCCTGGCAGAATGCCGCCATGGCCCGGCTTCGCACCTTGGCTGAGCTTGACCTCGATCATCTTCACCTGAGCCGAGCCGGCCTGTTCGGCGAAGCGCTGAGGGTCGAAGTGGCCATCGGCGGTGCGGCAACCGAAGTAGCCGCTGCCGATTTCCCAGATCAGGTCACCACCGTGTTCACGGTGATAGGGGCTGATACTGCCCTCGCCGGTGTCATGGGCAAAGCGGCCGAGCCTGGCGCCCTTGTTCAACGCGCCGATGGCATTGGCACTCAAGGCACCAAAGCTCATCGCGGAAATATTGAAGATCGAGGCCGAGTACGGTTGGCGGCACTGCGGCCCGCCAATGGCCACGCGGAACGACGAAGGGTTGGGGGTTTCCACCGGCAGCATCGAGTGGCTGATGAACTCGAAACCCGGCTTGTACACATCGTTCAGCGTGCCGAAGGCCTTCTCGGCACTCTCGTTCTTGGCCCGTGCGTATACCAGCGAGCGCTGGGCTCGGGAGAACGGCAGCTTGTCGTCGTCGCCTTCAAGCAGGTACTGGCGAATTTCCGGGCGAATGGTTTCGATCAGGTAACGGATATTGCCCAGGATCGGGTAATTGCGTCGCACCGCGTGATGGCTCTGGCGCAGGTCATTGAGGCCGACCAGGCTGAGCAGGGCGGTGATCAGCGTCAGGGGCCAGAGGCCCGCGTGGGCAGAGAGGAACGGCAGGCTTGCGACAGTGAAAAGCAGACAGCCTGCCAGGCAGGCATAACGGCTGTAGAGCGACGGTTTCATGGATCTTCCGCTGATGAGTACGTCTTGCCTAGGATAGGGAAAGCGCTTCGGGAGAAAACCTGCGATTTCGGTAAAACACTTTTATGGGGTATGGGCTTGCAAGCGGCCAGCGGTCATGGGCCTTGACGCAGGCAAGCCGGTTTACCCACTTACTGGACCGGGGCGATGGCAAAGCCCAAACGGTTTTCCTCAAGGTAGACCAGCGCCTCCTGGCCAAGCAGCTCGACAGGCCGTGCCGAGACCGCTTCATGCTCAGGGACGATTTTTGACAACACCTTGTTGACCAGATCCACCCGCCAGACACACGCCATTGCACCGCTGTTGTCGAAGTACAGCACGGCACGGTTCTCGCTCCAGGCCGGGTTCACCAGGCTCCAGTCGGTGGCGTCGGTGGCCATCACGCGCTCGGTCTTGTGGCCGCCAACACGCTCGTCATACGACAGGGTCAGGGTGCTGTTGTTGCTGTTGATGTCGTCGAGGATGCGGGCCTTGGCGAACTGCGCGGTGCTGGACGGCACCTGAAACGTCTGCGCAGTCGGCTGCGGTGCCGCACCAGACCCCAAGGTATAGGCCATGGCCTGTTGCAGGCCTTTGCCTTCGCGCTGGCGATAATAGAACACCCCGTCGACCACCCCGGCGTAGCGCTCGCCCTGGTCGTAGAAGCCGGTCTTTTCCCAGCCCTGGAAGGCAACGTGGTCAGCAATCGTATGCCAGCCCGGGCGGGTATCGGTGTACTCGTAGAGGGTGCCGTAGGTCTGGTGGTTGAAGCGTTCGCTGAGGTACATGTTGTCACGGTCATTGCTGTTGCTGACGTAGAGAATGACATGCAGCACACCGTCGACCACGGCGGCGTCGACAATGTGCTTGAAGACATGCGCAGGCGCCTGCGGTAGCTCGGCCAGCACGTAGCGCTCCCACGGCTCATCGTCTATTTGCATATACACCTGCCCTTCGGGCAGCGGTGACAGCGCATGAACATCGACCTTGGGCAGCGGCGGCGCTGGGGTCAGCCGCTTGATCTGCTGGTCGTAGGCAGTTTCCAGGCAAGCGATCGTCTGGCACGCGTTGCGCACCTCGTACAGCCAGCTGGCCCCCAGACTCCGGAAAACCTGATGCTTTTTCAGCGGGCGGAACAGGGCATTCAACTGCTCGTCCTTGGCCGACAGCGACGGCGTCGTGCAGATGGCCTGCTCCTGCAGGGTGACCGCCTTGCGGCAGTCAAACCCCGCCGCGCTGGCGCGTTGTTGCAGGGCGAAGGTAAGCAGCCCCGCGAGGACTGCGCCAAGGCATAGGAAGCGTTTCATTGCACATCCGTGTGGGTTTGAAGAACCCCGCATGGTACGTCAGCCCGTGGCCCAGGTGAACCCGGCCACGGCCACCCACCTGGACGCTAGAAGAACGTCGCCACGGTCAGTTGCAGGTAGGTGTTGGTGTCGTTGCTGCCTAACTGCAAGCCGCCTTCGCTGGCACTGTGCTCAGGTTTGTACAGGCCCACCAGCGGGCTGATGATCAGGTGCTCGTTGACCGTCCACTCCAGGTACAGGTCCAGCTCCTGGCCGCTGAGGTTGCCAAGATCGCGGTCGAGGGTATCGAAGTCGAAGAACAGCGCGCCCACCGCCAGATTGTCCCGTGGCGTCGCTTTCAGGCCGACATGATGCACGGCGGTATTGCTGTTGAACGGCCCGGCATAGTTGGCGGCCACTTCCCCTTGATACCAGGTGCCGTAGCCGCGGCTGAAACCGTAGAACAGTGGGTCGAACGCCTCGGAGAAGCGGCTGTAGCGGTAGGTGGCCGTAGGTTTCCACGGCACATCGGCAAAGGTCCAGGCCCCTTCCAGGTACCAGGCGTTCTCGCGCCCGCTGTCTCGGTCCTGGGTGGCGTATTCAAACGCCAGGTTAAGGTTTTCAACCCCCAGCCCGCCGCTGCCGCGCACGCTGACGGTGTCCATGTCCTTGCGTTCAAGCTGGGCGGCGGTGGCGAAACGCTCGTTGACGTCCAACCCGTGAATCCAGGTCAGCCCCAACGTACCGGCGGCGCCCACATGCTCCAGGGTGGCCGCCGCCAGTTCGGTTTCGGCCTGGGCACGGTTGTCTGATTTCAGCCATACCAGATCACTGCGCCAGCCTTGCGCGCCGCCCAGGTGCACAACCGCTGTCTGGTCGAAGGCCTTGCGCCCGGCCAGGTAGTAGGCGCCACCGCGGTCGAAGTCGGCACCAAGGTCGGCATCACCGAGGTTCACCGAATCGCCATTGAGCAGGAAGCCATCGCCCAGCTTGACCAGTTGGCGGCCGGCGGAAATGTCCACCCCGTCCTCACCAAACAGCGGCAGCAGCGCCCCGGAGCGCCAGCCCAGATAAGCGTCTTCTACCGCCGTGCGACGTTCGCTGCCGAGGGTGAAGCCAGCGGCATCACCGTCGCCCCAGGTGCCCGAGCTCACCAGATTGAACTTGCCGTACAGGCTGCCTGCGTCAGCCAGCGTCTGGCTGCCACTCAGGCCGTACTTGATGTAGCCCTCGCGCCAGGCTGAACTGCCCGCACTGCGGTTGCCTGCCGTGGCATAGCTTTCCTCGCTGTGCATGATGCCGAACACGGCTTCCAGGTCGGCGTTCAGGACGCTGCCGCCCTGGTTGTACAGCTCGTAGGCTGCCGCTGGCAGGCTGGCAAATACACCGCTGGCCGCCAGTGCCAGGGCAAGGCGCGTTCGCAGGGGCGTGGACGTTCGCGTGATCATCGGGGGGCTGCTCCTATGGTTTTTGTTGTGCAGGCCCGTGCGCAACCGCCATGCCAACCTTCGCCGAGCGCTGTAAGGCCCTGGAAAACAAGGTGTTTTGCATCAGCGTTCAGCCCCCTGAGCAGTGTCTCGGCGTCTTGCCGATGCGACAGTCGTTGTCTCAGGCTGTAACAGTTGGCCGTGCACGTACCGTCGCCCTGGCGGGTCGCTACCCCCGTAAACGCGGGTCATCGGGCTGTTTTCAACGCGTTTCGGCAGGTGGCACGCAATGTGTATTGGCTCTAACAAATACGCCTGCGCAGGCGTGCCAGTCGCCCCCGGCGTAAGGATCACGTGCGATGCTGCTGAACCGTCTTTCCATCCAGTGGAAAATTACCCTGCTCACCGGCCTGTGCCTGTTGAGCATTGTCGCGGTGCTGATCGGCATCTCGCTCTACCGCATGAGTGCGAGCACCGAGCTGGTCAAGGCCAGCAGCGCGCAGATGCTCGAAGCCTCGGCCCGCGAGCGCATGGAAGGCGAGGGCAGGGTGCAGGCACTGACCCTCCAGCGCTTTTTCCTCGCGGCCTATCAGGACGGCGTAAACCTCAGCCGCCAGGTGTTGCAGCAACAACGGCAACTGCAGAAGGCCCAGCTTGCCCCCGAGGCCCTGCGCGAGTCGCTGCACCAGCAGGTGAAAGAGGCCCTGCTGGCGAACCCGCAGTTGCTCAGCCTGTACCTGGTATTCGAGCCCAATGCCCTGGATGGCAACGATGCCCGTTTCAGCGGGCAGGGCGCCCTGGGCAGCAACGAGCAGGGGCGTTTCTCCAGCTACTGGGCGCAGCGTAACGGCGAACTGAGCACCTTGACGGTCAGCGAAGCGCTGGTCGCCGACAGCACCACCATGCTCGACGGCACGCCGTTCAACACCTGGTTCAACTGCCCCAAGCAGACCCTTAAACCCTGCCTGCTCAACCCCTATTTCGACGACGCTTCCGGGCAGAAGACCCTGATCACCTCGCTGACCTTCCCGGTGATCGACAACGGCAAACTGCTGGCGGTGCTGGGCATGGACATCAGCCTGGCCAACCTGCAGCAACTGGTCGACGCCAGCAGCCAGCGGCTGTACCAGGGCAAGGGCGCGGTCAGTATCGTCAGCGCGGGTGGCTTGCTTGCCGGGCATAGCCCGGATGCGACCCGACTCGGCCAGATGCTGAGCCAGGCCTACCCGGAACAGGGCAGCGAGCTGCTGGCCCTGCAACGCCAGGGGCAGGCTCACGAGCTGCAACAGGCCGGTCGCTTGCAGGTGCTGGCGCCACTGCAACCCATACCGGATGCGCAGCCGTGGTCTGTCCTGCTTGATGTGCCGATGGACGCCTTGCTGGCCCCGGCGCGAACGCTGCAGCAGGACCTCGACCGCCGCAGCGCCGAAGGCACCTGGCTGGAGCTGCTGTTCGGCCTGCTGGCAGCCGTGGCCGGGCTGTTACTGGTATGGCTGACTGCACGCGGCGTCACCCGGCCGATCCTGGGTGTTGCGGCCATGCTGCGCGACATCGCCAGCGGCGAGGGCGACCTGACCCAGCGCCTCGCCTACGACAAACGCGACGAGTTGGGCGAACTGGCCGGTTGGTTCAACCGCTTCCTCGACAAACTGCGGCCGATCATCGCCGACGTGAAAAGCTCGGTGCAGGACGCACGCGGCACCGCCGACCAGTCCGCCGCCATCGCCAGCCAGACCAGCGCCGGTATGCAACAGCAGTACCGCGAAGTCGACCAGGTGGCCACCGCGTCCCACGAAATGAGCGCCACGGCCCATGATGTTGCCCGCAGCGCCGCCCAGGCGGCAGACGCCGCACGTGGCGCCGACCAAGCCACATGCGAAGGCCTTGGCGTGATCAACCAGACCACCCGCGCCATCGATGACCTGGCCCGCGACATGACCCGCGCCATGAGCCAGGTTGAAGGCCTGTCTGCCAGCAGTGAACAGATCGGTTCGGTGCTTGAAGTGATTCGCGGCATCGCCGAACAAACCAACCTGCTGGCACTCAACGCCGCCATCGAAGCCGCCCGAGCCGGTGAGGCGGGCCGTGGCTTTGCCGTGGTCGCCGACGAAGTACGCAACCTGGCCAGACGCACCCAGGAGTCGGTCGAAGAAATCCGTCAGGTGATCGAAGGCCTGCAAACCGGTACCCGAGACGTTGTCGCCTCAATGCACAGCAGCCACCAACAGGCGCAGGGCAGCGTTGCCCAGGTCGAACAGGCCGTTGCCGCACTGCGGCGTATTGGCGAGGCCGTCACGGTCATCAGCGACATGAACCTGCAGATCGCCAGCGCAGCCGAAGAACAAAGCTCGGTCGCCGAAGAGATCAACCGCAACGTCGCCACCATCCGTGACGTGACCGAGTCACTGTCCGGGCGGGCCGATGAGTCGGCTCAGGTCAGCCAGGCACTGAACCGCCTGGCCAACCAGCAGCAAAGCCTGATGGAGCACTTCCGGGTATAGGGGGCGCCGCGGCTCAATACCCATGGCGTACTCTCGACTTTGCTGCTATCAAGACACCAGCGTGCACGCTAACTAAACTTCCCTGAGCCGTTAACCGCGGAATTGCAGGTCTTTAGCTGCTGGGGTCTTAATGAGCAATTCCGAATCGTCGCCCCCTCGCCCGGAACCCGGTCGAATCCACCGTCGCCTCAAACTGACCGATCAGGCCGGCTGGGCGCGCTGGATGCCCGGGCTGCGCACGCTGCGCGAGTATCAACTGGCCTGGTTGCGCCACGACATCCTGGCCGGGCTGGTGCTCACCGCCATGCTGGTGCCGGTGGGCATCGCCTACGCGGTAGCCTCGGGCATCCCCGGCATTTATGGCCTCTACGCCACCATCGTGCCGCTGCTGGCCTACGCATTGTTCGGCCCCAGCCGCATCCTCGTACTCGGCCCCGACTCCTCGCTGGTGGCCGTGATACTGGCGGTGGTGCTGCCCCTGTACGGCGGCGACCCGATGCGCGCCGTCGCCCTCGCCGGCATGATGGCCGTGGTCTCCGGCGCCGTGTGCATCCTGGCCGGAGTGGCCCGCTTGGGCTTTATTACCGAACTGCTCTCCAAGCCGATTCGCTACGGCTACATGAATGGCATTGCGCTGACCGTATTGATCAGCCAGCAACCCAAGCTATTCGGCTTCTCGATTGAGTCTGATGGCCCGCTGAGCAACCAGTGGGCCGTGATCATGGGGGTGTTCGAGGGCCAGATCCACTGGGCCAGCTTTGCCGTCGGCGCCGCGACATTGGCGGTGATCCTACTGTTCAAGGGCAACGGCCGCGTGCCGAGCATCCTCATCGCCGTAGTCGGCGCAACCGTTGCGGTAAGCCTGTTGGGCCTGGCCGAAGGCGCAGGCGTCGCGGTGCTCGGCTCCCTCCCACAAGGCCTGCCAACCTTCGCCATCCCGTGGATTACCCGCGAGGACATCGTCCCGGTACTGATCGGTGGCTGCGCGGTGGCAATGGTCTCGTTCGCCGACACCAGCGTACTGTCGCGGGTGTATGCGGCGCGAACCCGCAGCTATGTCGACCCGAACCAGGAAATGGTCGGCTTGGGCATCGCCAACCTGGCCGCTGGGTTCTTCCAGGGCTTCCCGATCAGCAGCAGCTCATCGCGCACACCCGTGGCCGAAGCCGCCGGCGCGAAAACCCAACTGACCGGCGTGGTCGGCGCGCTCGCCGTAGCGGCGCTGCTGGTGGTTGCCCCCGACCTGTTGAAATACCTGCCCACCAGCGCCTTGGCCGCCGTGGTGATTGCCTCGGCCATCGGCCTGATCGAAATCACCGACCTGCGGCGCATCTACCGCATCCAGCGTTGGGAATGCTGGCTGTCTATCGCTTGCACGGTCGGGGTGGTGATGTTCGGCGCCATTCAAGGCATTGGCCTGGCCATCGTGATTGCCGTGATCGAATTCCTCTGGGACGGCTGGCGCCCGTACTCCGCCGTGCTGGGCCGTGCCAAGGGCATACAGGGCTACCACGACATCAAGCGTTACCCCGAGGCGCGGCAGGTGCCTGGCCTGGTGCTGTTTCGCTGGGACGCCCCGTTGTTCTTTGCCAACGCCGAACAGTTCCAGGACCGCGTACTGGATGCCGTAGCCGCCTCGCCAACGCCCGTGCGCTGGCTGGTGGTGGCGGCAGAACCGGTGACCAGCGTCGACGTCACCTCGGCCGACATGCTGGCCGAACTAATGGGCGCCTTGAACGAAGCGGGCATCGAGTTGCGCATCGCCGAAATGAAAGACCCGGTCAAAGACAAACTCAAACGATTCGGCCTGTTTGCGCAACTGGGTGAAGACGCCTTCTTCCCGACCGTGGGCACGGCAGTCAAACACTACCTCGTCACCCATGCGGTGAAGTGGGACGACTGGGGCTGAGTCTTGCCCACAAAATGAAACAGCTCGGCGCTACTGAAGGCGGGTGGTTTTGCGCGAGTATTGCGGGGCTATGGCCGCTGTGCGCATGAGGGCGGTGGCCCTGCCGGGCGCCTACTGTCCCGGTCGACCAACCTGCGCACGGCGGCCACCCTTCGATCTTCGCCTTGCCTCATTGCACCTTGGGCGTTAGGCTTCTTACTCGCTGAAAATCAGCGAACGGGCTTGGTCGCCCGTGCCAACGAAAGTTACAGCTCCTTGTCTTCGAATGCAGACGTCTCGGCGTCCGTATCGTTGTGCTATGGCGGCTGTGCGCGGGAGGGCTTTGGCCCTGCCGGGTTTGCCTTTCGTCCCGGTCGACCAACCTGCGTACAGCTGCCACCCAATTTCGTTTGGTCGCGAGTTGGGGCAGCGTCACTACGGAAGGAGTTTCACTATGACAAAGATTGTTCCCGATCCCCCGCAATCCCTTCTTGGCAAAACCGCGACCACCGCATTTGGTTGCTGCGATGCCGGCCATGCACCCTTGTTCACCGTATGTTCTGGCATCGATGCCGAAGACGCGCTGGTCCACGTCTCCCTGTTGCTCCAGGGCATCTACGACACGGCCCAACAGGCCTGTGAACACATCGACGACATCCCCAAAAAAGGCCTGCTATGGTCCACCCTGCACTCCGCAGAAATGGCCAAAGGGCTGGTTGATGCGGTGCTCGATGGCATTGAAACCCAAGCCTTGAACCGCCGGTAACCGACGGCGTTGTCGGCGCTTGAGTCGCCCGTATCAAGCGCCGACAACCGATAGCCGTACTTCAGAAACCGAAGCCTGCACAAGGCGATGTGGGGCTGCTCTTGCCAGCTAAACATGTGGGAGCGGGTCTTGCCCGCGATGTAGGCACCGCGCACTCGTTGACACTCCACTGACGCCATCGCAGGCAAGCCTGCATCCCACAGGGAATGCGTGAGGTTGCGGCATTTTGTAGAAACAAAGAAGGTCCACTTTTAGGTGAAATTTCTTTGGTAGTGCGTATGGGGCTGCGCCAGACGTACGGTTTTTAGGTGTTGAATCCCTGTTTTCGTGGAGCTGGAATTTAGTGGATTTTTGGACGTGCCTCATACTGTGACTATAAATAAATCAGCTAATTATGGCTTTTGGTGGAATCGAACCCAGATCTTCCATAGGATCCAGCGAAGAAATTTCCGAGGTGGAATCGCAGAGGAGTGCAATTTGCGCTGGCGGCAATATTCTTGATGATGGCAATATGGGTATCAATGTCAGTAAATGAGATGGAGCTTTGGTCTTAAATGATTGGTGATAAACTTCAGATCGCGTTTCGAAAAAATTCGAAAGGCGCACGCGGGGAGATTTCGCTATTCCGCGCCTTCATAAAATCGTTTAATGCGCTTGGCAGTGAAGCACTTGCTAAAGAATATCATGGGAACCGCTACCAGGTAACCTTCGATGAAGGTCGAGGTGCTGGCCGTCCAATGCCTCGATGTGAACTGTGCGACGTTATGATCGTAAGTTATCCAAAGGGAAAGCCTTGGGACGCACGAGTTACGTTCAATCAAGTAAAAGTATCTGGCTCTGCATTTGGTTGTGGTTGGTCGCCTACCTTACATCGCTCATATCGTTTTCGTGCAAATCTTGAACAATGGGATTTACTATCAAACAGGCCATCCATTAATCCGGCGACAACTATATTCACCCCGCCAGCAGGGCTTTTGAGAGATGCTTTGCTGCCATCAGTTGGGTCATTTGGGGTGTTCTATCCGTCGACTGTGGGGTTTGAGTTCGCCTACTTCGTTGCTAATGGCTTGAATCCACTGAACAACAGCCCAGGCCGTTCAGGGACACTTGAGTGGAACTCACCGATGCGTAAGGTCCGGACGATAGGCGGGTATGATGAAGTATTAGGAACATGCTGCCTAAAATA
This sequence comes from Pseudomonas laurentiana, assembly GCF_014648275.1. Taxonomy (GTDB): domain Bacteria; phylum Pseudomonadota; class Gammaproteobacteria; order Pseudomonadales; family Pseudomonadaceae; genus Aquipseudomonas; species Aquipseudomonas laurentiana. Next base: position 377,724 of record NZ_BMQU01000001.1, read on the forward strand.
TTTTGGAGCAGGGATTGAGAGCGGATATGTTGGGACGCCATTAGCACAATTATTTAATGGCACGCCAGGGGGGCAACAGAGTCGAGCTTGGATCAGGAAAATTCTGGTATCCCTTCAAAGTGAGAATCCGGAATCAATGCTTCCAAGGGAGTTGTTACAGGGATTAGAGCTTCAATTCGAGCTGGGTGATGAAAATCGAAATATGGCCGGAGCCGGATACTCAGTTCCTCGCGCCGTTCTACTAATTAGGACGTAAGTTTCCGGTAGTGGCTATATTGGGAATGAGAGCGGCTATCTTACCATTCTCGCGATGCTCCAACTTTCAGTTCTAGGCGCCCCATGCTGCTAAATAATATGGGCGGACTATATGGCCTCTATTCTCTGTGAGGGGATGGCATTCAAAATCCAGCATTCTTGATGGACGTACAGCAACGAAGCACTCATTGAGTAATTTTTGTGCGCCGCCTGGAGCGCTAAATCAGTCGAAGGGTTCTGATTTGCATCGAAAGCTTGCTTGGCGGCAACAAATTTTGCTTGAAGATCTGATGAGCCAATCAATGCGTTTGTTTTCATGTTTTTGTTGGCGCCGTTAGAGCAGACTCCGGCAAATTTGTACGAGTCCATAATGGTGAATTTCCCATCCCCGTCTATATCTACAGGTGACGACAACCATTTGAATGAGAAAAGTAAAAATATATTGGCATGCCAAGATACGGGGCCGGATAAAAAAGCCTCTGTTGTATGAAGACTAAGGCTTTCATGAAGGTTTGTGGCGCCGATAAATATAATTTCAGGATCTGCCTCGCCGTCATCTTTTTTCTTACTGCCAGCGCCGATATAATTGAATACGCCAGCGTAGCATTGTCCGAGGTATACCACGGCATGCTTCAAGTTAGGTGAAGACTTTAGGCAGTTCAGAAGGGCGTGAGGGGTTACCGGTGGAGCAGCGTCTATACCAAGTGGGCCGCCATGTCCAGTTACAAACATCACGATATTTTCATGCTTATTAACTGTTTGATCTGCGAAGAAATCTTTAGATTCTTTAAGGTTTAACTGAGATGCAGTTCCGCTTTTAAGGAAATTTTCGATTGAGGCGCGGTCTGAGCCATCAACATAGATTTCGATGTCGGAGATACTAACGCCAGCCTTTTCTAAGCAAAGAATACCAAAAGCAAGATCTGTAATGTGGCGGGTTTCTGGCTCATTTGCTGCGGATAAAAACAAGACCCATTTGGTGTTGCCGCCTATCAAACTCATTAATTAAAAATCCTTGTTTATCATCCGATGATTAGAATAGGCGGGTGTTGCTAAGTGAAATAGGTCTATGGATATCGGAAAAATAAAAAATCTCATCTATCTCGATTTTTTCAGACGATGGTTCTACTTGGTATAGTAATTTGCCTCTGTCGTCCAGTTTGTATATCTTTGAGTCGGTTTTGAGATAAAAAGATGCTGTACTAGAGGTTGAATCTTCTGACTTGAATAGCAGCCACTCTCCCATGTTGACACACTCTTTGACAGAGTCGTCAATGTCTGGGAGCCTGCTAGACAATATATCATGAAGTTTCATTTCAACCCTCGCCTGATTCTATAGAAGCATTCCGCAAAAATGCTTATGTAATGTCGCCGTATGCTAGTACAGGCATGCTTTTTTTGCACCCGGCTGAAACAATTTTTCATCCTGCTAGCCCTGAATCTTTTTCGGCCAACACACCTCCTCCATCCGTAGGAGCCCCACGTTCGAGGCTCCGCAGCCCTCCACGATCTCAGAGGTCGAGCTGCATCGGTTTACTAGACCGTCAGTAAGCTACGGTCGCAGCATTACAGCCCATGCGATGAATGGCAGTCTAGAGGGGGAGAGCTCACACCCCATGACCCTTATCTCCCCACGTCATCCCGCCAAGAATGCTGAGTGTTATCAGGGATCAAGGCCCCTGCGACCTGTGGGGAATGTCCACTACGCGGGACTGGCGGCTCCTTACGACCGGGAGCAAGGGCCTCTCATGATCTGGCCTCCTGAGCACCGTTGTCGGTTGGCGGGTGGAGGCTGCACTGGCTGACGAGACCAGCGCCGCGAGATCCTGAGCCGGGTGGAGGCAGTGATGCGATGACCGGGGCATGCCTGACTGTCAGTCAGGTGCAGGCCATTCTTTGGGCTGCGGCACCATCATCTGCATCGCTGTTGCTGGTGGCTTTGGTGTTTGTCACGCCGGTTGTCACGAGGGGAGTTGCCGTACCGTTCATATAAGAGAAGGGGTCGCGACCACTCTTGAAGTGGCCGAGCAACCTGCTGGATGCCAATCGCTTATGGGGATAACCGCCACGGCCTGACAGTTCACTGAACAGGCTGCTGTTTGGGTGGCTTTTTTATTGTGGTGGGGCCTGAGTCGTGGGGTGGGTTGAGATTGTTATCGCAGGCAAGCCTGCTCCCACAGGGGCTGCATTTGTTGTAGGCGCAGCTGTCTTGATCAGGGGGCTGCCTTGCGTCTTGAGTGGTCTACGAGCGAGTCAGTGTGCATCGTTCTGTGGCAGGTAGGGTGACGGTAGGCGGATACGCGTTGGGTTCCATCAGGTGGAACGGAAGGTCGAGCTGGTCGAGCTGCTTCGGGCGCGAGGGGGAACGGGGACTTTGGCGGATGGCTGTTTGAACGGATTTGGCTCGGATAACCGCCAGAAACAAAAAAGGCCCACCTTTCGGTGAGCCTTCTTTGGTACTGCGTATGGTGCCGGCACCAGGAATCGAACCCGGGACCTACTGATTACAAGTCAGTTGCTCTACCATCTGAGCTATACCGGCTTAGGGGCGCTATTATAGCCATCGGTTTGGTTATGTAAACCACTTCTGTAGCACTTATTGCGTAGGTTTTTTCTTTTCATTCTCTGCCGCCCGGTTTTGCCCTGCAATGGCGGGGTTTTTTGGCGCTTTCGGCGTGTGATCTGGCGGCGCTGAAAGCCTTATTCACAATCGCTATGTCACGCTGCTGCCGGGTTCCTGTCCTTTAAAACAGTCGTTTGTGTTTGCGCAAATAGCTGTTTTTTCTCGCTTAAAACCCATGGCTAAAAAATGATCAGGCGCTGTTTCGCCTTGGATCCAGGGCTTTCAAGGGGTTTTCAAAAAAGTCATCAACAGAGTTATCCACAGGCTGTTCACTGGGCTGGGGTGCGTTCGGCCAGTAGCATCAGGTTGCGTGGGGTGAGGGTGTAGTCGCAGAACTGCCCGAGCTGTACCCGGTAGCCTTGGGCTTGCAGGTAGAGGGCGCGGTCGAGCACCAGCCACAGTTCCAGCGGGCGGCGGAACAGGTTGCGCAGCAGTTCCAGGTTGCGCACTTCGGCCAGCCTCGTTTGGCCTGCAGCTTCCAGGGTATCCCAGTCGGGGTTGCCGTGCAGGGGCAGGCCTTTGAGGGCGGCGAGGTCGCGGCAGTAGTCGGCGAAGGGTTTGTCTAGCCAGCTGCTGGGCAGTGACGGGGTGGGCAGGTAGGCGTCGATACCGCGTTGTTGGCGTTGCAGCAAGTCGAAGCCGAGGCGGCGGGCCATGGACAGGTCGCGTTGGCGGCGTACCCGGGCGCCAGCGGTGACGGTTTCGCTCAGTGGCAGGCCCAGGTCGTCGAGGCTCAGTTGCAGCGCCGAGGCCTGGGCTGCGTTCGACAGCGGTTGGTAGACCGGGCCTTGGGTGCGGTTGTAGCAGCACGGGGCGATGGCCAGTTGGTTGCAACCACGGGCGCTGGCCAGTTGCATCAAGCGCACGTGCAGGTCGCCGCAGGCGTGCAGGGCCACGGGGGTGTGCTGTGGGCTGAGTTGCTGGTCGGTGTTGTCGGCCAGCACATCCTGCAGGCGGTGTTCGGCGTTCAGGCTGTGGTGTTGGCTAAGTGCTTGGCCGGCCTGCACCAGGGCTGGGTCGTATTCCAGGCAGGTCAGGTGCTGGTCGTTGTGCAGCAGGCGGCGGCCCAGGTGGCCTTTGCCTGCGCACCAGTCGAGCCAGTGGTGCGGGGTGTGGGTGAAGCCCAGGTGGCTGGCGAAGGCTTCGATCTGTTGCCATTTGCGCCCCGGTACGTCGACGTTCAGCCGCGACGGGGCCGGGGCGATGGCGATGGCGGGCAGTTCGCCGACCGCCGCCAGTTGTGCGGCCTGTGCCGCCAGCTGTGGATAAGGCGCTGGTGCGTCGAGTGTTTCCGGGTGGTTGTGGGCGGCTTCGGCGTCGCTCAGTGTGCGTTGGCGCAGCCACTGGGCCAGGGCAGGGTGCTCGGTTTCCCACGGCAGTTGGCGTTCGGTGAACGGGCGCGGGCGCCAGAGTGCCTGGTGTTGCCGCAGGAAGTGGTCGAGGGCCTGGAAGCGGCTGAGCAGGTCCGCGTCAGCCAGGGCAGCAGCGGGGCCGGAGGCGGCCCCGCTTGCCGGTTTAGCGGCCTTGGCAGGCATCGACTCGCAGCCAGCGTTCGAGCAGCTTGAAGCCGTTTACCAGCAGGAAGGAGATCAGCAGGTAGAACAGCCCGGCAGCGAAGAAGATCTCTACCGGCAGGTAGGTGCGGGCGATGATGGTACGCGCCATGCCGGTCAGTTCCAGCAGGGTGACGGTACTGGCCAGGGCACTGGCCTTGAGCATCAGGATCACTTCGTTGCTGTAGGCCGGCAGGCCGATCCGTGCGGCACGCGGCAGCATGATGTAGAACAGCGCCTTGGCCTTGGACATGCCTAGCGCCCGGGCGGCTTCGATCTCGCCTCGAGGGATGGCCTGCAGCGCACCGCGCAGGATCTCGGCGATGTAGGCGGCGGTGTGCAGGGTCATGGTCAGCACCGTACACCAGAACGGGTCACGCAGGTATGGCCACAGGGCGCTGCTGCGCACGGCGTCGAACTGGGCCAGGCCGTAGTAGACCAGGAACAGTTGCACCAGCAGCGGGGTGCCACGGAAGAAGAAGATGTAGCTGAAGGGCACGGCACGGACATACCAGTGCCGCGACGAGCGGGCGATGCCCAGCGGGATGGCCAGGATCAGCCCGGCGATCACCGCGATGGCGACCAGTTCCAGGGTGAGTGTGGCGCCTTGGGCCAGGCGTGGCAGCCACTTGATGATGACTTCCCAGTTCATTGGTTGGCCCTCGCGAAGCCGCGTGCGGCGCGTTTTTCCATGAAGTGCATGCCGGTCATGGCGATGATGGTCAGGCCCAGGTAGATGAAGGCGGCAACCATATAGAAGGTGAACGGCTGTTTGCTGACCGTCACGGCGATCTGCGAGTGACGCATGATTTCTTCCAGGCCGATCACCGAGACCAGCGCGGTGTCTTTCATCAGGATCATGAACAGGTTGCCCAGGCCGGGCAGGGCGATGCGCCACATTTGCGGCAGGATCAGCTTGGAGAAGATCCGGCCTTTGGACAGGCCCAGGGCCAGGCCCGCTTCACGGTGGCCCTTGGGAATGGCCAGGATCGCACCACGGAAGACTTCCGTGGCATAGGCGCCGAAGCACAGGCCGAGGGCGATGACGCCCGCGGCGAAGGCGTTGAGCTCCAGGCCAGGCATGTTCAGGGCTTCGCCCAGCCGGTTCATCAGGCTGACGGTGCCGAAGTAGATCAACAGTACCCACAGCAGTTCAGGTACGCCACGTACCAGGGTGGAGTAGAAACCACCGAGCCATTGCAGGGGTTTGTATGGCGAGGTTTTGGCCAGGGCGCCGAGCAGGCCCAGGACCAGCCCCAGTGCCAGGGCACACAACGCCAGTTTGACGGTCATCAAGGTACCGGCAGCAAGTGCCGGGCCGAATCCGTAGAGGTCGATATTCATGGGCAGGTTTGTTCAAGGGACGGGCACCGCCGCAAGGGCGGTGCCGGTCGGGGGGATCAGTAGATACTGAACGGGAAGTACTTGTCGTTGATCTTCTTGTACGTGCCGTCGGCGATGATTTCTTTCAGCGCAGCGTTCAGCTTCTCGCGCAGTGGGTCGCCTTTACGCACGGCGATACCGACTTCGTCACTCTCGACCACGGGGTCGCCCTTGAACTCGTAGTTCTTGCCGGCGTCGGTTTTCAGCCAGTCATAGTTGACGTACTTGTCGGCGAGGATCGCGTCGACCCGGCCGGAAGTCAGGTCCAGGTAGGCGTTTTCCTGGGTGTCGTAGAGTTTGATGTCGATGTCGCTGCCGTAGTTGTCTTCCAGCCAGGTGCCCGCGAGGGTGGCGCGCTGGGTGCCGATCACCTTGCCTTTGAGCGAGGCCTTGTCGGTCTTGAAGTCGACGTTTTTCGGCGCGATGAACTGCAGTTTGTTCGAGTAGTAGCGGTCGGTGAAGTCAACGGCCTGCTTGCGCTCGTCGGTGATCGACAGCGAGGAGATCAGGAAGTCGAACTTCTTGGCGTTCAGGGCCGGGATGATGCCGTCCCAGTCCGAGGTGACGACGTCGCATTCGACTTTCATCTTGGCGCACAGGGCGTCGCCGATGTCTTTGTCGAAGCCGACGACCTGGCCGCTGGCATCCTTGTTGTTGAACGGCGGGTAGGCCGCCTCGATGCCCATCTTCAGTTTTTCGGCAGCCATGGCATTGGCCGAAAACACCAGCGTGGCGGCAGCGGCCAGGAGGAATTTCTTATAGCTCTGCATGCGTGTTGCTCCGTTAGCGGTTGCTGGACATGAATTGTTTGCAGCGCGCCGAGTTCGGGTTTTCAAAAACCTGCTGCGGCGATCCTTGCTCTTCGATCAGGCCTTGGTGCAGGAAGATCACTTCGCTGGACACCTGGCGGGCAAAGCCCATTTCGTGGGTAACCAGTAGCATGGTTCGACCTTCTTCGGCCAGCGCACGGATCACGTTGAGCACTTCCTGGACCATTTCCGGGTCCAGTGCCGAGGTGGGCTCGTCAAACAGGATGACCTTGGGTTGCATGGCCAGGGTCCGGGCGATGGCGGCCCGCTGTTGTTGCCCGCCAGACAGTTCGGCAGGGTAGGCGTGGCGCTTGTGGTGAATGCCGACCTTGTCCAGCAGCGCTTCGGCGGCTTCGGTGGCTTCGGCCTTGCTCTGGCCCAGGACGCGACGAGGTGCCTCGATGATGTTGTCGAGGATGGTCATGTGCGGCCAGAGGTTGAAGTTCTGGAAGACGAAGCCGATCTCGCTGCGCATGCGATTGATCTGCTTGTTGTCAGCGGCGACCAGCTCGCCGTTTTTTGCCGCCTTCAGGCGCAGCTCTTCACCGGCGACAAGGATTTGGCCTTGGTGCGGGTTTTCCAGCAGGTTGATGCAGCGCAGCAGGGTGGACTTGCCTGAACCCGAAGACCCCAGAATCGAGATCACGTCGCCGTCGCGTGCGGTCAGCGAAATACCCTTGAGTATCTCCACGCTACCGTAGCGTTTGTGCAGGTTGCGGATTTCAAGCGCGGGCGTGGCCTGGGCCATGTGCGGTCCTCATGAGTTCTGATGCGCTCCTGCTGTTGTAGGCCTTCCTGGCGTGGCGCCACGCTAGCATAGCGTTCTGACGGCCGCCAACAGCGTCGGGCGGGGCAAACGGCTGGGGTGAGGGCAGGTGTCGCATCGTTGCAGCGGACTGTCGCGCCAATGTCCGCCTGCTCCCATTTCCAGGGCCGGAGCCTTGATGAAAAAAGGCGCGATGGTGCCAGTTTTGGTCGGTACTTGGAAGCCGTATTTAGTCCTGTGCCCTTCGGACTGTCTTCGGGTTGCACTTTTGGGTTGCACTTTAATTGCGCAAAAAATGTGCACAGGTGTTACCTCTGGCCGGTTTCGGTGCACCTGCCTGCATGTGTAACTGAGTATTTCGGTAATCTGAGGTGCAATGCCATCAAATGGTGGCCTTTTGGCCAGCTTCTGACCGAAAGGCCCGCAAGGCTCGTTGTAGAGGGTTGCACTGAGTACGCAATGGCAACTGACAGTTTTTGGCGCAGTTCTTGCTCCAGGCACCGGTAACAGGACGTAGCAGTCTTTCTTTACGAAGGGTGTGATTCAGGATTAGAGCGCCCATTCCTCGCTATAGGTAGTTTTATGAGCGGTACGCACAATTCCAACGACCTCGCTCAGGGGCTCAAGCAACGGCATGTCACCATGCTGTCCATCGCGGGTGTAATCGGTGCCGGTTTGTTCGTCGGTTCAGGCCATGCTATCGCCGAAGCCGGCCCTGCCGTGCTGCTGGCCTACGCCGCTGCCGGTACGCTGGTGGTACTGGTAATGCGCATGTTGGCCGAAATGGCCGTGGCTTCTCCGGACACCGGTTCGTTCTCCACCTACGCCGACAAGGCCATTGGTCATTGGGCTGGCTTCACCATCGGCTGGTTGTACTGGTGGTTCTGGGTGTTGGTGATCCCGCTGGAGGCCAACGCCGCCGCGACCATCTTGCATGCCTGGTTTCCGAATGTCGCGATCTGGGCCTTTACCCTGATCATTACCCTGTTGCTGACGGCAACCAACCTGTTCAGCGTGAAGAACTACGGTGAGTTCGAGTTCTGGTTCGCCTTGATGAAGGTGGTGGCGATCATCGGCTTCATCATTCTCGGGCTGGCGGCGATCTTCGGTTTCATGCCGAACAGCCAGGTCAGTGGTGTCAGCCACCTGTTCGATACCCAGGGCTTCATGCCTAACGGGATGGGGGCGGTGCTGGCGGCCATGCTGACCACCATGTTCTCGTTCATGGGTACTGAGATCGTCACCATTGCGGCGGCCGAATCGAAAGACCCATGCAAGCAGATCACCAAGGCGACCAACTCGGTCATCTGGCGGATCTGCCTGTTCTACCTCGTGTCGATCTTTATCGTCGTGGCGCTGGTGCCGTGGAACCATGGCCCGCTGGCAGAAGTCGGTTCCTACCAGACCGTGCTGAACCTGATCGGTGTGCCGAATGCCAAGGTGATCGTCGACATCGTCGTGTTGATCGCGGTAACCAGCTGCCTGAACTCGGCGCTGTACACCTCCTCGCGCATGCTGTTCTCCCTGAGCAAGCGTGGTGATGCACCGGCAATTGCCCAGCGCACCAACGGCAGTGGTACGCCGCACTGGGCGGTGCTGTTGTCGACGGCTGCCGCTTTCCTGGCCGTGTTCGCCAACTATGTCGCGCCGGCGGCGGTGTTCGAGTTCCTGCTGGCCAGCTCTGGCGCCATTGCCTTGCTGGTGTACCTGGTGATCGCCATCTCGCAACTGCGTATGCGTCGTCAGCGCATGGCCCGTGGTGAGAGGATCGCCTTCAAGATGTGGCTGTTCCCGGGCCTGACCTGGGCGACCATCCTGTTCATCGTGGGCATCCTGACCGTCATGCTGATCCGTCCGGACCATCGGGTAGAGATCATCGCGACTGGCCTGCTGACCATCGCCGTGGTTGCTGCTGGCCTGCTGACGGCGCGCAAGCACAAGGCCCTGGCCGCTGGGCGTGCCGTGCTGAACAACTGATATAAGGCTGTTGAACAAAAAGGCCGCTACCCGAAAGGGAGCGGCCTTTTTGTTACTGTGGGCGCAGAGCTTGCTGACACCCCGCTAATCCCATCGCAGGCAAGCCTCCCACAGGGCTGCATTGTTTCCGCACTTGTGGGAGCGGGTCTTGCCCGCGATGCAGGCGCCGCGCATTGAAGCGATCACAGCCCAGAGGGCTGCACGGTTTCTGTTAGGCCGGGCGTTTCTGTACTTTCGAGACGGCTTCCGAGGCGGCGACATAGGCTTCCTGGAATTCGTCGCTTTCCAGCCAGGCCATTGCGGTGGCTTCGTCGGCGTCGTCGAGCCATTTGCGGTAGGCGCAGAAGACCATGACGATGTAGTCGGTCGATTGCTCTTCCTTGTGCCCCTTGAGCACCAGGGCCAGCAATGGGTCGACGAGGAATACCGCGATCATCGCCTGCAGGCCGTTGTCTTGCGCCTGGGCCTGTTTCATTTTCTCGAACAGGGCGTTGTAGCTGCCCGAGTTCATGGCCTTGTTGAACACCTGCTCAACGCCCACGCTGGAGGCGTCAGACGAGCTCTTGACTGCCTGCCCACTGCGCACCATTCGGTTTTCCCGGGCCTTGTTGGCGGCGCGTTTGGCGCGTTTCTGTTGTTTGCTGCTGGAGGCCATCGATGAAATCCTTGAAATGAGCTGATGCGTCCGGCTATTGAAACGCAGTTGGTAAGGAAACCCAAGCTGCGTCTGGTGCGTTGTAGTCGGCGGCAGGTGGCTCAGGCAGGCAGTGAGAGTGGCTGAGTGCTCGTCTCAAGCCGGTGCTCGGTGCCTGTTCTTTCGTCTTCCTCGATGACCCGTGACGCACGGTCGACCAGCAGTGGGTCTGGCTGGTGGGCCACTTTCAGGTTCTTGCCCGGGTAGTCGAGCGAATGCAGGAAGTGGCGAATGCAGTTGAGGCGCGCGCGCTTCTTGTCATCCGACTTGATCACGGTCCAGGGGGCGTCGGCGGTGTCGGTGTGGAAGAACATGGCTTCCTTGGCCGCGGTGTAGTCGTCCCAGCGGTCCAGCGACTTGATGTCGATGGGCGAGAGCTTCCAGTGCTTGAGCGGGTCGTCACGGCGCGAGATGAAGCGACGCAGTTGCTCTTCACGGTCCACCGAGAACCAGTACTTGAACAACAGGATGCCGCTGTTGCAGAGCATGCGCTCAAGGTCTGGCGCCTGGCGCATGAATTCCAGGTACTGCAACGGGGTGCAGAATTCCATCACCCGCTCGACGCCGGCGCGGTTGTACCAGGAGCGGTCGAAGAAGACCATTTCACCCGCCGTGGGCAGGTGCTGGATGTAGCGCTGGAAGTACCACTGGCCCTTTTCCTGTTCGGAAGGCTTCTCCAGGGCGACGATTCGCGCGCCACGCGGGTTCAGGTGCTCCATGAAGCGTTTGATGGTGCCGCCTTTGCCTGCCGCGTCACGGCCTTCAAAAAGCACGACGATCCGTTGCCCGGTTTCCTTGACCCAGTTTTGCACCTTGAGCAGTTCGATCTGCAACTCGTGCTTGGCCTTTTCGTATTCGGGGCGGCGCATGCGGTTGCGGTACGGGTAGCGGGCCGGAAGCTTCGCCGAGGAGCTGTCTTCGTTGGAGCCACGTGGTGCGGAAATCACCTGCAGGGCAATCGGTTGCTGGCTGGCGGTGCTGATTTCGGCTTCAAGGGCTTTGACTGCTGCCGGTTTGCTGGTGCTGCGTGCCCGGCGTGTGTGCGGTGTGGCGGCTTTGCGCGGGGCGCTTTTGCTGGTGGTGACCGCTGCGGTTGGCGTGGTGCTTTCAGGCAAGGCGTTGGGAAGGGAGTGGGCGGTGGATTCTTCGCTCATGGGAGACCTGTGTTCTCTCTCGGATGTCTAAAGGCATTTTAGGGATCCAAAAGTGATGGCACATTGACTCTAATCAACATTGTGTCGCTTCGCCGCGAGGTGACTAAACCCCAGAAAACAAAAAACCCGCACTAGGCGGGTTTCTTGATGTTTCAGAGGATGCTGGCACCATCTGAACTGAATGATGGTGCCCAGAGACGGAATCGAACCGCCGACACGGGGATTTTCAATCCCCTGCTCTACCGACTGAGCTATCTGGGCAACGGGGCGCATTAAAAGGCTTTTTCGGACTTAGGTCAAGCAAGTTTTGAAAAATTTTTTAATTAATACCGTCGCTTACGGTTTTACGGGGTTATTCGGCAGGTGGAACGTAGCCTTCGGCCTTGGCGTAATCCTCGCCGGAGAAGAACTTGTCCATCTCGCCCTGCAGGTATTTGCGGTCTTCGGCGTTCATCATGTTCAGGCGCTTCTCGTTGATCAGCATGGTCTGGTGTTTCTGCCAGTCGGCCCAGGCTTTCTGCGAGATGTGGTTGAAGATGTCTTCACCTTTGGCGCCCGGGTAAGGTTGGCGCTCCAGGCCTGGCAGTTCTTCTTTGTACTTGCGGCACATTACGGTACGGGTCATGACGACTCTCCTGAATTCAAGGCATCGGCTGCGCGTTTGAGCAGCTTTTTCACCGGGGCGGCAAGGCCCAGGCGCGGCGGGGTGGCGAGGTTATACCAGAGCCAGTCGGCCTCGGCCACGTGCTCGCCCTGATGGCCGACGTGTACCAGCCAGGGTTCGATGGCCAACTGGAAATGGCTGAAGGTGTGGGTCAGGCCGCTCAGTGCCTGACGGCGCTCCAGGGTCAACTGATGCTGTTCGGCGAGGTCTTCAAGGTCGGCCAGGGTATCGAGCTCCGGCAGGCTCCAGAGCCCGCCCCAGAGGCCGCTGGACGGTCGGCGATAAAGCAGGATCGCGCCTTCACGGTTGGCCAGCAGGGGCATCAGCGTACTGCGTTGTGGCAGGGTTTTACGCGGCTTGGGCAGCGGGTAGCGGGTTTCCTGGCCGAGCAGGTGTGCTTCGCAGCCGCGTTTGAGCGGGCAGAGCAGGCAACTGGGCTTGCTGCGGGTACACAGGGTGGCGCCCAGGTCCATCATGGCCTGGGTGTAGTGGTTCACCCGGTTGTGCGGGGTAAAACGCTCGGCGGTGGCCCACAGTGCCTTGGCCACCTTTGGCTCGCCGGGGTAACCCTCCTGGGCACTGTAGCGGGCCAGTACCCGTTTCACGTTGCCGTCGAGGATCGGTGCGCGCAGGCCCATGCTGATGCTGGCAATGGCACCGGCAGTGGACAGACCGATACCCGGCAGGTCGGTGAGCTTCTCCACGTCGCGGGGGAACTCGCCGGCGTACTGCTCGACAACGATCTTCGCGGTCTTCTGCAGGTTGCGGGCGCGGGTGTAATAGCCCAGGCCCGTCCACAGGTGCAGCACTTCGTCTTCCTCTGCTGCGGCCAGCGCCTCAACGGTCGGCAGGGCTTCCATGAAGCGCCCGAAGTAGTTGAGCACGGTGCTCACCTGGGTCTGCTGCAGCATGATTTCCGACACCCACACCCGATACGGGGTGATGCCCTGTTGCCAGGGCAGGTCGTGGCGGCCGTGTTGGTCATACCACTCCAGTACGGCACTGGAGAACTGCTCGGGACTCATTGCTTGAACAGCCCCTTGAGTGCGTCTTTCAATTCTGGAGATACCTTATCGCCTAATTTTTCGTTGATCTTTTCGCCGAGTTTGTCGCCGGCCAGCTTCGCTGCCACCTTGCCCAGGCCGTCCTTGTCGACGCGGCAGGCCTTGGCGCCGAGCTCCAGTGGGCCACGGCAATGCAGGGGCCACTCAAGGCCGACGTAGCGTGCACTGACCTGGCAGGCCGGGTCGGGCATGTCGCGCTTGTCACCTTCGATGATCACACCGACGCGGTAGTCCATGCCCAGTACCCGCAGGTCGAGGTCGCCGGCACCGTTGACGGTCAGGCCGGGAATTCGCACTTTCAGGTCTGGGTTGCTGGCCACGCCATTGCGCAATACCAGGCTGCCCTTGAGTTCTTCGAACGGGGTGTCCTTGCCGCGCGGCTCGCCACTCAGTGCCTTGCGGTTGAGCAGGGCGATGCCTTGGCAGAGTTGCTGTTCAAGGTTGGCGTTGACCAGCACGCCGTTGTTGATGGCGAAGCTGGCGTTGCCGTTGAGGGTGTCGATCAGCGCTTTCTGGCTGTTGCCGCTGGCGGTCAGGTCGCTCGTGAGGTCGAGCAGGCCCTTGAGCGGCGGGGTGTCGTCTTCGCCCTTGATGAAGTGTTCCACCGGTACCCGGTTGATCTGCGTGCTCAAGCCGATCTGCGGGATCGCCGGGCGCACGTCGAGCTTGCCTTTGCTCTCGAAGTCGCCGTTGTACAGGCCGCCACGCAGGGTTTCCAGGGTGAGCAGGCCGCCCTGGCCGCTGGCTTTGAGGCTGGCGTCTTCGATCGGCAGTTTTTTCAGGGTCAGCACTCCGAAGTTCAGGTCGGCTTGCAGGTCGAGTTGGCGCAGGCGTTCCACGGGCAGCAGCGTGTCACTGCTCCAGGCCACTTGGGTCGGTGCGTCCGGCAGCGGCGTGGTGCCGCCACCCGCGAGTGCGCCGGCTTCCTTGCCTTTGACGTCGGCCTTGCGTGCGGCGCTGGCACTGGCGGTGCTTTCGCTTTTAGCCGGCAGGTAGCGGTCAGCATCGAACTTGTCGGCCTTGAGCTGCAGGCGCAGGGCCTGTTTGGCGAAGTCGTCGATGGCGACCCGGCCGCTGAAGGTGCTGTCGTCGAGTTTTACCGTCAGGTCTTCCAGCGCCAGGCTGGTGCTGCTGCCTTGCAGGCGGCTGGCCAGTTCGAATTTGCTCAGGGTGGTGGCGTCGGCCATCGCTGGCAGGGGGTAGCCGATGCTGTCGAGGAAGGTCCGCAGGTTGAGCTGGGCGATGGACAGGCCGCCGGTGAGTTTCGGTGTCTTGTCCAGATCGCGCAGGTCCAGTTCGCCGAGGGCGCGCAGTTGGTTGGCGGAGACCTTCAGGCTGTTCCATTCGGCCACATTGGCGGCCAGGTCAACCAGCAGCTGGCCCTGGGCGGCAAAGGTCATGGTCTTGCCCTGCAGCGGCTCGCCGGAGGCTTCACCGCTGAGTTTCATGTCTTCGAGCTGGTAGCGCTTCAGGGCGCGGTCGAAGCGCAGTTCGCCGTTCAGTTCGGTGCGGGCGCGTACGACCGGTTGGCCGACGCTGAGAAATGCGGTGAGCTTCAGAGGGATGTTGACCCCTTCATGCACCGGCCCAGTGCTTAGCTGGATGCTTTCGGCATTGAAGGTCTGGCCGTTGCGCGCATCGCTGTACTGCACGCGGGCGTTGTTGACGGTGAGGCTGTCGATGTCCAGCTTGACCGGGCGTTCGTTGGCAGGGGCCGGTGGGCTGGTTTCGCCGGGTGCCGGCGTGGCTGTGGTCGCCGGCGCAGTGGTCGTGGCTGGGGCGCTGCCTGGCAATGGCTTGCCGAAGTCTTCCCAGTTGCCATGGCCGTTTTCGTCACGGGCCAGGGTCAGGTTCAACCCTTCGACCCGGACATCGCTCATTTGCACTTCGCGGCGCAGCAAGGGCAGCACGCGCACGGAAAGGCCAAGCATCTTCAGGTCGGCGAACGGGGTTTTCGGGGCATTCAGGGTCGCGATGCTGGCGTCGTGCAGTTCCAGGCCCAGCCAGGGGAACAGGCTCCAGCCGATGTCGCCGTTGAGGGTCAGCTCAATGTTGGCCTTGTCGCGAGCCAGCTGGCGAATCTCGTCTTTGTAGTCGTTGGGATCGAAGAGGTGGGTCAGGGCGAAGCCCAAAGCCACAATGATCAGCAACAACCCGAGAAGTACCAGCCCCAGGATTTTGCCGAACGCTTTCATGGGCGAGTCCTTGTAGTCCGATTTTTAGAAAATTCAGCCGCAGAGTATAGCGCTGCGAGTTTGGTTGCCGGTTTAAGTGCTCGCGCCGGCATTACGCGGTTGGGGACAGCTCCAGCGCCAGGTGCAGTTGGCTTGCCAGTGCCTGCATGGCCGCGCACTCGGTCGTGGCCTGCAGGCGCAGAGGTTGCCCGGCTTCGTGGGCCATTCGCTGTGCTTCGCTGACCAGTCGCAGGCCCACACCGCGTCGACGCGTCACACTGCGCACGCACAGGTGCGACAGGCGCCAGGTGTGATCCTGAGTGGTAAGGCGGGCAGCGCCTAGCAGGCGATCGTTGAACCGCGCAGCAATCAGGCTGCCGTCGGCCAAGGCTGCGGCCAGCCAGGCTTCGGCGGCTTCGCCAGGGGCGAACAGCTCGGCAGGTGCATCGGCGTAGATCTTCGCCAGGTCCAGTCGGTCTTGATGGCTTGGTGTACGCACGGCTTCGACAACGACAGGCATGTAGGTTCCTCGTTACAGGTCAGGTAGCTAGAAAAGGACGATATCAGATTGCTTTCAGTGAGCCCGGCAAATGGTACCCTTTCGCGGTTTTCAGGTACCTGTGTAGCGTTTTGCCGCATTTTACTGATTGCCTGCCGCTGGAACGTTCGCTGTCCGCGTGCGCCAAGGTCGAGGGTGGATGTGGGGCCTGCGAACCGTCCAGATCGATAAGGGAAAACAATAAATGAGCAGCATTACGGCAGGTGCGATTGTTCCTGCACCGAGCTTTTTGTCCAAGGAGCGCATCATCGCCCAGCCGGGCTTCAACCGCTGGCTGGTGCCGCCGGCAGCCTTGGCGATCCACCTGTGTATCGGCATGGCCTACGGCTTTTCGGTGTTCTGGTTGCCGCTGTCCAAGGCCATCGGTATCAGTGCGCCGGTTGCCTGCTCGGCAGACATGAGCTTTCTGACCCAGGCGTTTTCCTCGAGCTGTGACTGGCCGATCTCCATGCTGGGCTGGATCTACACGCTGTTTTTCATTTTTCTCGGCTGTTCGGCCGCGATCTGGGGTGGTTGGCTTGAGCATGCCGGCCCTCGCAAGGCCGGCGTGGTATCAGCGCTGTGCTGGTGCGGCGGCCTGCTGATTTCGGCGTTGGGTGTGTACACCCATCAACTGTGGCTGATGTGGCTGGGGTCCGGGGTGATTGGCGGTATTGGCCTGGGCCTGGGGTATATCTCGCCGGTGTCGACGCTGATCAAGTGGTTCCCGGACAAACGTGGCATGGCCACCGGTATGGCGATCATGGGCTTTGGTGGCGGGGCCATGGTCGGTGCGCCGCTTGCAGCGGCACTGATGAACCACTTCGCCAGTCCTGAGGGTGTTGGCGTCTGGCAGAGCTTTGTGGTGATGGCGGCGATTTACTTCGTCTTCATGATCGGCGGCGCGCTGGCCTACCGCGTACCGCCCTCCGGCTGGAAGCCTGAAGGCTGGGTCGCACCGCAGAAAAAAGCCAGCAATACGATGATTACCCATCGCCATGTGCATGTCAGCGTGGCCTGGAAAACCCCGCAGTTTGCCTTGGTCTGGCTGGTGCTGTGCCTGAACGTGTCGGCCGGTATCGGTATCCTCGGCATGGCCTCGCCGCTGCTGCAGGAGGTGTTTGCCGGGAAGTTGCTGGGGAACGACCTGCGTTTCAGCGAGCTGAATGCTGTGCAGTTGAATCAGATCGCTGCGATTGCCGCTGGTTTTACCGGCTTGCTCAGCCTGTTCAATATTGGCGGGCGGTTCTTCTGGGCCTCGTTCTCTGACTACATTGGCCGCAAGAACACCTATTTTGCCTTTTTCGCGCTGGGCTTCGCCCTGTATGCGCTGGTGCCGAACATGGGGCACCTGGGCAACGTGGTCCTGTTCGTGGCGGCGTTCTGCATCATCCTCTCCATGTACGGCGGTGGCTTTGCCACAGTACCGGCCTACCTGGCCGACCTGTTCGGCACGCACATGGTCGGTGCAATCCATGGTCGCCTGCTGACGGCCTGGGCGGCGGCGGGGGTGCTGGGGCCCGTGCTGGTCAACTACCTGCGTGAGTACCAGTTGAGCATTGGGGTCGAGCGGGCGGCTGCCTATGACATCACCTTGTACATCCTGGCCGGCTTGCTGGTGCTGGGCTTTATCTGCAATGCCCTGGTGCGCCCGGTGGCCGATAAGCACTTCATGACCGACGAACAACTGGCCGCCGAGGAAAAACGTTCGCAGGCCAACACCATCACCAGTGCCAAGGAGCTGGAATGGCACGCTTCTGCGGCGAGCATGCCGCTGGTGCTGGCGGCCTGGCTGGTGGTGGGCGTTCCGCTGGCCTGGGGCGTCTGGGCGACGCTGCAGAAGACTGCGGCGCTGTTCCATTAAGCCGTTTGCCGGCAGGGCAGGCACCTACGGGCATGTACAATGACTGTCAGGCGTCAGCCTTGTTGGCGATCAGGCCCCGCGCAGGCAGGCAGAAATTCCCTGCCATGCGTCATGTTCGTTTCAAGCCGAGCGTATCTGGGCCTATAATGGTCGCCTTTTTCGCCCAATGATTTCGCGGAGCAGGTGATGGTCGAACGTAAGGCTTCCGTCGAGCGCAATACTCTGGAAACCCAGATCAAGGCCTCGATCAACCTGGATGGCAGTGGCAAGGCCCGATTCGATATCGGTGTCCCCTTCTTGGAACATATGCTCGACCAGATCGCCCGACATGGGCTGATCGACCTGGACATCGAGTGCAAGGGCGACCTGCATATCGACGACCACCATACGGTCGAGGACGTCGGTATCACCCTGGGCCAGGCGTTCAGCCAGGCAATCGGCGACAAGAAAGGCATTCGTCGTTACGGCCACGCCTACGTGCCGCTCGATGAAGCCCTGTCGCGTGTGGTCATCGACTTCTCGGGTCGTCCAGGCCTGCAGATGCACGTGCCGTACACCCGTGCTTCGGTCGGTGGCTTCGATGTCGACCTGTTCCAGGAGTTCTTCCAGGGCTTCGTCAACCACGCCAACGTCACGCTGCACATCGACAACCTGCGTGGGCACAACACCCACCACCAGATCGAGACAGTGTTCAAGGCCTTCGGCCGTGCCCTGCGCATGGCGGTAGAGCTGGACGAGCGCATGGCTGGCCAGATGCCTTCCACCAAGGGTTGCTTGTAATGCAGACCGTTGCCGTTATCGACTATGGCATGGGCAACCTGCACTCGGTGGCCAAGGCCCTGGAGCACGTTGGCGCTGGCAAGGTACTGATCACCAGCGACGCTGCGGTCATCCGCGAGGCTGACCGTGTGGTGTTTCCCGGCGTAGGCGCAATTCGCGACTGCATGGCCGAGATCCGCCGCCTGGGCTTCGACACCCTGGTGCAGGAAGTCAGCCAGGACCGTCCTTTCCTCGGCATCTGCGTGGGCATGCAAGCCCTGCTGGAGCACAGCGAAGAGAACGACGGCGTCGACTGCATTGGCATGTTCCAGGGCAATGTGCGCTTTTTCGGCAAGGACCTGCACGAAGACGGCGAACACCTGAAAGTGCCGCACATGGGTTGGAACGAAGTCGAGCAGACGATCGACCACCCGCTGTGGCACAACATTCCGGACCTGGCGCGCTTCTACTTTGTCCACAGCTACTACGTCACGGCTGGCAAGGCCGTGCAGGTGGTTGGCCGTGGCCACTACGGTGTCGATTTCGCCGCAGCGCTGGCCGACGGTTCACGTTTCGCCGTGCAGTTCCACCCGGAGAAAAGCCATACCCATGGCCTGCAGCTGCTGCAGAACTTCGCGGCCTGGGACGGGCGCTGGTAATGAGCAAGGCCAGGAGCAAGGCCCCGATCCTGACGCTGGCGCCCGAACAGGAGCGCGAAGCGTTGGACGTACTCAAGCGCTTTCTCGAAGACCGTTTCGAGCTGCAATTGGGTTCCTTCGAGGTGGCCGAGGTCCTGGACCTGTTCAGCAAAGAGATTGCGCCACACTACTACAACAGGGCGATTGCCGATGTTCAGCTGCACCTCAAGGAGCGGTTCGAGAGCATCGAAAGCGACCTGTGGGCGCTCGAGAAGAACTGACTTCCCGAGCATCGCTGTTTACCGATTAGACAGGTTTTCCAGATGCTGATTATTCCCGCTATCGATCTCAAGGACGGTGCTTGCGTACGTCTGCGCCAAGGCCGCATGGAAGATTCCACGGTGTTTTCCGATGACCCGGTGAGCATGGCCGCCAAATGGGTTGAAGGTGGCTGCCGGCGCCTGCATCTGGTCGATCTGAATGGTGCCTTCGAAGGCCAGCCGGTCAACGGCGAAGTGGTCACCGCGATCGCCAAGCGCTACCCGAACCTGCCGATCCAGATCGGCGGCGGCATTCGTTCGCTGGAAACCATCGAGCACTACGTCAAGGCGGGCGTGAGCTACGTGATCATCGGCACCAAGGCCGTCAAAGAGCCTGAGTTCGTGGCCGAAGCCTGCCGCGCCTTCCCAGGCAAGGTCATCGTTGGCCTGGACGCCAAGGACGGCTTCGTCGCCACCGACGGCTGGGCTGAAGTCAGCTCGGTGCAGGTCATCGACCTGGCCAAGCGTTTCGAAGCCGACGGCGTCTCGGCCATCGTCTACACCGACATCGCCAAAGACGGCATGATGCAGGGCTGTAACGTACCGTTCACCGCCGCCCTGGCCGCGGCCACCAAGATCCCGGTGATCGCTTCCGGTGGCATCCACAACCTGGGTGACATCAAGGCCCTGCTCGATGCCAAGGCTCCGGGGATCATCGGCGCCATCACGGGCCGGGCGATCTATGAAGGCACCCTGGATGTCGCCGAGGCACAAGCCTTCTGCGACAGCTACCAAGGCTGAGGAGAACGCCATGGCGCTGGCCAAACGCATTATCCCTTGCCTGGACGTCGATAACGGTCGTGTGGTCAAGGGCGTCAAGTTCGAGAACATTCGCGATGCCGGTGACCCGGTGGAAATCGCTCGGCGCTACGATGAGCAAGGCGCCGACGAGATCACGTTCCTCGACATCACGGCCAGCGTCGATGGCCGTGACACCACCCTGCACACGGTTGAACGCATGGCCAGCCAGGTGTTCATCCCGCTGACCGTTGGCGGTGGCGTGCGCACGGTGCAGGATATCCGCAACCTGCTCAATGCCGGTGCCGACAAGGTGTCGATCAACACGGCGGCGGTGTTCAACCCTGAGTTCGTTGGCGAAGCGGCCGCGCATTTCGGTTCGCAGTGCATCGTCGTCGCCATCGACGCCAAGAAGGTTTCGGCACCGGGCGAGGCCCCGCGCTGGGAAATCTTCACCCACGGCGGGCGTAAGCCTACCGGGTTGGATGCGGTGGAGTGGGCGAAGAAGATGGAAGGCCTGGGTGCCGGTGAGATTCTCCTGACCAGCATGGACCAGGACGGCATGAAGAGCGGTTTTGACCTGGGTGTTACCCGGGCCATCAGCGATGCCTTGGGTATTCCGGTGATCGCCTCGGGCGGTGTCGGTAACCTGCAGCACCTGGCGGACGGCATTCTTGAAGGTCACGCCAGCGCCGTACTGGCCGCGAGTATCTTCCACTTCGGTGAGTACACCGTGCCGGAAGCGAAGGCCTATATGGCCCAGCGCGGTATCGTCGTTCGCTGACAGTCCTCTTTCGCGGGCAAGCCCGCTCCCACAGGTGGGAGCGGGCTTGACCGCGATAGCGTTTACCCCAGGGTTTTGCCCAGCAGGGCGTGATACAGCTCGCTGTCGCCCAGGATACCCACCACGCGGTTGCCTTCCTGCAGGACCAGTTTGTTGCCGGTCTGGTAACGAATCTGCAGCGCTTCGCGCATGCCGATGCCAGCACTGACCAGGGTCGGCCGGCGACCCAAACCTTCCACCGCCTGACCTGGCATCCAGTTTTGCAAGTCCAGCCCGTTCACGCCCTGGCGCGCGCCTTTGATGGTGTTGCCTTCGGCCAGGTCCAGCCACGAGTCGACACTTGGGTCTATGCAGACCGAGCCGTTGATCCGCTTGCACTTGTCCAGGGTACGCATCAGGCTGCGGCCGCAGAGGACGTTGAGCGGGTTGGTGTGGGCGACGAAGGTGCGCACGTAGTCGTCCGCCGGGTTGAGGACGATCTCCTCGGGCTTGCTGTACTGAATGATCCGGCCGTCTTTCATGATGGCGATGCGGCTGCCCAGTTTCAGGGCTTCATCCAGGTCGTGGCTGACGAACACGATGGTCTTGCTCAGCTTGCGTTGCAGTTCCAGCAATTCGTCCTGCAGGCCTTGGCGGATCAGTGGGTCGAGGGCCGAGAAGGGTTCATCCATCAGCAGGATGTCGGCGTCCATGGCCAGCGCGCGGGCCAGGCCTACACGCTGCTGCATGCCACCGGAGAGCTCGTCGGGCTTCTTGTTGCGCCACTGGGTCAGGCCGACCAGCTCCAGTTTTTCGTCCACCAGCCGACGTCGTTCATCGGCAGGGCGGCCCTGCATTTCCAGGCCGAAGCTGATGTTTTCGCGCACGGTCAGCCAAGGCATCAGGGCGAACTTCTGGAACACCATGGCGATGCGCTTGGTGCGCATCATCTTCAGTTCAGCCGGGGTGCAGGAGGCGATGTTGATCTGCGAGCCTTCGTGTTCGACGAACAGCTTGCCACGGCTGACCGTGTTCAGGCCGTTGATGCAGCGCAGCAAGCTCGACTTGCCTGAGCCGGACAGGCCCATCAGCACGCAGATCTCGCCTTTGTTGATCTCCAGGCTGGCTTTTTCCACACCGACCACCAGGCCGGTCTTCTTCAGGATCTGTTCGCGCGTGAAGCCTTGGTCCAGCAGGCTCAGGGCCTCACGCGGTGATTTGGAGAAGATAACGTCTACCTCGTCGAAGCGAATGATACTCATGCTTCACCCCTTACCGGTACTTCGGGTTGTTTGCAGATACGGTCGAGCATGATCGCCAGCAGTACAATCGCCAGGCCTGCTTCGAAGCCCAGGGAGATATCGGCAGTGTTCAGTGCGTTGACCACGGGTTTGCCCAGGCCATCGGCCCCCACCAGCGCCGCAATCACCACCATTGACAACGACAGCATGATGCATTGGGTGATGCCGGCAGCGATGCTTGGCATGGCGTGGGGCAGTTCGATACGCGAGAGCAATTGGCGACGTGAGCAGCCGAAGGCCTTGCCGGCATCAAGCAGCTCCTGAGGCACGTCGCAGATGCCCAGGTAGGTAAGGCGGATCGGCGCGGCGATGGCGAACACCACCGTCGAGATCAGCCCGGGTACCACACCCAGCCCGAAGAGGGTCAGGGTAGGGATCAGGTAAACGAAGGTCGGCACGGTCTGCATCAGGTCGAGCACCGGCCGCATCATGGTGTAGAACATCGGCTTGTGCGCTGCAACGATGCCCAGCGGTACACCAATGACCACACAGACCAGGGTGGCGAACAGCACCTGGGCCAGGGTTTCCATGGTTTCCTGCCAGTATCCCAGGTTCAGGATCAGCAGGAACGACAGGGCGACGAACGCTGTCAGTGCCCATTTGCGCTGGATCAGGTGAGCGATCAAGGCAAACAGACCGATCAGAACGAAGGGGTTGAACCAGGTCAGGGCGCCGGTAACGCCATGAATCATGAGTTCCAGTGCGGAGGCGAAAGCATCGAAGAAGTTGGCGCCGTGTTGCGTCAACCACTCGACGAATGCCGAGATGTACTGGCCCAAAGGGAGTTTATGATCGATCAGCATGATAGCGAGCGTCCACCTGCAAAGAATTGAAGACAGCCTGCGGCGGGGGAAGCCCGCCGCAGGTGGTGCTTACTGCGTCAGTTTGGCCTTGGCGGCTTCCAGGCCGGGTTTGCCGTCAACGGTGGTGACGCCGACCAGCCATGTGTTGAGCGCCTGTGGGTTTTTCTTCAGCCAGGCTTTGGCTGCGGCATCGGGTTTCATCTTGTCGTCCAGGACGTTACCCATCAGGGTGCTTTCCATGTCCAGGGTGAAGTACAGGTTTTTCAGCAGTTGGCCGACGTTGCTGCACTCCTGAACGTAGCCCTTGCGGGTGTTGGTCAGGACGGTTGCCTTGCCGAAATCAGGGCCGAAGAAATCATCCCCACCGCTCAGGTATTGCATCTTGAAGCGCTTGTTCATGGGGTGCGGTTCCCAGCCAAGGAACACCACATCGGTGCCGCGACGCTGGGCGCGATCCACTTGCGAGAGCATCCCGGCCTCGCTCGACTCGACCACCTTGAAGCCGGCGTCTTTCAGGCCGAAGGCGTTCTTGTCGATCATGCTCTGGATGGTCCGGTTACCGTCGTTGCCAGGCTCGATGCCGTAGATCTTGCCGTCCAGTTCCTTCTTGAACTTGACGATGTCGGCAAAGTCTTTCAGGCCTTTGTCATACAGCGCCTGAGGCACGGCCAGGGTGTACTTGGCGTTCTCCAGGTTGGCCCGAACGGTTTCCACGGTGCCGGCATCGCGGTACGGCTTGATGTCGTTTTCCATGGTCGGCATCCAGTTGCCGAGGAACACGTCCATGTTCTTGCCGTCGGCCAGCGACTTGTAGGTCACCGGCACCGAAATCATGGTGGTGCGGGTCTTGTAGCCCAGTGATTCGAGTATGACGCTGGTGACCGCGGTGGTCACGGTGATGTCTGTCCAGCCGACATCGGAGAAGTTGACGGTATGACAAGCTTCGGGCTCTGCAGCCTGGGCCAGCACCGGCAGACTCAGCAGGGCGGCCAACAACAGCGAGGGTGAACCTTTCATGAGTGGACTCCTAGGTGTTTTCTTGTCGGATGTCCCGCAGGACCGCCGCGCGTTGAGTAGGTGTTCTGCTCGGGTGGGCCGGACGGTCGGGCGACAGCGGGACGGGTGCCGTGCAATCGAGTCGGATTGATCATCTAACAGCCAAAATCAAACGCCTACAGGGTGCGTCGTATCCAGTACAGGCAGGGTCGCTTCCAGTGCGGGTGAGGTCGTTTACAGTGTTTTTCCTCCCCACAACGGCCCCTTCTAGCGATCTGCACCGTACAAAAACGGCGTAATCCAGCGGCCAACGGCGTGCGGCGTTGCTGGACAAGAGTGGGTCGGTTGCAGACGTCAGAGCTGCCAACAAAAGCCTGATGATGCGCGCATTCCGGCGGATTGCAGCTTCAGCGTAGCAGCTCCGCCACCCGCGGCTTGTGGCGGCGGGCGTGTGCTCATTCAGGAGGTTCGCGGCCATGGCCATCAGTGTGTTTGACCTGTTCAAAATCGGTGTCGGGCCGTCCAGTTCCCACACCGTAGGACCCATGCGAGCGGCCGCGCTGTTCGTTCAAGGCCTGCGTGAGCGTGATGAGCTGACGCGCGTGCGGCGTATTGAAGTGCGCCTGTACGGCTCACTGTCGGCTACCGGTATCGGCCATGGCAGCGACAATGCCGTGATCATGGGCCTGATGGGCGAATGGCCCGATGCGATCGATCCTTCTCAGATCGGCCTGCGCATCGCGGTATTACGCGAAACAGACACCTTGCTGCTGGATGGTCGGCTGCCCGTCGAGTTCGTCTGGGCCCGTGATATGCGCCTGCTGGATGAGAACCTGCCCTATCACCCCAACGCCATGACCCTGATCGCTGAGGGTGCTGAAGGCGAGCTGCACCGCGACACCTATTACTCGGTGGGCGGTGGCTTTGTGGTCGATGCTGCCCAGGCTGCCAGTGGCGTGTTAGACGCCGACACCACCGTGCTGCCCTACGATTTCAACAGTGCGGCGGAGCTGCTGGAGCTGTGCAAGCAAAACGACCTGCGCGTGTCGCAATTGATGCTGGAAAACGAAAAAGTCTGGCGCAGCGAAGAGGAGATTCGGGCCGGCTTGATGAAGCTCTGGCGGGCCATGCAGGACTGTGTGGAAAACGGCCTGAAATACGAAGGCATATTGCCGGGTGGGCTGAATGTGAAGCGCCGTGCCGCCAAGTTGCACCGTAGCCTGCAGGAGCTGAACAAGCCCAATGTGATTGGCTCGACCCTCAGCGCCATGGAGTGGGTCAACCTCTATGCCCTGGCGGTGAACGAAGAGAATGCTGCCGGCGGGCGCATGGTCACCGCACCCACCAACGGTGCGGCGGGCATCATCCCCGCGGTGCTGCATTACTACATGCGTTTCAGTGAAGAAGTCAGCGAAGCCTGTGTGGTCGACTTCTTTCTGGGCGCGGCGGCGGTGGGCATCCTGTGCAAGAAAAACGCTTCGATCTCGGGCGCCGAAGTGGGCTGCCAGGGCGAGGTCGGTTCAGCCTGCGCCATGGCGGCTGCCGGGTTGGCGGAAGTGCTCGGGGCGACGCCGGCGCAGTTGGAGAACGCTGCCGAGATTGGCCTGGAGCATAACCTCGGGCTGACGTGTGACCCGGTGGGTGGCCTGGTGCAGGTGCCTTGCATCGAGCGCAACGCGATTGCGGCGGTCAAGGCGATCAATGCGGCGCAGATGGCCCTGCGTGGCGACGGTGAGCATTTCATCTCCCTTGATCGGGTGATCCGCACCATGCGTGATACGGGTGCCGACATGCACGACAAGTACAAGGAAACCTCGCGCGGCGGCCTCGCGGTCAGCGCTATCGAGTGCTGAGAGCGGCTGCGCCGTTTTCGCCCATGCCGGTGTCGGCGCGCTGCTTTTTGGCGCAGCGTCGACACCGAAGCCTGTCTTCTCCCGTTTCGGATGTCACTGCGCCTGGGGTGACACATCACTGATGTCGTTTCTAGGCCCCCTCCACACAAGTGCTACCGTACTGCTCACTTTTCCTACAGAGAAGCGCTAGTCCGGTACTTTGCGTTTATAAACACCTTGCCGAACAAAGGCCGTATAGACGCATTGCGACGTCGTTTTCAGGTTTTATTGAATAGGTATTCAATTTTGGGCATGGCATTTGCGTTGTGTTGTGCAAAGCCCTGCACTCGAGACGGGGCCCTGACAATAATCCGTGCCTGAGGCGCAACACTGCATTGTGTGAGGAGAGACCGCGATGACGCCGTACAACTCCGGGGCCCAACCCCAAACCCGCACACCACAATCCATCGGCTTTCTGCTGCTGGACAATTTCACGCTGATCTCCCTGGCTTCTGCCGTGGAGCCACTGCGCATGGCCAACCAGCTGTCTGGCCGTGAACTGTATCGGTGGACTACCTTGAGCGTGGATGGCGGGCAAGTGTGGGCCAGCGACGGCTTGCAGATCACTCCTGATGCCTCAATGCACAAGGCGCCTGTGATGGACACCGTGATTGTATGCGGTGGTATTGGCATTCAACGTACGGTTACCCGTGAGCATGTTACCTGGCTGCAAAGCCAGGCGCGGCAGTCGCGCCGCCTGGGTGCGGTGTGCACCGGCAGTTGGGCGCTGGCCTGTGCCGGCCTGCTCGATGGCTTCGATTGCAGTGTGCACTGGGAATGCCTGGCAGCCATGCAGGAAGCCTTCCCGCGCGTCAGCATGAGCACCCGGCTGTTTACCCTGGACCGTAACCGCTTCACCAGTTCAGGCGGCACTGCGCCGCTGGACATGATGCTGCACCTGATCAGCCGTGATCATGGCCGTGAGCTGTCGGCGGCGATCTCGGAAATGTTCGTCTACGAGCGTATTCGTAACGAGCAGGACCATCAGCGTGTGCCACTCAAGCACATGCTTGGCACCAACCAGCCGAAGCTGCAGGAAATTGTCGCGCTGATGGAAGCCAACCTGGAGGAGCCGATCGACCTCGACGAACTGGCGGTGTATGTCGCAGTCTCGCGTCGACAGCTGGAGCGTCTGTTCCAGAAGTACCTGCATTGTTCGCCGTCGCGTTACTACCTGAAGCTGCGGTTGATCCGTGCCCGGCAATTGCTCAAGCAGACGCCGATGTCGATCATCGAAGTGGCGTCGGTGTGTGGCTTCGTTTCCACCCCGCACTTCTCCAAGTGCTACCGCGAGTACTTCGGTATTCCGCCACGTGATGAGCGTGTTGGCTCCAACACCGCGCAGCAGGTGGCGATGATGCCGATTCCACAGGCACTGGTCCTGTCGCCACTGGCCGGACCGATGTCGGCACTCAGCCAGGCGCGCAACGAATCAACCTTCGCCAGCGTACGTCTGTAACCGAAGGTACCCCAGGCCTTTTCGCGGGCAAGCCCGCTCCCATGCGAGAGTGGGTTTGCCCGCGAAAAGGTATCAGCTGCGGTTGCTGTTGAACTGCGCCAGCGCTGGCAGCAGTTGTTTTTCGATGGCTTGGCGCACGGCTGGGAGAATGGTCGCGCTGCTGGTGTACATCTGCTCGACCATGCCGCGCAGCGCCTTGGCCCGAGGCTCACTCAAGCCCCGCACCGCACACTCGCACGCTTGCTCGGCAGTTGCCCCGGCAGGCATTTCAAAACCCAGTGCGCGCAGTTGGCCCAGCAGGTCGTCCTGATCAATCAAATCCGCATGCATCATGGCTGTTGTCCTTGTCGACGGGAGGGATCGTAGGTCGATTCTGGTGTTCGCCAATGAGCGCGGCAAGGGCGGCGTGTCGCAATGGCCACCATACCTATGAACAGGTCGTTTTCGGCTAAATCGAAGGGCAGGGGAGGCGGCACACTGGGGCCAGGTTTCAGTATGGACGGTTTGGTCACCCTCCAGATGTAGTGTGTCATTGCTCGTTTTGACCCCGGCTTGTCACGGCTTGCCGGGGTTTTTTTTGCCTAGAAGTTTGTGGCGGTGTGCGCAGGCCTCGCCCGCGTTAGCGACCGGCCTTGAGCAGTACCGCACAGGCGCATTTGTAGGCTTCATGCTGGTACTTGTTCAGCGAGCCGGGCAGCTCCAGGGCGTGTTTCTTGCTCTGGGCGCTGACCGTCTGGGGTGACAGCAACTGCACCTCGCAGGCGTCCAGCAACTGCAGGATGCCTTCGATCTTGAAGGTGGTCGGGCCGCCCGCGAATTCACCTTTCTTGCTACGCTTCTTGATCGCCAGGTGGGTGATGCCGTGGTCGGCAACGAATTGTCTGGCCTGGCTGGCGAAGGCTTTGACGTTGGCCGCTTCGTCGTCATCCTCCAGGGCGATCTTCTTGGTCGCCAGAGGCTGGTGCGCCGGTTGGCCCGCTTCAAGCGTGGCCACCGCGAGCAGGGCTTCACTGCCCTTGATTTCGATTCCGCAAACCTTCATTCGTACCTCAGGGTGGTGTTATTGCAGGCCCAGTGACTGCAGGTACTCCGAGCGATCATCGCTGCGTTGGGCCAGGCAGGTATTCTGCGCCGTCTCGAAGTCCTTGCTGCCGGGTTTCTCGGCGAAGGTTTCCACGGCGCAATCGGCGTCGCGGGCCTTGCTCCAGAGTTGCTCGGCGTTTTTCAGCCGGGCGCTCAGTTCAGTGATCTGCGCCGGTTGGCCGGCGTACTGCTCCTTGATGCGGTCGAGCAGGTCGGTAAAGGCTGCATTCAGCTCGCGCTCGGCGGTCTGGCGGTTGTAGGCCGCGCAGTCATAGCTTTGTTGCCGGTTTTCGACATTGTCACAGGGTGTGCTTTCTTCTTCCGCCGCGTAGGCGCCGAAGCTCAGGGCCGCCAGGGCCAGCCATACCATTGCTTTCATCTACGACATCCCCCAAGCCGGTGTCTGGAACATAAGTGCCGATTCTCGCTCAGCGGCGAGACAAATAACAGCGCCGCAGGCGCCTATATAGAGGCACTGGGACAGGGCCGGATGCGGCGCTTTGTCGCCCTTTGACGCTTTCGGCAATACCCCTGTCGTTTTTGCACCGAGGCCCTTCCGGCCCCAGGCATATGCTGGCTCCAAAGCGCCGGCAGACGATTCGGCGCAGGCATCGAGAAAAGGGGACCGCCTGATGAGCCCAGCCGAATTACACGCAGACAGCATCGTTATCGACGGGCTGATCATCGCCAAATGGAACCGTGAGCTGTTCGAGGACATGCGCAAAGGTGGCCTGACCGCCGCCAACTGCACCGTGTCGGTGTGGGAGGGGTTCCAGGCGACCGTCAACAATATTGCTGCCAGCCAGAAACTGATCCGCGAAAACAGCGACCTGGTGATTCCGGTGAAAACCACCGCCGACATTCGTCGGGCCAAGGAGCAGGGTAAGACCGGGATCATCTTCGGCTTCCAGAACGCCCATGCCTTTGAAGACCAGCTGGGCTATGTCGAGGTGTTCAAGCAGCTCGGCGTGGGCGTGGTGCAGATGTGCTACAACACCCAGAACCTGGTGGGCACCGGCTGCTACGAGCGTGACGGCGGGCTGTCGGGCTTCGGCCGCGAAGTGGTGGCCGAGATGAACCGCGTCGGCATCATGTGCGACCTCTCTCACGTGGGTTCCAAGACCAGTGAGGAAGTCATCCTCGAATCGAAAAAGCCGGTGTGCTACTCCCACTGCTTGCCGTCTGGCCTGAAGCAGCACCCACGCAACAAGTCCGACGAAGAGCTGAAGTTCATCGCTGACCATGGCGGCTTTGTCGGCGTGACCATGTTCGCACCGTTCCTGGCCAAAGGCATCGACTCGACCATCGACGATTACGCCGAGGCCATCGAGTACACCATGAACATCGTCGGTGAAGACGCGATCGGTATCGGTACCGATTTCACCCAGGGGCACGGCCAGGAGTTCTTCGAGTGGTTGACCCACGACAAGGGCTACGCCCGTCGCCTGACCAACTTCGGCAAGATCGTCAACCCGCTGGGCATTCGTACCGTGGGCGAGTTCCCCAACCTCACGGAAACACTGCTCAAGCGCGGCCACAGCGAGCGCGTGGTACGCAAGATCATGGGTGAAAACTGGGTCAACGTGCTGCGCGACGTGTGGGGCGAGTAAGCCTCAAAACCAAGTCTCTCTGACCCCTGCCGACTGAGCAGGGGCTGCCAACCAAATTTTCTGGAGTTGAGTTTCCATGGCCAAGATCGCCCCGCAATTGCCTATCGAAGTCGACAGCGAGACCGGTGTCTGGACCTCCGATGCCCTGCCGATGCTGTACGTGCCACGGCATTTCTTCGTAAACAACCACATGGGCATCGAGGAAGTGCTGGGCGCTGACGCCTATGCCGAGATCCTCTACAAGGCCGGCTACAAATCCGCCTGGCACTGGTGTGAAAAGGAAGCCGAGTGCCACGGCCTGGAAGGCGTCGCGGTGTTCGAACACTACATGAAGCGCCTGTCCCAGCGTGGCTGGGGCCTGTTCAAGATCCAGGACATCGACCTGGAAAAAGGCACTGCCAGCGTGAAGCTGGAGCACTCTGCCTTCGTTTATGTGTACGGCAAGGTCGGGCGCAAGGTCGACTACATGTTCACTGGCTGGTTTGCCGGTGCCATGGACCAGATCCTGGCAGCGCGTGGCAGTTCGATCCGTACCGTGGCCGAACAGGTCTACGGTGGTTCGGAAGAAGGCCACGACGACGGCCTGTTCATCGTCAAGCCGCTGTAAGTCGAGGATTCCGCCATGGCTTTCGAAGCAATGTTCCAGCCGATCCAGATCGGCAAACTGACCATCCGTAACCGCGTACTCAGCACCGCGCATGCCGAGGTTTATGCCACCGACGGCGGCATGACCACCGAGCGCTATGTGAAGTACTACGAAGAGAAAGCCAAGGGCGGTATCGGCCTGGCCATTTGTGGTGGTTCCTCGGTGGTAGCCATCGACAGCCCGCAGGGCTGGTGGAAATCGGTCAACCTGGCTACTGACCGGATCATCCCGCACTTCCAGAACCTGGCGGATGCCATGCACAAGCATGGCGCCAAGATCATGATTCAGATTACCCACATGGGCCGTCGCTCGCGTTGGGACGGCGAACACTGGCCAACCCTGATGTCGCCGTCGGGTATCCGTGAGCCGGTACACCGTGCGACCTGCAAAACCATCGAGCCGGAAGAAATCTGGCGGGTGATCGGCAACTATGCCCAGGCTGCGCGTCGGGCCAAAGAAGGCGGCCTGGACGGCGTCGAGCTGTCGGCGGTGCACCAGCACATGATCGACCAGTTCTGGAGCCCACGGGTCAACAAGCGTACCGACGAATGGGGCGGTACCTTTGAGAAGCGCATGCGTTTCGGCCTGGAAGTGCTCAAGGCCGTGCGGGCTGAAGTCGGCCCGGACTTCTGCGTCGGCATGCGTATTTGCGGGGATGAATTCCACCCCGATGGCCTCAGCCATGAAGACATGAAGGAAATCGCCAAGTACTACGATGCCACCGGCATGGTCGATTTCTTCGGTGTGATCGGTTCCGGGTGTGACACCCACAACACCCTGGCCAACGTGATTCCAAACATGAGCTATCCGCCGGAGCCGTTCCTGCACCTGGCGGCCGGCATCAAGGAAGTGGTCAAGGT
Source organism: Pseudomonas laurentiana (assembly GCF_014648275.1). Classification (GTDB taxonomy): domain Bacteria; phylum Pseudomonadota; class Gammaproteobacteria; order Pseudomonadales; family Pseudomonadaceae; genus Aquipseudomonas; species Aquipseudomonas laurentiana. The sequence continues at coordinate 409,110 of NZ_BMQU01000001.1, forward strand.
TCCGGTGCTGCACGCGCAGAACATCAAGGACCCGAATCAGGCCACGCGGATTCTGGAAGGCGGCTATGTCGACATGGTCGGCATGACCCGTGCGCACATCGCCGACCCGCACCTGATCGCCAAGATCAAGATGGGCCAGGTCGATCAGATCAAACAATGTGTTGGTGCCAACTACTGCATCGACCGTCAGTACCAAGGCCTGGATGTACTGTGCATCCAAAACGCCGCGACTTCCCGTGAGTACATGGGGGTGCCGCACATCATCGAGAAGTCCACCGGGCCGAAACGCAAGGTGGTGGTGGTCGGTGCCGGCCCTGCCGGGATGGAGGCCGCTCGCGTGGCTGCAGAGCGTGGCCATGACGTCACCCTGTTCGAGAAAAAGGACGCCATTGGCGGGCAGATCACGACCGCTTCCAAGGCACCGCAACGTGACCAGATCGCCGGTATCACCCGCTGGTACCAACTGGAGCTGGCGCGGTTGAAGGTTGACCTGCGCCTGGGCACCGCCGCCGATGCGGCGACCATCCTCGACCTGCGCCCCGATGTGGTCGTGCTGGCCGTGGGCGGGCACCCGTTCCTGGAGCAGAACGAACACTGGGGCGCTGCCGAAGGGCTGGTGGTCAGCAGTTGGGACGTGCTCGACGGCAAGGTTGCGCCGGGCAAGAACGTGCTGGTGTACGACACCATCTGTGAGTTCACCGGGATGTCGGTCGCGGACTTCATCGCTGACAAGGGCAGCCAGGTCGAGATCGTCACCGACGACATCAAGCCGGGTGTGGCCATTGGCGGCACCTCGTTCCCGACCTACTACCGCAGCATGTACCCGAAAGAAGTGATCATGACCGGCGACCTCATGCTGGAAAAGGTCTACCGCGAGGGTGACAAGCTGGTGGCAGTGCTGGAGAACGAATACACCGGCGCCAAGGAAGAGCGGGTGGTCGACCAGGTGGTGATCGAGAACGGCGTGCGTCCGGACGAAGCGATCTACTACGCGCTCAAGGAAGGCTCGCGCAACAAGGGTCAGATCGACATCGAAGCCCTGTTTGCGATCCAGCCGCAGCCGATTCTCAGCCAGCCGGGCGAAGGTTACCTGCTTTACCGCATCGGTGACTGTGTTGCTCAGCGCAACACGCACGCAGCGATCTACGACGCCTTGCGCCTGTGCAAGGACTTCTGATCGCTCAGTCGTCACACATTGGCCCCTGTGGGAGCGGGCACGCCTGCGAAAGCGCCAGTACGAACAACACCGTTGTCTGATCTGACGTATTCGCGGGCACGCCCGCTCCCACAAGGCCGGTGCAGGATTCCAAGGGCCTGAACCCCTTGCAACCGCTGTTGTGGGAGCCTCCCATGTTGAACACCCTTCTACCCATCCTGCTGTTCGCTGCCCTTGGTCTGGCGGCGCTCGGCGCCTTGCGCCGGGTGCGCATGTGGCGGCGTGGCCGCCCGTCCAAGGTCGATCTGCTCGGCGGGTTGCTGGCCATGCCGCGCCGCTACATGGTCGACCTGCACCACGTGGTTGCGCGTGACAAGTACATGGCCAATACCCACGTAGCGACTGCTGGCGGCTTTGTGCTGGCGGCGGTACTGGCGATTCTGGTGCACGGTTTCGGCCTGCATAGCCGCATTCTCGGCTACGCCTTGCTGCTGGCCACGGTGCTGATGTTTGGCGGTGCGTTGTTCGTCTACAAGCGTCGGCGGAACCCGCCTGCACGGTTGTCCAAAGGCCCGTGGATGCGCCTGCCGAAAAGCCTGCTGGTGTTCGCTGCAAGCTTTTTCCTCGCCACGCTGCCGGTGGCCGGCATTCTGCCGGAAGGCTTTGGCGGCTGGTTGCTGGTGGCCCTGCTGGGCGTGGGTGTGCTCTGGGGTGTGTCCGAGCTGTTCTTCGGCATGACTTGGGGCGGGCCAATGAAGCACGCCTTCGCCGGTGCCCTGCACCTGGCCTGGCACCGCCGTGCCGAGCGTTTCGGCGGCGGTCGCTCCACCGGGCTCAAACCGCTGGACCTGGAAGACCGCAACGCGCCATTGGGCGTAGAAAAGCCCAAGGATTTCACCTGGAACCAACTGTTGGGTTTCGATGCCTGCGTGCAGTGCGGCAAGTGTGAAGCGGCCTGCCCGGCGTTTGCTGCCGGCCAACCGTTGAACCCGAAGAAGCTGATTCAGGACATGGTCGTCGGCCTGGCCGGTGGCACCGATGCGAAGTTCGCGGGCAGCCCCTATCCGGGCAAGCCGATTGGCGAGCACGGCGGCAACCCGCATCAACCGATCGTCAATGGCCTGGTCGATGCTGAAACCCTCTGGTCGTGCACCACTTGCCGCGCCTGCGTGGAAGAGTGCCCGATGATGATCGAGCACGTCGATGCCATCGTCGACATGCGCCGGCACCTGACACTGGAAAAAGGCGCGACCCCTAACAAGGGCGCCGAAGTACTGGATAACCTGATCGCCACCGACAACCCTGGCGGTTTTGCGCCGGGCGGGCGGATGAACTGGGCAGCCGACCTGAACCTTGAGGTTATGGCCGAGAAGAAAACGGCCGACGTGCTGTTCTGGGTCGGTGACGGCGCCTTCGATATGCGCAACCAGCGCACCTTGCGTGCGTTCGTCAAAGTGCTCAAGGCAGCCCGTGTGGACTTCGCCGTGCTGGGCCTGGAAGAGCGCGACAGCGGTGACGTGGCCCGTCGCCTGGGCGACGAGGCGACTTTCCAGGCACTGGCCAAGCGCAACATCCAGACCCTGGGCAAATACCGCTTCAAACGTATCGTCACCTGCGATCCGCATAGCTTCCACGTGCTGAAGAACGAATACGCGGCCTTTGGCGGTGAGTACCTGGTGCAGCATCACAGCACCTACATTGCCGAGCTGATGGGTGCTGGCGTGCTCAACCTCGGTCAGCACAAGGGCAGCAGCGTCACGTACCACGACCCGTGCTACCTGGGCCGTTACAACGGCGAGTACGAGGCACCGCGTGAGGTCTTGCGTGCGCTGGGTATTGAGGTCAAGGAAATGCAGCGCTCGGGCTTCCGTTCCCGTTGCTGTGGCGGTGGCGGTGGTGCGCCGATCACCGACATTCCGGGCAAGCAGCGTATTCCTGACATGCGTATGGAAGACATCCGCGAAACCGGCGCCGAGCTGGTGGCGGTAGGTTGTCCACAATGCACGGCCATGCTCGAAGGGGTGGTTGAGCCACGTCCATTGATCAAGGACCTGGCAGAGCTGGTCGCCGATGCCTTGCTTGAAGATGAGGCGCCTGTGAATAAGTCGGCAGCGGCCAAACGTAGCGCTGCGGAGGTGCATTGATGAGCGACATTATCCGCCGCGACCCTCGCGCTGAGTGGATCGCCCGCAACCGCCTGCACCCGTTGCATGCGGCCATGCAGACACAACAGACGACGTGGATGGGCCCGAATGGGCTGATCCGCAAGAACCCCCATGCGGTTGGCTTCATTGGCCCTAACGGGATCAAGCGAATTGACCGCAGTGGCGCCCAGCAGGGCAGCAGCAACAAGCGCAGTGCCGCGGTCGAGGTGCAGCTGCCGCTGCATCAACTGGCCGCGCCTGCCTTCTACATTGCCGTGGTACCGGACATGGTCGGTGGTCGCCTGAGCAGCCACGACCGTGACCTGCTGGGGCTGGCCCGTAGCCTGGCCGGCAGTGACGGTGCGGTAATGGCGGTGCTGTATGGCGAACACAAGGAAAGCAAATTCGACACGGCCGGCGTTGACCGCCTGTTGGTGATCGAAGGCGAAGCCTTTGACGGTTATGCACCGGAGCAGCGTGTGCAGGGCCTGCGTGCTGTGGATAACCAGTTCAACCCACGCCATTGGCTGCTGCCTGACAGCCGCACCGGTGGCGCTGAGTTGGGGCGGCGCTTTGCAGCCGCGTTGGGCGAGCGCCCGGCAACCCGCGTCTGGCAAGTCAAGGATGGCCTGTGCAGCGGCCGTGCGGGGGCGGGTCAGCAAGACCTGATTCGTGACCTGCCTCGGCTGATTCTGGCCTCCGCCGAATGCGCCGAGCCGGTCAGTGAAACCCGTCATGAAGCGTTGCCGGTAACGTTATCCACAGCCGTGGTACGCAGCCTGGCACGCATCGAAGACCTTGGCCCGGTGGCCGTCGACCCGGCGGCGATTGCCATGGCCGAGGCCGAGTTCATCGTCTCCGGCGGTAATGGGGTCAAGGATTGGGACCTGTTCCACCGCGCCACCGTTGCGCTGGGCGCCACTGAAGGTGCTTCGCGTGTGGCGGTGGACGACGGTTTCATGCCGCGTAACCGTCAGGTCGGCGCGACCGGTACCTGGGTCACGGCGCGGGTTTACCTGGCTGTGGGTATCTCGGGGGCGATCCAGCACCTGCAGGGTATTGGTGCCTGCGACAAGGTGGTGGCGGTCAACCTGGACCCAGGTTGCGACATGATCAAACGAGCTGATCTTTCAGTGATTGGCGACAGCGCAGCGATCCTCAAGGCGCTGATTGCCGCTGTGGATAACTACCGCAACGAAGCCAAGCGCGATGCCGCGTAGAGCAGGGGATAGCTATGAACACTAAGGTCATCAGCCTGGTTTCGATTGGCGCCCACCCGACCTCGGGTCGGGCTCGGCGTGCGGAACAGGATGCCCGTGCAGTCGAATTGGGCTTGCAACTGGCTGGGGATAACTTGCAGGTGCTGCATGCTGGCGACCCACAGGAGCCGGCACTGCGCAGCTACCTGGGCATGGGGCTGGCGCAACTGGACGTACTCGAACAACCGGCCGGCAGCGATGCGCTGGGTGTCTTGGGTGACTACCTGCGTGATGCCGGCGCACAACTGGTACTGACCGGTAGCCAGGCAGAAACCGGCGAAGGCTCGGGTATGCTGCCATTCCTCCTGGCTGAGCGCCTGGGCTGGCCACTGGTGGTGGGGCTGGCGGAGGTGGAATCTATCCACAACGGTGTTGCCCAGGTGCTGCAGGCCCTGCCGCGTGGCCAACGGCGTCGGCTCAAGGTGCGCCTGCCGATGTTGGCCACTGTGGATAACGCCGCGCCCAAACCACGCCAGAGCGCGTTTGGCCCGGCGCGGCGCGGGGTATTGGCGGCACGTCATGTGGCGATCGTAGAAGACGCGTTACTCACAGGCGCTGAACTGCAGCCGGCCAAGCCGCGTCCCAAGCGCTTGAAAGTGATCAAGGCCAAGAGTGGTGCCGACCGCATGAAAGCCGCTACCGCCAAGGCCAGTGGCGGCGGTGGCCAGGTACTCAAGGACCTCACCCCGGAAGCGGGTGCCGAGGCTATTCTGAAGCTGTTGATCGAGGAAGGCGTGTTGCGCTGACAGTTGCTCACAAAGTCTGTTGGCGGTTCTGTGGATAAAGTGTTTGCCTATGACTACAGGCCACGTATTACGTGGCCTGTAGTCGTTTGATCAGATTTTAACCAAGTGTTCCTGGGGTTTTCCCAACCGCTACCCCTGTGGATGAAGCGCTTTTCGAGCGCATATTGCCCACAATCCTTGTTGGCGCTTCTGTGGATAATCTGTTCGCCCATGGCTGCAGGCCACGGAATACAAGGCGTCTAAGCATTCGATCAAAAAACGTACAAAAGCACTGAAAAGCACCGGCCATGACCGTGAAAACATCGATAAATCGGGGCTTTACGGGTTTATCCACATGGCATTTTCAGCCTTGCACAGTTGCACACAAAGTCTGTTGGCTGCTCTGTGGGTAAGGTGTTCGCCTTCTTCTGCAGGCCACGTCTTTAGAGGCTTTCAGAGGTTTGATCAAAAAACAATCAGGTAGAGCATATCCAGTAGACGGACCCGCTACTCAGTTTTCCACAGGGGTTGCCCACATTAACTGTGGGTTGGGCTGTGGATAAAGTGTTCGCGAAGCGTCACAGGCCCCGTGTTTGTTGGGGTACGTGCTGTCTGGTTAAATTTTGTACAGGTTGTACAGGCAGGAGGGCATTGCGAAGTAGAGGATGCACAGAGGCTTTAGGGCGTGAACGTGTCGGCGACAGGGTTGGCGCCTGGATCGCCAGCAAGGCTGGCTCCTACCGAGGTGTAGGAGCCGTGCTTGCCGGCGATTGGGGAGGGCGACGCTTACTGTGCGGCTACACCCTTGAGGTAAGGCGCTGGTGCGGCCCCCAGGTTGTTCAGCATGCGCTCGCTGTACCAGTCGATGAAGTTGACCACGCCAAACTCGTAGGTCTTGGAGTACGGACCTGGCTGGTAGGCGGTGGAGTTGATGCCACGCTGGTTTTCTTCGGCCAGGCGACGGTCCTGGTCGTTGGTGGCATCCCACACTTCACGCATGCGCTGCGGATCGTAGTCGACGCCTTCGACCGCGTCCTTGTGGACCAGCCACTTGGTGGTGACCATGGTTTCCTGTGCACTGATCGGCCATACCGTGAAGACGATCATGTGGTCGCCCATGCAGTGGTTCCAGGAGTGCGGCAGGTGCAGGATGCGCATCGAGCCCAGGTCTGGGTTTTTGATACGGCCCATCAGCTTTTTACAGCCTTGTTGGCCGTCCATGGTCATCGACACGGTGCCTTTGAGCAGCGGCATGCGCACGATACGGTTACGCAGGCCGAAGCTGGCGTGGGCGTACGGGATCTTCTCGGCGTCCCAGGCAGCGGCCGAGGCGGCAACGTGGTCCTTGAAGGCCTGGTCGGCACGTGGGTCGGTAACGTCGTCCCACTCCAGCAGGGTCTTCAGCAGCTCAGGGTGCGAACCGTTGCAGTGGTAGCACTCGCGGTTGTTTTCCAGCACCAGCTTCCAGTTGGCCTTTTCCATCAAGGTGGTTTGCACCGCCACCTTGGTGTTCTCCATGTCGTAAGGCTCCATGTAATGGGCCAGGGTGGAGAGGAAGTCGTCGATGGCCGGTGGATGCTCCGCCAGGCTGACGAAGATGTAGCCGCCAGCGGTTTTCACATGTACTGGCTTCAGGCCGTACTGTTTCATGTCGAAGTCGGCGCCCATTTCGGTGCCGGCGAACAGCAGGCGACCATCCAGTTCGTACGTCCACTGGTGGTAGGGGCAAACCAGCTTGGCCACTTTGCCTTTATCGCTGGTGCACAGGCGCGAGCCGCGGTGACGGCAGACGTTATGGAAGGCATGCACCTGACCTTCGGCACCCCGCACCACCATGATCGGGTTCTTGCCGATTTCCAGGGTGAGGAAGTTACCCTTGGCCGGGATTTCACACGTCATGCCGGCGATCAGCCATTCCTTATGGAAGATCTCCTGCATGTCGATCTGGAACAGGCGCTCATCGTTGTAGAACGGTTGGGGCAGCGAGAAGGTCCGCTCGCGGTTCTGCAGCATGTCGGCAGTTGCCTTGCGTGCAGGTTCCAGTGGATCGCCCAGGCTCAGGGTTGCGGTGACGTCCATCGTGTAGGTCCTCATGGCCAAGCGTGTGGCCGGTGGAAGTGGCTAATCGTTGTTATGGCGACGCAAGGCAAAAACAGCAGGATTGTTTGAGATGGAGTGTGCGTTCGCTGCCGCCATGAACCATATCCATGGACGACATGGTCGAATCCGTTTCCGACGCGCTAGCCCTTGTCGGTGGGGGCTGGTCGCGATAAGCACGTCAATGTCGCGAATAGGAATGTGCGCCAGTTGCAGCTTGAGCAGAATCACTACCATCAGGCCACAGTCGGCCGTGGAGATGAGCATGTCCAATCCCTTTCTCAATCCAGTGACTACCCAGACCTGGACCAATGGCCGCCATATCGTCCGTTGCGTCAAGGTGATCCAGGAAACCTGGGATGTGCGCACCTTTTGCTTTATGGCCGACCAGCCGATCATGTTCTTCTTCAAGCCTGGGCAGTTCGTCACCCTGGAGCTGGAAATCGAAGGGCAGCCGATCATGCGCTCCTACACCATTTCCAGTTCGCCTTCGGTGCCCTACAGCTTTTCCGTGACCATCAAGCGGGTGCCGGGCGGCAAGGTGTCGAACTGGTTGCACGACACCCTGCACGAAGGTCAGGAGCTGGCGGTGCATGGGCCGGTCGGCTTGTTCAACGCCATCGATTTCCCCAGCCCCAAGGTGCTCTACCTCAGCGGTGGCGTGGGCATCACCCCGGTCATGTCGATGGCCCGTTGGTTCTACGACACCAACGGTAATGTCGACATGGTGTTTGTCCACAGTGCCCGTTCGCCGAAAGACATCATCTACCACCGCGAGCTGGAGCAGATGGCCTCGCGGATCGATAACTTCAGCCTGCATATCATTTGCGAGAAGCATGGCCTGGGCGAACCCTGGGCCGGTTACCGGGGTTACTTGAACCACAAACTGCTGGAGCTGATCGCCCCGGACTTTATGGAACGGGAGATCTTCTGCTGCGGCCCGACCCCGTATATGAATGCGGTCAAGCGCTTGCTCGAAGCCAGCGGCTACGACATGCGGCGTTACCATGAGGAGTCGTTTGGTGCGACCCCGGCCGAGGTCAAGGCGGATGCGGTAGAGCACGCCGAGCAGGCCGCCGAAGCCGCCGAGGTGGACAACGCCGACCTGCATCAGGTGGAGTTCACCGCCACGGGCAAGAGCATTCGTGTTGCGCCTGGCGAGACGGTCCATGCGGCGGCAGCCAAGCTTGGCCTGATGATCCCCAAAGCCTGCGGTATGGGCATCTGCGGTACCTGCAAGGTGCTCAAGCTGGGCGGCGAAGTGGAGATGGAGCACAACGGTGGTATCACCGATGATGACGTGGCCGAGGGTTACATCTTGTCGTGCTGCAGTGTGCCGAAGGGGGATGTACGTATCGAGTATTAAAGGGCTGCCCTGTTTGAATGTTGTTCAGACAGGTCACTTGTTGTATGCATGAAGTCAACTATCAGTTTTGACAGTCTAGTTGTGTGGACGCTGATCTCGAATAAGTATTTCTTTGATGTGGTGGGCGTGTGATTTAGTTCAGCAGGCTGTTGTTGAATGATCACTGTTGAGGAGTCGCCCACCATGTCTGCCATTCCCTCGCGTACCCGTAAAGCACAATCAAAACGCCTTCAGGCAAACGAAGTACGGGCCTTGATACCTGATTTTCCCTTCGACTACGGTGCGTTCCTGGCTCAGGCCAACAAGCAGCCACTGGGCAGTGTCGACCCGAGTCACTATGGCAAGCAGGTGCTGGTGGTGGGGGCTGGCATCGCAGGCCTGACAGCGGCCTACGAGGCGATGCGCATGGGCTTGCACCCCGTTGTGGTCGACGCCAATGGTCGTGTGGGTGGGCGGCTCTACTCGAAAGTGGTGGGGGCGGAAAACAGCCAGAGTAGTGTGATCTGTGAGTTGGGCGCCATGCGTTTTCCGCTGTCAGGAAAGGCGCTTTATCATTATTTCGAAAAAGTGGGCATGGCCGATAACAGTACCGATTTCCCCAACCCGGGTACTGCGGCTGCACTCAGTACAGTGGTCGATTATCATGGGGAGAAGGATTATTACGAAGAGGGGACAGGCGACTTCCCAAGGCCAGACAAGTTTACGGAAATAGAGAACAACTTCTTTGATGTCTTTCTGCAACAACACCCCATTCGCTTTACCGAAATGGAACGGGCGATGTCTGTCGGTACTGTGGATCAGGCGCTGATTAAAACGATCTGGAATACCATTTTGCAGGTGCATGACTGGGATAACCTCAGCTTTCATGCCGCCATGGTCGAGGAAGCCGAATGGAGCGCCGAGGCGATCAACCTGTTTGGCCAAATTGGTTTCGGTACCGGCGGATGGAACACCGACTACCCCAACAGTTTTCTGGAAGTATTGCGGGTGCTGTACACCGGGCTCGATACCAATCATCGGCTCATGTATGACGGTGCTTCCGCGTTACCGACACGACTATGGAACAGCTCGCCAAGCACCTTTGGTGATGCGATGGCGCATTGGCCAGCAGGCACTACGGTTGAGGGGCGGTCGAAAGCCATCTTCGCAAACCCGTTGCGTCAGGAAGTCCGGCACATCATTCGCCAGGCGGATGATCAGTTTCTGGTTCATTTCCATGACCTGGATACCGGTGAGGAACAGGTCCTGCAGTTTTCCAGCGTCGTCTATACCCCCCATGTGCGTATTCTCGATAAATTGCGCTACATGGGTGGGCCGCAGCTGTTCACGGAGATGAACGCGTTGCTGAGCAAAGCCCAGTGGGAAGCGGTGATGTATACCCACTACATGCAGTCGGCGAAGATCTTTGCCGGTACCCGGGAAGCGTTCTGGAAGACGCGCGGCGAAGACGGCAAACAGTTGATGAGCATCACGTTGTCCGACCGGCTGACCCGTGGCACCTATCTGGTGGACTATGGCCAGAGCACCGGGACTTACAAGGGCAGCGGGATGTTCCTCTCATACACCTGGAACGACGACAGCCTGAAGTTTCTGGGTGACCGCGCTGCGCCGGTGCCAGGGCATGTCGAGCTGTGTACCACACTGCTGGATGTGGTTTATCCGGGGTTGGACGTGGCGTCCCGGTTTGCCACGCAGGACCCTTTCGTCGAGTTGAACTGGGAAGACCAGCCGCACTTTCTCGGCGCCTTCAAGATGAACCTGCCAGGGCAGTACGAGTATCAACGCCTGTTGTTCAGCCAATTCATGGAGGGGGTCGGTGGTGCCAGCCCCTATGGCTTTATCCTGGCCGGGGATGATGTGTCGTGGACCGGTGGTTGGGCGGAGGGCGCCGTGACCACCGCCTTGAATGCGGTGGACAAGTTGGCGGTCCAGTACGGCGGGAGCAGTACCAACGGTCCGATCAGCCAATGGGAGGCGCTCAAGCCCATTGAGCTTGCCGCCGGGCCCAAGAAAATGCCGCCTCATGAGGCTGCCCCTTACCCGCGCGGCAACCTCATGAAGGAGCAGATTAAACGCTGAAGCGGGCGACCAGGCTATTGAGGTCTACCGCCAGGCGCGACAGCTCGGCACTGGCTGCGCTGGTCTGGTGGGCGCCCGTGGCCGACTGCACCGACAGGTCATTGATATTGACCAGGTTGCGGTCGACTTCGCGGGCGACCTGAGCCTGCTCTTCGGCGGCGCTGGCGATCACCAGGTTGCGCTCGTTGATCTGCGCCACGGCGCCGGTGATGGTGTCCAGCGCCAAGCCGGCGCCGCGGGCGATGTTCAGAGTCGACTCGGCGCGCTCGGTGCTGTTGCGCATCGAATTGACCGCCTGCTCGGTTCCGCCCTGAATGCTGCCGACCATGCGTTCGATTTCACTGGTTGACTGTTGGGTACGGTGCGCCAGGGCACGTACTTCATCGGCCACCACGGCAAACCCGCGGCCCGCTTCACCGGCCCGCGCCGCCTCGATGGCGGCGTTCAGGGCCAACAGGTTGGTCTGGTCGGCCAGGCCGCGAATCACGTCCAGTACCTTGCCGATGTCGCGCGACTCTTCTGCCAGGTTGCCGACCAGTTCGGCAGTGCTCTGTACATCAGTGCTCATGCGTTCGATGGCGCTGACGGTTTCCATCACGAGGTCACGGCCATCACCGGCCGAGCGGGTGGCGTCTTTCGAGGCTTCCGAGGTGCTGACGGCGTTACGTGCCACTTCCTCGACTGCACTGGTCATCTCGGTGACGGCTGTGGCGGCCTGTTCGATCTCGTTATTCTGCTGCTGCAGGCCACGGGCGCTTTCCTCGGTGACGCTGTTCAGCTCTTCGGCTGCCGACGCCAGTTGGTTTGCCGAGCCGGAGATCTGGTGCAGGGTGTCGCGCAGCGTGTTCTGCATCTTTGCCATGGCCTGCAGCAGGCGCGCCGGTTCGTCCCGGCCTTGCGTCTGGATCGGGCGAGTCAGGTTACCTTCGGCAATCTGTTCGGCAACTTGCAGCGCATCGTTGATTGGCTTGACGATGCTTCGTGTCAGCAGCAGGGCGCAGACGAAGGTCAGCACGGTTGCGACCACCAGCAGTGCAATCACCAGGGTGAAGGCCGTGGCGTATTGGTCGGCGGCTGCCTGGTTGGTGTTGCGGGTTTGGTCGGTGTTGATGCGTACCAGATTCTCCATGAGCGTGTTGATCTGCTCGGAGCTGTCCAGCAGTTCATGGTTCAGCAAGGTACGCAGTTCATCCAGTTTGCCAGACTGGGCGTGGTTCTTCATACGCGTTTCCAGTTGGCGGTACTGGCTCAGCAACTGCACGTACTGGTTGTAGGTTGCGCGTTCGTTCTGATCGGCGATCAGCGGTTCGTAGGCTTTGCGCACTTCATCGATCTGTGCGTTGCGCTTGTCCATCAGTGCCAGCGTGGCGCTTAGCTCTGCGGGCTCGCGGTTAATCAGCAAGCGATAGGAAAGGCTGCGCAAGCGCAGAGTGAGTTGGTTGAGCTCGTCCAGGCTCTTGATGCTCGGGATACTGTTTTGCTCAATGACCACGCCCGCCTGGCGGATCGTGCTCATCTGGTTGAGCGCGAAAATGCCGAGCGCCATCATGAGCGCTCCGATCAAGGCGAAACCCAGCAGTGCGCGCGGCGCGATATTCATATTGCGTAGGGACATGGTCGTTATCCGAAAAAGAAAGGGCACGCAATCCGTGCGACGCATTTTGACGTACTGTGCCTATCGGTCGGATCGGACAAGACTTGAGACACTTTGGTCGAAAGTAGCCGTTGTGAATGAAATTTCATCTGGGCAATAGTGAGGGTGGCAGGGAACCGAGCTGTCCAATGTGTGTCAATCAACATCAAAGCGGGGCCTCTGGCCCAATATCCCTGGCGAGTGCGGCGAGTTTTCTTTATCGTGTGCGCCCCCTGCAAAAACCCCCGAGAAGGCATTATGTTGGAAACTTCCCTGAGTCAATTGGAACAACTGGTCAGCGACCTGGTACAGAAGAATCAGGAACTGGCTGAGCGCACCGCCAAGCTGGAAGCTGAACTGGTTCATGCCAAGGATGAAAACGACAGCCTGCAACTGAGCCTGCTGGAGCAGGAAGAGAAGCAGGGCGCAACGGCCGCGCGCATTCAGGCGCTGGTTGAGCGTGCTGGTGGTGGTGCTGTCAACGCATGAAAACGACCGCGCAGTCGATCAATGTCGTCTCGATCCTGGGCACCGATTACTCGATCAAGGCACCGGAAGGCGAAGAGCAGACCTTGCTCAAAGCGGTGCAGATGCTCAAGGCTTCGTTGGGTGACACCAAACGCAAGTACCCAGCCCTGATTGGCGACAAGCTGTTGGTGCTGGCGGCCCTGAACCTGTGCTCGCAGCAGATTGAACTGCAGCAGAAGCACCAGGAAGCCCTCGACCGTTATCAAGAGCAAGTCAACGCCACGGTCGACGTCATCGCCCGGACTATCGGTAGCAACTGATCGGCCATCCCAGACGTACTGCGCGCCGCTATGCGCCGGCCTTGCCGGCGATAGGCGCGTGGTGACCTCCAGAGCGCTTTTACAGCACCCGTCTTGAACCCTCTTCGAACTGAGGCCGATGCCTGCAGGGAACGGTATTGTTGCGCGCGAATGGAATAATTGGATACCAAAGTGTATACAGTTGTCTTGCCTGTTGCGGTACAGGGTCATTTGCTCGGGGGAGTTCCATGCAGTTCTGGCGGCGCAGTATTCAGTGGAAGTTGATTGCAAGCATGGGCGCAGCCCTATTAGCGAGCATTCTGGTCGTGGTCGGGATCTACACGGTGGCGGTTAACCGGCTGACGGAACGCTACCTGGTCGAGACGGCTCTGCCGGCCAGCATCGAGGCCATTCGAAACGACATCGAGCGGATGCTCGGCCAGCCGCTGACGGCGGCAGCAGACATCGCCAGCAATACCATGCTGCGTGACTGGTTGGCCGAGGGTGAAGATGCAAGCCAGCGGGCGCACTTTACCGGGTACCTGGATGCACTGCGCCAGCGCAATAACGCGTTTACGGCCCTGTTCGCCTCCACCGTCTCCAATCATTACTACAACGAAAAGGGCCTGGACCGTACCCTCAGCCGTGATAACCCGGCTGACAGTTGGTTCTTCCGCTTCACCGACAGTGGTGATGAGCGGATGCTCAATATTGACGTCGATGGCAGCTCGGGCGAAGTGGCGTTGTTCATCGACTACCGGGTAGAGATGGACGGCAAACTGGTCGGTATCGCCGGGCTGGGCCTGCGCTTGCATGAGCTGTCCGAGTTGATTCACAACTTCAGCTTCGGGGAGCGAGGGCGGGTGTTCCTGGTGCGCGGCGATGGTCTGATCCAGGTGCATCCGCAGGCCGAGTTCAGTGGTAAGCGCCAGCTCAGTGAACAGCTGGGTGAGGCGGCGGCGAAAACCGCCTTGGCACGTCAGGAGCGAGTGGTCAGTACGCGTTTTCAGCGTGATGGCGAAACCTTCCTGGCACTCAGCCTGCCGCTGCGCGACCTGAACTGGACGTTGGTCGCAGAAGTGCCCGAGTCGCAAATTTATGCCCAAGTGCATGAGACGGTCTGGTTGACCAGCCTGATCGGCCTCGCCGTGGCACTGCTGTCACTGCTACTGGTGGTCTGGCTGGCGCGTGGGCTGGTCAAGCCGATCCGTCAGGTGACCGCTGCACTGGTGGCCATCGGCAGTGGTGGTGGCGACCTCAGCCGTCGGCTGGATGAAGGACGCAGTGATGAGTTGGGTGATCTGGCCCGTGGCTTCAACCGCTTTATCGACAGCCAGCGAGAGCTGATCGGCCAGGTGCTGGGTACCACTGAGCGCTTGCACCAGGCGGTGGAGCAGGTGACCCAGGTGGTGGACAACACCGCTGATCGTTCTGTGCGGCAGCAGGAAATGACCGAAACGGTTGCCACAGCGGTCCATGAGATGGGTTTGACCGTGCAGGATATTGCGCAAAATGCCGGCAATGCGGCTCAGGCATCACAGGCTGCCCGCAATGAAGCCGAGCATGCGCGTGAGGTGGTACAGCGCTCGATCAGCCAGATCGAAGGCATGTCGAACGACATTGGCTCGGCCGCAGGTGCGGTTGGCGAGTTGGCTGCAGAAGTCGCCTCTATCGACGAAGTTTTAGCGGTAATCCGCAGTATTTCTGAACAGACCAACCTGTTGGCGCTGAATGCGGCCATCGAAGCGGCGCGAGCCGGGGAAATGGGCCGAGGTTTCGCCGTGGTGGCTGATGAAGTACGCACGTTGGCCCAGCGTACCCAGGTGTCCACGGGTGAGATCCAGCAGATGATTCAACGGCTCAAGCAGGGTACCGGCAATGCCGTGGCCTCAATGCAGGCCGGGCAGGTGGCAACCGGCGCCGGGGTGGCGTCGAGCCAGCGCACCGGGGCGTCGCTGGGGACCATTACGGATCAGGTGGAACATATCAGTGACATGAACCATCAGGTCGCCACTGCCACGGAGCAGCAGTCAGCGGTGACCGAGGAGATCAATCGCACGGTGCAGGGGATTTCTGACCTGGCTCGGCAAACCGCTGCTGAAGTGCGCGGTTGCCGAGACGAGTGTCAGGCCTTGCGTGAGCTGGCCGACGATCTGGCGCGGCAGATGGGCGGGTTTCGCCTGTAGCCGCTGAGGCGTCAGGCGCCCATGACGGTGCGGATATCTGCTGCCAATTCGCGTACCCGAGCCTCTTCGGTGTCCCAGGAGCACATGAACCGGGCGCCGCCGCTGCCGATGAAGGTATAAAAACGCCAGCCCTTGTTGCGCAATGCTTCCAGGGCGGGCTCCGACATTTGCAGGAACACGCCGTTGGCTTCCACTGGGAACATCAGTTCTACGCCGGGGATGTCGGCGACCAGCGAACTGAGCAATTGCGCGCAGTGGTTGGCATGGGCCGCGTGGCGCAGCCAGGCGCCGTCTTCCAGCAGGCCGACCCACGGCGCGGAGAGAAAGCGCATTTTCGACGCCAGTTGCCCGGCTTGTTTGCAACGGTAGTCGAAGTCTTCGGCGAGTTTGCGGTTGAAGAACAGGATCGCCTCACCCACCGCCATGCCGTTTTTGGTCCCGCCAAAGCACAGCACATCGACACCGGCTTTCCAGGTCAGATCGGCCGGGCTGCAGCCGAGGAAGGCGCAGGCGTTGCTGAAACGGGCGCCGTCCATATGCAGGTTCAGGCCCAGCTCCTTGCAGGTCGCGCTGATTGCCTTGAGTTCATCCGGGCGATAGACACTGCCCACCTCGGTAGCCTGGGTGATGGTCACTACTCGTGGTTTTGGGTAGTGGATGTCCTGGCGCTTGAGGGCGACTTCGCGGATGGAGGCCGGGGTCAGCTTGCCGCCTTCACTGCGGGCGGTCAGCAACTTGGAGCCGTTGGAGAAAAATTCCGGCGCGCCGCATTCGTCGGTTTCGACGTGGGCGGTCTCCGAGCAGATCACGCTGTGGTAGCTCTGGCATAACGACGACAGCGCCAGTGAGTTGGCCGCCGTGCCGTTGAAGGCAAAGAACACTTCGCAGTCGGTTTCAAACAGCTTGCGAAAGTGATCGGCCGCCCGTGCGGTCCATTGGTCGTCGCCATAGGCACGTTCGTGGCCGTGGTTGGCCTTTTCCATGGCGGCCCAGGCTTCGGGGCAGATACCGGAATAGTTGTCGCTGGCGAATTGTTGGCTTTGATCGGTCATGGTTCTGTCCTGAAAACGACGCAGACAAGCACTCTAAACCAAGATTCGGTGGAGTGTCTGCTGCTGTGTAGGCGCCGGGCCTGCCAGCGATGAGGCTGTCTGCTGTAAGGCTTTTCGCGGGATTTATCCTTCCTGTAAGACCGACTCTCGCACGGCCATGTCGTAAACGCACCTTTGCGTGGCGTCCATAGGCAACTGGGCTGCCTGCGTCGGTCATACCATCGAATCCAAAGGGCGCTGTCCATGTCATGTCGCCCACCTAATGAAAGCCCATGCCGCTGCCGGGAGAGATGCGATGTTCAGCAAGCAAGACCAGATCCAGGGTTATGACGATGCACTGCTGGCGGCGATGAATGCCGAAGAGCAGCGTCAGGAAGATC
>NZ_BMQU01000002.1 GCF_014648275.1 Pseudomonas laurentiana
ACCAGCGTGTCGCCGGCTTTGACGGTGTAGGCGTTAACCAGCATCTGTTTGTCGTCCTTGTACATTAGAGGCACTCAGGGCCAAGCCGCAGCCCCGAGTGCGCACAGCGATGAAGGTTGTGACGCTAACAAATGCCTATGAAAACCAATGTAGGACCATTCCTAGTGACGCGACATCTCTCTCCGAAAAATTGAGCGCGTCATCTGGGCAGTCTCACGTGTAAGCGTCAGCATTGCCGGCGATACACCCATCGCCAGCAATGCCGACTGCTGGTCACTCTGCGTTTGCAGCCCCTACACACGGGCCTCCAGGATCAGGTTGAAGGGGGTTTCTGTAGCGCGGCGGAAGCGGCTGAAGCCTGCCTCGTTGAACACCTTGCGCAAACGTGCCTCACCGGCCTGCGCCCCCAGGCCCAGGCCGACCTCTTGCGACAAGGAGTTGGGCGTGCAGATAAAGGTCGAGGCGGCGTAGAACAGCCGACCCACCGGGTTGCTGTTTTCTTCGAGGGTGTCATTGGCGTAGGGCTCTACCAGCAACACCGTGCCGTCCGGCTTCAGTGTTTCCCGGGCATGCCGGGCAGCACCCACTGGGTCGCCCATGTCATGCAGGCAGTCGAAGTAGCAGATCAGGTCGTAGCCCGCACCGGGGTAGTCCTTGGCGCTGGCCTGGATGAACTGCACGCGATCTTCCACGCCGCCTTCCACTGCGCGCTGCGTCGCCGTGGCAATGGACGGTGCGTGGTAGTCGAAGCCGGTAAAGCGCGACGCTGGGAAGGCCTGGGCCATGATCACGGTCGAGGCGCCATGCCCGCAGCCAACATCGGCTACCTTGGCGCCCGCGCGCAGTTTGTCGACGACACCGTCCAGTGCGGGCAGCCACTCAGCCACCAGGTGCGCACGGTAACCGGGCCTGAAGAAACGCTCGGTACCGCTGAACATACAGGCATGGTGTTCGCCCCATGGCAGGGCGCCATTGCCACGCATGGCCTTTACCAGCTTGTCTTTATCGTGGAACAACGCCGAGATCACCACGGCCCCACCGGCGACATACACCGGTGAGTCTTCTATCGCCAGGGCCATGGCCTGCTCCTCGGGCAGGCGGAATTGGCCATCGGTATATTCCATGTAGCCTGACGCCGCTTGAGCGCTCAGCCATTCGCGCAGTAGCCGAGCATTGCAACCGGTTTTGCCGGCCAGTGCTTCAGGGGTAGTGGGTTGGCTGTCGGCCATGGCCCGATACAGGCCCAGCTCTTCGCCAAGAATTACGTTGGCAAGCATTGCCGCGGCGCCCATGTCGGTCACCAGCTTGCCCATGAAGTCATTCAGTTTGGCCTCGTCCATGGTGTGTGCTCCTTTCAGAAGACCACTATCAACGCAGGCACCGACGTGGTCGGTGACCTCCGGCCGTTACATCGGGAGGGAGGCTTTAAGTATAGTTCCGCACGGTCGTGACGATGATCCGTTCGGCTCCCGCCCTGTGCAGGTTAGGAGCCATGTTTGCCGAGGGTCTTGGCGACATCGGCCTGGATCTTGTAGGCCGGCGCTTCCACGGCGTCGTAATCACGGGTGTAGCGTGCAGCAAAGTCATCGACGCCCCATTGCTGGTACTGCTGTACATGCTTGAGCTCGTGGGCCCAAAGGGCGACGTTGTTGAGGGCGTCCTGCTCATGGCGAAAGACGATGATGTCCATCAATGTCACGGCATTCACGTCGGGGTTTTGCAGCATCGCGTTGGCGGCATTCAGTTCTTGGGTATCACCGACCTTGTAGCGTGCGCTGTCGAGAACTTGAAAGTCGTAGTAGGGCTCGAGCTGCACACGGATGTTTAGCGGAATCGGCTGGACATCACCCGCAGCGGCTGAGTTGCGCGATTGCTTGATCCAGCCGGCAAGGCCGGTAGCGGCTATCTGGCCGACTTGCGCAAAGACCGTACCGATCTCTGTTTGGCTAACCGGCGCGCAGAAGCAGCTGCCCATGCACACCTGGTACTGGCCGGTGGGGCATTGTGTCGTGGCGCCAGAGGCGAGCAGGGGGCTGCACAGGATAAGGCTCAGGGCCATCGAACGGCCCAGTGTACGCAAGGAAGCGGCTGGCATGAGGGTTCTGGAACCAAGGCTGATCGGCAATAAGGGCAGTGGATTCTAGCGAGTGTTCGACCATTGAGATGGCGGTAAGTTGCGTTGTCTGCCCGCAGTTGTCGTGGGTGTTCGCCAAGACCTGGGGCCAGCGTTCTGTGGCGCTGCCAACAGGCGTGTTGTTCAGCGGGTAGGGGCGGCGTAGAATCCCGACCATCAGGCCGTACCCTCCATACTCATAATGATCTGTTGACTGCTCGCTTCGCCCAGGTCTCCGGCCATGGGAGGCTATAGCTTGCGCAGGTCTTTTGTGGGTGAATTTGAGTTTCGAGCGCCCGTTCAGGTGCCGGGTTGGTTCCAGGCCGACCCGGCAGCGGCACCTGTCGGCGGAGTGTTCCCAGAACGTTGCCCATCTTTTGACAAATACACTCACGGATACGCGTGCCGGTAGCTGGTTAAGCGTGATTGCACTGGCGCTCTCTGCGTTCATTTTCAACACCACGGAGTTCGTACCGGTGGGCCTGCTGAGTGCCATCGGCGCAAGCTTTGAGCTGTCGACCTCACAGGTCGGCCTGATGCTGACGGTCTATGCCTGGGTGGTCTCGTTGACCTCGCTGCCGATGATGCTGCTTACCCGCAACATCGAGCGGCGCAAGTTGCTGGTTCTGCTGTTCATCCTGTTCATTGCCAGCCATGTGCTGTCCAGCATGGCCTGGAGCTTTGGCATGTTGCTGCTCAGTCGCATCGGTATCGCCTTGGCGCATGCGGTGTTCTGGTCGATCACCGCGTCGCTGGCCGTGCGTGTGGCGCCACCGGGCAAGCAGGTGCAGGCACTGGGCCTGCTGTCGACCGGCACGACACTGGCGATGGTGTTGGGCATCCCGCTCGGGCGGGTGGTGGGGGAAGCGCTGGGCTGGCGAATGACCTTCCTGGCAATTGCCGGGGTGTCCGGGCTGACCCTGCTGTGCCTGGTCAAGTCACTGCCGTTGTTGCCGAGCCAGAACTCCGGTTCGCTGAGAAGCCTGCCGGTACTGTTCAAGCGGCCGGCGTTGGTGTCGCTCTATGTATTGACCGCAATGGTCATTACCGCCCAGTTTACCGCTTACAGCTACATCGAGCCGTTTGTTGAAGTCGTGGCGGCCATGAGTGGCGAGGTGACCACCTTGCTGTTGTTACTGTTCGGTGGAGCGGGGTTGTTCGGCTCATTGCTGTTCAGCCGCTACAACAACCGTTTTCCCCGAGGCTTGCTGATTGCTGCGATCGCATCCCTGGCGCTGTGCCTGGCACTGTTGTTACCCCTGTCCAGCGAGGTTCTGGTGTTGGGAGTGCTGTGTATGGTGTGGGGAATGGCCATCATGTGTTTCGGGCTGGTGATGCAGGCCAAGGTACTGAACCTGGCCCCGGACGCCACCGACGTGGCGATGTCGCTGCACTCGGCAATCTACAACATCGGTATCGGTGGCGGAGCCTTGCTCGGCAGCATAGTGATCAGCCAGGCGGGCGTGGCTCACATCGGCGTCGTCGGTGGCCTGTTGGCGGGGGCTGCGCTATTGGTGTGCGTGGTGACCACTTACCGCTATAGCGCGCCGGCCAAGGTTGTTTCGGAGTAGATCGTCTCAGCAGGCGCGGTGTACCCGTCGGGTGGTACGCCAGTGGCTCAGTACCCAGTAGTAGACCAGGCCATTGACCAGCAGTACCACGGCACAAAGTGCGATCTGGATCGAAGCGGTCAGGCCGGCCGGGTAGATCAACGGCCAGACATAGTGATCAATGAACCCGCCGCTGTAGCCTGAGCTGCCAGCGGCCTGGCGCAACGCGTTTTCCCAGGCGGTGAGCGGGCAGGTCAAATGAAAGCCTTCGACCGCTGCGCCCCAGGCGATTGCTGGCACGTGGCACCAGATCAGCGGGCGCCACTTGAGCACCAACAGTCCGACAAGCAGGACAAACAGAATAAACAGCAGATGAAACAGCACCAAACCATCGGCGCCCAGACGGTACAACATGGTCTCTCCTGAATCGATTTACGGTCCCTGTCAAGGCGGCAGGATAATCCAGTTGCCGTGGGTGATATCGACTTTATTTTAGCCGGCTCGCACCACCTGTACCGATTCAGAGCGGTGAGGCCAGCCGAGCATGGTTGCTGGCTGGCCTCTGTTCATCGGGGATGGACCTCAAGGCACCACGTGATAGGGGTTGCGCGGGTCATGCTGCCAGTCGAGGAAAGGCTTGCCGTTATCCTGCGCAACCATCTCGATACAGTCCTGTACCGGGCAGGTGATCTGGCACAGGTTACAGCCCACGCATTCGGCGTCGATCACCTCGTAGCGGTGGGTGCCGTCTGCTTGTTTCTGGCTGACGATGGCCTGGTGTGAGGTGTCTTCGCAGGCAATGTGGCAGCGACCGCAGCCGATGCAGGCCTGTTGGTCGATCCTGGCGATGACCTGGTAGTTGATGTCCAGATACTTCCAGTCGGTGGTGTGGCCGACCGCCCGCCCGCTGAAGTCCCGCAATGTCTGATAACCCTGGCTGTCCATCCAGCGCGAAAGACCGTCCTTCATCGCTTCGACGATCCGGAAGCCATGCAGCATGGCGGCAGTGCAAACCTGTACCGAACCACAGCCCAGCGCGATGAATTCGGCCGCATCACGCCAACTGCCGATACCACCGATGCCGCTGATTGGCAGGCCGTGAGTGGCTGGGTCTCGGGCGATTTCGGCAACCATGTTCAGGGCAATCGGTTTCACCGCGGAGCCGCAGTAGCCGCCGTGGGTACTCTGGTTGCCGACAATGGGCAGGGCAACCATGCGCTCCAGGTCGACACTGGTGATGGAGTTGATGGTGTTGATCAGTGATACCGCGTCGGCGCCGCCACGATAGGCCGCCCGTGCCGACTGGCGGATATCGGTGATGTTTGGTGTGAGTTTGACGATCACAGGCAGTTTGCTGTGGGTCTTGCACCAACGGGTAACCTGCTCGACGTACTCCGGCACCTGGCCGACCGCCGCCCCCATGCCCCGCTCAGGCATGCCATGGGGACAGCCGAAGTTGAGCTCGATGCCGTCAGCGCCAGTGGCTTCCACCAACGGCAGAATGGCTTTCCAGGAGGCCTCGACACAGGGCACCATCAACGACACGATCAAGGCGCGGTCTGGCCAATCCTTTTTGACCTGGGTGATTTCCCGCAGGTTGATTTCCAGTGAACGGTCGGTAATCAGTTCGATGTTGTTGATCCCGATAACCTCGCGGTTGGCACCATAGTGCGCCGAATAACGTGAGGAGACGTTGACCGCGGCCGGGTCTTCGCCAAGGGTTTTCCAGACCACGCCACCCCAGCCAGCCTCAAACGCGCGAACCACGTTGTAGGCCTTGTCGGTGGGCGGTGCGGAGGCCAGCCAGAAGGGGTTGGGCGCTTTGATGCCGGCGAATTCGATCGACAGGTCTGCCATTTATGCGGCCTCCACGTTGGTCATCAGTTGAGCATGAATGGCCTGGGCTGCCAGCTTGCCGTGCTGCACGGCCTGGACGGTGAGGTCCTGGCCGAGCTGGGTACAGTCACCGCCGGCATACACGCCGGGCAGGCTGGTGCGCATCTGCTCATCGACGCGAATACGGTCGCCGTCACGGGCCAGGAGTTGCCCGCTGGCGTCGCTCAGGGCGTGCTCATCGAAGGTTTGGCCGATGGCCTTGAAGATGGCATCAGCGGCCAGCTCGAAGAATTCTCCGGTAGGTTGCAGGTGGCCTTCGTGCAGGTGGGTACGGGCAAAGCGCATGCCGCGCACCCGACCCTGTGCGTCCAGCAGTACTTCTTCGGGTTGTGCCCAGGTCAGCAGGCGCACCTGGTTGGCTTTGGCAATATCCTGCTCATGCGTCGTTGCGCCCATGTCCGGGTAGCCACGGCGGTACACCAGGTTGACCTCACGCGCCCCCAGGCGGGCCATCTGCACGGCCATGTCGATGGCGGTGTTGCCCGCGCCGAGCACGATACAGCGGTCAGCCAGTGGCAGTTGGCTCAGGTCCTCTGCCTGGCGCAGTTCGCGGATGTAGTCGGTGGCGGCGAGCACACCCGGCGCAGCTTCGTTGACCAGGCCAAGTTGACGGCTGGCGTTCAGGCCAAGAGCAAGGAACACCGCATCGAACTGTTGGCGCAGATCCGACAGGCTCAGGTTGTCACCCAGCACCTGACCATGGCGTATTTCAATGCCGCCAATCTGCAGCACGAACGCCAGTTCGCGCTGGGCGAAGTCATCGACCAGTTTGTACGTGGCGATACCGTATTCGTTCAGCCCGCCGGCCTTGGGCCGTGCCTCGAAGATCACCACATCGTGACCGTGCCAGGCCAGCCGATGGGCACAGGACAGCCCGGCAGGGCCAGCACCCACCACGGCGACACGCTTGCCGGTAACGGGCGCGCGCTGGAACGGGTGGGTGTCGAAGTCGGCGTGGTCCAGGGCGTAGCGCTGCAAGAGGCCGATCAGCACGGGTGCGCACTCCTGATGATGGTTGCGTACGCAGGCTTGCTGGCACAGCACCTCGGTCGGACAGACCCGAGCACAGCTACCGCCCAGGATATTGGCCGAGAGGATTGTCTCGGCCGCACCCTGGACGTTGTCATGATGAATATTGCGGATGAAGGCGGGGATATCGATTTCGCTGGGGCAGGCGTTGACGCAAGGCGCATCGTAGCAATACAGGCAGCGTGCGCTTTCCAGCGCAGCCTGACGGGCATTGAGCGGGGGTGCCAGGTCGCTGAAGCGCTCGGCCAGTGTGGCGTTATCGGCGCTGGGTCGGGGGAGGTGATTCAAGGAGTCGATCACGGTGGCGGCCTCTGTTCTGATTATTAGAGTCACTACGACCTGTGGGGCGGCATCACGGCCTCGTGTTCAGCGTTTTACGGCGCTCGGCTTATGCAATTCGGCACGCTTGCTCAACAGGTCGAATACCGCTGGGTAGGCGGGGCGTTCGAGGTAACGCCCGGCGCCGCGCTCGGCGCGCAAGTCACCGTTGGCCCAGACCACGCGGCCCTGGCTGATGGTGTGGCTGGGTATGCCACGCACGGTCTTGCCTTCGAAAATGTTGAAGTCAACGTGCTGGTGATGGGTCTTGGCCGAAATGGTTCGCGTGCCTTCCGGATCCCAGAGCACCAGGTCGGCATCGGCTCCAACGCGCAAGGCACCCTTGCGCGGGAAGAGGTTGAAGATTTTCGCGGTGTTGGTCGAGGTAAGTGCAACGAAGTCATGCACCGACAGCTTGCCGCTGTTGACCCCTTCGTCCCAGAGCACGGCCATGCGGTCCTCAATGCCGGCGGTGCCGTTGGGGATCTTGCTGAAATCGTTGCGCCCGGCAGCTTTCTGTTCTGCGCAGAAACAGCAGTGGTCGGTAGCGGTGGTGTGCAGGTTGCCTGATTGCAGGCCTTGCCACAGTGCCTGTTGGTGGCCGATTGGGCGGAACGGCGGGCTCATGACATAGCCGGCTGCAGTCTGCCAGTCCGGGTGGCGGTAGACACTGTCATCCAGCAGCAGGTGACCCGCCAGTACCTCACCGTACACCGGCTGCCCCTTGGCCCGGGCGTAGCTGATTTCATCGAGCGCTTCGCGGGTCGAGACATGCACCAGGTACAACGGCGTACCAAGGGTTTCGGCAATACGGATGGCGCGACTTGCTGCTTCACCCTCGACCTGTGATGGCCGCGACAAGGGGTGCGCCTCAGGCCCGGTGATGCCTTGAGCCAGCAGCTTGCGTTGCAGGTGGTAGACCAGCTCGCCATTCTCGGCATGCACCGTGGGTACTGCACCCAGTTCCAGGCAGCGCTCGAAACTGGCCACCAAGGTGTCGTCGGCGGCCATGATCGCGTTCTTGTAGGCCATGAAGTGCTTGAAGCTGTTTACGCCATGCTGCTGAACCAGTTCGCCCATTTCCTCCCGAACCTGTTCGCTCCACCAGGTGATTGCGACATGGAAGCCGTAGTCGGCGGCAGACTTCTCGGCCCAGCCACGCCATTGGTGGAAGGCTTCGAGCAGCGACTGCTGCGGATTGGGAATGACGAAGTCGATGATTGAGGTGGTACCGCCGGCGAGACCTGCGGCGGTGCCGCTGAAGAAGTCTTCGCTGGCCACGGTGCCCATAAAGGGCAATTGCATGTGGGTGTGCGGGTCAATGCCGCCAGGCATCAGGTACTGGCCGCTGCCATCGAGCACCTCGCAGCCGTTGGGCACCTCGAGGTTGTCGCCAATGGCCTTGATCAGGCCATCGGCACAGAGCACATCGGCACGGTATCGCTCTTCATGGGTAATCAGGGTGGCGCCACGGATCAACAACGTCATAGCGAAGCTCCTCACAGGCTTGACCGGTGTTCCGGTTCTACGTTTTGTGCCACGGGACGCGCTTGGCAGAATCCTGCCACTGCTGTCAGGAATTGAATCTAGTTGTGCTTTTTGGATTGGGCAAGAATATTTTCTATAAGCTTATTCCGTTATTAAGTAATTGATTAATAACGATTAAAAGTAGAAAACTGCAAAATGGTGCAGGCGCTCACCAAATTGACGCACTTGACAGAAAGCCGAAATGGTCAAGATTTCTCATGGGAAATCAGCGGTTTGACCGGGATGGGTGACAACCTATGGCGAGCGCCCAAAAAACACCCTGCACCCCTTTGGTTCCCCAAACGGCGTGCCTTTGCCAGGAGGCATTGAGTCCTGTCGCCGCAGGGGGCGGTTCCTCTTTGCGGGGAACGCGGCGTTGTACGCTGGTTTCAACACAATCGCAGCCGCCGTCGCCAGTTTCGGCACGCTTATTGTTTGCCGCCGCTGTGCGTTGGCCGGAGCCGCGATTGTTCAATGCAAGCGCAAGAACTCCAGCCATCGTCACGATGTGCAGACAATCAGAACAACAGTGGAGCGGCCATGCAGCAGATCAAATCGCAAGTGAGCGAACGCGACGGCTTGTTCGAGCTCGACGCCGGCAGTGATGTTCTCGACAGCCCCCGGTACAACCACGACATTGCGCCGACCAAAGTTCACGAGCGCACCTGGAACAAATGGCATATCACCGCGCTGTGGGTCGGCATGGCGATCTGCGTGCCGACCTACACCCTGGGCGGCGTGTTGACCGCCTATTTCGGCCTGACCGTGGGGGAGGCGTTGCTGGCAATCCTGCTGGCAAACACCGTGGTGCTGGTGCCACTGACACTCAATGCCTTTCCCGGGACCAAATACGGCATCCCTTTCCCGGTGTTGTTGCGCTCCTCATTTGGCATCATTGGCTCCAACGTGCCGTGCCTGATCCGTGCCTTGGTCGCCTGTGGCTGGTTCGGTATCCAGACGATGTTCGGCGGCCTGGCTATCCATCTGTTCTTCGGCGCGGTCTCGCCGGAGTGGAAGGCCTTGGGCGGCACCGGGGAGGTGATCGGTTTTCTGCTGTTCTGGAGCCTGAACCTGTGGGTGGTGTTGCGCGGTGCCGAGTCCATCAAGTGGCTGGAAACCCTCTCGGCACCCTTGCTGGTGTTGGTGGGGGCTGGCTTGCTGTTCTGGGCCCTGCCGAACGTTTCCCTCGGCGAGTTGATGGCGCAACCGCCGAAACGCCCGGAAGGCGCGGGTGTGACCCGTTACTTTCTGGCCGGACTAACGGCCATGGTCGGTTTCTGGGCCACGTTGTCGCTGAACATCCCTGACTTCAGTCGTTACGCGAAAAGCCAGAAGGACCAGATCGTCGGGCAGATCATTGGTTTGCCGCTGACCATGTTCCTCTTCGCCGCCCTGGGGGTAGTACTGACGGCCGCCTCGGCATCGCTGGTAGGGGAAACGGTGTCCGACCCGGTCAGCCTGATCGGACACATCCAGAATCCGCTGTGGGTCGCCTTGGCCATGGCCCTGATCATCATCGCCACGCTGTCGACCAACACGGCTGCAAATATTGTTTCGCCAACCAACGACTTCCAGAACCTGGCGCCAAAATGGATTGGCCGTACCAGCGCCGTCATGCTGACCGGCGTAGTCGGGCTGCTGTTGATGGCCCACGAGTTGTTGAAAAAGCTCGGCCTGATCGTTTCTGACGTGAGCCTGGAGTCGGTCTATTCGAACTGGCTGCTGGGGTATTCCAGCCTGCTGGGACCGATTGCCGGAATCATGGTGGTGGACTATTTCCTGATCCGTCGGCAGACCCTGGACCTGGCCGGCCTCTACCGCGACGACGTGTACCCCGCCTGGAACCTGGCCGGTTTCGTCGCCTTCGGTGTACCGGTCGCCCTGACCCTGTTGTCGTTGGGCAGTTCGGCGTTCAGCTGGTTCTATGATTACGGCTGGTTTACCGGTTCGGCCCTGGGCGGGCTGATCTACTACATGCTTGGCAGCCTCAAGGCTTACCGCGCCGCCAGTGTCAAAGCCAGCGTTTAAACACCAAGGCCCGTGGAGGCCCGTTGACTGATGCAGGAGATGCACATGCAAACAGCTCAGGACGTTCTGCAATCCACCCTCCACCATGTCGATGGAGGTCGACTCTGGCGTTCGCTGATGGAGCTGGCGCAGCTTGGCGCCACCGCCAAAGGTGGCGTTTGTCGTTTGGCACTGACAGACCTCGACCGCCAGGCCCGTGACCTGTTCGTGACCTGGGCACAGGCAGCCGGCTGTACGGTGACCGTTGATGCGGTAGGCAATATCTTTGCCCGTCGGCCAGGGCGCAACCCGACGTTGCCGCCGGTGATGACCGGCAGCCATATCGACACGCAACCTACGGGCGGCAAGTTCGATGGTTGTTTCGGCGTCATGGCTGGCCTTGAGGTGTTGCGCACCCTCAATGACCTGAAGGTGGAGACCGAAGCGCCGCTGGAAGTGGTGGTCTGGACCAACGAGGAGGGCTCACGGTTTGCCCCTTGCATGATGGGTTCAGGTGTCTTTGCCGAGAAGTTCACCCTTGAGGAAACCCTTGCCAAGACCGATGCCGAGGGCATCACCGTCGGGGAAGCACTCAATGCCATCGGTTACGCAGGCTCGCGTGCGGTGACCGGGCACCCGGTGGGCGCCTATTTTGAGGCGCATATCGAGCAGGGGCCGATACTTGAAGACCAGCACAAGACCATTGGTGTGGTGCTCGGCGCCCTTGGCCAGAAGTGGTTCGACCTTAACCTGCGCGGGGTCGAGGCCCACGCAGGGCCGACACCGATGCACCTGCGCAAGGATGCGCTGGTCGGGGCAAGCGCTGTGGTGGCAGCAGTGAACCGTGTGGCGCTGGAGCACCAGCCGCATGCCTGTGGCACCGTAGGGTGCCTGCAGGCCTACCCAGGGTCGCGCAACGTCATTCCCGGCGAAGTGCGCATGACCCTGGACTTCCGTCACCTGGAGCCTGAGCGGCTGGACTCGATGATCGCGCAGGTCAAGGACGTGATCACCGACACCTGTCGTCAGCATGGCCTGAGCTATACCCTGACGCCGACCGCCGACTTCCCGCCGCTGTACTTCCATGAGCGCTGCGTGGAGGCGGTGCGCAATGCTGCGCAGGGGTTGGGCCTGTCACACATGGACATCGTCAGCGGCGCCGGGCATGACGCGATCTTCCTGGCCGAACTGGGGCCGGCCGGTATGATTTTCGTACCCTGTGAAGGCGGGATCAGCCACAACGAAATCGAGAATGCTGCACCGCAAGACCTCGCCGCTGGGTGCGCGGTGTTGCTGCGGGCGATGCTGTCGGCAGCGCAGGCCGTAGCGCGTGATCGGGAAGCGGCATAGGTTAGAATTTACATAAACTATATAAGTTATCTATATGATTTTATTGAATTAAATAGACTAACTTAAAGTGAATTCTAGTAAGTTGCTCTGGCCTTCCTGCAGGGTTCTTGGCGGGCGTGCCGGCGATGCTTTCGAGGGGGGCGTCAGCGATTGCGCGGCGCCTGCATCGGTGGCTCGCCAACTTCCCTTAGGGACAATTCAGGAGGTCGAACGCGGGCTGTGCGCAGTGAGGTTGCCTTCATCCAGGCTTTCCTGAACCACCTGCAGGAAGGTTGCCACCAATCGCCGTGAGCTCTGTTCGCGCAGGCACACCAGGGTCTCGGTCAAACGCCGTTGACAGTCGACAATTGGCAGGGCGCAGACCCGCGCATCGGCGCCGAATTCGGCCGCCGACACCACCCCGACGCCAATGCCCACCACCACCGCCTCACGTGCCGCTTCGCGGCCTTCGACCTGAATTGCCGGGCGAATGCGCAGGCCTGCTCGCTGCATTTCTTCTTCCAGGGTTTGCCGTGTCACCGAACCCGGCTCACGCAGCACGATCGGCGTATCGTCGAGGTCAGCAAGGCTGATCGAGCCGCGGCTTGCCCACGGGTGTTGTCGGGAGACGAACGCCACCATCGGGTCGTTGCGCAAGGGCACGCAGAGCAGCCGCTGATCATCGACATCGCGCCCCAGCAGGGCCAGATCGGCCTGATAGTTGAACAGCCGTACCAGCGACTCGTCGGTGTTGCCCGTCTCGATCTTCACGCTGATGCCGGGGTAGCGCTGGCAGAACCGGGCGATCTGCGGCAGGACGTGTACGGGAGCGTCGACCGCCAGTACCAGGGTGCCGGTTTGCAGTGCACGTGAATCCTGAAGCAGCTCATGCGCTTCGTCCTCGCAGGCAAACAGGCGCTGGGTGATGCCCAGCAGGCGCTCACCCAGATCAGTCAACTGCACCGAGCGCTTGTTGCGGTGGAACAGCAATACACCGAAACGCTCCTCCAGTTTGCGCACCTGATCGGAGATCGCCGGTTGGGTGAGGAACAATCGTTCGGCGGCACGGGTGAAGCTGCCGTGCAGCGCAACCGCGTGGAAAGCCTTGAGCTGGGCATGGGAAACGGACATGGCGGTACCTGTTACAAGCTGAGCTTATATTTGAAATACGATAAATCGATTTTCTTTATCAGTCAGTAATTGTTTCCATCGCTCTCAGCCCGCTGGCAACATTCGTTCGAGTGTGTCCCGGGCCATGGGCTCTGGACGACAGCGCAAACAACAACCGCGTATCCCCGGAATCCATCTGACCAGGTGATGGCCGTAGTTGGTCGTCACGCAGTGCGCAACACAACAAAAAGACAGGCGTTTTTTCCCCAATTCTGCCGGCACACTCAGATTCCGAGGTCAGATTCACCATGAATAAACACATCGCAAGTATCAAACGTTGGCGCATGCAAATCTTCGCCATCACCTGGTTGGCCTATGCGGCGTTCTATTTCACCCGCAAGGCATTCTCGGTGGCCAAGCTGGGCATTGGCGAAGACCCCAGTTTCACCCTCGACAAGATGGCCATGGCCAACCTCGATGCGATCTACCTGACCGCGTATGCCGTCGGCCAGTTCACCTGGGGGATGCTCGCCGACCGCTTTGGCCCAAGGGTGGTGGTATTGGGCGGCCTGGTGATTTCGGCTGCCGCTGCGGTAGTCATGGGTAGCTATGCGACCTTCCCGATCTTTGCCACCTGCATGCTGGTTCAGGGCTTGGCGCAATCCACGGGGTGGGCAGGCCTGTGCAAAAACATTGGCAGCTTCTTCCCGGCGGTTCAGCGCGGCCGTGTACTGGGTCTGTGGAGTTCCTGCTACGCCTTCGGAGGCCTGGTCGCCTCGCCATTTGCCGGCTGGTGGGCGTACACGCTGATTGGTAGCTGGCACGCTGCATTCTTCTCCAGCGCAGCTGTGGTCGCGGTGGTGGCGGTGCTGTTTTTCTTCCTGCAGCGCAACAAACCTGAGGATGTCGGGCTGCCAGCGGTTGAACCCGAACCGGAAAGCATGGTGCCAGGCACCACCTTATGCAGTGTCTGGGAACCGCTGCGCGACATCCTGCGCAACCGTACGGTGCTGACCCTGGGCCTGGCGTATTTCATGTTGAAACCGGCGCGCTACGCGATTCTGCTCTGGGGACCGGTCATCGTCTTCGAGCAAATGCCTTCGCTGGGCAAGGTCGGTGCGGCCATCGTGCCTACGGCGTTTGAGCTGGCCGGGTTGCTGGGGCCGATCATGATCGGCCTGGCCTCGGACAAACTGTTCGGCGCGCGCCGCATGCCAGCCTGCGTCCTCAGCCTGTTGGTGCTGACTGTGACGTTGGCGTTGTTCATGGGCGCGATGCACACCGGTAGCGTGGTGTTGGTGGTGGGCTTGCTGTTTGTCATGGGCCTGACCCTCTATGGGCCGGACTCGATGATCAGTGGCGCCGCGGCGATTGACTTCGGTACCGCCAAAGCAGGTGCCACTGCGGCTGGTTTCGTCAATGGATGTGGCTCGGTGGGGGCCATTCTTGGCGGCCTGCTGCCTGGCTACTTCGATACGGTCACGGTGTTCATTGTGTTTGCGGGCTGCGCCTTGTTCTCGGCGCTGGTACTGGTACCGCATTGGAACAGCCGCCCGGCCAGCCTGGCCGATACGGCAGCCGTCGCACCAAACACGTCAATGGCAATCAAGCCAATGCGCACCTGAGTTGACAAGGGGACACACGATGAGGCCGTTCTGGTTACAGCAGGCATTGGACCAGGAAGAGGCGGCGCCTTGTGCGCCGCTGGCTGGTGACAGCCGTTGCGACGTTTGTATTGTCGGCGGCGGCTATACCGGCTTATGGACCGCGTTGATGCTCAAGGAGCAACAGCCGACGCTGGACATCCTGCTGATTGAAGCGGATGTCTGCGGCGCGGGCGCCAGCGGGCGCAATGGCGGTTGTGCCTTGTCCTGGTCGGCCAAGTACTTCACGCTGGAGCGGTTGTTTGGGGTTCAGGAGGCCGTGCGCCTGGTCCAGGAGTCAGAACACAGTATTCGGGCTATCGGTGAGTACTGCTCCGCACATGGCATCGACGCTGACTATCGATTGGATGGCACCCTGTACACGGCCACCAACCTCGCTCAAGTGGGGGCGACAGACCGTGTGATTGCCGCGCTGGAGCGCCAGGGCGTCAATTCGTTCCAGCGCCTGCCGTTGGCGCAGGTGCAGCGTATGGCGGGTTCGCACAAGCATATGGAGGGGTGGTTCTCTCCGGCGGCAGCGACGGTGCAGCCCGGCAAACTGGTGCGTGGCTTGCGCCGCGTCGCGTTGCAGCGTGGTATTCGCATCCATGAACACACTGCGATGACCGGCCTGCAGCAGGGGCGACAATCACAGGTGCAGACCACCCGCGGTACGGTGCGCGCCGACCGTGTGGTGCTGGCCCTGAATGCCTGGATGGCACGGGCGTTCCCACAGTTCGAGCGCAGCGTTGCGATTGTCTCCAGCGACATGATCATCACCGAACCGTACCCACAGCTATTGGAGCAGATGGGCTTGAACACGGGTATCAGTGTGCTGGATTCGCGGATTTTCGTACATTATTACCACAACACCCCAGATGGCCGACTGATGCTTGGCAAAGGTGGCAATACCTTTGCCTATGGCGGGAAAATGCTGCCGGTGTTCGATCAACCCTCGCCCTACGAGCCGCTGTTGCGGCGAAGCCTTGGCGAGTTTTTCCCCGCATTGGCTGACGCACGGATTGCGGCGACCTGGAATGGTCCATCAGATCGCTCGGTTACCGGCTTGCCATTTTTCGGCCGTTTGCAGGGGGAGGGGCAGGTGTTCTATGGCTTCGGTTACTCGGGGAGTGGCGTGGGCCCTTGCCATATGGGCGGGCAGATTCTGTCCTCCCTGGTTCTGGGGCTGGACAACCCTTGGACGCGCTCGCCACTGGTCAATGGCCCCTTGGGCTACTTCCCGCCGGAACCGATCCGGTACCTGGGCTCGTTGATGGTGCGCAATGCGATCCGGCGCAAGGAGCAGGCAGAAGACCACGGGCGCCGCCCGCGTCGGTTGGACGTGCACTTGGCCAGGTTTGCTGCGGCTGCAGGCAAGGCTGACAAGGGTTAAGGCGATTTTTTGTCGATTGCGGCAAAGAGGGCGTATAAACTGCACCCACTTTGCCGGTCGCTACCTGAACCGGCGCTTGAAGCACAGAAAGAGAGTCGACATGGGCGCACAGTGGAAAGCCAAACATAAAGAAGCAGCAGCCAATGCCAAGGGCAAGATCTTCGGCAAGCTGGCCAAGGAAATCCAGATCGCCGCGCGCGGCGGTGCCGACCCTGACATGAACTCCCGCCTGCGTCTGGTGGTCGAGCAGGCCAAGAAGGCTTCGATGCCACGCGAGACCCTGGAACGCGCCATCAAGAAAGGTGCGGGTCTGTCGGGTGATGTCGTGCAGTACACCCTGGTCAAATACGAAGGTTTTGCTCCGCATCAGGTGCCACTGATCGTCGAGTGCCTGACCGACAACGTCAACCGTACCGTTGCTGAAATTCGCGTGCTGTTCCGCAAGGGCCAGTTGGGTGCCGAGGGGTCGGTGTCCTGGGACTTCAACCACGTTGGCCTGATCGAAGCCAGCCCGGACAGCGCCGATGCAGACCCGGAAATGGCGGCCATCGAAGCCGGTGCACAGGATTTCGAGCCCGCCGAAGAGGGCGCGACCCTGTTCATCACCGAAACCACTGATCTGGATGCCGTGCAGAAGGCCCTGCCTGAGCAAGGCTTCAGCGTCATTTCGGCGAAGATCGGTTATGTACCGAAGAACCCGGTGACCCTCGACAGCGAAGAAAAACTCGCTGAAGTCGAAGCCTTCCTTGAGGCCATCGACAACCACGACGACGTGCAAAACGTCTACGTCGGTCTGGCCGGCTAACACCTTCCCGTCACACTGCCGGGCAGCCTCTGTGCCTGCCCGGTGGTCGAGACGCGCGCATGGCGTTACCATCGGTCCTGCAATTGTTCACATAACAATAATCAGGACGCTTATGAATAACACCCACGTACTTTCTCTTCAGCAGTTGGCCTCGCCCGAAGGTTCCTGCTACGGCTGCGGCTGTTCCCATCCTACCGGTCTGCACGTTGAGAGCCATTGGGCCGAAGACGGCGTGCATGTGCTGTGCACGCATACGCCGGCAAATGAATTCCATGGCTGGCCCGGGCTGGTCTATGGTGGCCTGTTGGCGATGTTGGTCGATTGTCATTCCAACTGGACGGCCATGGCCTATCACTACCGCGCCGAAGGCCGCGAACCGGGCAGCCTGCCGCGTATCGACTGCGTGACCGGGCAGTTGAGCCTGACCTACCTCAAGCCAACCCCGATGGGCGTCGAACTGGTCCTCAAGGCCCGTGTCGAAGGTGAAGTCGGGCGCAAGAGCCGGGTGATCTGCGAAATCTGGGCGGGTGATGTCCTGACCGTGACCGCCGACTCGGTATTTGTTCGTGTAGACACCGAGCGCCTGCGCCAACAGGCTCACGCCCCCGCTTAAGGTTGTACGCCTTTGAAGCAGCAGCCCTGTTGGCCGTGCAGCAGGGCTGCCGCTCCAGCCCACGTGTGTTGATGACTTGACCCGTTGAAAAGAGGTGTATACGCTCGCGCCACTCAAGTACCTACCGACCGTTAGGTTTGTTCGAGCTGAATTGGAAATAGCGCGTATGCACGGCGTAACGCAACACCCATCACCGCCTGTTCGGTTCGCCGTGGCATTGGCGCTGATCGGCGCCCTTGGCCCTTCGGCCGTCGACATGTACCTCGCCAGCATGCCGGCAATTGCTGCCGAATTCCGAACGTCATACGCCGCCGTACAGTTGACCTTGACGGTGTTCTTGCTGGCCATGGGCGCCGGGCAACTGCTGTTCGGCCCGCTGATTGATGCCTTGGGTCGCCGTCGGCCGCTGTTGGCAGGGCTGTTGCTGTTCATCCTCAGTTCACTATGGGCGGCCCGCGCAGAAACCCTGGACGTGTTGGTTGTGGCGCGTTTTGTCCAGGGCTTGGGCAGCGCCCTGACCCTGGTGGTGATCATGAGCATGGTGCGCGACGTCGCCGAAGGGGCCAGGGCGGCGCAGCTCTTTGCTCTGCTGATGACAATCGAAGGACTGGCGCCAGTCTTTGCGCCGGCCTTGGGGGGCGTTGTTGGCGCGCACTACGGCTGGCGAATGATCATGCTGGTGTTGGCCGCCGTGGGTGTCGTCGTGCTGTTGAATGCCAGCCTGGTGCTCAAGGAAACCTTGCCTGCAAACCAGCGAATGGCCTTGCGCCCCATAGCGTGTCTGCGCACCTACGGCCGTATTGCCGCAGACCCGCAGTTCCTGCGTCCGGCATTGGCGCTGGCGGCGGTGTTTTTCTTCCTGTTTGCCTACATTGGTGGCGCTGCGTATGTCTATCAGCATCATTACGGGCTGTCGGTAGAGGCCTTTGGCAGCCTGTTTGGCGCTACCGGTATCGCCATATTGCTGGGGGCGATCACGGCGGGGCGCCTGGTGGCGCGCAAAGGGCTAGGGCGTCTGGCGTTGGCCGGTGCCGGCTGCATGCTGGTCGGGTCGCTGCTGGTGCTGATCGGGGCGGTTACAGCCAGTGGGCTGGTCGGCATTGTCGCTGGCATGGCCCTGGCCATGTTCGGGCTGGGCGTTGCCGAGTCCACGTTGATGTCGATGGCCATGGCTTCACAAACCCGCGCGTTAGGCTCCACGGCGGCGCTGCTGGGGGCGTTTCAGTTGATCATTTCGTCGTTCGCTACACCGTTGTCAGGCATCATGGCGCCTTTGGGCCCACCGCATTGGGCGTTGCTGCTGGCGCTGGCGGCTGCGTTGGTGGCGGTACTGGTGCGCGCCAGTGCGCGCTGTGCACCTGAAGTGCGGCAGCACCTGCCTGGGCATTGATACCCACGTAATTGTTTTCTGGAGAACGCTGCATGAGAACCCTGTCGCCTTCGGCAGAAAAGATCTGTGTGATTGCCGTCGAGCATTTTGCCAACAGCGGCTATGACGCCTGCTCGCTGAATGACATCGCGGTGGCGGCGGGTATGCGCAAGCCATCGTTGTATGCGCATTTCAG
This sequence comes from Pseudomonas laurentiana, assembly GCF_014648275.1. GTDB lineage: Bacteria > Pseudomonadota > Gammaproteobacteria > Pseudomonadales > Pseudomonadaceae > Aquipseudomonas > Aquipseudomonas laurentiana. Next base: position 18,899 of record NZ_BMQU01000002.1, read on the forward strand.
TAGCAAGGATGACCTGTTCCAGGCCGTTTTCGAGCGTGCGGTGGAGGCAGAACGGCTGTATGTCGAAGACTGTTTTGCTCACCCACATAGCGATGTTCCTGGCGGGCTGTACTGCCAGCGTCTGGGTGAGCGCTATCTGGGGTCGGCGCATCTACGTTTCTTGCTGCGCACGGCGTTTTTTCCGCCGGCTGAGCTGCGTGCCTGGATCTCGGCGGGGTTTGAGGGCTATCTGGCGCGGTTGGCGGCGTTGTTCGTTGCACGCATGAAAGCCTATCGGCCGACGTTCGAGGATGGCCAGGCCGGACTCTACCGGGATGCATACATGGGAATTGTCGACAGTTTGGCGGTAGAGCTGATCTATGCCGGGCCCGAGGCCTATTCCCGACGCCTGGCGGCATTGTGGAAGGTATTCGAGGATTCATTGGCGCTGTGCGCTCCCGAAAAATAAGACCTTAGTACGATGGCGGCTTCATTGAAGCGGTCCATACTCATCGTTCGCCCTTAAATAACAACAAGCTCAGGGTTCGAACTCGATGACTTACCAGCACTGCTATGATCGCTCCATTGCTGACCCCGCTGCGTTTTGGGCCGAGCAAGCCAATGACCTGGCCTGGTACCGAAAGCCGACACAAACGCTGACCGAAAACGCCGATGGCACGCATCAATGGTTCAGCGATGGCCGCTTGAACAGCTGCTACCTGGCCCTCGATTATCAAATCGAGCAAGGCCGTGGCGAGCAGGTCGCGCTGATCTATGACTCCCCGGTAACCCATACCCAGCAATCCTTTACCTACCTGCAAATGCGCGATGAAGTCGCACGTCTAGCCGGATTGCTGCGCCAGTTGGGTGTGGAAAAGGGTGATGGTGTCATCATCTACATGCCCATGGTGCCCCAGGCGGCCATGGCCATGCTTGCCTGCGCCCGTATTGGCGCAGTGCATTCGGTGGTATTCGGTGGCTTTGCCGCCAATGAGTTGGCCCTGCGCATTGATGATGCCCGGCCAAAACTGCTGCTGACCGCTTCTTGCGGGTTGGAGTTCGACCGGGTCATTGCCTACAAACCCTTGGTCGACCGCGCCCTGCAACTGGCCCAACACCAACCCAAGCAGGTACTGGTGCTTCAGCGCCCGCAAGCCCACGCCGAGATGATCGAGGGGCGCGATCTGGATTGGCAGGCCGCTGTCGCCAGCGCCGAGCCGGTCGCGCCGGTCGAGCTGGGCGCTGCCGACCCGCTCTACATCATGTACACCTCCGGTACCACAGGAAAGCCCAAAGGCATCGTGCGCGAGAACGGCGGTAATGCCGTGGCGCTGAAGTTCGCCATGCAGCATATCTACGGCATGCAGCCGGGTGATGTCTGGTGGGGGATCTCCGATGTGGGCTGGGTCGTCGGGCACTCGTTGATCGTTTACGGGCCGCTGATGAATGGCTGCACCAGTGTGTTCTATGAGGGCAAGCCGATTCGTACACCAGACGCCGGTGCTTACTGGCGTGTGGTAGAGCAGTACAAGGTTAATGGGATGTTCTGCGCGCCGACAGCGATGCGGGCGGTCCGCAAGGAGGACCCGGAAGGTCTGCTGCTGCGTCAATATGATCTGAGTTCGTTGCGTCAGTTGTTCCTGGCTGGCGAGAAACTGGACTCCAGCACCCACCAATGGCTTGAGGCAACCAGTGGCAAGGCGGTCCACGATCACTGGTGGCAGACTGAAACCGGCTGGCCGGTGACAGCGCCCTGTGTCGGCCTTGATGGCAGTGGCGTGCGAGCGGGATCGAGCAACCGTGCGGTACCGGGTTACCACGTTCAGGTATTGGATGACGAAGGGCATCTGCTGGAGCCCAATCAGCAAGGTGCCATTGTCATTGCCTTGCCGTTGCCACCTGGCTGCAGCCAGACCTTGTGGGGTGACCACGCACGCTACGTGCAGTCGTACCTGCAGACCTATCCGGGTTACTACCATACCGGAGATGGTGGCTACCTGGATGACGACGGCTTTGTCTACATCATGGGGCGCACCGATGATGTGATCAACGTCTCAGGCCATCGTCTGTCGACCGGTGAAATGGAAGACCTGGTGGCCGCGCATCCGGCCGTGGCCGAGTGTGCGGTGATCGGTGTCTATGACGAGATCAAGGGCCAGGTGCCACTTGCATTGGTAGTGCTCAAGGACGCGACGCCAATCAGTGAGCAGCAGTTGCAGAGCGAGCTGGTTGCCCGCGTTCGCGAGCAGATTGGCGCATTGGCCTGTTTCAATCAGGTTCGTGTGGTCAAGCGTCTGCCCAAGACCCGTTCGGGGAAAATCCTTCGGGCTGTGCTGCGCAAGATTGCCGATCAGCAACCCTACACGCCGCCATCGACCCTTGATGATCCAGCCGTACTGGATGAGATCGAGGCGGTGCTCGCAAGTCTCGCCCGGGCAGGCTGACGGGCTGACGGTACATGGCTTGGAAGCAGGCCATGTACCGCGAGGCCTCACCCTTGGGCCACCTGCCGTAGCTGCCCGAGGCGGCTGCGGGTCCGCGCCAGGTCGTTGGCCGAGCCTTGCAGGGCGGCTTCCAATGGCTGTTCGCCGATCAGCACAAGGTGCTTGTCCTGATCGTAAAGCACGTCAATCAGGTTGATGAAGCGCTGCTGGGCGGCTATCGAACAGTCCGCCAGGTTTGGCAGGCCGTCGATGATCCAGTGTTCAAAGCGCTGTGCCAACTGCAAGTAATCGATAACGGCGGTGGGTTGTTCGCAGAGGGCTGCAAAGTCGAACGCGACACGCTCGCCGTCGACCCGCCAAGCCTGTACTTGACGCTTCCCCACTGCAAGGGCGGCGGGGTGCGCCGACGGCACGTCGAGGGCAGTGCGTTGTTCGGTGGTGCCCGGCCACAGGTAGCAACCCTGGGTAAAACGCTGATGACGGCCGCTGCCCGGCAGGCCTCGGTAGTCTTCGCCACCCACTTCCACGACCTGCATGTGCTGTTTGATCAAGCGGATGACCGGCTCGAAACGCTGGTGGTAGAGGGGGTTGGGCAGCAGACCTTCGGGTGGGTAGTTGGAGGTGACCAGCAGCAGGATGTGTCGCTCGAACAATGCCTTGAACAGTTGGGTGATCAGCATGGCATCACCGATGTCATGGACATGGAACTCATCGAAGCACAGGACTTTGCAGTCTTCGAGCAACTCGTCAAGGGTGCAGGCCAGCGCATTCTCGGCGTGGCGATGGCGGAACATGCCATCGTGCAACCGGGCGAAGAAATCATGGAAGTGCAGGCGACGCTTCTGTTCCAAGGTGATTGCCCGGAAGAACCCCTCCAGCAACCAGCTCTTGCCGCGTCCGACACCGCCATAGAGGTACAGGCTGCGAGCCTGGCCGCGTGCCAGCTGTTCGACCTGCCCGGCCATGAACCCGATCACCTGTTGCTGGCTTTGGCTCAGGGTATAGCCCTGTTCGTGGGCTTTGTGCTGGAACCACAGGCGCAACTGCTGAGCGGGGCCATCGTTGAGGGTCGAGCCTCGTTGCATACGCTGGCGCAAACTGCGCAAGGGTGAGCGAATCCAGGATGAAGAGGGCGGCTTTGCAGTCAACGCGGGTTCCTTGATGTAAGGGGAAAACAGCCCACCTTGAGCGAGCGCGGCTAATTTACCCAATAGAGACGCAGGTCACCAGTGATCTTGAGACCGTGCGTGAGTGCGGTAGCGTGTGGCCATCAGCTTGCCGCGCGACGAGTACACAAAGCTTCCAGGCTGTCGCGCAGTGCCACGCCATCGTCGTCCAATGCCGGGCGGGCATAGAGTGCCAAGGTCAGCCCGCTGATCGGCGCAAAGCCCTCATCTGTGGTCAGTACGCGATGGCTGGTTTCAACACTGCGTGCCGGGATCAGGCTGACCCCCAGACCTGCGCTTACTGCTGCGCTGATGCTGGCCAGGCTGGTACTTGAGTAACTGATGCGCCAAGGGCGCCCGGCAGCTTCCAGCGCATGGATCATTTCCTGGCGATACAGCGCGCCCACCGGGAACACCACCAGGGGTACGGGTTCGATTATCGGGTGTATGGCACTGGCGACCCAGGCCAACGGTTCTGGCCAATACGCATGACAATCACCGTCAGCGCCCCATTGCTTGACCAGCAGCAGGTCCAATTCGCCATTACGGTACAGATGCAGCAGTGGCAAGCTCAGGCCACATTCGACCTCCAGGCGCATGCGTGGCCGCTCGGCCAGCAGGTGGCTCAATTGTGTCGTCAGAATCTCGCCAGCGAAGTCATCCGGTACCCCAAGGCGCAAGGCCACCTCCGACTGCTGGGGGCTCAGCGCGTGGCGCGCTTCTTCTTCCAGGCGCAGGATGCGCCTGGCATAGCCCAGCAGTCGCTCGCCCGCTTCGGTCGGCCAGATCTGCCGTTGGCTGCGGTCCAGCAAACGGCAACCCAGGCTTTGCTCCAATCGAATGATCTGTTGGCTGATGGTGGACTGGGTGAGGTGCAGGCGCTCGCCCGCGCGGGTGAAACTGCCGGCCTCGACGACGGTGACGAAGCTGCGCAACAGTAAAGGGTCAAGCATTCGATATCCCACTGGCATGCATGAAATCAATTAATTTCATACTACCCCGGCGTCTCAGGATAATCACCGGCATCTGTTGAATCCCTTGAAAAGGCGCACGCATGAACAGCGAAATGAACGCGCACCTGAGTCGATCCGGGGCGCTCGGCGGGCTGTTGGTGGTGGCGGTGGCGATTAACCTGCGGCCGATCCTGACCAGCATCGGCCCGTTGTTGGAGGAGATCCGTAACAGCACCGGCCTGGGTTACCAGCAGGCGGCACTGCTGACTGCGTTGCCGGTGTTGTGCATGGGCCTGGTGCCGCTGCTGCAACCCTGGTTGCGGCGCTGGCTGAGTGAACACCATGGAATGGTTGCCGGGCTGGCAGCCATTGCCCTGGCGTGTACCTGGCGCCTGTTCCTGCACAGTGGTACGGCACTGATCGCCAGTGCTGCGCTCGCAGGCCTGGGTGTTGCCTTTATCCAGGCCTTGATGCCTGGCCTGGTCAATCGTTGGTTTTCCAAGCGCCTGGCGTTGGCCATGGGGGTGTACTCGGCGGCGTTGATGAGCGGTGGCGGAATTGCTGCCGTGCTCGGCCCACGCGTCGCCGAAACGGCAGGGCATTGGCAGGCGGGGCTTGGTGTGTGGCTGCTGCCGGCGTTGCTGGCCCTGGTTTTGTGGTGCATGGCGCGGCCCCGCTCAGCGCAGGAACGCAGTGATCCAGGCACGGGGCGACACTTTTTCCGCAGCCGCCGCGCGTGGTTGCTGGCAGGTTACTTTGGCCTGATCAACGGCGGCTACACCAGTATGGTTGCCTGGCTACCTGCCTACTATCGACAGATCGGTGGCAGTGCCCAGGGCGGCGGCGAGTTGATCGGCTTTATGACCCTGTTCCAGGTACTGGGTGCGTTGGGCCTGCCGCTGTTGCTGCGACGCTTGGCAGACCGACGCCCAGGTCTGCTGCTGGCCCTGTTGTCTCAACTGCTGGGCTTTGTCGGCCTTTTGCTGGCGCCTTCGTTATGGTCAGGGCTGTGGGTGGCGTTGATCGGTTTTGGCTTGGGCGCCTGCTTCAGCCTGAGCCTGACCCTCACCCTTGAACATTTGCGCGACAAGCCTGCTGCGGCAGGCGCGCTGGCAGCGTTTGTTCAAGGTATCGGGTTCATCATCACTGGCATCATTCCCTATCTGACAGGCTGGCTGCGGGACATCAGCGGCGACTTCCAGGCGTCGTGGCTGTTGCTGACCCTGACAGTGGTACTGATGCTGGTGGTGACCTTGCGTTTTTCTCCGGGAGGTTATGCCTCAGCCATGACCGACAATGCCAAGTGCCAGGTGAGTCCTGCCGCGAGATGATCTGCGGCACTGTCTCACTGGCGTAACTGTAGGCACGCCGTTGATCCGCAAAACTCACGTCTTGTCTGGGCGACGCCACACTCAAGGGTGTCAGCCATTTCCACTTGGAGGGCAACCCTCATGAAAAGCCGTTGGGTGTTCGCATCGGCATTGCTCGCCTGTGCTGCAGTGCAGGCGCAAGATGCAGTACCGTTGTATCACTATGGCATGCCGCTGGATGTGGCCAATGTAGTCAACCTGAGTGAGCCGGAGTCGATGCTGTGTGAGGTGGTGCAAGCTCGCATGGTCTACAAGGATTCGACCGGGCAAGTGCGTAGCCTGGACTACCTGAAGCTGGCACAAGTTTGTAGCAATGGCGGTTGATTCACTGCAATAGATAGGCTGGCCTGAGTGTAGTCATGGTGTGGGTAAGGGCTGCTGAACCCTGGGTAATCGCCATGACCGCACACAAGGCTTTTGCCTGCCGTGAGTGAATCAGCGTAGCCTTGCCGTGTCAGCCGCAATGGACCCGCTCATGGCCCCGCATAAACCCAGCATTCGCCAACGCAATGTCGACAGCATTCTGCTTGCGGCTGAGAAAGTATTTGCCGAGAAAGGCTTCGCCGGCACCGCCATGGCCGATATTGCCGAAGCCGCAGCGTTGCCGCGCAGCAATGTGCACTACTACTTCAGCACCAAGGCAGAGTTGTATCAGGCCGTGGTGCTCGGTTTGCTTGAGGTGTGGAAGCAGGATGCGCTGTGCTTTGAGCTGTATGACGATCCGAGGATCGTGCTGAGCAGCTATATACGCGCCAAGATGAATCATTCACGTAGCCGGCCCCATGGCTCCAAGGTCTGGGCCGATGAAATCATTCATGGTGCCCCCAACCTCGGTACGGCCCTGGATGAGAGCCTGTACGGCTGGGCAAAACTGAAGGAAGCGAAAATTCGTCAGTGGGTTGAAGACGGGCGCATCCTGCCGGTCGAGCCCTCAGGACTGCTGTACATGATCTGGGCGTCGACCCAGCATTACGCCGACTTCAGTCATCAGGTCAGCTTGCTCAACGGGCATCAGCCACTCGATGACCTGCAGTTTGAACGCGCCGTGCAGACCGTGACCTGTGTCATCTTGCGGGGTATCGGGCTGGAACCCTGACGACACCCCACGGGTAACGCTTACTGTGGCATGCTGGCCGACGTTGGTGACACCGGAATCAGGGAATGAGCGTGCGGGATCTCAAGGACAGGCAGCAACTGCAGGAAAGGCTTGAAGGCGGTGTTTCCGTGTATGCATTGATCGACCCGTCACAGGCGGGCGAGGGTGAAGACACGGTGCTGGATGGGGTTGAAGTCCACTCGTTTGATGCTGCCCCGCAATCCCTTGGCCTCGCGCTGGACAGTGAGTGGGAACCCGAATCCTGGTTGCTGCGTCTGAGCCCTTCGGCCATGGCGACCTGGCCTGGGGACTGGCAGCCCGGCCTGAACTGGTTCAAGGTCGATTTTCGGCTGTCGACTTCGCCCGATGCTCAAGCGTCGTTGTATGCCTTCAGGGCGGTAGATGATGCCCCCACGCCGTTGGACATCCTCAATGTGCAGGTACTGGGTAACGGCAAGACGCTTCGCAAACTGATGCGCTTCAGCCAGTTGCGGGGCCTGCCTGTTTCCCCCAAGGCGAGTATCACCGAGTTGTTCCAGCAGGCTACCGACGAGTGTGATTGGCCGATGTTGGTCGTGCATGACGTCGGTCAGGCCAACTGGAACTCGCTGTTCCCCTGTTCGGTCTGCCCGCGCTGGGGAAGCCGCGCGGTGTTGTTCTACGACTGCGGTGTCCCGACAGGGTACAACTATGCCACGTTGCCCAGCCCGCCGTTGGACCCCTTTGCCAATGCGTTAGCCAAGGCACCGGTCATCCTGTCGCACTGGGACATGGACCACTGGGCTGGCGCTGCTGCCGGGCAGCCGCTTTTCGGTGGTCGTGGTATTCGCATCGCGTGGGATGCACGGGCCCTTGATCGCCCCTGGATCGTACCGAATCAAGGGCGTGCGCAGAGCGGTCAGCGTGTTTCCAGCATGGGGTGGAGACTGGCGCTTGCGTTGGCGCGGCGGGGCAATCTCTACCTCTGGCCGAGTCAACTCAATGGCGTCGTCAGCCGTCAGGGCCATCGCATCATCAAGTGTCAGCCACTGGGTGGCGGCAATGACAATAACAACACGGGGCTCGCCCTGTTAATCAATGCCGGCGCTTCCTCGCGTGAGCCGCAATACCTGCTGACGGTGGGCGATGCAGACTACTCATCGCTGTACCTTCATTACCCTCAGGCTCAGGTGTGTGGCTATCGAGGGCTGGTGGCCAGCCATCATGGCGGCAACATCAACAGTGTGCCGCCTGCGCCACTGGATCACCGGAGCAAGCTGGTTTATTCCCACGGCGCCAGGTACCACCATCCAACGCACGCTGCACGTCTGGCCCACAGCGCAGCGGGCTGGCAACAGGTCCACGAAACCCATCAGCGGCGCAGCCGTCGTATTCACGGGGGTGTCCAGCAACAGGTGGGCAGCGTGAGCCTGGGCTATCACTGGCAGCCGTGTATTTGCGCGCACCTGCATCTGCCTGCCGATGCCAACTGCCCCATTCAGTAATGGCCGACCCGTATCAGCTGTCGCCTCGCGCAAATGCGTGCAAGGTCTGGCCTTCCATCCGATAGCGCACCCACTCATCCTGGGGCTGTGCGCCAATCGAGCGATAGAACTGAATGGCCGGTTCGTTCCAGTCCAGCACGCTCCACTCCAGGCGGCCGCATCCCTTGTCACAGGCCTCGCGGGCGATATGGCGCAGCAACTGCTTGCCTGCGCCGCTGCCGCGCTGGTCGGGGGTGATGTACAGGTCTTCCAGGTAAATACCGTTGCTGCCCAGCCAGGTGGAGTAGCTGAAAAAGTACACCGCATAGCCGATAACCTGGCCGTCGCGCTCGCCGATCAGCGCTTTGGCCGTGGCCTCGGGGCTGAACAGGCTGCGCTCGATATCGGCGAGGCTGGCGACCACCTCATGGCGGGCACGTTCGTAGTCGGCCAGTTCGATGATCAGATCGAGAATGCGCCCGGCGTCTTCAAGGCGGGCAGGGCGGATATGCACAGTCATGGGAAGGGTTTCTGCTGGCAAGGGACGGGCGACCATCGTAAACGTCGTGTCGTGATCGTCAACTCTGCCAGTACGCCAGTACCCACGATGACTCCGTGGGCACTGGCATTCTTGCGGTGCAAGGTCGGGCGTGTCCGCGAGTGAACGGGCCGTTGTATCAGCCTTCGCGTTTGACCACCAAGGTCAAGATATCGTAACTGGCCACCAGTTCGCCGAGCTGGTTGGTCACTTCGACATCCCAGGCCACAACCCCTTGCGGGATACCTTGTGGGCTCTTTTTGCCTTGGTCGATCTTGCGCTTGCAGGTCAGGCGCGCCTGGATGGTGTCGCCGATGCCCACCGGATTGATGAAACGCAGGGTGTCCAGGCCATAGTTGGCCAGCACTGGGCCCGGTGCTGCGCTAACGAACAACCCCGCCGCCGCCGACAGCACAAAGTAGCCGTGGGCGATGCGTTTGCCGAACTGCGACTCCTTGGCGGCGATGTCATCGAAGTGCATGTAGAAATGGTCGCCCGACAAGCAGCCGAAGTTGACCAGATCCGCTTCGGTCACAGTCCGTCGATGGGTCAGCAGTGATTCACCGATCTGCAGGTCCTCAAAGTGGCGACGGAACGGGTGTACCTCGGTTTCGATCACCTCGGCGCCACGCACGTATTCACCGGTAACGGCCATCAGCATGCTCGGCGAGCCCTGCACGGCGGCGCGTTGCAGGTAGTGCTTGACTGCGCGCAGCCCACCCAGCTCTTCACCGCCGCCTGCTCGACCAGGGCCACCGTGCTTGAGCTGTGGCAGTGGCGAACCGTGGCCCGTGGACTCTACCGCCGCTTCGCGGTCCAGTACCAGAAGGCGCCCGTGCCAGGCGGCTGCGGCGGGAATCGCTTTGGCTGCGACCTGGCGATCATGGGTGACCAGCGTTGCAACCAGGCTGCCTTTGCCGCGTGCTGCCAGCGCCAGGGCTTCGTCCAGATCGTCGTAGGCCATTAGCGTACTGACCGGGCCGAAGGCTTCGATATCGTGCGCACCGCCCTCGGCGTGCGGATTGCGTGCCTGCAGCAGGGTCGGCGCGAAGAACGCACCTTCCGCGACGCCGTCGCCAACCGGGGCGAAGCCATCGCGCTCGCCGAACAGCAGGTCGCAGCTTTGCAGCAGGCTCTGAACGCGCTCAGCCACGTCGGCCTGCTGGTCGTGGGAGGCGAGGGCGCCCATGCGCACGCCTTCCACCGATGGATCGCCCACCACCACCTTGCTCAAGCGCTCGCGCAGACGGGTAGCTACCGCGTCGATGTGTTTGGCCGGGACGATGGCGCGTCGGATGGCGGTACATTTCTGTCCGGCCTTGGTGGTCATCTCGCGGACCACTTCCTTGATGTACAGGTCAAACTCAGGGTCGTCCGGGGTAACGTCCGGGCCCAGAATCGCACAGTTGAGCGAATCGGCCTCGGCTGTGAAGGGCACCGAATTGCGGATCAGGTTCGGCGTGACGCGCAGTTTGGCCGCGGTATCGGCGGAGCCGGTGAACGTGACCACGTCCTGGCCCAGCAAGCGGTCGAGCAAGTCGCCGGTGCCGCCAATTACCAATTGCAGGCTGCCGACCGGCAACAGGCCGGACTGATCCATCAGACGCACCACTGCCTCGGTCAGGTAGCTGGTGGAAGTGGCTGGTTTGACGATACACGGCATGCCCGCGAGGAAGGTCGGCGCGAACTTTTCCAGCATGCCCCAGATCGGGAAGTTGAAGGCGTTGATATGAACGGCCAGGCCCGCACGCGGCACCAGGATATGGCTGCCTGCGAAGTGACCTTGTTTGCCCAGCGGGATGGCCGGGCCTTCGTGCACAATGTTGCCTGACGGCAGTTCACGGGTACCAATGCCCGAGTAGGCGAACAGGGTAGCGTTGCCGCCCTCGATGTCGATCCAGCTGTCGGCGCGGGTGGCGCCGCTGTGGTGCGACAGCGCATACAGCTGTTCCTTGCGCTCGCTCAGGTACAGCGCCAGGGCCTTGAGCCGGGCGGCACGCTGCTGGAAGTCCATGGCCATGAGTTCGGCCAGCCCACGGGCCCGTGCGTGTTCAATGGCTTCAGCGAAGTCTGGGCGCTCTTCGTGGCTGTAGGCCAGGACATGGCCGTCCAGGGCGCTGCGCAGGGGCTGAGCGCCGTGCTGGCCAATCCAGCGACCGCCGATGAAACTTTGCAAGGTTGGGGCGTGAGACATCAGGTGTTCTCCTACGTGAAAAAGGCCGCTGCACCAGCGCTGGTGCAGCGGGAGGCGCTTACCAGAGCGCCAGGGTGTAGCCGACAATGAGGCGGTTCTCGTCCACGGCGTTGGTCAGGCCATTGCCGGAGCGGAAGGTGACGTTGCGCCAGCGCAGGCTGACGTTCTTCAGCGGCCCGCTCTGCACCACATAGGCGATATCGGTATCGCGCTCCCACTCACGACCGTTGTCCACGGTGGCCGTCTTGGCGTGACGACCGTCGGTGTAACGGGTCATGAAGCTCAGGCCCGGTACGCCGAGGGCGGCGAAGTCGTAGTCATAGCGCACTTGCCAGGAGTCCAGGCCGGCGCGGGTGAAGGTGTTGTAGGTCACCAGGTTGACCACATAGGGATCGCCACCATTGAGGAACGGGAACGCACTGTCACCGGACTGCTGCTGGAAGTTGGTGCTGAACTTATGAGCGCCGACACCCAGGGTGAACATGCCGTTGAAGTTGCGGTTATCAATACGCCCGGCGCGTTCGGCGCCGTCTTCACGGCTGTCGAAGTAACGGATATCGCTGCGCAGGCTAAGGCCTTCGGCCAATGGCCAGGTATGCACCAGGCCGACGAATTGCTGGCGGTAGATATCTTCCAGCTTGCCGTAGTAGTAGCTCAGTGCCAGTTGCGGATTGATAGCCCAGCTTCCACCGGCAAAGTCGAAGGCGTCACTTGTCGCCGCGCCATACCCGATGTCGTCACGGCTGGACGAATCGCGCAGGTTGGTCTTGGTAAGCCGCCCGCCGTTGAAGGTCAGCCCGTCGAGTTCCTGGCTGGTCAGCAAACCACCCTGAAAGGTCGAGGCGAGCAGACGGGTATCGTTGTAGACCACCACCGGCAACAGCGGCTGCAGGGTGCCCAGGCGCAGGACACTTTTTGATGCCCGCAGCTTGGCGGTCAAACCCAGTTCGCTGTAGTCATCGTCCGGCTCCAGGCTGTTGCGACCATAAGGCAGCAGGCCAGTACCGCGGCGATCACGGCTGGAGTCCAGCTTGATACCCAGCTGGCCCATGGCGTCGACACCGAAGCCCACCGTACCTTCGGTAAAACCCGACTCGATCTTCGTGGTAAAACCCTGTGCCCATTCGTCGGCCTTGGCCTGTGGCGCATTGCTCTGACGAAAATCCCGATTCAGGTAGTGGTTGCGCAGTTCGATCTTGGCATGGCTGTCCTCGATAAAGTCGGCCAAGGCCGGTGCGGCGGCCATCGGCAGGGTGAGGCCAGCCAGCATGGCGGCAAGGTGTGGCGCGGAAGCAGTACGTATGTGGTTCATTGTTTTTATACCCAGCAGTTCTGTGACAGCGTTACGTAATGATCAGTGTTTACTGGCACCGGCGGCGCCGATTCCGGTCATCGAGCGAATGAACTGGGCCAGGTAGCGACCGCGCTCTTGCGTTGCTTGCGGCGAACGGTCGGTCACCGAGAACACCCAGGCACCGAGGAACGCCAGGCTCATGGAGAACAGGGCCGGGTTGTTGTACGGGAACAGTGCCTTGTCGAAGTGCAGGACGTTGACCCAGACGGCAGGGCTGAGTACCAGCAGGGCGATGGCCGAGACCAGGCCTGCCAAGCTGCCGGCGACCGCACCACGGGTGGTCAGGCCCTTCCAGAACATCGAGAGGAACAGCACCGGGAAGTTCACTGAAGCGGCGATGGCCAGTACCAGGCCAGAGAGGAAGGCGATGTTCTGCGACTCGAAGAGCAGGCCGAGGATGATCGCCAGTACGCCGATTGCGAGGGTGGCGATACGCGACACACGCATTTCTTCCTGTTCAGTGGCTTTGCCTTTGCGCACGACACAGGCGTACAGGTCATGGGACACCGCCGAGGCGCCGGACAGCGCCAGACCAGCAACCACCGCAAGGATGGTGGCAAAGGCCACCGCCGAAATGAAACCGAGGAACAGGTTGCCACCGACCGCCTGGGCCAGGTGAACGGCGATCATGTTGCCGCCGCCGATGATCGCGCCACTGGCATCGCGGTAGGCGGGTTCGGTGCCCACCATGACGATGGCGCCAAAGCCGACGACAATCAGCAGCAGGTAGAAGTAGCCGATGAAACCGGTAGCGTAAAACACGCTCTTGCGCGCTTCCTTGGCGTCGCTGACGGTGAAGAAACGCATCAGGATGTGTGGCAGTCCGGCAGTCCCGAACATCATGCCCAGCCCCAGGGAAATCGCGTCGATCGGGTTGGACAACAGCCCTCCGGGCGCCATGATCGCTTGCCCCTTGGTGTGTACCGCCGCCGCGCCGGCAAACATCGCTTCAGTGCTGTAACCAAAGTGCCGCAGTACCATGAGCGCCATGAAGGTGGTGCCTGACAGCAACAGCACGGCCTTGATGATCTGTACCCAGGTGGTGGCGAGCATGCCGCCGAAGGTGACGTAGAACACCATCAATACACCCACCAGCATGACCGCATACAGGTAGCTGATGCCGAACAGCAGTTCGATCAGCTTGCCCGCACCGACCATTTGCGCCACCAGGTACATCAAGGCCACGGTCAGGGTGCCAAACGCCGAGGTCAGGCGCACAGGTGTCTGTGCCAGACGGTAGGAGACCACGTCGGCGAAGGTGTACTTGCCCAGGTTGCGCAAGCGCTCGGCAATCAGGAACAGGATGATCGGCCACCCGGCCAGGACGCCCAGGGCATAGAGCAGACCGTCATAGCCGTTGAGGAACATCATTGCGGAAATGCCGAGGAACGACGCCGCGCTGATCATGTCGCCGGCAATCGCCAGGCCGTTCTGGAAACCGGTCAGGCCGCCACCGGCGGTGTAGAAGTCACTGGCTGAGCGGGTGCGCCGCGCGGCCCAGCGGGTAATGCCCAGCGTAAACAACACAAACAGGAGGAACATGCCGATGGCGTTCCAGTTCAGTGGACGGCTGCCCGCATCGGCGGCGAGTGCCAGGTCGCTGATCATCAGGCCCGGCAACAGCAAGGCAAACAATGATTTCATTGGACGCACTCCTGCCGGACTTTGTCGTTGAGTGGGTCGAGTACGTTGTTGGCGCGATAGACGTAGATGCCGGTCAAGGCAAAGGACAGCAGCACGATCACGACCCCGACCAGCATGCCGACGGAAGTTACCCCTCCACTCAGGGATTGACCCAGGGTGCTGGGCGAGAAAGCAACCAGCAGGACGAAGCCGTAGTAGATGACAAGCATGGCCAGGGTCAGCGACCAGTTCAGGCGCTGTTTACGCCTGACCAGTTGTTGAAAGTCCGGGTGCTTGCAGATGCTTTCGATATCGTTGGGTGTCATGGCGCTCTCTTGATCTTTTTTGTAGTTGTTTTTGGGGTGTTGCAGGCTTGCGGCAGGGGCAGGCATGGCCAGCCCCTGCGGGTGGATCAAAGCTGGTCGAAGTCCAGGACGACCTTGTCGCTGACTGGGTAGCTCTGGCACGAGAGCACGTAGCCGGCGGCCACTTCGTAGTCTTCAAGGGCGTGGTTGCTGTCCATCTCCACTTCACCTTCGATGACCTTGCATTTGCAGGTCGAGCACACGCCTGCCTTGCACGAGTAGGGCAGTTCTGCGCCGATGGCATTACCTGCATCGAGGATGCTCTGGCTGTTGCGCGGCAGGTCGAAGGCCAGGGCGCGGCCGTCGCTGATCACGGTGATCTGGCTGACCGCCGAATCCGCCTGACGCGCCGCCTCGCGGGCTTCGCGCCGCTGCTCGTTGCCTGCCGCTGCGAACAGCTCGAAATGGATGCGCTCAGCCGCCATGCCGCTGTCCTTGAGGCGGTCGCGGACGATTTCGGTCATGGCCTGTGGCCCGCAGATGAACGCAGCATCAAGACGCGGTACGTCGAGCCAGCGACTGAACAATTGCCCGCACTTGTCGGCATCGATACGACCGTTGTAGAGATCGATGTCCTGTTGCTCGCGGCTGAATACAAAAATCAGGTTCAAGCGCTGCAGGTAACGGTTTTTCAGGTCTTCAAGCTGTTCGCGGAACAGCGCACTGCTGCTGGCGCGGTTGCCATAGAGCAGGGTGAAGTGGCTCTGGGGTTCAGTTTCCAGGGTCGTCTTGATGATCGACAGGATCGGGGTAATACCACTGCCAGCGGCAACTGCCAGGTAGCGGCCCTGCCGTTCAGGGGCGAGAGCGATGTTGAAGCTGCCGGTTGGCGGCATGACCTCGAGCACATCGCCAGCGCTCAGCACGTCATTGGCAAAGGCCGAGAAGCGACCTCCGGCGACCCGTTTGACGGCCACGCGCAACTCGCCGTCGTTGACCCCGGTGCAAATGGAATAGGAACGGCGTACTTCCTCACCGTCCAGTTGGGTACGCATGACCAGGTACTGGCCTTGGGTAAAGCGAAACTGCTGGCTGAGCGTCGCCGGCACGTCGAACAGAATCGACACCGCGTCGCGGGTTTCTGTGCGCACTTGCTTGACGGTCAGGCTGTGAAATTGGCTCATGGTGGCTCTCCATCACGCGCTTAGATGCACTTGAAGTAATCGAAGGGTTCGCGGCAATCGCAGCAGCGGTACAGGGCCTTGCAGGCGGTCGAACCAAACTGGCTGAGCAGCTCGGTGTGCGCACTACCGCATTGCGGGCAGTTCACGCTGCCGTTATCGCCGAGCAGGCTGCGTTTGTTGGCACTGCCCAGCGGGGGCGCGATGCCGTAGGCCAGCAAGCGTTCGCGGCCTGTGCTGGTGATCCAGTCGGTAGTCCAGGCCGGGTGCAACTGTCGTTCGAGCTGCGGTGCGCGAAACCCTGCGTCTTCCAGGGCCTGACGAATGTCGGCTTCGATGACTTCAGTGGCGGGGCAGCCGGAATAGGTCGGAGTGACCACGACATGCAAGTGCCCTGCGTCCCAGGCCAATGCGCGGACAATACCCAGCTCTACCACGCTTACGACGGGCACTTCCGGGTCCATCACCCGGCCTAGCACTTGCCAGGCCTGGTCGAGGTCACCGGGCGCCGCAGCGCGGGCGCCGAGGTCGCTGGCAATCAGATCACCAGGTTGCATCGGGGTAGGCTCGTGGCAAAAACTGCATTTCAGCCAGCAGCAAGCCCAGGTGCTCGCTGTGCAGGCCCTGACGACCGCTGAGGTAGAAGTGGCAGGCCGGTGCCGGCAAGGGCAGGGTGGCACTGTCGAACGTTCGCTCGACCTGCTGTTGCCAAGCGGCGGCGATCTGCTGTGGGTCGCCGATAAGGCCCGCAGCGTGCAAGCGTTGCTCGACGGCATCGCTGTCACTCAGCTCGACGGTGAAACGCCACAGTTGCGGGATGGCTGCGAGCATGCGCTGGTGGCTTTCCTCAGTACCGTCACCCAGGCGCTCGACCCACTCGCTGGAGCGGCGCAGGTGATAGGTCACTTCCTTTACGGCCTTGGCGGCGATGCCCTGTAGACGGCTGTCGCTGGAGTGGGTCAGGCCTTCCAGTACAGCCAGGTGCCAGGCGTCATAGAAGAACTGCTTGAGCACGGTGACGGCAAAATCGCCATTGGGCTGTTCGACCAACAACAGGTTACGGTAGGCGCGCTCGTCGCGGCGGAACGCCAAGTGATCGGCATCGCGACCGTCATTGGCCAATTCGGCCGCGTATTCCAGCCAGTTGCGAGCCTGGCCAACCAGGTCCAGGCCAACGTTCATCAAGGCCAGTTCTTCTTCCAGTGCGGGTGCCCGACCGCACCATTCACATAGGCGCTGGCCCTGGATCAGGGCGCTGTCGCCCAGGCGTAGCAGGTATTGGATCAGGTCCTGGTTCATCTTACATATGCCCCACTTCGGCCGGCAGCTCATAGAAGCTTGCATGGCGGTAGACCTTGTCTTCGGCGGGGTCGAACAACGGGTCTTTTTCGTCTGGCGACGAGGCTGTGATCAGCGCCGAGGGCACTACCCAGAGGCTCACCCCTTCATTACGGCGGGTGTAAAGCTCACGGGCATGTTCGATGGCCATGACGGCATCGGCGGCATGTACGCTGCCGACATGCTTGTGGTTCAAACCGTGCTTGCTACGCACGAAAACTTCGAAAAGGGTCCACTCGGACATCACGGCTACTCCAGATCAGGCGGCGTTCTTGTTGTGTTTTTTACGGGCGTGAGCAACGGCGGCGGCACGTACCCAGGCACCGTCTTCGATGGCCTTGCGACGGGTAGCGAGACGTTCCTGGTTGCAGGGGCCGTTGCCCTTGAGCACCTCGTAGAACTCTTCCCACTGAATGGCACCGAAGTCGTAGTGGCCGCGTTCGGCATTCCACTTCAGCTCCGGGTCGGGTGCGGTGCAGCCCAATAGCTCCAGTTGCGGCACGGTCTGGTCGATGAAGCGCTGACGCAGCTCATCGTTGCTCTGACGCTTGATCTTCCAGGCCATCGATTGCGCGCTGTTGGGCGAGTGTTCGTCGCTTGGGCCGAACATCATCAGGGCAGGCCACCAGAGGCGATTGATAGCGTCCTGGACCATGTCCTTCTGCGCCTGGGTACCGTGGCGCATCATGGTCAGGAGAATTTCGTAGCCCTGGCGCTGGTGAAAGCTCTCTTCCTTGCAGATACGGATCATTGCCCGCGAGTAGGGGCCGTAACTGGTGCGCTGCAGCACCACCTGGTTGACGATCGCTGCGCCATCGACCAGCCAGCCAACGGCACCCATGTCCGCCCAGTTCAGGGTCGGGTAGTTGAAGATGCTGGAGTACTTGGCCTTGCCGCTGTGCAGCTTGGCGACTTCTTCGTCACGGTCGGCGCCCAGGGTTTCCATCGCGCTGTACAGGTACAGGCCGTGGCCTGCTTCGTCCTGGATCTTGGCCATCAGTTGCAGTTTGCGTTTCAGGCTTGGGGCACGGGTGACCCAGTTGCCTTCAGGCAGCATGCCGACGATTTCCGAGTGGGCGTGCTGGGAAATCTGTCGAATCAGGGTTTGCCGGTAGGCATCGGGCATCCAGTTCTTGGGTTCGATCTTGATTTCGGCATCGATCTTTTCCTGGAACGCGCGCTCCTGCTCGGACATCTCCTCCAGCGTCTTGAGGCGTTTTACGCCGGTCTCAACCAGTTGTGCGTACATGCTGTGTCTCCAGCCGTGAGGGGTGGGCTTGGGCCTGGCAGTAGTTATAAGTGATACAGAATCAAATATCAAACACAAAAATACGTGTCGAATAAAATTTCCGTATCGCTTTCCTCTGGGTGGCAGGCAAAAAAAAGCCCCGCCGAAGCGGGGCTTGTCACGCGCTGCCGAAACAGCGCTCAAGGGCGGATTACTTGCGTTTGTCGAATACCCGGCAGGCCTTGCCTTCGGAACGCTTAATCGAAAAAACGGGCTGCAGCACGATACGTGCGCTGATACCAATGTGGGTTTTGATGTGTCGGCTCAGATCGCTACACAGTGCTTTCTGCTGATCCTCGCCGAGGTGCTGTTGGTCAGGCCTCAGCTCAACGTGTATGTCGAGGCTGTCCAGATTGCCGTTGCGATACAGATGCATCTCATAGCACTCGGAAAGCTGTTTTATTTTCAGGACCTGTTCCTCGATCTGGGTCGGGAATACGTTGACACCCCGGATGATCAGCATGTCATCGCTACGTCCGGTGATCTTGTCGATTCGCCGCATCGGTCGGGCCGTGCCGGGCAACAGGCGAGTCAGGTCGCGGGTGCGGTAGCGGATCATCGGCAACGCCTCTTTGCTCAAAGAGGTGAACACCAGCTCGCCTAACTCACCATCAGGCAGTACTGCACCGGTGACCGGGTCGATGATCTCGGGATAGAAATGGTCTTCCCAAACGGTTGGTCCGTCCTTGCTCTCCGCACACTCCATGGCAACCCCGGGCCCCATGATTTCCGAAAGGCCGTAGATGTCCAGCGCGGTGATACCCAGGCGCGTCTCAAGGGCACTGCGCAGTTCAGGTGTCCAGGGCTCGGCACCGAAGATACCCAGGCGCAGGGCCAATTGGTGTGGGTCGATGCCTTGGCGTTCGATCTCGTCGGCAATATTCAGCATGTAGGACGGAGTGACCATGATGATGTCAGGCTGAAAGTCACGGATCAGTTGCACCTGCTTCTCGGTCTGGCCACCGGACATCGGAATCACCGTACAGCCGAGGCGTTCGGCACCGTAGTGGGCGCCAAGGCCGCCAGTGAACAAGCCGTAGCCGTAAGACACATGAACCTTGTCGCCCTTGCGTCCACCGGCTGCGCGGATCGAGCGGGCGACCACGTTGGCCCAGGTGTCGATATCGTTCTGGGTGTAGCCCACCACCGTTGGTTTGCCGGTGGTGCCACTGGACGCATGCAGCCTGACCACATCGTGCATGGGGACGGCGAACATGCCGTAGGGGTAGTTGTCACGCAGATCGGCTTTGTAGGTGAACGGGAGTTTTGCCAGGTCTTCGAGGTTGCGGATGTCGTCCGGATGCACCCCGGCTTCGTCGAACCGCTGACGGTACATGGGGACATTCTGGTAGGCGTGACCGAGGCTCCAGCGCAAGCGCTCCAACTGATGCTGGCGCAGCTGATCGATACTGGCGGTTTCCATCGGGTCGAGCACGACGGCATTGCTGATCTGCATGTTCATGGGTTCACTCAAATTGTTTTTGTAAGGGCCGGGGCTACCGGCCTGAGTGCATGACGCCAAGAATACCTTGGACGCCATGGCCTGGGGTGTACGTTCAGCCGTCAAGGCGCTCGATGATCAGGGCAATGCCTTGGCCCACGCCGATGCACATGGTGCAAAGGGCGTAACGCGCCTGGCGCTCCTCCAGTTCAATCAACGCGGTCGTCACCAGGCGGGCGCCGCTCATGCCCAGCGGGTGCCCCAGTGCGATCGCACCACCATTGGGGTTGACCCGTGGATCATCGTCGGCGATGCCCAACTCGCGCAGCACCGCCAACCCCTGTGCGGCAAAGGCCTCATTGAGCTCGATGATATCCATGTCGGCAAGGCTCAGGCCCGACCGCTCCAATACCTTGCGGGTAGCGGGTACCGGACCAATACCCATGATCCGTGGTTCGACCCCTGCGGTGGCCATCGCCACGACCCGGGCACGGGCTTTCAAACCATAACGCTGGGCCTCTGCGCGGCTGGCCAGGAGCAGGGCGCAAGCGCCGTCGTTGACGCCGGAGGCATTGCCCGCAGTGACCGTGCCATTGACGCGGAACGGGGTGCCGAGTTTCTGCAATTGCTCCAGGGTGGTCTCTGCGCGCGGGTGCTCGTCGTGCTCGACCAACTTGGGCGGACCTTTGCGCTGGGCAATCTCGACCGCGATGATTTCCTTGGCCAGGCGACCGCGGGCTTGTGCCGCTGCCGTGCGTTGTTGGCTGCGCAAGGCGAACGCGTCTTGATCGGCACGGGAAATGTTGAACTGCTCCGCGACGTTCTCGGCCGTTTCCGGCATGGAGTCGATGCCGTACTGCTGTTGCATCAGCGGGTTGACGAAGCGCCAGCCAATGGTGGTATCGAACAGCTCCGCCTGGCGTGAAAAGGCCTGCTCGGCCTTGCCCATGACCAACGGGGCACGGGACATTGATTCGACGCCTCCGGCCAGCATCAGTCCGGCTTCGCCGCTGCGAATGGCACGGGCCGCGCTGCCGATGGCGTCCAGGCCTGAGCCGCACAGGCGGTTCAGGGTGGTGCCCGGCACGCTCACCGGCAAACCGGCCAGCAGGGCAGACATGCGGGCGACGTTGCGATTGTCTTCGCCCGCCTGGTTGGCGCAACCGTAGTACACATCGTCAATGGCACTCCAGTCGAGCTGAGGGTGACGCTGCATCAGTGCACGTAGTGGCACTGCACCGAGGTCGTCAGCGCGCACGCCACTGAGTGCGCCGGCGTAGCGGCCAATGGGGGTGCGCAGGGCATCGATGATCAACGCGTCGTTCATGCCGGGGTCTCCGAGTTCAGCACGCTACCGCGCACTTTGTAGGACTTGCCATGAAACAGGGCGATCAGTTCACCCTGCTGGTTTTCAATGCGGACGTCGTAGTTGCCGGTGCGACCGCTACGGCTCTGCTCGATGCACGCGGCCGTCAACGTGTCGCCAAGTCGGGCCGGGGCGATGTAGTCGATGCTGCAACCCATCGCCACGGTGGCGTCGTTATAGCTGTTGCAGGCAAATGCGAAGGCAGAGTCTGCCAGGGCGAACAGGTAGCCGCCGTGACAGGTGCCGTGCCCCTGGAGCATGTCTTCACGCACGCTCATGCCAACCCGCGCACTGCCAGGGCCGGCGGCGAGCAGGCGCATGCCCATGCCCTGGCTGGCCTGGTCGCGTTGGAACAGGGCCTGGGCGCAGCGGCTGGCCAGATCTAGACAATCATTCATGGAAGCGTGCTCCTTCGGCCAGTAGCCGACGCAGTTGCAAAGAAGGACGGTAACGTTCTTCGCCGTAAGCGGCCTGCAGGTTGTCCAGCACCTGGACAACCCGTTCGATACCGATGGCATCCGCCCAGGCCAAGGGCCCGCAGGGGTAGTTGACCCCGGCGCACATGGCCAGATCCAGGTCCTTGGCGCTGGCAACGCCTTGCAGCAGGGCGTCCGCGGCTTCGTTGGCCAGCATGGCGACGGTACGCAGCACACACAGGCCGGGGCTGTCCCGAAGGGCGCTGACGGCGATGCCCGCACGGTTGAACAGGGCGACGACCTGATCGCGGGCCAGCGCGTGGGTGTCCGCTGCGCTGCTGATGGCCAACCGCGAGGCTTGCTGGTAATCAAAGGCGAGGTCGAGCAGGACCAGGTTGTCCAGGCCCTCCTCACGGGCTCGCTGGCTGGCCAATCGACCATCACTCAGCGCCACGGTGGCATCCCCGACACGCAACAGGCCACTGCCGGCACGGCGTATCACGCTGATGCCGCTGGCGGCCAATCGCGCGATCAGCGGTTCGAGCAGGCCGCTTTCGCCTTCAACGATCAATTGCTCGACCATGGCGGTGCTGTGCGCGTCATTCGGTTGGGGGCGTACAGCGCCTTCACGGTAGTCATAAAAGCCAAGCCCGCGCTTGCGACCCAAGTGGCCTGCGTCGACCAACTCCTTCTGGATCAAGGAGGGTTGAAAGCGCATGTCCTGGTAGTAGGCGTCGAACACCGAGCAGGTGACGGCATAGTTGACGTCGTGCCCGATCAGGTCCGTCAGCTCGAAGGCGCCCATGCGAAAGCCGCCGGCTTCGCGCAACAGTGCGTCGAGGCTTGCGCAATCGGCCACACCCTCCTGCAGCAGGCGCAGGCTTTCGGCATAAAACGGGCGGGCCACGCGGTTGACGATAAAGCCCGGCGTAGAGCGGGCCAACACGGGGGTTTTACCCCAGGCGCGGGCGGTGGCCAGGATGCAGGCCGCCACCCCTGGATCGGTGGCCAGGCCGCTGACCACCTCGACCAGGGCCATTAACGGTGCCGGGTTGAAAAAGTGCATGCCGACGACGTTGGCTGGACGTTGAAGGCCTGCCGCCAGGCGGGTGATGGATAATGACGACGTGTTGCTGGCCAGGATGCAGTCACTGCGACACAAGCCTTCCAGTTCGCTGAGCAGCGCCTGCTTGACCTCCAGGTTCTCGACAATCGCTTCGATTACCAGCCCTGCATCGGCCAGCGCTTCAAGGCTATCGGCTGGCTGCAGCCGGGCGATGCAATCGGCATGAGCGGTGGCAGCCAG
Organism: Pseudomonas laurentiana; assembly: GCF_014648275.1. Lineage (GTDB taxonomy): Bacteria > Pseudomonadota > Gammaproteobacteria > Pseudomonadales > Pseudomonadaceae > Aquipseudomonas > Aquipseudomonas laurentiana. The sequence goes on from NZ_BMQU01000002.1 coordinate 41,720, forward strand.
TTTGCCACTGGCAACGCGCTTGGCCAGTTGTTGGTCGATCGTGGTGATCGCCTGCGCGGCCGCGCCCGGACGATTGTCATACAGGCGTACCGGGTGCCCGGCCTGGGCAGCGACTTGTGCGATGCCGGCCCCCATGGCGCCTGCGCCGATCACTGCGATCAAGGTGTGCGAGTTCAGGGCAGGCATGCTCAGCACCCCTTGAACACTGGGGTGCGCTTAGCCATGAAGGCGCTGACGCCTTCACGGTAGTCTTCGCTGCGTCCGGCCAGGCGCTGGAGGTCGCGCTCAAGTGTCAGTTGCTGCTCGAAACTGTTGTCCAGGCTGGCGTGCAGGCTGCGTTTGATCAAGGCCAGGCCGTAGGTCGGCTGAGTGGCCAGGTGTCGGGCCAGTTTCAGTGCCTCATCACGTAAGTCGGCATCGTCGACACAGCGGTAGATCAAGCCCCACTCTACAGCCTGCTCGGCGCTCAGGCGGTCGCCCAGCAGGGTCAGGGCCTTGGCCCGGGCCATACCGACCAATCGAGGCAGTGCCCAGGTACCGGCAGAGTCAGGAATCAAGCCAATCTTGCAAAACGCCTGGATGAAGCTCGCGGAGCGGGCAGCCAGCACCAGGTCGCAAGCCAGTGGAATGTTCGCGCCGGCACCGGCTGCCACGCCGTTGACCGCACAGATGACCGGCATTGGCAGCTCACGCAGTGTGCGGATCAACGGGTTGTAGAAACGCTCGATGGAGTCGCCCAGGTCCGGCGCTGCTGCACCCGGTGCAACATTGCGGTCGCCCAGGTCCTGACCCGCGCAGAAACCACGCCCCTCGGCGGTGAGTAACAGTACCCGCACCTCGCTGCTCTGACGTACCGTCTTGAGGGCCTGGCGAACCTCCTCATGCATCAGGGTATTGAAACTGTTCAGTTGTTCGGGGCGATTGAGGCTGAGGCGTGCAACGCCGTCTTCAATGGAAAACAGAATGTGTTCAAACGTCATGGTGGCTGCCTTTGGTTGCAGATCTATCAATGTCGCGAAACGGACGCAGAGGCTTACTGGCCGTTGAAGCGGGCTGGGCGTTTTTCCTGGAAGGCGCGAATACCCTCGTTTCGGTCGGCAGTGCCGGCGAGCAAGGTGAAGGCGTGGCGTTCAAAGCGCAGGCCGCTGGCCAGGTCGAGATCCTGTGCCTTTAACAGCGCTTCCTTGGCCAGGCGTACCGCCAGAGGCGCCTTGCTGGCGATGGTGGTCGCGATCTGCAGCGCGCGTTCGACGGTCAGTTCTGGTGGTGTGATCTCACTGACCAATCCGGCCTCCAGCGCACGGCGCGCGCTGATGGGCTCGCCACTGAGCACCATTTGCATGGCCAGTGATTTGCCAACTGCGCGCAGTAACCGCTGGGTACCACCGGCGCCCGGCATGATCCCCAAATTGATTTCGGGCTGACCGAACTGGGCCTCTTCGCCAGCGATCAGGATGTCCGCGTGCATGGCCAGCTCACAGCCGCCCCCGAGGGCATAGCCGTTTACTGCAGCGATCATTGGCTTGGCGAAGCCGGTGATGCGCTGCCAGTAGGCCTGGCGGGGATCGTTGAGCATGCCGACGAGGTCGCGCTCTGCCATTTCATTGAGGTCGGCGCCCGCAGCGAAGGCCTTGCGGCTACCGGTCAGCACCACGGCGCGGATGGTGTCGTCGTGGGTGCAGCGCTCCAGTTCTGTCGCAAGTTCGGCGAGCAGTTCGGTGCTGAGTGCGTTCAGCGCCTGGGGGCGTTGCAGTGTTATCAGGCACACCGCCTGGTGGGATTGCACGGCAAGTGTTTGCGGCATGGCAAGGATTCTCGCAAGGCGGACACGGCCGTTGGCCGGCCTGGTTTTTGGACGGGCCCCAGGGCCGTTTTTCCAGAGTATAGCCATAACGTGATACGCAAATGCAACGCTAAAATAAAATAGCGTGTCTTAACTGTGTTTGTTTCTCACTCGATTCGCTGACCATTTCTTCCGATTTTTCTTGTTGCATGAGTCATTTTCGGGTGTCTGGCGTCGTTTCAATGTGATACAAGAAAGGTGATTTTTACTCGAATAAGATTCCAGCTTTAGACGCGAGGAGCGTGCCTATGACGTGTTACAGCCTTGATGGACTGACGCCAGTGGTTGATCCGACGGCTTACGTTCATCCCTCCGCAGTGTTAATCGGTGATGTGATCATCGGCGCGTATTGCTATGTCGGCCCATTGGCCAGCTTGCGGGGGGATTTCGGCCGGATCGTGCTGGAGGAGGGCGCAAACGTTCAGGACACCTGCGTAATGCATGGTTTTCCGGACAGCGACACGGTGGTTGAACGCAATGGACACGTCGGTCATGGCGCGGTACTGCACGGATGCCGGGTCGGTGCCGATGCCTTGATTGGCATGAATGCGGTGGTGATGGATAACGCGCATATTGCTGCGCGTTCGTTCGTTTCGGCCGGTGCGCTGGTCAAGGCCGGTTTCAGTTGCCCGGAACAATCGTTGGTGCTGGGTTCGCCCGCCCAGGTCAAGCGTCGACTCAGTGATGAGGAAGTGGCCTGGAAGCACGCGGGTACCCGTGAGTATCAGGTACTGGCGCAACGTTGCATGGCCTCGCTGCAGGAATGCACGCCACTGAGCATGGTTGAGGCCGACCGTCCCCGTATCCATGACAGCGGGTTGCGCCCCAAGTTGGCGGGCAGTGCCTGAATGGCGCCCCGGCTGTGCCCTGAATGGTCATTGCTGACTGCCAGGGGTATATTTCTTATTTTTCGACCGGAACACCCATGTCGTCCCTAGCGCCGCTCACCCAACTGATCGACCGTTTCCAGCAACAAACGCCCATACGCGCCAGTTCGTTGATCATCACGCTCTACGGTGATGCCATCGAGCCCCATGGTGGTACGGTGTGGCTGGGAAGCCTGATCCAGCTACTCGAACCCATGGGTATCAACGAGCGCCTGATCCGCACGTCCATTTTTCGTTTGACCAAGGAAAACTGGCTAACGGCAGAAAAAGTCGGGCGGCGCAGCTATTACAGCTTGACCGGCACGGGTCGGCGTCGTTTCGACAAGGCCTTCAAACGGGTCTATGCCAGTAGCTTGCCGGCCTGGGACGGCTCCTGGTGCCTGGCAATGCTCACCCAACTGCCGGCCGACAAGCGCAAGCAGGTGCGTGAGGAGTTGGAGTGGCAAGGCTTCGGCGCCATCTCTCCGGTGGTGCTGGCCTGTCCACGTTGCGACCGGGCTGATGTGAATGCCACGCTTCTGGACCTCGGCGCGCAGGAAGACACGCTGCTGTTCGAGACCACTGCACAAGATGTGATGGCTTCAAAAGCGCTGCGCATGCAGGTTCGCGAGAGCTGGAACATTGATGAGCTGGCGGCGCATTACAGCGAGTTCATCCAGTTGTTCCGGCCGCTTTGGCAAAGCCTTCGCGAGCAGGCGCAACTTGATCCGCAAGAGTGCTTCCTGGCACGTATTCTGTTGATTCACGAGTACCGCAAACTGCTGCTGCGTGACCCTCAGCTACCTGACGAACTGCTGCCTGGCGATTGGGAAGGGCGTGCGGCGCGGCAGTTGTGTCGCAATATCTATCGGTTGATCTATGCGGCGGCCGAACAGTGGCTGGAGGCAGCGATGGAAACAGCCGATGGGCCATTGCCGGATGCCAGTGCAAGTTTCTACAAGCGCTTCGGCGGCTTGCCAGCCGGCGCAGGGCTGGTCAGCGAAACCGATACGGCAGATTAGCAGGCGCCCGCTCAGGTACCGCCCGGGGCAGGCAAGAGGTGCCAGGCCCAAGGCCGGTAATGCAATTCGAACACTGCCTGCGGATGGCAGTCTGCGGTGGTTTGCGGTGGTGCCGGGTCAGCCTTGAACGGTTGGCCTTCCATGCTGGTCTGGCGGAATGCTTCACGGATGATGCCGATGTGGCAGGCGAGGGCTGCGGCATACTGCTGGCGGACGAACTCAGGCAGGCGCCCGGTACCCGTGCCGTCCTGCCACCATACCGTCAGGCCCAGGCTGGCCAATGTATCGAGCCAGTCTGCTTGTACCTTCGGTGACAGCTTGCCAGTGCTGAAGACACTGAGGTGCAAGGGGCCGTCGGCTTCGTGTATGAAGGCGTGCAGCAGCGTGTGCAGTGCTTCGCGGCGATCGGTCTGCTGGAAATGCAGGTCATCCAGTTCCATCGGCAGGTACCAACCGCTGACGGGAAGCGACCAGGTGTCCCGAAGCCGTCGCTGCTGAGCCAGCGATTGACCCAGTTGTGCTTTCCAATAAGCGATCAGCCCAGCACCGTCCAGTTCGTCGATACGCTGGTAGTAGGCGTCATCCAGGTGCAGGCCGAGTACCAATTGCAGCCCCTGTTCATGGGCGATGCGCAGGCTGTTTGCGAGCCAGCCCTGGGCGCCGCCAAAGTCTTCGCTACCGTAGCGGCTCCATTGCACGATCAGGGTCTGGCCGCCCCGGTTCACGGTTTCGCGCCAGAGGGTGCGCCATTGTGTCGGACTCAGCGCCGCGTCGCGGTTGACCGGCTGGTAGAACACGCGTTCGTCAGCATTGACCAGCAGGCTCAGGATCAGCAATAGCGCGCCCAACACATATCGAGGCATCAGAAGTTCAGCTCCACGCCCAGGAGCACGCCATTGGCGTGCTCATAAAGATTTCCGCCCAGCGCCTGCTGGTACTCCGTGCGCACCGTCAGATGGCCGCGATAGGCGTTGTAGCGGTCGTCATCGAACCACCATTGCCAGCGCAGGCCGAGACCGGTGCGCAGGTCCTGGCGCCAGTCACCGCCGGGATCATGGCTGGAAAACGCCAGAAAACCATAAGGCATCAGTGTTTGTGGGCTGGCGACCGGCAGTTTCCAGGTATGTCCTTGCTGGAACCGTGATGTCCACTGGTGATCACCGGCGTGCGTCCACCAGGCGGCGTCCAGGTACAGAGACCGTTCATTCCAGTGGTCTTCTACTGCACGCCAGTCATTGCGCACGTCACCTTGATCAAAGAACGAAGCCGTAGCGCGCAGTAGCAGGTCGTTGCTGCTCTGTGCATTGCTGCGAAGGTCGCCATAGTCGTCAGCGACGTTGCCGGGACTGAGCAGTTGCCCAAGGCTAAGGCCGCTGTAATGCTGATCGTCGATCTGGCGCTGGTGGTACAGCTCGGCGTACAGGTTCAGGTTGGCAGTGGCCAATGGCTTGTAGCTCAGGCCGATTCCGGTCCCCATGCTTTGGGCATAGCTGCTGCGGTCCTGGCCGCCGAACAGCACCCGTCCATACGCCGACAGCGTGCTGCCGTTGCGGCTCGGCTCATCACCCAAGGCGTGGTCCCACAGGGCCAGTTGTACGTTCTGCGAGGCGGCACGGCGTTGCGGGCTGTTGCTGCGCAGTGTGTCGTTGGTCGAGATGCCCGCCGGCGACCAGGTGCTGGCCAAGGTAACGCTGTCGCGTTGCGACAGGCTTTGATGGGCACGGCGTTGCCGGTAGATGCGGTCGGCGAGGCGGGTGTCATCGGCACCGTCGTCCACCACATAGTGCTCCAGATCGATGATACGACGCAGTTCCTGGCGGGCTGCCGCGCTGTTTTCGACCTCGTCGTAGCGCCAGGCCAGGGTTTCGCCAATGCGGTAGTCTTCTGGAAAGTCGTGGCTGGCGTGTATCAGGTAAGGCAGGGACTGCCGGCGCAATTGCGGTGTGTCGGCGGCGGCCAGTCGCACACCGTAGTCGGCGCGATAGCGGGGATTGTCGGGGGCTAGTCGTACCGCTTCTGCCAACCATTTGCGGCTCTGCTGTGGGTCATTGTTGTGTTGTGCGGTCACCGAGGCCGCGTAGTAATGATCGGCTCGCGGCTGATGGCGCAAGGCTTCGCGTTGCAGGTTCATGGCTTCGGCAACGTCACCACGGCCTTGCGCAATGGCTGCGCCCAATGCCCAGTCATCCGCGCTGGTGTGTGGTGCTGCACGCCAGTGTTGCAAGGCCTCTTGGGTGTGATTGCTGTTCAAGGCGCTTCGGGCGGCGGTGAGTCGGGCATTGGCAGTCCACTGTTCAGGGGGTAACTGCTGCCAGATCCTGTAGGCGGCTTCGGCATCGCCAGCCGCGTCCAGTGCATAGGCCAGGGGCACTTGGCTGGCCTGATCGCCGCGCTGAACTGCTACTTGGTAGTAGGCGACGGCCTCACCTGGGCGTTCTGGCATCGCACAGCGACCCAGCGCACGCAACTGGCCAACTTCACCGGGTATTGGCGGGGTCACATCGCGGACGACGTCGCAGTGTCCGGTCTGCGACAAACGGGCCAGCAGTTGTTCGCGGCTGGCGCTGTCGAGTTGTGGGATCAGGGTTTTGGCACGGTCTGCATCCAGTGGCCTGTCGATACGGCTGTACAGACCACCCAAGCGTTGCAACAACGCCGAAGGCCAGCGGCCCTGGCGACGATCGTAGGCATGTTCGAGCAACTGTTGCGCGCGGTTATCCTGATGGTTGGTGAGTTGCAGATAGGTCGCCTGATCCAGCGCCTCCAGGCTACCGTTGAGGAGGTAAAGGCGCTCCCAGAAATCGATGGCTTCACCGGGGCGGCGGGCGTGTTGCGGCATTGCTTCGGCCGGCAAGCGCTGGGCCAAGGCACTGCGGTCGCTCTGTCGGGTGAGTTCCGAGAGCTGCTGACGCTGTTGCGGTTGCTCACGGTCTTGCTTGGGTAATGATTGCAGCCAGCGTAGCGCCAGTGTCTTTTGTCCCATTGCAATGGCCCGGTTGATCAGCGCCAGGCGTATCTGGCGTGCTGCTTCTGCAGATGGCGGTTTTGCCAGCAGTGCGATCAGGGGTGTTTCGTCCAGGCGCTGGACGTAAGCATTGGCCAGGCGTTGCCACGCTTCCTCAGGCAGTGGGCCTCGGGCGGCCAAAGGGGCAAGTTCTGCAATGGTCTGTTCGCTATTGTGGAGTTGTTCAGACCAGTTGGCGCGAGCCATGCGCAGCAGGCGCTCATCCCCTTTGGATGGCAGTTGGTCGAGCCAGTCCAGCGCTCGTTGGGCCCCACCGAATTTGGCCAGGCTCAGGCTGTAGGCTTGCCACAGGCGGATACGCTGATCGGGATTACTGTCCGCTATCCAATGCTCAACCTGGCTTTTACCAGGCGGATCCTGCTCGATCCAGGTCAGGCGCAATTGCAGCAGCGCATCGTCGTATTCTGCGCGGGCACTAAGCGTTTCGGCCAATTGTTCGGCTTCGCGGTAGCGCCGCTGGTGGGTCAGTGCCTGAATCAACAGGGCACGTGCCTCATCATTGTTCGGCACTGTCTCAAGCAGGTGTCGAGTCAATCGTTCGACCTCCTGCCAATTATTCTCGCGGGCCTCGCGATAGCTGCGGTCCATGTAAGGAAAGCTGCGGAACCGTTCAAAACTGCTGAGCGGGTCGGCGAGTGCCTGGGTACTGACGTACGCCAACAGCAGGCCCGTGGCAATCAGCATTGGACGCCGTTTCATGCCACTTCCCGAACGATCTGGTAGGCAACCTGCTGCTCTGTAGCTTGCTCGGCCAGCGTTTCGTACAGCACTTCGGCGGTGATCATGCCGCGTGCCACCAGGTGCTCGCCAATGGACATCTGCTCAGCGTTGAAGTCAATCAGCGCCTGATTAAACAGGCTGCTTGGCAAAATGCCCCGCACCTGTAGCAGTGCGCCGAGCATGACTTGGTGATGACTGACCCGTTCGAGCAGCCTCTCATCATTCTGATGCCTGGCAAGCACGGCCAGCATCTGCCGTGTGTCCTCCTGTTGCCAAGGGCTGGGGTAGTGGTAACTCAAGCCCAGGGCGACCCGTCCCTGCGGGGCCAGTTGGCAGCGTACGGGGCGTTTTAGCTGGCGACTGATCACCCCGAGGGCGACTTGGCTGACCGGTCCCTCACTGGCCAGAACCAGCGTTGCCCCCTCTTCAGCGACCGGTAGTACGGCATAATGAATCGCCAGTCGACGAGGTAGCTGGGCAATCAGCTCCGGGGCAATCTTGAAAGGATTGAGTGGCGCCCACTCCAGCTCCAGCTGTTCGGCAAGGGCCTGGACCAGTTGCTCGCTGTCGATCAACCCGCGCAGCAGCAGTTCACGCCCCAAGCGCCGACGCACCGGGCTGGTCAGGGCTGCTTCCAGTTGCGCTTCACTGATCAGGCCCTTGGCCACCAATCGGTGCCCCAGCGGTACGCGCATGGGCGTGGTCAGGGCGGGAAACTCGTGAGTGGTCTTGTCCCAGGCAACCCGTCGCGAGTCGCCCATCTCCAGAACCTGGCGCAGGGCGCGCAGGTTGGCGAAAAAATTGACGAAGTTACTCCACATCATTCGTGGCGCCGACAGCAGGCCTTCGATGATGCCGTAGTAACGGGTGACGAAGTAGCCGCGTTGAAACAACCGATTGATCAAGAGCAGGCCATTGAGCCAAAGCAATGTCACCAACACGGGGCTGTCGGAGAGGATGGAAGGGAAGCGCCAGGCGTGTGGGGCGATCACCGTTACCAGCCACATGGCCAATAACACCAGGAACAACAGATTCACCAAAAAGCTCAGCAGGTAGGCGAAAAGTCCACGGCGATCGCGCCAGAGGAAGTAGTTGAGCGCCTTGGTATGGCCCCAGCCCAGGTTGCTGGTGCCCTGAAAAACAATCCCGACGATCCAGCGTGACTTCTGACGAATCGCGTGTTGCCAGTCACGCGGGAAGTGCTCGCGCACACAGATGACCTGGGCAAACTCGCGGCTCATTCCCCAACGCCATTCGCGCTTGAGCGCCAGTTGCGGGTCGTTCATCGAATAGCGGGCGAAGATGCACTTCATGCCCTTTTGCTTGAGCCTGAAGCCAATGTCGTAGTCTTCGGTAAGGCTCTGGACATCGAATGCAATGCCATCGCCGTCTTCAAGTAGGGCAGTGATTGCCCGTCGACTGAAACAGGTGCCGACACCGGCACTGGGTACCTGGCCGCTGAGGGCTTCGCGGACAATCACATCCTTGCCATGGTTTTCGGCGAATTCATCGACGTAATGCCCCGCAGTAAAACCGTGCCACTGTGGCGTGAAGGGGTAGACCGGTATCTGAATCATGTCCTTGTTGGGCAGGAGGTAGTTGAACAGCCGCAGCTCCATGGGTGAAATGACGTCCTCCGCGTCATGCAGAATGAAACCGGCGAACTCGATCCTGGCATCACGCTGGAAGCGCAGAATCGCGTCGATGATGTTGTTCAGGCAGTCCGCTTTGCTGGTTGGGCCGGGGCGGGCGCAGATGACTTTGTGAACATTTGGAAAGTGCAGGCACACCGCATCAACATCGGCTTGGGTTGACGGATCGTTGGGGTAGGTGCCGACAAAGATCTGGTAGTTTTCATAATCGAGGGTGGAGGCCGCCAGACGCGCCATTTCGCCGACGACGCCCACTTCGTGCCAGGCGGGCACCATGATTGCCAGCGGCTTTTCCGGCACGTCAAACAGGCGTCGTTCGTCAGCACGGGCGTACTTGTCGTAGATCCGAAAACGGCGCACCAGTTTGCGTAGCCAATAGACCAGGTCGATGAACAGGTCGTCTAGCCCCAGCAGGAACATCAGGCTGGCAAGTACAATGGCCAGCAGCTTGAGAGCAAACAGCACATAGGCCAGAAAATCGACCAGGCCCAGGCTCATGAAGATTCTCGCCCGGTGGCGTTTTCCTCGAGCCAGCGGCTCAGTCGTTCAGCGATGCGCTCGCTGGCATGTCCATCGCCGTAAGGGCTGAGTACCCGGCTCATGTGTTGGTAGACGTCAGGCTCTTCAAGTAAACGACTGGTCTCTTTGACGATCCGCTCGGTTTGTGTGCCTACCAGCACTACCGTGCCACCCTCCAGCACTGAAGGTCGCTCCGTGACTTTGCGCAGCACCAACAGTGGCTTGCCCAGCGCCGGGGCTTCTTCCTGGATGCCCCCGGAGTCACTCAGGATCAGGTACGCGCGGTCCATCAGCCAGACAAAGTGTTGATAGTCCTGAGGGGCGATCAACAAAATGTTCGGCTGATGCGAAAGCACCGAATAGACGGCTCTCTGCACGTGTGGGTTGAGGTGCACCGGGTAGACGAACTGGACGTCGGGGTAGCGCAGTGCCAATTCAGCGATCGCCAGGCAGATACGCTCAAAGCCATGCCCGAAATTTTCCCGGCGGTGGCCTGTGATCAGGACCATGCGCTGGTCATCGCGCAAGGCTGACAGTGGCGAGTTGGCGGCCGGTTTCCAGTGGCTGCTCTTGAGGTGTTCACGCATCCATAACAGGGCATCGATCACCGTGTTGCCGGTGACTTCGATCTGTTCCAGTACCACGCCTTCGCGCAACAGGTTATCGCGCGCCTTCTTGGTCGGAGGAAAGTGCAGGTCGGCGATGATGGCTGTCAGGCGTCGATTGGCCTCTTCTGGCCAAGGTGACTTGAGGTTGCCGGTACGCAGACCCGCCTCGACATGGGCAATGGGAATATGGCGATTGAAGGCGCAGAGGGCTGCGATGAAGCTGGTGGTGGTGTCGCCGTGAACCAGGACAATGTCGGGTTTCAGCCGGTCATAATGAAGGTCGAGTTTACCCAGCAACTGTTGGGAAAGCCCGTTCAGGCTCTGGTTGTCGGTCATCACCTGCAGGTCTATGTCGACAGTCAGGCCAAAGTCCCTGAGGACTTGACTGAGCATTTCTCGGTGCTGCCCGCTGGAGCAGATGTTCAGCTCTATCTCGGGCCACTGGCGCAATACCCTCGCCAGCGGCGCCATCTTGATCGCTTCAGGACGAGTGCCGAAAACCATCATGACTTTATAGGGCATGTTCGTGCTCCTCGTCGCGGCCTTGCGTCTGCTCAAAGTTGTACGGAATTCATGTCCTGTAGAAGTTAGAGACAAGCAGTTGCCCGCTGGGTTGTCCAATCGCTTGGTCGGAGACTTGCCCGTTAACCGGACAGAGCGGGCCAGGCACAAGTCGTTGACTTAGCGACAACGCTGGGCTAGTTTCCTTTCCATGACTTTACTCCCGCATTTGCCTCAGCACAGCATTATTACCGCCATTATCGTATTGGCGGGCTAGCTGGCACTTGCACCGAACCCGCCCTGGAGGCGGGTTCTTTCTCTCTCTCCTGGGCACTTTCAAGAAACCAGGAGTCACCGATGACCAGCCTTACTGCTTGCCCCAGCGCACCGACTGTCTTGACCACGATGCTGTCGGACTATGTGCGGCGGATCCTTGCCGCACCGGTGTATGACCTGGCAATTGAAACGCCTCTGCAATCCGCGCGGGCGCTATCCGCAGCGCTGGGCAATGACGTGCTGCTCAAGCGTGAAGACTTGCAGCCCACCTTTTCCTTCAAGATCCGCGGTGCCTATACCCGGCTGAGCGCGTTGACTGCGGCGCAGCGCGCGTGTGGTGTGGTCACCGCTTCTGCGGGTAATCATGCTCAGGGCGTTGCCTTGGCCGCCCGCGAACTGGCCATGATCGCCACCATCGTGATGCCAACCACCACCCCTGAGCTGAAGGTCGAGGGTGTACGTTCCCGTGGCGGCCAGGTGGTACTGCACGGCGAGAGCTTTCCTCAGGCCCTGGCCCATGCGCTGATGTTGGCCGATTCGGAGGGCATGACCTTTGTGCCGCCATTCGATGATCCGGATGTCATTGCAGGGCAGGGTACTGTTGCCATGGAGATCCTTCGTCAACAGCCTGGCAACCTGGATGCGATCTTCGTACCCGTCGGCGGCGGTGGTTTGATCGCCGGAATTGCGGCGTACGTCAAATACCTGCGCCCGTCGGTCAAGGTCATCGGTGTCGAGCCGCAGGACTCCAACTGCCTGCAAGCGGCAATGGCCGCCGGGGAGCGGGTCGTGTTGCCGCAGGTGGGCAGCTTTGCCGACGGGGTGGCAGTGGCGCAGATCGGTGCCCACTGCTTTGACGTGTGCCGTCACTTCGTGGATGAGGTGATCACCGTGGGTAACGATGAGATCTGCGCGGCGATCAAGGACATCTATGACGATACCCGCTCGATCACCGAACCGTCGGGTGCATTGGCCGTCGCCGGGATCAAGCGTTATGTGGCTTCACGTGGGGTGAGCGGGCAGACGCTGGTCGCCATCGACTCGGGGGCCAATGTCAATTTCGATCGCCTGCGCCATGTTGCCGAACGGGCCGAGTTGGGGGAGCAGCGTGAGGCAATCATTGCCGTGACGATCCCGGAACAACCGGGCAGTTTCCGGGCATTCTGCCAGGCGCTGGGCAAGCGTCAGATCACCGAATTCAACTACCGCTACTACCCCGGGAAAGAGGCCCGTTTGTTCGTTGGCGTGCAGACCCACCCACAGCGCGACCCGCGCGCGCAGTTGCTGGCAAGCCTGCGGGAGCAGGGCTACAACGTGCTCGACCTGACGGACAATGAGTTGGCCAAGCTGCATGTTCGTCACACGGTGGGTGGCCATGCCGGGCCGGGCGCCCACGAGCGGGTACTGCGCTTTGAGTTTCCGGAACGCCCTGGCGCCTTGTTGGCATTCCTTGAGCGACTGGGCAAGCGCTGGAACATCAGCCTGTTCCACTACCGCAATCATGGTTCCGCCGAAGCCAGGGTATTTGCCGCCCTCGAGGTCCCTGAGGAAGAGCGTGCCGAGTTGCCGGCAGCGCTGGACGCCATGGGCTACCGCTATTGGGATGAAACGGATAACCCGGCCTACCAGTTGTTTCTGGGTTGAACCCTGCGTTGCCTCAGATCAACACACGAATTGGCCCGGAGGTAGATCCTGAGTGCAATCGCACATTGCATGAGGGATTGGGTCATGAGCAGTACGTTTTTCATTCCAGCAGTCAACATCATGGGTATCGATTGCCTGACAGAGGCCATGGACGCGATTGCCGCTCATGGTTTTCGCAAGGCCTTGATCGTTACAGACAGTGGCCTTGCCAAGGCTGGCGTGGCCTACAAGATCTCCGAGCAGTTGGCGGTGCGCGACATTGATGCGGCAATCTTCGATGGCGCCAAGCCCAACCCCAGCATCGCCAACGTCGAGCAAGGTCTGGCGATGCTGGAGCGTGAGCGCTGTGACTTTGTCCTCTCGTTGGGCGGCGGTTCACCCCATGACTGTGCCAAGGGCATCGCACTGTGCGCTACCAACGGCGGGCATATCCGCGACTACGAAGGTGTTGATCGTTCGGCCAAGCCACAGTTGCCCCTGGTTGCCATCAACACCACAGCCGGTACTGCCAGTGAAATGACCCGTTTCTGCATCATTACCGACGAGGCACGCCACGTAAAAATGGCCATTGTCGACCGTAACGTGACGCCGCTGTTGTCGGTCAACGACCCGGCGCTGATGGTTGCCATGCCCAAGTCACTGACTGCCGCAACCGGCATGGACGCACTGACCCATGCGATTGAGGCGTATGTGTCGACGGCGGCTACGCCGATTACCGATGCCTGTGCACTGAAAGCGATTGAGTTGATCAGTGAGAACCTGCGCCAGGCGGTTGCCGAAGGCAGTGACCTCAAGGCCAGGGAGAACATGGCCTATGCACAGTTTCTGGCAGGCATGGCCTTCAACAATGCCTCTCTGGGCTATGTGCATGCGATGGCTCACCAGCTGGGCGGTTTCTATGACTTGCCTCATGGCGTCTGCAACGCGGTGCTGCTGCCGCATGTACAGCGCTTTAATGCCAGCGTCAGTGCGGCGCGCTTGCGCGATGTGGCCAAGGCCATGGGGATCGAAACCAATGGCTTGACCGCAGAGCAGGGCAGCGATGCGGCCATTGCCGGGATCGTCAGCCTGGCACGGGCTATCGATATTCCGGCCGGTCTGGCGGTACTTGGTGCACGCGAAGAGGATATCCCCACGTTGGCAACCAATGCGCTGAAGGATGCCTGTGGCCTGACCAACCCACGTCCGGCGAACCAGGCCGAGATTGAGGCGATCTTCAAGGCTGCGTTCTGATCTCGCGCTGGCGCCGGTCAGCCCGGCGCCAGTGTGATCAAACCACCCACGACAGCAGCATGATGAAGATGATGCCGACCACCGAGAGGAGGGTCTCCATCATGCTCCAGGTCTTGAACGTTTGCGCGACGGTCATGTTGAAGTACTGCTTCACCAGCCAAAACCCCGCATCGTTGACGTGAGACAGAATCAACGAGCCGGCCCCCGTGGCCAGTACCAACAATTCGCGGTTCACCCCTGGAATCATCCCGATCACCGGTGCAACGATTCCCGCGCCCGTGATGGTTGCGACCGTCGCTGATCCCGTGGCGATACGAATCACCGCGGCCACCAACCACGCCAGCATGATGGGGGAAATCTGCGCCTGTACGGCCATCTGCCCGATCACATTGCCAACCCCGGTATCGACCAGCATTTGCTTGAAGCCACCACCGGCGCCAACGATCAACACGATGGCGGCAGTAGGGGCCAGGCTTTGGTCCAGCAGCTTCATGATCTGCTGGCGACTGAAGCCGCGGGCTGAGCCGAAGGTGTAGAACGCCAGCAGCAGTGCCGCGAGGAGGGCGGTGATCGGGTGCCCGATCAGGTCCATCCACTGCCGAAAGACATGCTCGGCTGGCAGTACAACGTCTGCGAAGGTTTTCAGCAGCATAAGGAACACCGGCAACAGCACGGTGATCAGCGTCACGCTGAAGCTGGGCAGGTTTTGCTGGTTGGACTCACGCGCAATCTGTTCCATCAACGCCTGTGAGGGCGATCCTGGGATGTAACGTGAAATGAAGTTGCCATACAGGGGGCCGGCGATAATCGCGGTCGGCAGCGCGACGATCAACCCATAGAAAATCGTCTTGCCGATGTCAGCGTTGAAAATGCCAATCGCCAGCAGCGGGCCAGGATGTGGCGGTACCAGCCCATGCACCACGGACAGCCCGGCCAGCAGCGGAATACCGATCTTGATCAACGACACCCCGGAGCGCCGGGCAACGATGAACACCAATGGAATCAGCAAGACGAAGCCGATTTCAAAGAACAGTGGAATGCCTACCAGAAAGGCCGCAAACATCATCGCCCAATGGACATACTGTTTGCCGAACGCGCGGATCAACGTCTGTGCGATCTGGTCGGCGCCCCCAGAATCGGCCATCAGCTTACCGAGCATGGTGCCCAATGCCAGGACGATCCCGACGAAGCCCAGCACACCACCGAATCCGTCTTGAAATGACTTCATGACCTTGGCTACCGGCATGCCGGAGGTCAGGCCGAGAAAACCGGCAGCCAGGGTCAGGGCGACGAAAGGGTGGACTTTGAAGTGGGTTATCAGCAGCACCAAGCCGATGATGGTGACCAAAGCATCCAGGAGCAAATACGTGTCAGTTGCCAATCCGAACATGGTTCAGAGCCTCATATTGTCTTTATTTTGGGCAGTGCGGGTAGTGCTTGAACTGTCTGAGATAGCGCTATCTTTGGTGAGCCGGAGAATCGGTCGTAATCAGGCCGTTTGCGCCAACACCGTCTCACCGAAGGGCTTTAGCCATTGATCCACCCGATCTGCCAGTTGCTCGACCGGCAAGGTGGCATCCAGTGCCAGGGTCAAGGGTTCACCATGAGGGACTTCAAGGGCTGCGAACTGGCTGTCGATCAGGCTGGCCGGCATGAAATGCCCGGGACGGGCGCGGACTCTTCGGGTGGCCTCTTCAGGCGACAGTTCCAGGAAGACGAAACACAACCCTGGCACGGCATCACGCAAGGTTTGTCGGTAGCGTTGCTTGAGGGCAGAACACGTGAGAACAGGACGTTCGCCCGCCATGATCGTGGCCTGCAGTTCTTCTGCCAGGCGAATCAACCAGCCAGCGCGGTCTTGATCGTCGAGTGGAATGCCGGCGCTCATCTTTTCGATGTTGGCGGCAGGATGGAAGGCATCGCCTTCGATCAGGCGACCGCCGCTGCGCTCGGCAATGGCAGAACCGATGCAGCTCTTGCCGCATCCAGCTACGCCCATTACCACTATCGCGGACAGGGGAGAGTTCATCGGTACCTCCTGCGAGGCAAGATAGCGCTGTCTTTGGCCGGTCGAGTGAATGGCTCGGACGCTACCTGCCCAGATGTTATTGATTTTGTAGTTAGCAGTCTGGGTGCCCTTTGCAACGTGCACGCAGTTTTGCATTGCCTGACGCATGGGACAGCGCTACCTTAGTGCCCGTTCCCCACTCTTTGCAAGACAAAAATATCAGGCACATGACCCGCATCGGCTCCCGTACTACCGGTCGTCCCACCCTGGCAGAAGTGGCCAGACTTTCCGGGGTTTCCCCGATTACAGCGTCCCGCGCATTGCGCGGGGTCAGCACGGTTGCCCCTGAGCTGGTTGAAAAGGTCCAGGTTGCAGCGTCGACGCTGGGCTACATCGCCAACCCGGCAGCGCGCGCATTGGCGTCGGCGCAAAGCCAGTCGGTGGTGGTGCTGATCCCGTCGCTGTCCAACCACCTGTTCATCGATACCCTTGAAGCGATCCATGAGGTCATGCGTCCGCGCGGCCTGGAGGTCTTGATCGGTAACTACCACTACGACCAGACCGAAGAAGAAAACCTGATCAGGAACTACCTGGCCTATCAGCCCTGCGGCATCCTGCTCACTGGGTTCGACCGTACCGAAGCAGCGCAGCGGATGCTGAGCGCCAGTGCGGTGCCGTGTGTGCACATGATGGAGGTGAGCAGTGCAGAGGGTGTTATCTCGGTAGGCTTCTCGCAGCGCGATGCTGGCCGGGCAGCAGCGCAGCACCTGTTGGCCCGTGGACGACGCCGGTTGGGCTTTATTGCCGCGCAGTTGGACCCGCGCGTCATGCAGCGTGCAGAAGGCTTCCGCCAGGCATTGGCCGAAGCGGGCTTGCAAGCGCCGGAACTGGAGTTGCTGGCACCGGAGCCTTCGTCCATTGGGTTAGGGGGGGAGCTTTTCAGCCAATTGATTACCGAGCACCCTGACCTCGATGGCATTTTCTTCTGCAACGACGATTTGGCGCAGGGCGCGATATTTCAGGCGTTGCGCCAGGGTATTGCAGTGCCGGAGCGTGTTGCGATGGTGGGGTTCAACGACCTGCCCACATCGGCTCACCTGGTACCCCGATTGACCTCGATACGTACACCACGCGCGGCTGTTGGACGGTGCGCGGCGCAAGCACTGCTGGCAGTGCTGGACGGCAAGAAAGGCCTGCAACAGGCGCAGGACCTGGGGTTCGAGCTGGTCGTTCGCGAAAGTACGTAAGCCTGCACTGAGCCTTAGTGGACCCTGGTGCGTTGATTCAAGTGCGCATCCAGGTCGATCAGGCTTGTTTCCAGGTTCAGGATCAGGGCCTGCAAGGCGCGCGGTGAGGGTTTTCCGGCGCAAGCCTGCTCAACCGCTTCACAGCACTGTACGACGCCGCGGGCCTTGAGCATTTTCGCGCCCCCCTTGATTCGGTGCGCCAGTGCACGCAGATCCTGAAGCGTAGGCGCAGGGCCGAGGGCTTGTAATGCCTGGAGGTCTTCGGCGTTACTCTGTGCCAGTTCACCCAACAGACGTGTTATCAGTTTCGGATCACCCAGCGTCAAGTAGCGCAGATTATCGATATCAAAGCCGCTACTGCCTGTATCGCTGACACTGTCTACGGGTGCAGCGTCGACCTCCGCGTCGGCCCCGGAAGTGTGCAAATGGCGGCGCAATTCGTTCAGGCCGATCGGCTTGAACAGGCAGTCATTCATGCCAGAGGCCAGGCAGCGCTCGCGCTCTTCGGCTTGCGCGTTTGCGGTCAGGCCGAGGATCAAGCAGGGCGGCTGGTTGCTCTCGGCCTCTGCGCTGCGGATGCGCCGCGTCAGTTCATGACCATCCATGATGGGCATGTTGCAATCGCTGATGACCACATCGAAACGTTGGTTCTGCCAGGCTTGCAGCGCAGTGCTGCCGTCATTTGCCAAGGTGACACGGTGCCCGAGTACGCTGAGTTGCTTCTCCAGCAACATCAGGTTGGCCGGATAGTCATCGACGACAAGGATGTTCAGTGTCGGGGCGACCCTGTCCGAGGGTACATCCTCCGTTGGCAAGGTTGGCACGCTGCTGGCGTCGACCCGCGGTACGTACAGCTCGATACAGATCCGGGTGCCTTGCCCAAGCGTGCTGTGCAAGGTCAGACGCCCACCCATGAGTTCACACAGCGTACGGCTGATGACCAGCCCCAGGCCGGTACCTTGTTGGGACAGTTCATGGTTGGCCTGCACAAACGGGCTAAACAAGCGTGCCTGGTCATCGGCGCTGATGCCGATACCGGTGTCTTCCACGTCTAGCTGCAGGTCCATGTGCGGGTCTGTAGGGGCGCTGTCGGCTCGCAGGTTGATCGTGATCTGGCCGCGCTCGGTGAACTTGATGGCGTTACTCAACAGGTTTGACAGCACCTGCCTGAAACGCAGAGGGTCAATCACCGCAAGGCCGGGCAACGGGCTCTGCAGGTTGGATTGCAATGTCAGCCCCTTGAGCCTGGCGCTGCCTTCATGCATGCGCACGGTGGCGTTGATCACTGCCAACAGATCGGTTGGTTGTGGTGTCAGCGTCATGTGCCCCGACTCGATTCGGGCGATGTCCAGAATATCGCCGATCAGCTCCAGAAGACCATTGGCTGCATCAGAGGCAACCTTTAGCGAAGCAGGGTCTGCACGACCTTGCTCGGCATCGATGACCGCCAGTTCCAACAGGCCGATGACGGCGTTCATCGGTGTCCGGATCTCATGGCTCATGGTCGCCAGAAAGGTACTCTTTGCCCTGTTGGCAGAATCGGCTTGCTCCTTCGCCTGACGCAGCTCTTCAAGCAAGCGTTTGCTGAAGCCCAACTGTTCCTGCAATGCCTGTTCGGCTTCAGTGCGTTGCCGGATCAGTTTGCGCAGGTAATGGTTCCAAAAAAAGATGGCGCCGATGACCAGGCCTGCCCCAATCAAAATCTGCAGGATCAGTGCGCGGTAGTTCTGCCAAAGATCGTTGCTGATCAGTGCATTGGTCCGCCAACGGTTGGTCAACTGGATCATTTCGTCAGGCGGGATGCTCAACAAGGCCTTGTTCAGAATCGAATGCAGAACGGTGGCATCGCGGGCGGTGGCAAAGGCCGCAGTAACCGGTGTATCACCGAGCGTTGCACAAATACGCAAACGGTCCTTGAACAGGCGCCGGGTGAAGTAGACAGCATTGAGGTGAGTGCTGATGGCGGCGTCTGCCCGGCCTTGCGCGACGTACTCCATCAGCGCCATGGCATTCGGTGCCTCGACCAACTGAATGTCCGGGTGCTGTTTCAGCAATTGTTCCTTGAAGGCGTAGTCGCGCACGACCGCCAGGCGTCGACCTTTGAGCTGTTCGAGGCTCTGTGGTGCGTCATCGCGCAGGCTTGTGACAATCACCTGCGGGTTGGCCAGGTACGGGCGTGTAAAGCTGAGCCGGGCATCTCGAGACGGCCCGTACATCAGGGCGCCGGCTATGTCGGCTTGACCTTGCTCGACCTGCTCGATGATTGCCGATACCGAAGGGGCGTCGACGAACTCGAACCTCAACCCGGTGCGTAATGTGATCTGTTCCAGCAAGTCGATGGTAATGCCACGGTAATGCTGGTTGTCATCGATAAACGTCAGCGGCGCGTAGGTGCTGTTCACTGCAACCCGTACGATGGGGTGCTGCTTGATCCAGGCGCGTTCGCTAGCATTGAGTGATGACACTTCGCGGTCGAGCAGGATGCTCGCATTGCCGCTGCTCCAGCGGCGCAGCACATTCAGACGGTCACTGTCTGCAATACTGCCCAGTGCCTGGTTGACCAGCCGTAGCAAGGTCTGATTATCGCGTGAGAGCGCGAAGGAAAAACTGCTTCGGTCATTTTTTACAAAATGCGATATATGCAGGCTGTCTTGAAAGTACCGGCCAATCAGATAGTCGGAACTGACGACATCACCGAAATAGGCCTGGGCTTGGCCCAAGGCCACGGCAGACAGGGCACTCAGGGTGGAGTTGTAGAGCTGCAAGTGAGCCGCGGGATAAAGCTGGCGAACCTCTTCCTCTGGCAGGTAGTGATCCACCATGGCCAATGTCACATTCGCCAGCGGGTCCTCTGCACTGCGGGGTTTGCCCAGAGGCGTAACGATGATGGGTTGATCATCGGCATACGGCTGGCTCAGCATCAGCGCGGTATCTGCAGCCTCATAACCGTTGGCGCTGCCCAGCAAGTCAATGCGACCTGCATCCAGGGCTGCGATGGCATCGCGACGGCTGGAGAACCGACGCACCTCAATCGGCATTCCCAATTGTTCGCCAACCAGGCCCGCGTAATCGGCTGTCAGGCCTTCGTAGTCGGTTTGGCTGAGATTGATGTCGAACGGCGGATAGTCTGGGGCTGAGGTGCCCAACACCAGTACCCGCTTGCCGTTTAACCACTGACGGTCGTTCACCGACAAGGACAATGGTTTGCTGCTGCTCAATGAGCGGGCAAGCAGATTGCGTGGCTCACCCTGTTCATCGGCCACGGCGAGGCTGGCTGCCAGTAACGCCAGGCAGCAGAGCAAGGGCGCCAGCCGTAGAGGTCTCATGTCAGGTTACGGTTGGCCAGATCGACCATTTCCACCAACGAACTGACCTGTAGCTTCTCCATGATCCGGGTTTTGTAGGTGCTGATGGTCTTTGGACTGAGCATCATCTCCTCGGCTATGTCCTTGTTGGAGCGACCTGCTGCCAGCAAGCGCAACACCACCATTTCCTGATCAGACAAGTCCGTCAGGCGTTCCCCCTCACTGGCCATCGGGCCGCGCAAGGACATGTCGGGGAAGTACGCGTAACCGGAAACAACGGCTTTCAAGGCAGCCAGGAAAGACTGTTCCGTCTCTTCCTTGTGAACGAAAGCCGACGCACCTGCATCCAGGCACCTGCGGGAAAACAGTTCTGCAGGTTGCCCGGTGTAAACCAGAATGCGAGGAGGCGGCTCAAGCAAGCGCAGGCGCTTGAGCACACTAAGGCCATCTAGGCGGGGGATGCCAATATCAAGAACGACAACGTCAGGTTTGAGTTCTCGAATCAGTTGCACCGATTCGACGCCGTCGCCGGACTCACCGACCACGTGGTAACGGTGTTGCTCCAGCAGCATCTTTAAGCCAATGCGGATCGTTGGGTGATCGTCGACGATCAAGACCTTCGCCATCGCGCAACTCCTTGTCGTAAATGTGGGCCTTTTCTTGATTCTCTCAGGAAGGCGCGCCTGGCCGTTGTCGGCAAGCAGCCTACGATACGTCGAATGGGGTCTGATGAGTATGGAGATTATAGAAGCGTAGGAAATTATGCGCAGGATAAAAGAAACGCCCTACAGCCAAGGTAATACATGCCGGGTTGTGGTGCAAAAACGCCGGCAGCGCATCCTCAAATGAGGACGCGCGCAATGATTTTTTTCGCTGGGGAGGCTGTGCAAACTAGCGGCTGGAGCAGCCCTTGTCCTTGACGATTCGCAGTGTTGACGCAGGGTTCCTGGCCAATGCTGCACCCACTCGGGGCGGACGCGCAGTGAGTTGTCCCCCGCAGTTCGGACACCGCCCCTTCAGGGTGTGGTCGCTGCAGTCTCGACAGTAGGTGCATTCGAAGGAGCAGATAAAGGCATCCGTGCTGTCCCCCGGAAGATCAGTACCACAGCATTCACAGTTGGGGCGCAATTCAAGCATGGTCGACTCCTTCGGACTGAATGGGTGTGCTGCTGCGGAGGTTGTCTAGGGGCGGTACAGGTGTGCGTGTCCGGCGCGGTACAGCGCCGACTCGGCAAAGGCATCGGCAGCCAGCACCCGGCCGACCAGAATCAACGCTGTACGCCGGAAGCCTTTAGCCTGCACCTGCGGCAGAATATCGTCCAGTGTCCCTTTGACCCAGTCCTGATCTGGCCATGTAGCCCGGTGCACCACGGCAATGGGGCAATCCCCGCCGTAGTGTGGGCGCAGTTCTTCGATGATTTTTGCCAGGTGCTGTACACCCAGGTGTACGGCAAGCGTGGCCTTGTGTGTTGCCAGATTGGCAAGCTCTTCGCCGGCCGGCATCGGCGATTTGTCGGCATAGCGGGTGAGGATCACGCTCTGCGAGACCTCCGGCAGGGTCAACTCGCACCCCAGCAGGGCGGCACTGGCAGCGGCCGCGGTGACGCCGGGAATGATCTCGAAGGGGATAGCCAGTTCGCGCAGATGCCGAATCTGCTCGCCTATGGCCCCGTATAGGCTAGGGTCGCCACTGTGTACACGGGCAACATCCTGGCCTTTGGCATGTGCTTCACGCATGGCGTCGATAATTTGCGCCAGGTGCAGCTCGGCGCTGTTGATCACGGTTTCGGCGCGGTGCCCTTCGAGCACTGCTGCGGGAACCAGGGAGCCGGCGTAGATAATCACCGGGCAGCGATGAATCAGGCGCTGGCCCTTGACGGTAATCAGCTCCGGGTCACCGGGGCCGGCACCGATGAAATAAACGGTCATGGGCACATCCTGAATTTAAAGTCGAGGCGAGGCGGGATTATCTGCCAAAGGTGCTGCCGCAAGCCAATGCCAGGGTGGCATTGATGCTGGTGCGGCGGGAAACACAGAGCTGCGCGGGAGTTGCATCGAGCTGTTCGGCCACCGCCAGCGCAGCACTTTCAGCTACGCCGTAACAACCGCTGTGCGTAAAGGCATTGATCGAGCGGTGGGTCAGGCGTGATTCAAAAGCCGCCAACTCGGCAGCACTGAAAAACAGTAGCGGAATGCCGAGCTGGGCGGCGAGGGCATGCAGGCCGGGCTCCTGGCTTTTCAGCTCGATGCTGGCAATGCCGCCAAGGCTATCGCGGGTGAGGCCGTGGGCTTGCAGAACTTGATCCAGCAGATCGCTCAAGGCCGTCACCGAACAGCCTCGGCGACAGCCCAATCCGGCGAACACCCGCAACGGATTGGGCCGTTCAGGCATTATGCCTGGCTCTGGCGACGGTACAGCCAACTGCTGACCAGACCCAATGCCAGCCAGAAGGCGGCGTTGGTCAGCAGGGAAGCGACTTTGAATTCAGCTTCCAGCGCTTCTGGTGCCAGCGCCTCGTGCACGTCTGGCTGCGGCGCACCGATAACATGAGGGATGATCAGTAGCACGGCGCCCAGCACCTTGAGCAAACCGTTGCGGGCGAATGCAATCAACCCCAGGCCGACAGCGGTGGCTGCAGCAGTGCCGATCCACCAGAACTGACGTTGTGCCAGGTCGGCAGCGGCTGTGCCTGGCAGCTCTGGCGGCAACCCCAGCGTCGGAGCCAGACAGAACACCGCAAAGCCTGCCAGGCCCCACAGTGCACCCGCGGCCAGGCCGCCAGGGGCGCGCAAGGTATACAGCGCCGCCAGCACCAAGGCAAAACCGACAGCCACTACCAGATTGCCGCCGGTGGTGGACAGCAGGCGCTGCCAGCCATCTTCGGGGGCCCAGGCTTCTGCATCATGATGATGTGCGGCGGCACCCGCGTCATGGCTATGGGTTTCGACGACTGGCGCCGCGCTCTCATAGGTTTCCGCCTTGATAATCAGTGGCGTGACCCACAGGCTCTGCAGCAACGTCAGCAGCAGGGCGGCGAGCAGGCCGGTGAAACCGGCGGTGCGGGCAATGTGCTTGATCATGGTGTTATCCCTTAATGGCAAGGGAATGCAGCGCTATGACGGGTATCGTGGGCCGCATTATGAACGGCCTCAATGTGCGAGAAGCCGGCGAAGTAAACCAGGCACAAGCCCAGCAGCGATGCGCCGATCGCGACGACCAGGCGCTGGCTGCGGGTGCTGCTGACGGCGGCGGAGTGGCTGTGGGCGGTAGTGATAGGCATGGCGCTTTCCTCTGGAGTTTTATCGGCAACAGGCAAGCGCAGGGAACCCGTGGACGGATTCGCCCAGAGGTTGCAACAGCGCCCGCCCACCGCGGGTTTGTCAATTCTGTGTTGGGCCGGTCTCCGGGCTTACGAGGGCTGGCACTGTGCTCAGCCTGGAGCGTCACCTTCCCATGCCGCAGCTGGCACAGTGGTCTAGACGCTTTCCTCGCTTACCGTTGCGGGGGCAGCACCGGAATGGTCGCAGGCGATTGATAGACGCTGCGATGCACCGGTTTCCCGTTTCACCTTGTTAAAGGCACCCAAACGAAGGCGGTAGCAAATCACGGGCGGCAGTGCACGTCAATGACAACAGCGGTTGACCGGTCCAGAGCGACTGCGTAGCCTTGCCGTTTCGAGGTTCTCCGGTCAGCCCGGAGCTAAGACGGGAACGCGGTTGAAGCCGCGGCTGCCCCCGCAACTGTAAGCGTTGCAAAGCCTGGCATTGCCACTGCGTAGTTTTGCGGGAAGGCGCCGGTGCCGCTGGCACGTTCGCCAGCACGACGCAAGCCAGGAGACCTGCCTCGGACAGTTTCCGACATTCAACCGGGCGGGGTGATCCGGTAGCGAACGCGCACGGGCACATTGCGCCCGTAGTTTTCGTCGTGCCCGCCCGCCATTGCTGCCAAGGGCAACGACATGAAAACACTGGCAAAACTCCCCGTCACCATCGTTACCGGCTTCCTCGGCTCGGGCAAGACCACCCTGTTGCGGCATATGCTCGACAATGCCCAGGGTCGCCGTATTGCAGTCATCGTCAATGAATTTGGCGAGCTGGGCATCGACGGCGAGATTCTCAAGCAATGCAGCATCGGCTGCACCGAAGAAGAGGCCAATGGCCGGGTATACGAACTGGCCAACGGCTGCCTGTGTTGCACGGTGCAGGAAGAGTTCTTCCCGGTCATGCGCGAACTGGTAGCGCGTCGCGGCGATCTGGATCATATCCTCATCGAGACCAGTGGCCTGGCCCTGCCAAAGCCGTTGGTACAGGCCTTCCAGTGGCCGGAAATCCGTAACGCCTGCACGGTTGATGCTGTTATTACCGTGGTCGACAGCCCAGCCGTGGCTGCCGGTACGTTTGCGGCGTACCCGGACCAGGTGGATGCCCAGCGTAAACTGGACCCGAACCTTGACCACGAGTCGCCGCTGCATGAGCTGTTCGCCGACCAGTTGGCCAGTGCCGACCTGGTGGTATTGAACAAGGCTGATCTGATCGAGGCGCATGCCTTGGCGGCAGTACGCGCGGAAGTGGCTGAAGAGCTGCCGCCAGCGGTCAAGGTCGTCGAAGCCAGCAGCGGCCGTCTGCCGCTTGAGGTATTGCTGGGGTTGAGCGCCGAGTCGGAAGCGCACATCGACGGTCGTCGTACGCACCATGACAGCCATCACGACGGTGAAGACCATGATGATCATGATCACGATGCGTTCGACTCCATCTCGATCGAGCTGCCTGAAGCCGACGAAAGCCTCCTGCTGGATGCCTTGACCCAACTGGTCGTGCGTCACGGCATCCTCCGCGCAAAAGGCTTTGCCGCCATCCCGGGCAAGCCGATGCGCCTGCTGATTCAGGGCGTGGGCACGCGCTTCGACAAGCACTTCGATCGTGCCTGGCGCACCGACGAGCCACGCAGTACTCGCCTGGTGCTGATCGGTCAGGCGCTCGACGCCCAGCGCCTGGAAGCGGAACTGCGTACCGCGTTGGGCGCCTGATCCATGCACCTGCTGCGGACCCAGCCCGGCGGTTTTGTGCCGGATGACAGTATTGCCGATCTCGGCCAGACACCCGCCGAACTGGTCATTCTCTGCAGCGGTGATTCACATCTGGCACTGCTGGCCGAAACGGCCCGGCAGTTGCCGGAGGATTATCCCAGCCTGCGCTTGGCCAACCCGATGCAAGTGCAGAACCATGCGTCGGTAGATCTGTACGTCGACCAGGTGCTGCGTCACGCCAAAGTCATCCTGGTGTCGCTGCACGGAGGCATCGGATACTGGCGCTATGGTGTAGAGCAATTGGTCGCCCTGACGGCTCAAGGGGTTCAGTTGATTCTGGTTCCGGGCGATGACCGCCCAGACCCGGAGTTAACCCGCCTCGGTAACGTGCCGGCGCCAGAGGCAGAGCGTCTCTGGCACTTTTTGCGGCAGGGCGGCAAAGCCAATGCACTGAACCTCTTCAAATGCATGGCCAGTCAGTGGCTCGGGCGTGACTACGCCTGGGATGCACCGCAGCAACTGCCGCGCACGGTGGTGTATCACCCTCGGCGTGAAGCGGCCGTGCTGGAAGACTGGTTCGGCGACTGGGTGTCCAGCCAGCCGGTGATTCCGATTCTGTTCTATCGCTCGCACCTGCAAGCGGCCAATACTGCGTTTATCGATGTCTTCTGCGAGCGTATTCAGGCCGCGGGGCTTAACCCTTTGCCCATCGCAGTGGCCAGCCTCAAGGAAGCCGAGTGTCTGGCACAGGTTGAGGTATGGCTGGATCAGGTTGAAGCGGCGCTGATCATCAATACCACCGGCTTTGCCCAGTCCAGCCCGCAAAAGCCGCACCTGCGGCCATTTCGTCGTGATATTCCAGTGCTGCAGGCCATTTGTGCCCAAGACAACGAACCCGGCTGGCAGGCCAGTGAACAGGGTTTGGGGGCGCGAGACCTGGCGATGCATATCGCCTTGCCGGAACTCGATGGACGCATCATTACCCGCCCGATCAGTTTCAAAGACCTGGCCTGGCGCAGCGAGCGCAGCCAGTCGGATGTTGTCTGTTACCGCGCGCAACCGGAACGCATGGACTTCGTCGCCGAACTGGCGCGCCGGTGGTGTGAGCTGGCGCAGTTGCCCAATGCCCAGAAGCGTATCGCTCTGGTGCTTGCCAACTATCCAACCCGGGATGGGCGAATCGGCAACGGCGTTGGGCTCGACACCCCGGCCGCCGCCCTGAACATTCTGCGTGCCTTGCACGGGCAGGGGTACCCGGTGGGCGCCTTGCCTGACACCGGCACGGCATTGATCCAGGCCCTGCTCGGGGGTGTCAGCAACGATCTGGATAGCCTCGATCAACGCCCTTGTGCGCAAAGCATGGCCTTGGAGGACTACCACGCCGCCTTCGCTGCCTTGCCGCAGGCCAATCAGGATGCCGTCAGGGCGCGCTGGGGTGAACCGGAACAGGACCCAATGTTCCGCAGTGGGCGCATGATGATTGCAGGCCTGCGTTTTGGCCTGACGTTCGTTGGCATTCAGCCTGCTCGTGGCTATCAACTGGACCCCAGTGCGGTGTATCACGACCCGGATCTGGTGCCTCCTCACGGTTATCTGGCGTTCTACTTCTGGCTGCGCCATGGCTTTGCTGTCGACGCGCTGGTTCACGTCGGCAAACACGGCAATCTGGAATGGTTGCCCGGCAAAGGCGTAGGGCTCTCGGCGCAGTGCTGGCCCGACGCACTGCTCGGGCCTTTGCCAAACCTCTATCCGTTCATCGTCAACGACCCGGGCGAAGGCGCCCAGGCCAAGCGCCGGACGCAGGCGGTGATCATCGACCACCTGATGCCGCCACTGACCCGTGCGGAAACCTACGGCCCGTTGCGTAATCTGGAATTGCTGGCTGACGAATATTACGAGGCTCAACTGCTCGACCCGCGCCGGGCCAGAGAACTGCAGCGCGATATCCTTGCGCTGGTTCGTGACAACCATATCGACCGCGAACTGCAGTTGGAAAACAGCCTGGACGACGCCGCCGTCTGGTTGCCAAAGCTGGATACCTACCTGTGCGACCTCAAGGAGTCGCAGATACGCGACGGCCTGCATGTGTTCGGTGAATCGCCCCAAGGACGTCTGCGCCTGGACACGTTGCAAGCACTGCTGCGAGTAGAACGTGGCGATGGCCGAGGTCAGCATGCCAGCTTGCCCAGGGCCTTGGCCAAGGCGTTTGCCCTGGGCGTCGATCCACTGGATTGTGATTTGGGCGCAACCTGGCAAGGTCCGCGGCCACAGCCACTCAACGAAGTCAGTACAGACCCGTGGCGTACAGCAGGTGACACCCGCGAGCGGCTGGAACTGTATGCGCTGTATTTGATCGAGCAGGCGTTAGCGGGCGTGACCAAGCTCCCGGAAGCGCAAACCTGGGATGATGTTCGGGCGATTCTGCGGGCATTGGTCGATACCGTCGCGCCACAACTGGATGCCTGCGGCCCGGCAGAAATGCAGGGCCTGCTCGATGCGCTGGAGGGTCGATTCGTACCTGCCGGTCCGAGTGGCGCGCCCAGCCGCGGGCGACTGGACGTACTGCCGACAGGCCGTAACTTCTATACCGTCGACGTGCGCAACCTGCCAACCACAACCGCTTGGCGTCTGGGGTTTGCCTCGGCCAACCTGATCCTCGAACGCCACCTGCAGGATCATGGCGACCACCTGCGCCAGCTTGGGTTGTCGGTATGGGGCACAGCGACCATGCGTACCGGCGGTGACGACATTGCCCAAGCCATGGCGCTGATGGGTGTCAGGCCGGTGTGGGCCAGCGGCAGTCAGCGGGTCGATGATTTCGAGATTCTGCCGCTGAGCCTGCTGGACCGACCTCGGGTCGATGTGACCTTGCGGGTCTCGGGCTTTTTCCGGGATGCCTTCGGCAACCTGATCAAGCTCTTCGATGCGGCGGTGCAAGCGGTTGCGTCGCTGGACGAGCCGGACGACCTCAACCCATTGGCCGCACGCGTGCGAGCCGAACAGGCGGAACTGCTGGTCAGTGGCGTCGAGCCGGAACAGGCTCGGCGTCAGGCAGGGTGGCGGGTGTTCGGAGCCAAGCCGGGGTCCTATGGTGCTGGTGTGCAAAACGCCATCGATGGCCGGCAGTGGAGCCGTCGCGAGGATCTGGCAGAGGTTTACCTGAATTACGGTGGTTACGCCTATGGCGGTGCAGACGACGGTACTCCGGCCCGAGGCCATTTCGCCCAACGCCTGAGCCAGGTTCAGGCTGTGCTGCAGAATCAGGACAACCACGAACACGACGTGCTCGACTCCAATGATTACTACCAGTTCCAGGGCGGAATGCTGGCTGCCGCGGAAAGCCTCGGCGGCGAATCGGTGGCCAGCTACCATGGCGATCACAGTCAACCGGAACGTCCGCGTATTCGCACCCTGAAAGAAGAGCTTAACCGCGTCATCCGCGCCAGGGCACTGAACCCCAAATGGATCGATGGGGTTAAACGGCATGGCTACAAAGGTGCTTTCGAGTTGGCCGCGACCGTCGATAACCTGTTTGCCTTTGACGCAACCACGCACCTGATCGACGATCACCATTATCAGGCGTTGGCCGACGCTTATGTATTGGATGGCGAGACCCGGGATTTTATTCGTCAGCACAATCCCGATGCCTTGCGCGACATCACCGAGCGCTTGCTGGAAGCCCAGCAACGAGGCCTCTGGGAAACTCCAGGAGCCTATAAAGAGGCCCTTGAAGAACAGCTGCTGGACGGTGAAGAAGAGAACTGAAATGACTGAAACCGCACATTTTCCGCTGGCTGCCGTGGTGGGTGCCGATGACCTGAAACTGGCATTGTGCCTGACCGCCATCGATCCGAAGATCGGCGGTGTACTGATCGAAGGGCCGCGAGGCATGGCCAAGAGTACCCTGGCCCGTGGCTTGGCCGACCTGCTCGGTGAAGGGCCGTTCGTGACCTTGCCCTTGGGAGCAACGGAGGAGCGACTGGTGGGTACGCTTGATCTGGATGTGGCGCTGGGGCAAGGCCGTGCGCAGTTCTCGCCGGGGGTTCTGGCCAAAGCCGACGGTGGGGTGCTCTATGTGGATGAGGTCAACCTGCTGGCCGACCATCTGGTTGACCTGTTGTTGGACGTCGCCGCCAGCGGCACCAACCGCATCGAGCGCGATGGCATTTCTCACCGGCACAGCGCGCGCTTTGTGCTGATAGGCACCATGAACCCGGAGGAGGGCGAGCTGCGCCCGCAACTGCTCGACCGCTTCGGCCTGAATGTGGCCCTGGAGGGGCAGCCGCTCCCGGAAGCGCGTGGACACATTATCCGTAGGCGCCTGGCGTTTGATAGTGACCCTGTAGCGTTCTGTGCGCAGTGGGAAGAGGCGCAGGCGGCATTAAGGCGACGTTGCCATGAGGCGCGCGAGCGCTTGCCTGGCATTGCCTTGGATGATCAGGCTCTGGCACAGATTACCGAGCGCTGCTTTGCCGCGGGCGTGGATGGACTGCGGGCGGATCTGGTCTGGTTGCGCGCGGCACGGGCCCATGCGGCCTGGCGCGGTGCCCAGCATATCAGCGAAGGCGATATCGACGCGGTGGCAGAGTTTGCATTGCGCCATCGTCGTAACACGGCAGCCGAGCCGCCTCAGTCTCAATCGCCCACGTCGGCAGGCAGCAGCCAGACGCAGGCGCAGGCCGAAGGGCAGTGGGGGGCATTGCCACCCCAGGCAGTGGCTACTGGCGCTCGCCGCGAGGTACCGAGCTGGCCAAAAAAGCCCTGAGCATCCGCCCAGCCACCGCTAACGTGGCGGATGCAAGGCCACATGCGGGGCGGTTGAGGCAGGGCGAACGCGGAACAGCCGTTGCCAGCAAACATGGCCGTGTCGCCTGGCCGGCCACACTACTCAAAGGGCGCCCACGGCAACGCCGCGACTTATGCTGGATCCAGCGTACGGCCTCACCCCATGAGTTGTGGCTGGTGATTGTCGATGCCTCGGCGTCAACCCGCCGTCACAAGGCGTTGAGCCAGGCGAAGGGCGTGTTGGCCGAATTGTTCGATCAGGCCTACCGGCAACGGGCACGCTTGGCACTGTTGACAGCCAGCGGTGACGAGCCGCGTTGGCAGCGCCAGGGCTTAAAGGCATCCTCAGCGTTCGGCCCTTGGCTGGAAGCACTGGGCGCCGGCGGCGGTACACCTCTGTTGGCGGCCCTCGAGCAGGCCAGGCAGTGGTTGCTGCAGCGGGCCAAGCGTTATCCGGCTGAACAGCAGCGTTGCCTGATACTGACCGACGGGCGGCTTGGCGCCTGGCCAGCGTTGCAGGCACTCCCTTGCAGCAGTCTGTTGATCGACATGGAAATGGCGCCACTACGTCTGGGCCGCGCTCGTTTGATGGCAGAACAACTACAGGCCGAGTATCGCCACATCGAACAGTTCAAACTGTTGTAGGGCCATTACTTAAGTGATGGCTGATACGGCAATTTGATATCGCCGTTCAATAAAGACGTCATAAACCTCAGTATGAAAGTGCGTCAAAAAGACGCACTTTCATATCGGTCGCACTACTCACTCGGGCATTGTCCAGGGTTGTAGGTTGTACCCTTTCTCGCTCAATTCAGCCCGCACCTCTTCAATGAAATGCGCCAGTTGCTCCGGGTCGGAATAGGTGCTGCTCGGGACTTGCTTGCTGCCGATACGGGTGCTGGTACGGTCGATCACCGCCAGGCTCAGCTCGCCTGTACCGTTAGGTGAATCCCACGTTACGCATTGGAAGGGTTCAAACGCGTGGGTGGTAATAAGCAGTGCTTCGTTGACACGCAGCGAGGCGTTCATCGGGTCAGGTCCTCTAGTAATACCCAAACATTCATGGAAGCCGCATTGGCGGTGAGTTACTTGTACTGATGCTCGCAGGGCGTGTTCGAGTCACACCACACATTAAAAAAATAGAAGCTTCGCGCTCACGTCTTCTTGACCTGGAAGTTTTGATGTCAAACGGCATGGAAAATTCCCGGGGCGGTTTTCCGGCAGCCCCTTGACGGACAGACGGTAGTGGGAACTTGATGGTTCGTTGCTACTGTTACAAGCGGACCTGCCAACATGCTGTTTTCACTAACTTTCCTAATAATTGGCGTCAAGGATAGTTCATGCTCGAGCCTGTTCAGAGTCGCCGCCTGCTCATCGTTGACCCCTGCGATGACTGCCATCGCCTATTGCCCGGATTGCGCAGCGTGGGTTGGGATGTCAATAGCTGCACCTTGGCGGCCGCAACTGAACAACGTTGCGATGTGGGCTTGCTGCGCTTGCAAGCTTCACACCTACAACACCCGGATGCGGTAAAGGACTTGATCAGCCGCAGCGGTACCGAATGGATTGCAGTGCTGAGCGCCGAGGAGTTACGTGCGCAGAATGTGGGTGATTTTGTCTGTGAATGGTTTTTCGACTTTCACACCCTGCCGTTCGACGTTTCCCGGGTGCAGGTCACCTTGGGTCGTGCTTTTGGCATGGCACGTTTGCGCGGCAAGGGCCCGGTACATGTGGACGAATCCGAGCACGAGTTACTGGGTGACAGCCAGCCGATTCGTGAGCTGCGCAAGTTGCTCAGCAAGCTTGCCCCTACGGAGTCACCGGTACTGATTCGCGGCGAAAGCGGCACCGGCAAGGAACTGGTTGCACGCACGCTGCATCGCCTGTCGCAGCGCCGGGACAACCCCTTTGTTGCGATCAACTGCGGCGCCATTCCGGAGCACCTGATTCAGTCAGAGCTGTTTGGTCACGAAAAAGGCGCGTTTACAGGTGCCCATCAACGCAAGGTCGGTCGAATCGAGGCGGCCAACACCGGTACATTGTTTCTTGATGAGATCGGCGATCTGCCGTTGGAGTTGCAGGCCAACCTGTTGCGCTTCCTTCAGGAGAAACATATTGAGAGGGTCGGCGGCAGTCAGCCTATTGCGGTGGATGTGCGGGTGCTGGCGGCGACTCACGTGGATCTCGAATCGGCGATCACCCGTGGACGGTTTCGTGAAGACCTGTATTACCGGCTTAATGTGCTGCAGGTCGTGACGGCGCCGCTGCGTGACCGCCATGGCGACCTGTCGATGCTGGCCAACCATTTTTCTCATTTCTACAGCCAGGAAACCGGACGTCGCCCGCGGTCATTCAGTGACGACGCCCTCGCGGCAATGGGTAGGCATGACTGGCCGGGAAATGTCCGTGAGCTGGCCAACCGAGTACGTCGAGGCCTGGTGCTGGCCGAAGGGCGACAGATCGAAGCACAGGACCTGGGCTTGCAAGGGGCAGCGTTCGAAGTGACGCCAATCGGCACACTGGAGGACTACAAGCATCGCGCTGAGCGTCAGGCGCTGTGTGATGTGCTCAACCGACACAGCGATAACCTGAGTGTTGCGGCACGAGTGCTTGGCGTTTCCCGCCCGACCTTCTACCGGCTGCTGCATAAGCATCAGATTCGCTAGCATGTGCGTGGCACGGCCGCAAACACGGAACTCCGTAGCCACTCGTCATGTACGGATGCTAGACACCCTCTGGGATCTTCGACTGCATCATTTTTCTTCTATTCAACTTACGTCCATCGATCACGAACGTGCCGTCCCCTACGGCATGAATCGTTCGTTTCTCTTTTCGGGCGCTATCAACGTACGCCGCGATGCCTTCAAGGACCACAATATTGTGCTTCTGGATGATATCGATCACTTTGCACTCTATGTTTGCCAGGCACTCCTTGATCAAAGGTGCCCGGACATGCTTGCCGTCAACGGGCGTTAGCCCGAACGTTGCAAACTTGTCCGTGTCGACGCCTGAACACGTTCCAACCCCAACGACCTGATCGATCATGTCCACGGTGGGGATTGATATCGTGCATTCCCGGGTGTCGCGAAGAGCGGTGTACGAGTAATTCCAGGGCCCGGTCGTTATGGCAAATACCGGAGTGAAGTCCATCACCATGGTCCACGAGAGGGTCATTACGTTGTTCTTCTC
Organism: Pseudomonas laurentiana; assembly: GCF_014648275.1. Taxonomy (GTDB): domain Bacteria; phylum Pseudomonadota; class Gammaproteobacteria; order Pseudomonadales; family Pseudomonadaceae; genus Aquipseudomonas; species Aquipseudomonas laurentiana. Next base: position 75,190 of record NZ_BMQU01000002.1, read on the forward strand.
GCCATTATTTGTGGTGACCAACACCACTGGGCCGGGCTCCATCAACGTGAAGGCTTTACCGATGTCTATTTCTCGCATCATCAGGTGCTCCCGATTCTCCCGTTTCAGCCGGAACAGTGGCCAATCAGCGGGGCGTTGGGTTGCGGGCGGAGCGCGATGACGATGCTGGCGCTCCAGGTTGCCTTGCGGCGCAATGGGTTTGATATAGATCAAGCCCGGTAAGGCTTCAAGGGACGATTCTGGACAACAGTGGGTGATGATGCACGGTTAATGGTGTTCCACACTGGGCAACCGCCGATGCCTGGTACGAGGGTTACACTTCAGGAGCCTTCCGATGCTTGAGCCTCGTTATCAAAAAATGGCGTTGGATGATGTGGAGCTATCAGCCGATTTGCGTTTGCCGAACAACGCTGTTGGCCTGGTGGTCTTCGTTCATGGTAGCGGCAGTAGTCGGCAAAGCCCGCGAAATCAAAGCGTGGCGGCGTACTTGTCCAGGCGCGGTTTGGCTACCTTACTGTTCGACCTGCTTACAGAGCCGGAGCAGCGGCTGGACAACCTCACCCGGGAGCTACGTTTTGATATCCCCTTGCTTTCCCGGCGCCTGGTTCAGGTCATTGACTGGATTGGCCGGAATGCTGAACTGCAATCGTTGCGGATAGGGTTGTTTGGTGCGAGCACCGGTGCGGCGGCGGCACTCCTGGCTGCTGCAGAGCGCCCGGAGGTCATTCATGCGGTAGTCAGCCGGGGAGGGCGAACCGACCTTGCCGAAGCTGCCCTGCCTCGAGTCAAGGCTCCTACGTTGCAAGTCGTCGGTGCGCTGGACCCGGTGGTGCTCAAGCTGAACGACCAAAGCAGTCAGGCCCTGCAGTGCGAGCAACGCCTGGAGGTGGTGGCGGGCGCCACGCATCTTTTCGAGGAGGCAGGTGCGCTTGAGGACGTCGCCAGGCTCGCGGGTGACTGGTTCGAGCAGTATCTCACCAAGTCCTCTCCCAACAGAACCTGACGGTGATGATGCCGACTGCAGCATCAACCTCTATCGGGCCAGGATTGCGCTATGAAGCTTACGGCGGTGCCTCTTCAGGATCTCTCACCCGAATCACGATCTTCACCCGCCAGGGTGACGCAGGTGATCGGTAATCATCAGATCGCCGCGATTTTTGATGATATCGCCGATCTTTTGGAGATCGAGGACGCCAACCCTTTCCGAATCCGGGCTTACCGCAATGCGGCGCGGACGCTAAGGGCTTCTACCGTGGTGGTGTCGGAACTGGTTGCGCGGGGTGAACCTCTGCCCAAACTCAGCGGTATTGGGGCTGATCTCTCTGGCAAAATCCACGAAATTGCAACGACCGGCGATTGCGCGTTGCACCAACGGCTGCGAACGACATTACCCGCAGGCTTGGTCGAGCTGCTTTCCATTGCAGACCTGGGGTCCAAGCGAGTCAAACACCTGTACCACGATCTCGGTATCGAAACCATTGAGCAGCTTTGCCAGGCCGCCAAACAAGGGCGCATCCGCCAACTGGCTGGTTTTGGCGAAAAAATGGAAGCTCGATTGCTGCGTGCCGCACAGAAGGGGATCGGTAGGGAGCACCGTTTGCCATTGGCTGTTGTTGCTCCGCTGGCGCAAGGACTGGCCGAGTACCTCAAACAACTCCCGGGCGTCGCATCAGCCACGGTTGCCGGAAGCTTGCGACGCATGCGCGACACCGTTGGTGATATTGATATTCTCGTCGCCGCAGCGCACTCGGTGGGCGTCGTGGCACACCTCATCAAGCACCCTGACATTGCGACCGTGCTTGCAAAGGGGCGCACACGCGCCAGCGTCATGCTGCGCTCAGGTATGCAAGTGGATCTGCGCGTGGTTGATCCAGCGGTCTACGGCGCTGCACTGGTGTATTTCACGGGTAGCAAGGCACATAACATCGCGATTCGGCAGCGGGCTCAAAAACAAGGTTTGAAACTCAGTGAGTACGGTGTATTCAGGGCAAAAAAATGCCTGGCCAGCGCGACTGAAGACGCCGTTTACCACGCGCTGGGGCTGCCTTGGATAGTGCCTGAGCTGCGCGAGGATCGTGGTGAAATTGCTGCGGCACTAGCCGGTTGCCTGCCCACGTTGATTGAACTGGGCGACCTTAAAGGTGACTTGCATGCCCATACCCGTGCTTCAGATGGCAGTAACAGCCTGGAGGAGATGGCATTGGCTGCGCAGGAGGCCGGGCTGGAGTACCTGGCAATTACTGAGCATTCAAGGTCTCTCAGAATCGCGAAGGGGCTGGATGTCGACAGGTTGCTCAAGCACATTGACCAGATTGATCTGATCAATGCCGGCTTGCGGGGCATCACGCTCCTCAAGGGGGTGGAAGTTGAGATTCTCGAAGACGGTAGCCTGGATCTACCGGACGATATTCTGCGGCGTCTTGACCTGGTGGTAGGCGCAATACACAGTCATTTCGGCCTGACACTGCGTCAACAAACCCAGCGCCTGTTAAGGGCCATGGACCACCGCTATTTCACCCTTCTGGCACACCCGCTATGCCGGCTGATCAATGAGCGCGAACCCCTGGACCTGGACTTGCCCGCAATTATCAAGGCAGCCAGGCAACGTAATTGCTGCCTTGAGCTGAACGCTCAGCCGCAGCGTATGGACCTGTTCGATCTCCAGTGCCGGTACGCCATGGATGAAGGTGTGCTCATCTGCATCAACTCGGACGCGCACCGTACCGCCGACTTCGGCTATTTGCGTTACGGCGTCGCTCAAGCGCGAAGAGCCTGGCTAGGGAAGCAGAATGTCCTCAATACTCGATCGCTAACGGACCTGAGGACGTTTCTGAGCTCATCTGGCGGTTAGTTAATCGCGAAAACCTGTTTTTTTGCCACTACTGGCGCGCACATGAACATTCATCAGCAGTCAGTCGCCGATGTTTTGGCCAGTGTTCACACCACGGCCCAGGGATTGTCCTCTGAAGAGGCCAGGCGACGCTTGCAGCAGTTCGGACCCAACCGCGTTGCACCGGCCAAGCGCCGCAATAGGCTCTGGGCATTTCTTGCCGAGTTTGTGCAGCTGTTTTCCATCGTGCTCTGGATTGCTGCACTGCTGGTCTTTGTGGTCGAGTGGCAAATGCCGGGGCAAGGGATGGGGCGCCTTGGCGTCGCCATTGTTGTGGTGATCATTGTCAGCGGCCTGTTTTCATACTGGCAGGAGTACCGCATTGAGAAGGCGATGGGGGCCTTGAACAAACTGCTGCCGCAACGGGTGCAGGTTCAGCGTGATGGGTCTGTTCAAGCGATTGCCATTGACGAGCTGGTCCCAGGGGACCTGATGCTGCTGAGCGAGGGCGATAGTGTTCCAGCCGATGGCCGACTGATCGAAGCCAGTGGTATGCGCGTGAACAACGCCACCGTTACCGGCGAGTCCTCCGCTGAGGCCCGGGATGCCGCTGCCTGCCAGAGCGTAGACCGGCTACATGCCCGAAATATCGTGCTGGCAGGCACTTCGATCGTCTCCGGTAAAGGCATCGCGGTTGTGTTTGCTACTGGGATACAGACCGAGTTCGGCCGGATTGCCCATCTGACCGAGGTCAGTGGTGACGAAATCTCGCCATTGCGCCTACAGATCATTCGCCTGAGCCGCAGCATTCTGGCGCTTTCACTGGGTATCAGCGTGCTGTTTTTCTGGCTGGGCAGCTTGTTTGGCGTTCCATTCCGGGAGGACTTCATTTTTGCCATCGGCCTGATTGTGGCGATGGTGCCCGAAGGACTTTTACCCACATTGACGCTCGCGTTGGTGCTGGCCGCCCAGCGCATGGCTCGCCACCAGGTTCTGATTCGACACTTGCCCTGCGTTGAGGCGTTGGGCTCCGTGACGGTCATTTGTACCGACAAGACCGGGACGCTGACCCAAAACAATATGACAGTACACACCGTGTGGCTCGACGGGCAGGAATACCCGGACGTGTACCAAGACATGCCATCGGCATTGTGTACGGCGAATTTGCCGTTCTTCTGGGTGGCCGGACTGTGCCACAAATTGCATCTTATCGCGCAGGGCGAGGCACTGACCTGCTGTGGCGACCCCATGGAGCAGGCGCTGGTTCAATTTGCCAGGCCACACATTGCCCCGTGGAGTGGACTGCCGCGTATCAGTGAGTTGCCTTTCGACGCCACGCGTATGTGCATGTCTGTGGTCTATGACTTCCCTGAGGGGCGTGTGTTGCTGTGCAAAGGGGCATTGGAAAAAGTCCTGCCACGTTGCGAGTCGACCTGGCATCTACAGCGAGCAGAGCCACTTTCTTCCGAGCACCGGGCGCAAATCCTGGCATCGCAAGAGCGTATGGCTGACCGCGGCCTGCGCGTGCTGGCCCTGGCCTGGCGTTGGCTGGCCCCAGGCCAGGAACCCTCCGAGCAAGGCTTGATACTGGCAGGGCTGGCAGGTCTGCAGGACCCTCCCAGGCCGCAGGTGCCAGCGGCGATAATGGCCTGCCAGCAAGCCGGCATCAAAACCATCATGGTCACGGGCGATAACCCGCATACGGCTGTCGCCATCGCACGGCAGATAGGTCTGGTAACCATCGCGACACCACTGGTACTGAATGGCGAGCAGATCGAGAACCTGTCGCACACCCAGTTGCTGTTGGAACTCGATGCACCACAAATCATCTGTGCACGGATCTCGGCGGATCAAAAATTGCGCATTGTTTCTGCACTGAAGCGCAAGGGCGAGATCGTTGCCGTGACCGGCGATGGTGTTAACGATGCGCCGGCACTCAAGAGTGCCCATGTCGGGATTGCCATGGGGCTGTCGGGCACCGATGTCGCGAGGGAAGCCGCAGACATGGTGCTGCTGGACGACAACTTTGCAAGCATCGTGCACGCCATCACCCAAGGGCGAGCCATTTTCGACAATATCCGCAAATTCCTGACCTATATTCTGGCCCACAACATGGCCGAGTTGATTCCCTATCTGTGTTTTGTGCTCGTCAGGGTTCCCTTGGCGATAACGCCCCTGCAAATGCTGGCCATCGATATGGGAACTGACTCATTGACGGCGCTGGGGCTGGGCGTCGAGCGCCCAGATCCGGACATTATGCGCAGGCCGCCGCGTCCTCCCAAGCAACGGCTGTTCAACCTGGCCTTGGCGTTACGGGGGTATCTGGTACTGGGGCTCATTGAAGCGCTCGGTACAATGGCTGCGTTCTTTTTTGTGCTGACCCGGGAAGGGTGGATCTGGGGGCAGACGCTGGCGTCCAGTGATCCGCTCTATATCCAGGGGACGACAGCCAGCCTGGTGGCTATCGTTGTTTTGCAGATCGTCAATGTCTTCATGTGCCGCAGTGCAACCCGGTCTTGCCTGGAAACCGGTCTGCTGGGCAATCGCCTGATCATCTGGGGCGTACTTTTGGAGATCCTGCTGATTCTGGTCTTTGCCTACACCTCTTGGGGAAATGAGTTGCTGGGAACCTCGCCTGTTTCCTGGCAGGTATGGGCCTTGTTGATACCCTTCGCACTGGCCTTGGTGTTGCTGGAGGAGTACCGCAAGCATCGAAGTCGCCGTCGATGGCCGGAAAAGGCAGGGCCCGCCGCTGATCCTCCCAGCCAGCGATAAGCGTTGCGTGCTCATGTCCGTGCAGGGGCCTGCTCGTTGATCACTGCGGTTACTGCTCAGGGCCATCGTCGTCCAGTAGCTGAGTGGCGCGGCTGCCCAGCAACGAACCTGCCTGGAAATAGCCCATTACCGTGCTGACACTGCGGTGCTCGGTCATGGCCATCACTTCACCCAACGGCACCCCCTGGCGACCGGCCTCTGTGACGAAGCCCGATCGCAGGCTATGGGCGGCCCAGTCTCCTGCAAGCCCGGCCATTTGGGCGCGACGCTGGACGATCCTGGCAACCTGGTCCGCGCATAGCCCAGTGGTACCCACCTTGCCGCCTTTGTACAGACGCCGGAACAGCGGTCCGTCGTGTGCGGGTGCAGCAGTCAGCCAGGCTTCCAGCGCGTGTGCCGCCGGCCCGCGAAGTGGTTTCTCGCGGCGGATTCCACCGGTGTCGGTCTTGGTCGCACCGAGGGCGTAGAGCCACGTGTCGGCATCCAGTCGGCGCACATCACCCACTTGCAGGCTTACCACCTCGGAACGGCGGCGGCCACCACCGCTCCACGCCAGCAGGAGAAGTGCCCGGTCACGCAGACCCCGTACCCCGTCATTGCACGTGGCGAGCATGGCCTGCAGGGGTTCGAGCACCGCTGCGGTCTTTTTACGTACGTTGGCGCCCTGGCGGGTCTGGGCCTTACGTGCTTCGCGCATCAGGGTTTTCAGCGCTGGCGCCTCGGTCGGGCTGTCCCATCCGCGCAGGCTGTGCCACTTCCCCAGCACCGCCAGGCGATGGCTGACCGTGTTGTAAGCCAATGGCCCAAGCCTGGCCTTGACGCGCGCGCTTACCAAGGCGACATCCAGTGCCGGCGGTAGCAGGTGGGTCCAGCGCCCCTCGTCCACTGGCCGGGCCAGGTGATCAAGCACGAACTGTACGGCGATGGTGGGCGGCAATGCGGTGTCGCCCAGCGCCAGGCCATAGCGCAGTTGCAGCCAGGCGGACCAGTAGGCGAGGGCACTGCGGTAGCTCCGTACCGTGTTGGCCGCTGTGCCCGCGGCGATGAACGCCGCCGCTGCTTCCTGCGCACTCAGTGCCAGGCAATGGGGGTCTTGGGCGGTTTCATCAATCGGGTACAACTGATCTGTAATATTTATTACGTGCAACGTATTATTATTCCAGTATGTAAAAAATAACGTCGGATAACATTTTATTATCATACCTAATTGCAAAGGGAGCAGGTGATGGCTATCGGCGTACCGGAAACGGACGTATTTGCCGCCGCAGACGCGGTGCTGGAACGCGGTGAGCGGCCAACGGTGGAACGTGTACGTCTGGAACTTGGCCGTGGCAGCCCGGCACGGATCGGTGCATTGCTTGATCAGTGGTGGGATCGCCTGGCTGAACGTTTGCGCGGTGAAACCCGCTTGCCGGCATTACCGGCCGAGGTATCCCAGGCGTTCGTGGCTGTCTGGCAACAGGCGACCTTGCTTGCGCACGGTGTGGCGGAGCAGGGTTTGAGTGAGCAGCGCAACGTGCTGGAAGCAGAGCGAGAGCGGGTTGCCCGCGTGGAGGACCAGGCGCGCCTGGACGCAGCGCAATTTCGTCAACAGGCTGCGTGTGCAGAGGCTGCGCGGGACGTCGCAGAAACGCGCCTGGCTGATCTGGAATTGTTGCTGGAGCAACGCCAGGCGCAAATTGAGGACCTGCACACGCGGAGCACCACATTACTGAATGAGCGTGCCGAGGCCTTGATGGAGGTACAAACCCTGCGCAAAGAGCTGCAGTCAGCACAACGTCAAGCGGAGCAGGAGCGTAAAGCCCAGGATGCCTATGTTCGCGGCGTGGAGGATCGTGCACATCGTGAAGTCGACCGCGTGCGTGAAGAGCACAAGGCGATGACAGCCCAGTTAAAGCAACTTGGTAAACGCACGGAGCAATTGCAACAGCGTTGGGAAGCCGCTTTAGCGCAGCTCAACGATGCGCAGCAGCAATCTGCGGCAAGACAGGCGATCGCAGACCTGGCCGAAAAGCAAATGCAGCATCTGCAAGGGCGGCTGGAACGTGCCCAAACCGAGCTAAACGAAGTGCAGCAACGGGCCGTTGCATACCAGACTCGGGCGGAAAGCGTGGAGACCCAACTCGAACAGCTGCGGCTGGTGACCAAGCCCGAACGCAAAAGGAGCAGTCAACGGAGCACCGCAGCGAAAAAACAATGAGTAGACACTTAGCGGGACGTGCGTGCGGCCGATCATCCTGCCTGGATCGGCCGCACAAACACCTGCCAATACGCTAGCCTCCGCTCACGACGTTGGTGAAAATGCCATTGATCGGTGACACATTGCCGCCATAGGGCACACTGGCACCGGCGGCTTGAGCGATGCTGGCCCATACCCGCTGCATGCTCACGTAGTTGCCCAGCCAGTCACTGTGGTCACCCTGCGTTCGGACATCGAAAAATCGCCCCTTACCGTCCCCGCTTTTCAGTAAGCCCGATGCGCCGCCCATCAGTACCAAGGGCATATTGCGCGTGTGCTCTGGCGCACCGTCGGCCATCTCGCTGGTGAGTACGACCAGGGTGTGCTTGAGCAGGTTATCGGCAGGAACATCAGGGTCAGCGTGTTTTGCCAGTTCATCCATGAACAGCTTGGCCTGGCGCACATACCACTGCCGAGAACCTCTCCAGACCTCCTCACCGCCGTAACGGTGCGCACAGTCGTGCGGGTTGGTCGTTGAGCTCACATCGAGTATGTTCAACGACTCGGCCGAGCGGCCTACCTGGACGGTGGCAATCCGTGTGACGCCACAGGAGAGGGCCGTAGCAACGACTTTGTGATGACTCGCCTGAACCTGATTGCGGAAGGCTGCAGAACTGATCGGATGGTCTTCAAGGCTGAGTGGTTCGCACACTGCGGGTATGGCGTCATCCATATCAGCCTTGACTTGCTCCACCGCGTCGAGGTGGTCCTTGAGCTTTTGCAGTTGCGAGCCGGAGAGTCGCGCCTGGATCTCTCTGACATCGGCCAGCACGGGGTCAAACACATGGGCTCCACGTGCCTGGCTGTCCCGGGCTTCCCGGCTGACAGCGCCGAACACTGCTTCGTACATCCGTACCGGGTTTTGGTGGGGGGCCCTCATCCCTTGTGCGGACCACGACACATACCATGGGGTGCCATCGGTGCCCGCATGTGGCCCAGCGAACAGACTGCGGTGCGAGGGTTGGGTGCCCGGTAGGGCATCCCCCAAAATGATGTCAATCGAGGGCTTGCTCGCCTGATTGTCGCGTAGCGCATAGTTCCATCCATTGTGGCCACCATTGCCTGGGCCGAGGATGAACCCTCGCACGTACAGCGACTGGTCTCGGTAAGCCGCCAACTCCTGGCTGACCGCATTGAGCGCGAAATCACTGGTATCCAGTGTGAAGTCACGGTTTTTCAGGTCGAGGCCACGGGTGCTGTTGCCGGCAGGGGTGGGAAACCACAACCCGTTCCCATTGTGCTCCGCGCCACTGTAGGAATCGACGGCCAATCCGTCGGGGACGATGAAAAACACCACCTTGAGCTTGGCCTGCTGGGATTCCCCCAATAGGGCCATTTTTGCCAGACCGACGCGGCTTAAAGGCAGCAGCGCGCCGGTGGCAGCCAGTTGCATCAAGAAACGACGGCGACTTTTGAACATGTCCATGATTAATCCCGTCCTTTTTTATGGAGAAAGGCGTTGGAGGTGGCCAGATTGCGAATCATCCCTGTCAGCGAGCCGGACGTTTTCAAACCATCGGACAGCGCTTTGACAGTACCGGCCGTGCCTGCATCAGGCTCGTTACCGAACGCGAAGCGGAAATAGCTATCGGCCATACAGGATTGGGCAACGTTATTGGTGGGAATGAGCCTGGCGATGTCACGAACATCCTGGACATGCGCCCACTCGGTATAGCCGGTGTTGTCGACGAAGGGACCGGCAGCATTGATCGGCAACTGCACCGGGAATTGCCCGTAGTTGTAGGCGTTTTCATGGGTACGGTAACGTCCGGTCGCGTCGTAGTGCTCCATGGCTGCGCCGGTGTCGTTCATGTATTGGTGGCACTGCCAGCAGCGGCCCTGCGAGGCTTCCTTGCCATTGACCATGTCCCACCGTTCACGTGTGCTGACCGCCCTTGATGGAAACTCCGGTTCGCCGGGCATCGTATCGACCGGGGCGCCGAATTCGCGGCAGAACAGCTGCTCGCGGACCATGATCCCCCGCTTGACCAGGGACGTGGCTTGATAGTCCGATGTTGCCGCCTGGGTCAGACCCAAGTGCAACAGACCACCACGACGGTTGTCGACTGTCACCTTGCGCATGTCGGTGCCACTGATACCAGCAATACCGTAGTGCTCGGCCAGCGCCTGGTTCAGGTAGGTAAAGCCGGGGTTGAACAAGGCATTGAAGCTGCCATCGCCGTTGGTCAGCACATCACGTACCAGGCGGTATTGCTCGGCCGTCATGTCCTGAATAAGGCTGGAACTCAAGCCTGGCTTTTCCTGGGCGCCACGATTGGTCTTGATGTAGTAGCTGATAAAACGGTTGAACTGCTCCACGCCCCGATCAGACCGCAGCATGTGATCCACCTGCGCACCGATCTGCTCAGGCGTACTCAATTGCCCCTGTTCAGCCTTGCGCAGAAGCGCAATGTCCGGCGTGGTACCAAGGATCGCGAACGACAATGCGGTCGCCAGCTCATCCGGTGTCAGCGTATAGGTACCGGAGCGTTGCGCATCGGCACTGCCCAGTTCAGAGCGATAGAGGAAGTTTGGTGACAGCAGCATCGCGGCGATGAGCGATGTCTGACCATGTTCATCCTTCACGCGCTGATAGCGGCTGCGCTCCTCGCTCGAAAGAACCCGGCGAAACACCTTATGGCCCAGATCAGCCACCGTCTCGGTGTTCGCAGCGGCAGCATTGGCGACGAACCAGGCCATGTCGTAGAGCGCTTTCACATTGTCGGCCTGCAAGACGCCATAGTCGGCATCGCCCGGATACTTGAAGGTTTTAGGCGATTTGTCAGCCGGCAGCTTCTCGGGGTTGATCGTGACGCCAAGTAGATCCTGAACACTGTTGGCGTACTCTGTTGGCGTCAGCAGCCGCAGTTGGCGGGTGCCATAGGACTCTTGCGGGTTCAGGTAGGGCGCCCAGACCACATCGAACAAGTGTCGGGAGATTTCCGATGCGCATGTCGCGTCGCAGTGCCCACTGACCGGCATACTCATGATCTGCTTTATCAGTGCATCACTGCCGGCATTGCTCCAGGTAATCGCCTTGTTCTGATCATTGAAGTAGTCGATGGAGTGGCAGGTGCTACAGGTTTTGGTCAATACCTCTTGCCCAAGATCAGTGACGGTGCGGTAGTTGATCGCTGTCAGTTCAACATCGCTGCTTTCTTCATTGATCAGCAAGGTGGCTTTCGAAGGTTCCGGCAGCGCCCTTGGATAGTAGGGATAGATGAAGTCATATTCCCCGTAGTTAAGGATTTCCTTGGCTTCACCGCCCCATGGCACCCGAACCTCACGGGGTGTTGCACCCGTGTTCTTGCTGAGTACGGTCACTTTCCAGAACTCATCATTGACCGATGCAGGCTTGGCAGGCGCCTTGAGGGTCGCTTCGACTTCAACGTGCGTTGGGCGTTTGCGGTACTCCAGTTTTACCGCACGCGTCTGGCTATCAATCCTGGTACTGGGTTGGGCACTGCTGTTGAACGTAAACGTCGATCTGCGCGTGACAGGAATCCAATCAGCGACATCGTTCAATTGCACCGTGTACGTGCCTGGTTTCAAGCCATAGATCTGCAAGTCAGGGCTGCCCCAAGCGACCTGGAACATACGATTCCGCCCATCGGGGTCGATCAACGTACCGCTGACCATCTGATCGGCCACGTGGGTATCTGGCACAGCAGTAGGTTGAAGGTGCAGCACCGTACCAGCCTGCATCCACTCCTTGGCGTCGAAAGAGACGCGATAGATGACACCGACCACATCGTCTGATACCAGCAAGCTCTTGTCTGCCAGTTCAAGGAAGTCGGCAGGGCGCCCGACGCATTTGTCTGTCAGGCAATAAACATCAATGCTGTCGGCGGATTTTCCCCAACCATTGATCAGGGGGATCTGGTTGACAACCTTGCTATCGTTCTGGATGCCCAGCATGCGAATTTCCATCCCGGGCTCGCTCATCGACCCCGTGCCATGGACAGCAACCAGCAGGTGCTGCAGGCCATAACCGAATATCGGATCAGGCTTCCAGAACTTCAAACCCAGCGGTGCCGTGTTAGCCCCCATCTCATAGGCCGGCGGGCTGTAGTCACTCTGATTGATCTGGGCAAGTGGCTTGTCGGAAATGATCGCGCCATTTGTGAGTGGCGGTGTGATCGACTCCGGTCTGTTGAACTCATCGGCGGTAAAACCGGGCGTACTGCGACCAAACATGTAAGGAACGCCAAAGTGCTCACCCGAAGTGGCAATTCGATTGATTTCATCCGCGTTGGGGAAGCCCTGGCGGTTGTTATCGCTGAACCAGATCTTGCCGTCACTGGGGTTCCAGTCGAAACCGACAGCGTTGCGTACGCCTTTGGCGAGTATTTCTGACTCGCCCGTTTCGATGTTGTACCGCAACACTGTCCCATAACGTGGATCGGCTGGAATCATGCACAGGTTGCAGGGGATGCCGACAGCGGTATAAAGCCACTTGTCAGCAGGGTCGAGAGGGTTGAATTTCAATGGATGTTTTTGATGCCAGTAGCGATACACCCCATCGCCCAGCGGTGCTGGCGTGTCATCTGCAGGGAAGGTAAGCACCCGCTCAGGCTTGGGGTCCGCATACGTAGTGTCGATATTGCGTACGCGATAGAGTCCGCCAGTCGTGGCGTAAAACAAGTCGCCATCGCGGTACACCACGCCATGGGGTTCTTCTAGCCCGGAGGCGACGATATAGATCCCTGTCGGTTTGCCCTCCGCGTTCAATGGCAATGCATAGATGAAGCTGGCAATGCGCCCTTCATAGACATAGCTGGGAATGGCGCTGGAGCCGACATACAGCACCTGCTTGCCCATTGCCATTTGCCGCGGTTGCGACAGCCCCTGGGCAAACACCTCAACCTTGACACCGGGAAGCCCATGTAACTGGCTGATATCGAGAGGACGGCGGTACTTGACCGCAAACTGTTGTTTCTCACCGTTCTCTTCGGTGAACCTGACCTGGTTGGGGGTCGTCAGCGGCAGGTAGCCCTGCGCCGAATCCATTATCAGGTCGTAGTTACAGGCTTTCAGGCCCTCGATGGTGATGGTGGTATTCGATTTTCCGGTGATCGGCAACGATTCGCCCTTACAGCGCAGCACGCCGGTGACCTCGGCATCGCCACCGGGCCCGACGCCCGCGGTAGTGGCTTTGTAGGGAACGTCGCCGGTAACGGTGGCAAAGCTCAGTTCAAGTTTGTTGCCGGTCGGAGCAGCGTTGCATTCCCCCAGGTCTTTCCAGGCATCACCCCAGTTTGCAGATTGGCCGGGGGCATAAGACGGTTGGTTGCACCACGCCCAACTGCCGACGCCGTAGGGGGCTTCATTGTCCTTCCAGCATTCAAACGCGTGGCCAACATTCGTCACCCAGCTTCCTTGGTTGTATTTCAGGTCTTTGCCAGCTTTGGCGCTGTCTGGTTTGCCGTGTCCCTTTACGGCATCAAGCGCGTATTGTTCGGCCTTGCAGGCTTCAGCACTCGCCTGCTTGCCCGGCTCGAATTGGCTCGAAGAAGGGCGCAGCAGGACCTTGCCGGTTTTATCGGGCGTTGTTTTGTCCTGCGCCTGAACCTCCGTCGAAACGGCGGTACTGCACAGCGCTGTCAGCAGAAACAACAGGTAGGGCGCGCGAAGGAGATGTCGCGCGGGTGCACAGGAAGTAGCCATAGCAGTAACCTCGCTGCATTCATACCAAGAGGAAATGACCTAGCCTTTGATTGCCGAACACGGGCCCAGCAAGCGCCAGACCTGACTGCCTGGGGCAGGGGCTGTGCCCTTGACCCATTGTTTTGCCGCGTAACGTTGGCCCTGGTAATGCACTTCATTCGGCACTGCGTAGTAACGCAGGGCACTCCATGGCACCGGAATGGTACTGACCAGGCTCCAGGCGTCGTTGTTGGACGGAGCGGCTGTCCCTGTGGCCCAGGACGCAACCCATACCGCGTGCTGAGCACTGACTTTGACGCCCGCGGGGTAATCCTTGGCTTCCCAAGGCGTTACGTGTTCGGCCTCGGGGTCTCGGTAGTCACAACCTGAAGGTGCAGCACTTATGGTCACCGTCTGTTCGGCAGAGGTCACATGCTGTCCCACGCTGTCGCTGGCGCGGGCGCTCAACCGGTAGACGCCTGCGGCCACGTTGTTCCAGGCAAAGGTGTACGGCGGCTCGCTGTCTTGCCCGATCACGTCACTGCCACGCAGAAACTCCACAAGCCGAATCGTCGCGTTACCGCTGGCAGTAGCGTTGGCACTCAATTGCACCGTTGCAGGTTCCACTGTGCCGCCGGTGACGGACACGCTGACATGCGGCAGCCCGGGACTGGGGTCAAGAGGTGGGTAGTAGGCCGCGACGATGGGGGCCGCGTCGCGCAGGACGCGGGCGTTGTCTTGCTTGTCTGCCGACCCGAGCGGCAACCCCTGATAACGCATCTCGGCGTTCGACCAGTAGTTCACCCGATTGCAGCGCTGGCTGGCGTCGCCTGGGCACTCATAGGCCATCACGCTGCGCCAGTGCCCAGGCCAGCGAACACCATGGGCATAGACAGGCGTGACAGGGGCGCTGTATTGATCCGGGTCGTGCCGTGCACCGAAATTGTGACCCAGTTCGTGTGCGAAGGTATGGTTACTCAGGCATTTCGGATCGACGATGCTGACACCAGCATCCTTGTTCAGTGCGGTGTAGGCCAACCCACACACGTCAGGTATTACAGTGAGCAAGCTGAGCAGATCGGCACGGCTAGCCTCGCGTTGCTGCCGTGCAGGCTTCCCCAGTTGAGGGTCGTTGCTGTTACGTAGCTGTGCAAGCACCTCGGTGCCGTTTGCAGACCCCGACTCCGTCCAGTCGATCCGTTGCACCCCTGCGTTCTCGAGTCGCACATTGATCTGACTGTTTTCCAGCCCGGTGTTGGCCATGACCAGTGCATTGGCGACGCTGGCGTCCATGTCCGGCATGAGCTCGAATGCCTTGTTGGAGACCAGCGTCAGTACGCGAATCACAACCGGTGTTGTGTGGGTGGCAGGTGCGGTGTGCGTTGCTGACTGTGCTGGTGTTTTGGCGGAAGCCGTTTCGACGACCTCATCCTTCCCCTCGGGAAACTTTGACGCGTCGACCTTGATGACCGCGTGCCGTCCATCACCCAGCGGTTCAATACGATACAACTGGCCATCGGCTTTCACCACGCCCACCAAGTGCGCACCGTGCCGGGTCAGGAATGCCGTGTTTTGGTCATCGGGTGCCTGGGTCTGTGCGGTCCCCGTGACACCTTGCCATGTCAGGATGCCGTCAGCCTGGGCATCGACTCGTGTCTTGTGAAACACCTTGGAGACACCACGCTCCAGATCCAGTTGCAGATCCTGGCGCGTGGCTGCGACAAGCTCGCCCTGTACCTGAACCAGTAATATCGAAAGGGTCGTACGCTCGCTGGCAAGGTGCCGGAGGAGGGCGTTGTTGCTGCTCCGCATCTGCTGTAGCGACTCCTCCTCCAGCGCCTTCAATGGTCGCTCAACCGCATGAGCGAGGAGGCTGACGCTGAGCGCAAGAACAGCTACACCTGATTTCAACAGTCGAGTCATTTCACCACTCCTTCCCTGTTCACGGATGGGGTGAAATTAGGCGCTACGTGATGTGACCGTCTACTGACAGAAATACCAGGGTAGGGGCCTCACCTGGCTATCCCGATGCGGAGGGACGATGTGCCTGATTCAGACACTAACCTTTCAACTGCGACAGCATGTCACAGCCTGGAGCGGGCCTACGACTGAGGTCGGGCGACGGACTGCTGGAACCGCTGGCCGTTCGCATGACAGAATATGTAATTGCATAACGTTTGTTGAAGGACGCCACTCCCAGGACTGGTACCTTCCCGACAGGATGGTAATACATGACTGATTTACTGACCCGACGTCAGGTTGTCGCCGGGATCAGCCTGCTGGGCCTGGGTGCCCTCGTAGGTTGTGATAGCTCAGGTAGTTTGTCGTTCAAGCACGGCAAAGACATGAGCAATCAGATCCTCGGGCGCTCGTTCAAGCTGAAAGACCCTCAAGGCAACGAAATTACCCTGTCGAGCTTCCGTGGCTCGATGCCCATGGTGTTCTTTGGCTTTACCCAATGCCCGGCGGTTTGCCCGACTACGCTGGCACGTGCAGTGCAAATCAAGAAACTGATGGGTAAGGATGCCGATTTTCTTCAGGTGATCTTCATTACGCTGGACCCTGAGCGTGACACGCCAGAAGTGCTCGACGCCTATGTAAAAGCCTTCGACCCTTCGTTCGTGGCGCTGTCCGGCACGCTGGAAGAGACCGCCCAGACCGCCAAGGAATTTGGTGTGTTCTACGAGAAGATCCCCAGCGGCGACACCTACACGTTGTCCCATACTGCAACCAGCTATGTCTATGATTCCCGAGGCGTGTTACGTCTTGGCCTGTCGCATTCCCTGTCGGCAAAGGAGTGCGCAGAGGACCTGCTCACTGTTATGGAGGTATGTTAATGCGCTCGACATTCGCCAATGCGATGGTAGCCAAACCGCTCAACCGCGCCCTCGCACTGCTGATGCTGCTCGGGGCGGCCCTGCCTGTTGCCGCGCAAACGGTCGTTGACGACGCGTGGGTGCGGGCCACCGTACCTCATCAAGCCTCAACCGGGGCCTTCATGAAAGTGACGGCCTCCAGCGACAGCACGTTACTGCGCGTTGAATCCCCAGCGGCCAAGACGGTGCAGATCCACCAGTCACAGATGAAAAACGATGTGATGAGCATGCAGCCCGTTTCATCGATAGCATTGCCTGCTGGAAAGACCGTGATGCTGGAACCTGCCAGCTACCATGTGATGCTGATTGACCTGGTCAAGCAGGTCAAGGAAGGCGATGAGGTGCCACTGACGCTGGTGGTGGAAGATGCCAAGGGCCAGCAGGAACGTATCAATGTCGTGGCCCCGGCACGTGCGTTGAACATGCCGGACCATGATCACATGCCTGATCACGCGCACATGTCCGGTCACATGCACATGGAGTGATCCGGTCTCAGCCGGGGCGAATCTGCATCGTCCCGGCGTTTCAGAACGGTTGGCCGATGTACTTGAAGGGGTAGTTGATTTCCTTGTAGCTACCTACCTTGCGTTTCGGCAGCTTGACCTTGGGCTGCTTTATTTCCTTGTAGGGAATTTGCGCCAGAAAGTGCGTCAACAGGTTCAATCGGACCCGTTTCTTGTCCTCCGAAGGCGCAACGAACCACGGTGCCCATTGGCTGTCCGTGGCTTTGAACATCTCGTCTCGAGCACGGGTGTAGTCGTCCCAGCGGTTGAAGGACAGCACATCCATCGGCGACAACTTCCAGGTCTTGCGGCCGTCGGTAATCCGCGCTTTAAGGCGACGCTCCTGTTCTGCCGGGCTGACCTCCAACCAGTACTTGAGCAGAATGATGCCTGAACGCACGATGTGCTTTTCGAACATTGGCGTCAGCTCGAGAAATGTGCGTACCAGGTCTTCCTCTGCGAAGCCCATGACACGTTCGACACCCGCCCGGTTGTACCAACTGCGGTCGAATATGACCACCTCACCACCTGCTGGGAAATGCTGCATGTAGCGCTGTAAGTACAGCTGGCTTTTTTCCCGCTCGGTAGGTGAGGGCAGGGCGACAACACGAAAAATCCTTGGACTGACGCGTTCGGTCAGTGCTTTGATGGTGCCACCCTTGCCTGCGCCGTCGCGCCCTTCAAAGACCACCAGCACCCTTGCACCGGTCTTTACGACCCACTGCTGCAATTTGACCATTTCCACATGCAGTGTCTTCAATTGCTTTTCATAGGTTTTACGGTCGAGTTTTTTGGGCGACGCTTTGTCTGAATTGCGCGCTGCAGCGCTCTCTTTTTTCATCGTTGCTCCTTTGCTCTACGCAGCTCTGTTGGAGTGAAGCGTAGCCATTGCCATTCGATACGCGCTGTCAGTGGTCGGCGAGCGAACGGTTTCTGTTGCCCTTCCATTCAAGGCGTACGGCGAACCAGACGCGCTACCCACGGGTTGGCGCTCACACCATGTAGCAACACACTCAGTAAAACGGTACAAATGGCGGTAGCGACCAAGGTGTTAATGGCTTCCAACGGATAGTCGATGATCATCACCGCAAAGACGATTGTGGCCAGGCCTCGCGGGCCAAACCACGCCATGAACAGCCGGGTTTCGGTGTCAAAGCGAGTCCCTGACAGGCTGAGCAGTACTGGCAGCATACGTACGACCGTCAGGCTGAGCAGGGCATAGAGCCATATATTCCAGGTCAGGCTGCTCCAGGCTTTGGGTATGACCAGTGCACCAAATACGCCCCAGGTGAGCACCGACAACAGGCTTGCGAACTCTTCACTGGCCTCTAGCAGGTGATGCTTCTGCTCTTTGAACAGGTAGCCCGCAAGCAGGCCGCCAACGAACGCGGCAATGAACCCGCTACCGCCCAGTACTTGTGCGGTGGCAAAGCACAGTACTGCCAGACCCGGCAGGGTCAATTGCGACCACACCGGCATTTGCCACTGATGTTTCCAGGAAAACTGTTGCAGCTGCCAGGCAGCAACCGTGAGAAGTACTCCACAGAGCGCACCGATGCCGAGCTCTTCGGCGACCAGTTCCAGTGCCAGAAAAACCGGGTTGTGCGCTTGTTCCTCAACCAGTAACGCCAGGAACAGCAGGAGTACCGGTACGCAGATCCCATCGTTAAGACCGCTTTCTACGTTAAGCCCCTCGCGCACGGGTTCGGCAACTTTGGGGTTCGTGACCACGGCTTTTCCCAGCGCGGCGTCGGTAGGTGCGAGCAGAGTAGCCAGTATTGCGAGCTCTAGCAGCGGCACCTGCGGGAACAGCCAGACGCCCACCAACCAACCCAGCACAATGGTCAGCGGCAGGCCGATCAACAACAAGCGCAGTGGTAGCCCCTCATGGGCTCGCAGTACCTTGAGGTTGGCATTGGCTGCATCGCTGAACAGAACAATTGCCAAGGTCAGTTCAGCCAGTGTCCTCAAGCCATCCTTGTCAATTCGTGGCTGCACAATGCCCAGAAGCGCAGGGCCCAGGATGAGCCCCATGAGCATGAATACCAAGGGGCCGTTGAGCAGGCGCTTTTCGAAACGACCGGCAAATATGCTGTAAAGCAACAGAAAGGCGGTGAACAGCGCAAGGTTCTGGTACATGGGCAGTCACGGTACTGATGGGCAGGTATTACGCCCAGCGCTTGCTGCTTGAGTGATCAGCCGAGCCAGCGTTTGAATGTTGTGTTGATGGGCGGCGACCAAATCATCAACCGCTGGCCCCGAAGGCGTTTTCAGCATGCTCTGACAACTCAAGGGAGGTGTGTTGTCCCCTTGGGCCATTGGCCGAAGTCGCCATTTGGCCTCCAGTAAGGCGTACTGCCCGGGCACCGAGTCAAACCGCTGAACATCCAGCCGCAAACCGATCTTGTGCGAGGAACCGTTGCTGGGGAGCAAATCGACAAGGGCACTCTGCAACTCATCGACCAGGCTCGCCCCCCACCATTCGGTCTCCAGAACGGCCAGGCCACTGTTGCCCTGGCGTACGACAATCTGCGGGCGATCGACCTGCGGAGGCACGCTGAGCCGCTCGATCCGAATATCGAGGTCACTGGCGCCTGATGCAGGCGGTGCTTGTGTCGGCGTCAGCGTGTGATAGTGAATGGGGTCGCTGCGGCAGGCCGCAAGCAACAGTCCTAGAGCGAGCAGTAAGGGTCTCAGCGGTAGCCGCATGGTACGAGCTCCTGCAATCAGTTGCGCGAGGGTTCCAGATTTTCTGCTGGCGCATCTTTGGGTCTGCCACGCAGCAAGGACTCGGGATGACGCCCGAAGTAGTCCGACAGCTCACGCAAGGAGCGCGACATACGGCCCACATCATCCAGTGTTTGCTTGAGTTGCTCCCGCTGTGGCGAGTCGTCGGCCAAGGTCGAATTTGCCGATTGCAAGGTTTTGCCGATCTCTTGCAACGTGCCATGAACGCCCGGCAACGTATTGCCATTAAGCTGCTTCAGGCCCTTGCGAAGCTCCACCAGGTTGCTGTCCAGGTTATTGGCGATGCGATCGAGCGGGAGTTTGTCCAGCTTATCGAGCATTGACTGAAATTTTTCCTGCAGTTGTTCCAAGCTTCCTGGCACGGTTGGCAGGCTTATAGGCCGGGCATCCGGATCGAAGACCACTTTTTTCGCATCAGGGTAGAAGTCCAATGCAATGTACAACTGGCCCGTCAGCAGATTGCCACTGCGTGCCTGGCCCCTCAGACCGTTGTTAATGAAGGTGCCCAGTAGCCGAACGCTTGCCTGCTCATCGCTTGGATCATGCTTGAGAGCCTTGAGCATCTTTGCGTGGGCCGGACCCAGGCGTTGCGGATAGATCACAATTCCAATGCTGGCCGGGAACGTGTGGTGCTGTTCATCGTAGTCCAGGTTGACCGAGACGACCTTGCCGATGTCCACGCCAAGGAATTCGACCGGTGCGCCGACTTTCAGGCCACGCAATGGCTCATCAAAGCGCAGTGAAAGGTATTGCGCCTTGCCGTTAGGTGGGGCCAGCGCGGATTGCTGATCGGCAAACAATTCGAAGGGTGCATCCTCAAGCGCTGGCTCGTCGTTAGGACTGTAGTCCGGTGCACGAAAGGCAATGCCACCTACCAGCAGGGAGGACAACGACTCGGTACTCACGGCAAAGCCGTTGGCGCTGAGTTCTACATCGACGCCACTGGCGTTCCAGAAGCGGGTGTCATTGGTGACGAAGCTATCATTGGGCGCATGGACAAACACTTCGATGTCCACACTCTCGCCATTGGGCGCCAGGTTGTAGGACACCACTTGGCCTACGGGAATCTTGCGGTAGTACACCGGTGAGCCGATACCCAGTGAACCCAAGTCTGGCGCGCGCAGGGTAAAGCGCTTTCCTGGCTCTCCATAGGTGATGGGGGGAGGCACTTCCAGGCCGGTGAAGGTTTTGGACTGGCCTTCACCCTGACCCACGTCGGCACCAATGAAATCGCCGGATAACAGCGTATCGATTCCGGAGACCCCGCCGGCGCCGATGCGCGGACGCACGACCCAGAACCGCGAACCGGTGCGGGTGAAATGCTCTGCCTGTTTATCCAGTTTCAAGGTCGCCTTCACATTTTTCTGGTCACTGCTCAACTCGACATTGGTGACTTGACCTATCACGACGTTACGGTACTTCACCGGGGTTTTATTGGCAGTCAGCCCCTCACCCGTCTTGAAGGTAACGGCGATGACTGGCCCTTGCTGCAGCCAGTTGTGCACCACCAGGGATATGCCCACCAGCACCGCAATGATTGGCACGATCCACACCACCGAAACGCTGAAGCGGCGGGTCTTGATGCTGGGCTGGCCAGGCATGGGTTGTCCTTCAGGGGATACTGGTTTCATCCATGCGTTCCTCATCTATTCGGGATTCCCAGATCATTCGCGGGTCGAAACTCATCGCCGAGAGCATGGTGAACACCACCACCAGGCCGAAAAAGAGAATCCCCGGACGCGGCTCAATGTCGCCGAGCGCCTGAAACTTGACCAGCGCTGCGACCAGAGCCACCACGATGACGTCCAGCATTGACCAATAGCCGATGACCTCGACGAATCGGTAAAGCTGAGCGCGTTCCTTGCGGGCCCAGTCACTGCGGCGCTGCACCGTGACCAGTAACAGGGTCAGGGCGACAAATTTGGTCGCGGGTACAGCGATGCTGGCGATGAAGATGATCGAGGCAATATCCCAGGCCCCATGCCCCCAGAACTCAATGACACCACTCATGATCGTGCTGTCGGCACCACTGCCGAACAGGCTCGTATTCATCACGGGTAAAAGGTTGGCAGGGATATAGAAGACCAGCGCCGCAATCATGTAGGCCCACGTGCGGGCTAGTGCATTAGGCTTGCGTACATGCAATGGTGCACCGCAGCGGGGACAGGTATGCGGGTGCTCAGTGATGTCACAGGCCGCCGTGCAGGCATGGCAAAGTGCAAGGTTCAGCTCAGCGGCGAGGGCAGGAGAACTCATGGCAGCATCTCCCACAGTTCGCGAACATCGCGACCGGCGATCCTGATGATCAGCAGGCTCAACACTGCCAGTGCAATCAGCCCGATACCAGGGAGTACATCCAACATGCCCGCCAGCTTGAAGACTGCGACCATTGCCCCGAGCAGGCACACCTCCAGCATGCTCCAGGGCCTGAGGGTTTCCAGCCAACGCATGCACAATTTGAACGCCGGAGAACGCTTGGCGGCCAATGCGAAGGTCAGCACCCAGATCAGCAGCAGTAACTGAAAGAGTGGCGCGATGATGATTGAAATGGCTGCGACCAATGCGATGAAGGTGATGGGCCCATTGCTCAAGGCAACCACAGAGTCCCAGAGCGTTGCGCTATTGCTCAGGCCCTGCAGACTGATACTCATGACCGGGTAGAAATTGGCGAAGATCCACAGAACCGCCGCCGTCAAGCTCAAGGCCAGACGCTGTTGCAAGGTCATGCCGTTGTAACGCTGAAGCACCGCGCCGCAACGCTGACACAAGGCTTTCTGATGTTTGGCAAGCGTGACTTTTTCATACACGCAGTCACAGTGTTCGCAAATGATCAAGCGATCAGTCTTCACCATGATGTGTGCTCTAGCGAAGGACGAGGAAGGGCCGTCACTAGCTCAATATAGAAGTGTGCTGGAATTGAGCAAATCAACCGGCGCGTTTTTAATCACCGGGCGGTACTGCTGCTCGGGCATCCAGGGCGTCGCTGACAACGCTGCCCGTTTCAGGGGCGGGCGCCTGAATGCGCTCCGTCTCTTCCGCCAGGTAGGACAGCAACGCAGCAACCTCCGTATCGCCCAAGCGCAGATTAGGCATCGCCAGGCGGTTGTATTGTTCATACAGCAACATGGCCAAAGGATCTTTTTGTGCAAGCATCTGGTCAGGTTCCTTAAGCCAGCGCACAAGCCATTGGCGATCGCGCTGCTGGGTCACGCCCAGCAGGTCAGGACCGATACCGCGTGCCCCTGCGTGCTCGGCATCGCCCAGCGTATGGCAGGATGAGCAGCGTGTCCGGAATATCTGTTCGCCGCTGCTGGGCGTACGTATTTCCGGCGCGTGTTCATAGCCATTCTGCGTGACACTTGCCTGTTTCCAGTTGTGCAGGCTGTTGCCCAGCCTATCCGCCAGGATGTAAGGGCTCTCGAACGGCGAGGCCTTCATCCAGCGCCCGGTGGACTGGTTACCGATCAGCAGGCTCAGGTTGTGGTCCTTGGATCGACCGTTTTCCAGGCCCTCGATGAACAACCCTAGGCGTTTTCGCAGTTCGGTGATGTCGTTGGCCTGGCCGGTCAACAGCGTCCAGCCTGGCCCCAGGTTGAATTTATTGGCGTATTGCTTGAGTGCCGTCGGCGTGTCGTTGTCCGGGTCAATGCTGATGGAATAGAAGAACACATCCTTGCCGACGCGATCGCCCAGTACCTTCTGGACTTGCCGTAAACGGGCCGTCTCCAGTGGGCAGGAGTCGGTACAGGAGGTGAAGATAAAGTTGATCGCCACCACCTTGCCTTTGATCAGGTCGTCGAAGAAACGAACCGGCTGCCCATCCTGGGTAATCAGCGGCGTATTGGGAAAATAGTCCTGTCCCCAGGGCGTAGCCGCTTCCCTGTCTTGCGCGGCCGCAGCCGACCAATAGGGGATGCACGCTGCAATCAACAGCAGTACAGGAGAGCGAGCAATACGCCGGATCCAGCCCATGATGTCGCACCTTTTCTGATGTAGGGACGTTGTTCAGTTCAACGCGTGCTTATCGGTACCGTAATGGATTGACCGAACGCCGAACGCACAGTGATGGTCGGGTTGGGCGACGGGCCGCTGCCTGTTGTGGTGACCGACAGGCGCCACCGGGCTCCGGTGCCGGTAGAACTCAGGGTGGCGGAGCCCAAGGCAAGCGGCCCGCTGCTGGTCGAGGCCGTCACCGTGATGGTATTGCCAGCCCCACGTGATGTCGTCCCGGCAAGGTCCCAGGTGTAGCGATTGTTGCTACGCGAAACCACACTGGCGCTAGTCACCTGCAACTCTTCAGCGACCGGTGTTGCTGCCACTGCAACGCTCACGGTGGCCGGTGCCAACGACACTGCGCCCAGGGCATCACGCACTTCATAGGTGAAAGCGGCAATGAACGGCTCGGTGACCGTGGCGGGCGGGGTATAAGTCACCGTGCTGCCATCCGTGCTGACACTGCCGCGTCCAGAGTCCGGCTGGCTCAAACCACTGACAGTCAATGGCAGGTTGCGGTCCGGATCGCTGTCGTTGGCCAGTACATTGAGCGTGATCGCCGTACCACCGCTGGTGGCGGCGCTATCATTGTTGGCCACTGGTGGTTTGTTGCTGCTCTGTCCATCACCCGAGCCACTGGATGAGCTGCGGAAAGTCGGCAGTGCAGCAGAGCTGACATACTCGACGCCATCCCAACCCGGCAGAGGCGTCGGCATCAGCTGGAACTGCCCAGGGTGCTCAATATCCCATCGCAACAGCATCGACGAATCTTCGTGCTGGGTATTGTGGCAGTGCTCCATGTACGTGCCTGCGAACTCACGGAAACGAATGGCGACTTCCACATCAATCGAACTGTCCTTTTCTGCACCGATACGATAGACGTCCTTGCGGGCCCATTTTTCCCACTCAGGTGGCGCCTTGCCGTCACGACTGAGAATGGTGCCTTCTTCAAAGTGCACGTGAACCGGGTGGCTCCAGCCGTTACCACCATTCTTGATCTTCCACACCTCAAGGCTACCGTCGCCACTGAAACCGCCATCACTGGGGCCGTTGGCGAGCTGGATCGCTGCGGTGATGCGGCGCGGGTCCATGCTGTAGCCGAACCCGCCGTCGGTCTTGATGGTCCAGGGCGCCGTGTCGGTACCGTCGGAGCGACCGAAGATGAATTCGCGGTGCCGTGCAAGCTTGAGTTTGGCCTGATCGGCAGCGTCATCACGGTTGATTGACAGCGGAATCATCTTCTTGCCTGCGGGTTTACCCGGCTTGGCCGGTTCGTAGGCAACAGGGTCCATGCTCAGGTCTTGCCCGCTGTAAGGTTGGACGACCAATTGAAGGAACTTACCTACAGCGGGATCTCCATTGTCCCACTCCGGACCTTTGCTGGTTTGCTTGATCACTGCCTTGTATTTTTCCGAGAGGACATCCGCCAGCGGAATCGGGTCTTTGTTCGGACCTTTTCCGGTGGCGTGCTCCATCAGGTTGACGAAGTACAGTTTGTCACCGGTTTTAATCCCGTTCTTCGCAAAATTGATGATGATGTCGTAACGTTCGGCGATGGCCTGGGTCGGAAGAATCCCGTTATGGTCCTGCTTGTCGCCATCGCCGTTGAGGTCCATGCTGCCGTCGAACGGTACAGCATGCTCCATGATGTTTCCGTCATTGCCGATCATATGGAAGGGCACCCGGCTGTAAGACACCCCGGAGCCGGAGGGCCCCTTGAACTCACCGCCGCTCCCTTGGATCTCGCGTACCACGGCAAACTTGAAGTAGCGTGACACAGAGCCGTTGAGAATCCGGAAGCGGTAGCTGCGTGCCCGCACTTTCAGACGCGGCTGGTACTGCCAGTTGACCAGCACTTGATCACCTAGAAAACCGTCCGAATTGAACGGGTTGAACCACAGCTGGCCATTCTCATCCCAGGCTTTGTCGGCGACCACCAGGTTGACATCGTAGTCGCGGTTGCCCCAAGGCATTGCGGAGCCACTGGGGAATCGCAGGTTGATCCCGTCCTCTAGCGCTTCATTGCCGCGGTCAAGGGCACTGTAGTAATTCATCATCACTGCGTTGCCTTTGTAGACATTCTGCGCTGTGAAATCGAGCATATGGTCGTGGAACCAATGAGTGCTCATGGTTTCACGCCAATCGCCACGAATCTTGATGCTGCCGTTTTCGCAGGTTTTCAGACCAGGCGAGGCATCGTTGACGAAGAGCGTTTCACCAGGTGAGCAGGGGAACGCTGCCCTGGGATCCTGGGCACGGGTATTGATTGTGTCGTAACCGGCCAGTTGCACGGGCCAGCGGTAGTCGTAGTACTGACCTGGAAAAAAGTAGGCATTGGCGTAACCGTCGCTCTCTGCTGGCGAGTGACCGTTGTGCTCGTGCGTCGAGATTGTGTGCAGGCCAAATCCACCGTTCGCCGACGGATCAATCGGCAGGGCATTGTAGTGGCGCATCAGGATGGGTTGGCCATAACGAACCATCAGCAGCTTGGGCGGAAAGGTACCGTCGAACGTCCAGAGGGACTTGTGGCTCTGCAGTGGCATTTTGGGGTGGAAACGTGTGTCGATCCCACGGGTAGTCCCCAGTGTGTTGGGGATGTCGGATGTCTGGTTGTAAAGCCCGCCGGGAGCGAATTCGCCCACCGAGTAGCCATGCAATTGCTTACGGTCACGCAGGCCCAGGTTGATTCGCGCGCCTGCTTGCGCCGTCTTGAACGCTGCCTGCGGGTAAAACTCATTCCAGCGTTGGTGAGACCAGCCTTTTCCCGGTGGGCGTCCTTCTGCTGGTGAGCCAACCGAATTGCGGTTAAGGAACGCTTCGATTTGTGCCTTCCAGGGATTGCGGTCCAGCACATTGGAATACTGCGAGGGGTATGGATACAAACCCGGCTGTTTCAGGAACGCTTCCAGTGCGGTTCCTGCGGGACCGCTGCGCGCAACATTGTTCGGGTCCTGTGCAGGGGCTGGGCCCTTGGTTGGAACCGGAAAGGTAAGGTCGGGTGCTGGGGTAGACGGGTCAAGCTTCTCTGGCCCGAACTCCTCGAACAGGAGCAACTGTTGGGTATAGGGTTCTGCACCGAACAGAGGGCTTGGCTTGCCGTTGGTAGGGTACTGGTTCGACGTTTGCTGCAAGGGCGGCAGAACGTTCTCGACCGTTGGCGTAGTTCTATCGCCCCACGCCCCATCGGGCAGCTCAAGCGATCCCTCATTGGCCTCGGGCATGGTTTTCAAGGCTTCCAACGCTGCGACGGGATCGTCAGGCGGGTTGGTATAGGCTGATGGGTCGGTTGGCGGCGGGGGGTCGAAATCATCGAGTGACGACGCAACCCCGGAGGGCGTCCCGGCGCATAGCAACATGGCCGCGACGCCCGACAGTAGAAAATAGTGCTTGGGTGAACTCACCACGGTTGTGATTTTCATCGTGTCTGCCCCACCTCTTGCTGCGTGGATGTGGCGGCTATCTACCTAGATAGCGCTTTGCCTCATTGTTTGGATCCACAGCAAAGGTCGGGCCAGAATTACGACGGGTTTAAAGATCAGTATTTCCAAATACTTGCAACACTTTGCAACAGCGGGCTGAAGCGCGTTGGCCACACCTAGGGAATAGTCCCCACTTCCGGGTAGGCCGTTAGGGTGTTTCACCCATTTGTGCGAGTGCAGGCATACAGCAGGGGTAGCATGAGCCCCTGCCGCTGCCTGGCCTTCCGGAGACTCAGGGCGACTGCCTCAGATTGACGAACGGAGCGGACTTTCCGGGCTCGATGCAACCAGTGAGGCACTCACCGTGCCGTCATCTGCTTGCCCGGAAGCTGGCGCACGGAGTGGCAGCGACAAACGCTCCCTGCCGTAAAGCGCCAGTGCAACCATCAACGTGCTTAGCCAGACGAAAATCCCAGACCAAAAGGTATGAGACATGAAATGCCAGCCTTGCAGCACCCGGGTGGTTCCAAAAACGAGCCCTAACAGCAGGGCCCCCACGAGCACTTTCCTGGCGTGCGCCCAACGGTAACGCCGAGCAATGAAGTAAAGGGCCAGCATACTGAAACCACCGGAAGCATGGCCACCGGGCCAGCATCTACCGGGCCCTGCGTCTTGCCACAACGTGAAGTTCTCGAACCATTCCTTGCGAATTTCCTTGCCGCCGTAAAGGTTGGTTTCAACGGGGCAGTAAATGCCAGTATGACTTTTCAGGTAGTGAATCACGGTGGTGCTCAACGCGAACGCCAGTACAACAAAGAGAAAGTCACGACGGTAGCGGGTGGTGAAGCGAAGCACTGGCGCAATGCGAACAGTTTCCAGAACCGTGGTCACCCGTGAGTGAGGATAAGCGGCGAGGCGAGGCCAGATAAACGACAGCACCGAACCGATGATCGCCACTTCTCCTGTCCAGTTAGGAATCACCCTGGCCCATTTATGGGTGATTTTCTCAAACAGTACACTGTGCTGCAGCGGAAACACACGGGTCGACGGATCATAGAGCAGGTCACTGAGCAAACGGTCGAGATCTATCAGGTCGAACAACACCAATACAGCCAAGGCAAACAACAGGACATAGCCCACATTGGCCTGGTAGAACGCTCTACGCGATACAGCCTGCATCCCTAGTTCCTCACCTGTTGCTCAACTTTTTGCCATTCATCAGCCGAAATACTGCCGAGAATTCGAGGCTGGCCTTTATCGGAAACGGAAACAAACAAGGCCTGCGCATAGGCAAACGAGCGTTCACCACCGGGTACATTCTGCTGACGCTCAAACTGATCAATGCAGCCGCTGTGGGTGATCAGTACCAGATTTCGATTGGGTGTCTTGTGCTCAAGTACATCGCTGGCGAACCCCTTGCCACACAACTTCAACCAGTCTTGGGTGGCGACCGAATGCCCGACAATCCAATCAGCCGTTTGTTGAGTCCTTAGCAAAGGACTGGCAAAAATATCCGTTTGCGCAAGACCGAGTGTCTTGAGCCCCTTGCCAACCTGTACCGCCGCCTGGCTACCATTGACGGTAATGCCTTCAGGCGCGCCAAGACAGGGAGCCTTAGAGCGGTCACAGCGTTCAGCGTGACGTATCAGGACAATAACTTCGCCCCTTTTCCAGCTTTCATAGACACCGGCCTTGGCCATGGCGCCGTTGACGCTGAGATCGGGCACATGGGACCAAACCAAGAACCAGACAGCCAGGGCGCCTACTATAGCGGTCACCATCAACCCTCCCGCGAGCATGAGTAATCGCGCATATTTCCGGCGTACCGCAAGGGGGAGGGCTTCTGCCCGGCCAATCACTGCATGCAGCATCATGCAACTCCAGTGCAAATGTTCCTGATGGGACGACTAAACATCACGAAATAGCGTTGAGCAGCGAAGATAAGGGCGCAGGGAGAAATGACTCGTCAAACGGGTGTGAAAGGTGTGTGAAAAGGACTACAGCTCAGTAACCAGTGAACCGTTGACCACTCAACCGCGCAGCCCCGCCCGGTAGGCCCAGGCAGAGCAACGCGATTGTAGTATCACTGTGTGACAGAAACGGGCGCTTTGGGGCAGGCCGTTCCAAGGCCGATCAACAGTGCGCTGCGTTTGGGCTTCAGGTAGGGGTCAATCTGAGCCAGTACACAGGGTTGTAGTGCATTGAGCGCCACTGGAAGTGGTGCTTGAACAAACAGCAAACCCGGGGTATCGGTGTGAGCCAGTGCCTGTTCAGCACTGATCACTGCGACCGGACGCCCCATGTAGTAGACCAGGCGCATGTCGGGTGGGGCGAGGGTGTAGGCAGGCAACCCGGGATGAGCCGCCGCGGCGCTACTGATTTGTGGGAACCCTGCTACCCGATGGGAGAAGGCACGGTACTCGAACCCCATGTAAAACAGGGTAAAGCCCAGCAGTACGATGAGCGGGAATACCCTCATCAGCTTGGACCGGGCATTGCTCACACGCGACAACACCTCGTTCCATTGCCAGGCTAGTAGCAATGCAATGGCCGGGTAGGTAGGCAGCAGGTACTTGGCGTGTTTTTCGGTAAAGCATGAAAAGAGCAGCAGGGGCAGCACACTGCAGCACAACAACATCATCAGTTCAGGGCGCGCACGGAGGCTCTGCCAAAGGCGGCGCGGTTGAACCAGCAACACCAGCCAGAATGGGAAAAAGTCGCCGGCCAGGTACAACAGATAGGCGTACCAGGCTTCGGCACCCTGGCCGGAGATTTTCTTGACAATGTCTTCGTTCAGAATGCCCGCCCAAATACCCCAACCTTCCTGCAGCGAGACGGCCAGGTACCAGGAACTGCCAATGGCCAATGCAATCAGCCAACCCCAACCGTCACACAGATAGGCTTTGGCCTTCCCTGAACGGGTAATCAATGCAAATGCAAGAATCGGTGCTGTCACCCACAACAGGCAAACCGGCCCCTTGGTCAGCAGTGCACACCCCAACAGGGCATAGCTGAGCCATACCCAGCCCCTGCGCCCCTCATAAAACAGGTACTGCCAGGCGGCAAACAAGGCCAGGAAGCACAACCCGGTCAGCGTCATTTCAATTTCGGCGCGGCGTGCAAACAGGCTGAAGCCAGCATTGGCCACCAGGAACACCAAGGCGAACAAACCGACCTGGCGCCCCCCCAGCCTGGAGCCCTGCCAGTAGACAACCCCGCAGCTCAGTGCAGCAAACAAGGCCGAAGGCAGGCGCAGGCTCCATTCGCTTAGCGTCCCCAACACTTGAGTTGAGATCAGCGCCAACCAATAGAAGAAGGGCGGTTTGGACAAGTACAGGTCACCGTTCATGTAGGGCAATAGCCATTGACCGGTTTCCAGCATTTCCCGAGACGTCACGGCGCGGCGCGCCTCGTTCACACTCAGGAAAGGTATGCTGCCCAAGCCCCAGAACAGCAACAACAAGACCAGCGTTAAAGCCATGATGGTGAAGGTGCGTGTCGCGTTGCCGGCAGCAAACTTCATGTGCAAACCTCTCAAACAGCCGCGTCGGGTGTGTTTACTTTTTCTTGAACTGGTAGAACAGATTTGGCTCGCTCACGACATACAGGTTGCCGTCACCGTCCATGGTCATACCCTCGGCTTGAGGTGCACTGTCCTTCATCTCGGTAATGCCACCGCGCAACGAACGAATGCTGACAAAGTTACCGTCGCGGTCCAGTTCGGTGATGGATTTCGATTGATCGCTCAGAATCAGCATGTGGCCGGTGGTAGCGTCGTAGTAACCGTCAGACAGGTCTCTGGCAAAGACACTCCTGTCCACCCACGAGGTGAGGTCCGCTACTTTTATTTTCAGTGGCGCCGCTATCGAGTTGATCATCCCTGTGACTTCAAACAACTGACGAGGGTCGCGCTCCTTGATGGCGAACAAACGATCATGTTCGGCATCATAGGTCACACCCTCAAACCCTTTGTTTGTGTTGGTAAGATTGATTTCCAGGCTGATGAAGTGAGAGTCATCGGCCTTGATCGGGCCTGCCTCTGCCGGAAGGGTAATCACATGGAGTCGTTGCAGGTCTTCATCGGCCACCGCTACACGACCGTGTCCGAGGTAAGCGAGACCTTCGGTGTCCTTGAAATCCACGAGTGGGTAGCGACTGACGATTTCGCCGGCCTTGCTCAACACCAGCAACTCCATCGGCGTGTTGTTGGTGATCGCCAGCAGACGGTCCTGATCGTAGTCGTAGGTGATACCCGAAAGGTTTCGCAGGGTACCCTCTACCACCTTGCCATCAATCGCTACCTTGTAGTCAGGCAGCCAGATGTTCTGCCCCGGCGCAGTGTTGCCCGTCCAGGCGTTGTGCAAATGGACGTAGATCTGCTGGTGTATAAAAAACCGGGACGATGCGGCATAGACCAACACCAGCACGATCAACAGCAGTAACACGCGAAACAACCTTGGTGTTCGGCGAAGCGGTAGCCAACGCGCTGTCTTCCCTGTATCCGAAATCACGGTGTCAATCTCCAGGCAATATGAGGTAGCCAGGCCGCTAACGGCCTGGTGATCAAATCAAGGTAATTACAGGGTGCTGGTGTGCCAGCTGAAGCGGTACACGTTGGCCGGTGGTGCCGGGCGGCAACTACCGTTATCGGCATCTGCGCCCACCAGGAACCACTGCGCACGCGACGTTTCACCTAGCTTGCGTGCCTTGTCCGCGAGGAAGCAGCGTTCAAGTTCACTGGCCGGTACCAACGCATAGGCGTTGGGATGCTCGTGCAACCACAAGGCGGCCTGGTCGACCGTCGATGCATCGATAAAGCCGAAGTGAATGATCGGCTGCTTCGCGAACAACCAATGCCCCTCGCGCCAATTGACCAGCACCAGATCGGCCCCCTGGGTCAGTGCCGCTGTCTCGTTCATCAGCGTTTCATGGGGGTTGCGACCTTCCTTGTGGGCTTCGACGAAACCGCGGGCAAACCATAGGCCGAACCAGAGCACCGCAACCACGGTGAAAATCTTGCGTCCCATAGGGCGCTGGCCAAACCAGCGACGCAGCAACCAGGGCACCAGCGGGGCGGCGACCAGGGCCAGGCCTGGCAGTGCCGGATAGATGTACAGCTTGCGTTTGCCACTGCTCAGGCAGAAGAACAGCACAACGAGAATGACCCAGCCCAACAACACCAGCACACGCCCGTCGTGCTTGAGCAGTTGCCGACGCCATGCGGGCACCAGCCACGGCAAGGCAAGGAACATCGGCAACCAGTACTGCGGAATCACCTTGACGAAAAAGTACCAGAACGGTTCACGGTGATCCCATGCGCTGGCGTAGCGATGAGCAGTCTGGCGCAACAGAATTTCCTTGATGTAGGCCAGTTCTGCAGCACCGCCGTGCAACACCGCCGTAACCACCAAGGGCACCAGCCAGACCGCGATGGCCAGCAGCATGACCAGCAACCCCAGCCACCAGCGCGGCCCTTGCCCGGGCATGGCTACCACACCTTTCCAGCCCTTGCGTACGGCATAGAAGTAGGGGATCAGCATCAGCGCAGGGACAAACCCGACACCTTTACTGATCACACCAAAGCCCATCGCCGCACAACCCAGGTAGAACCAGCCCCAGGCAGGTCCCAGCAATAGATGGCGGACCAGCCCATACATGCCCAGTGCTACCCACAGGCACAAAAAGCTGTCGATCTGGCCAGTACGCAAGATACTGTAGGTCTGGTAAGTGGCCAGGAAGAGCAGGGCAGCGATACGACCCACCCGGCGATTCCACAAGCGGCGCCCGAGATCATGCAGCACCACCGTGGCGGTGGCTGCCGAGAGCAGCCCGGGAAGGTACAGTGCGATCTTTGGCAGGCCCGTCAGCCACGTGAAAAACGCAACCGCCCACATGAACAATGGCGGTTTATCAGGATAGATTTCAGCCGCACGATGTGGGATGAACCACGAGCCGCTTTGGAGCATTTCCAGGGCGACCCCCAGAAAGCGCTCTTCATCGACATTCATTGGCTGACGCAAACCGAGGCCGGCGCCCACCAGTACAAGGGCTAACAGGGCGAACGCCAAGCGTTCAGTCCTGTGGGAGGTGAACATGCGCACCAGGCTTATTCCTTAAGCGTTTTGTTTCGAGCAATCAGTTGCAGATTGCGCAGGTAGACGATAAAGCCGAAGGCTTGACCGGCGATGAACACCGGGTCTTGCCGGTAGATTGCATACACCAGCAACAGCGCACTGCCGAGGATGCTCAGGTACCAGAAACCTACTGGAATCAGGCTGCGCTTCTTGACCTCGCTATAGATCCACTGCAGCAAAAAACGCCCGGTAAAGACAACCTGTCCGGTAAAGCCCAGGATGAGCCAGAGTGTTTCGCGAGTAATGTTCATACGTCCACCTCTTGGGGGATGGCGTCGAAACGGGTACGGCGGATCAACCACCAGACACCGAGCAAGTCGAGAATCCCCACCAGGGCGCGGTCCAGGTTGCCGTACTTCGAGGTACCGGCCTGGCGATGGCGGTGATTGACTGGATGCACCAGCATTCGGCCTTTGTTGCGCTGGATAAGCGCTGGAATGTAGCGGTGCATGTGATCGAAGTAAGGCAGGCGCAAAAAGGCGGCGCGCTCGATCAACTTGAGCCCGCAGCCCGTATCAGGCGTGGCGTCCTTGAGCATGCGGCTGCGCAATCCGTTGGCGAATCGCGAAGCCCAGCGCTTGCTGGCCGTGTCACGACGGTTCACCCGGTGCCCGGCAACCAGTTTGATGCCGTTGGCATCGCCTTCACTGCCGCGAACCAGTGCAATCATGCTGGGAATATCAGCAGGATCGTTCTGGCCATCACCGTCGAGCGTCACCAGCCAATGCCCGTGCGCGGCCAGTGCTGCGTGATAGATCGATGTGCTCTGCCCGAGTGAACGCGCCTGGTGCAAGATCCGTAACTGATCGAAACCGCTGCTTTTAAGCGTGCGCAGTTTCTCCAGCGTGTTGTCGGTACTACCATCGTCGACAACGATGATTTCGTAGGCTTCGCCATCGAGCGCCGCACGAATTTCGTGCAGCAAAGGAGGCAAGTTTGCCGCTTCATTCTTTGCTGGAATCAGCACAGAGATGTAAATGTTATTGCTCATGACGCTCCCGCAACTATTTCTATGGTGTTGTGCCTTGCCTAGATTCGGTAATAGTTTCGGTACCACCTCACAAATTCAGCGACGCCCGTTTGAACCGTAACGGAAGGCGAAAAATCGACCCACTTGGCCAGTGCCGAAACATCTGCCCAGGTTTTCTCCACATCGCCTGCCTGCATGGGCAACATGTTGCGTTTTGCCTCGATCCCCAAGGCAGACTCAAGGCATTCAACAAAGTCCAGAAGTTTTACCGGCATGCCACGGCCGATGTTGTAAAGCTTGCTTGGAACCGACGGTGTGATGACATCCTTCGTTGGCGGCTGCCACGAAGGCGGTCTGAGCCGAAGGCGCACGATGCTTTCGACGATGTCATCGATATAGGTAAAGTCGCGCGACATCTGCCCGTTGTTGTAGATATCGATCGGCTGGTTTTCAAGGATTGCCCGGGTGAACTTGAACAGCGCCATGTCCGGGCGGCCCCACGGCCCATAGACCGTAAAGAAGCGCAGGCCACTGGCCTGGATGCCAAACAAGTGCGAGTAACTATGGGCCATCAGCTCATTGGCACGCTTGCTGGCAGCATAAAGTGACACCGGCTGATCGACCGCATCCTCTATACAGAACGGCAGCTTGTCATTCGCACCATAGACCGAGCTGCTGGAAGCGTAGATCAAATGCCGGGGCATGTGATACCGACAGGCCTCAAGCACATTCAGGAAACCGACCAGGTTCGACGAGCCGTATGCATCCGGATTATCCAGGGAGTAGCGAACGCCCGCCTGTGCAGCCAGGTGTATGACCTCGGTGAAGCCGTGCGCTTCAAACAAGGCAAGCAACGCCGGCTTGTCGACAATGTCCATGGTTTGAAAGCGAAAGTTTTCAAACACGGATAGCTCTTTCAAGCGGTCACGCTTGAGCTCAACGCTGTAGTAGTCATTGAGATTGTCGATACCTACAACGTCGATACCCTGCTCGCACAAGCGTTTAGCTGTGTGGAAGCCAATGAAACCTGCTGCGCCTGTAATCAGTACGGTCATTCGCTGTCCACCCGGCCACGTCCTATGCCGTAGTAGGCAGGGCCTGCGGCGGCCATGTGCTCGGGTTCAAACAGGCTTCTCCCGTCAAACACCACTCGGTCAGCAAGCATTTGAGGAACCTGCTCCAGGTCCAGGACGCGGAAATCCTGCCATTCGGTATCGGCACAGGCGGTAGCCAACGCGGCGTCATTGGTGAACTTGAGCCGTCCTGAGGCAAGGTTTTTTTCCAGCAAAGCCGGCAAGCCAGGCTCGAAAATAGGGCAGTGCCCTTGAAGCAGAGATGCAATCCGCCGCTCATCGACATCCACACAGCCCACCGAATGCCCTACTTCTGCGAGGCATGCAGCTTGTGTGAGACCGACGTAGCCGGTTCCAAAAACAGTGACCTTCATCCTTTGCTATTCCTTGTCGAAACGCATGCTGTACACCTGGTAGCAGGCAGGCCGAGATGCTTTGCGAGAGCTCTGAAAAAAAATGTCACAAAATTGTTAAAATTTTGTTATCGCAGCAAATTAACCCAGGAACGCCAACAGGCCGTTTAGCCTTGCTGGGCAAGGTGCGGAGGGCGCTGAACGATTGGTTGGTTGACTGAAAGAGGGTAGTCGATACCGGGAGTGCAGCCAGTATTGAAC
Organism: Pseudomonas laurentiana; assembly: GCF_014648275.1. GTDB lineage: Bacteria > Pseudomonadota > Gammaproteobacteria > Pseudomonadales > Pseudomonadaceae > Aquipseudomonas > Aquipseudomonas laurentiana. Next base: position 111,010 of record NZ_BMQU01000002.1, read on the forward strand.
AGCTGGAGGTCCCCTTGAACGCGTTGGCCCAGCGACAGGGCTTAGGTGAGCACCCGGCTTGTTGAGTCGTGGTAGAGAATTTAGACAAGGTGTACCGCAAGTGCAGGCAGTCGAAATGCCTAGGCTGAGCACTCTGCGCTTGCTCCAGCCGTGCAAGGCTGCGCCCGGCCTGTGGGCCGTAGATACGCAAAGTGGAGTTTTTGGCCAAGCCTGTGTACAGCATGCTCAATCACCTTGATCTGCAATGCCAGCCACTGAGGCGTCGGGGACGGTTTGCCGTCGCATTGCATTTCTTGTTTTTATTGTGGGTCACTAGACCCATACCTCATCACCCATAGAACTGCAGCATACTGCTTTATAGAGGCGCTTGAGTTGTGCTACATCAGGTGTTCGCATGCTACCTAGCGCCTAAGGAAAATTCCAGCGCAGCAGCAACCGCTAAACAGAGAAGGGCGCACAGGGGACTCGGCACGAGAGGTGACGGCCTTGATCAGGCACAAAAGCGCACCTGCTTCTGGATGCTTCAGGCTTATAGTTACACCGTTCTTGTTGTATATTCTCGTCGATAACAAACAACGACTGTGACGTGATGAGAGAATCAGAAAGGCTTGCTAATGCTCTAGCGCTGTACCCGGAGGACACCCAAGAGGCGGCGGCCCTGCTGAAGCAAGCGGTACCCTTGATGATGCGTCACGGCATTCCACCCAATCCGGTGCATTACGCGCTTTGGTATACATACTGTAGAGGCCACGAGCCAGATCTCAATCACCAACTGGATCGGCTCGTCAAAGAGGCCGGCAGTTTCCCTGCTGACTCAGCCACCAAACTCTTTCGCGACTACATCATTCGCGATGAGCTGGAGGCGGCTCATGCCGGGCAACAGCAAGCTATCGATCTGGTTGACGACATGGAGCGTGACGTCTCGAATAGCGTCAAGATCAATCTCAACTTCCAGGCCAGCCTGGAACATTGCATTGAGATGCTTGATGAACCGATCGCGTTGCCCAGCATACTAAGCGAGTTGCAACAGAGCACCCAGCTCATACAGGACCAGCAAACGCTTTTCCTCTCCCAGCTCCGTGCAGCCCAAAACGAGATCACAAGCCTACGGGCTAAACTTGAGCGGGTTCAGCTTGCGGCTACGATGGACAGCCTGACTCAGGTACTCAATCGAAACACCTTCACCCGCTTGCTGGAACAAGCACTCGGCAACGAGCCTCAAGGTGTTGCATTGGTCATGCTGGACATCGACCACTTCAAGCAATTCAACGACCAATATGGACATCCGCTAGGTGATCGCGTACTCCAACATGTTGGCCAATTGCTACGTAACGCGCTTCCTGCCCATGGCATAGCGGCACGGTATGGTGGAGAAGAGTTCTGCATCATCCTGCAGCGATGTGCCGATGGTGATAGCGTCTATGCCTTCGCTGAGCAGTTGCGCCTGAAAATCCGGACGCTGCGCATCAAGACACGAAGCACCGATGAACTGCTCGACACGGTAACAGCCTCTTTTGGCGTGGCCTTTGCCGAAAGCGGTGACAGCGTGGAAAGCCTGGTCACGCGCGCCGATGACGCGCTGTACAAAGCCAAGCGCAATGGACGCAACCAGGTGCAGTGACATTTAGTGGTGCTTTGTCATAGTTCCGCCCCGTGTGCACTATCATGGAACTGACGCACTCATCGGCGCTGTTGCCAAGCCCCTGAGGCAGACGCCTTCCAGTCTGGAGATCGTCCTGCCGCAGTATTAATGGTACATAGCGGCATCAGGGCTTGATGACTGCCAATACCCTTGGCTAGATAGGTCGATCGGGATCAGTTCATGAGCTCAGATCAAACTGTTTCTATCGCTCATCCGGCAATTGTCTCAAGCGGCCTGACCAAATGGTTTGGGGAAGGGGACGCGCGAATGAAGGCTGTCGACCATGTGTCACTGGTCGCACAGTTTGGTGAAATGGTGTTTATCGTCGGCCCGTCAGGGAGCGGCAAGACCACGCTGCTCAGCATGATTTCGGGCATCCTCAAGCCTGATTCCGGTACGGTGCATATCAACGGGAGAGACATATGGGCCTTGAGCAACGACCAGTTGGCCGAGTTACGCCTCAATAGCATTGGCTTCGTGTTTCAGGACTATCACCTTTTTGCGCGATTGACCGCTGCCGAAAACGTCGCGATTCCGTTGATCCTCAAACATTGCGACTGGGACGATGCCATCGTGCAGGCGAATCGAAGCCTGGAAGTGGTGGGCCTAACGGGGCGAGGTGACATTCGTCCAGTCAAGCTGTCTGGCGGCGAACAACAGCGGGTAGCCATTGCTCGCGCAATCATTGGCAGCCCGCAAATATTGATTCTCGATGAGCCTACCGCGTCCCTTGATGGCGACACGGGGAAGATGATCATTGCCTTTGTGAAGTCGAAGATACTCAACACGCAGCGCTGCATTCTTATCGTCACTCACGATGTACGGATCAACGAGTACGCCGACCGCATCATCCACATGGAAGACGGTCGTATTATCGAGTCTGATCGGCCTGTACCATGAGGAACCGATTACTGTTCGTGCTAGCGGTCATCGGGGTGCTGGCCGGATTGGTTGCCGCCTACCTGCTCGGACGCACACCTCACGCCTTGCCGCCTGCCTTTGCACCGGCGAGCAGTCCCTACGAAACCGCCATTTATGCTAACGGCATTATCGAAAGCGAGCAGTCCGGCGGCTCCAACATCGTGATCTATCCGCAGGTTTCCGGGCCAGTCACACAAGTACTGGTGCACGAAGGGCAGGTGATCACTCGCGACATGCCTCTGGTAGCCATTGACGACGCTGTGCCCAGGGCGAACGTTGAATTGGCACAGGCCAACCTGAGAACCGCTCAGGATCAATACACCAAGCGCCTGGCGTCCTACAGGCTCGATCCGAAATCCATCAGCAAGGACACGCTGGACACTGCAAAAAATGCCACGACCCAGGCCCAGGCTGCTCTCAAGGCAGCAAATGCCTCGCTTGCGCAATACGTGATCAAGGCCCCGGTGGATGGGGTGATCCTGGCCATCAATACTACTGCAGGCAGCTACGTATCTTCTCAGGGCGCTTATGACACCTACATCCAGCAATTCAGCCCGCTAGTGGTGATGAGTGCTGAACAGACCCACCTGGCAGTGCGCTGCTATGTCGATGAGATCCTGATCGCCCGTTTGCCGGCCCCCGAGCATATTCGGGCACAAATGTTGATTCATGGCTCGGATATCAAGGTGCCCCTGGAGTTCGTCCGCGTGCAACCGTATGTGTCGCCGAAAATTCAGTTGTCCAACCAGCGCCAGGAGAAAGTCGACCTGCGGGTGTTGCCGGTCCTGTTCCGGTTTGAGAAAAAAGACCTTCCAATGGTGTATCCGGGGCAGTTGGTGGATGTCTTCATAGGGCAGAAATGATGTGTCAGTCCAACGTGCATCACTCCCTGCATCCTTTTGCCTGGGTGTTTTACGCCATGGGACTGCTGGTCGTGAGCGCGTGTACGGTTGGCCCCGACTTCTCGCGTCCAGCCGCACCGTCGCAGACCACCTATATCCCTGATCCAGTAGCCGCCACCCTCCCGGCGCAGGGCCAGGCACAACACTTTCTGTCAGGTGCAGCAGTCGCGCCCGACTGGTGGCGGCTATTCAAGTCTGCGTCGCTGGATACGATGGTTCACCAAGCCATTGCCAACAACCAGACGCTGCAGGCTGCCGAAGCCAGCCTGCGACGAAGCCAGAACACACTCATGGCCGGCTATGGCGTCTTCTATCCACACCTTGATGCGCATGCAGGTGCGACCCGGGAGCGCAATGCGCCTCTGCAACCAGGGCTGACAACAAACGGATCGATTTTCAACGTAGTCACCCTGAGTGGAACGATCAGTTACACCCTTGATGTCTTTGGAGGAGAGCGTCGTAGCGTGGAGGGGCTGCAGGCGGAGGTCGATTATCAAACCTGGCAGACCCAAGCGGCTTACCTCACGCTCACCGCAAATGTGGTCAATACTGCAATCGCTCGTGCGGCCTACGCGGCACAATTGCACGCAACGGAGCAATTGATCTCGCTACAAAAGCAACAACTGCAGACCACTCAAGTACAGGTACATAGCGGTACCGCCCCCTTTTCAGCCATTCTCAGCTTGCGCAGCCTGATTGCCAGCAATGAGGCCTTGGTGCCGGCGTTGGCACAGAAAATCAGCCAGGCAGAGCATTTGCTCGCGACCCTGGAGGGCGTTGCACCCAGTGAAGCCAGGCTTCCTGACATCGTGTTGACGGGGCTTTCACTGCCCACCGATTTGCCAGTCAGCCTACCGTCCTTACTGGTACGACAGCGACCCGATATTTTGTCCGCAGAAGCACAGCTGCACCGGGCCAGTGCCGACATTGGCGTAGCAACCGCTGCGATGTTTCCCAGTTTCAGCCTGACGGGAACCTATGGTGCCGCAGGCTCGGACATGGGCTCACTGTTCGCAAGCGGGGGGCGGTTCTGGAGTGTCGGGCCATCAGTCGACATTCCTCTGTTTCACGCAGGCAGCCTGTGGTTTGGTCGTAAAGCTGCCATCAATGCCTATCAGCAGGCGACGGCGAACTATCGGCAAACCGTACTCGACGCATTCGCACAAGTTGCAGATGCATTAAAGGCCCTGGAGTTCGATGCGCAAGCCTTGCAAAAGCAGGCTGAGGCACAAGCTGCTGCTGAGGAGGCACTGCGTTTGCTGCAAGCAAACTATCAGTCCGGTCTGGTGACCTACCTGGATCTGCTGATAGCCGATGTACAGCTTCATCAAGTCAACATTGCGTATCTGCAAGCGCTTGCTCAACGATATCAGGATACTGTTGGGCTGTTTGTCGCATTGGGGGGCGGCTGGTGGAACGCCCCGGCCTCGACCGAGAACAGGCAGCAGCCATGAAGTACCCAGGCATCCTTCGAATCGGCTTCAGGCTGCTGGTCAATGACAGGGCCAAGTTCTCAGCGCTGCTGGTGGGGATTACCTTCTCGGTGTTCCTGATGATGCAGATGACGGCCATGTTTGCCGGCATCCTCAACCGCGCCTACTCGACCGTGACCAATATCGGCGCGGCGATGTGGATCATGGACCCGGCCGTTAATACCCCGACCAGTGTCATTCCTCTGCCGGATTATCTGCTCGACGCCGTACGCAGCATGGAGCAGGTCCGCTATGCGGTGCCGGTGTTCATTGGCGGCGCCCAGGTCAAACTGGCCAGTGGCACCTATCAGCCAGTCAGCGTAATAGGCCTCGACGATACCAGCCTGTTCGGTCGACCGGAGCTCGAGCAGGGTACTATCGAGGACATCTATGCAGAAAACGCATTCGTCGTGGTTCACGATGCCGAATACTCAAAACTGGAAAGTCCCAAGATCGGTACCGCCTTCGAACTCAACGACCACCGCGGCACCATCGTCGGCATTGCCAAGGTGTTGACCAGTGGCTTGACCGGTGTACCCACGCTCTACACGACCTACCGGCGAGCCATCGAATACATCCCGACCACCCGTTTCACCGTGTCTTACATTCTGTTGGAACCCAAGAGCAAAGCCGCAGAGGCGGTGATCAAGCAGCAGGTTGCGCAATTGGGCTATGTCGCCTTGAACAGGGGAGAGTTCAACCAACGCATTACCGACTACTACGTCTACCAGACAGGGGTGGGCACCAACATATTGATGATGACCGTTATCAGTTTTCTGGTCGGTTTATCTATCTCTGGACAAACGTTCTATACCTTTATTCTAGAGAACCTGGACAAGTTTGCGGCCCTCAAGGCCATCGGTGCAAAAGGGCGTGAGCTGATCTACATGATCCTCTTCATGGCGACCTTCACCGCGTTGACGGGGTATGGGCTCGGTGTCGGCCTGGTCACACTGATGATTTCAATCGCACGCAGCTATCTACCCAACTATGCAGCAATCATCACGTACTGGAACCTGGGCCTGGCATTTGGCCTGGTGCTTTTGATCGCAGGGGTTTCAAGTTATGTGGGCGTGCGCAAGGTGCTCAGAATCGAGCCTTTTGACATTTTCAGAGGATAACCGAGCAGTCGTAGGCAGCGCACCTTCAGTTGGCGGCCCCATGCCGCAACACTTCAATGCAAAACGCCGACTCGTAAGGAGGGACGTTGCATTCCACAATATCAGTAGCCGCAACTTGCAGATGCACTCCGACAATGTCGGCATGAATCGGTTGCTGACAGACATGTCGATCGACCAACACCGCCGTGTAAACCCGACGAGCCCCCAATTGCGCCAAGTACGCACACGTACGCAGGAGCGAATGGCCTTCAAACAGCACGTCATCGACAACAAGCAGGGTGCTGTTGGAGAGGTCCAGCGCACCCAAAAGCGGATTTTCGGTCAATTGCGTGCGGGTATGCAGCACTTTGAGGTCATCGGCATAACGTTTGACCTTGAGCGGGTAAAGAGGTAAATCCGGCAAACCGGTCTGACGTGAAAGGTGTTGCTGTAGTCGTTGTGCCAGCGGTTCGCCCCGGCGCTGGATACCAATCAGTACGGCATGAGCGGGTGGTAACAGTGCCGCAGCCTGTCGCGCCATCGCCTGAAGTACCGAATCCAGCTCATCGTTCTCATACAAACGCACCCTTTGACCCACAGGTGTAATCGGCATGGCACTCTCACTTTGAGCGTAGATAGATTGATCATAGCGCAAGGAACTGTAGTGGCGATTTTCGTGCGGTAAGGGCAGGGGAAGAACGCCACAGGATTTTATAAATAAGTAACTCAACTAAATAGACATTTAGTTGAGTTATAGTCTTTTTGTATATAGAAACAGGTTAATGCATCAGATGCGCTAGGGGTAGCCTATACATGCGCGTCATTTTTCAAGCAAGTACGGCATCATTTGATCGCGTGCCAGAAACACGACTAATCGGTTACAAACCACAAATCAACGAAAACAGCATGCTCTGAATCTGGTACCCAAGCACTGAATGAGCACGAGCGAAAGGACTGTTGCAACCAAACTAAGACCTGAATCACAACATCATCCAGGATGTACCGGAAGCTGCAACTTGCTGGCAACATTTTGGCTGACATAAATGCCCAAGCCAACGCTACCAGATCGCGCATTGGGCTGAGCAAGCAAGAAAAAAGGCTTGTGCGTTATCGCAATGTATTCACGAACGCTCGTTATTCCCGGGAGGTCCGGTTGCCGATCGGTTCGACTATGAAGACAAACTGGTCGATGTCCCGCACATGCTGATCGGCAATGTTTCAACAAATGGACCGCCGTGATCCGTTGAACGTTCGCCTAGGAATCTCACAGAAGGAATTCCTGCTGGAGTCCAGCAGAGAGCCAAAGCTGTTGTGAGCCATGCTGAAAAGCAGCCTGCCATGGGTCTGAGGCCTCAATACAAACTTACTCATAATGTATATTATGTTAAATTATGTGTCAGGAAAGGATGGCCGACCTTTGTCCATTTCCACTAACCCCCTAACCCCCGGTCGCTTTTCCACAAAACCCCGTTTCCTAGCAAACCCGGCCACGGACTTCCGAGATTGGCCGATCAACCCCAACTGGAGAATTTTCCAAGGCAACCGTGCCGCTGATTCCTCCGAGGGAATCGAAAAGAACGTGTGGAAACGCGAGATTCGATGCGTTACCCAGTTCATGGATTTCTACCTAAAGGACGTGTCAGCTAAACGGGACAACGTGGCCTCCGAAAAGCTCGAATCTTTATTCAGTTAATCGACAGCTCACCCGCATCACATTTCCGATTTCCAAGTACCATCGTCGGACTCTTCAAATCATTGCCACACATGCCCCTTACACGAGCCATGACATGAGCAAAGCCAGCAGGTGTAATGACACAGGGCAAGTGCTGGTGCGTTAGAAGGCAGGCACAACATCGCCGTGATAGCGCTCAAGGATGAACTTCTTAACTTCGGGGGAATTAAGCAAAGCGCCGAGTTTTAGTACCGCCGGGGCGTTCGCCTGATCGCGACGTACATACAGGTAATTGGCGTATGGTGACTCCGAGCTTTCGATAAACAGAGCATCCTTGTGAGGTTCAAGCTTTGCTTCCAACGCATAGTTGGCTTTGATCAATGCCAAGTCGACCTGGTTAAGCACGCGCGGCAACATGGCCGCCTCTAGCTCCTGAAATTTCAGATGTTTGGGGTTGCTGACGATGTCGAGGCGCGTCGCCATGATGTTGTCGGGATCTTTAAGGGTGATCAAGCCTTGCTTGGCGATCAACAGCAGTGCACGACCGGAGTTGGTCGGATCGTTGGGGATTGCGATGGTAGCGCCATCCTTGAGCTCACTGATGGATTTGATCTTCTTCGAGTAGGCACCGAAGGGTTCGACGTGCACGGCGACAATTGGCACCTGATCGCTGCTTGGGCGGTCTTTTTTGTACGCCTCGTAGTACGGCTTGCTCTGGAAGTAATTGGCGTCCAGCAAGCCTTCATCTGTCTGCCGATCTGGCTGGATATAGTCAGAGAAGACTTTAACATCCAGCGTTACCCCCTCCTTGGCCAGCTCAGGTTTGAGAAATTCCAGGATCTCGGCATGGGGCACAGGCACCACTGCGATTTTCAGGGTTTCGGCATAGGCAGAACCCATGGCAGTAACCAGCAGTGCAACGGAGAGAGCGACACGTTTCACGATAGTTTTCCTTCGAAGCGTTTCAGGGAGAATGATGAGAGATCCAAATCGGTCGAGCCGCGCATACACCACTGCGCAAACGCTTCGCCCAGTGCAGCGGAATGTTTGAAGCCGTGACCGGAACAGGCTGACACCACCAAGGTGTGCTGTAACGACGGATGCTCGTCGATGATGAAATGTCGATCCGGCGTCACGGTGTAGGCGCAGACCGCCGACTTGACCACCTTCGAGGTAACGCCGGAGATGCGGCCATGCACCTGCTGCTCATACATGTCCTGCTCTTCGGCCGCCGAGACCGTACGATCCATTGTTTGTGGCAATGAAGAAGTGTGGTACTGCGCGGTGGCGATTTTCAGGCTGCCCTCGCCGGTTAACGCAGGGAAGCCGTAGTTGATTTTGTCGTCTCCACGACCGTGGGTGAGGATAAACGTCGGTGAGTGGCCCACCAGCCCGGCGCTCTCCTCCAGCTCGAACCAGAAAAGCTTCTGCCGATAGACACTGAGCAGGCTGTCAAACGGCTCGCCCAACAAGCCACCGATCCAGTTGCCCGCGCTGATCACAAGCTTATCGGCAAACAGCGTGCGCTGGTTTGTAATGACCGTAACGCCCTTCTCGTCCGAACTGATATCGGTGACTGTCTCGCCCTTATACAGGATGGCGCCATTCTGTTCGGCCTGCTTGAGCTGCACATCGATGCAGCGCTCAGGGCGGACGAAGCCACCACCTGGTTCAAAGTAACCGATGGCGGTATCGTGCACGTTGGCGAACTGCGGGAAGCGCTGGCGAATCTGCTCGGCGGACAACACTTCATGCTCAATGCCATAGGTCTGCGCCAGGCCAATGGTGCGCTGGGTGAAGTCTGTTTTATCGTTTGGGTCGAACTCAGGGCTTGAGGTCAGTACCAACAGACCGGACTGTTCGAACAGTGACTCCCCCGTCAGTTCCTCGAGCTCACGCCAAATGCGATGGGAATTGCGCACGATGGGAACGTATTGCGCACCCTCACCTACCGAAAGTCGGGTAATGCGCGTATCGCCATGGCTGGAACCCAAGTTGTGGGGTGGGTGATGACGGTCGATACCGACCACATTCGCACCGGCCTTCGCCAATTGATAAACCGTTGCAGCGCCCATGGCACCTAAGCCGAGAACCACTACTTCACACCGCTTGCCCATTAATTCTCGCCTAGTAAAAAAGCCGATAGTTGAGAGCGAAAACGATAGAGAATCAACAACTAAAAGAGCATAAACATATGCCCAAATACATGACTACGGCTACTACCCCACTGCTGCTGCCTGCCGAAGTAGAAACGGTCAGTACTGGCGAAGCCCGACTAAAAGTTACTTGATCCCTAAGCCGTAACAACAGCCACTTCAAAGTTCGGCGGAACGCCGGCTATTGCATTCACTTGATATCCGCCGGGCAATGAAGTCCTTCTCTGCAATAAAAAAGGGCCCTGCGTAAGGCCCTTCATGTTTACAAACCAACATCACGTTGCGAGCCAAGACTCCACGGTGTCAGAACCGTATTGAGCCTTCCACTCCTTCAGCGTTTTATGATTCCCGCCTTTGGTTTCGACGACTTCACCTGAATGAGGGTTTTTATAAACCTTAACTTGGCGAGGTTTGCGAGTGCCTGCTTTGGATTCGGTAGCTGATGCATGACGTCCGGCTTGTGGATCAAGCAGATTGATCACGTTTTCAAGCTGTAACCGTACTCGTCAAGCAACGAGCACGGCCCCGCCTTAGCGTCCGCCTGATGCTCGATGGCGTGCCACGCTTCGAAAAGCTCGCGATAGGTTCAATGAACCCCTTGCATTGCAACATCGACCGCCTCGATAAGAATCTCTGCATGCTCTTTCGTAAACGCCAATAGCGGTCGTATCTTGAGCACGTTTTCGAGCGGGCCGGCGGCACTGATCAGCACCCCATGTTCACGCATTGAGTTGACGACCTTGCGAGCCTGTTCGGCTGCTGGTCGCTTCGTCGCACGGTCAGTGACGAGCTCAACACCGAGGAACATGCCAGCCCCCCTGACGTCACCGATCATTTCATGGCGCTCCGCAAGCTTTGTCAGGCCATCCAGCAGATAACCGCCAATGTCATGCGATCTCTGCTGCAGATGTTCTTCCTGGATGACGTCCAGAACAGCTTGGCCTGCGGCACACGAGACGGGGTTGCCTCCAAACGTATTGAAGTAGCGCATGTTCCTTCCGAAGTCATCAACTACCTCAGAGCGTCCAACGATACCGGCAATGGGCTGACCATTACCCATGGGCTTACCGAGCGTGACAATATCCGGACGCACGTTATGCCTCGAAAAACCCCACATGTTCAGACCGGTACGCGCAAAGCCTGGCTGTACCTCATCTGCGATGTACAGCATTCCTTCTGCCTGGGCCAATGCAACACCTTCAGCGAGGAAACCAGCCGGCCCGGGCAGGACACCGTCGCTGGAGAAGATGCCATCCAGCAAAATAGCCGCAGGACGGATACCGTGCGCGTTCAAGTCATCGATCGCGGCACGTACGTCTGCGGCGAAAGTCGACGCCACGTTTTCGGCCCCCAGACGGTAAGCGTCAGGTGCGCGAACGGTACGGACATGTTCCGGGAGCACCATGCCGCGACCGAGCGACGGCGAAAGCTCGGCGATGTCTCCAGTTACACCGTGGTAGGCAAATTGGGTGATGATGACGCCGGTACCGCCTGTGTACTGCTTGGCGATCCGAAGCGCGAGGTCATTCGCTTCACTACCGGTGCAGGTGAACATGACTCGATCCAAGTCACCAGAGAATGTGCCCAACAGTTGTTCTGCATAGTCGAGAATGCCCTCTTGCAGGTAGCGGGTGTGCGTGTTCAGCAGAAGCGACTGCCGATACATTGCCTCAACCACTCGGGGATGGCAGTGACCGATGGACGCGACGTTGTTGTAGGCATCCAGATAACGACGGCCCTGCTCATCGTAGAGCCAAACGCCCTCCCCTCGAACGGTATGGAGCGGTCGTTCGTAGAAAAGACGGTACGCCGGACCCAAAAGACGCTCGCGGCGCTCAATCAAGCGTCGTTCCGTTTCCGAAAGCCGTGTTGCGTCCTCTGAAGTGAAACCGTTGATCATGCTCATGCTTTGACCTCTCGCAGGCACGCTGAAGAAATTCGATCTTCAATTTCAGATCGAGACAGAGACGACATGGCCTTCAAATTTGCCCACGCGCGCTGGGCGTTTCGAAGGATGTACTCACGATTCTCAGGATGGAGCTCGGCGCGCCATGAGTTGATGCAAAGGGCTAATGCCAACCGCGTGGCGAGCAGCTCCGGCAGCAGTGCCAACTCATCCTGCGTAAGCGGATTGTGTTGGTGGTAAGCGCCAATGACATCCAATGCCGGCTCCAGGACATCGCCGACCTGCCCAAGGTGGTATGAAGCGGCAACCGCTACTTCGTTCACCAATGGTGCGGACACCATGTCACCGAAATCAAGAATGCTCCGCAGGACATTAGGGCTCTCGGCATCCACGATAATGTTGTGCGGGTTCGTGTCATTGTGAATAACCTGCTTTCGGAGCCGAGGGATCCGGGGCAAGACGACGGATTCGTACAGGTCAAGACTTTGCTCGACGATGCTTCGCCCCTGACCTGGCTCGATGTGAGTCAGGAGCGGTCGAAGGTGCGCGGCATGCTGCATGTCCCAGAGCAGAGCATGCCCAGCGGCAGGATGAGTGAAGCCTTCCAGCGCTACGTCAAGCCGAGCAATGGACTGCCCAATGACTCGGCGAAACGCCGTTGTGGTGCGACCCACGCAGTGAAGGGACATACCCTCTTCAAAAGACAGGAGTCGGGCCAGCATGTGCTGCCCATCAATCTCAACAAAGGTGGCGTACTGGCCGTCAAGCGACGGATGCACGCGTTGAACCGGAAGATCGGGATCTCGACGTTCGATCCTTAGCATCGCCTGGTTGTGGAAGTCGACCACATCGGGGTTCTCAAGCGGATGGGAGAGCTTGAACAACCGAGATGACCCGTCTTCAAGAACCACGCGGAAATTGAGGTCTCGCTCTCCGCCCAATTTTTCGAGCTTGCCGCTTAAACCAAATTGCTGCTGGAGCACTGCGGACGCTTGTGCATCAGTGACCAGAGCTGGAGCAGCTTCCAGTAAGCTGTCATCAACAGCTAAATTTTCAAGTGGCATGACTCACGTCCTCATCCGGCTTTCGAATGGCGCCCCTGTTTCCAAGGGCGCCATGCATCACTTATTGACCCAAGCGTTGAATCGCTCCTCCAGATCCTCACCATGATCGATCCAAAACTCGGCGTCGGTAGCCCGGGCGTTTTTTAGATTTTCGGGTGCAGTCGGGAGTTTTTCGCCAACACGTTTATCTACCAAGCTCATCGCGTTTGTGTTGCTGGGCCCATAGGGAATGGCTTCGACGTAATTCTTCTGTTGAACAGGCTCGCTAGCGAAAGCAATGAAGCGCTCTGCCAATTCCTTTTTCGGAGACCCTTTCACGATCGCCCAGTGGTCGAGGTCGTAAAGGCTTCCATTCCATTGCATTGCAAATGACTGGCCTTCCTCCTGGGCAGAGGTGACACGGCCGTTGTAGGCGGAGGTCATGACCACGTCACCGGCTACCAACCATTGCAGAGGTTGCGCGCCGGAATCCCACCATTGGATGTTGGATTTGATTTCGTCGAGCTTTTTGAAAGCCCGTTGAATACCCGCTTCAGTGCCGAGAAGCGTGTAGAGGTCTTGGTTGCTTACTCCGTCCGCAAGCAGCGCGAACTCCAGCGTGAATTTCGCTCCGCGACGAAGGCCGCGCTTACCGGGATATTTTTTTATGTCCCAGAAGTCGGCCCAACCTTGCGGGCTAGTGGCTAGCTTCTTGGGATCATAGGTAAGCACAGTCGACCAGATGAAAATGCCGACGCCACAGTCGCTGACAGCGGCAGGAATGAAATCCTCCTTCTTCCCTATCCGGCTCCAGTCCAAGGGCTCGAACAACCCCTCACTGCAGCCACGGATGAGCTCAGGAGATTCGACCTCCACAACATCCCAACTGGTCTTACCGGTGTCGGCCATCACCTTGATCTTAGCCATTTCGCCATTGTAGTCATCAGCCATGATGGCCGTGGCGCTCTTGGCTGTGAAGGGTTTGTAGAACGCCTTCTCTTGAGCCTGGCGATTGTTCCCGCCAAAGGAAACCACGGTTAGCTTTTCAGCGGCACTCAGCGGGCCTGCAATTGTTCCAAGCAAAAGTACAGCTGCGATTTTCTTATTCATGCGTCTCTCCAGGTCAGCTACGGGTCGTGGGCAGCTTTAAAGGGATGGCAGTTTTCTTGTAGTGGCAGCAATCGATCGAATGTGACGCTTCCTCCGGTGAGGACAGAGTCCATTAAACCACACAATAAATATGATGCATCATATTTTGCGCTACACTCGTTTTCACCAATGAGAGGGATCCCGTCATGACCGATCAACGTACTCTGCTTCTCACCGGTGCGAGCCGAGGCATCGGCCACGCGACCGTGAAACATTTCAGTGCCGCGGGTTGGCGAGTCTTTACCGCTTCGAGGCAGGATCTGGGCGAAGGCTGCCCATGGGCCGAAGGGATGGCCAACCACATTCACCTCGACCTCGGGAACGTGGAGGATGTACAGCGCAGACTTCCGGAAATCAGGGAGAAGCTCGGTGGCCGACTGGATGCCCTAGTTAATAACGCAGGCATTTCACCAAAAGGCTCAGATGGGGAGCGGCTAGGGGTTTTGGAATCCGACTATTCGACCTGGCTGAACGTTTTCAATGTGAACATCTTCTCGACAGCACTGCTGGCTCAGGGGCTTTTTGAGGAGCTCAAGAGGGCAAAAGGCTCCGTTATCAACGTCACCTCCATTGCGGGTTCGCGCGTCCACCCGTTTGCAGGTGTCGCTTACGCCTGCTCGAAAGCGGCGCTATCCGCCCTGACTCGCGAGATGGCGCATGACTTCGGGCCTCACGGTGTTCGCGTAAACGCGATCGCTCCCGGGGAAATCGATACCTCCATCCTATCCGCCGGCACCGAGCTGATAGTCGAGCGATCGATTCCAATGAAACGCATGGGTAAGCCCGAGGAAGTCGCCGCACTTGTGCATTTCCTTTGCACGCACGGCGCTTCGTATGTCAATGGCGCGGAAATTCACGTAAACGGTGGGCAACATGTTTGAGTTACTCGATAATCGCTGCCGGTAGCCTCCCCTATCCAGCCGGGCATGTGCCGCACACGAGTACGCGATGAATTACCCTATTGAGAACCTAAAACACTCCTATCTTGGCAGCGGTATCTATGGCTTGCTCCGAGAGGCTTTGATCACCGGCCGCTTCCAGCCTAACGACCGGCTACGCATACGCGACCTTGCTGAACAATTGGGTACGAGTGTCACGCCTGTTCGGGATGCCATTCTTCAATTGGCGAAGGAGCAGGCTCTGGTTCTCAAGACACCGAGAGACATTCGCGTCCCAGTATTGACCTCCAAGCAGTACCTGGAGATTAGAAGCATTCGGCTCTCGCTCGAAGGATTGGCAGCCGAGACCGCTGCCTCGTTAGTGACCCCGCAACAATTGATGCGGCTGGAAACCTGCATTCAAAATAACCTCGCAGCGATTAAAGACAATGACTTGACGTCAGCATTGATCTTCAATCACGAGTTTCATTTCAGCTTGACGGAAATCGCTGACATGCCGGTACTTGCCAGCCTACTGGACGGCTTGTGGATGCGTACTGGGCCGCTCATTGCTCGCGCCTATGGAAGCTTCAACGAGCGCATGGCGATTGACCATCACTGGGATGTGCTCGACGCGCTCAAGAAACGAGATGGCGCGGGAGCTCGCAAGGCAATCTGTAGTGACATTCTTGATGGAAGTCAGAAAATGTTGGAATACGTTCAACTTGAGCATGATTGAACACCCTGCGTCCGTTGAGCCTGGGTTGTAGTAGTCAACTAACCACGGCGGGTGCTAGCCCGCCGTTGAAACGATGTGGCCGTTGCCAGGTGTAGCGCTGCATCAGATACCTATCGCTATCCTGCTGCGCTGGCTGCGGTCGCTAAAAACAGAAAACCCCTGAAACCATAGGAGTCAGGGGTTTAGAAGTAGTGGTGCCCAGAGACGGAATCGAACCGCCGACACGGGGATTTTCAATCCCCTGCTCTACCGACTGAGCTATCTGGGCCGCAGCGGAATTAAACGTTTTTACCGCTGGAGCGTCAAGCACGAAATCAAAAAAAATCAATGAAATCCTATGTTTAGGATTTTCAGAAATGTGGAAAAGCCACGAAGCCATTAGCGCTAAATAAAGCTGATGCCTCTCTCGCACGGTCGCGAACACGATGAAAAATTGAGCCTGATCAAACTCAATTGAATACCCAGAGCACGCGGGTGAGCTTGTCCGTCAGGTTGGCATAACGGAAGCTGGCATGGGGTTGTAGCTGAAAACTGTCGTTTGCGTAGAGGGTCACGGGATCGCCTTCATCCAGCCAGACGGTCAGCTCACCTTCAAGCACGAAGCAGCCCTGCTCCGAACTGTCGTCCAGATATTCGTCACCACTGGTTGCCCCAGGTTCAAGGCGGCTGTCCAGCATGGAGAAGCTACCGGCTATCGTGGGCGAGACCAGGACGTCGGTAATACCACCTCCGAAATACAGCGTACGACGTTCATGCGGACGAGTTACCCAGCTAAGGTCGCGTGGCTTATTCAGGTTGTAAAAATAGGCTGTTGATACACCGAGTGTTTCGCTAATGGCCGTCAGGTCCGCCACGGTTGGGCGCGACACACCCCGTTCAACCTGGGAAAGAAAGCCAACCGAACGACCAATGCGTTGAGCCAGCTCGCCTAGCGTCAGGCCTTTGAATTTGCGCAAATCGCGAATAAGTATTGCCAGGCCTTCAACTTCTTCGTGCATTTTCATAATTAAACCCATAGATCAAAAAATTGCATGCGCTGCAAAGCCCCTTACGCTACGCCTCAAAAAGCCGATAACGCGAATGCTTGCGCCTTATTATCCAGGGCAAGGTCCAGATACGTATCAACCAGCACAGGAGCTGCCGACATTTTTGTGAAAACTGAGGGGTAGGCAGCAGAGGAGACAGGACCAAGCGCCCCTCAAAGCGCTGTGCAGAGGGCGATTCGGCAGGATGTCAGTATCGCGAGCAGCATGCTGTGAAGCGAGCTTGTGGGCCATGGTTAAGGGCAGCTGTAAAATTGTTCAAGTTATTTTCATGAAAAAATACATGAATAATTTCACAAATCAAGCGCACTTCGACATCAGCGTGGGCGGTGGGATCACCGAAGCGTGGCAATCAAGATCAAGGGCTGAAGGGTGTTTCATTTCAGCGGCTGAGCGTAAAGCGAGCACCTCGGCATGAATCTGCCGAGGTGCTCTGTCTTAGTGGATAGCCTGATAGGTCAGGTCCAGGCACTTACGAGCCTTTTCCACCAGTTCGTCGATCTCTTCAAGGGTGATCACCAGCGGCGGTGCGATGATCATGGTGTCGCCCACAGCGCGCATGATCAGGCCGTTGTCGAAGCAATGCTGACGGCAGATCATGCCGACCCCCTTGCCTTCATAACGCGTCCGCGTGGCCTTATCCTTCACCAGCTCGATCGCTCCGAGCATGCCCAGGCCGCGCACTTCGCCCACCAGCGGGTGGTCAGCCAGCTCACGCAGGCGGTTTTGCAGATACGGCGCGGTCACTTCGCGAACCTGCTCGATAATCTTCTCTTCTCGCAGGATACGCAGGTTTTCCAGGCCCACCGCCGCCGCTACCGGGTGGCCGGAGTAGGTGAAGCCGTGGTTGAAGTCGCCGCCTTCGCTGATCACCTTGGCCACTTCGTCACGCACGATCACACCGCCCATGGGGATATAACCGGACGTGAGCCCCTTGGCGATGGTCATCAGGTCGGGCTTGAGGTCGTAGTAGTCGGAGCCGAACCATTGGCCCGTGCGGCCGAAGCCACAGATTACTTCGTCGGCGACGAAGAGGATGTCGTACTTGGCGAGGATTTCCTTGACCTTCGGCCAGTAGGTTTGCGGCGGAATGATCACGCCGCCAGCGCCCTGGATCGGCTCGGCGATAAAGGCGGCAACATTGTTCTCGCCGACTTCCAGAATTTTCTTTTCCAACTGCTCGGCCGCCCATACGCCGAACTTGGCTTCGGTCATGTCGCCGCCTTCGCCGAACCAGTACGGTTGCGGGATGTGCACGATATCCGGGATCAGGCCGCCCTGCTGGTGCATGCCGCTCATGCCGCCCAGGCCCGCGCCGGCCACGGTGGAGCCGTGGTAGCCGTTAACGCGACCGATGACCACCTTCTTCTGCGGCTTGCCTTTGAGTGCCCAGTAATGGCGCACCATACGCAATACGGTGTCGTTGCCTTCGGAGCCGGAGCCGGTGAAGAACACATGGCTCATGCCTTGCGGGGCCACATCGGCAATCGCCTTGGCCAGCTCCAGCGCGGGCGGGTGCGCGGTCTGGAAGAACAGGTTGTAGTACGGCAGTTCCTTCATCTGCCTGCTGGCCACATCGGCCAGTTCGTCACGACCGTAGCCGACGGCCACGCACCACAAGCCAGCCATGCCATCGAGAATCTTGTTGCCTTCGCTGTCCCACAGGTACACGCCCTTCGCCGAGGTGATGATGCGCGGGCCTTTCTCGGCAAGTTGTTTGACATCGCTGAAGGGTGCTAGATGATGATCACGGCTCATCGCCTGCCAGGCCAGCGTTTGCGAATTTTTTTCACTCATCGACTTATCTCCATCAAAATACGCAGCCGGGCTGCGGGGGCACTTTTTTTATAGTGAGAACGGCCAGTATTCAGGCGGACTTCAACATCAGCTGGCGCAGTACCGAGCGTTGCCGGCAGGCTTTTCCAAATGACTGGAAGATCGTCAGGTAGTGCGGGTTTTCAAGTACCTGAAACTCCGGATGCCATTGAACGGCCAGGGCAAACCCCTTGCTGTTTTCAACCGAGATCGCTTCCACCAATCCATCCGGTGCACGTGCTTCCACCCTTAGCCCGGGCGCCAGCGCATCAATGCCCTGGCCATGTATGGAATTGACATCGATGATCGGTGGCAAGCCCATGCGGTCCATCATGCCGCCCGGCTGTATATGCATCTTGTGGCGTGGGCCATATTGCTTTTCCATGGGCTCGTCCTTGCCTTCACGGTGGTCCATGAACAAACCGGTCTCATGAACTTTCTGGTGAAGGGTGCCTCCCAGCGCCACATTCATCTCCTGAAATCCACGGCAAATACCGAGAACCGGAACACCCGCAGCGATGGCCGCACGCATGAGCGGCAAGGTCGTGGCATCACGCGCGGGGTCGTGACGGGTGCCCGGCGCACTGGCCGGGCCGTTGTAATGGAACGGTTCTATGTTGGACGGCGAGCCGGTAAAGATCAGCCCATCCACCAGGTCAATGATGTCGGCGGTATCCATCAGGTCGGCGAGACTGGGAATCACGATCGGCAAACCGCACGCCGCCTGGCTCGCAGCACGGGCATACTTCTCGCTGATGGTCTGGGTAGCATGCAGCTCAATTTCGCTGGTGCATGCAGTGATGCCGATAACTGGCACACGTGGCATATCATCCTCCGGCAAATCAATATTTCGAGTTGTATTCAAACTTGTGGTTAGCGCGTGCGGCGTAACGTGAGCATCAGGACTTACAGAAACCAGCGATACTCGCGAGCATTGATTTCATTCAGAAAATCCAGTTGTTCCTGGCGCTTGTTTTCGCAGTAGACCATCACGAACTCACTGCCCAGCCCTTCATTGATCACCGGATGGTGACGCATGGAAGCCACTGCGCTCAGCGCGTCCTTGGGGAAATCGATGCCGCTCTTGCGGTTATCGTTCAGCGGCGCAATGGGTTCGACGCCGCGATCCAGGCCGTACTCCATCCCCGTCAGGATGGCCGCCAGTACCAGGTACGGGTTGGCGTCGGCGCCGGCCAGCCGGTGTTCGATACGCAGGTTGCGCGGGTCGGACTCGGGAATGCGAATGCACGCATCTCGGTCTTCAAAGCCCCAGCTCGCAAGGCTGGCAGCGTTGACCATCGCGCCGTAGCGGCGATAGGCATTGTGGTTGGGGGCGAAGATCGGCATGCAATGGGGCAGCAATTCCAGGCAACCCGCCACCGCATGGCGCAGGTTGCGCTGCTCAGAGCCTGCCAGGATGTTGTTTCCGGCCTCGTCGTACAGGCTGACATGCACATGCATCCCGCTACCCGGGGCGTCCAGGTAAGGCTTGCTCATGAAGCTGGCGCGATAGCCGTGTTTCATCGCAACGCCGCGGGTGCTGCGACAGAACAGCGCCGACCAGTCCGCCGCACTCAGGGCATCATCGCTGTGGGAGAAGTTGATTTCGAATTGGCCTGGGCCCAGCTCCGCCGTGATGACGTTCGCCGGCACGCCCTGCTCGTTGGCGACATCGACCATCTCGTGCAGTACCGACGAAAAACGCGACAGTCGTTCGATATGCATGTTCGGCTGGTCGTCTTCATCATCGGTCGACGTGTCGCGTGGGAATTGTGGCAGGCCGTCCTTGAGCTTGCGATCGAACAGGTAGAATTCAAGTTCGAAGGCGACCACCGGGCGTACTCCACGCCGGGCAAGGCGTTCGATCACACGGGCCAGCACTTCACGGGGCTCGAACTCGATAGGCGTCGAGGTGCCGTCCGACGTGATCAGCATCTGCGCGATCACTTCCTTTTCCCAGCGCACCGGTTTCAACGTACCGGGCACCAGGCGCCGTGATGCATCCGGGTCACCATCGGCAAAGCAATAGTCGCCAATCGTGTATAGGCCGCCCTGGGTACCCAGCAGTACACAGTTCTGAGGCAACTTCAGCGGCGCCCCTGCTGCGACTTTCTCAAGCATATCCATGGGATAGCGCTTGCCATAGAAGTGCCCGGGAATATCCAGCGCAATCAAGTCCACATAACGCACTTCAGGGTATTTCGCTCGGAAAGAGCGCACTTCAGTCAGCAGATCCGGAAAGATCGCACTCATCTTCTTATCCTTGTGAGGTGAACGAATTCAATTGAATACCCAGAGCACGCGAGTGAGGTTGTCCGTCAGGTTGGCGTAACGGAAAAGCGTGTGGGGTTGCAGCTGGAAGCTGTCGTTTGCATGGAGTGTCACGGCGTCGCCGTCTTCCAGCCAAACCGTCAGTTCGCCTTCGAGCACTAAACAGCCCTGCTCCGAACGGTCGTTCAGGTACTGATCACCACTGGTGGCACCCGGTTCAAGACGACTGTCGAGCATGGAGAAGCCGCCAGCAATATTGGGCGAGGCCAGCACGTCGGTAATGCCAGAGCCGAAATACAGTGTGCGCCGCTCATGGGGGCGAGTAACCCAACGGATGCCACGGGGCTTGCTAAGGTTGTAAAAGTACGCGGTCGATACACCGAGTGTTTCGCTAATCGCCGTCAGGTCCGCCACGGTCGGGCGCGAAACACCCCGTTCAACCTTGGAAAGAAAGTCATCCGAACGATCAACGCGTTCAGCCAGTTCGCCCAGTGTCAGGTTCTTGAATGTGCGCAGATCGTGAATAAAGATCGCCAGGCCTTCGACTTCTTCGTGCATCTTCATTGTCAGGGGCATGCCGTGAAATTATTTGAGTTATTTTTCATGAAAAAATACACGAAAAATTTCACAGGTCAAGCCGAACGCTAAATTCGGCTGCACCATTGGTCAATGCAGGTGCTCGCCCTCGGAGCGAAATCGGTGGTCAGCACGATGGACAGCACGATGGACAGGTAGTACCGAGCGCTGGGTGAAGTCCAGCGCCAGCCACGCCGTTGTTCACTCCCCTGAGCGGTCGCTCAGGCCTCTGCGATCGACAAGTGCGCGCCCTCCTCCACGCGTTTTCTGACAACGCACTGCAGACCGTGGAGCTTAAGAAGCGGCGTTCTTCTCGAGTGTTCAATGCTTACGTTCGCCAGTCACCCGGAGGCTTCCGGGCGCTATGCCAAAAAAATCCCTAAAGCGTCGATGGAAATGTGAAATGCTGACGAAACCGGTGGCGACAGCAATTTCCCCAATCGGCCGATTACTTTGCGCAATGAGCTGCCTCGCTCGTGTCAGACGTAACTCCAGGTAATACCGAGTCGGTGTAGCCTCCATGAAACGGCAAAACCAGCGCTCCAGCTGGCGCTTTGAAATTCTGACACAGGCGGCCAGCTCATCGATCGTCAGTGGCTCTTCGATATTCTGGCGCATCAGCTCTAATGCCGACTTGAGCGTCTGAGGCAACGTCGGGTCTGAGTCAACGCCAATGACGGATATATCTGAAGCATCATCCGATTCGTCGCAACGCAGCACCTCCTCCACTGCGCATACCAGTTCCTGCTTGCCGGTTTGCCGCATCAACTCGAGCATCATGCGTAGCGAGCTGTTGGCGCCGGCACAACTGATACGGCCCCGATCAAAAACGTAGGTACGGCTGGAAACACTGACGTTTGGAAACACCTCGGCCATCATCGCCCGGCCATCCGGATGAAACGCACACTCGAATCCGTCCAGCAAATTCGCTTCCGCCAGGAAAAAAGCACCGTTCCACAATCCCCCCATTATCGCCCCCGATGAGGCGCCGGCTCGAAGCTTGCGTCGAAGCAATGGGTCACCCTGCAGTTGAACACGGAAACCTCCCGCGACAATAACGACCTCCTGATTGTCCTCTAGCTGACCCAGTTCGCAATCCGCTGAAATGACGATGCCCAGATCGCTTATTACCTGGCGCCCCGAGATACCCACCGTCAGTATCTCGTACAGGGGTTTCTGGCTCATCAGGTTGGCAGTAACCAATGCATCCACTGCCCCGGTGAAGGACATCATTGAGAAATTGTCCATCAGGATAAATGCCACCCGAACGGGGGTTCCCTCCGCTGCAGGCAAGGCGTCAGCATTTCGATAAGCCATGTTTTTGTTCTTGAGCACACTTTCAAATGCGTAGCGCATGTGACCTCTCTGAGTGAGCAGATTTTTTAGTCTCAGCAAGCGGATCGCCATGCGCCAATGCGGGAAAGCGACGTTGCCAGCCCCACCGCAGAGAGGGAAATCTCGATCGGGAAAGGTTGTTGAGATGGAGGTATTCAAATACCTCGGCACCGCCGATGAATCTCGCATTTGCGCCGAATAGGAAGAGAGTAATCATCTGTGACTGATCAGGGAACATCCCCTGTAGCGCCAAGGCTAAGCGTGTCGTTAAGAAGCATATTCAAGACGTTCTTATGGGTTGATTGGCTTTACCGATCACGATAGTTGGGACGGGGCGAGAACGCTGATCGCAATCTCAGCGCTCTCGAAGCCCGTCGGTTCAACGCGTCTTGCCAAGCCAGCGAAGGTAACTGACAGCCGCCTCGCAGCGCAGGACCAGCCCGCGGCTACCGGGCATGCATCTCGCGGATCAGCTTCTTGTTGATCTTGCCAACGCTGGTTTTCGGTATTTCGTCCACAAAACGCACTTGCCGTGGCACCGCCCATTTATTCAAGCTGCCACTGTCGACAAATTGCTGCAGGTGCTGGGCAAGGGACTGCTGATCCAGTTGCACACCCGCGGCGCGGACCACCAGGGCCAACGGTTGCTCGCCCCATTGCGCATCGGCAATCCCCACCACCGCCACCGAATCGACGTCGGGGTGCTGGCTGATCAAGCTCTCCAGCGCCACCGAGCTGATCCACTCGCCGCCCGTCTTGATCACATCCTTGATCCGGTCGCGAATCTGTACCACACCGCGCTCATTGATGCAGCCCATGTCGCCGGTGTGCATCCAGCCGCCGGCCCATAATGCGGCGCCTTGCTCGGGCTCTTTCAGGTAACCCTGGGTAAGCCAGGGCGCGCGCACCACGACCTCACCCAGACTTTCACCGTCGTGCAGCACGTCGCGGCCCTGCTCGTCGACAATGCGCAGGTCGACCAGCGGAATCGGCACACCAGCGTTGATCCGTAGCGGCACCTGCTGCTCCATGGGCAGTGCCAGGTCTTCGGGGCTCAGACGCGTCAGGCACAGCAGCGGACAGCTCTCGGACATTCCGTAACCGCAGTGCACCCGTATGCCTCGGGCGCTCGCCCGTGTCGCAAGGCCCTGGGTCAAGGCGCTGCCGCCAAGAAGCATTTTCCAGCCATCAAGGTTGGTCTTTCGGCCTTCTTCGCAGTCGAGCATCATCTGCAGTAAGGTCGGTACACAGTGAGAGAACGTCACCTGCTCTTCACGGAACAAGCGCACCAGTTGGTTGGGCTCATAGCGCCCGGGATAGACCTGCTTGATCCCAAGTGCAGTGGCGACATACGGCACGCCCCAGGCATGCACATGGAACATCGGGGTAATCGGCATGTACACATCGCACGAGCGCAGCAAGGGTTCGCCCCCGCAAGCGGCGAACGTGCCCATTTCGTTGAGTGTATGCAGCACCAACTGGCGATGGGTGAAATAGACGCCCTTGGGGTTGCCGGTGGTGCCAGTGGTGTAGAACAGGGTCGCCAGCGAGTGTTCATCGAAGTCGGGGAATTCGAACTGACTGTCGGCCGCCGCAAGCAATGCCTCGTACTCACCCAGCACAGGCAATTCCGTGACACAAGGCTCGGCGTCGCTAAAGCGGACAAAGCCCTCGACCGTCTGCAACTCACCCTGCAATTGGTCCATCAACGGCAGGAAATCATCATGCACCAGCACCAGGCGATCCTCGGCATGGTTCATGGTGTAGCGGATCTGCTCGGCGGATAGGCGCACATTGACCGTATGCAGTACCGCACCGATCATCGGCACGGCAAAAAAACACTCCAGTGCGCGGTGGCTGTCCCAGTCGAGCAAGGCCACGGTATCGCCAGGTTTGACCCCGGCCTGCACCAGCACATTGGCCAGGCGCTGAATGCGTTCAAGCAAGGTCGTGTAGGTGTAGCGCAGCTTGTCGGCGTAGACAATTTCCTGACCGGGTTGATAGCGAACACCGGAAAGCAGCAGGCGCTTGATCAGCAGCGGATAGCTGTAGGCCCCGGGTGCCGGGGCAATGACACGGGTGTTGATCATCTCAGTGCCCTTCACAGTTGATCGGCGTCGAGCAGGAACAGGCTGGCACTGCCGGCTTTGACGGTGGCGCTGAGCGACTGGATGCGTGGCAACAGACGCTCGAAATAGAACCGCGCCGTACCCAGTTTGCTGACGTAGAACCCTGATTGCTGTTCTTGCCCCAGGGCGACATCGGCCATTTGCGCCCACATGTAGGCGTACAGCGTGTAGCCGAACACATGCAGGTACTCCACCGCCGCCGCACCGATTTCCTGCGCGTTACCTTGCGCACGGTCCAGTACCCAGGCGGTCAGTTCGTCCAGGTTCGCGACTGCGCCCAGGAGCGGCACGCTGAACTCGCCACGCGAGGGGTCGAGGGATTCGGCGAATGCCTTGATTTGCGCAGAAAGCAAGGCGTAAGTGCGGCCACCGTCGGCGACCAGTTTACGGCCCACCAGGTCCATGGCCTGAATGCCATTGGTGCCTTCGTAGATCTGTGTGATACGGCAATCGCGAATCAACTGCTCCTGGCCCCATTCGCGAATGTAACCGTGGCCGCCAAACACCTGTTGGCCGTGGACGGTGGTTTCCAGGCCCATGTCGGTCAGGAACGCCTTGGCCACTGGCGTCAACAACGCCACTTGTGCCTCGGCACGGCTGCGCTCGGCAGGGTCTTGGCTGTACTTGGCCAGGTCCAGTTGCAGCGCAACATAAGTGGAAAACGCCCGCCCGCCTTCGTTCAGGGCTTTCATGGTCAGCAGCATGCGCCGCACGTCCGGGTGCACGATGATCGGGTCGGCAGGCTGGTCGGCTGCCGCCGGGCCCGTCGCGGAGCGGCTTTGCAGGCGCTCGCGGGCATATTCAGTGGCGTTCTGGTAAGAACGCTCGCCCAAGGCCAGGCCCTGGATGCCGACGCCCAGGCGTTCGTAGTTCATCATGGTGAACATGGCGTTCAGCCCCTTGTTCAGGTCGCCAACCAGATAGCCGACAGCGCCATCGAAGTTCATCACGCAGGTGGCCGAAGCCTTGATGCCCATCTTGTGTTCGATCGACCCACAACTGAGCGCATTGGCCTCAGCCAGTGAGCCGTCCGCCTCGACCAGCACCTTGGGCACCAGGAACAGCGAGATACCCTTGGCGCCTTGCGGCGCATCCGGCAGCTTGGCCAGCACCAGGTGGATGATGTTTTCCGTAAGGTCCTGCTCGCCACCGGTGATGAAGATCTTGGTGCCGCTGATACGGTAGCTGCCATCGACCTGCGGCTCAGCGCGGGTGCGGATCAGACCGAGGTCGGTGCCGGCATGGGGTTCGGTCAGGCACATCGAACCGCTCCAGCGCCCTTCGTACATGGCCGGCAGGTACTGGGCTTTGAGCGCTTCGCTGGCATGATTGAGCAGCGACAGGCAGGCGCCGGCGGTCAGCATCGGGTACAGGCCAAAGGACAGGTTGGCAGCGTTGAGCATTTCCTCGACCTGGGCACCCATCACTTTGGGCATGCCCATGCCACCATATTCCACCGCACCCGCCACACCCACCCAGCCATCCTCGGCATAGCGGCGATAGGCTTCGGCGAAGCCGTCCGGTGTGCTGACCCGTCCCTCTTCCCAGCGACAGCCCTGCTCGTCGCCGCTGCGGTTTAGCGGCGCCACCACCTGGGCGATGAGCTTGCCGGCCTGTTCGAGAATCGCCTTGGCGGTGTCGGCATCGACCTGCTCAGCCAACGCGGGAATCCTTGACCAGATGGCCGGAATGTCGAAGACCTCATTGAACAGAAAATCCATATCGCGCAAAGGTGGAAGGTAATCAGACATTTTGCGAACACTCGATTTCTTGGGTGGTGTGTTTTATCCGGTCGTCAGCGACGGTGCCGGGAGCGGTAACCTGGGCCTTGTTGCCAGGCAGGAGGAAATACGACAGCGCCGGAATCAGGATCAGCGCACCGAGCATGTTCCACAGGAACATGAAGGTCAGCAGGATGCCCATGTCAGCCTGGAACTTGATCGGCGACCAGGCCCAACCCACAACCCCGGCAGCCAGGGTGATGCCGACCAGGCCGACGACACGGCCTGTAAAGGCCACGGCATTTTCATAAGCCTCGGACAGCGGCATGCCTTTACGCTGGTAGTGCAACTGGACGCTGAGCAGGTACAGCGCATAGTCGACGCCGATCCCCACGCCCAGGGCGATTACCGGCAAGGTGGCGACCTTGACACCGATGCCCATCATCACCATCAGCGCCTCGCACAACACCGAGGTGAGCATCAGCGGTACAACCGCCACCAGGGTTGCGCGCCAGCTGCGGAAGGTAATCAGGCAGAACACCGTGACTGCCAGGTAAACCAGCAACAGCATGGTACGGTTGGCGTCACGCACGACGATGTTGGTCGCCGCTTCAATACCGGCGCTGCCAGCGGCCAGGAGGAACTGGCGGTCTTCACTGCTGTTAGCCGCGGCAAAGCGCTCGGCCACCGCGACCACTTCGTCCAGGGTGTCGGCTTTGTGGTCCTTGAGGTAGGCGATCACCGGCATCAGCGAGCAGTCGTTGTTGAACAGCTCCGGGGCGTTGACCGAGGCCTGTTGCGCGGCATAATTGAGCACATCCTGATTGCGCTGGATGCTGTTGAGCTTGGGGTTGCCTTCGTAGGTGCCGGCCGTGATCTGGCGCACGGCGTTGGTCAACGACAGCGTGGTCTGTACCCCGGCATGTTGTTGCAGCTCCCAGGCCAGGCGGTCGGCGAGCACCAGGGTCTGGTAGCGCAGGCAACCTTCTGGAGCGGTTTTGATCATCACTGCGAAGGTGTCGCTGGACAGCGCGTAATGGCCGGTAATGTAGGCATTGTCACGGTTGTAACGTGAATCGGCGTGCAATTCCGGAGCGCCGCTGTCGAGGTCACCAATCTTCAGTTGCAGGCTCAGGGCAAAGCCCCCCGCCCCCAGGACCGCAGCCACCAGCAAGGCCGCCGTCGCCCATTTACCTGTAGTAAACCGATCGAGCAGGTCCCAGAGCTTGCCGAAGCCACGATGTTCGGCGGCCCGCGAGTCGATGCGCAAGGCGCGCTCGGCGGCTTTGCGACCGACGCCGACATAGGACAGCGCCACCGGCATCAGCAGCAACGAAGTGAAGATCAACACCGCCACGCCGATACTCGCGGTGATTGCCAGGTCCTTGATCACCGGGATATCGATCAGCATCAGCACGGCAAAGCCCACCGCATCGGCAAGCAGTGCAGTGACACCGGCCACGAACAAGCGGCGGAACGTGTAGCGAGCGGCTACCTGGCGATGGGTACCGCGACCGATGTCCTGCATGATGCCGTTCATTTTTTGCGCGGCGTGCGACACGCCGATCGCGAAGATCAGAAACGGCACCAGGATCGAATAAGGGTCGATGGCATAGCCCAGCCAGGCGACGATACCCAGTTGCCAGACCACCGCCGTCAGTGAGCACAGCACCACCAGCAACGTACTGCGCACACAACGGGTGTAGAGGTAGATGATCACCAGCGTGGTCAGCACCGCCAGGGCAAAGAACAGCATGACCTGAATCAGCCCGTCGATCAGATCGCCCATCAGCTTGGCAAAGCCGATCACATGAATCTTGTATGTGCCCTGCGCTTCGTACTGGCTGCGCAGTTGTTCAAGTTTCTGCGAGAACGCGTGATAGTCGATACCACGACCAGTCGCCGAATCCTGGTCCAGCAGCGGCACGATCAGCATGCTTGATTTGAAGTCGCGGGCGACCAGGCTGCCGACGATATTGGCGCGCTCGATGTTCTCGCGCAGTTGCTCGATGTCGGCCGCCGATCCCTGGTAGCTGTCGGGCATGACCGGCCCGCCCTGGAAACCCTCTTCGGTGACTTCGGTCCAGCGTACCGACGGGCTCCACAGGGACTTCATCCAGGCGCGGTCGACGCCCTGGCTGAGGAACAGCTCATCGTTGATTTGCCGAAGGTTCTGCAAATACGCCGGATCGAAGATGTCGCCCTGGGCGTTTTCCACCACCACGCGCAATGAGTTGCCCAGGCCACGCAACGACTGTCGGTTGTCCAGGTAGTTCTGAATATAGGGGTGGCTCTGCGGAATCATCTTCTCGAAGCTGGGGCGCAGTTCCAGGCGAGTCATGGCCATGAACCCCAGCACCAGGGTCGCCAGCAGCATCAGCAGCATGAACGGCAGTCGGTGATTGAACACCAGGCGTTCCAGCCAGTTGCCGGAGCGGGTGTCGAATTCGCTCAGGGTGCGGATCACCGGCAAGGTGTCTTGTTGGATGTTGGCCATCAGGTTGTTCTCTTGTTATGGGGACGGCAGTTATTCAACGGCGAGTGTGCGTACGCCACGCTCACCCACCAGCACCAACTCGGTCGCGGCATCGAATGCCGCCGCGCTTATCGGCGTGCGTGCCGTTTGCCGGACCTGGGCGAAACTGGCACCGTCGTCGCGGCTGAGCAGCACATGCCCGGCCTGGCTCAACAGCCACAGCTGTCCGGCGCGGTCCAGGCTGGCTGCGGTGATGCTATTGGCGAGGCCGGTGCTCACCGGCTGCCAATGCTGGCCGCCATCGGTGCTGCGCAGCACATGACCACGCAGGCCATAGACCAAGAGCACCCCCGGCTTGCCGACGGCGCCAAAGAACGTACCGTTGTAAGGCGTGACCAGCCGGGTGAAGCGCTGGCCATCGGCGTCAAGTTTGAGCAGCAAACCCTGTTCCCCGGTGATGTACAGCGCGCCGTCGACGCTGGCCAGGCTGGTCAGGTGCAGGCCTTGCGGGTTGTCGCTACGCTCCAGCCACGGCGTCCAGTGCTGCCCGCCGTCGCGGGTGTGCAGCAGCAGGTTGAAGACGCCGACAGCGAAGCCGTTTTGCTCGTCAGCGAACCAGACATCCAGAAACGGTTTGTCGGCGCCTTCTTGCACCAGCCGTTCAGCTTCCGCGATCAGCGCTGGCCAACGTTCGTCCTCCGGTGCGGCCTGAGCCTGGGCACGGTAGTAGGCCAGCACCTGTTCGCCCAGCACGCGCCCGTCCAGTTGTTTTTGCCAGCTCACACCGCCATCGCGGCTGTGCAAGATCACGCCGTCATTACCCACTGCCCAGCCCTGCTCGGCGCTGGGGAAACTCACGGCATTGAGGTCGGCACTGGCTGGCACGCTGGCCTGCTGCCAATGGCCGCCGTTGTCATCGGAATACAGAATGTGCCCACGCGGGCCGACAGCCACCAGATGCGCGCCGACGTTGGTGACATCACGCAACGGACTGACCGTTGCCAAGGCGCTGGGCATGGCCGGCAGATCCAGCACATCCAGGTAAGATGCGGCCTGTGCCGCCCCTTGAAGGGCGGTCCACGTCAGCATCAACGCGGTACAGCGCTTGAGAAAATACATACCGGCTCCTCCGGATCGCCGCTGCACGCAGCAGGCTGCTCAACAAACAATCCGGCACCCAGGTGCGATGCCGGAGCGTACCTACCTTGCGGGCGGGCTCAGCGAATGCCGGCGCCAGCCAGGGACTCGGGCGACCACTGGGTCTTGGACAGCGGCTCGATGTAGCGAATGCCCCCGTAAGCACCGACCACGCCATTGAGGTTGTAGGTGCCGCCGATCAGGTCGTAGATCATGAAGGGCGTAGCGTCCGGGGTCTGTTTGTCATAGCTCTGGCTGAGGAAGGCGAACGAGCCACGGTATAGCTGACCACGGGCGTCATACTGATCGGAGGCCAAAGCGATCCAGCTGTCCTCATCGAGGTAGAAGCGGCGCTTGTGGTAGATGTGGCGAGCACCGTCCTTGAGCTTGCCCTCGACGACCCACACGCGATGCTTTTCCCACCGCACGAACTGCGGCGCCAGATGATTGGGGGTGATGAGCTGCTTGATGTCGGTGCTGTAGGTGAGCTTGTAGGTGTTGTAGGGCACATACATTTCCTGTTTGCCCACCAGGGTCCAGTCGTAACGGTCCAGGGCGCCATTGAAGACAAACACGTCATCATAGGTACCCGAGCCCGAGGTACCGGGGTTGGGCGTGTCGTAGGCCAGGTTCGGCGCGAGCTTCACCCGGCGCTGCCCCGGCAGGTACTGCCAGGCGCTACGTGGCTGCACCAACGGGTTGGCGGCGTCGCGCAGCATCATCGCTTCGCCGGCACGCCGGGCGGGCGCGGTGTACACCAGCTTCATCTGGTAGTAGGTGTCTTTGGCACCGATGGTTTTGCTCATGTCCTCGTAGATCGGGTAGCTGATGTTGGCTTGACCTGTGGTCGACAGGGTTGGCACACCCGCGGAATCGACGTTCCAGGAGTCGTACTTGGCCGCCATGCTCACGCCCTGATAGCGCAGGAGGAAGTTCCACATGGCCTCGGCACCGCTCTGCGGGATCGGAAACGGAATCCCCGGCAGCACATTTTGAACGGCCGATCCGCCTTCCTGGCTGTGCGCGCCAACGGCATTTTTCGCCGTGTTGTCCAGTACAGACTGAGGCAGCGCGACGGTGCGATGGGTCGGATAGACATCAACCGAAAAGGTCGGAAAGCGCTTGAGCAGCTCCTGGGTGGTAGCCGTCAGTTGGCCTTTGTACTGATCAGCATTCTTGCCATTGATGACCAGCAGCGGCTTTTCGTCGGCAAACGGGTCGGGGCGCATGCTGTCGCCGTTCTTGAAGCCCGCCGGTGGGGTGACCAGCCCGCCCTGATAGGCGGGAATGGAGCCGTCGGCATTGGCGGCGCTTTCCGCGCCGATACGGGTCAGGCTGGTGCCAAGGCGGGCTGCCTGGTCACTGGATACAGCGGCCTGGGCGGACTGGATAGCTGCCAGCGACAAACAGGTGGCCAACAGGGTGTGCATGTAGTTCATGGTTATGGTTTTCCTGCGTGATGTCTGAAGGAAGACGCAACTCAAAAAGTGGTTTTGACGGTCAGGTACAGCGCGCCACGGTCCTCAGTGGTGGCGCCGCCACCGGAGAAGGAGGCATAGCCTGCGCCGTAGCAGGTGTAATCCTGCTCGCGGTCCAGGGCATTGGGCGTCGTGCCATCGGTCTGGCCGTTGTTGCACGACTGCGACTTGCCGAAGCTGTCGACGTACTTGAGGTCGACGAAATACTGGTTGTAAACCGCGGCGCTGACGCCCACCGCGTAGTTGCCGGTGTCCTCGGCGCCGCCGCCCTGCACCGGCGAGACGCCATCGAGACCGACGTTGACCGAAAGCGGCATGCTCAGGTCGACACCGGGCATGACCTGGTACCAGGTTGGGGTGAAGTTGACGGCAATGCCCCAGTTGTCACGGGTCGGTTTGTCGATCCCGCGGTAGCTGCTCTTGCCCTTGTACAAGGCCTCGTTGTGGCCATCGAGCTTGAGCAAGTTGCTGTAGAACAGCTCGCCCAACAGGGTCGCGCTATCGAACAGCGGCGTATCGGCGATGGTCATCAGGCCGTTGAGGGTCCAGTGCAGTGTCTGGCCGGTGGCACTCAGACCATCACCATCACTGGGCACGTCGTAGACCACGCCACTGCTGGGCAGGCGCGGTGGCAACAGGCCGAAGCCACCGCCCAGCCCGCCTTGGCCCGGCGCACTGACGATGGCCGGAATGCTCGCCAACGGCATGTGGTGGCGAATGTTCAGGTCGCTGCCGACACTGATGCCGGCCACGTCTTTGGACAGACTCAGGCCATAGATATCGATGTTATCGGCATAGGCAAACTGGTAAGTGGCGCTTTGCAGCGAATTGTAAAGGTTGCCGACCGCGCCCTGAGGACCGGCAGGTGGATTGCCGAACGGGCCACGGGACACTGTCAGGCCACGGGTATCCAGCCAGGCTTGCGGAAGGATTTCCGAGGTTTTGCGGTAGTAGAAGCCCAAAGTACCGCCCAGCCATTCAGGCGACCACTTGGCCATCACGCCCCAGTCGCCGCGCTTGTCCGGGGTCAGGTCGTGACCACGGCGGATGCTGGTCAGCGCACCGCGCACCGGGATCAGCCCGGGCGTGCCGGTATGGCCCAGGAGGAAACTGTGAGCACCCTCACCCACCACATCGGAGCCGCCATAATAGGTGCCCGCTTCCGGCAACCGGGCGGCATCCCAATCGAAGAAGTACTGCGCGCCGAGGGTCAGTTCCGGGTTCACCAGAAACGACGTCGACAGCTGATTGCGGGGTACGAACAGCTCCTTGGCCTCTGTACCAGGCGACGCCGCCAGCTTGGCCAGGTCCAGACCGGACTGACCATAGCTGAGCGAGTGCACCGGATTGAGCAAGGTCTCGCCCCAGAACAGGTTGTGCTGGCCCAGTTTGCCGCTCAGTTGCGAACTCTCGCCAACCTCAGTACTCATGAACACAAACGCATCGAGCACTTCGCCAGACGGGCCGCTGTAGTAACGTTGGGCATAGTTGCTCAGGTGCGGGCTACCCAACGGGGTGCCGGTACCAGGCAAACCATTGAGGCTCGGGTTGATGCCGGAACTGTTGCCATTGCCGTTGACGAACGGGTTGGAGTTGGAACCGGTGTTGTCGTAAGCCTTGTCATACCAACTGGCAGCACTGACACGAAAGCCCATGTTGCCCTGGTAGATCACGTCCAGCTCGGTCAGCAGGTCGACACGGTTGGTGATGTTGGTACCGGCCTTGCGGAAGTTGTAATCGCCGTCGTTGTTGTTCGGCGTCGCCAGCATGCGCTTGTCGGCGTTTTCGGTGCGTACGCCGTAGTTGTACTTGACGGTATTGTCCAGGCGCACGGCCCAGTCTTCGTTACCGGTATCGACTTCGAACGCCTGAGCGCCAGGCAGCGCGAGCAAACTGATGGCACAGACCAGCAGACGGCGCTGCGACGGCACAGCGCAATGAGTGCGGTGTTTTGGCATTGCGATGACTCCACGTATTGTTATTTTTGTTATCGCCGCCCGACTTGTGCGGGCGTTGGTCAAGCGTCCATGCATTACTGCAGGGTTTTAACAGTCGAGGATCTGAATGAAGGTTTCGGCCTGAGGCCAGGGACCGAACCCGGCAGCCGGGTTCAAATGACCGACCGCGCCCAGCAATTCCAGGTCGCTGCCCCAGCCTTCGGCCATGGCGGTAACTGCCTCGAGGCTGGCCAGGTGATCGTTGCTGCTGGCGGCAACAATGCTGGGGAACGGCAATGGCGTGATCGGCAGCGGCGCCCAGCCGTTGGCGCGCAGGGTGTCCGGCCGTGGGTAAGCTGCAGGCCATTGAGCGTTCAGGTCAGGTGGCGCCGCGAGCAACGCGCCTTTGATCGGCCGGTCATAGCGTGCAGCCCAATGGGCGACCATCAATACACCGGCACTGTGCGCCACCAGCACAACGTCGCCGTCGATCTGTTCCAGTTCGCGCTGGATCGCTTCGACCCGGGCGTTGCAGTCCAGGCCGTTGACCTGCAGTGGTGGTACCGCGCGGACATTGGCCAGGCGCGCCTGGAGCAGGGTCTGCCAATGCTCGGCGACATGGTCGCGCAGGCCAGGGACAATCAGGACGGTAGCGGCGGTATGCAATCTTTCCATGTCGGCACCTATGCTCAAGGCAGTCAGCTCGGCAAGTCAGTCGAGCGCTTCGAGACTCACAGTAATCACCCCTCCCCCTGGGTGCTTTACATTGAACGTCAGTGACTTCACATTTGATGACACGGGCACCGGCAGGCGTCCGCTACGACTGAGCAGTGGACCGTGTGCTCAGGTTGAGGAGCGGAAATCGGCTTTTCATTTGATGACACTCAGGCTATAAAAAGCGACCCGCCGCAGAAGCGGGGCACCTAATGAGAATGCGTGGAAAACAATAAAATGACCGCCCTCGTCCGTGCTGCAAGCTTGACCAATTACCTCGAAGTGTCGCGCCATGTGGGGTTGAACCCTCATGCCTTGCTGGCTCAGGTCGGTCTGAGTGCCGCGCTGCTGGATGATCCCAACCAACGTATTGCCGTCTCGAGCGTGATCACCCTGCTGGAGGAGTCGGCGCGGGTCAGTGGCTGTGAAACCTTCGGCTTGCGTATGGCCGAATTGCGTCAGTTATCGGACTTTGGCGAGATCAGCCTGCTGCTCAGTCATCAGCGCACGCTGCGTGATGCCTTGCAGGTCATCGTGCAGTACCGGCATTTGCTCAATGACGCGCTGGCGATCCATATCGAAGACGCTGGCAAGACGGTGATCATTCGTGAAGAAGTGGTCAGCGACCTGCCGCGCGGCAGTCGTCAGGCCACGGAGCTTGCGATCGGGGTCATGCGTCGCCTGTGTGCGGCTGTATTGGGGGCGCACTGGCACCCGATCAGTGCCAACTTCACCCACAGCACTCCGGCTGACCTTGCGATTCATCGGCGGGTTCTTGGCTGCAAACTGGTGTTCGGCAGTGAGTTCAATGGCATCGTCTGCCCTGCTGCCGACCTGGATGCGGCCAATCCGCTGGCCAATGAGGCCATGGCACGGCTGGCCCAGCGTTATCTGGATACGCTGCAGGCCGGGGGCAAGTTGTCGCTGGAGCTGGAGATGCGCAAGACCATTTATTTGTTGTTGCCTATGGGACGGGCCACTATCGAGCAAGTGGCGCAGACTCAGGGGATGAATGTGCGTACCTTGCAGCGGCGGCTCGAAGAGTGTGGCGCGACGTTCAGCGATTTGATCAATGGGGTGCGACGGGATCTGGTGATTCGCTATCTGGAGAATCCCAGTTACTCGTTGGGGCGTATTGCGGATATGTTGGGTTACTCGATGCCCAGTTCGTTCACTCGCTGGTTTATTGCGCAGTTCGGGATGCCACCGGCTGCGTGGCGGGTGCAGTATGGGGTTCAGCAGCGTTGAGGCTTGGGGCGTTGACGGTTGGGGCTTGATGGTTGTGAGCATACCCGTTTGCGGCGGCGCTTAATCACCCTTGGCAAATGGATATGCCCCCAAATCCGAGGGCCTGCCCCTTACAACCCCCAATGCATCAATGCCAACACCAGCAGCACCAGAAACACTGTCTCCCCCACCATCAACGCAATGGGCTTGAACCCAACCTTGGCCAGTTCCTTGAGCTGCGTCTTCATCCCCAGGGCACTGATCGCCACCACCAGACACCAGCGCGACAGATCATTAACCCCACCCTGGACCACAGCAGGCACCCACCCCGTACTGTTCAAACAGGCCAGCAACACAAACCCCACCGCAAACCAGGGCAACAGTGGCGGCCGCTGTCCAGAGGCATCATCCCCCGCCCGCCGGGTAATCATCGCCGCACAGACAATCACCGGCAGCAACATTGCCACCCGCATCAGCTTGACCACCGTGGCAATGTCCCCCGTCTCGGTGGACATGCTATACCCCGCCCCCACCACCTGCGCCACATCATGAATAGTGGCGCCGAGGAACACCCCGGCTTGCGGTGGTGACAGCTGCAACCCATCAGCAATCATCGGATAGAGGATCATCGCCAGGGTCGACAGCGCCGAAACGCCGATCACCGTGAACAGCGTCGCATGCTCCTTCTGCCGGTGCGCAGGCAACGCCGCAGCCAGCGCCAACGCCGCCGACGCCCCACAGATCGCCGTCGCGCCGCCCGTCAGCATGCCAAACAGCCGATTGAACCCCATGGCCTTGGCCACCACCATCGACACACCAATGGTCACCACCACAATAATGACCACCAGCACCACCGGCTTCCAGCCAAGGCTGGCAATCTGCTCCAGAGTAATACGCATGCCCAGCAGCGCCACCCCGACACGCAGCACCGTGCGTGCGGTGAATTCAATCCCGGCCTTGCAGCTGCCGTCGGCAGAGAGAAAGTTCAACGCCATGCCCAGCAACAGGGCAAATAACATCACCGGCGCATCGTAATGCTCACTGAGAAAACTCGCCGCACCTGCCGCGATCAGGCTCACGACAAAACCAGGCGATAGCGCTCGCACCCGGTTGTTAACGGCGGCAATTGCCATGGTGCTCATTGGACGGACTCCTCGGACTCGATCACGATAAACAGCTCCTCGCCCTGACGCTCAACCGGGTAACGGGCAACCTTGAGCTGGGTGGAATTGAGCAGATAACCACTGGCCAGGTCGAAGCGCAGGCCATGCGCGCAACACTGAATCACCCGCCCTTCCAGGCGCCCGGCACACAAAGACGCGCCCTGATGCGGGCAGCTGTCGTCGATGGCATAAAACTGGTCGGCGACATTGAACAGTGCCAGGCTCTTGTTCTCGAAGGTCAGCAGCACACGGCTGCCGCGAGCCGGCACCTTGGCCAGCGGCACGGGGTATCGATAACTCATGCCAGTGCCACCGGGTCCAGTGCTTCACGCATGACGTCGAGTAGCACCTCGGCAGGATGAGCGCCGCTCACCACCCGCTGTCGGTTGAACCGAAAACAAGGCACACCCTCGCTTGCAGAGTCGTTGGCGCCGAGAAATGGGCTGGCATCACCACGCAGGCAATCAGCGACCTGTGCAGGACTCAAGCCACAGTCCTGGGCGATACGTAACAGGGTGATCGGATCGCCCAAGTCCTTGCCTTGCTGAAAGTAGGCCGCAAACAAGTTCGCCAGCAAGGCTTCGGCCTCTGCCGACTTGCCCAATGCCACAGCGCGTTGCAGCAAGCGATGGGCGTCGGCGGTATTGGGCATACGACTGATACGGGAAAAATCAATGCTTACACCAGCGGCGTCAGCGACCGCACGCACCTGAGCCTGACGCTGACGCACCGCATCCTCGCTGCCCAAACGCTTGCGGTAGAACGCCTCGAACGGCTGCCCTGTCCTGGCCATATCCGGCAGCAATTGCACCCCCCACCAGCGCAGGTTGACCTCAACTTCAGGCTGCTCAAGACGCAACTGTTCAAGCGCACGCTGCAGATGGCGCTGGCCGATCAGGCACCAGGGACAGATGAAGTCGAAAAATACGTCAATGGATAACGTTTGTTTCACGGTTTTACCTCTTGAATTCGACCCGCGTCAGGTACTGGTTGCACCTGCCCTTCCAGGCGAGCCATGTCGCTGTGGTAGTGACGCTTGCCAATAAAGAACACCGCCGCTGCGCCGATGCTGATCAGCGGCACACACTGGAACGCGGCATGCAGGCCGATGAAATCGGAAACCCGGCCGGTAATCAGCGGCCCGGTCGCCAGGCCCAACAGGTTGTTGAACAGGGTCAGGGTGGCGAAGGCGGTGCCATGCACCGAATGATGGGTCAGGTTGGCGACCATGGCGCTGGACGGCCCGTTGGTGCCGACGGCAATCATCATGCCCAGGCAGATCAGCACCAATTGCACAGTGCCCGAGGGCAGCGCAAAAGCCACCGACAACAGCAGGCAACTACCCAGGCAATAACCGATCGCCAGGCTGATTTTACGGTCCGGGCGCTGACGCCCCAGGCGGTCGCAGAGCATCGCGCAGAGGATCGTGCCGATGCCGCTGCACAACACGATAATCGCGGCGACGACTCCCGCCTGGTCGGTGCCCATGGCGTAGTAGCGGTTCAGGTAGCTGGGCATCCACACGATCACAGTGCCACCCACGAACAATTGCAGGCCGCTGGCAACATAAGCAGCGATTACCGAACGGCTGCTATATAAGGTACGCAACGGGCGGGTTACCTTGCAGGGTGCCATCGAGCGCGGCGGCGAGATCCTCGCCTCTTTGACCAGCAGTGGATACAACAACGCCAGCATCAGGCCAAAAAGCGCCATGCCAGCAAATGCCCAGCGCCAGCCCAGATGCTGGGCCATTACCCCACCCAGGGCCATGCCCAGCACCGAGCCGAACATGCCACCGGCCATGAAGGCACCGGCCAAGGTTGCGCGCATGTCGCGTGGAAAAACCGCGACCACCACGGCGATGCCGACGCTGCCATAAGCGGCTTCGCCAACACCCACCAGAAAACGGGCGATAAACATCTGCGGGTAATTTTCCGCGAGGGCGCAACCCAGGGTTGCCAGGCTCCAGAGCACTGCCATCAGCACCAGGCTTTTGACCCGGCCAAAGCGGTCGGCCAGCAGCGAAAGCGGAAAGGTCAGCAGCCCGACCATCAGCGCAACGATGCCGCTGAGCAGGCCGAGCTGGCTGTCGCTCAGCGCCCATTCACTCTTGAGCAGGGGGAATACCGCGTTGAGCACCTGGCGCGACATGTAGTCGGAAATCAGCAGGCCAAAGGTCAAGGCGAAGACAATCCAGGCATAACGCCGTGGAATGCCACGTGAAGTGTCGGCACCATCATCTGCGGCGCTGGCGATATAAGCGGCCATGCTGCCTCCTCTGTTGTCTGGCGTAAGTCTTGTTGTTATCAAAAGCCTGACTAACAGCGCTGTGGGCTGGAGTGGGTCGGCACTGCCGTCACAGGCCGACCCTGTCCGGTCAGCCGCGCTGTGGCACACCCTTATGGCCCGGCAGGCGATTGGGCGCCATTCCGTTGGCGTTGAGTGTTTCTTCGATACTGCTGTACTGCTGGCCGATGCGGTAAATGGCACGGGCTTCTTTGCCGTTGGCAATCTCGCGTCCCAGTTCATGGGCAACCCGCACGGTCTGCTGGATCTGCTGCACCGAGGTGAAGCGCTTGCCGTGGTGATCGATGATGGTGTCTTCGTTGCCGCAACGTGGATGCAAGCCCATGGCCAGCGCCATGGTGTTGAACG
Organism: Pseudomonas laurentiana; assembly: GCF_014648275.1. Lineage (GTDB taxonomy): Bacteria > Pseudomonadota > Gammaproteobacteria > Pseudomonadales > Pseudomonadaceae > Aquipseudomonas > Aquipseudomonas laurentiana. Next base: position 150,267 of record NZ_BMQU01000002.1, read on the forward strand.
GCAGCACGTTCTTGAGCAGCGATTCTGCAGTCAAGGTGCAGCCATCCGGCGCGCGGTGAATGAAGTTGAAGAAGTTGAACGGGTTGGGGCCGTCGAAGCCGCCACCGATACCGATCCAGGTCAGGTTCAGCGGCCCCATGTAATCGCCGCGGCGCACGATGCGCTCAAGGGTTTCCAGAGCATGCATGCCCGTCAGCTGGAAGTGCGGCTGGATGTTACTCGCCTGCAGGCGGCGCAGATGTTCGCGGACCCAGGCAGGCCCGGCCGGTACGGTCATTTCACTGTAGGCGGCCTGAATCGCCGGGTTGGCCAGGGAGGTGCCTTCCAGGTACTCCGGATACAGCAACTCCATGATGTTCATTTGCGTGGTGTTGATCGCCACGGTCACCTGGTCAGGCTTGGGCGTGAGCTCAGCGAGCATGTGGCGGGTATCGTCAGACAGCCATTTGGCCGCTTCGCCATCGTTTTCAGGGGCGAAGGAAATCGAACCGCCTACCTGGATAATCATGTCCGGCACGGCTTCGCGCACGCCGGCGATCAGTTCGTTGAATTTGGACAGGCGTTTGGAGCCTTTGCCATCGAGTTCACGCACATGCAGGTGAAGCACGGTGGCGCCCGCTTCATAGCAGTCAACCGCCTTCTGGACCTGCTCATCCATGGTCAGCGGAATGTCTTCGGGAAAGTCCTCAGGCATCCATTCCGGGCCATAAGGGGCGACGGTGATCACCACCTTTTCCATGTTTTCCGGGTGCAACGAATCGTCGAAGAATTGCATGCTGTCGTCCTCGGTCTTGTTATTGTCTTGTGCCCGCTGTGCAGCGGATGGCTAATGCTCAGAAAGTACGGTCGCCCTTGATCCCGGCACGCTCCATCTTGCGATGGCAGGCCGGGTAATCCATGACCGCGTAGTGCTGGGTGCTGCGGTTATCCCAAATAGCGATGCTGTTGGGCTTCCAGCGCCAGCGCACCTGGTATTCGGGCAGGTACGCCTGGCTGATCAGATAGCGCAGCAGATCGCCTGCCCCCGGGTTGGCGTCCTGGCCAAAACGCACCCGCTGTGGGGTGTGGTAGTTGGTGAAGTGAGTGGTAAAGGCGTTGACGAACAGCACCTGCTCCCCGGTTTCCGGGTGGGTGCGTACCACCGGGTGCTCGGCGTCGGGGAACTGGGCTTTGAGCGCCAGGCGTTTTTCCATCGGCATCGCCGCGCCAAAGCTGGCTTCGATGCTATGCCGGGCGCGCAGGCCTTCGATCTTCCGCTTCACCTCATCCGGCAGGTTCTGGTAGGCCAGCACCATGTTCGCCCACTGGGTGTCACCGCCTACCGGGGGGCACTCCACACAGCGCAGCACGCACCCCATGGGTGGCGCTTCGCGCCAGGTGGCATCGGTATGCCAGGCATTCTCGTAGCGGTCGGCGGGTTGGTCCGGGCGCTTGTAGATCTGCACCAGCCCCGGGTGCTCCGGGTCGCTGCCTGCTACAGGGTGGTCCTCCAGCTCACCGAATCGCCGGGCGAAGGCCACGTGCTCGGCGCGGCTGATGTCCTGGTTACGCAAGAACAGCACCCGGTGTTTGAGTAATTGCGCACGGAGCTGGTCGAACAGGTCGTCATCGTGCACCGCATCTGCCAGGTTAACCCCGGACACCTCAGCGCCGATGGCGCAGGTCAATTGTTCGATGTGCATGCTACAGCCCTCTTCAGATGACGAAGATCGACGAACCGGTAGTTTTGCGTGCTTCCAGGTCACGGTGCGCCTGGACTGCATCGTGCAGGGCGTAGTGCTGGTTGATTTCAATCTTGATGCGGCCGCTGCTGACGTGATCGAACAGCTCACCGGCAAGGTCGGCCTTCTCTGCAGGGTCTGCGATATAGTCAGCCAGCGCCGGGCGGGTCAGGTGCAGCGAGCCTTTCATCGCCAGGATCTGTGGATCGAACGGCGGGATGGTGCCGGAGGCCGTGCCGACGCAGACCATCAGGCCGCGGCGCTTGAGCGCGTCGAGCGAGGCCATGAAGGTGTTCTTGCCGACGCTGTCGAACACCACATTGACGCCCAGCCCATCGGTCAGCTCGCGTACGCGCTTGGCCACATCTTCGTGGCTGTAGTTGATGGTGTGGGTGCAGCCATGGGCCTTGGCCACTTCTGCCTTGGCCTCGGTGGACACGGTGCCGATCACGTTAATGCCGAGCAGTCGCGCCCACTGCGAAACGATCAGGCCAACCCCCCCGGCGGCAGCGTGCAACAGGATCGTATCGCCGGGTTTGAAGTCATACAGGCGGCGCATCAGGTAGGCCGAGGTCAGGCCGCGCATGGTCATCGCCGCTGCGGTTTCAAAAGCGATGGTTTCCGGCAGCTTGATCAGCGCCGCTGCGCCGATCAGACGGTCGGTGCAATAGGCGCCCAGGGTGTTGAGAAAACCGGTGTAGGTCACACGATCACCGACCGCCACATTGGTCACGCCCTCGCCGACGGCTTGCACTACCCCGGCCGCTTCCACGCCCATGCCGTTAGGCATCGGAATCGGATAAGTACCGTTACGGAAGTAGGTGTCGGCGTAGTTCAGGCCAACCGCAACCTGGCGCAGACGGACGTGCCCCGGGCCGGGCTCGCCGACCTCGGCGTCTTCATAGCGCAATACCTCGGGACCACCGGTTTCATAGAAACGTACGACTTTGGCCATGCTTGTCACTCCAATCATCCATTCGGACGCGTTGCGTCTGTTCTTGTTGATTGGACTCTAAGCGCTACGCGGTGAGGGTGCTTCTCATCGGACGACAAGGTGTTTTCATTTGATGACACCACGTGCGGAGCTGGTCGCCTGCCATTGACGTGCACCTTCGGCCAAGCGCTGAATCTCTCGCGTATTACTCTGCTCAATGCCTTTGATCAGCACGTCAAAGCACGCTGTAGATCTCAGAAATCACCTGCATCGTCGCCTCTTCGATCGCTCCCTCATTACGGCATAGCACCCAGCCGTGATCTGCAATCGCTCGCTCGAACGCCCTGGTAGAAGCAACATGTTCTTCCAGCTTATGCATCACCGTACTGCTCAGCCCACGCGATCGTGCCGCTGCCCTCGCCCATGAAACATCAGGGGCGGTGACAACACCGACATGCAGGTCTGGCACTCGCACGTTCCGATCAATGTTCAACTGTAGAATTTCTGCAAACGGGACTATCCGGCGAAACGCGGCATCAGACGGGTACCAGCGATCGATCAAGATGATGCTGCCCGGCGGCTGTTTGGTCAGCACGTGCTGGGAAATCCAGGTACGGCTATCAGCAAGGCGCTCACAAACCCCCAACTCCAAATCCCGGTCAGGATTTCTGACGAGTTTGTTGACGAGGGCCATTGTTTCCCCCCTGTAGGGATCGCTTTTTTTCTCGCAAAGTCGGATCACCTTTTTGTTGTCCGCCCGCAGCACTTTCGTAACGGCTTCCAACAGTGTGGTTTTGCCGGTTCCCTTGGGCCCATCTAGAGAAACAAATAGCGGACGATTCATGCTTCCAATAACGATTGATGTACGGTTTCTTTGCTCGGTTCGTTCGCTGTAGCCGCTGGGCGCGACTTCGCGAATCGAGTGGAGGGATCTATATGCACAGACGCAGCGTCATCTTACCCCGGCCTCACTGCCAGCGCTCAACCCCCATCACCCGTTCATCGACGACGTATCGCACCTGTCTGGTCAATGACCCGTTGCTGGACGGCATTTCAAATTGCCCACGAGGGTGAATCAAACCGCTCGCCCAAGAAGCTGATCAACGCTCGGACTTTTGCAGCCAGGTGCTTACGTGTTGGGTAGACCGCGTAGATGCCTAACTCGATAGATCGGTAAGCCGGCAAAATCTCGACCAAACGGCCTGTCCGGATATCATCGGCGACCATAAAACTCGGCTGCAGTGAAATTCCGCCTCCGCTGAGGGTAATGCTGCGGCAGGTGTCACCGTTATTGCACCGAACCGTAGACTGTGTTCTTACCGTTTCTTGCCCATTAGGTCCATCGAACGTCCAGTCGCTCCCGCTTGCGAAATTGGTGTAAGCCACCACACCGTGTTGTGTCAGGTCCTGAAGTGTTTCGATGGGCGCATGAGCATCCAGGTAGGAAGGCGCAGCACAGAGACACATGCGAGTGCTGGACAACCGTCGCCCAACCAAGGAAGAGCTTTCCATCCGTGCGATGCGGATAGCCACGTCGAATCCCTCTTCTACCAGGTCTACGATCCTGTCATTAAGGCTGATGTCCAACTGTACCTGTGGGTAGGCCCTCATGAAATCTGCCCATATTGGCGCAAGGTGCAAGACGCCAAAACTCACCGGGGCATTGATTCTGAGCAATCCAGTTGCTTCCGGCGCTGTTGACGACACGGCTTCTTCAGCCTCATGCATCAACACCAGAACATCCTTGGCCTGCTCATAGAACTGCCGGCCAGCGTCGGTCAGGGAAAGCCGCCGTGTCGTGCGATGCAGTAACCGCGCGCCCAACCGCTCCTCTAACGCGCTCACATAACGAGAAATCGCGGCTTTGGACATTTCCAGAGGTTCAGCGGCGCCTATGAAGTTTCCCTTCTCAACCACGGTGCAGAACACCTGCATCTCGAGAGCGCGATCCATGACTGTCTCACTTACTGGAACTGTAAGTCGCATTTGAGCTTATTTATCTCAGATCGACAATCTTTAAACTGAACTCATCGAGGCGCAAACCCACACAGCGCTGAGCATTTCCTTCCGCTGCTGATCGCATTGGGAGCCGCTGGTGAGCGTTACGAAACACGTGTATTGGAAGGTGGAATCACGTATGGGGTGCTGGCAATGGACCGCTGCCTGCTTGACACGGATGAGGGAGCCCTCTCCGCCAACCGTCACTGAATAAAGGCAACAACTTCAATGAAAAATCTAAACAGTTTCACAGGCGCCCTACGCCAGCAGGAAACCGGCATCGTCTTTCGCAGTCGTGATCAATCCTCACCGCCCAGGGCTCGTGTGCTCCTGCTCCATGGCGTGGGCGCTAACGAAGAAAATCTGGCAAGCGTGGCGGCAACGCTCCCAGAGGCGCTTGAGGTACTGTTGCTCCGCGGCCCCATTCAGGTTGGTCCCCAAGGTTACGCGTGGTATCAGGTCAACTTCACCAGCAATGGGCCCGCATTCAGCTTTGAGCAAGCGGACAACAGCCGTCAATTGCTATGCCAGTTCATTCAAGCGCTTCCACCACTGCCAACAGTGGTCGCGGGTTTCAGCCAAGGTGGAATCATGAGTTCAAGCGTTGGGGTAACAGAGCCGGAATTGGTGAAAGGCTTTGCCATCCTGAGCGGGCGGATGCTGAGGGAGCTAGCGCCTCACATTGCGCCGCGCGAACGATTCAAAGACATTTCAGCGTTTATTGCCCATGGTCGACGAGATGGCGTCTTGCCGATCGACTGGGCAAAAGAAGCAGATGCCTGGTTAGACAGCATCGGCGTCCCACATCAGACGCATTACTACGACATGGCCCATGAAATTGCACCCGCTGAGCTCGATGATTTCTCTCAATGGCTGAGCAACACATTGCAACTTTCCAACTAAATAATGTTCACGTCGGATGGTGGCGCTCTTGGGTGATGGCGCCTCTGCCGTTAAACCCTCCCCACGCTAACGCCCCCTCCGAGGCGCTGGACGTCAAGTCCAAGGCGTCCTCATATACAGATTGCTCGAATAGCGCGGAGCTATGCGCATATCCTGTACCTCTACCCTAACCGCTATGAACGTGCGATGAGCATACCCTCGCGGTGAAACCTCCCCCCTCGATGCCTACCCTTGACCGGTGACCTAAAAAATGAACGGCACTGCAGAGCCCGCTCCTATCAATGCAACCGATGCCCCGACGCGCATTCGCCCTAGCCATTACCCGGAACCATTCGCCGCGCTCATGACTGGACGCACGAAACGGCCATTGGGTGATCTATTCAACATCAAGAATTTTGGCGTGAACCTGATCCACCTGCCCCCTGGGAGCGTCTCGGCGCTACACCATGCCCACTCGCGACAGGATGAATTCATATATGTCGTAGAAGGTCACCCAACCCTGTTTCGCGGAAACGACATCTTTGAGCTTGCTCCGGGGATGGTCGTTGGCTTTCCCAGCGCAGGGCTTGCACACCACCTGGAGAATCGATCAGGCGTCGACTGCGTCATCCTTGAAGTCGGCGACCGTAGCGCTGGGGACAGCGTGACCTACCCCTCTGACGATTTACAGGCCGTTGCGGGGCCTGACGGGAACTGGCAGTTCCAGCATAAAGATGGCAAACCGTACGAGTGACCCATCGCGATCCCCGGGTTTGCATGGCACGGAAACTAATCCATGGCTTCGTTTATTGAGGCTCAGCGCAGCAGCCGTAAAAATCGAAGCTATGATTTAGTTTTAACCAAATGTCCTGCTTAACCCATAAAAACGAAAGCAAGACTTAGTTTTCCTTGACTTCATGGGGTTCGGTCACATAATCGAAGTCATAGCTTCGTTTTCACTGACCGCCAGACAGGTTGACCACTCCATGAGCGCGCTCGTACAGATCCATACCCCCGACGACTTGGGGAAGGCGGTACGCAAGGTTCGAAAGGCCCAAGGCATCACTCAGTCAGATCTGGCATTGATCGCTGGGAAAAGCCACGTCCTGCTGAGAGATATAGAAAAGGGAAAAGGCACGGTCTCTCTCGCAAGCGTGCTGCTCGTGATGCAGGAACTGGGCATCCGGCTCTACATGGATATACCCGGAAAATGAGAACACTTGAGGTTGTAATCAATGCGACTCACGTCGCGACCTTGAGCGATAACGCGGGCATCTGGAGCCTGGAATACAGCCCGGAATGGATATCCAGCGCCGATGGTTACGACTTGTCGCCCGCGTTGGCAAGAGCAAAGGGCCTTATCGTTGATGGCTCTTCAGAACGCCCTGTTCAGTGGTTTTTCGACAACTTGCTCCCAGAGGAACAGGCGCGCTCATTACTGGCCAGCGATGCAAAAATCGAATTTGCAGATGCCTTTGGCCTGCTTGGCTATTACGGGGCAGAGTCCGCCGGTGCGGTTACGTTGCTTCATGACCCTCACCTGCCTCCGGATGGTGGGCTGAGGCCTCTCCCCGATGCCGAGCTGAGCGAAAGGATTCGGAATTTGCCACGTGTCGCGCTGACCACCGGGGCTCCTAAGCGCATGTCGCTGGCCGGCGCACAGCACAAGCTTCCCGTTGTGCTGGAAAATGGACGTCTGTTTGAACCGATAGGCAGTACGCCCTCAACCCATATCCTCAAGCCTGACCACTCGCAGCGCGATCTGTACGACGCAACTGCCGTCAACGAGTGGTTTGTAATGACGATTGCCAAGGAAGTAAAACTGGGTGTCCCGGCCGTGTACATGCGTCGTGTGCCTGAGTCGGTGTACCTGATTGAGCGGTTTGACCGCCAACGGGTAAACAATCGGCTGATGCGGGAGCATGTGTTGGACGCCTGCCAGATCCTGGGGTTGGACAAGAGCTTCAAGTATCAGCAAGCGACCGCTGAAACGTTGCGGAAAATCCTTGATCTTGTGCGTAACGTTGCGCAGACGCGGATACAGTTGTTCAAGTGGTTGGTGTTCAACATCCTGGTTGGCAACAATGACGCCCACCTGAAGAATCTCTCATTTTTCGTGCGCGCTGATGCGTACTACCTGGCCCCTCACTATGACCTCTTGTGCACCGCGATCTATGGCGAGTCTGCAGCACCTTGGCTAGAGGCAGAGCTGGTCTGGAAACCAGAGGGTATTCGTACCCATGCGGAAGTCACCAAGGCCAGTGTGATCAGCCTGGGTGAAGCCATTGGTCTGAACAAAGCGATCGGAACCAAGATTATCAATGAGCTGACCGAGGGGGTGAGCAACGCTGCCAGTAACATCCTGGATGAGTATGCACCGACAATGAATGCCGGCGAGAGCAGGCTTGTCAGGCGAATCGTTCATGGTGTGATAGCTGACATGACAAGGAGGCTGAGGGATTGATCAGCGCTCGAGGGTGGCTGTACTGCCACCCCCTCCCTCTGAACTGACACTGCGTGCTCGTTGGCTGGCGCCCGTTACCCCAAAGCCCCCATGGTGCTTTGGGGTTCAAGCGGCTTTGGGGTTAGCCGGCTAAAGGGATGCAGCCACGGCATTGGCCCGTGCCATGTGCAGCTTTTTGTAGCTCTCGATGAGCCGCAGGTGCCTATCGAGGCCCTCCAGTTTCATGCTCGTCGGCGTTAAACCGAAGAAGCGTACGCTACCGTCCACTGAGCCCAGCACTGCGTCCATACGCGGGTTGCCAAACATCCGGCGGAAATTGACCTCGTAATCGTCCAGTTCCAGCTCGTCATCCAGCAGCACCTCCAGCACCACATTCAAGGCCTGGTAAAACAACCCGCGCTCGACGGTGTTGTCGTTGTACTGCAGGAACGCTTCCACCAGCTCTTTCGTTTCCTCGAACCGCTGCAAAGCGAGATAAATCAGTAACTTCAATTCGAGAATCGTTAACTGACCCCACGCCGTATTGTCGTCAAACTCAATGCCGATCAATGTGGTTATGTCGGTGTAATCATCGAGCTCACTGTCTTCCAAACGCTCGACCAGGGCCTCCAGGCCTGCTTCATCCAGACGATGAATGTTCAGGATATCGGCACGGAAGAACAGGGCCTTGTTGGTGTTGTCCCAGATCAAGTCCTCCACGGGATAAATTTCCGAATAATCCGGTACCAGAATACGGCAGGCGGTGGCACCTAAATGCTCATAGGTTGCCATGTACACTTCTTTGCCCATGTCCTCGAGAATGCCGAACAACGTCGCGGCTTCATCGGCATTGGCGTTTTCACCCTGGCTCGAAAAATCCCACTCAACAAACTCGAAATCAGCTTTGGCACTGAAAAAGCGCCACGACACCACGCCGCTGGAATCGATGAAGTGCTCAACAAAGTTATTCGGCTCAGTCACCGCATTACTTTCGAAGGTGGGTTGAGGCAAATCGTTCAGGCCTTCAAAACTGCGGCCCTGCAGCAGCTCCGTAAGGCTGCGTTCCAACGCCACCTCAAGGCTTGGATGCGCGCCGAACGAAGCGAAGACGCCACCCGTGCGCGGGTTCATCAAGGTCACGCACATCACTGGGAACTGTCCACCCAGCGAGGCATCTTTTACCAGCACCGGAAAGCCCTGCTCTTCCAGCCCCTGGATACCGGCCAGAATGCCTGGGTATTTTGCCAGCACCTCGTCCGGCACATCAGGCAGTGCGATTTCACCTTCCAGAATTTCGCGTTTTACCGCGCGCTCGAAGATTTCCGACAGGCATTGCACCTGCGCCTCGGCCAGCGTATTACCGGCACTCATGCCGTTGCTGAGGAACAGGTTTTCGACCAGGTTGGACGGAAAATACACCACTTCGCCATCGGACTGGCGAACATAGGGCAGCGAACAGATGCCACGCTCTACATTACCGGAGTTGGTATCGTACAAGTGTGAGCCACGCAACTCGCCTTCGGGGTTGTAAACCTGCAGGCAGTACTCGTCGAGAATGCCCACTGGCAACGCATCTTTACGGCCAGGCTTGAACCAACGCTCGTTCGGGTAATGCACAAACGGCGCATTGGCGATGTCCTCACCCCAAAACTGATCGTTGTAGAAGAAGTTGCAATTGAGCCGCTCGATGAATTCACCCAACGCCGACGCCAATGCACCTTCTTTGGTCGCGCCCTTGCCATTGGTAAAGCACATGGGCGACTGCGCATCGCGAATATGCAGCGACCACACATTGGGAACGATATTACGCCACGAGGCAATTTCAATCTTCATGCCCAAGTCGGCCAAAATGCCTGACATGTTGGCGATGGTTTGCTCCAGCGGCAGGTCCTTGCCAGCAATATAAGTGCTTGTGTCTGAACCCGAATTCAGCATCAGCAACGCCTGAGCGTCGGCATCCAGGTTATCGACCTCTTCAATCACAAACTCAGGCCCCGTTTGCACTACCTTCTTCACCGTGCAACGGTCAATCGAGCGCAAAATGCCCTGACGGTCTTTTTCGGAGATATCGGCTGGCAACTCGACCTGGATCTTGAAAATCTGGTTATAGCGGTCTTCCGGGTCAACAATATTGTTCTGCGACAGGCGGATGTTTTCAGTGGGGATATTGCGTGTATTGCAATACACCTTCACAAAATAAGCCGCACACAACGCCGATGAAGCCAGAAAGTAATCGAACGGACCCGGTGCCGACCCGTCGCCCTTATAGCGAATCGGCTGATCTGCCACCACGGTGAAGTCATCAAACTTGGCTTCAAGCCGAAGATTGTCGAGAAAGTTGACCTTGATTTCCATGCGGGATTACCAGAATAACGAGCAAATAAAGTGGTCGCCATTATCCGGTTTTTCAGCGGGAAGTCTTGTGCTTTCAGCAATGGCTGACCAGCAGTAGATCAGCTTGCTGGACGTCCCGAGCCGGATGAGCCAGGGACTTGAGCGTGCCTGTCGTCCCCTCGCCGGATCGTTGCCCACATGGGTGGCAAGCGACGATTGTGGGGGCGAAGACGGCTGCAGACGCTTACCAGTTGTAGGACACAGAGGTGGAGAGCATGCGCGGGTAACCGTAGTTGCAGCGGAACTCGGTGCCTTGGCAGGTGGCATAGTTGTTGTCGAGCAGGTTCTTGGCGTTCAACTGCAAACGCCAGTTTTCCAGGTCGTAATGCACCATGGCGTCCACCAGGGCATAGGCCGGAATATCCAGCTTGTTGGCGTCGTCGCCATAGCTGGAGCCGACATAGCGCACGCCCGCACCAAAGCCCAGGCCTTTGATATCGCCGTTCCTGAAAGTGTAATCCGCCCAGACCGAGGCCATTTTCTCCGGCACGTTGTACGGCCGGTTGCCTTCAACGTTGGTGTCCTTGGTGATCTCGACCTTGTTGTAGGTCAGGCTGGTAATCACGTTGAACGATTCGGTGATGCTGGCAAGGGCTTCCAGCTCGACGCCGCGAGACTGGACCTCACCAATCTGGACCTGCCGCTGGCCGCTCGGGTCAGTTGGATCGGGGGTCGGAACGTCCTTCTTGCGCACGTCGAACAACGACAGCGTCACCGAGCTGTTGGAGCCCTTGGGCTGGTACTTGATACCCAGCTCATGTTGCTCGCCCGTGGTCGGCTTCATGAGGTCGGTGGTCAGGCCCACGTTGGGTGCAAATGATTGGGAATAGCTGTAGTAAGGCGCCAGACCGTTATCAGCCAGATACACAACGCCCGCACGGTAGGTTGCCTTGCGGTCGTTGCGCTGATGGGTACCCGCTGCGTTGCTCGCGGTCGCGTAGGCACCGGTACCGCCTTCGCTGTCCTGGTTCACGCGCGCCCAGTCAACCCGGCCGCTCAAGGTAAAGGCAAACTTGTCTACCTTGAAATGATCCTGGGTGTAGATACCCAACTGGCGCACCTTGCTGACCACGTCGTTGGAGGTCGCCAGGTCGCTCGGTGTCCACTTGCCATAGACGGGGTCATAGAAATTGAAAGGCTTCGGATCACCGCCCGGGCTGCCCTGGTTGAAGATGTCGTAGGTGGTGTACTGCAGGTCACCGCCCATTGTAACGTTGTGCTCGACAGGGCCGGTGTTGAAATTCGCATGGACCTGGTTGTCCAGTGCCCAGCCGGTGACCGTGGTCTTGGAAGTCAACGCACCACGGTAACCCTGGGCAAAGTCGCCGGGCGCCAAGTCTGCCGTTGGTGCCGGGTTGTAATAGCCCAGGCCGTAAATGGACTTGTAGTCCAGGGACAAATGGCGGTAGCGGAAATTCTGCTTGAAGCTCCAGACATCATTGAACACATGATCGAAGGCGTAACCGATGCTTTCCTGATCGCGATCGAAGTGGTCGAAGTCCGGCTCGCCAGCGAACAGGTCGCTGTCGTAACGCCCCAACGGGTTGGATTTGACCGTGCCCTGGTAGGGCAGATACTGGAACACCGACCCCAGGCGCTCGTGCTGGACCTGAGCGAGGACCGTCAGCGAAGTGTTGTCGTCGATATTCCAGGTCAGCGCCGGGGCAATGAACCAGCTCTCTTCGTCCACATGATCGATCTGCGTGGAGCCGTCCTTTATCTGCGCAGTCAGACGCCCCAGGAACCGGCCCTCGTCATCCAGCTTGCCGCCGATGTCGAACGCACCGACTTTCTTGTCGTAGCTGCCGTACTCGGCCCGGATCTCGCGGATGGGCGCCTCGGTCGGACGCTTGCTGACCTGGTTGACCAGACCGCCCGGCGAACTTTGACCAAACAGCACGGAGCTGGGGCCACGCACCACTTCAACACGTTCAAGGCTGTAAGGGTCGACACGCCACATGCCATAGTTACGGTTCAGCAGGTTCAAGCCATCGAGAAACAGGCCATCGTTGGACTGGTCGAAACCACGGATGTAGATATAGTCGTTGCGGTTATCGGCACCGAACGGCTCGGCGTTTACCCCTGCGGTGTAACGCAGGGCTTCGCTGAGGTTTTGTGCATTCTGTGCATTCATCTGCTTGCGCGTGACCACCGTAACCGACTGCGGGTTTTCGATCAGCGGCACGTTGCTCTTGGTGATGCCCTGCGCTTGAGTGGCGACATAACCGGTGTCTTCCACGGCCTTGGCCTCCACTGCCGAAGGCGCCAACTCGACATACGTCCCGGAACCGGTATCGGCTGCGTTCTGTGCGTAAGCCCCCTCCATCGGCAACAGCGAGCTCAACGCCGTCACAGCCCCCAGCCCTAGCCACTGTGACGAGAATGCACCCGCACCGAGTTTCCCTGCACTAAACCCCAATTTCATGACGCGCCCCGCTCCCTGTAAACGTTGCTGACCATCCTTTGTTGCGAATGGTTTACATTTGCAAGACTAGCAGGAAGCACTATCACCACGCAAACCTGTAGGAAGGATCCGAAACGAAAACGCTATCCAGGGGGGCAGCCCTGGCCCTTCGGGTGGCAATGCTGAGCCATCGGGGCCAGTGGCGACATGGGGCAGACAGAAACGGTCGAGTTGACGAGGACCTACGTCAAGGGGGCGACCAGGCACCTTGCGCAGCGCGAAACCACGCAAGGTTATGGGTTGTCGGCTTTGGCGATTTCAACCAGGCGCTAAAAATGATCGTTTCACGCCTCGCTTTTTAGGCTCTATACAAAAAGAGATGTCGCAGACACCGCATGGAACAAGCCAACGAAACCATGGTGGCGTAACTTTTCGCGAGTTTGTCAAAGCGCGTCACGATCCGGCGGTTCTCTTTCAGCCAGCCAAACAAGCGCTCGATAATGTGGCGCTGTCGGTACTTGGGCCGGTCAAACAGCCTCGGCAAGCCAGGTTTGGTACATTTCGGGATCTCGTTTACCGTCCTTGTCCTTCGTCGCATCAACCTCCGTGCCTTGGCGCAACATCAATCCAAGATTACTCAGAACTACCCACAAGAATGGAGGCGTTTAAAATCTATGAGCTCATATATTTTTTCACATAGGATGCTACATCTCTTTTTACCCGACGAGCTTTATTTTCACTCGTCCAGAATGGCAAGAACTGTAAAACCAAGACATCATTCTGTCTTAGGTAGTTTTCGGTATAAGTCAAGTGATTTATGCTTGGCTGAAAATGTCCAGACGAACCTGATAGCACCTGCACAACGCCATTTGTAGCAACAATTGTTCCTGCGGATATTGGCCAAGATTTCCCCAGTAGCGATGAATGCTTGATTCCATCTGGATCATCACTTGTCTCCACGCCAAACATATCACCACTTTGATCTTGTATAAACTTAAATCTACCATCTTCCCTTGTTGTCAGCGGAAAACCTTTATAGTAAAGCCTTCCATTTATTATGGTAATACGGTACTGATCTCTTACGGCCGTAAGATTCATAAATTTACGATTTTTATTCTGAAGCATGTCCTCTAAAGCTTCTTGTTTTACCATTCTGAGTGGAGATAACTCAGATAGAGGGATTGCGATTCTGCCTGTTGAATCCGATCGATAGAGATCCGCACCTAACGCTCCTCGCCTGCTTTGTAGTCTATTCAAAACAAATACCCCTTTCTCACTTAACAGCCGATCGAAATCTTGCAAATATATAGTTGTTTTTAGTTCGCCACTTCTATACAGACCTACTCATCTCCGATCTCATTCATCCGACATCGGACAAGAAGTCGTACAACAGTGCCATACCCAAGCAATACGCACCCTTAAAATCAAACACAAACTGGCGTGCTTTAGGTGATATCACATCACGAAAATGCCTATCCGGACTCCTTTAAAAACACAATTCACAAACACTCAGTTCCATCTGACGCATTCGGAGATCACTCAACTACTTGCACAGCATTTAATTAAGCACAATTGCGCACACTCACTTCGCAACATTTATTTAAAATCACTAGCTATAACGCGTACCAGGAAAATTTTTATTGATCGATCCGCGCACAATTTTTAGCTTTCCATCGTTACTACCACCTACAATTGTCTTGAATCCAAAACTATAAAGCAGCGCTCCTGTTGGCGCAGCCAACCAAGCATAGCGAATACCAAAGACATCCAAGGTATCTTGTGTACGTTTCAACCAAGGCCCTTTACCAACATGGCAGGACTGAAACTTAATCACACCGACTTCACGCAGGCCGTACTCATGCAGCTTCCTGAATAAATCAGCACAAGAAATCTCAGCAAGCCCATTCTGTTCATTCCCATGACTAATAATATCAAGCCGGTCATTCAACGTCATGTCAGCCAGAAAATTTTTAGGGCACTCATTTAACGAGTAAAGATCCATGGTTTTCTTAGGGTCGTAATGTTTTGACAAGTAACGATGTTCCAACCCCTTATAGGGATATGCAAGAACCGTCTTTATTTTCCCATGCCCCCACCGCCCCTCATTCCACAACTTTACATGTGCATATGCATCCACTAGCGCATTTCTGATCATAAACCCACCATACCTATACAATTACAAATTAACTTTCACAAACACACCACCTCAATAAAAAATTATTGAGTATTCCTTAAATATAAGAGCCTGCCTCTCTCACCAGAGATCAGACTTTTATCGACTCGACCACCGTTTCAACAACCGCACAATCAAACCGCCTCATCCCCTGACTATCAAACGGCGCACCCACCCGACTAACGCGCACCTGCACGTGCACTTCGTTTCCTTCGAAATCAAATACCAACTGGCGTGTTTCAGGATCTTGGGTAGGCATTTGCCGCGCCTGGTCGATCAGGCGAAACCAGGCCCAGGGCCCTGTGCTCTTGCGGATCAGGGTGCGGCCATCGAGCAGCGTCACGGTGGCCCGAATTTCGCTGCCCAGGGCTTTGCCCGGCCATTCGAATAGCGCCGAACCCAACGGCCCGTGGCTGTAGTTCAACCGCGTACCGTCGTAGTCCAGGGAGAAACTGGCGATGCGCTCGCTCATCAGCAGTGGGCTGAGTTCGTAGGTCACCTGTGCCTGGGGCTGGCCGTTCGGAAAAAAGCTGTTGCGCAACTGGCTGGCGTGCTCCAGGGAGGCTAGCAGCGGTGCGCTGATGCGGCCCAGCGAGGCACCCTCGCTCAAGCGCCAGGGGCGTGAGTGGGTATCCAGTTGGCCGTCCAGGTGCTGGTCCATAAAACGTTGCAGCACGCCGTCAGCGGCAAACAGCCGATTGAAGTCCTCCAGCGCTACCTGGGTGTCCGCATCACCGTCGAACGGGTAACGGCCGCTCAACGCCCGCTCACAAAACGGGGAAACCTCACTGGCCCATGAGTGCTCAAGAACATGCCGGGTCTGTTGTTGCACGTGTTGCTGCCCGACCTCGACCACGTCCAGCAGCACGGGCTGTACCAGCAAGGGGAGTTGCTCGACCTCCTCCCTCAGCCGTTGCAAGGCATCCGTGGCGTCAATCGGTAGGCCCTGGCGGGCGCCACGCTGGCTGGCATCAATGAACAAGGCGGTGTCCTTCAAGGCACTCAGCAATTGTTCGGAAGTGCTGGCCGGTGCGGCTGCCGTCAGCCATTGATGCAGGGGCTTGAAATGTTGAGTCACCGGGTGGACGGGTGGCGCAAGTGCGGGAGTGGGCGGCGTCAGCCCGACACGCTGCTGTACCTGCTCGCCTTTCTGTACGGCGAGCTCCAGCAAGCCTTGTGACGGCAGCAAGGACGACAGCTGTGTATGCCGCGCCGCACCGCGCAACAGTTCCAGCAGCGGCGAGTCGGCTTGTGCCACGTGCAGCAGCCTGCGGGGCAAATGCTCTGTCTGGTCCAGGCCGGCGATCTGCAAGTCGTCGAAAAACGCCTCCCACTGCTCGATGTAGGCCTGATGGTAGAGGGCGAGCACCTCGTCCTTGATCGGCTTGATCGCCAGCACGTCAGCCTGCCCCATCAGCCGCCGCTCCTGAACCAGCTCAACGGCCAGCAATGGTTCAATCAGCGTGCTGAACCGCCGATGCCCTTCCACGGTGTACAACCCAGGCACCCCGCGTGTTTGGGACTCGCCGCTGCGTTTGGTGAACAGCAGCAAGCCGCCTGCGCCCAGTACAGAGGCGATGCTGAATTCGCGCAGCGTGCGCTCATCCAGTCGCTCAAGCAGCTGCCGGTACAAGCGCTGAGCCACAGGCTCGGCCGCCAACTGGTTACGCGCCTGTTCGATGAGCGCCGGGTCCAGCGGCAGGGGCGCGGACTGCGCCAGGCGCTTGAACAACGGCTGCAGATGCTCATCCAACTGCTGACGTTGCGGTTCGTTCAGGCCGACCCCGGTGCGAGACGCATTGGCATACCATTCGCCCAGCGCTTGCGCATCAAAGCGCCCTTCACCGCCGAGCATCAGGTACAGCGACAGGCTCTGGCGCAACGCTGCTTCGCTGAGGGTTTGAGCACTCCGCAGGCTGTCCTGTAACCGGTGCAGCAGGTCGACCAGTACCCGCTGCTCGAGGGCTTTGGCATAGGCCTGTGCAGCATGCTGCTGCAGGTGCCGACCGGTCGTCCAGGGCAGCCAGCCTCGGTCGAGCATTCGGGCAATATGGGCCAACCGATCAAGATGCCGCAACGAACTGCCATCCAGTACCGTCGTGCTCGCTTGGCTCGACGCCTGCTGCAATGCCGCAATCTGTTGATCGACGTATTCCAGGCGGCGGGTCTGATCGCGGTGCATGCTGAGTAACAGCACGCCGATCATCAGGCTAAACGCCGGGACCAGGTAGTGCGCACGCGGCCTGCACCAGGCCAACGCCAGGCGCATTGGCGTGCGCAGCCGACCCGGCCGCCGGCAGGTGTGCAAGGCCCGCAACAAGACCGGGGCTGGCGATTCGACCGTGGCCGGTTGGGCGCTGAAGCGCACAGACTGCAAGGCCACTTGGGCAATGCCACGCTCCTGCGCCAGGGCCGTTTCCAGAACCGTCTGCAAACTGATGGACAGGGCGCGCCACATGGGCGTAAAGCCGAACAGCATGGAACGCACCTGAACATCCGGCTCGCGCTGAAGGCGCTCAAGTTCACTGCTGTCCAGTTCGGCGATCAGGCCCCTCATACGCTGGCCGAGGGTCGCGAGCAGTTCCCGGTTGCGCAGTGCCGGCGGAAACTCAAGGCTCAGTTCGCGCTGGTCTGCCGCCAGCCATGCCAGCGACTCAGTGTATCCAGGCAACTGCTCGCAGCCACTCATAATGATTTGCACCGGCAGCGCGTGACCAAAGCGGCTGGCCAGCTCTTCAAGGCGCGCACGGAGTATCAGGGCCAACTGATCGCGTTCGGCAGCCCTCGCCTTCTGCAACTGTACGGCTGGCAGTACCAGTACAATGCCTCGTGGCAGTCGGCCGCAAACCGCTGCCTGTTTGAGCTCATCGAGCAACAGGCGCCACAGCTTCGCCTGCTCGGCTTGCGCCTGATTCACCAGGCTGCCGTTGATATCGAACAGTGCAAAACCGCTGACTGTGGTGCAGCGCAGGTCCTCATCGGCATTGCCGGTCAGGCCAAGCAGCGGCCCCTTGTCGAGCCCTGCCGGCCCAACCAGAAAGAATCCCGGCAACGTGCCGCCGGCCCGCTGAAACCAGGCATGCAGACGTTCACGCAACGCCCGTTCGCGCTCCGAGCAGGTATCGACCGGTGCGGTGTCCAACGATGGCGTAGGGTCGACCTCCTTTGCGCGCCGACGCCAACGCAACCTCAGCACCAGCGCTACAAGGGCCAGCCCGATGCACAGCAGCAGACGCGCCCACACGCTGGCCAGGGGCACGTAACCGTCCACGGCGAGGCGCTGGCCATGCATCAGGACCAGATACATCACACAGACAAGGCCCAGCAGCGCCGGAGCGGCTCGCAGCAAGTATTTCAAGGCGCGCAGTAGCATGGCAGCAACATCCGCAAGTAAAAAGGTGTAGGGAAGTACCGTCTCGGTCAGCCTTCCGCGGGGTACGCGAAAATCTCCACGCGGCGATTACGCGCTCGGTTATCCGGGCTGTCGTTGGCAAACAATGGCTCCAGCTCGCCCCGCCCCTCGGCGGTGTAGCGCTGCGGGTCAATGTCATTGCCCACCAGTGCGCGAAGCACCGTCTCAGCGCGGGCCAGCGACAACGCCTGATTGGAAACCAGGTGCGTCGCCACTGGCGTGTCGTCACTGTGGCCAATCACATTGATGTGTACCGGCCACTGTTCCAGCGCTGCGGCAATGCGCTTCAACACCGGCTGGTAAAGGGACGCCACTTCGCTACCACCAGCAGCGAACAAGCCGGAGGAGCTGATCGTGATGCGCACGCCAAGGCCGTCTTCAAGCAGGTACAGGCGCCCTGCCCGAACGTCCGCGGAAAGCTCCAGTGCCAACTGCTGTGCCAGGCTGTTCAGCGGGGCCTGTTCCAACGCTTGCAGGCGAACCAGGGTTTGGTAGGAGCGGCTTTCCAGGTGATAGGCCAGGCCGGCCGCCAGCAACACCAACAATGCCCCGCACCCCCACCAGACAACGCGACGACGACGTGTGAAGCGGCCGATAGGCCAGGCGCGCACCTGTTCTTCCAGATGCACCGTGGGCACGTAGCCGCGCTGCATGCGAATCGTTTCGAACAGATGGTTGCGGCGCATCGCAAGTGCCGCACGGCCTTCACTCTGAATGCGGTAGCGGCCTTCCAGGCCGAGCGCCAGGCACAGGTACATCACCTCCAGCAGCGGAAGGTTCTCCTGGGGTTTCAGTTCTGCGGCATCGAGGTAGCCAAAGAAGCCATCTCCACCCGACGTCTGGCCATGGAAGATCATCAACAGGCTGTGTTTCGACCACTCACCCCGGCCCCATTCAGCGCTGGAAATGGTTTCATCGAGCAACGTGCAAATCGCATATTGGGCGCGCTCGACCATGTTGATCGACACGCCGTCATCCACCGCCTTTCGGTGGAAGGTACGCATCTGGGTAACGAGGTGCGCCCGCAAATCATCAAGGTCAGGCGCATGCTCGAGGCTGCGCAGCAGCACGACCTCATAAAGCAGGTCGCTGGCGTGCAGGCCGAGCCCTTCGCTACTCAGCGGCGGCAAGGCTTCGAGCGGCTGCTCTGTGGGTGCTGGCAATGCAGGTGCCCCCCAGCGCGCCTTGACGGTTGCAAGTGGGGTCCAAAAACGACGTTTCATTGAGGTTCCTTGATCGCCCAGAAGGCCAGCTGCAAGCCAGGAAAATCACCGGCCAGGTGGAGGCCGAAACCTGCGCTGCTCCTGAGTTCCTGCCACAGCGGGTTATCGCTTTGAAGTTCGAAATAGCTAAAGCCGGCGTAGTACGGCAGTTCACGCGGGGCGGCGGGCAGGACACAAACGTTGATCCCCGGTAGCTGCAGGTCGACGAGATCGGCGACACGTTCGGTCGGCCCGATTTTCAGACAGGTCGGGAACACCTTGCGCAGCTCGTCATCGGGCACCTGGGCCCGTACTGCCAGTACAAAGCGGGCGGAACCATACAGGCTCGAGTCCAGCACGGCCGCAAAACGAATGCCGTGCTCACGATCATTCAAGACCAGTGGCACCACATCGGTTCCGGCCTGCGCGCTCAGGATATGGGCCAGGTCGGTCATGACCGGATCGAAACTGTCCGCAAGCCGATCATGCCGGTACACCGGATAGGATTTAGGTCGCTTGCTGGTTTCAGAGAAAATCGCCAACTCACCGGCCAGCGCGACCAGTTCGCGGTACAGGGCCTCGGGATGCAAGCCGGGGTAGCTGGCCAGGTGGGCAAGTAGGGTCTCGGCTCGGTTGATGGTCTGCAGCATCAGAAAATGGTGGACCTCTGCGATCCCACCCAGCCCGGGCACGCCCATGTTGGTCGCCAGCATGTAACCGCGCTGCCGGACCCGGCCCAGGAAGTCATCGACAAACGCCACCAAGCGCGGCGCTGAACGCCAGCTCAAGACCGGTGCGATAAACGTCTCATCAAGGCTGAGTTGGCCACCGGAACTGCGTTCGAGCACTCGGGCAACATCCAGGTACACGTGTGACTGGGCAACGTCCTGCCGACGAGCCAGTCGCAGGTTGAGTCGGGCGAGCTGCACGGTTGCCTCTGCCGCGTCATCAGCCGTGTTGTCCCGTACATTGGCCTCAAGCAGATGGTAGCGCGACAGGCTGTCCGGGCCAGGCTCACGCTCGACGTCGATGTGTGAAACGCCGGTCATGGGCAGGGCCAACACCACGTCCAGCCCTCTTGCCCCCTCCGGGACCACAAAGCTGGCGCGCGCCAGCGCCTGGCTATCCAGATTGAACAGCGTGCCGTCCGGTAGCACACCCGCACACTCGAGCAGATGGATTCGCCCCAGAAGCAGTTGCGCCGGGTCAAGCTTCAGGGCGGTGAACCCCCAGACGTTCGCCTGAACCGCTTGCAGCCCCTGAACCAGTTGCCCTCGCAGGTAGCGCTGTTGTTGTTGGAAATGCTGCGGCTGGAGGAACATGCCTTCCGACCAGACAACGCTGTCATTGCTGAACATGGGTTGAGTCCTCTTGTAGTGGAATGGCCTGGATCGATACCACGTCCCGCCCCAGGCTTACCCTCAATGCCTCGGGGCTTTGGGCCTGAAAGACGTCTACCGCGCGCCATTGGGCGTTATCCAGGTCGCGGTACTCCGCAACGACACCCACCAGCCGCGTCTGCGGATGGGGTACGAACAGGTGTTTTCGCCATTCACCGGGGCTCACCTGAAACGTCTCGCGCGCTAGCCAGGCAGCGTCCACCGGCGGCTCGTCACCATCGGCCAGGCGCGACAAGTCGGCCTTGAGGAACGTTCTGGCGTCACTCAACTGGTAGAGCGTAAGGACGATAGGTGATGGGCGACCATGGAGGTTCGGGTTGACGTCAAGCGCCGCGACAATGTCCACGCGCTTTCGCGGGTCGAGCGGCAAAGGCGCTTGAAACCAACTGAGCACCTGGCAGCCCTGCAGCATGCCCACGGCCATCAGCAGTACGCCATGGCGCAGTGCGCGCCGTACGCACACGGCGCTATCAATCGCGGCCATCGTCGGCGTCCTTCGGGGCTTTGGCTTTTTTGGCTTTTTGGGGTTTTTTAAGTGTCGGCGCCTCTGCAGACGCCGAGCTGCTCTCCCCACCGCCGTTGATGTCGACCTTGCCTTTACCGTCGATGGTCACTACCGCGCCATTGATTGCAACGCCCTTGGGGCCTAACTCCAGCGTGCTGGCGCCAGCTTTCAGCACGAGCGTCTGACCGGCTTCAAGGGTGATCGTCTGATTGCCCTTGAGGTCGATACTGCTGGCACCCAGCTTGAACTTGCCGCCAACCCGGGTATCGCTGTCCGCTGCAACGTCCAGCGATTGGCCCCCGCCCAACTTGACCTGATGATCAGCGCCAACGTCCAGCGAACAACTGCCTTTCACTTCGCTGATATGCTCGCCACCGACGTCGAGGGAGTAGTCGGCGCCGACCCGACCGTTAAGCTCACCCTCAATGTGCTCATGTGCGTCTTTCATCACCTGGCGGTAGGCATCGCCCCCCACCTTCTGATGAAAGTCATTACCGATGCGTTCAAACGCATCGTTACGTACGGTGATGTCCTGGTTGCGCCCCGCGTGAAACAGCAACTGCTCGGCGCCGTCCTTGTCTTCGAAACGCAATTCGTTATAGACATCCTCGGCACCCAGCGACTGGCTTTTGATCCCACTGCGGGCGACCTGCGCGGGTAACGTGTAAGGTGGGCGCATGCCACCGTTATAGAGGCTGCCGGTTACCAGCGGACGGTCCGGATTGCCGTCAAGAAATTCCACGACCACCTCTTGACCGATACGCGGCAGGAAAACCGCCCCCCAGCGCTGCCCGGCCAAGGGTTGCGCGACGCGCACCCAGCATGAGCAATTCTCGTTACGCTGGTCGCCACGGTCCCAGTGAAACTGCACCTTGATCCGCCCGAACTCATCGACCCACAGTTGCTCACCTGCCTTGCCGACGACGAACGCAGTCTGCGGGCCAGCAATCTTCGGTCGTGGGGTCTCGCGTTTGGCGCGGTAGCGGGCATCGCTGCGGATGGCCACGATCTGACAGCTGAAATGTGGGCCGCTGACACCATAGGTCGAGGCCATGCAGGTCGCCTGAACATGGGCCCGCACGATCAGGTACTGGGTGTTCTGGCTATGCTCCGGATGCCCCTCCAGGGTGAAGCAGGCCCCCGGCAGCAGATAAGGCGCGCTGCCTGTTGCATGGACCCAGTGCTGTTCAGCATTCAGTGCCTGGACCTGGACCTTGGTCGCCGCCTCACCCGCCGCGGCATCATTGAAGCGCCCAGGATAGTGGTAGTGCTCATAGGTGGCGTGATCGTGAGCCATGGCAATGGACGCCTCGGCAGCGAGTACACTCGCTTCACGGCTGTTTGCCTTGGTGAAGTCAAAATCAACGGCACTCACCCGACCGCTGCATAGCACGTGCTTCGGCACCCACTCGCAGAAACGATCGAAATCATCAGGTGTTCCCGCACCCAGTTGAAACACCTGATTGCCTTCAAGCGGCTTGTGCTCACTCATGGCGTCAGTGATCACCAGGCGGTGCCCTTCGACGGTGTGCCGGAAAAAATAGTAAAGCCCGGCCTCCTCCATCAGACGACTGACAAACGCGAAATCGGGCTCTGCGAACTGCACGCAGTACTCCAACGCCGGGTAGTTTTCAGTGGCTGCCCATTCCACTTCTCCCGGATACGCCTCCAGCACGTCCTTGAGCACTTCAAGCACTGACTTGTTTTGAAAGATCCGGCAATTGCTGGCGCAGGTCGTAAACCATAGCCAAGGACGCAGGAGAAACTCATAGCACGGCAGTTGGCCCTGGTCCGCGACACGGCGAAAGCCACAGATATGGCCATGCAGAACACGTGCAGGCGTTTCACGTTCATAGGCCAGCGTGACGGCAAGCGGCTGTCCCAACCAATCGTCCGCCTTCAGTTCCCCCCCGGGGCTCAGGGCCTTGACGGCATATTCAAACAATTGGCTCAGGCCCTCGCTGCCATCCAGGCCAGCGAACAACAGCGCACTGGAACCTGGTGGCCCGGCGAAGGAACAAGATGCTGGAGAAGCGTTCATCGCGTAGGGCCCCTCAGGCAATCATGGTCTTGCGGGTACCGGGCTGATCGATCTTGATCACGCCCCCCCAGTTGCACAGGCAGGTGCATTGACCATGCAGTGCTGGCTGCCCGGCGATGTGGGTCTTGGCCGCGCCGGGCGTCCAGGGCGAGGCTGTGGCCGGTATGCAGGGCATTGGCGTGAGTACTCCCATCGCCGCAGAGGTGGCGGCGGAGACCGTTGGATTGGCCATCGATCGGCACACGCCGAAAGGAGCGATATTGGCCATGGGTTTGTGATCCATGATGGTGGCGGCGGGCTGGCCTTCAACGCTGCAGCGGTTTACCGGTAATACGGTCAACTTCGCAGGCGCAGCCCCGAATGAACACCGTAATAGCGCCCCCATTACAACTTGCTCTGGCACAGCAAACCCTCCGCTGAATAATTGGTTACGTTGTGCGGCAACCGATGCCGATGAAAACTTGATGCGGTATTTTGACTAAAACTACGAAGCGTAAAATAGGAAATTTCCGAGAAGTGCTAGGGAAATTCGGACGACCTTATTATCGATCCACACAGTTGATGACAAACCCACTTCAGCTATTCATCGGCCGAACCCAAGGGCTGACACGCAGAACATACAAATGCCTCGCGCCCATGAAGTTTCCTGAGCGCGTTGCGTATTAATAAAGAGACAAATAGGCGCCTAAGGTTTAAACAATCAACCTTTGAACCTAGCCGCCAGATGACATACGGTCTCAGCCCTTGGCGAAGTCGTACACAACCCCGTCTTCGTTAACTGACACACGCACACGCCCCGGCACCGCCTGGTTTTTTTCACCCAGCAAGAATGCACGACTTAGTTGTGGTAAAAGCCCATTCGTCAAAATGGCGTCAACCATGCGCCCACCGCTCTGTACATCGGTGCACTGGCTGACGATGTAATCCACGAGCGCTGCGTCGTAGTGCAGCGGTACTTGATAACGCTGTTGCACGCACTGAACAACGCGTTGAAGTTGCATCTCAACAATACGGGCCAGCATGTTGCCGTTAAGCGGGAAGTAAGGAATAGCGACCAGGCGACCCAGTAGCGCAGGTGGAAACACGCGCAGCAGTTCCGGCTTGAGCAACTGTTCAAGGTCCTGGTCCGTTTCGCCGCCTTGCAAGTTGAACAGCACTTCAGAACCGACATTGGTGGTCATCAGGATCAAGGTATTGCGAAAATCAATGACCCGCCCCTCTCCGTCCTCCATCCAGCCCTTGTCAAACACCTGGAAGAACACTTCGTGGACATCAGGGTGAGCCTTTTCAATCTCGTCGAGCAGGATCACGCAGTGCGGCCGACGCCGCACGGCTTCCGTCAACACCCCCCCTTCACCGTAGCCGACATACCCCGGCGGCGCGCCTTTCAGCGAAGCAACAGTGTGGGGTTCCTGGTACTCACTCATATTGATCGTCACCAGGTTGTGTTCACCGCCATAGAGCAGTTCTGCCAGGGCCAGGGCGGTTTCAGTCTTGCCGACACCCGATGGACCGGCGAGCAGGAACACCCCGACTGGCTTGCCTGGATGGTCAAGCCCTGCACGGGAGGTCTGGATTCGACGGGCAATAGCCTCCATTGCATGGGACTGGCCAATGACCCGCTCACCCAGGTTGTCGGCGAGATCAAGAAGGGTGTCGATTTCATTGCGCTGCAGGGTACCGACCGGAATGCCGGTCCAGCCTTGCAGGACATTGGCCACCGACTGCGCGTCGACATCCGCCAACACCAGCGCGGGCGCCTCGGATTGAGCCGCCTGCAAGCGCTTTTGCAGCGCTTCGGTTCGTTCCAGAAAGGCCCTCTGGAGTTCGGCCTGCTCAGCGGTGGACTCAGGCTGCTCTGTACGCAGACGCTCACGCAATTGCTGGAGCTCGCCCACCCAGGAGGTTTCCGTATGCCACCGTTTTTCCAGCGCGGCGCTGTATTGCTGCTCGTCACGCAATTGCTGCTCAAGACGCTGCACGCGCTCGGGATCGAGCCGCCCAATGGCATTTTCCGTTTGTACCACCAGCTTTTCCGCGCGCAGATTTGCGATGCGCTCGCGGCTGTCGGCCAGCAGTGCCGGAATCGACTGCTGGCTGATGCCCACCCGCGCACAGGCCGTATCCAACAGGCTGATGGCTTTATCCGGAAGTTGACGATCCGGCAAGTAACGGTGTGAGAGGTGAACGGCAGCCCGCACTGCCTCATCAAGGATCTGCACCTGATGGTGGCGCTGCAACGTAGGCAGCACACTGCGCAACATGTTGACCGCAACGTCCGGGCTCGGCTCGTCTACCCGTAGCACCTGAAAACGTCGCTTGAGGGCAGGGTCTTTCTCGATGTGCTTTTTGTACTCGCTCCAGGTGGTGGCTCCGATCGTGCGAAGCTTACCCCGCGCCAGCATCGGCTTGAGCAGGTTGGCCGCATCGCCAGTACCGGCCTGCCCCCCCGCGCCGACCAGGGTGTGCACTTCATCGATGAACAGCAGGGTCGGTTGCGTGGCCGCCTGTACCTCATCGACCACCTGGCGCAGGCGCTGCTCGAACTCGCCCTTGACGCTGGCCCCGGCCTGCAACAAGCCAATATCCAATGCCAGCACCCGCGCCCCAATAAACGCTTCAGGCACGTCGCCCGCAACGATTCGCTGGGCAAAGCCTTCGACCACAGCGGTTTTCCCGACACCCGCTTCACCGGCCAACAACGGGTTGTTCTGGCGTCGGCGCATCAGAATATCAATGAGCTGACGAACCTCTTCATTACGCCCCAGCACAGGGTCGAGCGTGCCAAGCCGCGCCTGCTCGGTGAGGTCACTGGTGTACCGGTGCAGTGCGCTCGATGATCCACTGGACGCCTCAGGTGGTGGCCCGTCGCTGGACGCCACCGGTTGCTCGGGTGAACGCTGGACAATCTCGTTGAACTGTTCGAGCAGCATTTCACGGTTGATCTTCTCGAACTCCCGGGACATCGCGAACAACGTGTGCCGCAAGCTCCCGGTGCCCAGCACACCGAGCAACAAGTGACCGCTGCGGATTTTCCGCGCATCCAACTGCAAAGCGCCGTACAACCAGCCCCGCTCCATGGCTTCATCCAACTGAGCAGAAAGGTCGACCACCGAGGACGCCTGTGCGGGCAGGCGGTCAAGGGCACTGATCAGATCGCGGGAAAGCGTGCCCGCGTCCAGATCAAAGCGCTCATTGATTCGTTGCAAATCGGAGTCTGGCTGTTGCAGCACTTGCTGGAACCAATGCACCAGTTCAACGTATGGGTTGCCTCGAACGCGGCACAAGGTCGTGGCGGACTCCATCGCCTGGTAAGCCAAGGTGTCAAGCTTTCCAAAAAGCTTGGCGCGGCTGATGTCAGTCATTGCGCAGTTCCTGTTGTAGTCGTTGGATACGGGCCGGGGTCAAGACACAGGCACGTGGTTGAGTTGCAGGCCGGTTAGCGGATAACCAAGTGGCCAAGCCAAGGGGAAGAGGGCTTCCAAGGCATAGGTGGGTGTTGGCACAGGGTGCGAGCAGCAGTTGCACATCCCACTCGAAGCCGCACCCCAGGTAGTCGTCGACCAGCCGGGCCAGCTCGCGAAACGCGACGGTACCCGGCAGAAATCGCTTCAGGTCAGTCAGCGAAAGCGGCCCGAGTATCACGCGTACGCTGTGCTGGACATTCCACACCCGGCGCCCGAGCAAGGCTCGCTGGCCCAGACGCGCGGCCTCGGTGCCGGCCCCTAGCTGCAGTTGATCTTCAACCGCCAGCGCGCTGAGGCGCCCATACCACTGACGCAGCGTGATGGGCACTTGCAGGCGGTCGCGCAGCAACGTCAACAGGCCATCGGCGCTGCGTCGTTGGTCCAGGTACTGGCTGGCGTAATAGTGTTCGCTACGCGGAACGAACGCTTGCACATACTCGCGAAACCGGTCCTGCTCGGGGCGGTCTGCGCAGACGACCGGGCGCGTCATCGCCCAGCTGCGATACAGCAGGCTCAACAAGCGGTGATGAAAAATGTCCAGAAAGGCAGACAGTACCCCGTCGTTGTGGTTGATCTGACGGGACAACGCCTCTTCGCAAAAGGGCAGCGGCATCGGGCCATTGACCCCGGTCAGGCCAAAAAATGTCACCTGCAGCCGGGGCGGCATCCCCTCGCGCAGTTGCAGGTTGCGCAACATGGCCGGCTCGAAGGCCAGGGAAACAGCCTGCCCCAGGCGCACCGAATCCTGCCGCAGGTGCTCCGATGTGCCCAGGCGCGGGTGTTGTGGGTGAAGTGCATCCAGGCAGCGCAGCGCACTGAAGAAATCAAAACGCCAGGCCTGATGCTGCAATTGCATCCAAGGGCTCAGAGGGTCATGCATTGGCTACTCCTCACCGGCCAACGCATGATCATGCCCCGCCCCACGGTGTACAACACGGTCTGGGTAAACGCGTTGATCGCCGCGTAGCGAGCGAAAAACACGTCCAGCACGGCACCAAATGCGAAGGCACCGATGCCTTCGCAAGCGGCATCATCAAGGGTCAAATGCAATTGCAAACCCCGCCCAAAGGCCACCGGTCCCTTGCCGGGTAGCCGCTGCGTCAGAACGGTGGTGCGCAACGAGACAATGCCATCCAGTAGCCGCTGCAGAACGGCATCGTCGGCGGCGATGTAGAGCGACAACAGTTCACGCAAGCCTTGCGCGCCGGCGTGTCCGTCGTCATTGGCCAGCGGCAGGTAATTGCGTGACAAATGTTGAATCGCGCGCCAGGGCCCCTCGCCTGAAACCGGTACGGACAGCGGCGTCGACGGCCCGGCCACCCGGCGAATCGCCAGCACCGGAGCACTGGCATCAAGCACAAAATCGGTATTGCCCTTGCCAAAGCCAATGTGCATTGGCACATCGCGGTTCGAGCAGAGCACTTCGGCCGCCAATTGATGCAGGTCGGGCCGATGGGGCGGGTGCTGGGGATCCACCACAGAAATCGACAGGTCGCTGCCTACATAGGGCTGCCTGCCACCCAGCGCAGTAGCTCGCGGGCGACTGGACGCCCGGTGCACTTGAAAAAAGCCGCTGCCAGCAGCGTCAGCCAGTCGCGCTTGCGGCGAGTACAACGGAACAAAGCGCTGGCGCTCGCGGCTGCCACTAAAGTAGCCGTGCACCTCAAGTACCTGATGAACCTCATGGTTCAAGGG
The DNA here is from genome assembly GCF_014648275.1 of Pseudomonas laurentiana. Taxonomy (GTDB): domain Bacteria; phylum Pseudomonadota; class Gammaproteobacteria; order Pseudomonadales; family Pseudomonadaceae; genus Aquipseudomonas; species Aquipseudomonas laurentiana. Next base: position 178,938 of record NZ_BMQU01000002.1, read on the forward strand.
ATTTGCCTGATCGACCAGTAGCGGAATCTCTGGTTTGTGCTGTAAGAGGTTGATGCGATCGGTACGCTTGCGGAACAGGTTCTCTACCGGCGCACAGAACAAACTGAAGTATGAACGGTCAAGCCCGAGGGGTAAGGGATTGGACAGTGGCGCCAACACAATCAGCAATTCCAGGCCGTCGTGGTCACAACGGCGCACGGCTGGCCCTAACCCGGACAGGTTGATAAAACGCTGACCTTCGGGAAAGGCCAGGAAACGCCTGAGCAACGCAAAGCCGGCGTGCCCACTGGCGCCCCGTACAGGTTCATGCGTGTCGGCTGCGCGCTCAAGATTGGCCTGAGTGATGCACCCAGGCTCGATGAATTCGCTCCAGGTCGGGGTTGCCTCCGACGGCCTCGCCAGAACGCCCACTGCCCGCGAGAGCAACGCTTCATGCACCGCCAATGCCTGCGTCCCCGCCCCGCCCAGGTACAGGCACAACTCCTCCAGGGCGAGCTGCTTGAACGTGACTTTCGTGGTGGTGCGCAACCGCAAACGCAGGGCCGAATACGCCTGGCCGGCAAACTGGCCTGGCAAGTCCGATAGCAGGCTAGCACTGGCCAGGTAGTCGGCAGACTCGATCTGCACCGGCCACAGGGTGACGGGTTGAGTACTGCGCCAATCGCAACGTACGGTACGCCCGTCGAGCTCGGCCATGGCACTCAATGCAGTGCTGGCGGGCAGGCAGAAGCCGTTAAGCAAGCTGCCCTGGTGTTTATCCGGCGTAAACTGCACCACCGCCATGGACGGCAGTGGCATCAACGATTGAGGCTGAACCTGCTCCAGCAGATTACGGGTGAACTGCGGGAACTCAGATTCCATCTGCAGTTGAATGCGAGCAGTCAGAAAGCCCAGCCCCTCAAGCAGACGCTCGACACTGGGGTCATGGCTGTGTTGTGCGTCCAGGCCAATGTGGCTTGCCACCTTTGGGTAGTCCTTGGCAAATTCGGCAGCCCCTTCTCGCAGGAACTGCAATTCGCGCTCGTACAGGCGCAGCAGTCGCTCATCCATGCAGCCCCCTGCCAGGGGCGGTGTCGATATGCACCGCTCCACTTTGGGTATTCCAGACGGAACGAAAGGTGAACGGGTGAGCGACATCGGCATCACGCAGATGCCCTTCAATGACGATCTGTATTTCAAACAGCGGGGTTTCAGTGCGGCTGACCCAGGAAACCTGCAAGCTATGGCGAATGATCCTGGGCTCGTAAGCAAGGATAGCGTGACGAATGTGCTTCACCAGAACCTCCGGAGACAGGCTGGAAAGTGTTTTCCCCGCAATGCTGCCAATCCCGTAGTTCAGTACAGAGCGAGAGACGTAGGGCGTTTTGCCGAGATCCAGCGCACTGGCAAGCCCGCAGGTGTTTAGCAATGCGCTCAGATCTTCGCGCAAACGGGACAGTTGCCCGCCCTTGCTTGCCGTGGCGTTTTGAGAGCCCGCAGCATGGAAGTTGAAACTTAAACGTTCCAGCAAGGTAGGGGTGCGGCTATTCATGGGTAGGCCTGATCGTAAACACTACACGCTCAAGGTGAACCCACAATCGGTGTTCACCTTGGGAGTGCCGAACGCGCTATTACGCGGCGGATGCAGTGTTAGTAATTAAGTTGTACTCTTTACTCACGCTGCCTTTTGAGGTGCCACCGTCAAAATTTGTATAATCGTATTTAATTTTTGAAAAATTCAGTGAGATGTGCTCCGAAGGGCGATTGCCACTTGAGCATTGCGTGGAGAAAGAACTGACAATGGGCTCGGCCACCTCAAACGTCAGCAGATTTTGTGGCTTATCATTCGCGCCTGCAGCTTGCACGACTGCAATAGTCGCTTTCTTGAACGCCTTGCCAATTTTGGCCTGAATGAAAAATTCCGGCGATGTTTTGTCTGCGCCTTTCGTCAACATCAGCTCAGAAACATAAGGATTGCTGATGTCACGATCATCGCCCTGCACCTGAATGTTTCGCGAGGAACTAATTGCGTAAGTTTCAAACTCAACCCAATCCTCATACCCCTTGACTTTAGAGCTACCTTTAATTTCCGGGTCAAATTTCATTAAGATCATAGGTTTCTCCTCGTTTATAAAATATAATCACGAACGCTTTACGCTTTGACAGACGGCAACGTCGACACCAAACGCAATGAAACAGTCAAGCCTTCCAACTGATAGTGTGGGCGCAAGAAAAACTTTGCCCGATAGAACCCTGGGTTTGCCTCATCCTCTTCGACTGTCACTTCGGCAGCCGCGAGTGGTTTACGCGCTTTATCGATGTCCGTGGCGGTTGCCGGGTTCAGGTCGACATAACGGTTGATCCAACTATTCAGCCAGACCTCTATATCCGCACGCTCTTTGAACGAGCCGATCTTGTCGCGCACGATGCACTTCAAGTAGTGGGCAAAGCGGCACGTGGCGAACAGGTAGGGCAAGCGCGCTGCCAGTTGTGCGTTCGAGGTGGCATCGGAATCGTCGTATTGCTGCGGGCTGTGCAGCGACTGCGCACCGATAAACGCCGCCACCGACGTGTGCTTGCAATGAACCAGTGGCATGAACCCGTTGTTCGCCAGTTCCAGTTCACGACGATCACTGATGGCGATTTCCGTTGGGCAGGTCATGTCGACGCCGCCGTCCTCACTCGGGTAGGTGTGCACAGGCAGGCCGCTGATAGCACCACCCGACTCGATACCGCGAATCTGCGAACACCAGCCAAACTGCTTGAACGACTGGTTGATGTTCAGGCCCATGGCATAGGCCGCATTCACCCAGAGGTAATTGCTGGAATCGCCCTGCGTCACTTCTTCAAAGTTGAAATCTTCCACGGGTGCGGTTTTCGCACCGTAAGGAATACGCCCGAGGAAACGTGGCAGTGTCAGGCCCACATAACGGGAGTCTTCTGCGTTGCGAAAGTTACGCCACGCCGCATGCTCAGGGGTCTGGAAGATCTTGCTCAGGTCCCGTGGGTTGGCCAGCTCCTGCCAGGAGTCCATCAGCAGCGCGCCAGGGTCCGCAGCACTGATCAAGGGCGCATGTGCCGCCGCTGCAATCTTGGCCATGGACGACAGCAACTCGACATCCGGCGGGCTGTTGTCAAAGTAGTAGTCGGCAATCAGCGCACCGAAGGGTTCACCACCAAACTGGCCGTACTCATGTTCATAAATCTTTTTGAACAACGGGCTTTGGTCCCAGGCGGCGCCTTTGAACTTTTTCAGCTCACGGGCCAGTTCGACCTTGGAAACGTTGAAGAAGCGTATCTTCAGTTTCTCGTCGGTCTCGGTATTGCTCACCAGGTAGTGCAAGCCACGCCAGGCCGACTCCAGTTGCTGGAAGTCCTGATGATGCAGGATGGCGTTGATCTGGCTCGACAACTTGGCGTCAATCGCGGCGATCAATGCCTCGATGGTACTCAGCGTGTCGTCGGCGATCAGGTGCGTAGCACTCAGCGCCTGCTCGGCCAGGGTCTGCACAGCCGTCTGCAGCGCTTCACTGGCCCTTTCACTGCGCGGCTTGAACTCGCGTTGCAGCAGGCTGCCGAAACTGTCGGTGGCCTCGGTGGTCAACTGGGGCTCAGCGACCTGTATTTGTTCAGTTGCAGCCATGGCTGGCTTACCTCATTCAGGGGTTTGGGCGGGAGACTTCGCTTGGGCGAGCAACGCGCTCATGAGCGCAGGGTCCTGGAGCAACTGCGCGACCAACTGCTCAGCGCCACTTTTGCCATCCATGTACGTCAACAAGTTGGAGAGCTGATTACGCGCCTCCAGCAACTTGCTCAGGGGCTCGACATTGCGCGCAATAGCGCCTGGGCTGAAATCGCCCATGTTCTTGATGTCCAGATTGACCGACAACTGGCCTTCACCGGTCAGTTCATTCTTGACATTGAACTTCAACGACGGCGCAATGGCGTTCATGCGCTCATCAAAGTTATCAATGTCAATTTCAAGAAACTTCCGGTCCGCCACGGATGGCAAACCCGCCGTGTTGGCGCCCGACAAATTCGTCAATACACCGTTAACAAACGGAAGCTCTACTGTTTTTTCTGCGCCGTAGAGTTCGACGTCGTAATCAATCTGGACACGCGGCGCACGGTTACGACCAATAAACTTTTGACCACTGTTACTCGACATGACACCACCTCAACTAAAAAACCTAGACCTTCAATCTTCCTGAGCGCCGGCGAGCGCGCGCATATCGTCGATACTTGACGGCGCAAGTTCAGCGATTATTTCCAGAAAATCTTTACCCGCCAGGCGACGAACTCTGCGAACCAGCATGGGAATCGGACTACTGGGTTCATGAAGGCTGTAATACGCTTCGATCGCTTCAAGTGCGATGACGACCTCCTCTCTGGAGGAAAACGCTTTTGAACCAGCATATTGAGCCACACCAACGTGGTGTACCGGCCGCTCTTCTATCCGCTCAATGACGTTCGCCGATAGCGTGTTACGCAACCGACTGTCAACGACCTGAATCCATTGCTGCAAAAGCTGAACCAGTGTCTGCAACGGCGAAACAGCAGCCAGACCCGTGTGCTCATCCAGGCACTGGCCGATATCAACCAACAACCGCTTGATGCGCTTCAGTACACCCAGGCCGCGCATTAAATCAGCAGAGCATATTGGCTCTATCAAGCCCGTTAAGCGCACCAGGCATTCGTCACGCTCACAGGACTCGTTAGTACTTGCAATCAACGCCAGGTCAGAACAACAGAGGCTGTCCCCATCTACCGTACGCGCAAGCACTTCGCGTCGCAGCCTGGCAACCACGGTCGACGGCACCGCAAGCTCCGCCAATGCATTGATCCTTACCAGCGGGTCAAATTGATCGTCGGCGCTCAGCCGGGGATACACGCCCTCCCAACGCGCTTGAAGTAAAAAAGCCACCAATTGCAAGCCATTGGCAAAGCCAACCAGCCCTTCCCGCTCAAGCCACGCCCGGGCCAGACAAACAGCCACGCGAAGATCGTGTGTACGCTTGAATAAACTGATGCACCGCGCCTCGATGGAAATCCAGTCAATCGGCTCCGGCACATGGACATAGTCGCCATATTGCGACTCTTCCCGTGCCGTAACTTGATTGATCAGCTCCAGAAATTCAGGGTCATATTCAAGATGTTCACCACACCCTTCACGGGCAAGCGCAGCAATGTAATCATCCACATTCATCTAATAGCCTCTCGCACCACACTTCAGCCTCGCAACCTGTCAACCCGGCATACAACGTCACTACCGTGTGTTTAAAGTTGCTTCGTGCATATTCAAACTGTTGGTGTTTGCTGGCGGGGGCTATTGTGCTGATCTGCTGAAGCCATGAAAGTAGGATGGATCCCCGGAAGAATGTAGGACCATTCTTACAGCACACGGAAATCGTTACCCTGTTGACCTCAGGCCGAAAACGCTTATCGATGAATACAAGCCCCTTCACCTGGGCTTAAACTGCATGCTCATGGCGTCGTGCCTCGTCACGACCGCCACCCCCTTACGCCCTCACACAAGAGATCTCATGGCAAACCACGACCTCACCTTCCTTCCCGACCCCGATCCGGAATCCATCTCATCTGACGTCGCCAGTTTCGCTGGCGTGCTGGTCTCCACGCAGATCCCTACCCGCGCTGACGGCAGCCTGGAACTGGGTGGCATCATCGAGCAGAGCGAATGCACCCTGCAGGCACTCAAGGTCGCGCTGGAGCGCGCAGGCAGTTCCATGGACCGTGTCATGCACCTGACCATCTACCTTACCGACATGGCCGACCGTGCCGCATTCAATGAGGTCTACCAGCGCTTTTTCGCCAAGCCCTGGCCGGTGCGCGCGGCTATCGGCGTGGCCGCCCTTGCCGTTGAAGGCATGCGTGTGGAAGTCACTGCGATGGCGGCCAAGGGCTAAGATCGCACCCTCCATCCGGCGGCCGCACTCGACGAGCGGTCGCCACCGGGCAGCAGATGGGTGCCGGTCAAGCGTTGAACGGCTACAATGCGCGCCTTGACCGTGACAAACGACCAGAAAAACATGTCCTTGCCCAAGCATCACCTAGAATTGCTCAGCCCCGCCCGCGATGTCGCCATTGCCCGCGAGGCTATCCTGCATGGCGCCGACGCCGTGTACATTGGCGGCCCGAGCTTCGGCGCCCGCCACAATGCCTGCAACGAGGTCGGTGAAATCGCCCAGTTGGTGGAATTCGCCCGCCGCTACCACGCCCGGGTATTCACCACCCTCAACACGATCCTGCACGACAATGAGCTGGAGCCGGCACGCAAGCTGATCCACCAACTGTACGATGCCGGTGTCGACGCGCTGATTGTCCAGGACCTGGGCGTGATGGAACTGGACATCCCGCCGATTGAACTGCACGCCAGCACCCAGACCGATATCCGCACCCTGGAACGAGCAAAGTTCCTCGACCAGGCTGGGTTCTCACAACTGGTACTGGCCCGCGAGCTGAACCTCAGCGAAATCCGCGCCATCGCCGACGAGACCGACGCCGCGATTGAGTTCTTTATTCACGGCGCGCTGTGTGTGGCGTTTTCTGGCCAATGCAACATTTCCCATGCACAAACCGGCCGCAGCGCCAACCGGGGCGACTGCTCCCAGGCCTGTCGCCTGCCCTACACCCTGAAGGACGATCAGGGGCGTGTGGTCGCCTATGAGAAGCACCTGTTGTCGATGAAGGACAATAACCAGAGCGCCAACATTCGTGCACTGGTGGAGGCCGGCGTACGCTCGTTCAAGATCGAAGGGCGCTACAAGGACATGGGCTACGTGAAGAACATCACCGCCTATTACCGTCAGCGCCTGGACGATGTCCTTGAAGACCGCCCGGACCTGGCCCGCGCCTCCAGCGGCCGTACTGCGCACTTCTTCGTGCCTGATCCAGACAAGACCTTCCACCGCGGCAGTACCGACTACTTCGTCAGCGATCGCAAGATCGATATCGGCGCGTTTGACTCACCCACCTTCACCGGCTTGCCGGTGGGCGTCGTGGAGAAGGTCGGCAAGCGTGACCTGCAGGTGGTTACCCATGAGCCGTTGTCCAACGGCGACGGCCTGAATGTGCTGGTCAAACGCGAGGTGGTGGGCTTTCGCGCCAACATCGCCGAAGCCAAGGGCGAGTTTGAAGACGACGGCGAAAAGCGCTACCGCTACCGCGTCGAACCCAACGAAATGCCCGAGGGGCTGCACCTGTTGCGGCCAGGCCACCCACTCAGCCGCAACCTGGACCACAACTGGCAACAGGCACTGCTCAAGACCTCTGCCGAGCGAAGGGTCGGCCTTGCCTGGCTCGCGCGCCTGCGCGAGGATCGCCTGGAGCTGACCGCCACCAGTGAAGAAGGTATCACTGCCAGCGTCGCGCTGGACGGCCCATTCGGCCTGGCCAACAAGCCGGAACAGGCCCTGGAGCAATTGCACGACCTGCTTGGCCAGTTGGGTACCACCCAGTACCACGCCACGGCGATCAAGCTGGATGCACCCCAGGCGTATTTCATCCCCAACTCGCAGCTCAAGGCGTTACGCCGCGAAGTCATCGATGCGCTGACCGAGGCCCGTATCAACGCCCACCCACGTGGCGGCCGCAAAGCCGAGACCAACCCGCCACCGGTGTACCCGGAGGCGCACCTGTCGTTCCTGGCCAACGTCTACAACCAGAAGGCTCGCGATTTCTATCACCGTCATGGCGTGAAGCTGATCGACGCAGCCTTTGAGGCCCACGAGGAAACCGGCGAGGTGCCGGTGATGATCACCAAGCACTGCCTGCGGTTCTCCTTCAACCTCTGCCCCAAGCAGGCCAAGGGCGTCACCGGTGTGCGCACCAAGGTCGCGCCAATGCAACTGGTGCACGGTGATGAGGTGCTGACGCTGAAGTTCGACTGCAAGCCTTGCGAAATGCACGTCATCGGCAAGATCAAGGGCCACATTCTTGGCCTGCCGCAACCGGGCAGCGTGGTTGAGCAGGTCGTAGGCCATATCAGCCCTGAAGACCTGCTGAAGACCATTCCTCGCGCGCCTCATTGAGTCATGGCCGAGCGCTCTTCATACAGCGCTCAAGGCAAATCGCCAAACGCTTGCACCCCACAACAGGGCCCTTGGTTTTCCAAGGGCCCTGTTGTCATTCATGGACCTTGCCGACGAGAACGCGTGTATCAGGAAAATACACTTTGAATGTTAACGATAATTACTATTATTATCGCGCCTTCAAATTGCTGCCACTCGCCTCCAAGGATCGCGCCTTCCATGCGTCGCACGTTCGTTTCGCTATGCCTGCTCCATGCTGTCACCCCTACCGCCTGGGCTGATCCTGTCAATGAAACCGAGCCGCCGTTGGTCGAGCTGCAAGCCCTGAGTATCAATGCCGACGCCACGGATACCGAACGCGCTGACGGCCCGGTGCAAGGCTATCGTGCAACCCGCTCGGCCAGTGCGACGCGCACCGATACGGCCCTGCATGAAACCCCGCAATCCGTCAGCGTAGTGCCACGCGATGTGCTTGAAGACACCGGCTCGACCCGATTGCAGGATGCCCTGGACTACGCGGGCGGCGTTGGCCGAGCCAACAACTTCGGCGGCCAGGGCTTGACCACCTTTACTGTCCGGGGCTTTACCACCGGCGAGTTCTACCGCAACGGTTTTCCTATCAACCGCGGCTACCCGAACGCCCCCGATGCCAACACTGTCGAGCGGCTGGAGGTGTTACGCGGCCCGGCTACCAGCGTGTATGGTCGTGGCGATCCCGGCGGCACCTTCAACGTGGTCAGCAAACAGCCGCAGGCTGAGCAGAAGGTGACTGTCGGCAGCCAGATCGACGACCAAGGCATGCACCGCGCCACCCTCGATGCTACGGGTGCGCTCAACCAGGAAGGCTCTCTGGCGTACCGTTTGAACGTGCTGGGCGAAGGTGGCGAAAGCTTCCGTGACGATGTCGAGAGTGAGCGTTACAACGTCGCCCCGGTGCTGAGCTGGCAGGTCAACGAGACCACACGGATCGTTTTCGAGGGTGACTTCATGCGCAACAACCATCCGCTCGACCGTGGCCTGACGCGCTACGCCACGCAAAAAGGCAGTGCCTCGCGCGATACCAACATCTGGGAAAAAGGCAGCGACAACCTGCTGCACAATGACAACAACATGGCCCAACTGCGTTTCGACCATGCACTGAATGATGACTGGACTCTGGCCGGTGGCATACAGATGCTTGACGGCAGCCTCGAAGGCAACGCGGTGGAAGCCAACAGCCTGCAGGCGGACGGCCGTACCCTGGGCCGTAACTTCAACTATCGCAAGCTGGAGTGGAGCGACCGGGACGTGCAACTGAACCTGACGGGGCACTTCGATACCGCCGGTTTCGCCCATACCCTGCTGACCGGCGTCGAGTACGAGGATTACGACTACTCGTCGATCATCCGGCGCTCCAAGGGCGGCGAAGGGGACTACCCCATCGATATCTACAACCCCGTGCTCGGCCAACCCCGCCCTGCCCTGACCCGAACCACGACCCATGACAAGGAAAACCTGAAGACCTGGGCGTTCTTTGTCCAGGACCAGGTAGCCCTGACCGAGCGCCTCAAGGCATTGGCCGGGGTGCGCGTCGAGCGTTTCGAGCACGACTACAACAATTACCTGCCCAACAGCAAAGGTTGGGAAGCGGCCGACAACGCCGTCACCCCACGCGTTGGCCTGATGTATGACCTGACCGATACCCTCGCGGTGTATGCAAACACGGCGCGCTCGTTCAAACCCAACAGTGGTGCCAGCCGCCAGGGTGAGGGGTTTGATCCGGAAAAGGGCAAATCCGTCGAACTGGGCATGAAGTGGGAGGCACTTGAACGCCAGCTGAGCGTCGATGCCGCGGTGTATCAAATCGTCAAGGAAAACGTCCTGACCATCGACCCTGTCAATGATGCCTACAAGGTTGCAGCGGGTGAGGTGCGCAGCCGTGGTCTGGACCTCAACATTGCAGGCAACCTCACGCCCGAGTGGCGGGTTATCGGGGGCTATGCCTACGTGGATGCCGAGGTGACCAAGGACAACTCACTGGAGCCTGGAACACGACTGGCCAACATTCCGCGCAACACCTTCAGCCTGCTCAACGTCTATGAATTCCAGGATGGCTTGGCCCAGGGGCTTGGGCTCGGCATGGGGGTCAAATACGTCGATGACCGGGCCGGCCAGACCAGCACACAGACCTACACCATGGACCGCTACAGTGTGGTCGACCTGTTGAGCTTCTACAGGCTCAACGAACATGTACGTCTGAACCTCGACGTGAAGAACGTATTCAATAAAGGCTATGACGAAGGCGCGTTCAACACCTACGTCTATCCCGGTGCGCCGCGCACGGTTCAGGCAGGCATTGCCTACACCTTCTGACGCGTCAACAGCGCACTATTGCCGTTTGCTCAATTGCCACACACTTCTATAGTGAGCTAATGGGTTTGCGGCACCGACCGCATGCTGCCAGGTGGCCGAGAGATCGGTACGTTCCGATCCCGCTCAGGAGGGACATGCGTATGCCTGCAAATCGTTTACCTGGTATCAGCAGCGCTCGGGAATTGCTGGATGTCCTGATCCGTGCCGGGATGATCGTTGTACTGGTGATGTGGTGCTTTCAGATCTTCCAGCCGTTCTTGAACCTGGTGCTATGGGCGGTGATCCTGGCGATTACGCTCTATCCGCTGAATCAGAAACTCGCGGGTCTGTTCGGCAGTCGTCCTGGATGGGCGAGCGTATTGTTGGTGCTGCTGGGGCTCGCGTGCCTGATTGGCCCGCTGAGCCTGCTGGGGAGTTCAGTCGCCAACTCGGTACAAACCGGTATGCAGACGCTGCACAACCAGGCCATTGAAATTCCTCCACCGCCAGAAACGGTGCGCGACTGGCCGCTGATCGGCCAGACGCTGTTTGATGTCTGGAGTCGCGCGTCCAATGACCTGGCCTGGGCCTACTCGCAGCTTGCCCCGCACATCAAGGGCGTCAGCAAAACCCTGCTCGTGCAACTGGCCGGCATTGGCACGGGTGTCCTGGTGTTTGTCGCAGCCCTGATCATCGCCGGCCTGATGATGGCAAAAGGTGAGAGTTTGAAACACAGTGCGATCGCCATCGCCTCGCGTATCTCAGGCCCCGAACGTGGCGCAGAATTGGCAGCACTGTGCACGTCCACCATTCGTGCAGTGGCCCAAGGCGTAGTGGGTATCGCGTTTATCCAGATGCTGCTGGTTGGCATCGGGCTGGTCGCCATGGGAGTACCCGCTGCCGGGTTGCTGTCTCTGGTGGTACTGCTGTTGGGTATTACCCAATTGCCTACGGTGTTGATCCTCCTGCCAATTGTGATCTATGTGTTCGCCCATGATGGCGTGAGCGTCGCAACCATCGTCTTCACCGCCTGGACACTGTTTGCCGGGCTTTCGGACAACATACTCAAGCCCCTGCTGTTGGGGCGTGGCGTGGCCGTGCCAATGCCGGTCGTACTGATCGGGGCCTTGGGTGGCATGTTGAGCAACGGCATCATCGGGCTGTTTATCGGGCCGGTGATTCTGGCTGTGGGGTATCAGCTGTTCATGAACTGGGTGTATCAGACACTACCCGAAGACGGCCTCGCAGCAAGCGACGCGCAGAAAAAGCCACCGGCCGACTGAGCCCAGGACTACCCGGGCATCAGTGCATCGGACTGCTCACTCAGCAGAATATCGAACAGCGCCTGCGCTGCGGCCGAAAGCTCATGGCCAGGCTTGGTCAACACGCCAATAGCCCGCTCCACCGGATCGCGCAAGGTGATGCACCGCGCACCCAACTCCTGCATTTGCCTGGCGCACAATGCGGGCACTGTACTGACACCAAGCCCGCTGGCAACCATCCGGCCAACGGTTGCGAGCTGATGGCTTTCAAACTCCACCGCCAACTTCAACTGCCGCGCTTGAAGGTGATCTTCAAGCATGACCCGCACACTCGAGGGGCGCTGCAAGGTGATAAAGGGCTGCTCAAGCAAGGTTTGCCAGTCGACCTCCTGAAGGTCAGCGAGCGGAGACTCAAGCGGTACCACGGCAACGAATCGATCACGGTAGAGCGTTGTAAACGCCAGTGACGAACTCTGCAGCGGCTCAAAAGCCACGCCCAGTTCCACCTGGCGATCACGCACCATTTCCACAACCTGCTCGTTGATCACATCGTTTACCGTGACACCCACCTTTGGGTAGCGGGTGCGGAAGGTTTTCAGTATCGGCGGCAGCAGGTTGCAGGCAAACGATGGCATCGCCGCCAGGGTGACGCGGCCACGCTGGAGGGTAAACCGCTGCCGGATTTCATCCTCTGCGTTGTCCCAGTCCGCGATCAGGCGACGGGCCAAGGGCAACAAGGACTCGCCTTCCGGGGTTAGGGTGACCGTGCGCGTGGTACGGCTGAACAACCGCCCGCCCAGCCCCTCCTCCAACGACTTGATGGTCAGGCTCAACGCGGATTGCGAGAGGTGTAGCCGCTCGCAGGCCACCGCAAAACTCAGGCTCTGCGCCACCGCCCAAAAGGCCCGTATCTGCTTGACCGTCATGACCACCCCTGCTTCGCCGTTCTTTATTGAGATTTATCGATCAATTCATCTTAAAAATCAATTTAACAAATATATGTATTGGCGCAACACTTCAGCGTAAATGGCCCCGTACACGGAGATAGTCAATGCAAGAAGTCGTCATTGTCGCCGCTACCCGCACCGCGATCGGCAGTTTTCAAGGCTCACTGGCCGCGATCCCTGCGACCGAACTGGGTGCTTCGGTGATACGCAACCTGCTGCAACAGACCGGTCTTGCTGGCAGTGAAGTGGACGAAGTCATCCTCGGCCAGGTACTCACCGCTGGCAGTGGCCAGAACCCGGCACGTCAAGCGGCGATCCTCGCCGGACTGCCCCATGCGGTGCCAGCACTGACCCTGAACAAAGTCTGCGGCTCAGGCCTCAAGGCGCTGCACCTGGGCGCCCAGGCCATTCGTTGTGGCGACGCCGAGGTGATCATCGCTGGCGGCATGGAAAACATGAGCCTGGCACCTTATGTGCTGCCAGCCGCACGCACGGGGTTGCGCATGGGCCATGCCAGCATGATCGACAGTATGATCAGTGACGGCCTGTGGGATGCCTTTAACAACTATCACATGGGCATTACTGCCGAGAACCTCGTAGAGCAGTACGCGATCAGCCGTGAAGCGCAGGATGCATTTGCCGCTGCCTCCCAGCAGAAAGCCTGTGCCGCCATCGAAGCCGGCCGCTTCATTGATGAAATCACCCCGATCCTGATCCCGCAGCGCAAGGGCGAGCCCATTGCCTTCGCCACTGACGAACAGCCACGCGGTGCTACCACCGTCGAATCCCTGGGCAAGCTCAAGCCTGCGTTCAAGAAAGATGGCAGTGTCACCGCTGGCAACGCGTCCAGCCTCAACGATGGTGCGGCAGCCGTCCTGTTGATGAGTGCCGAAAAAGCCAAGGCACTGGGCTTGCCCGTATTGGCACGTATTGCGGCCTACGCCAATGCCGGGGTTGACCCAGCAATCATGGGGATTGGCCCGGTCGACGCAACCCGTCGCTGCCTGGATAAAGCCGGCTGGACCTTGGATCAGCTGGATTTGATCGAAGCCAATGAGGCCTTTGCCGCGCAGGCCCTTTCAGTAGGGAAAGCGCTGGGTTGGGATGCAGACAAGGTCAACGTCAATGGCGGAGCCATCGCGCTGGGACACCCTATCGGTGCATCCGGTTGCCGAGTGCTGGTGACCCTGCTGCATGAAATGATCAAACGGGATGCCCGCAAAGGTTTGGCCACGCTGTGCATTGGTGGCGGTCAGGGTGTGGCCCTGGCACTTGAGCGAGACTGACGCACCAAGGTGCATTCAAGCAACGCCGATCAGCACGACGCGGTGCTGAGCGGCGTTACCCCTGGACCATCAGCCCAGCAACTGAACCTTGCCGCTGGCGAGTTCATACACCCCGCCAACGATTTTCAGGCGTTTGGCTGCCAGCGCCTCCGTCAGAACCGCGGAGGCGCCCTTCAGGCGCTCGACGTTGTCCAGCACGTTCTGGCGAATTGCGTTGTCGAGCACATTGCCCGATTTGCCCATTACGCTCTTGACCGAAGGCTCCACGGCCTTGGCCAGCGCGTCGATATGCCCAGGGAAAGTGGTGCCATCCGTTGCCCGCTGTACCCCTGCCTTCACCGCGCCACAGGCTTCGTGGCCCAACACCATGATCACCGGAGTACCTAGCACCGCTACGGCGTACTCAAGGCTGGCCAGACCATCGGTGGTGACGAAATTACCGGCTACGCGCACGGCAAAGATGTCGCCGCGAGCACTGTCAAAGGCGTACTCCGGGGCAATACGTGAATCCGCGCAACTGAGGATGGCCGCAAAAGGGTTTTGCCCGGACGCCAAGGCTTCACGCTCGGAGAGAAAGTCATGCCGCCGGGTGACACCCTCGACATACCGCTGATTGCCGGCCATCAACCGGGACAGCGCCAGGTCGGGCGTCAGGTCATTCTGCGGTTTAGGTAACGGGCCGCCCTTGGGCGCGGCTGTCGCCGACATGGCCGGTAGCATCATCGCCCCGGCAGTCAACAAGGCGGCACCGCCACCCAAGCGTAGAAACTGTCGGCGGCTGGCTTGGCTGGCGGAATTGCGTTGCTCGTTACATTCACACATGAACACACCTTTCGGAAGCACGTAAAAGAGGCATTTTCCGGCTATCCGCCTCCCGTGAACGCCGGATGCGTCTGGTGGTGATGTAGGCGAAATCCTGAAATGGCACGTAAAGCGCGAACCCAGCTGGCACCAGAACCTCCAGAGCCTCCCCCGATATGACTGCTTATCGTAAAGCAGCCATTATTCTGCGTACGCGCTGAATGTCGGCCTATATTGAAGGTGTCGATGCCGGTGGAGTCTGCGTGCCTGACACCCTCATTGACCCACATTTTTTGGGGAGCCAACGGACAATCCAAAGTATTGGAGGTGTCACATGAGCCAGTATCAGCGCATTTTTCTCATCGCCAGCCCGAGCATGCGCCATTCACCTGCAATGCAGCGTGCACTGGCCATTGCCGAGGCTACCGGTGCAGCGCTGCATATCACGTTGTTTATCGAGGATGTCGATGTCCTGGGCCTGATGAGTGGCGGAGAAGCCGCCCGCAGACAACTCCAGGACGAACACCGCAAGTGGCTGGCCGATGAAGCCGACGTGATGCGGCGCAATGGCACTGACGTGACCAGCGAAGTCGTACTCACCCGTACTGTGTTCGAGGACATCCTTGAGCATGTGAAGCAACTGAAACCGGACTTGGTGATCAAGGACGTTCACCACGAATCACTGCTCAAACGTGTGTTCATCACGCCACTGGACTGGCACCTGCTCAGAGAGTGTCCGGCCGCCGTACATTTCGTCAGCCAGCTTCAGTGTCCATTGCCACGTGTCGTCGTGGCGGCCGTGGACCTCACCCCTCAACACCCTCAGGCCTCGAATGCCAACGACTGCATCATGGCGACAGCCACCAGGCTCGCAGAACAGTGCGATGCAGAGCTTCACGTGCTGCACGCCTACGATACGGCACATACCCATATCACCGATGCAGGCGCTGGTACGGTAACGATGCCGGGCTTCAACCGCGAGGTACGCAAATCCATTGAGCATGCCTTCGCCCAGCTTGCCGAACGCTTTGAAATACCCCCCGAACGGCAACACCTGCTTGCCGGTTTCCCCATCAAGGCGATTGCCGAGTTTGCCGAGCAGCACCGCGCAGACGTGATCGTCATGGGCAACACGCACCATACTGGGCTGGATAAACGCGTGGGCAGTACTACCGAGCATGTGCTCTATCAAGTGCCGTGCAACGTGCTGGCCACCCAAGAAAAACTTGAACCCTGAGGAGCCGTCCATGTTTACACCTGGCCATTTGCGTCGCAGCAACAACCCGAACATGCCGAACGTTCCACCGTTCGACATTGATGTGTTCTATGAGGTCCGTCAGGTTCCCCAAGAGGGCCTGCTGATGCACTTCAAGATGAGCGGAGCGGTAAACGGCCGGGCATTTACTGAAGAGTTCGACATGCACCGTGATACCGCCCACAACTTTGCCAGCCTGATTGCCAAGCATGCGGTCAAGAATGGCGTACCGCCCAATGCCAGCCCGATCATGCGCAATCACAGCGAATACGACGCGATGTTCAAGGATATTCGCGACAAACTGGGTATCAAACCGGGGGATCCGATCAACCTCGACAACCTGGATAAAGACGGCCTCTGAGCAGCACAAAGGCCAGCGTACAGCATGCGGCGGTTCATCGCGGCTATGGCGCCCGGTGATCGCCGCCAGGGTTGGCGGGCGGGCTGTACCACTTCTCTCTCGGCACCCACTTCGCTTCTTGCGGGTCTCCCAGATAGTGCGGCGACATGATCTGTACACCGTACTCATTGAAGACGTCCTGGATATTGGCGTGCAGCAAGGTCAACAACTCGGCACGCGGGCGCGGCTGGCTGGGGATGGCTTGGGCCACCAGGCGGTACTCGGGGTAGAAATCCGACAGCGCGGTCTGGAACACCTGCGCAGGCGGCTGTTCCAGTATCCCGGTGGTACGCCGGGCCGCCTCCAGCAGCATCGCCTCCACTTGCCGCCAAGGGGTGTCATAGCCGATGGTGACCGTGGTGTCGACAACATAACCCGCCCCTTGCACCGTGCGCGAGTAGTTCTTGGTCACCGCATTGGTGATCATCGAGTTGGGCAAGGTCAGCACCTCCCCAAGCCCGGTACGTATACGCGTGGTGAACATCCCAAGCTCGGTCACGGTACCTTCATGCTCCCCTATGCGCACAAACTCGCCTGGGCGCAATGTTCGGGTGTAGGTCAGGATCAAGCCGGCAGCCGCCTGCCCAACCACACTGCTGGCACCCAGAGAGATCATCAAGCCGATCAGTACTGACAAACCCTTGAAGGCGTCCGTCTGGGCACCGGGCAAGTAGGGGTAGGCCATTGCCAGGGCAAACAACCAGATGGCCAGCGAGGTCAACCGCGTGGTGGGCTGCAGGGTTTCTTCATTGAGCCAGGTGAAAACACCCGCAACGGCGATCCGCCGCAGCACGCTCTTGCTGAAACTGCTGAACCCCCGGGCAATGAGGAAAATGGCCAGCACAACCCCCAACCGGGGTACTGCGCCGATCATGCTCTCGAACAACGACTGTGCAACGCTCAGCAAGTAGTTGTTCAGGCTCTCCCCCCAAGGGCGCGTATAGGGGAAGCGTGAAAGCACGAAACCGAGCCATTCATAGATGAGCAATAACACCAGCACCCAGCGCAGGAACCACAAGACCCGGCTCACCAGCGGGTACAGGTAACTCGCCTCGATGAGAGGCATCTGACCAATTTTCAACGACAGGGCATGTCGTTTCATTAACGCGGGGAGCACCGCCAGCAGCCTGCGACGAATAAAATAGATACCCCACAGCAGGCCAAACAACATCATTGAAGCCACCAAGCAGGCCATCGCGGCCCTGAGCATCTGATGCAGGCTCCGCGCTTCTCGGGTTTCCGCAACGACCAGACGCAAATTCTCCGCAGCGCCCTGTGCTGCTTGCATGACTGATTCGTACTGCAGTTCATCGACGTCCTTGGGCGACACGATGAAAGCCCGCCTGGGCCCTATCAACACCAGATAGCTGTTCAAGATCGGGTCGATGCTGACCTCAAGCGAGTCTGTACTGTCGAGGGCCTCATTGATAACGACGGTAGCGTGCTTTACCCGCAACTCCGGAACTTCGCCAAGCAGCGGCACCCGAAAGACCGTGATGCTGCGGTTGGCAATCCTCAACTCGGCGCTGGTGGGCGGCTCCACTTGCGCATCGGCTGCAACACCCAGTGCTGGCATCAGCCAGTAGCACCACAGAAGTATCCCTACCAGCAGCCGGCTACGCATAGGCTCTCAGCCCCCTCGACACAAGCGACCATCGCAGATGACGTGTTGGCCAGTGTAGTCGGTGTTACCGAGGGCGGCGGGAGCTATTCCCGAGAGCGAAGTGTAGGTCGACCTTTCCGAGTCTTTCACTGAGCCGTCAGCGACCCCATACGAGACACATTTAGTATATTTTTTCGGAAACCTCCTACATTAGGTTTCCCCTCCTTGCAATAAACTGCACGCACTAGCCACAAGGAGCGGAACATATGGCCAATCACAGCTACATGACTATTACTGGAAAAAAACAAGGTTTAATTTCAGCTGGCTGCTCCAGCCAGGACTCTATCGGAAACAAGTGCCAAGCTGGCCACGAAGACGAAATCATGGTGCTCGCCTACTCTCACAACATGGTCGCCGGAAATAATGGAACAACGTCAGGCGGCAGAGGCAAACACATGCCCGTTACTCTTACAAAGAATATTGACAAATCCACTCCATTATTAGCCAATGCTCTTCATGAGGGTGAAGAAATCGAGTGCAAAATCAATTTTTACCGAACCTCATCCTCTGGTCACCAAGAGAAATACTTTACCGCGATATTAGGTGGCGGTCGAATTGTCAACTTAAGTGTTCAGGTACCACATACCATTCACATGGGCGACGCGCAACCACAGGAGCTTATTGCCATTAGATATCGAGAAATCAGCTGGGTGCACCACCAAGCAAGTACCAGCGCCTATAGCTCTTGGGGTGACGACAATGGATGAACAATCATGTGACATTAATGATGTAACCAAAGCAGCCGCCGACCTAGTTGCATTGGGGTGCACCGTCGGCTCTACGCACCTCCATGATGGCGTTACTCAGCTTCAGTTCAGCTCAATCGTTTCAAGTTACACAAACGAAATAATAAAGGACGTTAACGACGGTCTGATAAGTGCTTGGGAGGGCGTGAAAGAAATAAAGGAGGAATATGCCGATCTCTCCTCCAGGGCCTTTTTTTACGCTCAGAACGGTATCGTGGTCGTAGCAGGCGCTGTACAAATTGAGGTAGGCGTCACGATCACGGGGGCTTCATACGGATTGGGAGCCCCGATTGGGACGGCTTTTATCGCACATGGCGCCAACAACATATATGAAGGCGGGATGAATATTTACAACGGCCCCGATAGTCCTCCGACGCAGGGACCCACTAGACGTACCTATCAATATCTTTTAAGGGATGATTACAATGGGAATATGGCATATGGATCTGTCGATTTAATTTTGTCTGCTGGCGGCATGATTCGCCCCTTGCGCAAGACGAACTCAATACAACTTTTCAGGCGAGACCCCTTGAATTACGAGCCTGCATACCAACACACCGGAAAACTGGCTTTGCTTTTAGAAGCCCTAGCAGACTCGATTACAATCAACTCAATAACTTCAGAGGAAAACTCTGAAACAGAAAATGAACGCCATCACAAGTAGCAGTTCGGCTACCATAAATCACGCAATTTTGGAACATAAAAACGCAAACCACAAGCAGCAATAAATAAAAACACAACACCGGCGACAACCCAGTAAGCCCCTCCTTCCAACTCAATCACCTCCGTCACCCCCCACATGACAAACAACGTATAAAACATGGAAGACCCAATAATAGCCAAATACAAACCAACCATTGATAGATTCACTCGCATCACATCACCTTTAACACTCAATCGCCCCAGATAGCATAAGATAATACACCCCCAACCCACACACACGTGCAACACTTGAAAAAGAAACTAAAAATCTACCACCAATGAAACCAGCCTCTCATCTTAGAGCATTGATCAAACCAAGGCGCTTGCACACCTAAATCCTGCCATCTGGATTACACAATGGATGCGAGCCATCTCGGACAGTATTTCCAATACTGAGAAAGAGTACCTCACCAACATACTGATGTGCTCGTAGATCAGGGGACCGGTGGAGGAAGCGCAGATGCTTCAGGCACTCCATGTTACAGGCTGCACGACAGTCATCTTCCCACACGATGGCGGTTTTCAGGGCGCCGCAACCAGTGCTTTTAATCCATCACATATCTGTGTAAAACAGATGGGATCCAAAATTCACAGGGGGTTTCAATCATGATCTACCGTCCATTGGGCCAAAGCGGCCTGCAAGTGTCCGCGCTGACCCTGGGCAGCATGATGTTCGGCGAACAGACCAGCGCCGAAGACTCGCTGCGTATCATCGACAAAGCCTGGGACCAGGGCATCAACTTCATCGACACCGCCGACGTCTACAACGGCGGACGCTCCGAGGAAATTGTCGGGGAAGCCATCGCCCGCCATCGTCAGGACTGGGTACTGGCCTCCAAGGTTGGCTTCGGCCCCGCAGACGGCGTTCCCAACCGCAGCGGGCTGAGCCGCAAGCATATTTTCAACGCCATCGAAGCCAGCCTGACACGCCTGGGCACCGACTATCTGGACATCTACTACCTGCACCGCGAAGACCATGGCACCCCGCTGGAGGTCACCGTGTCAGCCATTGGCGACCTGTTGCGCCAGGGCAAGATCCGCCATTGGGGCGTGTCGAATTTTCGCGGTTGGCGCATTGCCGAGATCGTCAACCTGGCCGAGCGCATGGGCATCGCCAAACCGGTGGTCAGCCAGCCGTTGTACAACATCGTCAACCGCCAGGCCGAGCCTGAACAGTTCACCGCCGCCGCCCATCATGGCCTGGGTATCGTTCCGTTCAGCCCGCTGGCCCGTGGTGTCCTGAGTGGCAAGTACGCGCCCAATGCCACCCCCGATGCCAACAGCCGGGCCGGTCGCCAGGACAAACGTATCCTGGAAACGGAATGGCGGGCCGAGTCGCTGGAAATCGCCCAGAAAATCCACGCCTACACCGAAACCAAAGGCGTTGGCATGGTCGAGTTCGCCATTGCCTGGGTGCTCAACAATCGCCTGATCAGCTCCGCCATCGTCGGCCCGCGTACCGAAGCCCAATGGGACACCTACAGCGGTGCCCTGTCGGTCGAGATCACCGCCGAAGACGAAGCCTTCATCGACGCGCTGGTGACCCCGGGGCACGCTTCAACCCATGGTTACAACGATGTCAGCCACTTTGTCAGCGGACGTCTGCCGCGCTGAGTACCGGGCCCAGCAGGTGGCTGATGGCAGCCTTGAGCTTCATCGGCCGCACCGGTTTGTTCAGCAGGCTGTGGCCCAGGGCACGCACCTGCTGCTTGAGTTCGTTGCTGTAGTTGGCGGTGATCATCAAGGCCGGCAAGGGTGTCGCCCGACGGGCGTTGATCGCGGCCACCGCATCAACGCCATTGCGGCCGTTGTCCAGGTGGTAATCGGCAATCAACAGGTCGGCACTGGCGCGGTCCGTGGCCACTTGGCGAGCCAGGTCGGCTTCACTCAGCGCTGTCACCACCTCACACCCCCATTGTTCAAGCAGGGTACGCATCCCCGCACAGATCGCCGCATCGTTGTCCAAGACCCAGATGCGCGCCCCCTGCAGGCGCTCCATGAACGGCTCCAGCGGTGGCACGGCGATGCGGCTGCGAGGCCCGCGTTTGCTGCGCGGCACTTCAATGGAGAACACCGAGCCCCTACCCGGCGTCGAACGTACGGTGATCTGGTGCCCAAGGATGCCGGCGATTTTTTCCACGATTGCCAACCCCAACCCCAAGCCGCGATCCTGATCCGGGCGCTGAACATCCCCGCGCTTGAACTCCTGGAAGATCTCCCCGCGCTTGTCCGCGGCAATACCGATACCGGTATCCCACACCTCAATCAACAACCGCTGACCGCGCCGACGACAGCCCAGCAACACGCGGCCCTGGGGCGTATAGCGGATGGCGTTGCTGAGCAGGTTGCGCAGGATGCGCGCCAGCAGTTGGATGTCACTGCGCACTTTCAGGCTGCACGGCACGTAATCCAGGCGTAAACCTTCAGTGTCGGCAATGTGGGCATACTCGGCCGCGAGGTTGTCGAGCAGATCACTCAACACGAAAGGCGCAACATCGGCCTTGATTACCCCTGCATCGAGCTTGGAAATATCAACCAGGGTGCCGAGCAGGTTCTCCACGTCATCCAGCGAGTTGCTGACATTGCGCACCAGCGACGGGCTGCTGTGCTGCTCCTGCAAAGCGCTGGTAAACAATCGCGCGGCGTTGAGCGGTTGCAGCAAGTCATGGCTGACGGCGGCGAGAAACTTGGTCTTGGACAGGTTGGCCCGATCCGCATCCTGCTTGGCCTCGCGCAACCGCGCCTCGGCCATGCGTCGCTCCTCAATCTCGCGCAACAACTGCTGGTTGAGGCTGGTCAGCTCCGCTGTGCGCTCGCGTACGCGCACTTCGAGGTGTTGATAGGCCTGGTGCAAGGCCTCTGCGGTACGCCGACGTTCGGTGATGTCGCGAATCAGCACGAAGATGCCGACCACTTCACCGCTGGCCAACTGATTGGGGACATAGGAGCGCAGCATGTAGCGCTCCTGACCATTAACGTTGGTTTCGGCCATCTCGAACGTCACGCTCTCCCCCGCCAGCGCTCGCTCGACGTAACTGTCCAGGCGCTGGCAGTGCTCGGGGCTGTGCGCCTCGCGCAGGCTCTGGCCGAGCAT
Source organism: Pseudomonas laurentiana (assembly GCF_014648275.1). GTDB lineage: Bacteria > Pseudomonadota > Gammaproteobacteria > Pseudomonadales > Pseudomonadaceae > Aquipseudomonas > Aquipseudomonas laurentiana. The sequence continues at coordinate 201,452 of NZ_BMQU01000002.1, forward strand.
CAGACCGCGCGGCCAGCAGTACCACTGCTCGTACACCTTGTTGGTGAACTCGTAGACCAGATCGGCATTGAGGTAGGCGATGAGCGCCGGCACATGGTCGGTAATCAGGCGTATCCAGCGCTCGCTCTCGCTCAGCGCCTCCGCATGCTGGTAGCGCTCGGTAATGTCGGTGAAGGTGTTGACGAAGCCACCGGCGGGCAATGGATGAGTGCGTATCTCCAACATCCGCCCGTCATACAGGCGTTGCTCCAGTTCACGGACAGCACGGCCATTGGCATCGCGACTGGCAGGCGTGAGCAAGGCCAGTTCACTGTCGCCGATCACTTCGGCGAATTCACGGTGGGCGGCAATCGGTGCCAGGCCGCTGAGTTCAAGGAAGCGCCGGTTCCACAGTTCCAGAACACCGTCGGCACTGACCATCGCCACCCCTTGGGAGAGGTTGTCCACGGCCCGTTGCAACAGCCGCGACTTCTGCGCCACCGCCTGCTCACGACGCTGGGTTTCGCTGAGTTTGACTTCGGTGATGTCGGTGAACAGCATCACTCGCCCACCGTCACGGGTCGGCCGTTCGCTGACCTGTAGCCAACGTCCGTCTTGTAGACGATAGACCCCGTGCTCCTCGGCCGGGCTGCACAAGGCCTCGGCGAACAGACCGGTCGTCTGCATCAGGCGCTTGACCTCGGCCAGGCGCATGCCACTGATAATGCGGATCCGGCTACCGGCCCAAAAGGCCTTGAACCGGCTATTGAACAAGACGATGCGCAAGTCCTGATCGAACAGCACAAACGCATCGGAGATGCTCTCAATGGCGTCAACCAGGTGCTGGTGTGCGGTCTCGGCGCGCAGCCGGGCGTCGCTGAGCAAATGATTGCTGGCCTTGAGCTCGGCCATCGCCTGGTTCAATGCGTCGGTACGTTCCCGAACCTGCTCGGCCAGGACCACCGAATGCTGGAAGGCTGCATAGGCATCGTCGGGACGCCCAGCCCCCGATTCCAGGCGCTCAATCAGGGCGGCATTGATCCTGGTCAGCTTGTGGTTGGCCCGTTGAAGCTGGGCAATCTGCTCCTGCGCGCAAATGTCGGGGCCGTCCAATGGCAACGCCGGTGAAGGTCTGGTTGATGTGCATGCCATTGAACTGTTCTCCATAGGAGTTGAAGCCAAGCACTCGGCGTTCGCGCAGGAATGTACTGACAGCGGTAAAGTCATCACTGCCTTCCAGCTCCAGGCGACGCAGGAAGCAGTCACAGCCGATGGTCAACAACAGCGGCCCCAGGCGCTGCTGCAGACCTTCGAACAACTGCTCCAGATTGGGTATCAGCGGCCCGGGGTACATGGCGCTGAGCACGATGCCGTTCTCCACCGCACAGTAGAAACTCAGGCTCAGGTCATCGTGGACCTGTTGAATTGCCCGCACGTAGTAGCGCTCGTTGAGCCGAACGGCCAACGGGTGAGCCGCGAAGGTCCGGTGATCGATCGCCTCGACCGGTACGCCGATCAACTGGGCATATTCCAATGCCGCAGGTTCGGCATTCAGCTCATACACACGGCGCAGGTTGCGGTCGGCTCGGGTGACGACCAGTTTCTCTGTACGTGGCTGGATGTGATGGGTGGTGAAGACCTCGAAATCCAGCCAGGTATTGACCAACAGCACCACCGCCGCGCCGGTGTGGAAGGCGCCCTCGAAATAGACATGGGTGTGGTGCAGGTAGTTGTCGTCGCCGGCCGAACCACCGAAATGCGGAATATCCCCCAGTGCCGCACTGAGGGCTGCCAGGAACATTTCTTCACGACTGGACAAGCCGTCGAGCAAGGTCAGGGCGAAACTGTGGCCCTTGATGGGTGCCAGGGTGTTGCCCCGGCAACCACCGACCAGACGCTCAACCATGTGCTGGGCATCGATCAGGCTGAAGTGCTGCATGTGATCGACCAGTTCGGCGGCAATGGAGAACTGCCGATGGTCGAAACCCAGCGCCGTGACACAACCGCGACCGTAGCCCTCGGGGGTGATCTCTCCGGCGCTGGTACAACCGGCCAGACGGATTCCGCCAAAGCTTTGCCCCAAGGCCTGGGCCAGGGCTGGCAGGTCATACTCGGCCGAGCAGAAAAACAGCACGAAGCCCAGATGGGGATGCAACAGTTGCCGCGCCAGGTCCTGCGCCACCTCGTCGGCGGCGGCTGCCCGAGACATGGCACTGACGACACCTTCGGCCTGAAACTGCTGCATAACGGCCTCCTGGGTGGGGCGATAGCGATTGGCGGCAGTGTACGAGCGGCGCAGCGCAGGCCGAATGCTACTTGGGTACTGGGTCGGCGTGTCGTTGGTTGTAGTGCCACGGGTTACCAGGTCAGTACCGCGCCCACCGCGAAGGTATCCGTGTCTTCGTTCTGGGCATCGCCCTCGTGCCCGGTGATCTCGAACTGGTTGTACTCGGCCACCAGCTTGAGGTTGTCATTGATGTCATGAAACAAGGCGACACCTCGGGTCTCGTAATCCGCCCCGGTATTGACCGCGCCGTTACCATCATCGTTGGTCTTGCCATAAGACAATGCCACGCGGTTCTTGCCGAACCGGTACGAGCCCTGCATCAGGTAGCCCTTGCTGTCCACTTCACGCAACGTCGCTTCCCCGGCATTGTTGGTGAAAAACGGGTTGATGCCTTTGGCGGTGAAACCGGAGCCGGTCAGCGAAAAGCGGCCCATTTTTGCCTGCACACCGTAGCCGAGCCCTTTGGACGTCACCGTATCGACCGTACGGTCGGTATTCTCCGACGTCTGGTAGGAGCCGTTGAGCCAACTGTAGATCTGCGCGCCACCAAGATCGAACTGGTAGGTAATCTCGCTCTCGGTACGCGGCGCTTCCTGGTACGCCTTGCCCACGGCACTGTCGTCGTTGGTATCGACCGGGTCCATGATGCCCACCGCCACCCGCAGCCCGTCCATCAGCGGCGTACGGTAGGTAATCTGCGACGTAGGGAACGGGTACGGATAGCCGCTGCCGATGTTGCCAAACGAGACCCCGCCACCGTCCACCAGCCCCAGGGTATCGCTGACCTGGCCGTAGCCGGCGAGTAACTCGTCAAGCAGGATGTTGGAGCGGGCAAACAGCCCAAAGTCCTTGCCGATCAACACTTCGCCCCACTCGGGGTTGGCCACCGTACCGTAGAACTGCCGGACGTCGATGGCGGTGTCGGTGCCATTGGTCTCGCTGTCGTTGATGGTCACCCAGAACGAGGCACGCCCGCCCAGTTTCAGGTCATCGACCTGACGGGTCATGTTAAAGCCCAGGTAGTTGGGCAAAAAGCCCATCTTCACCCGTGATTGTCGCCGATCGTATTGTTCACCCGCACGATCGACATCACTGTTGACGTAGAAGGCGTTGATGTAGCCGTCAGTCGCGAAGGTGGTCTGGTCCTTGTCGTACAACATGATTTCGGCTTCAGCCAGAGGGCTCAGGCCCAGTGCTGCTACGCTGGCCAGTAACGGCAGGAAACGGGCATTGGCGTTCTTATTGTTGTGCATGTCGCTCTCCGCAAACGTTGGGGACAGGTGTCGGAGGCGATTATCGGAAGCGCGCACTGGCCACCCTACGCTGCCTTGGCGTTAGAGCGCTGCTGCTTTGGCCGGGCGTTAAAGGCCGTGTGTAATGGGAAGTAAGACCCTGTACGGCGGTGCCACAACGCTAAAGTGCCAGTACCGGGTGCGCAAGGCGCGGCGCAGCATGCAAAAATGCAGACAAGGACTGCAGTTTTGCGGATTGTATTAGGCAAATTTGCACTGCTACGATCCGACAATCCTTGAGTAGCTCATCCACACCGTGACAAATCATGTGGAAAATCAATAACAAAGCAGGGAGATAGCGATGACCGCGCAAGCCCACCCTTCGGTCTCTGTCGACACTACCCAAGTACTGGCTGAGGTCCGCAACCAGATCGGTTACCTGACCCTTAACCGCCCCGCCGGTCTCAATGCCATTACGCTGGAGATGGTGCGTAGCTTGCACCAGCACCTCAATGCCTGGAGCTGCGACCCTCAGGTGCAGGCCGTCGTGCTGCGTGGCGAAGGCCCCAAAGGCTTCTGTGCAGGCGGTGATATCCGCTCGCTCTACGACAGTTACAAAGCGGGTGACAACCTGCACAAGGACTTCTTCGTCGAGGAATATGCCCTTGACCTGGCGATCCACCACTACCGCAAACCGGTCCTCGCGTTGATGGACGGCTTCACATTGGGCGGCGGCATGGGCCTGGTCCAAGGCGCGGACTTGCGTATCGTGACCGAACGCAGCCGCCTGGCCATGCCGGAAACCGCCATTGGCTACTTTCCGGATGTCGGCGGTAGCTACTTCCTCTCACGCATCCCCGGAGAGCTCGGCATCTACCTGGGTGTCAGCGGCGTGCAGGTTCAGGCCGCCGATGCACTCTATTGCGGGTTGGCCGACTGGTACGTCGAGAGCAGCCAATTGACCGTGCTGGACGAGCGCCTGAACAACCTGAACTGGAGTGCCAACCCGCTCAAGGACCTGCAAGGCGTACTGGCCAAACTCGGCACCCAGACGCTGGAAAACCCGCCGCTGGCGCGCCTGCGTCCCGCCATCGACCACTTCTTCGCCCAGCCCGACCTGCCCAGCATCATCGAGCAACTGCGCAGTGTGAACGTGGCCGATAGCCGCGAGTGGGCCTTGAAAACCGTAGAAATCCTGGAAAGTCGCTCACCACTGGCCATGGCGGTCACCTTGCAGATGCTTCGTCGGGGCCGTGCGCTAAGCCTTGAAGACTGCTTCAAAATGGAGCTGCACCTGGACCGGCAATGGTTCGAGCACGGTGACCTGATGGAAGGTGTACGTGCGCTGATCATCGACAAAGACAAGCAACCGCGCTGGAACCCGCCGACGTTGGCGATGCTGGAATCCAAGCGCGTCGAACAATTCTTCGAAGGCCTCTGAGGGCTGGAGTACGCACATGCAAGACCTGGAACTGACTGAAGAACAGATCATGATCCGCGACATGGCGCGCGACTTCGCCCGAGGCGAAATCGCCCCCCACGCCCAAGCCTGGGAAAAAGCCGGCTGGATCGACGATGGCGTGGTCGCGAAGATGGGCGAGCTCGGCCTGCTCGGCATGGTCGTGCCGGAACAATGGGGCGGCAGCTACACCGACTACGTCGCCTACGCCCTGGCAGTTGAAGAGATCTCCGTGGGTGACGGTGCCACTGGCGCGTTGATGAGTATTCACAACTCGGTCGGCTGCGGCCCGTTGCTGGCCTATGGCAGCGCTGAGCAACAACAGACCTGGCTTGAGCCGCTGGCCACAGGCAAGGTCATCGGCTGCTTCTGCCTGACCGAACCGCAAGCTGGCTCGGAAGCCCACAACCTGCGCACCCGTGCCGAGCTGCAAGGCGATCACTGGGTCATCAACGGTGCCAAGCAGTTCGTCAGCAACGCCCGCCGTGCCGGTTTGGCCATTGTCTTTGCCGTGACCGATCCCGAACTAGGCAAGAAAGGCCTCTCGGCCTTCCTGGTACCTACCGACAACGAAGGCTTTGTCGTTGATCGCAGCGAACACAAGATGGGCATCCGCGCCTCCGATACCTGCGCTGTGACGTTGAACAACTGCCGCATCCCGGCCGCCAACCTGCTGGGCGAGCGCGGCAAAGGCCTGGCCATTGCCCTGTCCAACCTTGAAGGTGGACGCATCGGCATTGCCGCCCAGGCATTGGGCATCGCCCGCGCCGCGTTTGAAGCGGCCCTGACCTACTCCCGCGACCGTATTCAATTCGGCAAGCCGATCAACGAACACCAGAGCATCGCCAACTTGCTGGCCGACATGCAACTGCAGATCAATGCTGCACGCTTGCTGATTCTGCACGCCGCACGCCTGCGCAGCGCTGGCCTGCCGTGCCTGTCGGAAGCCTCCCAGGCCAAGCTGTTCGCTTCGGAAATGGCCGAGCGGGTATGTTCCAAGGCGATTCAGGTGCATGGCGGCTATGGCTACCTGGAAGACTACCCGGTTGAGCGTTACTACCGCGATGCGCGAATCACCCAGATCTATGAGGGGTCCAGCGAAATCCAGCGGATGCTGATCGCACGGGAACTGAAGCACTACCCGCTTTAACAGCGCGCTGCCGCAAGCCGGCCTCTACCGTGGAGGCCGGCTTGTCAACGCTGCAAGCGCCGCGTATTCACGGATAAACCTCAGCGATCCACCCGGCGCAACACGTCACGCTCGTACTGTGGGTACAGATGGCTGACGGTTCGCGTCAGTTCATACTGGGTCAGGCTGATCCCGGCAAAGCGCGTCGGGATTGGCGTTGCCAATACCTCATTCATCTCAAGCCCTTGCAGAGCACTGTCGTGCAGCAAGCCATCGAGCCATCCCAGGTAATCCACCATCTGCTCGAACGGTGCCGCGTCATTGGCCGTTGGTCCGTGGCCGGGTACCAGCAGTTTCCAGGGCAAGCCTTTCAACTGCTGCAGGTCCTGCAGCCACACCTCCAGCCCCGGGCTGTGAGGTGTTGTCAGGGCTCGCTGATAGAACAACAGATCTCCGGCGAACAGAACGCCCGTCTTCTCATCGAACACCGCCAGGTCCGCGCCGCTGTGGCCACTGAACGCCAGCAGGCGCAACGGGTGGCTGCCAAACACCTGCGTGCCGGGTTCAATTACCTGGTTCGGCAGGAGCACTTGCGTACCGCGCATCCAGTCGCCCACCAGCCGGTACAGGTTCTCGGCCAGGGCATCGCCCTGCTCCTTCAAGCGCACGCCGGTGCCGGCCAGGGCGCCGATCGGGACATCGGAAAACGCCTGGTTACCCAACGCATGATCAGGATGATGGTGGGTCAACAGCACCTGCACGACCGGCTTGTCGGTCACACGGGCAATGGCCTGGCGCAAGGCCTGGCCGTAACGCAGCGACGGGCCACTGTCGATCACCACGACGCCGCTTTCAGTGACGATAAACGCGCTGTTGACGATGTTGGCGCCATTGCTGCGAGAGAAGTTTTCGGTGCTGCCTTCCAGCATCCAGGTGTCGGCCGCAATCTGGCGTGGCACCAGGTGGTAGTCCAGATCGGCAAGGCTCGGCAGGCTGATCGCAGCCAGCAATAGCACTATCCAGCGCATGGGTTCGCCTCACTCCAGAGCAGCATCGAATTGATTGCCGTTGTTGTCACGCAAGCGCAGCCGTACCGGGCCGGTATCGCGCAGGTCGAAAGAAAGGCTGGGGTTCTCACTGACCGCCGGGTACAACACCAGGGTAGCCAATGAATGGCCCGCCACATCGAACAATTCAGCCTGCTCAATGAAGAACTCTGGCGTGCCGCCTACCAGACCATTGTCCATCGGGTGGGCTACGTGCACGCGTACCCGACTGAAGCCGTCTCGCGGGTAGCGGCCACCCAGCACCTGGCCCAGGCGCTGCTCCCAATCAGGCTGGCTGCGCACCACGCTGGGTGCGGTACAGCCGCCACCGGCGGCATCGATCAGGGCCGAACCAACATGCCAGACGCCATCGTCGGTCTGCACCGCTGCGCGCAAGGCGGTAGCCTGCTCAATACGGATACGAATCGCCAACCAGGGCAACACCTGCGGCCCCGGCTCAAAGTCAACGATTGTCGGCAAGGGATTGAGCTCTGCCCAGGCGATGATGCGCCGGACCTTGCCCGGCACATCACGCGCATCGATTTGCAGCGGCACCTGGCGGGCGTCCTCGGCAAATGGCGGAGCAATGACACGCACCCGCGCGTCAAAAAGATAGGGGTCGTCCTTGATCCACTGTTTGCGGTAGAACTCCCACATCACTGACGGCACCGGGTCGGGCCCTGATTCAATGGCCTGCACGGGCATACCAAGCATCAGCAGCGCCAACAGCAACGGCCCGCGGCTCATGGCTCACTCCTCGACGTGCACGCTGTCCAGGTAGCTGCGTACAGCCCAAAGCGCTTCCTGGCTCAGGTAATCCGCCATCTTCGGCATGTACACGCGACCGTCGCGCACCGCGCCGTTGCGCACGCGTTCGACAAACCACTCATCACCGTTTACGCCGGCATCGAGCATGCGCAGGTCCGGTGCAATACCACCGGATTTGGCCTCGAGACCATGGCAAGCGGCGCAGTTCTGGTTATAGGCAGACGCACCGATCGAGACCGCCTTTTCCTGTTGTTCGGTGTTGCGATAAGGGTTTTCCGTGCGCCATTCGCTGCCCAGTTGCTCCAGACCGTCGGTCTTGACCGCCTGGGGTACGACGTTGCCATGGGCGAACACGGCGCCCGCACTCAACAGGCTGCCAGTCACAATCAGGCTCAACCAGGCTTTCTTTACTGTTTTCATTGTTCTGCCCTCGACTTCTCTGCACGATGCACGCGAAAACCTCTCGACTGAAAGGTTCTGCCGGGCATCTTAGGAAGGCTGCAGGGGTGGCCCCATGCTGCTTTGGTGGCCGCGCCTTACTCCCTTGGTAGTAGGGCTTGTGGGGCAGTGCCAAATCATATCCGGACTGGGAAGTTTTCCCGGGGCAGGCGGGAGTTTTTCCGTATCACGCAACGCAGCGGCGTTCCAATCTATGCAGGCCAAAACCTCCATTGGGAACACTCACCATGACAATAAGATCGTTACCCGCCGCGCTTTCGCCACTGTCCATCGCCGTGCAAACCGTCCTGCTGGTGGGCAGCCTTGCCCTGGCCCCGGCCGCACATGCCAAGCCCGTGAGCTGGGAAGACATCGCCAACGACCACAAGACCACCGAAAACGTATTGCAGTACGGCATGGGCACCAACGCTCAGCGCTGGAGCCCGCTGGCTCAGGTCAACGACAAGAACGTGTTCAAGCTGACCCCTGCCTGGTCCTATTCGTTTGGCGATGAAAAACAGCGGGGCCAGGAATCCCAGGCCATCGTCAATGACGGTGTGATCTATGTCACCGGCTCATACTCGCGGGTATTCGCCCTCGACGCCAAGACCGGCAAGCGTCTGTGGACCTACAACCACCGCCTGCCCGACAACATCCGTCCGTGCTGTGACGTGGTCAACCGTGGCGCCGCCATCTACGGCGACAAGATCTACTTCGGCACCCTCGATGCCCGGGTCATCGCACTGAACAAGGACACCGGCAAGGTCGTCTGGAACAAGAAATTCGGTGACCACAGCGCCGGTTACACCATGACCGGTGCGCCGACCTTCATCAAGGACCAGAAAAGCGGCAAGGTCCTGATGATTCACGGCAGCTCCGGCGATGAGTTTGGCGTGGTCGGCCAATTGTTCGCCCGCGACCCGGACACCGGTGAGGAAGTCTGGATGCGTCCGTTCGTTGAAGGCCACATGGGCCGCATGAACGGCAAGGACAGCACCCCGACGGGTGACGTCAAGGCGCCGTCCTGGCCGAACGACCCCACCACCGAAACCGGCAAGGTCGAAGCCTGGAGCCATGGCGGCGGCGCCCCGTGGCAGAGCGCCAGCTTCGATGCCGAAACCAACACCATCATCGTCGGTGCCGGCAACCCTGGCCCATGGAACACCTGGGCACGTACCGCCAAAGACGGCAACCCGCACGACTATGACAGCCTCTACACCTCTGGCCAGGTAGGCGTCGACGCCACCACAGGCGAAGTGAAATGGTTCTACCAGCACACCCCGAACGATGCCTGGGACTTCTCCGGCAACAACGAACTGGTGCTGTTCGACTACAAGGACAAGGATGGCAAACAGTACAAGGCCACCGCCCACGCCGACCGTAACGGTTTCTTCTACGTGGTTGACCGCACTAACGGCAAATTGAAGAACGCCTTCCCGTTCGCCGACAACATCACCTGGGCCAGCCATATCGACCTCAAGACCGGTCGCCCGGTCGAAAACCCGGGGCAGCGTCCGGCCAAGCCTGAACCTGGCGAGACCAAAGGCAAGCCGGTCGAAGTCTCGCCGCCGTTCCTGGGTGGCAAGAACTGGAACCCAATGGCCTACAGCCAGGACACCGGGTTGTTCTACGTGCCGTCAAACCAGTGGAAAGAGGAATACTGGACCGAAGAAGTCAACTACAAGAAGGGCTCGGCGTATCTTGGCATGGGCTTCCGTATCAAGCGCATGTACGAAGACCACGTCGGCTCGTTGCGGGCCATGGACCCCACCACCGGCAAGATGGTCTGGGAACACAAAGAGCGTCTGCCGCTCTGGGCCGGCGTGCTGGCGACCAAGGGCAACCTGGTGTTTACCGGCACCGGTGACGGTTTCTTCAAGGCCTTCAACGCCAAGACCGGTGAAGAACTGTGGAAATTCCAGACGGGCAGCGGCATCGTTTCGCCACCCATTACCTGGGAGCAAGACGGCGAGCAATACATCGGCGTGACCGTCGGCTATGGCGGCGCGGTACCGCTGTGGGGTGGTGATATGGCCGAGCTGACCAAGCCGGTGGCACAGGGTGGCTCGTTCTGGGTGTTCAAGATCCCGGCCTGGGACACCAAGACCGCTCAGCGTTGATGTGAACCTCAGGGGCGCCTCTGGCGCCCATCGCCAGCAATGTCGGCAGCTACAGCAAAGCACTGTGGCTGTCGGCTTGCCAGCGATCGCCCTCTTACTGCCCCAGGAGACTCCCATGAAGTACCTTCCACTGCTGCTCGCCGTCGCCATGAGCCCCGCCTTCGCCGCCAGCAGCGACAACGGCGACGACACGCCGCTGACGATCAACGGCTGCACTATCCAGCCCGAAAGCCAGTGCCCCGATGCTGACCTGCGCAATGCCGACCTGAGCAATCAGGACCTGCGCAAGATGAACCTGGCGGGCGCGGATCTGCGCGGGGCCAACCTGCGCCACGCTCGCCTCGATCTGGCCAACCTGGAAAAAGCCAAGCTGCAAGGCGCCAACCTGACCCGCGCCAGCCTGCAACAAAGCAACCTGCGCCTGGCTGACCTCAGCGGCGCCAACCTGATGGCTGCACAAGCCTGGGGCGTCTTTGCTCAGGGTGCCAATTTCAACGATGCCAACCTCAGCGCGGCCTACCTTGAGTTTGGCCGCCTCTCCGGTGCCAAGCTGCACAAGGCCAACCTGCAGGCGGCAGACCTGGAAATGACCTGGCTGAGCAAAGCCGATCTCAGGGGCGCACGCCTGGTCGATGCCAACCTGCAGGAAGCCAAACTGGGTGAGAGCAACCTGGAACAGGCCGACCTGCGCGGCAGCCGTCAGCATTATGCAAACTTTCAGGACAGCAACATGGAGGCCTGCCAGGGCTGTCCGGCTTCGTGGGACTAAGCGGCAATCCGCAGCAGGCCGGCGTCGATTGCCAGATGCACCAGCTCGGCCTGCGAGCTGACCTGCAGTTTGCTCTTGAGCAACGTCAGGTAGTTGGAAACGGTCTTGGCACTGATGCACAACTGCTCGGCAATGAGCCGGCTCGGCGTACCTTTGGCCAGCATCAGGAAGATCTCCGTCTCACGCTGGGTCAGGCCACTGAGGCGCACGTCGCCGGCCTGCATAGGGTGAGACTGGCAGGCCAGTTGGGTCGCCAACGGCTGCTCGATGTAGGCATGCCCGGACAGTACCCGACGAACCGCCTCAACCAGCACTGGTGGTTGCGCCGCTTTGGACAAGAAGCCGCAGGCGCCGGCATCAAGTGCTTGTCGCACCAGGCTCAATTCGGTGTGCTCGCTGAAAAACAGGATTCGCAACTGAGGTACGCGCTGGCGCAAGCGCCGGGTGGTTTCCAGGCCGCTGATACCTGGCAGGTCGAAATCCATGATCAGTAACCCCGGCAAATGTTCCTGCACCCGCTGCAGGGCCTCCTCGCCACTGGCCGCCTCAGCAATCGGCAACTCAGGCAATGCCGTGCTCAGGGTGTGAGCCAGGCCAAGGCGGATCATCGGGTGGTCGTCGACCAGCAAGATCTCCATAGCGCCTCCGGCAGTGAGTGGATTGGACGTTGCGGACCTTCATGCTAGAGGCGTCCCAGCGCGCAAAACCTACTACTTTGGTACTGCTTTTACTGTCGATGGTCGCATTCACAAAGCGTCACGACTGGCCTGTAATGAAGGCATAACAAAAATGAGACTGCCGACCATGTTGCGTGCCATGTCCGCCCTCGTCTGCCTGACGCTTTCTGCCATCGTGACGCCGCCGGTACTTGCCGATACACCGCTGTTTTCCGGCGATGGCTACCGCATTGCCCTGTATCGAAGCCCCACCCCTGCACACGTCGAACCCGCGCAAACCCTCGATACCGCGCAGCTGCAACAACTGCTGCAGAACACACCGGCACCCGTGTTGATCGATGTCTACCGCCGCACCTGGTTGCATGGCCGGTTCATCGATACCGAAGCGCATGCCAACCTGCCCGGTAGCCATTGGCTGGCCAATACCGGTGATGGCGAATTGAGTGCTGACTGGGCAGCCTATTTCCAGAAACACCTGCAACGCCTGAGCGCTGATGACCGGCAACGCCCACTGGTGTTCTATTGCCGCTCTGATTGCTGGCTAAGCTGGAACGCGGTCAAACGTGCCGCCAGGCTGGGCTACACCCGGTTGTACTGGTACCGTGACGGCATCGACGCCTGGGAAGCCGCCGGGCTGCCGTTGAGCGCTGCTACGCCCGAAGTCTTCCCCTGAGTCTCCTGCCTGCGAGCATGACTACAACAATAAGGTGCAAAGCCATGTACAAGATTCTGATCGCCGACGACCACCCGCTGTTTCGCGAGGCCATCCACAATGTGATCAGCGACGGCTTCCCTGGCAGTGAAGTCCTGGAAACCGCCGACCTGGATAGCGCCCTGGAACTCACCCAGAGTGCGGATGATCTCGACCTGATCCTGCTCGATCTGAACATGCCGGGCATGCACGGCCTGGGTGGGCTGATCAACCTGCGTAACGAGGCGCCCACGGTGCCCGTGGTGATCGTGTCGGCTGAACAGGACAAACAGGTGGTACTGCAGGCCATTACCTACGGCGCAGTGGGCTTCATCACCAAGTCCTCACCACGCTCGCAAATGACCGAAGCCATCGAGCAGATCCTCAATGGTAATGTCTACCTGCCGCCAGACATCATCCGTACCCAGAAGAACACCAGTCGACGCAACCAGAACGAGCCTCAGGGGTTTGCCCCGGAGTTGCTCCAGGCGCTGACCCGCAAGCAGTTGCTGGTGCTTGAACGCATGACCAAGGGCGAATCGAACAAGCAGATCGCCTACAACCTCGACATCGCCGAGACCACGGTCAAGGCCCACGTCTCGGCCATTCTGCGCAAGCTCAACGTACATAACCGGGTTCAGGCGATCCTCAGTGCCGGCGACATCGACTTTACCGCCTACCTGCGACGCTGAGCTGCCGGGTTTATCGTACGCATGCAAAAAGACTATTGAATCGGCAGGCCGCCCTACAGTAAGCTCGGACCTATCAACTGGAGCCAGACATGTCACCTACCACCCTCACTCAAGCACGTCACACCGGTCGCCTCGCGCAGCCGCTGCTGGCTATTGCCGAGTGCGGTACCTGCGCTCCAGCCGGCTTTTATTTTGGGTATTGGTTTAGCCAACGGCGCCGCTGATACCTACACCGGCGCCCACTTCCAAGGGGACGCCAGGCACAGAGAATACTCAACCCCCGGTCGGCTCCCCGACCGGGGGTTTTGTTTTTGGGCGTCGTACACCACACACATTGAGGAATAACACATGAACTACAGCACTTATTACCGTTACCCAGCGTGCATCGCCTGGCGATTTAGCCAGTTCCGTTCGGGCCTGACTGCCGCCGCCGATCGGTCACTCACAGGTGGCACCGACACAGATGATCTTAATCCGGCCCACTGTCGAACACCTCGATAGGGCCGGCTGCGCGGGCCAGAACCCGCTCTTCGCCAAGGATTCCCGAACATGCAATCGTCCAGCCTCGCTCTGCCCCTGACTCAACCGCAACCTCAGGTTGCCGCCAACACCGCTGTCAGCCAACGCCTGCCCAGCAGCTTCATGCTCAAGCAGCACCTGCCGCTTTCCAATGCGCTCGGCGCACAGGTCGAGCAGCACCGCCAAGCCGTCAAGGCCATCCTTGAAGGCCGCGATCCACGCCTGTTGGTCATCGTCGGCCCCTGCTCCATCCACGACCCTCACTCCGCACTGGAATACGCCGAACGTCTGGCCCGCCTGGCCGAACGCGTCAATGACCAGATGCTGCTGGTGATGCGCGCCTACATCGAAAAGCCACGCACCACGGTCGGCTGGAAAGGCCTGGTCTACGATCCGCACCTGGATGGCAGCGATGACATGCACGGTGGCCTGAACCTGTCACGGCGCCTGATGCTGGACATGCTCGCCCTCGGCTTGCCGATTGCCACCGAATTGTTGCAGCCAATGGCCGCAGGCTACTTCGACGACCTGCTGAGCTGGGCCGCCATCGGTGCCCGCACTACCGAGTCACAGGTACACCGCGAGATGGTCAGTGGCCTGGGTCTGCCAGTAGGTTTCAAGAATGGCACCGACGGCAGTATCGGTATTGCCTGCGACGCCATTCGCAGCGCCGCTCACGGCCATCGTCATTTCGGCGTCGATGCCCAAGGACACCCGGCGATCATCGAAACGCTGGGCAATCAGGATACCCACCTGGTATTGCGCGGTGGTCACAAGGGCCCCAACTACGATCGCCAGAGCATTGAGCAGGCCCGCAAAGGGCTGGAAAGCGTCGGCTTGGCGCCGCGTATCATGGTCGACTGCAGCCACGCCAACAGCGGCAAGGACCCAGCCCGTCAGCCCCATGTGTTCAATGAGGTACTGGAGCAACGGCTGCAGGGTGACCGTGCGTTGGTTGCCGTCATGCTGGAAAGCCATTTGTTCGACGGCTGCCAGGCGCTGGGCAAGCAACCACTGCGCTACGGGGTATCGATCACCGACGGCTGCCTGGGCTGGAACAGCACCGAGACGTTGCTCACGAATGCCGCCGACGCACTGCGCAAGAATGCGCAGGAAAAACCCGGCGCAATCCTGTAGGCTCGCCATTTTAACGCCAAGGAGCCCCTCATCATGGCCAAAGCCACTGCCCGTCACATCCTGGTTGCCAGCGAAGCCAAATGCAACGAACTCAAAGCTGAAATCGAAGCCGGTGCCGACTTCGCTGAAATCGCGAAGAAGCACTCCACCTGCCCGTCCAGCCGTCAAGGCGGTGACTTGGGCAGCTTCGGCCCTGGCCAGATGGTCAAGGAGTTCGACACCGTGGTCTTCAGCGCACCGGTCAATACCGTACAGGGTCCGGTGAAGACCCAGTTCGGTTACCACCTGCTGGAAGTCACCAGCCGCCAGGACTAAACGTCGTCGGCGCCCAGCGCACGGCCCCCGAAGGCCGTGCGCTTGCACTGGACCTGGAAGGATCACAGTGCCGATTTCCCTCCGTCGTTGCGTACACTGTCAGAACGAACAGACACACACCGCCAAACGATGAGGCCAACCTTCCATGCGGTCAGTATTCTGCTACGTCCTCGCCCTGCTGTTCGTGCCAATCGCCGCAGTGGCAGCACCATCACATGCCCTGACCGTCTACGGTGAAGCCCCCCGCTACGCTGCGGGTTTCCAGCATTTCGCCTACACCAATCCCGATGCACCGAAAGGCGGGTCGATGCGCCGCTCCGCACTGGAAATCGGCCAGTTCGACCATGTGCTGCCCTATATCGACAAGGGTATCGGCATCAGCCAGGTGGACGGTTGGTTGTACGCACCCTTGGCGGTGCGCAGTGAAGATGAGCCCTATACCGTCTACGGTTTGGTCGCGGAGCGCATGGAACGAGGCCCCGACGGCTTATGGTTGCGTTTCTACCTCGACCCGCGCGCACGCTTTGCCGACGGCGAGCCGATTCGCGCTGAGGATGTGAAGTACACCTTCGAGCTGCTGATGCGTGAAGGGAACCTGAAGTACCGCACGCAGTTTGCCGATGTTGCCGCCGTCGAAGTGGAGCAGTCACGCCAGGTACGCTTCATCTTCAAGAACAATCAGAACCGTACCCTGCCGCTTGACCTGGCAACCCTGCCAGTGCTGCCCGAACACTGGTGGAAAACCCGTGACTTTGCGGCGGGCGGTGGCTTTGAAGCCCCCTTGGGCAGCGGCCCCTACCGCATTGCCCGAATCGACAATGGCCGCAGCGTCACCTTCGAGCGCAATCGCGACTGGTGGGGCAAGGACCTGCCGGTCAATCGCGGGCGCTACAATTTCGACCAGATCCGCATCGAGTACTTCGGCGATACCGATGTTGCACGCCAGGTACTGCGCGGCGGCGGTTACGATTACAACCGCGAGTTTTCCGCCACCGGCTACACCTTGGGTTACAACGGCCCGGCCTTGGACGACGGGCGCCTGCAACGTGCGCACCTGGCTCGCGAAGCACCACAAAGCGCCCAGGGGTTTGTCTTCAACTTGCAACGACCCGTATTCCAGGACCGGCGCGTACGCCAGGCGCTGGCCCTGCTCTGGGACTTCGAGTGGAGCAACCGGCAGATGATGCGAAACCTGTATATCCGCCAGAACAGCTACTTTGCCAACACGGCACTGGCGGCAACCCAACTACCGGATACCGCAGAGTTGGCCCTGCTCGAACCGTTGCGCGGTCAAATTCCCGATGAAGCCTTCAACCGCGTGTTCGAGGCACCGAAAACCGACGGTTCAGGCATGATCCGCGCCCAACAGCTCGAAGCCCTGGCACTGCTCAACGCCGCGGGCTGGCGACCGCAAGGCGACCACCTGGTCAATGCTCAGGGCGAACCCTTGAGTTTTACCTTCCTCAATGCCCAGAACGGTTTTGAACGCCTGTTGCTGCCGTGGAAGAGAAACCTGGCGCAAATCGGCATTACCCTGGACATCCGCCGTATCGACGCCTCGCAGTACATCAACCGTTTGATGGAACGCGATTACGACATGATCGTCACCGGCTACCCTGTATCGCCCTCACCGGGCCTCGAGCTCTACAACTACTTTGGCTCGGCAGCCGCCGACGACCCTGGCTCAAACAACTACATGGTGCTGCGCGACCCGGCCGTTGACCGTCTGATCGATGGCCTGGTGAAGGCTGCAACCCAGGCCGACATGCTGCGCCACGCCCATGCACTGGACCGGGTGTTGCAATGGAATGACTACTGGATTCCCAACTACTATCCACCGGGCTCCTCTACCGTCTGGTGGAACCGTTTTGGCCAGCCGAAGGTACAGGCCAGTAACGACGAAGCGCTGGACACCTGGTGGGAAATCAGCCCCACAGCACTGACCAACGCACAGATGGCCGAACGGCTTGGCAAGGGCACCGTGGCCGGGAGTACCCCATGACCGGCTATATCCTGCGACGCCTGCTGCTGATCGTACCGACCCTGTTGATCATCCTGCTGGTGAACTTTGTCATCATCCAGGCTGCACCTGGTGGCCCGGTGGAGCAAGCCGTCGCTCGTCTGCAGGGCATCGGTGCGGGCGCTCCGGGCTCCAGCAGCGAAACCCTGCACAACGGCTCGCGGGCCAGTCGCGGCCTGGACCCCAAGCTACTGGCAGACATCAAGCACCAGTACGGCTTCGACAAATCGGCGCCCGAGCGGCTGTGGCTGATGCTCAGCAACTATGCCCGCCTGGACTTCGGCAAGAGCTTCTTTCGCGGTGCCACGGTCACCGACCTGATCCTCGAAAAAATGCCGGTCACACTGTCTTTGGGCTTCTGGGCGACCTTGATCACCTACCTGGTCTCTATCCCCTTGGGCATTCGCAAGGCCGTCCATCATGGCAGTGCCTTCGATGCCTGGAGCAGCACGCTGATCGTGATTGGCTATGCCTTGCCGGCCTTCCTCTTCGCCCTGCTGTTGATCGTGCTGTTCGCCGGCGGCACCTCACTGAACTGGTTCCCGGTGCGCGGCCTGGTCTCGGAGAACTTTGCCGAACTGAGCCTGTTGGGCAAAGTGGCCGACTACTTCTGGCACCTGGTATTGCCGGTCGGTGCCTTGGTGATCGGCGGCTTCGCCACCTTGACCCTGCTGACCAAGAACGCCTTTCTCAACGAAATCACGCGTCAATATGTACTCACCGCCCGGGCCAAGGGCCTGAGCCAGCGGCGGGTGCTGTATGGCCATGTGTTCCGTAACGCGATGCTGCTGGTCGTGGCGGGCATTCCGCAGGCACTGATCACCGTGTTCTTCGCAGGCTCGCTGTTGATCGAGGTGATTTTTTCTCTCGACGGCCTGGGCCGCATGAGCTACGAAGCCGCCGTATCACGGGATTACCCGGTGGTGTTCGGCTCCCTGTTCATCTTCACCTTGTTCGGCCTGCTGATCCGTCTGCTGGGTGACCTCTGCTACACCCTGGTCGACCCCCGCATCGACTTCGCGACGAGGAGCGCGTGATGTTCAAACTGTCGCCCCTGGCCCTTCGGCGCTTTCAACGGTTCCGACGCAACCGCCGTGGCTGGTGGTCATTGTGGGTGTTCCTCGGCCTGTTCACCCTGTGTCTGGGGGCTGAGTTGATTGCCAACGACAAGCCCTTGTTGCTGGGCTACAAGGGACACCTGTATGTACCGGCCCTCAAGCGCTACACCGAACAGGATTTTGGCGGTCAGTTACCCTTCCAGCCCGACTACCGCAGCCAGTACGTGCGTCAGTTGATCGAGCAACAGGGTGGCTGGATGCTCTTTGCACCGATCCCCTTCAGTGCCGATACCCCCAACTACGACCTGCTGCAGCCGGCCCCCAGCCCGCCGTCAACCGACAACTGGCTAGGCACCGACGATCAGGCTCGCGATGTAGTGGCGCGAGTCCTCTACGGCACACGGGTATCGATTCTCTTTGCCCTGGCCCTGACCGCCATCAGTACGCTGATCGGCATTGCCGCCGGCGCGCTGCAGGGCTATCACGGTGGCTGGGTCGACTTGATCGGGCAACGCCTGCTGGAAGTCTGGTCGGGCTTGCCGGTGCTGTATCTGCTGATCATTCTCTCCGGTTTCGTCGAGCCGGACTTCTGGTGGTTGCTGGGGATCATGGCCCTGTTCTCCTGGCTGGCCCTGGTGGATGTCGTGCGCGCCGAGTTCCTCCGTGGCCGCAACCTGGAGTACGTATTGGCCGCACGGGCCATGGGCCTGCCAGATCGGCTGGTGATCCTCCGGCATATCCTGCCCAATGCCATGAGTGCCACCCTCACCTACCTGCCATTCATTCTCACCGGCGCCATTTCGACCCTGACCGCCCTGGATTTCCTTGGCTTTGGCATGCCCGCCGGCAGCGCCTCGCTGGGCGAACTGGTGAACCAAGGCAAACAGAACCTGCAAGCACCCTGGCTGGGCTTCACCGCTTTCTTCGCCTTGGCCCTGATCCTGTCGCTGCTGGTGTTCATTGGCGATGCGTTGCGCGAAGCCTTCGATCCTCGGGCCTGAGCGGTGCATAATTCCTGACCCGGCCCCAAGGAGCGGTTCATGCACGACAGCGACAACCTCAAGGACTATCAGCGGGTACGTTTACTGGCGATTCGCTCGCTGTTCGAGATCATCGAGCAGTCCAGTGAAGGCACGGTGATCGTTGACCGCGATGCACGCATCGTCTGGATGAACGAGCGCTATGCCCGTCGCTTTGGCCTGGAGGATGCGAGCAGCGCCATCGGCCAACCGTGCGAAGCGGTGATCCCCGGCACCCTGATGCGTGAGGTGGTCAGCAACGGTCGTCCCATACTGCTCGACATGCTCGACACCCCCAAAGAGCCACTGGTGGTGATGCGTCTACCCATTCAGGATGCGAAAGGTGGCGTGATCGGGGCCATTGGCTTCGCCCTGTTTGATGAGCTGCGCAGCCTCTCGCCCTTACTCAAGCGCTATTCGAGCATGCAGCAGGAACTGGCCTCGACCCGCTCGCTGCTGCAGGCGCGCCAGGCCAAGTACAGCTTTGCTCAATTCATTGGCACCAGTGCGGCAACCCTTGAGATCAAGCGCCGTGCACGTCGCGGTGCAGGCAGTGACTCGCCGGTGCTGCTGCTCGGCGAAACCGGCACTGGCAAAGAGCTGCTGGCACATGCCATTCACGCAGCTTCACCGCGTGCGCACAAGGCGTTTGTCAGCATCAACAGCGCGGCCATCCCCGAGGCCTTGCTGGAGGCCGAGTTCTTCGGCACCGCGCCGGGCGCCTTTACCGGTGCAGACCGCAAGGGCCGCCCCGGCAAACTGCAGATTGCCCAAGGCGGCACCTTGTTCCTCGACGAAATTGGCGACATGCCATTGCCGCTGCAGAGCAAGCTGCTGCGTGTGCTGCAAGAGAAGGAGTACGAACCCGTCGGCTCCAACCAGGTGATGCGCAGTGACGTACGAATCATCGCTGCCACGTCGACAGACCTGGAAGCAGCCATGGCCAATGGCACCTTCCGTGCCGACCTGTACTACCGGCTCAATGTCTTGCCGATCAACGTGCCACCGCTACGCGCACGCCTGGAAGACCTGCCGGCCCTGAGCGAAGCGATTCTGGAAGACCTGGGTAGCCAGCATGAGCTGGAGGCCGAAGCCCAGGCGCTGCTGCTCCGTCATGCCTGGCCTGGCAACATACGTGAGCTGCGCAACGTACTGGAGCGAGCGACCTTGCTGGCCGATCATCCACGACTCGGCGCAAGCGACATCCAGGCCGCGCTGGGTACCTTGGCGCCACTGGTGCAAAAAGCATCGCTGAAAACCTACAAGCAGGCCTGCGAAGAGTTCGAGCGGCAGTTACTGAGCGATACGTTGGCCCGCTGCGCGGGCAACGTGCCAGAAGCCGCACGGCAATTGGGCCTCGGCCGTTCGACCCTCTACAAGAAAATGGTCGCACTAGGGCTGTGATCGTCGCAGACCTTCCGCACAGCATCTGTCTCTATAAAGAGAAATACAGTCTCTTTATAGAGACAGACGCCATACAGCACTCATCCGGCTGATTTCCGGCGCCACAGCGCACTCAGGCCAATCACCCGTCTCTATTCAGAGAAAATAGCGCCTAGGATTGCGCTTAAAAACAATAAAAGCCTTATATTTCAATACGTTGAAAAACTGGCACGAATCCCGCTATCTCCGACGCATCAACAAAAACAAGATGCCTCAAGGAGACACTCGATGAGTGTGATCATCGCCCTGGCAGCACTCGCGCTGCTGATGCTGGCTGCCTACCGTGGATACAGCGTTATCCTGTTCGCCCCCATCGCCGCCCTTGGCGCGGTGTTACTGACGGACCCCTCTGCCGTTGCACCGGCTTTTACCGGGGTGTTCATGGAAAAAATGGTGGGGTTCATCAAGCTCTACTTCCCGGTGTTTCTGCTCGGCGCCGTGTTCGGCAAACTGATTGAGCTGTCAGGCTTTTCCCGCTCGATTGTCGCTGCTGCCATACGCGTACTCGGCACCCGCCAGGCGATGCTGGTGATCGTACTGGTCTGCGCCCTGCTGACCTATGGCGGTGTTTCACTGTTCGTGGTGGTTTTCGCCGTCTACCCCTTTGCGGCCGAAATGTTTCGCCAAAGCAACATCCCCAAGCGGCTGATCCCGGCCACCATTGCCCTGGGCGCGTTCTCTTTCACCATGGACGCTCTGCCCGGCACCCCACAGATCCAGAACATCATTCCCAGTACCTTCTTCAACACCACCGCCTGGGCTGCGCCGTGGCTGGGGCTGATCGGTACGGTGTTTGTCTTCTGTACCGGCATGCTTTACCTGCAACGCCAACGCAACAAGGCCCAGCGGGCCGGCGAAGGTTATGGCACGGATTTGCGCAACGAGCCAGAAACAGCCACCGACCTGAGACTGCCCAACCCGCTGTTGGCCCTGTCGCCACTGGTGTTGGTGGGTGTGATGAACCTGCTGTTTACCCACTGGATCCCCGCCTGGTACGGCAAAACCCATAGTTTGAGCCTGCCCGGCATGAGCGCACCGGTGCAAAGCGATATCGCCAAGCTCACCGCGATCTGGGCGGTAGAAGCCGCGTTGCTGATTGGCATCTTGATGGTGCTGGTGTGCGGCTACAGGGCTATTCGCACGCGCCTCGCCGAAGGCACCAGGAGCGCTGTCAACGGCGCCTTGCTGGCCGCGATG
Organism: Pseudomonas laurentiana; assembly: GCF_014648275.1. Lineage (GTDB taxonomy): Bacteria > Pseudomonadota > Gammaproteobacteria > Pseudomonadales > Pseudomonadaceae > Aquipseudomonas > Aquipseudomonas laurentiana. The sequence continues at coordinate 223,447 of NZ_BMQU01000002.1, forward strand.
AATACCGCGTCGGAGTATGGCTTCGGTGCAGTCATTGCGTCGCTGCCAGGCTTTCTGGTGCTGGCCGATGCGCTCAAGCGTATTCCCAACCCGCTGGTCAACGAGGCCATCACCGTCACCCTGCTGGCCGGTATAACCGGTTCTGCCTCCGGCGGCATGAGCATCGCCCTGGCGGCCATGTCGGAGACGTTCATCACCGCCGCCAACGCCGCGAACATTCCGCTGGAAGTACTGCACCGCGTGGCCTCGATGGCCAGCGGCGGCATGGACACCCTGCCTCACAACGGCGCCGTCATCACCTTGCTGGCAGTCACCGGGCTGACCCACCGCGAAGCCTACAAGGACATTTTCGGCATTACCCTGATCAAGACACTGGCGGTGTTCGTGGTTATCGCCACCTTCTACGCCACAGGCATCGTCTAAGGAGCACAACATGAACTTCAACGGCAAAACCGCACTGGTGACCGGCTCTACCAGTGGTATTGGCCTGGGTATCGCGCAGGTATTGGCCCAAGCCGGTGCCAACCTCATACTCAATGGCTTCGGTGACGCCAGTATGGCCATCGCCGACGTGGCCCGTCACGGCACCCGCGTGGGGCACCACCCCGCCGACCTGAGCGACGTCCAGCAGATCGAAGACCTCTTCGGCTATGCCGAGCGCGAGTTCGGGGGTGTCGATATTCTGGTCAACAATGCCGGCATCCAGCACGTTGCGCCGGTCGAGGCATTCCCCACCGAGCGCTGGGACGCGATTATCGCGCTCAACCTGTCAGCCGTGTTCCACAGCACGCGCCTGGCGCTGCCGGGCATGCGCCAGCGCAACTGGGGACGGATCATCAACATCGCCTCGGTGCATGGCCAGGTCGGCTCGGTGGGTAAAGCAGCCTATGTTGCGGCCAAGCACGGGGTGATCGGGCTGACCAAGGTGGTTGGGCTGGAAACCGCCACGACCCCCATCACCTGCAATGCCATCTGCCCGGGCTGGGTGCTGACACCGCTCGTGCAAAAGCAGATCGACGACCGTGCCGCAGGTGGCCTTGACCCACAACAGGCACAACATGATCTGTTGGCCGAAAAGCAACCTTCTCTGGCCTTCGTCACCCCCGAACACCTGGGCGAGCTGGTCGTGTTTCTCTGTAGTGATGCGGGCAGCCAGGTTCGCGGCGCCGCCTGGAACATCGACGGCGGCTGGCTGGCCCAGTAAGGCACGCGCCCTGCCGGGCGCACCTCGGGGCTGACACCGCAATTCCGGCTGTCAGCCCCGAGGTTCGCGAATACACTGTTCTCAGGACAATGACAAAGAGGACATGGCATGAACGAGGTGCTCTGGCGCCCAACTGAGGCGCAGATCCAGGCCAGCCCGATGGATGCCTTTCGCCGGCAGATCAACCGTCATCACGGATTGCACCTTGACGACTATCATGCCCTGCACCGCTGGAGCATTGAGCAGCGCGAGGCCTTCTGGCAGGCCCTGGCCGACACCTTCGAGGTGTGCTGGCATCAACCGCCACGGCACGTGCTCGACGAAGGCCCGCTGATGCCCGATGCCCGCTGGTTCAGCGGCGCAACCCTGAACTTCGCAGAACACTTGTTGCGCTACCGTGACGACCGCCACCGTAAAGACCATTGTGCGGTGGTGTCACTGCGCGAGGACGGCAGCCGCTTTACCCTCAGCCACGCGGAGCTGGCCGCTCAGGTTGCAGGGCTGCAACGCCGTTTCAAGGCGATCGGCATCGGCGTCGGCGACCGGGTGGCCGCCTGCCTGCCCAACACCTGGCAAACCCTGGTGGCGATGCTCGCCTGTACCAGCCTGGGCGCCGTCTGGTCCTGCTCTTCACCGGAGTTCGGCACCCATGGCATTGTCGACCGCTTCGGCCAGATCGAACCCAAACTGCTCATCGTCTGCGCCGGTTATCACTACGCCGGCAAGGACATCGACCAGACTGACAAGATCAACGAGGTATTGGCCCAGTTACCACACCTTGAGCAGGTGCTGGTGCTACCGTACACCCGCCCGCAGACGCAGACCGCTGACTTCCACTGCACGGCCAACGTCAGCCTGTGGGACGACTTTTATCGGCCAGGCGGTACACCGGCATTTACCCCATTGCCGTTCGACCACCCGCTCTACATCCTGTATTCCAGCGGTACTACGGGTGTACCCAAGTGCATCGTTCATTCGGCCGGCGGTGTGCTGCTGCAACACCTGAAGGAGCATGGCCTGCACAACAGCCTTGGTCCAGAAGACACCTTGTTCTACTACACCACCTGTGGCTGGATGATGTGGAACTGGCTGGTCAGCGGCCTGGCCTTGGGCGCGACGCTGGTGCTGTACGATGGCTCACCGTTGTACCCTGACGCGGGACGCCTGCTCGACGTGATCGACAGCGAGTCCATCAGTGTGTTCGGCACCAGCGCAAAGTACCTGGCGGCACTGGAGCATGAAGGCCTGCAGCCGCGACTCAGCCACCGCCTGGAACGCTTGCGGCTGCTGCTGTCCACCGGCTCGCCGCTATCGCCGCAGAGCTATGACTACGTTTACCGCGAATTCAAGCACGACCTGCATCTGGTTTCGATGTCTGGTGGCACCGACATCGTCTCCTGTTTCGTGATCGGCAACCCCACCCTGCCGGTAAGGCGTGGCGAGATCCAGTGCAAGGGCCTGGGCATGGCGGTAGAGGTCTGGGACGATGAGGGCCACCCGGTGATTGGCGAAAAAGGCGAGCTGGTCTGCACCCGACACTTCCCGGCGATGCCCCTGGGGTTCTGGAACGATCCACAAGGCAAGCGCTTCAAGGCGGCTTACTTCAGCCAGTTTCCCGGCGTCTGGGCGCAGGGCGACTATGCCGAGGAAACCGCGAGCGGCGGGATTATCATCCACGGCCGCTCCGACGCCGTACTCAACCCCGGCGGCGTGCGCATCGGCACGGCAGAAATCTACCGTCAGATTGAAACGATCGACGAGGTGCTGGAAAGCGTCGCCATCGGTCAACAATGGCGGGGCGATGTCCGGGTGGTGTTGTTCGTCCGGCTGCGCGATGGCCTCGTCCTGGATGAAGCACTGCAAACACGCATCCGCCGGACTATCCGCGCGAACACGACACCACGCCATGTACCGGCAGTCATTGTGGCGGTCAGCGATATTCCACGTACCATCAGCGGCAAGATCGTCGAACTGGCGGTACGCAACGTGGTTCACGGTCAACCGGTGAAAAATACCGATGCGCTGGCCAACCCCGAAGCACTCGAGCATTTCCGAGACCGCACAGAACTGCGCGATGAGGCATAATCGGCGCTTTTTTCAGGCGTCACAGAGGTACTTACAGCCATGAAAGCACAGGCCCGCCATATCCTGGTCAAAACTGCCGAAGAGGCCGAGCAACTCAAGCAACGCATTGCCAAGGGCGAAGCCTTTGACGTGCTGGCCAAGAAATTCTCTACTTGTCCCTCCGGCAAGCGCGGCGGCGATCTGGGCGAAGTGCGCCCTGGGCAGATGGTCGGCGCAATAGACCAGGTCATTTTCAAGAAGCCCCTGCGCACGGTACACGGGCCGATCAAAAGCAAATTCGGTTACCACCTGGTGCAAGTGTTCTTCCGCGACTGAACCAGGCCCGGGCCTTTCCAGCGGCGAGGAACGGCCTCCCCTCAGCACCTGTCATTTCTGCCAGTTGTCGATTTCGGCTAGTGCGTTATACCCCTTGGAGCACGTGATCGTGCGCCATTGAGGTACTCAAGCATGCGACAACTTCGCTGGCTCATGACCCTTGGGGTCTTGCCCTGGATGGGTGACGCCGCTTTTGCAGCCTGCAGTTTCACCCCAAGTAGCGGTGACGATGCCTACGTGTGTGACAGTGGTATCGCTGCATCGCTGTCCGACACCATCGGCAACAACAGCCTGCTGATGCCTGCAGGTGGTACCGGCAGTATTACTGGCGACGTCACCTTTGGCCCAGGACGTGATCAGGTGCACATCGATTCCGGCACTATTACCGGTAACGTCGGCCAAGGGGACGGTATCGACACCTTCGTCATGAACGGTGGGCAGATTCAATCACTCACCCAGGGCGATGGCCTCGACAGGTTTTTCATGAGCGGTGGGCGCATCGTCGGCGCGTTCGAGGATGGCGACTACGCCATCATGACAGGTGGCCGAATTGGCCGCGTGAACATGAAACTGGACGACAACCTGTTCGACATGTCCGGGGGCAGCATCGACGGCAACCTGGTGGCTGGCTTCGGCAACGATACGATCCTCCTCAGTAATGGCCGCATTGGTGGCAACATCAGTGTCAGCGGGGGCGCCGACAGCGTCACCCTCAGCGGCGGCGAGGTCGCTGGCGACGTACTGCTGAGTTTCGGCAACGACCGTTTTACCTGGAAAGATGGCGGTGTAATCCGCGGCAGTGTGCAAACCGGCCCTGATGATGATCAGGCATTCCTGATCAACCTTGATGAAACGCACCTGGCCACTGCCCGCCGAATGGATGGCGGCGATGGCAATGACCGCCTGATCTTCGACAACAGCAGCCCAGAGGGCGGCGCACGTTATGTGGGATGGGAAATCGTGTCGTTGAACAATGGCTCGGTGCTCACCCTGAACGATACCCTCTTGCTGGGCGATGCAAACAGTGCCACTGGCGTACTGAACATCGATCCAAGCAGCCAACTGCTGTCACGCAGTGGCGCCATAGCCCCAGTGACTGCCGGGCAGCCTGCCACGCTGAACAACGCTGGCTTGATCGACCTGAGTAATGGCGGCGATGCCCTAGGGCGGCTGACCTTGACCGGTGATTATGTCGGGCACGATGGTCTACTCAGACTCAATAGTGTACTGGCCAGCGATGCGGCCAGTTCCGACCGCCTGATCGTCAGGCAGGGCCGCCTTTCCGGCACCACAACCTTGCAGGTCAACAACCTGAACGGCATTGGCGCACACACCAGGCAGAACGGGATTCACGTGATCGAGGCTGCAGATGGCGCTACCAGCAGCGCCAGCGCCTTCCGCCTGGGCTCTTCACTGTCCGCCGGCGCTTATGAGTATTACCTGTTCAAAGGCGGGGTCACGGCGGGCAGCGAGAACAGTTGGTACCTGCGCTCAAGCGTGATCGCTCCCGCCACAACAGCGGTGCCTGGTGAGACTCCGCCCGCGCTGGCTGTGCCGGTCGCAGCCCCTGGAACCCCGGCGTTACCGACAGCGATCGCCGGTGAGAGCATTCCGCTGTATCGCGCAGAGGTGCCGCTCTATGCCGCAGCAAGCCGCTCGGCTGCGCTATTGCCGCGCCTGACCTTGAGTACTTTCCATGAGCGCCAGGGCGCGCAAAACCTGTTCAACGAAACCGGACCGATTGCCGCTGGTTGGGCACGAGGCTTCGGCGATCAACTGCGGCAACAGTGGTCAGGTACGGTTTCCCCCAGCCTGAACGGAGATCTGCGCGGCTATCAGGTGGGGCATGATCTATTTGCCGCGCTCGACAGCGACGGCTACCGTCAGCACCTGGGCCTGTACCTCGGCCATGCCCGACTCAAGGGCAGCATCAGCGGTTTTGCCTTGGGTTTCGACGACAATCAGGTCGGTGATGTGCGCCTGGACGGTGACAGCATCGGTGCCTACTGGACACTGATCGGCCCACAGCAGTGGTACCTGGACACCGTGCTGCAATACACGGAGCTGGACGGTCGCACCCGCTCTGATCGAGGTGTCGCACTGGACCTGAGCGGCCACACGATCACAGGCTCGCTGGAAAGTGGCTTTCCATTGGCCCTGAACAGCCGCTGGGTGCTGGAGCCGCAGGCACAACTTATTGTCCAGTCAGTCAGCCTGCGCAGTGCCACTGACGGGATCTCGCGAATCAGCTACGACAATCAGAGCGACCTCACCGCACGCGTGGGCGCACGCCTCAAAGGGCAGTACCTGGCCGGTCATGTGCCCGTGCAACCTTACCTGCGCAGTAACGTCTGGCAGACGTTAGGCGGTCGCGACAGTGTAAGCTTCGACGCTGACGAAGCCATCAAGACCGAGCACAACAGCACCTGGATGGATATCGGTGCTGGCCTTACCGCCCAGCCAAACCCGGCACTCAGCGTGTATGCCAACCTGGAGTACGGCTACAACCTGGACAGCCGCCAACAGGAGCAGGTTGGCGCCAGCCTGGGCCTGCGTGTGAGTTGGTAGCTGGCGTCAAGCGCGGCGAGCAGCCAGCAGCCCAACGCCTGCACAGGCAAGCAACGACGCACTGACCCGGTTAAACAATCGGCGCGGGCCCGGCTGATTGAACCAGCGCTGCAAGTACGCACCCAGCCAGGCATAAATGGCAATGGCCAACCACTCAAGCAGCAGAAACAAGCCACCCAATACCGCAAATTGCTCCGTCACCGGAGTCGCACTGGATACACTGACGAACTGCGGCAGAAACGCAGTGAAGATCAGAATGGCTTTTGGATTGCCCGCCGCGACCCAAAACTCCTGGCGCGCCAGGCGCAGGGTACCGGCGTCACGCTCGACGGCGACACCGCCCTGCCCGACCGGTGCTCGCCAAAGCTGCCAGGCGATGTAAAACAGGTAAGCCGCACCCAGCACCTTGATCATCAGAAACAGGTACTCACTGGTGTGCAAGACCACGGCCAGCCCGGTCGCTGCCAAGGCGATCATTCCGGCAAAGGCCAGCAAGCGACCGGCGCCGGCCACGCATGCGGTGCGCAGACCATAGCGACTGGCGTTGTTAAGCGACAGCAGATTATTGGGCCCCGGGGCCATATTCAAGGCAAAACAGGCGGGTACAAACAGCAAGAGGCTCGAGAGGTCCATGGCGTGCTCCCAAAAGCCTCAAGATTCTAGCCTGGCAGACCTCACGTCAAGCTCAGCCAGGTCCAGAAAAGAGAAATGCCCATTCAGCCAGCCACCGGTATCGATGTGCCAGACATTACCGAGCACTCGGACTGATTGCCCAGGGGTGTGCCCGACAATCAGCGCACGCAAACCGGCAACAGGCGTCAGGTCATTTTGCAGCAGGCGGCGACGGGACCACTGGCTAACATCCAACGCTGTTTTCACTGGACCGACAACCAGTTGATCGCACCACTCCTGCCAACTGGAACACGGGCAATCGGCATGCAACAGACCGACCGGGCCAGCAAGCGTATCGACCTCCAACGCCAGCGGCAGGCTGGAAAATTGCTCGACATACCGGGCCTGATCTTCAGCTGAACTGTCCAGAAACCAGGCACCGCCATTGGCCCGGTACAAGTCGACATCAAGCCACTGTCCTTGAACAAGTGCCACGGCAAGCGCCTCGTGATTGCCCTGCACCGCGTAGAACCAAGGCCGCTGCAACCAGACCAGAGCCTCTTCACTTTCTGGCCCGCGATCAACCAGATCACCTACGCTGAACAAGCGGTCCTGACGGACGTCAAAACCAATAGCGATCAACGCTTGCTCCAATCGTCGAAAATGGCCATGGATATCACCTACCGCGAAATCCCGGCCACGTTCATTACGCGCTACGCGCTGCAAGCGTCCCACCACACACCTCCTGCTGATACGTCGCCGCACTACAGACGTACAATCAGACCTGTGCGACCACTTCTTGCATGGCTTCACCAAAAGGGCAGCCATGCTGTCCCGCACCGTCCTGGCGCCGGAAACCAACGTGACACCACCTGCTTCACGTTTTCACAAAGACAATCCAGGACAGCGCTACATCAATGATCTGCTCCTCGAACTCAGGTTGGACCTGAACAGGACCGTTGGTGGTTAGTTCCTTCAAGCATAGCCTGCCCTGAACACCTACCTGCGTATCCCGCGAAAACTGCAATCTTGATGCGTGCAAAGCGTGGGATGCCTCATGCAAGCCAAGCCGTGAGCGGATGCCTGCAAACGGGGAACAACAAGAGAACATCGCCGGTACCGCGCTCGAATGAACTACAAGCACTCATACACTGCACGTTTAGCTGCCCTGTGCCAGGGTGCACCTTCGTAGAATGAAATCAGGCTACCCTCGCCTTGCCGATGGACTTCAAGGTAGTCGCTGGCGGTCATGCTGCCGGACACGCGGACTTCGTACCCTCTGGAAATCACCTTGCGATCCACCTGAGCATGCTGCTTTTGCCAGTGCGACATGACGCAGTCGGAGTAGTCGTCCGGCGACTTCGCCGAGCGCTCCGAGATCGTTGGGGAATTGGGAGTGAGGGCTACTGGCAGTGAGCATCCCGCCAGGAGCACGCTGATCATCGCGGCGAGTACTGTCTTGTGCATAGTGCACCTTGAGCAAAAGCCGGCACTTTAAATCAAAGCGGCGGGGTTGTGACCTCCCCAAAGGTCTAGCACGGGCAGATCAGCGGCTCGCCGATCCTGTGGTGCAAGCAACGGAACTCGACTTTACTCTAAAGGCTACACCAGGCGCCTCTTCCGACCCCTACTGTCAGGAGCCCTGTCATGAATACGTCCCTGCTTCCCCTGACCACCCTGCTCGCCGCGCTGATGGCATTGAGCAGTTGTACCAGCAATTCCCGCATTTATCGCGATCAACCGTTGGTGGCACGCGTCGAGACCGGCATGAGCAAAGACCAAGTCGAGCGTATCGGCGGCAAGCCTCTGTCCGTGAGCGAGCGCACGGTAGTACCTGGCACCTGCTACGACTACATGTTCACAAACACTGGCCACAAGCAGCCGTTCAATGTCAGTTTTGACAGCTCAGGCAACGTCGATCATACAAGCTTCATTACCTGTGCCGAGTGGAGTCGGGCGCAACAAAAATCCAGAGAGCCGTCGAGCAAAGGAAGTGGCGTCGGAGGTATGGGCGGTATGGGTGGCAGTGGCTATTAACGCATTTTGTAGCACTCACCTTTCCGTTACATCACTTTCACGCCCTCTTCACAGCCCGACACCTAAGGTCGTCACTGCTCCCTTTGGAAACTCCACATCTGCCCGCCCCCCCTGGCGGGCTTTTTTTTACTCGCCAGGGTTGAAAGGGTATGGAAACGGGCAGTCAGCATTGGACCTGCGCAGCCTTGCCGAACAGCATCCGCTTGAGGTGGCTGCTGGTTCAGGCCTTATGTGATGTTGCCACAGAAGAGGTTTACACTACCGTCCATCGGCCCCGCTCTCAAGACCAGGACGTAGCCACCAGAGCGAAGTTCACTCAGTGTGGCAGGTGCTACCGTGGACAGCCGTAATGGCGACGACACAGACCTCGCAGTGACCGATTGCTTCATCTCATAAACGGGTTTCGACCCCGGATTTTCACAAGTACCCGAATAGATGTAGGTATCGATGTGCGCAGGCAGAGCGGTACTGCTTGGCACCCCGCCAACGACAATCGTAAGCCCTGTCCTGTTGCCCGTCGTTGACGCCAGCAGCGCCGAGGCAATATGCCCCGTGTTGTACTGAGTAGCGTTCAGGGGAACGTTAACGACCTGATGATCACCCGTTGTTGCACAGCCTGAAATCACGCTGGTCATTACCAGCAACGCCAGTGAGGGTATTCTGTTCATCGTAAGCCTCCTGATTGTTCAGGTTACGTTGAAGTTATCCCCCCACTAGATTTTAGTCAGCCAGCGTCGGTGCGATATTCTTTCGACGACCGGTGCCAGGCCAAAAACCCAAAGCCTGACGTGTGCCGACACGCCCTTGGAATGCTTGCGCTCTGGTCATTGAATGTCCAGCTACGCCCAAATGACGCTCTCGCTGTTAATGACCGGAACACGGTCCGGGTTGATTTCTCGCTCGCGGTGAAGAAACACCTGGGTTTTTTCCACATCAAACGCTCGCCTGGCCCGTTGTTTCATGATCAGCGATGAAACCCCGAAGTGCCCGCACTCCGGGCAGACCAGTTCAATGCCATCCATCTCAGAGTCCACTTCCCGCGCGTCTACCGAACAATTCAAACACTTCATGGTTACCCCCTTGATCAGTTCCAAACTATAGCTCGCGCTCAGGGCGCTGGGCGAGCCGGTACCGTATAGGCTCTTATTGCCCCCTGCTACGCTTAGCCTTGTGCTAGGCGAGCGGCCTAATGCAGATGCAGGCCGTCGCCATGGCCGTCATGGCAGGCACCGTTGCCTGCCGTTGGGAGGCAACATGAAACGGTTACATGTTGTTGTCTTGAGCGCTAGCCTGTATCTCTCTGGCGTAAGCGCTACGATCGCTGATGAAGTGATTTCCCAGGAAGGTGATACAACGGTTGGATCTGGATTTGGTGCGGGCACTGGGGTGATAGTCGGTGGCGCATTAGGTGGCCCAGCTGGGGCATTGTTAGGGGCTGGTGTAGGGCTGCTTATCGGAAGCGGTGTGCAGTCTGCAACCGGGCTGGAGGGACGAGCGTACAAGGTACGCAGCAGCGCTGGCGAGGAACGGGTTGTTCGTTCCCCAAGCGAGGAGTTCGCTATCGGCCAGCAGGTCGAAGTCAGCGGAAGGCGACCCTATGCCATTACGCCGTAGGTGGATCGTCGTAGTGTGGAGGCTTTGTTTGTAGTGCGCGAAGTATCAGATGGGCCATGGATGGCCCGTCGGCGCGTCCACACGGGAGCGATGGCGTCAGGAAAGCACCCGAAGCGCAGCGGAGGGCCGGATGTCGGGACAGGGCGTTTTGCCCACTTTTGCGCCCTTTCAAAAGTGGGTCGCCGTAAAAGGCGAAACCAGCCGGTGGTGCCGCTGCAGGGAATGGATATGTTCACGAGGTGAGTGCCAGTAGCCACACACATGCGTCGCCTCTGATGGAGGCAGGCATATCCGTTTGCGATGTCATTTGGCGGTGCCGGCAGGTTCAGCGTAAGGAAAAACAACGCCGGCAAGACCGGCTCAAACCATGTCGCGCTCTTAAATGAACAGCATTACGGCTAAATGCCGGGCTTTTTGCTGCCTGGGTGATGGCGCATGACCTAGATAGCAAAAGGATCACGGACAACCCAAGAGTACATTTGTACTCCGTCCGGGAATCCCCCTCTATTGAACCGCCACCCAGTCAGAATTCACTGGGGATTCGTTATCGGCCACCGTACAACTGCCGCCATACCTATGCGCGTTGGATTAACTCAAGCTCCGACTGGAGCGAGCTGGAAAAGCTGCAAATTGGTATCAAATCGGTACCAGCCGCATTGCCAGCGACATAAGCTATTGATAGGTAAGCCCTTTGATCTCCACCGCTAACATCACCATGCGATGATTTTTGCGGTTTTAGGCGATCTACAGTGCAGCATTTCCGGGGGTTTCAGCCTCTCAAGTACGCACTGAAACGCATACATTGGCCCAAGAATTGGCCCAAGCCACGCCCCTCTTCCGGCGTCCTGCCTAACGAACACTACGCTGCTAGCGCGAGGTTTTAACCTTCAGTACTTCGGTGTAAATGACGTTGACCGTCTGCCCGACCTTAAGGTTCTTCATTCGAGCTTGGAGCTGGGGATCCTCGACCTTGAGGACTGTCACTTTTCCTTCTGGAGGAAGCAAGGTCACTTCATGTTTTTTCAAGTCAATGTGCGTGATCTTTGAAGTAACCTTGACCCGGCGAAGCGCCTCGCCACCCGGATTAGGATTATCCTTGGCGGCGCGGGTAGTTATTGATTCATTACTGACACCCGGCGCGCCATCGATAGTGGTGTCGAGCACATAGGCGATTGAACGAACAACATGTATGTCAACGTTGTCGCCGACCTTCAAGTTGTGCAGAGCCTTAGCTTTGTCCGTCAACTGGATAACCAACGGGTTTTTGTCAGGGCCTTCAATGGTGACCTGATAATTCGCCGGATCTACGGCCAGCACCCGCGTAATGAGGCGGCCTTCCATAGCATGACCTCCCAAGGGCATATCGGCTGCAAGGGCCGTAAAGCCAGTAGTGGCCATGATTGAGGCGAGAACTACAGTGCAGGCAAGGGCGCGGATCGGTTTCATAGGCTTACTCTTCCATGCGATGGCTAAACAGAACAACACGAGGGGTATCAAATCAAACCGTTTTGCAGATACGCCAAAGCATAGTCATTGATTTCTAATGCGCCCAATCACAGTCTCGATTGACCTCAAGGGGTGATTAAGGGGTCATGGATCACAAGCCATTACTGTATGAATAAACAGACTTTAGGCTCGCCGCGCTTTGTGCACGGAGCAGGAGCCTAGGCTGGACTTGCAGGAAGGGTCTGCGGGTTTGGTGGGCCGAGTGGATGTTGATGCATCCATTCGGCCCGCTCCTTTGATTTCAATGCGCTATCTCGCGCACGTAGGGCTGGCACGCTCGCAGGGCGATCAATCCTTGGTCGCCGCCACTGGTGATGCCGACAATTCGTTGAGCATGCGCTGGGTCAAGTTCGACTCGCGTGCCTCCATGAACCATGCTGCTGGAGCCGGAGGCTTCTCGCCCCCCACTGCTACCACTCGGGGCGGTGGCGGGGCCGGCGAGTAAGACTGACAGCCGCAAGTCAGCAGTAGCAAGGCCAGCTTGTCTTGGCTGACGGGCCCGAAGTCCGGCAGCTCCAGCAAATCACGGTAGTGCGGACAGTAGCGCTGGAGCTGCTGGTCCGGCCAGCCGCGGTCGACTTCAGCCCTTTCGTGTTCACGGTCACCAGAACGCCAGACGTCCGCTACGCCATCCAGCCCCTTTGTATTCCAACCAGGAAAAGGCGGGATGTGGATCAGGGAGCCAAGTGTTACAATCGAGCACTTCAAGCTCGCGCTCGCTGCACTGAGCATCCGTGAACGTCGGCAGTACGACACGCGCCATACCTACGCAACTATGTGCCTAATGGCTGGGATGAACCCTGCGTTCATCGCGAACCAACTCGGCCACAGCGTCGAGATGCTGCTCTCTACCTACGCAAAATGGATCAGCTCCTCCTCGGATTGGAGGGAGCTGGAGAAGCTGCCGACTAGAGTCTGATTGGCCCAAAATTGGCCCAAAACAGACGACGGCACCTAAACACACCTCTGGAACCCCCGCAGGATAAGCACTTGATTTCTACCGCTAATATCACCATGCAGTTCGGCGCCAAGCCGCTGTTCGAGAACGTCTCGGTCAAATTCGGCAACGGCAACCGTTACGGCCTGATCGGCGCCAACGGTTGTGGCAAGTCGACCTTCATGAAAATCCTCGGCAGCGACCTGGAACCCTCCGCAGGTCAGGTGATGCTGGAGCCGAACGTCCGCCTGGGCAAGCTGCGCCAAGACCAGTTCGCCTATGAAGAATTCACCGTGATCGACACCGTGATCATGGGCCACGAAGAGCTCTGGCGGGTCAAGGCCGAGCGCGACCGTATCTATTCGCTGCCGGAAATGACCGAAGAAGACGGCATGGCCGTCGCTGAGCTGGAAACCGAGTTCGCCGAGATGGACGGCTACACCGCCGAATCCCGCGCCGGTGAGCTGCTGCTGGGCCTGGGTATCCCGCTCGAACAGCATTTCGGCCCGATGAGTGAAGTTGCCCCAGGCTGGAAACTGCGCGTGTTGCTGGCCCAGGCGCTGTTCTCGGACCCGGAAGTGCTGCTGCTCGACGAACCGACCAACCACCTGGACATCAACACCATCCGCTGGCTGGAAAACATCCTCACGGCGCGTAACAGCACCATGATCATCATTTCCCACGACCGTCACTTCCTGAACAGCGTCTGCACCCATATGGCCGACCTGGACTACGGTGAGTTGCGCCTGTTCCCGGGCAACTACGACGAGTACATGATCGCCGCAACCCAATCGCGCGAACAGTTGCTGTCGGACAACGCCAAGAAGAAAGCCCAGATCGCCGAGCTGCAGACCTTCGTCAGCCGGTTCTCGGCCAACGCCTCGAAAGCCAAGCAGGCCACCTCGCGCGCCAAGCAGATCGACAAGATCCAGTTGGCCGAAGTCAAGCCGTCGAGCCGCGTCAGCCCGTTCATCCGTTTCGAACAGACGAAGAAGCTGCACCGTCAGGCGGTTACCGTCGAGAACGTCTCCAAGGGCTTCGATGGCAATACCCTGTTCAAGAACTTCAGCTTCCAGGTCGAAGCCGGTGAGCGCGTGGCGATCATTGGTCCGAACGGTATCGGCAAGACCACCCTGCTGCGTACGCTGGTAGGCGAACTGCCGGTAGACAGCGGTGAAGTGAAGTGGACCGAAAGTGCCGAGATCGGCTACTACGCCCAAGACCACGCGTCGGACTTTGAAGACGATGTCAGCCTGTTCGACTGGATGGGTCAGTGGACCCAGGGCGGCGAGCAACTGGTTCGCGGCACGCTCGGTCGGATGCTGTTCTCCAACGATGAGATTCTCAAGTCGGTGAAGGTGATTTCCGGTGGTGAGCAAGGCCGTATGCTGTTCGGCAAGCTGATCCTGCAAAAGCCCAACGTACTGCTGATGGACGAACCGACCAACCACCTGGACATGGAATCGATCGAAGCCCTCAACATGGCGCTGGAGAACTACCCGGGTACACTGGTGTTCGTCAGCCACGACCGTGAGTTCGTGTCCTCGCTGGCCACCCGTATCATCGAGTTGAGCGCCAACGGTGTCGTCGACTTCAGCGGCACCTACGATGACTACCTGCGCAGCCAAGGCGTCATCGTCTGACACCCGGAACGCCCGCATAAAGGCGACGGCGTGCTACCCGGCACCGTCGCCGCATGCGAGACACCTATAGAAGCAGGCTAACGGACCGCCAAGGTTCGTTAGCCTGCTTTCTTTTTCCCTCGCGTACCGCCATCATGGCGTCTCTCGACGCCCACCACGAATGGCCATGTCTGCGCTAGAACCCGTCGCACTTCAGTCAACGACGATTAATCGGCAGATCGTTTCGATCGTCTTTTATACCTTCATCGCCTTCCTCTGTATCGGGCTGCCAATCGCCGTGCTGCCTGGCTATGTACACGAGCAATTGGGCTTCAGTGCGATTGTCGCCGGGGTGACCATTGGCTTGCAGTACTTCGCCACGCTGGTTAGCCGGCCAATGGCCGGTCGCGTCGCCGACAGCCTGGGCAGCAAGCGTGCAATCATTTACGGCCTGTTCGCCATTGCCGCGAGCGGCCTGGTGACGGCGGCCTCGACACTGTTGGTCAGCATGCCCTTGATCAGCTTGTCAGTCTTGCTGACAGGCCGGGTGCTGCTGGGCCTCGCCCAAGGTTTGATTGGTGTCGCCACCTTAAGCTGGGGCATCAGCCAAGCCGGGGTCGCACATACCGCCCGGGTGATTTCCTGGAATGGCATCGCCTCTTACGGCGCCATCGCCATAGGGGCTCCGCTTGGGGTAAAACTCAACCAGTTGCTTGACTTCGCAAGCCTCGGCCTGGTCCTGGTTGCCTTGGCGCTATTGGCCCTGCTGGTGATCCGCAACAAGCCCTCCGTCCCAGTTGTTACAGGTGAACGCCTGCGGTTCTGGGCAGCCTTCGGCCGGGTCGCGCCCTGTGGTGTGGGCCTGACGCTGGCATCCATAGGCTATGGCACGCTGACCACCTTCGTGACCCTTTTCTACAGTGAGCGGGGCTGGGTTGGCGCAGCCTGGTGCCTGAGCGCGTTCGGGGTGTGCTTCATTCTGACCCGCTTGCTGTTCGTCAACGCGGTAAATCGCTGGGGTGGTTACCGGGTTGCAGGCGCCTGCATGGCCGCCGAAGCAACGGGCCTGACATTGCTCTGGCTGGCGCCCTCCCCCCTACTGGCATTGCTCGGCGCCGGCCTTACCGGTGCGGGGCTGTCGCTGGTTTACCCCGCACTGGGTGTTGAGGCCATCAAGCAAGTGCCGAGCAGCAGCCGTGGTGCAGGCCTGGGTGCTTATGCCGTGTTCTTCGATCTGGCCCTGGCGATTGCCGGGCCGCTGATGGGCGCGGTGGCCGCACAGCAAGGCTATGCAGCGATCTTTTGCATCGCGGCGTTACTGTCGCTATCCGGCGTCGGGCTGGTATTGCTGCTGTCGTGGCGCAACGCAAAGGCTCAATGATCAGCCGTACGCCACCCCGTACGATCAGCTCGGCCAAGCGTTTGACTGAAAAACAGCACGGCCTCCGACTGCAGCGAGCGATGGATGCTGGCGCGGTCTACACCTTCGGCATCGGTGCACAACACAGTCATATGCAGCCGTTGGGCTTCATCGCAAGGCGCCATGAAAATGAAATGCCCCGCGCCGGCCAGCAATCGATAGTCCGGGCTGCGAGGCAGTTTACGCGCCAGTGCGGCGGCGTTCTTGTCGATTGCCAGCAACTGATCGCGATCACCGCTGTAGATAAGTGCCGGCACCTTCACGCCGGCCAGCGCGTGACGCCCGAACATCAAGCTCAAGGGCGCCATCAGCAGCAGCGCCTTGATCCTTGAATCGGCGGCAGGCAGCAGGTCGTCACGGTCGGCAATCAGTTGCCCGCGCATCTTGCAGGCATCAGCATCCAGAGGGCGCTCCTCACAGTAGCGGCGCAGGCGACTCAGTTCCGGCCGTGCGCCTGAAAGAATCAACGCAGTTTCACCCCCAGCCGAATAGCCAATTACCCCCACCTGCTCGGCGTTGACGTAAGGCGCCAGAAGTCGATCATTCAAGGTTGCACTGATGGCGGCGCTGATCTGCAACGGACGCCCATACAGGTTGCTCAGGGTGCCCAATCGGCTGTGATCCTGGGCATTGTCCCCGGGGTGCACCACTGCCACGACCACAAAGCCCTTGCGTGCCAGGGCCGTTGCCAGGTCATGCAGCGCCAGTGGCGTACCGGTGTTGCCATGAGAAAGCATCAGCAATGGGAATCGCCCCATTGCAATGGGTGCTTCAAAGCCGGCCTCGACCCGATAGCCTTCGACCCGGCTCCAATGTGCTCGGCCAGTGGCCGGATAAAAAGCCAAGGCCTGCATCGGCTGCTGGTCCAGAGGGTCGGCAAGGGTCATCCGGTGCAAACCGACGTGCCAGCGCTCGCCCGCCTCGCTCGGCAGCGACAACACCATCCCGATCACCGCGAGGATGAACAAACCAGACAGACGCTGCATGGCCGACACCTTGTCCAACGATTGCCAGCGATCAGCATAGGCTGGCGCACAACGCGCCAGATGAAAACTAAATGAAAAAACCGACTGCCGGTCACCCCGGCAGTCGGTTGATGTAGAACCCAGGTGGAATCAGGCAGCAGCGAACAGCTCTTTTTCGATCTGCGCTCGCGCCGCACTCATGGCGTTGCTGCGATGTTCGTCGCCATACGCCAGGCCATGGGCACGGACGAACTCGATATCGGTGATGCCGATGAAACCGAGGAACACACTGAGGAAGTCTTCATGACCGACGCCTGTAGGCTGGCCAACATGCAAACCACCCGAGGTGGATACGACGATAACTTTTTTGCCGCCACACAGACCTTCAGGACCAGCCTCGGTGTAGCGGAAGGTTTTACCGGCAACCGCGATACGGTCAATCCAGGCTTTCAGTTGGCTGGGGACACTGAAGTTGTACATCGGCGCGGCAATCACCACGGCATCAGCGTCCAGGAACTCCTGCAGTGTTTCGCTGCTCAGTTGCGCCTCATGCTGCTGGACCGCGTCACGCAATTCTGCTGGCGTGCCTGCACTCACCAGGGTAGCTGCAGAGAAGTGGCTGATGGCGTCACTGGCCAGGTCGCGGTAGGTCACTTCAACACGGGGATCCGCCGCCTGCCAGGCCTGCACGACTTCACGGCTCAACTGACGGGAAGCCGAGTTGTCGCCGAGGATGCTGGAATCGATGTGCAACAGTTTCATGGGTGTTCTCCTGGATGTTTGAAGACCGCAAGGCGGCGATCACGATGGAGAGAATCCTACCCAAACAACAAATAAAGGATTAGTCGGCAAAAATGCGTTAGTTTGTCCTGCATGTAGAACAGTCAAGGTTCCATGCCATGCAAGACCTCAATGATCTCTATTACTTTGCCCGAGTGGTTGAGGCCGGAGGTTTCTCCGCCGCCGGGCGCCTGCTCGGCATACCCAAGTCACGGTTGTCCCGGCGTATCGCCGAACTTGAAGAACGCCTGGGAACGCGCTTGCTGCAGCGCACCACCCGACAACTGAAGCTGACCGGGGTCGGTGAGCGCTATTTGCGTCACTGCCAAGCCATGCTGCTGGAGGCAGAAATGGCTGACGAAGCCGTTGCGAGCATGGTCAGCGAACCACGCGGGCGCTTGCGCGTGTCCTCACCGGTTGCGTTGGCCCATGCGTTCTTGCCAGAGGTGATCAGCAGCTTCCTGGCACGCTACCCGCAAGTACAACTGGACATGGTCTTGCTCAATCGCCGGGTCGATCTGATCACCGAAGGCATCGACGTAGCGTTGAGGGTACGCGACCAGGGAGACGAAGACCCGACGCTGGTTACACGGCGTTTGCGCCAGTCACAAATGTTGTTGGTCGCCTCTCCGGGTTTCGTCGCCGAGCATGTCATCAAGCAACCACAGGACTTGATCGACGCCCCTGTGCTTGGCGCATTGGAGGCTGATCGCCTGGTCCACTTGCGCCTGCTGGATGCCAAGGGTAATCACCAGGATCTGGCGCTTGAGGCAAGGCTCGGTATCGATGATTTTGTCGTACGAAAATCCGCCGTCCTCGCCGGCCTGGGCTTTACTGCCCTGCCGATCATGCATTGCGAAGAGGAACTGGCGCGCGGCGAGCTGATCCGTCTACTGCCCGACTGGTCACTCCCCAGTGGCTACCTGCAGGCGGTGTATCCGCACCGTCGGGGTGTACTGCCTGCGGTTCGCGCCTGGATCGACCACCTGGTCATCTCGTTTGAAGCCTGTGGAGAGCGTTATGTCTGAAGACGATGTGGTGCAGTTCTGCCTGAGCCTGCCGGGTGTGCAGGAAGATTACAAATGGGGCGGCGTAAGGGTGTTCTCCGTAGCCGGCAACAAAATGTTCGCGCTGATCAACCTGAGCCGCGCCGACCTGGCGTTCAAGGTCGATCACGACCTGTTCCTTGGCTATGTCGACAGGCCTGGCATTCGCCCCGCGCCCTATTTGGCACGCGCCCACTGGGTAAGCATGGAACTGCCCTACCCAATGGGCCGTGAAGAACTGTGCGATCTGTTGCAACGGTCGCACCAACTGGTGGTAAGACGCCTGCCCAAGCGCTTGCAAGTGGGACTGCTACTTTGAGCCACGCGAGCAGGCTGGGTACTTACTGAAACAACCTGCCCAGCCCGCGCCCCGCCAGCACCAGATAATCGAGCCAAAACACCTGATGTACGGCGACGATCGCCCAGAAGATCGCCTGGTAGGACAGTTTGCGGGTCTTGTGCCGGAAGGCCTGCTGAGCCACCAAAGCCCCTGGCCAACCGCCGCACAACTCGACGGCATGCAGCCATTTTTCCGGGGTCCGCCAGGCATTGCTACGCGCCTTGCGTTTGTCGTTCCAATAAAGGAAGACACTCAACAGGCTGGCCGTCGGGTAGACCACTGCCGGCAGCCAGGAATGCCCGCTCAGCAGCATCTGCAGCGCCCCCCAGGACGGTAGCAGGCACACACCGGCGAACAGCCACAACTTAAGCTTGAGGTATTGAACCGCGCCACGGTCTTGGACCGGACGCGGTTTGACAGCGGCCTGACGCACCCTGTCAGCTCTGCGCCGTAGCCCAGTCGACCAGCCCGAATTGCCAGGTCGCCAGAATGATCAGGCCGAAGGCAATCCGGTACCAGGCGAACACGGCATAGCTGTGACTGGCAATGAACCGGAGCAGCGCACGCACCGAGATCATGGCAAAAATGAACGAGACCACAAAGCCAAGCGCGAACACCGGGAAGTCTCCTGCCTGGAACAGCCCGCGGTATTTGTAGCCCGAGTACACCGCTGCGCCCACCATGGTCGGCATGGCCAGGAAGAACGAGAACTCGGTCGCAGCCTTGCGCGACAGCCCGAACAGCAAACCACCGATAATGGTGGAGCCCGAACGCGACGTACCTGGAATCATCGCCAGGCATTGGGCAACACCAATCTTCAAGGCATCGCTCCAGTGCATGTCGTCTACATGCTCGACAGACACCACATGCTCTCGACGCTCGGCCCACAGCATGATCACACCGCCCACCACCAATGCCGTAGCAACGGTAATCGGGTTGAACAGGTAACGGTGAATCAGGTCGGCAAACAGCACCCCAAGGACCACCGCCGGCATGAATGCGATCAGCAGGTTGGCGGTGAAGCGTTGCGCTTGACGCTGGCGTGGCAAGCCCACGACCACGTCGAAGATCTTGCGCCGAAACTCCCAGACCACCGCCAGGATCGCCCCCAACTGGATGATGATGTTGAAGGCCATGGCCCGTTCACCGCCGAAGTTGATCAGATCGGCAACAACGATCTGGTGGCCGGTACTGGAGATGGGCAGAAATTCCGTCAAGCCCTCGACAATCCCTAGTATTACAGCCTGCGTGGCGGTCCAAAAATCCATCATTCCCCCGTGAAGCGCTGCTCAAGGCAGGCCCCTTCATGTTTTCTAGAGTGGTGTTATGCCCGGTAAATCGCAGCGACAGTGGATCGTGAAACCGCGGAAAAGGTTCACGCCCCTCAAGGTTTATCGCTTTGGCGCAGAAATGCTAGCAGACCTGCTGGATAAACGCTGCTGATCTGCGCAACAGATGCCTCTGGATCAGGCACTTAGCCCTTGGTCGACTAGGTAACGGCAGTAAAAACGTGCTTGGATGCACGGGACAATAAAAATACCTGAGTGACCTACATGAAGACTCTACGGAATATGTCTATCAGCCGCAGGCTCTGGCTCATCCTGGTGGTGGCGGTGCTGATGTTGTTTGCACTGGGCCTGCTGATGTTGCGCCAGATTCACGGCGACTTGTACCAGGCCAAGGCCGAAAAAACCCGCCATGTAGTCGAAACGGCTGCAGGCATCCTGACCTACTATCAAGGGCTTGAAGCCAGCGGCAGCCTGAGCCGCGACGCGGCCCAGCAACAGGCGTTGAACGCGGTGCGCGGCTTGCGTTACAACCAGAACGAGTATTTCTGGATCAACGACCTCGAGCCGAAGATGATCATGCACCCGACCAATCCCAAACTCGACGGGCAGGTACTCTCGGGCATCAAGGACCCGGATGGTTTCGCCTTGTTCAATGCCATGGTTGCCCTGGCCAAGGATAAAGGTGCTGGCAGCATCGATTACCGCTGGCCTAAACCCGGTGCCAGCGACCCGGTACAGAAAACCTCCTATATCCAACTGTTCAAGCCGTGGGGCTGGATCATTGGCTCAGGCATCTACATCGATGACATGAAGGCCGAGTTCAATCGACAACTGCGAGACGCCTCGCTGCTGGGGTTGGCTATTGCGCTGGTCATGGGGCTGCTGGTCATACTGATCGCACGTAGTATCTCCCGCCCCCTGCAGGAGGCGGTCGATGCCATGGCCACTATCGCCAGCGGCGAAAGTGATCTGACTCGTCGCCTGGACACCCATGGACACGACGAGGTGACACAGCTGGGCATGCACTTCAACAGTTTCACGGCTCAACTGCAGCAGGTAGTCGGCCAATTGCACGACGCGGCGCGGGCGCTGGGCCACTCGGCGGTCGAGATGGGCGACAATGCCAACCAGGCCGAATTGCGTAGCGAGCAACAGTCGCAACAGATGGAACTGGTCGCCACCGCCATCAACGAGGTGACCTACGCGGTACAGGATGTGGCGAAGAACGCCGAGCAGGCCTCCACTGAGATGCAAGACGCCCAGCACCGTGCCGAACAGGGGCAGCACAGCATCCAGGGCAGCCTGCAACGTATCGGTGAACTCTCCGGCACCATTGATGAAGCGGTTGAAGTCATTCAGGCCTTGGCCAACCAGAGCACAAAGATTGGCAGCGTCCTGGAAGTGATCCGGGCCATTGCCGAGCAGACCAACCTGTTGGCGCTCAATGCGGCCATCGAGGCGGCCCGTGCAGGCGAGCAGGGCCGCGGATTTGCAGTGGTTGCCGACGAGGTACGCCTGCTGGCGCAACGCACTCAGCAGTCCACCGCCGAAATCCAGACCATGATCGAACACCTGCAGGGTCAGTCCGAAGCGGCAGTCAAGGCCATCGGTGCCAGCAGCACCGCTTCGCGCCAAACGGTCGAGCAAGCCAGTGAAGCCGGTGCCAGCCTCGATGCAATCAGCCAGGTGCTGCTCAACCTCAATGCCCTGAACGCCTCGATTGCCAGCGCCACCTTGCAACAATCCCATGTGGTCGAAGAGATCAATCGCAACGTGACAGAAACTGCCGACCTGTCTCGGCAAACCGCCAGTGCAGCACAACAGTCCAGCAGTGCCGGCTTGGCATTGCGCCAGCTCAGCGAACGCCTTGAGCAATTGTTGCGCCAGTTCCACGTCTAAAACCCCGCACACCTGTGGCGTGTTCTGCGCCACAGGTTACAATCCCCGCCTCTCCCGAACCTGCCCCAAGGAATGCCGATGTCCGGCCTCGAACTGTTCGCCGCCGTGCTCGGCGTCATTGCCGTTTGGCTCACAGTCAAGCAAAACCCCTGGTGCTGGCCGATTGGCCTGCTGATGGTACTGCTGTACAGCGTGGTTTTTTACGAGGTCAAACTGTACTCCGACATGCTGTTGCAACTGGTGTATGCGCTGCTGCAAATCTACGGCTGGTGGCAATGGACTCGCCCCGGCAGCCTCACCGAGGCACGCCGGGTCAGCAGCCTGCCACCCGCCCAACTGCTGTTCAGCCTTGGCCTCGGCGCCTTGGCAAGCCTGGGGCTGGGTGCGGCCATGGCCACCTGGACAGATGCCGCACAGCCCTGGCTGGATGCCACCCTGACGGCCTTCAGCCTGGTGGCGCAGTTATGGATGGCACAGAAGCGACTGCAGTGCTGGGTGCTATGGATTGTCCTGGACGTCATCTTCGTTGGCCTGTTCCTGTACAAGGCGCTTTATCTCACGGCAGCCCTCTACGCCCTGTTCACCCTGATCGCGGTCCAGGGTTGGCGGACGTGGCAACGCGACCCTGCACGGGTGCGAGCATGAAAGTCCTGGTACTGGCCGGCCCCGAGTCCAGTGGCAAGAGCTGGCTGGGCAGTGAGATACAGACGCATTTTGGCGGTGAACTGGTTGGCGAGTACGTGCGCCACTTCATTGACCGAGAACAACGTGACACCTGCTACGCCGATATTCCGACAATCGCCCAAGGCCAACTGAGCTGGGAGGATGCAGCGCGCAGCAGAGCGCCCGAACTGTTGATCCTCGACACCCACCTGCTGAGCAACCTGCTCTGGAGTCGTACCTTGTTCGGCGACTGCCCGCACTGGATCGAGTCGGCACTGCTAGAGCGTCGCTACGACTTGCACCTGTTGCTCAGCCCGTTGTCGATCGAATGGGTGAATGACGGACAGCGCTGCCAACCCGAACTGGAACAGCGCATGGCGTTTTTTGAGGAAAGTCGCGCCTGGCTGGCGCGGCATCGACAGCCGCTCGTCGCCATCGAAGGTGATTGGAAACAACGAAAAGAAGCGGTTTTCGACGCCGTCGCAGGTTTACTGGCCCGCTAACGCGTCCATTTGTTTCACCAACGATACAGTTCCGTGAGCGCTAAGCCCCGATCTTGAAGGGTTTACTCTTGCATGACTTCTCAGTGTAAACCTGGCGATACAGGATAAAAGAGGTCAAGAAGGGCAAGACCTGTCTCTTCAGCGTTACACGTTCCTACAATCCTCTTATCTTCTGCTCACAACTCTTTGTTTTCCCTCGGTAAACCAAAACCGGCACGCCTCCTGCTCTCCTTCTCGCAACGCTGATAGGGCCAGCGCACTTGAAGAAGGAACCGCCGCCGTGGGGAATCATCACAACCTGCTTCGTCTTCTGCTGATGGGCTGCGCATTGAGCACCGCCGTCTGCCTGCCCGTTCAGGCTGCCGGGAGCGGGGTCATCGTAATACAACGCGATGTACAACCGCGCCCCGCTGTACGCCCCACCGGTACGCCAGATCCGCACCCAATGACCGTCAACGCGAATGAGTCCAAGCGCGTAGTCGGCCAGACCAATAACAATGAGCTCAGTGACGGCGATTTCGCCCGTGTTGCCAGTGGGTCCTCATTGGTGACCCGCCTACTTGCTCCAGACAACTCTGGCACTGTTCGCGGTATCGGCGCTGCACAGCAGGTCCGCTTGCCGGGCATGGGTGGCGGTTCCGGGGCGGGCAGCGGCGGTGGCAACAGCATCTCCAACCAGGTCAACCAGAACGTTCAGCGCGGCATGGCGCCGCTGCAGATTCTGACCGGAGGCCGCTGAAATGAGGTATCCACTCCTGCTCCTGGTTGTGTGCTGCAGCAGCACTGCACTGGCCGGTTCTCCCGTCAAGGACAACGCCAGCATCGACACCAGCGGCCAAGGCTATCGCGGCAACATCACCATCAACCAGGCGGCTGGCGATCAGCAACAGCAGACCAACAACCGCGCGATTGCCATTGGCACCAACGCCAACGCCTCAACCCAGATTCGTCAGCAGATCGATACCGCAGCCAGCCAGGCACGCGATACCCGGGCCGGTATTGGCGGTAACTCATTCAGCAACGGCAGCGGCGCACTGAGTATCAACCAGTCCGCCGGTGCCAATACACAACAGGCCAATGCCGTGCGGGTCAGCATCAGTGCCGTCCCGCAAAGCATCGACGACAGCGTCCTCGAACAACAGA
The DNA here is from genome assembly GCF_014648275.1 of Pseudomonas laurentiana. Taxonomy (GTDB): domain Bacteria; phylum Pseudomonadota; class Gammaproteobacteria; order Pseudomonadales; family Pseudomonadaceae; genus Aquipseudomonas; species Aquipseudomonas laurentiana. The sequence continues at coordinate 247,995 of NZ_BMQU01000002.1, forward strand.
ACGTGGCGCTGGACAAAAGCTCCGACCCAACTGATCAAGCACCCGGCAGCCGCCAGATCGCGAACAGCGATCGGGCCTTCACCGGCAGCCGTGGGGTGATCCAGTTGAATCAGAGCGCCGGGGTAGGCAACCGAATGGCCAATACCCTGAGCGTACGGGTTGCTGACTGACCCGATAGGTAAACCAGTAAAACAACACTTAACTACCTAAAAAAAGCGGAGAAACACCATGAAACCTCAAATGGCACTCAAGCCTCTGGTTTTCGCACTCGCAGCGGTCATGGCTGTTGCTGCACACGCTAATGGACGTAACGACGATCATCATGGCGGCCACCATGGCGGTCACGATCATGGCCAGAACGTTCTGCTGGGCCTGCTGATCAGTGCTGGCTCCCTCGCCAAAGTTGGCGACACTCAAAGCAACTATGGGAACACCGTCACCAACGAAGCCACCGAAAATACCGCCACAATGGACAACTCGGCCAACAACTCCCAGGGCAACCTGGGCGTTAACGTGGCCGCGGGTGACGGCAACCAACAAGACAACGTCGCTGCTATCGCCACAGCCGATGAAAAATTCATCTTCGGTAGCGCTGTAGCCTATTCAGAAGCTACCCAGAAAAACACTGGCAACACCGTTAACAACTACTCCGCCCAAAACGCTGCCGCCCTCAACGGTTCGGCCAATGGCAGTTCGGGTAACATTGGTATCAACGTTACCGCTGGCGACTTCAACCAACAGAAAAACAACATGGCGATCGCCGTATCCGGTGGCCGTGTGGCTACAGCCACAGCAAATGCCACTCAGACCACCACTGGGCTGACAGTCACCAACGAAGCTGACCGCACCTACGACACCAAAACACTCAACTCCTACTTCTATGCTTCGGGCACCTACCAAGGCGACGGCAAAGGCTGGGTCGGCGGCGATGACCACCATGGTGGTGGCGGCCACAACAACGACGACCGTCGTGGCGGTGGTCATGACAATGACAAACAACCGCTCAAGTTCCACGAACAAGGCACCTTTGAGCTGAGCGGCGTAGCCTCCTATCAAGTGCTGACCCCAAGTGGCTGGATCAACCCTGTGACCAACACCGCCTCGCTGACCAACTCGCTGAACGGCGTGTCGGGCAACGTCGGTGCCAACATCTCGGCGGGTTCGGGCAACCAACAAAGCAACTCGCTGTCCATCGCTGCAGGCTGCAAAGCTTGCGTAGGGATGTAAGCGTCACCATGAACGGGGCCCTTCGGGGCCCCTTTCTTTGCTTTCACAGGGTGTGAAGACCATGCGAATTGCCCTGCTTGCGGCACTGATTGGTTTGGCCAGCGTGGCCGAAGCAGCACAGATGCCCATCGCCGCATTACCTGGCGGTACGGTCATTTACAAACCGGTTCAAAGCCTGCGCGAGCGGCGCTTCGCGGACCTGGTGCAACAGAAGACTGATTTCAGCTGCGGCGCTGCAGCGCTGGCAACGGTCCTCAAGCAAGCCTACTGGCTGGACGTGGACGAAACCCACATCATCGAAGGCATGCTGGCCAACTCCGATCAGGAACTGGTGAAAACCCAAGGCTTCTCCATGCTCGACATGAAACGCTACGTCGAGAGCATTGGCATGCGCGCCCGTGGTTACCGCATCGAACCGGAGAACCTCTCTAGCGTCAGCATTCCGGTTGTGGTGCTGATGGATATTCGTGGCTACAAGCATTTTGTGGTGCTACAGCGCACCGAAAAGGACTGGGTATACGTTGGCGACCCGGTACTGGGCCACAAACGTTACAAGTTCGATGATTTTGTCAAAGGCTGGAACGGGATCATTTTCGCCGTGATCGGCCCCGGGTACGACAAGGCCAATGCCCTGCTCGACCCACCCGAGCCTCTGAGCGCCAAGAGCAAGATCAACAACTTCCATCCGGTTCAGGATGCGGAGTTGATGGAGTTTGGCTTCATTCAGAGCGACTTCTTCTAATGACAAGGGGCATGAAGCTCTGGGGAGATACCCAATGAAGACTTCAACCTTGCTGGTAGCTGCCTGCCTGGCTGCCAGTTTGCCTGCCCAGGCGCAGGTATTTAAACCGATCGAGGTCAAAGACAGCGAACTGGCCGGTCTGCGCGGGCGCTATGTGATGCCGGGGCGAATCATCAGCTTTGGTGTTGTGATGAACAGCACGTGGCAAAACGCCAATGGCGACCGTATCGGTGCAACGGCCACACTGCATGTTCAGCAAAATACCTTCAAGCCACAGTTCTATGTCTCGCTCATCAACGAAAAAGGTAATGGCAACCCCATTACTCCGGGCACCGGTAGCGTGTCGGGAGGGTCAGGGCTAAACAACACCCAGGGCGTTACCCAGACATTACAGGCCGCCGGTGACTACAACACGGCTTACAACAACGTTTCCATCAACGTGAAAGAGGGCAAGGCAACGGGTGTCAATATTACTCCCGCAGGGCAAGTATTGGCCGGTGGTTCAAGCATCAGTGGCAGCAATGATGCCGGCACCCTGAACATTTCCGCCGGTGCCAACGGCATTCAGATGGGCATCAACGCCAGCAACAATCAGGGTTACACACTGCAGAGCCTGGCCCAAGGCGGCCTGTCGCAATCCGCCGTACTGCTGGGCGGGAACAACGTTGTCAGCAACATGACACAACTCAATGTCGTCCTGCGTGACAACATGCCCAGCGCTGGCGCACTGAACTGCAACCTTGATCAACTCAAGGGCCTTCGCATATCCGGATATTGAACTACGCTCAGTCTCATCATTCGTAGTTGGAAGGGACGGCTAACCTATGCATCGTTCGTTTTCACTGAAAGCTGCTGTATGTTTAAGCACATTAGTCCCGGCGACACTCCTTCACGCGGCGCCGGATCCACAAGTCGAGGCATTGAAGCAAGAGCTGCAAACACTGCGTCAACGCTATGAGGCGCAACAGCAGGCGCTGATGGTCCTGGAGCAACGGGTTCGTCAGGTCGAAGAGCAACCTCCAGCGCCGGCACCGAAGCGGTTAACCCGCTCTCCCGCCTCACAGCCGCGCACCGGCCAGTCCGTTGCCGCGGCAGGCACCGGCAGTTCCTACGGTGAGTCGTTGAAAGACGACTCCCAACCGGCGCAAAGCGTTTCCAACCTGTATGACGAGGCCAGCGGCTTTTTTGGTGGCGGCAAGTTCAGCCTTGAAACGGGGATCACCTACGCGCGCTACGATACCCGGCAATTGATTCTCAACGGTTTCCTGGCGCTGGACTCGATCTTCCTCGGTAATATCAACCTGGACCGGATCAAGTCCGACAACTGGACCCTCGACGTTACCGGGCGCTATAACCTCAATCAGCGCTGGCAGTTCGATGTAAACGTGCCCGTGGTCTACCGCGAATCCACTTACCAGTCCGGTGGTGCTCAAAACAACGCTCAAGGTATTAGCGAACAAACCGTCACCCGTGACCCCACCATCGGTGATGTCAACTTTGGCGTGGCGTACAAGTTCCTCGACGAATCGGAAAGCCTCCCGGATGCAGTTTTCACCCTTCGGGTCAAGGCGCCGACCGGCCAGGAACCCTTCGGTATCAAACTGCGTCAGGACCCCAACAACGACAGCCTGTTCTACCCCGAAGACCTGCCGACCGGCAACGGCGTCTGGTCGATCACGCCGGGCATCTCGCTGGTCAAGACATTCGATCCGGCAGTACTGTTCGGCAGCCTGAGCTACACCCACAACCTGGAAGAATCGTTCAGCGATATCAGCTCTACCGTCGGCCAGAGCCATCCGGGCAAGGTCAGGCTGGGTGACAGCTTCCAGGTGGGCGCAGGCATCGCGTTTGCGCTTAACGAAAAAATGAGTATGTCGTTCTCGGTATCCGACCTGATCGTAAAAAAATCAAAAATCAATCAAACGGACACCAATGATGGCTGGGTTACCGTGCCGAGCAGTGACGCCAACGCAGCCTACTTCAACGTCGGCATGACCCTGGCGGCCACCGATAAGCTGACCATCGTCCCCAACCTGTCGATCGGCCTGACCGACGACGCCCCGGACTTTACCTTCAGCCTGAAATTCCCGTACTACTTCTAAGCACCGGTCAAGCCTTGTGGTCGCCTGCACGCAGCGTCCACAAGGCCAGCCCTCCCCATCATGTCATCAAAGAAGCATCGGTTGCTGGCTATACGGCTGCTCGGCCAGCCAGCGCTCAAAGCTGTCAGCCGGCATGGGCCGTCCGATCAAGTACCCTTGCCCTTGATCACACCCGGCATTGCGCAAAAACGCATGCTGGGCATGTGTCTCGATGCCTTCTGCCGTAATGCGAAAGCCCAGCGCGTGCCCCAGGTCGATGATCGACTGGGTGATCGCAACCCCATCATCGTCACCCGGCAAATCCTTGATGAAGGTGCGGTCGATTTTCAGGTGATCAATCGGTAACACTTTCAGGTAGGCCAACGAAGAGTAGCCGGTACCAAAATCGTCGACGGCGGTTGCCACGCCCATCTGCTGCAATTGCGAAAGAATTGCGCAGGCATGCTGCGGGCTCTCCATGAGCAAGCTCTCGGTAATCTCCACCTCCAGCAATGTCGCGGGAAGGTCATAACGTCGCAACGCACGGGACAGGCTCTCGACAAAGTCACTGCGTTCGATCTGCAACGCCGCCACGTTAATTGCCAAAGGCCCGGGTAAGCACTCACGCGCACGCCAACAGGCAAGCTGGGCACAGGCCAGATCAAGTACCTTCTCGCCCAGTGGAATGATCAGCCCCGTACGTTCAGCCAGCGGAATGAAATCAGCCGGAGAAACCAGGCCTTGTTCTGGATCACGCCAACGCAACAACGCCTCCGCGCCTTCAACACGGCCACTGAACAGGTCGATCTTGGGTTGGTACCACAGCTCGAACTCATTCTGCTGCAACGCTCGACGCAGCGCGCCCTCAAGAAAGATCCGCTGCTGCAACTGCAGGGTCATGTCCGGGTGATAGGTGCGATAGGTATTGCGACCGCCTTCCTTGGCTGCGTACATCGCCGTATCGGCATGACGCAGCAGGCTATCGCTGGTATGCCCATGATCAGGGTAGAACGCGACCCCTATACTGCCGGTGACCAACGCAGCCGTGCCCTTGAGGTCGAAAGGCTGCTGCATGGCCAGCAGCAACCCTTGCACCTGGGCCATGACCTGTTCGTCCTGCGGGCAAGACAACACAAAGGCAAACTCATCACCGCCCAAGCGGCAAGCAGTGTCCTGTGCCGTCAGCAGACTGACGAAACGCTGAGTTGTCTGCTGCAGAAGCAGATCACCCAACGGGTGGCCGAGGCTGTCATTGACCAGTTTGAAACCGTCGATATCCAGTACCAGCACGCCCAGGCGCTCACCACTGGAAATGGCGGTTTCAAGCCGTTGCTGGAACAGCAGTCGATTCGGCAGACCAGTCACTACATCATAATGCGCTGACTGCTCAAGCTGAGCCTGTGACAGTCTCAGTGCATCGTTGCGCTGGTGGATGACCTGGTTGCTGCGAATCAGTTGCGCAACGAACAGGCAGAACACCCCCGTGCAGGCCAGGGAGAACAGGAACAACGGTGAAGCGAACAGGCTCATCCTCGGCCAGCCGCCATGAGGTGTTGCAGCCAACTGCCAATGCCCACCCGGCACATCAACGTTCAGTGTTACACCGGGCTCGCTAAACAACTCGGCTTGCCCCCAAATGATCGCGCCGTCTTCACCACGACCGTCCACGCCCCGCAAGGCCAGCTCAAACGCACCGTCTTGATCCAGACCCGCGGCGTTGAGCAGGCGGTCGGTATCGGCAACGATCGAGAGATTGCCCCAATAGGGGTTGCTCGACAGGCCACCGACAAACACCGGTCGCCGATAGATCAACCCACGCCCCCCTTGGTACAGGTCTATGGGCCCGGCCAGGACGGCACGATGGTTTTCCCGCGCACGTTGCAGCATCGGGTACTGCGTCGGCAGTGTCCGATAGTCCAGGCCGAGGATGCGTTGATTGCCCTCCAATGGAAAGACATCCGCGACAACATCCGCAGGCGCCACGGCGATATGCCGTATGTAGGGCACTGACGCGATGGCCTGGCGGGCCATGTCATGGAAATGCTCAGGCGTGATGGTGCCATCCGCGCTGATGAGCTGGGCAATCCCTTCGGTTTCTCCGAAAGCGGTGCGTAGCTGAGCCTCAAGGCCGGCACGCAAGCCCGAAAGCCGCGCACTGGCATTGCCCATCAACTCGCTTTCCTGGCGCTGCACGTCCAAATGACCCAACGTCACTGACAAGCCGATACCGACCACCGCGAAACCAATCGGCAACAGCCGGAATAAAGGCATGCGCAGGCTACGGGGCCAATTCCGGATACGAGCAAACGTTACGGTTCTGGTTGTCATACGCCTGCTTTTCACTAACGGGGCAACAGGTTATCGACCTTTGTCGGACAATATTGAGCGCTACTGGCTTTTTTTTACGCGGCGGCGCTATGCTCAACTGAATCGTTTCACCCGCATTCCAACAAGAGGTGCTACGCATGAACCATCCGCTTGATTCGCTGTTTCCAACGGCCACCGAAGTGCCTGAAACCTGGCGTTTGAGTGAGCCGCTTGAGCAGCGTGACTACCTGGTCGATGGCCAGTTGCAGCAGTGGCATGGCCCGTTGGCGACGGTACGCAGCCCAGTCTGGCTCAAGTCTTGCGATGGCGAACAGCAGGTGATTCTGGGCAGCGCCCCCCTGCTGGACGCCGAGACCGCACTTACCGCACTGGATGCTGCCGTACGCGCCTACGATAAGGGCCGCGGCGCCTGGCCCACGATGCGCGTGGCTGAACGCATCCAGCATGTCGAGGCGTTCCTGGGGCGAATGCGCGAACAGCGCGCAGCCGTGGTGAAACTGCTGATGTGGGAGATCGGCAAGAACCTGAAGGACTCGGAAAAAGAGTTCGATCGCACCTGCGACTATATCGTCGACACCATCAACGCACTCAAGGAACTGGACCGACGCTCCAGCCGCTTTGAACTGGAACAGGACACCCTCGGGCAGATACGCCGTGCACCATTGGGTGTTGCGCTGTGCATGGGGCCTTACAACTACCCCTTGAACGAGACCTTCACCACCCTGATTCCCGCGTTGATCATGGGCAACACCGTGGTATTCAAACCGGCCAAGTTCGGCGTGTTGTTGATCCGGCCATTGCTTGAGGCGTTCCGCGACAGCTTCCCCGCAGGCGTCATCAACGTGATCTATGGTCGCGGCCGAGACACCGTCAGCGCACTGATGGCCAGTGGCAAGATCGATGTCTTCGCGTTCATCGGTACCAACAAGGCTGCCAGCGACCTGAAGAAACTTCACCCACGCCCGCACCGCCTGCGCGCCGCCCTTGGCCTGGATGCGAAAAACCCGGGCATCGTGCTGCCGGACGTTGACCTGGACAACGCCGTCAGCGAGGCGGTGACCGGCGCATTGTCATTCAACGGCCAGCGTTGCACAGCGCTGAAGATCCTCTTTGTGCATGAACAGGTGGTCGAGCCATTCCTCGAAAAATTCCAGCAGAAACTGGCAACGCTCAAACCCGGGATGCCTTGGGAAGCCGGTGTCAGCCTGACGCCCCTGCCTGAGCCAGGAAAAATCGAGTACCTCGATGGTCTGGTTGCCGATGCCCGTTCCAAAGGGGCCAGGGTACTCAACCCCAATGGTGGGGACAGCCGTGGTTCATTCTTCTTCCCGGCCCTGCTCTACCCGGTGAACGCCAGCATGCGCGTGTACCATGAGGAACAATTCGGCCCGGTAGTACCGGTTGTGCCTTACCGTGACCTGCAAACCGTGATCGACTACGTGCTGGACTCGGATTTTGGCCAGCAATTGAGCCTGTTCGGCAATAATTCTGCGCAGATTGGCCGACTGGTCGACACCTTTGCCAACCAAGTGGGCCGGATCAATCTCAATGCCCAGTGCCAACGTGGCCCGGACACCTACCCCTTCAATGGCCGAAAGAACTCAGCCGAGGGCACCTTGTCGGTCCATGACGCACTGCGGGTATTCTCGATCCGCACGCTGGTGGCAACCCGATTCCAGGAAAGCAACAAGCAACTGATCAGCGACATTATCCGTAACCGCGAATCACGTTTCCTGACAACGGACTATATTTTCTGAAATTCGCTGGCAGCGCGAGAACCGGTGGGCGACACGTGACGTCACGGCGCGTTTCGCTTACCTTGCCGTCAATGGATTTCTGGCCAGGACCGTGCATGAGAATCATCGAGAAAAACACCACGCTGGTGCGCACCCTCACCGCCGCCGAGCACGACCTGGTATGCCGCTTTGTGGAGGGCAACCTCGAAGGTCATCGCCTGTTACAGGCCAACCAGTTCCTGATGCGCGTGCGGGCGGACGGCCATTGGTTGGCGTGCGAGTGCCAGCCGCACGTAATGCCTATACTCAATGTCACCCTCAACAGCAACACCGGCACGCTGTTTCTGAAGAATAACCCGGGCACCCCCGACCATGCTGCCGAGTGCCCATTCGGCAAAGCAGAGCGCGAGAGTGAACACGCGCGTAGCGAGCATGCACAGGTTCCTGCGGCCTGGCTGGCCCCTGACACGCCACTGCGGCTGATCGGGGATTTTCGCCGGGACGACGATAGCCGTGCGGCAAGCGGCACGGGTGAAAAGCGGGAGCAGCAAAAATTGCTCTCACTGTTGCTGACCCTGATCGAAGCCAGCGGCCTGAACGTCTATGCCACGCACCTCAAGAAGGACCTGAGCGGGCAGTTCGCCGAACTGCGCAGTGTCGCCAGCCGCTACCCACTGATAGAACGGGTACCGGCGAGCAACTACCTGGAAACCCGCCTGGACATGAAACACATGATGATGCTCAAGGCACGCCTGCGTGAGTCCTCGGCATTTGCTAACCATCGACGCCACGGGTTGATACTCGACTGTGTCAACCAGATCAAAACACGCAAGGTATTCAACGACCGTAGCGAAGACGGTTTCGATTTCCAGGGGCACCACTTGCTCTGGGGCGGCAGCAAGACCCCCGGACCACTGTTGGCCCTGGCGATCTACTCCCCGACCAGCGCAGGCAGTCACTATTACGAGCTGATCCATGTCGCCAGCGTACCCGTACTCTCCCGTGGGCAACTGTTTCCAATCTACCGCGACGAAGAACGCGAGCCATTGAAGATGCTGCAGTCGCTGATCGACTGGATGGCCAGTAAAGGGGTCAAGGTCATCATGCGCCGACCGGTGATCGGTGCCGAGGTCATGGACGAATTGGTGCTCAGCTCCGACCAGGACCGGGTGTTGTCGGTCTCACTCACCGAACAGCCACTGGGCCCCGAGCCGGAGGTCGAACACTTCAAACGTTACGCGGACTTCAAGAGCCTGGACACCTTCCGCAAGTACGTGGCCGGTTTCTTCATGCGCGAGCGCGATTGAGCCGCCACTCACCATTGACGTTTGTCGGGCCGGGTCAACCCCAGCTTTTCAATCCGATAACGCAGCATGTCCCGACTCAACCCCAGCAGGCGTGCCGACTTGGTGACATTCCAGTCGGTGCGATCGAGCATCTTGCGGACCATGTCCCGCTCCACCTCCGGCAGGCTCATGTTATCCACGGCAGCGGCACCGTTTCCGCTGCCGTTACGCCACTCGGCGGGCGGTTCGGGGAGCTCCACCGGTTCATCCACCAGGCTCAGGCAGACGTTCAACTGATGCGGTGCAATCACATCATGCTGCGCAAGTAGCACCGTCTGTTCGAGCATGTTGCGCAACTCGCGGACGTTGCCCGGCCAACTGTAGCAAAGCAGCAGCGACTCAGCCTCATCGCTGAAACGCAAATTCGGCTTGCCGTAGCGCTTGCCATGCTGGGCAAGAAAATGCCGGGCCAGCAAGAGGATATCTTCACCGCGTGCATACAGCCGTGGCACCTTGATCGAGATGATACGCAGACGGAAGAACAGATCGCGACGGAATTTTCCCTGTTGAACCATCTGTTCCAGGTTGCAGTTGGTCGCGCTGATGATTCGCAGATCAACCTTACGCTCCTTCACCGCACCAATCCGGCGAATGGTACGGTCCTCCAGCAGCTTGAGCAGCTTGGCTTGCAACAACAGATCCATTTCGCCAATTTCGTCGAGGAACAATGTACCGCCATCGGCCGCTTCCACCAGACCAAGACGACGGTCCTTGGCATCGGTAAACGCGCCCTTTTCATGGCCGAACAGTTCAGCTTCCAGCAGGTTGGCCGGGATCGACGCACAGTTGAACTCGACAAAAGGCCCCTTGCTCCGCGCGCCATCGAAATGCAGCGCACGGGCAACCAATTCCTTGCCGGTACCGGTTTCACCCTCTACCAGCACGGGAGGAAGGTCACCTCCGGTCATGCGCCGTTCGGCCTCCAGCAACTGCCCGAGGGTCTGTTTCAAGGCAAGCATGGCGGGCGACTCGCCGATCAGTGATTGAAACCCGGACTTCTGTGCCTCGCGCTCCTGGTAAAACGACAATGTCCGCTCCATGCGGTCAGTGGCCAGTGCCTTGTCCAGCATCAACTTCAATTCAGCCAGGGCCACCGGCTTGGTCAGGTAATGAAAGGCCCCCTCCTTCATTGCCGTGACCGCGTCCTCGACGTTGCCATAGCCGGTCATCATGATCACCTTGAGCTCCGGCGCCCGGGCGACCAGGATTCTGATCAGCTCATGACCATTCATGCCAGGCAGCGAATTGTCGGTCAGCACCGCATCGGGCTGCAGATGCTCCAGTTGCTCCAGCGCATCCTCCGCGCTGTGACACACCGTGACCTCGAACTGCTTGCGCTCCAGATAGGTCTGGATGTTTCCGGCGAGTATTTCATCATCCTCCACTAGCAGAATGCTGTGCTCCATGGTCCCCTCCGGCCAAGTTGAAAGTGAGGCAGACACGGGTTCCTTCCGCTTGACGGCTGGTCAGGCTGACCGCGCCGCCGAAACGCTCCATGATACGTTTGACCAACATCAGGCCGACCCCCAGGCCACCCTGCTTGGTGGTGAAAAACGGTTTGAACACCATGCGCTCCTGCTGTTCGCTCATGCCTTTACCGGTATCGCTCAGCATGAGCTGCAGTTGCCGGCTATCAGCCAGCAGTGTCACTTCGAGGCTCAAGCGTCCACCCTTGGGCATCGCTTCCAGCGCATTTGAAAACAGGCTGTTGAGTATCTGAGTCAATAACACTTTTTGGCTGATCACCATCGCCGAAGGCGGCAAGCGTGACTCCACCCGTACCCCATAGCGTTCGGTCTGCTGGGAGAACGCAAGCTGCGTGTCCTTCAGCACCGCCAACAGATCAACCGCTTCGGCATCGTCATCAACGGGGCGCAGTGAGGCCAACAGGTCGCGCACCCAGCGCGACATTCGATCAACCTGGCTGATGATGTCACCAATGTTCTTCTGTGCACCCTGGCTGGCCACCTCGTGAGCGAGCTCGGCACTGGAGCGGATGGTCGCTAGCGGGTTGCGCAAGCTATGGGCCACCGCTGAGGACATCTCGCCCAGCGCAACGAAGGTTTCACTGGCGATCAGTTGCGACTGCTGGGACTGCATCATTCCCGCCGCACGCCGAACGATCCAGAACAGGCCGAGATAAATCAGCAGCCCCCCCAGGAGGGTAGACGTCCAGATCAACACGTAGCCCCGCTGGATGCGCCGTACCAGGTCCTGGGGCTCCTTGTAGATCTCCACCATCGACACGACGTGGGTGCCGGTAGCATCGAACATCGGAATGTAGTTCTCGATGAACAGGTAACGTGGTTCGCGTTCAAACCGCTGTTCGTCACGGCCCTCCTCGGCCTTGTGATAGCTGGCTGAGACCGAGACCTTCGATTCGAACGATTCGTCCAGATCCTCATCGCCGAGAATTCTCCGGCCAATCAGCTCCGGGTTAGTGGACCAGACGACGGTCCGATCCTCGGCGTAGGCGTTCGCCAACAAGGTATCGGGCAAGTGCTTGATGTGGTCGAAAAACTCTGTCCTGGCGGCGACAGCCTCCTTGATGGGCAGCCCTTCGAAGGTACCATCGTTACGCGGGTCAAGCAGTTCGCCCATGCTCACGCCGGCAACGATCCGAGCGTGGCGCACCTCAGCCTGGGCCATGGCTTGAATGAACTGGGCGGTCAGCATGGCATCGCGCTCAACGCTGTCGGTGACGACAAAACGTGTCGATACGTAACCCAGGCCAACGGCAACCGACGCAATGATCAACAGGCTCACCACCGAAAACCAGCGCAGCAAATTGAAGGGCCGCAGGCTGATTGCCTGCGCTTCTTTTTCAATGATTCGCGCATCGAGCATGTGCATTGGGTTGTTCCCCGTCAGCCGGTACTGCACAGAAGCCTAGAGTGCGGTGATGTCGAGCCCTGCTCTGGCCAGACGAAAGCTCAATTGCACGCAGGTGCCCTGGCCTTCGCGACTACTCAACCTTACCGCCCCGCCGAAACGCTCCATGACACGCTTGACCAGCATCAGACCAACACCCAAACCACCCTGTTTGGTCGTGAAAAACGGCCTGAAGGCCATTCGCTGCTGCTGGGTGCTCATCCCTTTGCCGGTATCGCATACCCGCAGAACCAGGCTCCGACGATTCTGTCGAACCACTTCCACGCGCAATGTGCCACCTTCAGCCATTGCCTCCAGTGCATTGGCGATAAGGCTGTTGAACACCTGTCCCAGTAACACCGGTTGGCTCATCACGGGTGTCGACGGCAATGGTGCTACATCGACCTGAACGCCAGCTTGAGCCATCTGTGCGGTGAACGCCTGCAAGCGCTCATGCAGGACCTGGGCCAGGTCGACCGGCAGGGCCTCACCGTCCAGCGGCCGCAATGACTGAAGCAATTCGCGTACCCACAACGACATCCGATCAACCTGACTGATGATGTCGGCAATGTTCTGCTTCGCTGCGCCATCGTCGAACTCATCGGCCAGCTCGGCGCTGGAACGAATGTTCGCCAGCGGATTACGCAAACTGTGGGCCACTGCCGATGACATCTCGCCCAGGGCGACATAGGTCTGGTTGGCGACCAGCCGCCGCTGCTGCTGAGCCAGCGTACGCGCGGCCCTGCGCACGATGCCGTAGAGGCCAAAGTAGACAACGGCAGCGCCTGCCACGGTGCCCAGCCAAAGCAGCAGCAACCCGCGCTCGATACGGTTGATCAGGTCCCGAGGCTCCTTGTAGATTTCGACCATCGCAGTCACCCGCTCCCCGTCCGTATCGAACAAGGGAATGTAGTTTTCGATGAACAATTGCTGGGGAGGCGTAATGAATTTTCGCTCGCTTCGTGCATCTTCAACATCGTGATAGCTGGCGGAAACACGCCGTTTGTGATCAAAGGCCCGGTCCAGGTCATCGTCGGCCTCGATCATCTTGCCAATCAACGTCGGGTTACTCGACCAGATCACCATCCGGTCCGGCGCATAGATGTTGGCCAACAGCACATCGGGCAGGTGCGCGATGTGGTCCAGGAACTCTCCGCGTGCAGCGCGACGGGCTTCAGGGTCGACATCCGCGAACGCGCTGTCCAGACGCGGGTCGAGCAGTTCCCCCATGGTCCGGACATTGGGAATCGAAACGTGACGCACTTCGGCCAGAGCGATGGACTGGATGAACTGCGCAGTCAGCAGCGCATCACGCTCGACACTCTCGCTGATCACGAAGCGGCTGGAGATCACCCCGAGGCCTACGGCGACCGACGCGATCACCGCCAGGCTTACAAAGGCGTACCAACGCAGCATATTGAACGGCTTTCTCAGCGCACCGGCGCTCAGGCTTGGTTGATAGTCCATCATGGTCTCCAACGTGGGCACTTCTAGGGTTATAGCCTATTGCCATGCCTCTGGCTTGATTCCCCACTGCTTTGCCCCAACCGGCCCCCAACCCTGGGGCTGGATCCCCGTCCGCCCCCCGGCGTTTTCTTGACCGGCTACAACGCTCAAACACACGCCCTGCGAGCGCTCGCACGATTTTTACGAGACTTGGTATGGAGTTTGCCGAACTCCCTGCAGACGCCCCAAATCATGGGTCCGCTTGTAGGAGGAACGCTCATGCACCGTCTACCGCCCCACCCGTTGGCGCTGCTGGCGCTGGCAACACTTTTACACGACTCGGCGCACGCCGCGCTGTTCGATGTTGACCCTGGCCCCTATCTGCAGACCAACGGTAAATTTGCCGCCTGGTATCAGGACAGTCATGGCCGGGTCCTTGATCTGTGCCTGTCCAAGGCAGTGAGTTCGCGGGTGGCCGGCGCACCCGGCGCGCCTTCGTACATGTGTACGCTGCTGCCAACGCCGGATGTGTTCAACGACACCCAACCGATCGTCTTTCCGACGAACTTCCCTGATGAAGCATTCTGGTTCACTGCCGATGCTGCCATTGTCGACGCCACACGTGGTGTTGACCTGAACTATGGCGCAGCCATCGAGGCGGCGTTCAGCAGCGGTCTGCCACTGGACAACGACCAGATCAGTTTCGCCCGGGTGCGTATACGCGTCGACGTACCCACCGCCGGCACCTACGTCATCACTCACCCCTACGGGGTCGAAGTGTTTGACGTCACGACACCCGGCAGACGCGCAATCAACATGACCCGTGACATCGGGATTGGCGCCCCGCAAACCTACACCGGCGCCCTCAAAGGCGAGGTCGGCCCGTTCCTGCGTAGCGTCAATGGCCCCTATACCGAAACCAACCCGGAAACCGGGGCCAGCGAACGCTTCATCGGTGACCCTAACCTTGTCGAGGCCGTTACCGGCAGCCCGCTCAACACCAACTACCTGCGTATCGAAGGGCCCAATGGCCTGGACCTGCGTACCGAGTTGTTCGCGGTGTCCGGCAAGCTCTCCAGCGAAGTCAGGCCAACCCCCTTGATTCCATTGCGCAGCACCTACTCGCGCCACACTGAAGACGGCAACCTGCGCGCCCAGCAGGATGTGTTCGTCCAGGCACCACCGCAACCAGCTACCGTCAGCCTGAGCAGTGAAGCCCCGGCCCGGACCTTGACCGAAGCCAACACTACAGGTGCCTGGTATGCCCAGTCACCCCTGAACCCAAGCCTCCCGGCCATCCTGCAGGTCACCGCCGACAACCAGGTGGCGATACCGGGCAGCACACCCACCACCCGTGCCATGCCACTCACCGATCTGGTCACGATACAGCGCGCCGAGTACAGCCTGGCCTCGGCGCAACTGACCCTGGTCGCCTCAAGCAGCGACGAAACCAGCCCCCCCACACTCACGGCCACCACCAGCAATGGCAGCACCATTGGCGACCTGAGCGGTGAAGGGGCACTCAAGAGTTTGACCACCGGTCTCTCGCCGATTCCGCCCGCCAGTGTCCAGGTAACCAGTAGCAACGGCGGCAGCGACAGCGAAGAAGTGGTTCTCGTGCCATGAACGCGATCACGCTTAGACCCGTAGCAGGAGGCAGCATGAACAACTGGCCACGCCTGGCGCTGTGTGCAGCCGGGCTCTCACTTTCGCTGGCCGGCAATGCCTGGGCCGGCCTCGCAGCGGTAGACCCTGGGCCCTATACCTTGGCCACCGGGCGCTACCCCATTTGGTATCAGGATCACGCCAACCTGTCACTGGAACTCTGCCAGTCACGGGCTGCCAGCTCGCGGGTTGCCGCGACAATCCCCCCGGCCTACATGTGTACCCTGCTGCCGGAGCCCGGCATCTACGACGACGCCCTGCCGCTGGTATTCCCGGACAACTGGCCACCGGAAATGTTCTGGTTCCTGGCTGAAACCACCATCCCGGCCGTAGGTAACAGCGGGTTTTCACTGGACGCCTATGTCGCGGGCATTGAAGCAGCATTCGCCTCAGGCAATCCGCGCGATGGTGATCAGCAGAGTTTTGCCCGGATCCGGATCCGGGCGTCGGTGCCCGTCGCCGGGACCTACACCATCACCCACCCCTACGGGGTCGAAACCGTCAATGTCACCAGCCCTGGCCGGCGAGTCATCAACATCACCCGCGACATCGGGATTGGCGCCCCCGGCGATTTCAGTGGTGCCTTGAACGGCAACATCGGGCCGTTCCTGCGCAGCGTCAATGGCCCCTATACCGAAATCAACCCGGACACGGGTGCCAGCGAAACCTACATCGGTGACCCGAACCTCACCGAAGCGGTTACCGGCAGCCCCAACAACACCAACTTTGTCCGCATCCAGGGCCCGAACGGCACGATTGAAACCAGCCTGTTCACCCTGTCCGGCAAGGTCCTCGACCCTCGTGCGCAAACACCGGTGGAACTGGAGCGTGCCAGCTACCGGCGCACCGCTGAAGGTACACGCCTTGAGGTTTTCGCCAAGGCACCGGCAGATGCGACCCTGTGCCTGCGTGAGACCGTGGCCCTGGTACCGGGAACGCCACCGTCGGCCTGCCAGTACAACCTGTTGGCCGACAACAACGGTTTGTTCTTCGTCGAGCGACTGATGCCCACGGCACCACCGTCTGTGGTCGTGCTGACCGCCAGCAGCACCAGCGGAGGGACCCGCCCCACGTCCCTGTCGGGCAAGTTGCACGACATCGTCAAAGTGCAAACCGCCCGCTACGACTGGAACAACCAACGGCTGCTGATCGAGGCCCGCTCCAGCGATGAAGTATTGGTCCCCGACCTGATCGCACAGGGCTATGGTCGCCTGTCGAAAAACGGTACGACGCAGAGCCTCACCGTCAACGACCTGAAGCAGCCACCCGCCACTGTCACGGTCAAGTCCGCCGCTGGCGGCAGTGACACTGAACCAGTGCAGGTGGTCGGTAACGCCCCCATACAGGCGGCTAACCAGGCCCCGGTCACCCTGGCCGACAGCGGCAGCACCAGCTTTGGCGTACCGCTGACGCTGAACCTGTTGAGTAACGACAGCGACCCGGACGGTGATGTGCCGCTGACCATCGTTGACCTTACGCAGCCGGCCAGCGGCCTTGGTAGCGTGGCCTTGAGTGGCAGCACGGCAGTGGTCTACACCCCGCCGCCCGTGGTCAACGTGCCGTTGATTGCAACCTTCAGCTACAAGGCCCAGGACAGCAAGGGGCTGAAATCGGACGCTACGACGGTGACCGTCAATGTGGCACCGAACCAGCCACCCACCGCCGTCAACGACAGCGCAGCCACACTGGGCGTGCCGGTGACCATCAACGTGCTGGCCAACGACACCGACCCAGAAGGCAACGTACCGTTGGCGGTGGCCAGTGTCACCCAGCCTCCCGCCGGGCGCGGCACCGTGACCACCAACGGCACGCAAGTCACCTACACACCACCGGCTACCGTCACCAGTGCCTTCAGCACCAGCTTCAGCTACATCGCCAGTGATGCGTTCGGGGCGCTGTCGGCCCCGGCAACGGTCAGCATGCAGGTGTCGCCAAAACCGGCCCAGGAAACCTTTACGGTGACCACCGCGCAGGTCCAGGCGCGCTCCAACAACCGTTACAACTGGGACTTCAGTGGCACCTCGTCGGTCACCACCGGCAACACCGTGACCGTAAAGGTCACCACCACCAATGGGCTGGTGACCCTGGGCAGTACTGCCGTACCGCTCACCGGGCGCTGGCGTCTGTCGATCAGTAACAGCACCACGGTAATTCCGTCGGCCAACCCGACGGCAACCATCACCACCAGCCAAGGCACTGTACGCACCGTGCCAGTCAACGTGCAGTGACCCAAGGAGAACGCTGCGATGGCACGCCTGGCCCCCCTGCTGCTCTGCCTGGCCTTGATCGGCCAGGCGGTGCAGGCCGACGACCTGATGGACAACGCCGACCTGGTCGCGGGCTCAGACCTGGGCGAATCGCTGACGTTGCTACCTGCGGCCGCGCCATCCGCTCAGCAGGCACTGATCGAGCAACAGGGCCAGGCTAACCGCGCCACCCTCAATCAGGATGGCCAGGCCCTGCTTGGGCATATCGTCCAGGCCGGCAGCTCACAGGAGGCGTACATCCTGCAACAAGGCAATGACTTGATGGCCGGCATCAGCCAGCAAGGTTACGGCAACAGCGCATCGATCCGGCAAAACGGCAGCAACAACCGGGCAGAAATCGCCCAGATCGGCAACAGCAACAACGCCAGTATCGAACAAACCGGCACGGGGCTTTCCAGCACCGTGATCCAGGCCGGAAACGGCCAGCATGTGCAGGTCAACCAATACCGCTAAACCCTGGAGGCACTACCATGTTCAAGCTCGCTCCTTTAAGCGTCGCCATTGTCCTGGGCCTTTCCGGCCAGGCGATGGCAAACGACAGCCAGTCAAACCAGAACCAGTACGGTAACGAGAACATCGCCGAGGTCAAACAGACCAAGGCGAGCTACAGCACCACCACCCAGACCCAGTACGGCGAGGGCAACAATTCCGCCGCCCTGCAAGACAACGCCACCGGCGACATCCAGCAGAACCATACCGGCCAATACAACGCCGGCTACGCCGAGCAGTTGATGGAAAACGCCGGGCAGATCAACCAGCAAGCCGTTGGCGCCTATAACAACACCCATGCCAGCCAGTCACTGGGCAACGGCAACCTGGTACAACAGACCCAGGAAGGCAGCGGCAACTTCTCCTTCGTCTACCAGGATGCCCAGAACGGCAGCACCGCCACGACCCAGCAGTGGGGCAACGGCAACGAAGCCAACGTCGAGCAACTGTTCGGCGGTACCGCCAACCAGGCCTTGATCCAGCAGACCGGGACCAACAACTTCAGTGCCGCCGAGCACCTCAATCACCAGAACGGCCAGATCGGCATCTTCCAGACAGGCGAAGCTAACTGGGCCTACGGTGATCAACGCGATGGCCAGGGCGGGTCGGTAACCATCAACCAGCACGGCACGTTGAACTCCACTGAAGTCTGGCAGGATCAACAAACCGCCAGTCAGGCCACCGTGAACCAATATGGGCAGACCAACGAAGCGGTCATCGACCAAAGCTTCGGGGCCGACAACCTGGCAACCCTGACGCAAACCGGCGGTTTCAACGCGATCTATGCCGATCAGTTCGAGTCGCAACAGTCGGTGACCAACCTGTTCCAGAACGGTTATGGCAACGTCCACTACACCTACCAGACGGGTGACAATCACACCCTCACCGCGAGTGCTACCGGTACGGGCAACAAGGTGCTGGCAAGCAACTGGAAAGGCAACAAGGCGGGCGGTCAGTTTGGCAGCGGACAACGCGCCGACATCAAACAGTCGGGCACCAACAACAGCGCCAATTTCACCCAGGCCGACCTCAACAACGAGCTGTACTTTGAGCAGAACGGCACCGACAACCAGTTGATCGCCGATCAACGAGGTATCGCCAACTACGCCGAGGGGGTCAGCAGCGGCGTTTCCAACAGCGTCAAGCTGGATCAGTCGGGCATGGGCAACCAGAGCTATGTGAACCAGCTGTACGGGGACCACAACGAGGTCAATATCAAGCAAGCCGATGGCGCCAACCTGGCCTATGTCACCCAGGGCGGTACAGGCAACCAGGCCATCGTCGATCAGAGTGGTGTCAACATGAACGCCGCCATCCAGCAGTTCGGCATGGGCAACCAGGCGACCGTGTTCCAGCAGTGATCATCCCGCCTTGGCCGCGACCCGCGATCGGCGGGTCGCGGTCCTTTTTTTGACCTCCAGCAGCCTGTGGTGCCATGCCCCCTTTCCGGCGTTCAGGGTTGCTTGACCGCCCCCCGTAGCCACCAGGTAACGGATTCCTGAATAGCTGTAGGATTATTCCCAACCCGCCTGACGTGGCCAAATGAGCCCCCTCACGCGGGTATGCTTTCCTCCTGCACCGACCAGCACGCACGCTGACGACGAATCACAGGAGAGAACATGATTTCCATCAACGCCACTGCCCTGCCCCCAACAGCCCACCCGAAGGCGACGTCCCAGCCTGCGCCCGCCGCAGTGGCTGTCAGCCTGGCAAAGCCCGCCCCTCAGCATGGTGTAGAGGTCAACCTGTCAGAAGCGGGCACGCACAAGTCGGCGCAAGGTAATGGCACGCACGCGGATATCGACGCCAGCAACCTGCCCGACAGCGTGAAGAAGGTGTTGAAATCGGTTCGGGAAATCCAGGAGCGGATCAACGAGAAGATGGATGAACTCAAGGCTGTGATGAATGACCACTCGCTTCCGATAAAATCGCGTGAAGCGAAAATCCATGGTTTGCAGATAGAGCTGGCCAGTCTGACCAGCGAGCTGAACAAGGCCACCCAGGTGCTACGCCGGACCGAAAACGAAATGAAACTGTCGACGGCCGAAAAGAACCTGTCCAAGGCCCTGGCTAACCCCTACCGATAACCCGGCACCCTTCACGTGCAGGCGTGGGGTGCCACCCTCACTGCGCCTGATACTGGCTCAAGTAGCGTTCCAGCACAGCGTTGTCGCCAGTGCCTTCGCTCGACACCTGCCACAACTTGCGTTCAATCCCCTGGGCCAGCAAATGCCCGACTGCCGACTCGATTGCCGACAACACACACAACTGCGCAGGTTCGTTGGTGGTATAGCCGACCTCGGCCTCCAGCAGCTTCTTGAACTCGATGAACTTGAACACCCCGGCACTGCGACCGACCGAGTAAATGGTCTTGCTGGTCATGACGTTGGCCAACACCTGGCCTGTGCGCACATCCACAGCCCGCAGGTTCACCGACACCTGGTCTACCCGGTACTCGCGGGACAGGTCGATGCCCAGGTAGCGCGCGCCTTCGCCGCCGCTACGGACGTTGGTGTCATAGGCGATGATGCCGCCTTCGAGCATCAGGTTGGCGGCCTGCAAGGGTGGCAGCTCGGCCTGGATATTGACGGGGGTATCGGGCTTTTTCTGCGAAGCCCGAATGATCTTGCGCTCAGTCAGCAAGTTCTGCAGCCCTTCGCGCTCCAGCACTACGAACCAGCCGCTGGCCTGCATGGCATCCATCAGCATGCTGGCGGCGCCCTGGGTCACGCTGGTGGAGAACGAGCTGGCCGGGGTGGGTTTGTATTGCCCGGTCTGGTCACGGAAGCCATAGACCACTGCCATCAAGCGGCCCTTCGGACGCGGCATGTTGAGCAGGTCGTAATAGGTCGAGGCACGAGGTGTCAGGGTCGGTGTTTCTGTGTCGTGCTCAGCCGGCATCGGCTTGCGCAGGCCACAGCCTTGCAGACTGGCCAGGATCAGCAGCATCGTCAGAAATCGTTTCATGATCGTCACTCCCATTGACCCGATACACCTCAAGGATTGAGGCCGTTCACCTGGATTTCAGAAACTTCTCCGGTTGCCCGGTCCGTCACCTGGATGGTCAGCGCACCCGAATCGTCGATCACATTGATCAGGAACGAATCCGTGGACATGCTGCCGGTGTTGCCATTGGAGATGTTGTCCAGCAGTTGCGACAGCAGCCGCGACTCCAGTTGATTGGTGAAACGCTCCAGGGCCGAGGTGCCAGCTATAGAAGATCGGCTCTTGATCGACGGGTCCTGGTGATCGTTCTGCGACTGCGCGTTGTTCAACAGCCAGGTACCATTCAACGGGTTGCCGCCGAACGCCGGGTTGACGGGGGTGTAGACCATTTCGGTAGCCGCCGCCTGCTGACAGGCAATAGCAACAGCCAACAGCCAGACTGCGCGAGAAACACTGTTCATAGTTCATCCCTCTCCAGATCGGTGGTGTCTTGCAACAGGTTCTGCAGCTTGCGCTGAACAACCTCTGCCCTGACCAGGTCGGCAGCTTCATAGGCCGCGTCCTTGAGTTCCACGGTGTTGGGTGGCAAAAAACGCCGGTAGATCACGCGTTGCTGATACTCGACTGTCACCAGGCTGCCCCAGCGAGCCGATGGCCGTTCACGTACCACCAGGTTGAAATCCAGGCGACTGGTGGCCCGCAGCCGCTCGGCAAAGCTGTAATAGAAGTCGTGGCCGATGTGGGAGATCGTGTTATCGACGATAAACCCCGTCATCTCGTCTTCCTCTGCCGCCCGCGCCGAAACGGCCAGAACCAGCAGCAAGACGACCAGCAGCAGCCGGTTCATGGCCGATCACCCGGACGGCGGGTGCTGGCACTCTCGGCAAAGGCTTTTTCCGCGACGAACTGCCAGTCGCTGTAATGCCCCAGCCCCTCGAAGTCGGACCATTGCGCGTCAAACCCGGCCTGCTTGAGCGGTACCTCATGGGACAGGCTATAGACGCCGGTGATACGCCCATCGATCCCACGCATCAGGCCCCACTCGCTGCTGTGGGTCATCGGGTCTGGATAACGTTTGCGCAGGTGCCGGCGCGGTTGCGGGAAACGATCATCTTCGACCAGGTCATCCAGCGATGCCGGGTACTGGGCCAGGCCCGGAGAGCTGCGGTAATAGCTGCGCAGGGCCTGCGCGTATTGAGCGCCAACCCACAGCAATTCCCGTTCTTTGTCGCGGCGAGCGACGCTGGACCACACCTGCCCGGTTGCTGCCAGGCCGATACCCAGCACGGCAATCAGCATCAGCAAGCCCAGATAGGTGAAACCGGCCTGAGCGTTACCATTCGGCATAGAGGCTGCCATCACGCGCCCTCCCGCTTGCACCGCTTCGGACATCGCCCACAGCGCCCGACACGCCCTCGGGAGGGGGCTGCAACTGCCAGAGGTCTCGCCGCTCGGTGATCGGGTCCAGTGGCGTGGCCCGCAAATAGCGCTGCTCGACCAATTGCTCAAGGGAATCGGGATAACGCCCGGTATCGCCGTAGTAGTGATCCAGTGCTTCGCGCAACACCGCCAGGCTCTGGCGCAGGGTCGCCTCACGGGCGTTGTCCAGGCTGTTGAAGTAACGCGGTACGGCAATGGTCATCAGGGTGGCAATGATCGCCATCACCACCAACAGTTCGATCAGGGTAAAGCCCTTGCTCCGGCGCATGTTGATCACCACTGACTGTAGGCAATTCCGTTAAGGCCCTTGCCGGGGGCACGGGAGTAGATGTCAAAGACGTCCTCGCCCTCACGGGGGCTGTCGGCCGGGCTGTCATAGGCACGCACCCCCCAGCCCCCCTCATCGTCCCGCTTGGCCTCAAGCAGCGGGTCATGGGGAATACGCCGCAGGAAGTAGAACTTCGCCCCCTTGGCGCTGCGTACATCGCGCACGCCCTCCACCAATACCGCCAGGTTTGGCGGGTAGCCGCTGGCATTGAGGTTTTTCTCGATGTAACCGGCGTCGTAAGCACGCTTGTAGGCATCAATGGCGTCGCGCACCTGGTACAGCGCCGCCTTGAGCTGCTGCTCCTTGCCACGGCGTACCAGGGTTTCAGTCAACGGTGCGGCCATGGCGGCGAGCAGCCCGATCAGGGCCAGGGTCACCACCACTTCGATCAGGGTGAAACCGCCAGTGCTGCGCTTCATGATTCAAGGCCTCGGCAGAACGGCCAGCGGTGCGTCCTGCACGTCGCTTGGGCGGTTGAGGTTACGGATCTGCATGCTGGTTTCAGTGCCGGTAGGAAACTCCATGTCCGACGGGCTCTGGTAAGGCAGGTTGCGGACGATGCGCGGGGTGATCGACAGCACCAGTTCCGACTTGCCCATGTTGTCCTTGTTGCTGCCAAACAGTCGGCCCAGGCCAGGGATATCACCCAGTAACGGAATCTTGTTGCCAGAGGCGCCATGATCGTTGCGCACCAGCCCGGCAAGGATCTGAGTCTCGCCATCGTGCAGGCGCAGGCTGGTCTGGGCGTTGCGGGTATCGACCTGGACCGGAATGGTGCCCTGGCGAGTCGGCTCCAGCGGCGTGGCGTTGCTCACCTCCAGGCCGATCTTGATCGCTACTTCGTTGTTCAGGTGCACCACCGGGGTCACTTCCAGTTTCAGACCGACGTCCAGGTAGGTAACGCTTTCGGTAATCACCGGCCCCTGGGTCGACGGCACCGAAGTGGCGCTGATGATCGGCACGCGTTGGCCAATATGGATACGCGCCTGCTCGCGGTTGCTGACCCGGATCACCGGGCTGGCCAGGGTATTGATGTCGTTGTCCTGCGCATTGATCTTCGCCTGTGGCGACGGCGTGATCGTGATCCGGCTGGAGTTGATCCCGCGCAACTGGTCGAGCACGCTCACCGGTTTGCCTTCGCTGGTGACCACACCGAAGGTGTTTGGCCATTGCAGGCCAAGGTCGAGGATGCGCGACCGGGCCACCTCCATCACCTCGACTTCCAGCACTACCTCGGGGTTGGACTGGTCCTGGGACTGCAGCAGTTTCTCGGCCATGCGAATGGCATCCGGGGTATCGCGCATGGTCATGGTGTTCAGGCGCTCATCGACAAACACATCGCGGGTCTTGAGCATGGTCTTGACCATGTTCATCGCGGTGTTGGCATCAATGCTGGTGAGGTAGAAGGTCCGCATCACCAGTTCCTGGTAGTCCTTGGTTTTTTGCGGCGAGTCGGGGTAAATCAGCAAGGTGTTTTCGTTGACCACCTTCTGGTGCAACTGGTTTTGCTCCAACAGCAGGGACACCGCATCCTCGATACGCACCTCACGTACAAAAATCGTGGCTTTCAGGTCCGGGCGCAGGTCTTTGTCAAAAATGAAGTTAAGCCCGGCGACCTGCGACAACACCTCGAAGATGGTCTTCAGGTTGGCGTCGCGAAACTCCAGGGTGACCGGTTTTTCCAGGCGGGTACGCAACTGTGGGTTGGGCTGGGCAGTACGCGCCTGCACCTGCTCGATGTTGCGCCGCAGCGTCAGGCCTTCGGTGTTCTGCGGGTCGAGCAACAACACCTCGCGCATGTGCCGCTCAGCACCAAACAAGTCGCCCTGACGCAATGCGGCTTGCCCCAATGCGATGCGCTCACCCAGGTCCTGCATTTGCTCGATCTGGCGCACCGCGTCCTGGGCCCTGCGGTTGTTCGGTTCAATGGTCAGTACGCGGCCATAGCCCATCCGCGCCCCGGCGAAGTCATGCCGCGAACGGTCACTGTCGGCCTGCGTCAACAATGCCTCAACCGACTTTGCCCGGCCCTGGGCCAGGGCAATATTCAACTCGGTATCGCGCGGTGCGCTCTTCAGTCCCTCCTCAATGCGGGCAATGCCCGCCTCGTACTGGCCCTCTTCGATCAAGGCCAGGCCATCCTTGCGGGCAGCGGTCGAACCACAACCGGCCACCGCCACAAACAGCGCCAACAGCAGGAACGGCGCGGGCTTGCAAATCCTTGGCGAATTCATGGTGCGCTCCCTACAGACAAAGTCTGGGACAGTTGCATCGGCAGGTAGACCAGGCTCAACTCCGTGTCGGAGATCTGCTCGATCCGGTAGGTTTCATCGATCACGTCGCCTCGACGGACGACATACAGCTTTTCGCCGCTTTGCAGGAACACCTGTTGATCATCGTGGTTCTGCAAGCGCCCGACGAAATGGAACGGCAGCGCCGGTGCGACTCGAAGTGTTTCAACCGGGGTCACTGCCACGGGCGTCTCGATGACCGTGGCCAGGACCACAGCAGGCTTCCAGCTTTTGCTGGCAAACAGATCGACGGCGGCAAGCGGCGCTGAGGGTGAGCGGCTTGCCGTGCTTGCGGGCACCTGCGCCGGGCTGCGGCTGACTGCAACCACCGGCTCAGATGCGCCCGCTTCGTCCTGCTCAAGCCAGTGCCCTGGCGCCCAGGCCAAGGCGGCCGCCACCCCGAAGAAAATCAGCCACGCCACGGTGCGTTGAGTGTTCATCACGACCTCGACAGGTAAAGGGTCATGCGGATACGCCCGGTCAGCTCGCTGTCGCCGATCTGCTTGCGTTGCAGGTCGAGGTCTTCGAGTACCAGCGCCGGCAACTGGCCGAGCAACGCGTGCAGAAATCGGCGGATTTGCGGATAACTGCCGCGCAACGGCAAGAGGATCTGATACCGGGCCAAATGGGTTTTCGGGTCGACCCCCAAGGCGTACTCACCCCGGGACAGGCTGATTTTTTCCGCCCGGGCCAAGGCGTAGATCCGGTCAATGGCCTCGGTAGCCTGAGGCTGTGCCGGCAGTTGCTTGTGAAAGTCATCCAGTGGGTCAGGCGACGACACCGGCGCCACCCATTCACCGCGTTGCAGGCGCTGCAGCTGTTGTTCAGCCTCGGCGTACTGCTGACGCTGTGCATTCAGTTGCTGCCACTGTGGCAGCAGGCCAAGGCCGCCGAGCAGCAGCGCTGTCAGGGCGAACCCGATCGAGGCCAGGCCTGGCCAACCAAGGCGCAACACGTGTTCGTGAACAATCAGACTAGGGATGCGCATTGCCAGTCTCCCACGTGGCGGACAGGTTGAACTGCACCGGGTGCTCGGCCTGCCGCGCAACAATTTCGTGATTGAGCAGCGATACATCGTGCAACTCGGTACTGGCTTCCAGGCGTTTGTGAAACGCCAACATCGCCTCAAGGTCGCGCGCTTCGGCGGCGATGCGCAGTTGCCCCTTGCGTGCATCCGGGCTCAGCGCGAGCAAGGCGACATCCTCCATCGGCAGGCCTTCGAGCATGGCGAACAGGCGCTCCCAGGGCCGTTGCAGTTGCTCGGAAACACTGCGCATCTGCGCCAGGCGCTCGTCTTGCTCGCGGCGCTGACTGGCCGACAGCGTCGGTTGCGGACGTGGACCGGTGCCCAGCCGGTGTTCGGCCTCGCGCACCTGCGCCTGCAGGCTGGCCTGCTCGCGCTCCAGAGCCTGCTGTACCCACAGCAGGCCCACCAGCGATGCCAGGCTCAGGCCCGCCAAGACCCAGAGCCGCCGTCCACAGCGCCGGGGTTGAAAATCCAGCTCGAGGCGGCGCATGTCAGGCCACCACCCGAGCCATGACGCTAAGCACGTCCTGACTCGGTTCCATGGGTGGCGTCAACTCACACAGCTCAATACCGTCCAGCTGTGGGCGGTCATGCAGGCGACCCGGTGCATGAAGAAAAACGGCCAGTGGTTGCCCGACCTGTAGCTGGCACTCGCGCGCAATCAACGCCTGCAACGCGGTATCACTGTCATTGCCGCTCTGGGTGCGGACGTGTTGCCAGACGCCCTGGCTCGCCAGCAGCACGAGGCTGCGTTGCGGCTCGGCCAGAACAAACAGGAAGTCGCCCTGCCCCAGGCGCGCGGCGAAACGGTTGTAGGCGCCCATCAGGTAGGGCTGCACCGCACGCAAGCGCAGCCCTGACTCAGCGCTCAGGTGCTCCAAGCCCTGCAACAACGCTTCCGGCACCGCTGCCGCCACCCGTGCACGCCCACTCGCCTCAGGTGACAGGCAAATCCGCCAGCCCTCCAGGCTCTGCCCGTAGTGCGCCTCGAAGCAGGCACGGGCATAGCGCTGTAACTCCGCTGGGCTGGAGATCGCATCGCTCCAGGGCACCAGACAGAAGCGGCAGTAATCGGCCGACAGCAACACCCGCAACGCATTACGCCGACAGCGATGCTCGCCAAGCAGGTCCCGCAGGGTCTGCAGTGCCAAGGCGACAGCCTGGCTACGTTCGGCAACGAACCCCTGGCTGCCAAGCCACTGCTGTTGACCAATACCGACACCGTTGGCCCCCAGGACCGCGACGACTGGATCAGGCGATAAATGTGACACGATTGATCTCCTCCAGGGTGGTCCGGCCTTCACGTACCAGCTCCAGCGCCGAGCTGCGCAGCAGGCGTAAGCCACGCTGGCAAGCCAGGGCCTTGATCCGGGCAATCGGTTGGCGTTCAACGATCATCTGCCGCAACTCATCATCCAGATGAAGCAATTCGGCGATGGCGGTACGTCCGCGGTATCCACTGCCCCGGCACTGGCCGCAGCCACTGCCGTGGACAAAGCGATAGTCCTGACAGTCCTGCACCGCGAGGCCGGAGGCAGCCAGTTCCTCATGGCTGGGTGTACAGGACACCGCACAATGCGGGCAGACCAGCCGAATCAGGCGCTGGGCAAGGACGGCGTTAAGGGCCGAGACAAAGCTGTAGGGGTCGACCTGCATCTGGCTGAAACGGCCGATCACATCGAAGACGTTGTTGGCATGGATGGTGGTAAACACCAGGTGCCCGGTCAGCGCCGACTGCACGGCGATCTGTGCGGTATCCGGGTCACGGATCTCGCCGACCATGATCTTGTCCGGATCGTGGCGCAGGATCGAACGCAGGCCACGGGCAAAAGTCAGGCCCTTCTTTTCGTTCACGGGGATCTGCAACACGCCCGGCAACTGGTATTCCACCGGGTCTTCGATGGTGATGATCTTGTCCACGCCCCGGTTGATTTCGCTGATCATCGCGTACAGCGTGGTGGTCTTGCCGCTGCCGGTGGGCCCGGTGACCAGCACCATGCCATAGGGCTCCCCGGCCAGCCGACGCAGGCTGCGCAGGGTTTCATCGGCGAAGCCCAGGGCCTGGAGCTGTACACCGCTGACCTGATCCGCCAGGTCCTGCTTGTCCAGTACCCGCAGCACCGCATCTTCGCCAAAGATACTGGGCATGATCGACACACGAAAATCGATTTGCCGGGCACTGATTCCGATCTTGAAGCGACCGTCCTGAGGTACGCGCTTTTCACCAATGTCCAGCTCGGCCATGACCTTGATCCGCGAAACGGCCTGTTCGGCGAACTCCACGCCACTGATTTTGCTGATGGTATTGAGGACACCGTCGATACGGTACTTGATCACCAGGCCGCTGCCAGTCATGCCCAGGTGGATATCGCTGGCATGCATTTTCAGTGCGTCATAGAGGGTCGAGTTGACCAGCTTGACCACGCGGCTCTGGTCTTCGCTGATACTGGCCAGCGACAGGCTTTGCAGGGTTTCGGCCTCCAGGCCCTCGACTTCGTTGTCGAGGGAGTCGACCGCATGGAAGCTCTCTTCATGGCGCGCCAGAAAGGCCGCCAGGTCAGCAGCCTGCACCAGGTACAACGGAGCACCCTGCAGGCACTCGTCGATCCAGGCCAGGCGGGCGTTGTCGAAGGGGTCGGCAAACACACCAAGGGTTTGCCCGGCATGCTGCAACAGGATGAATTCGCGCTTCAGGCACTGCGCCAGGCTGACCCGCTCAAACAGGGGGGTGGCGGCAAACAGTGCCTGGGTATCCAGTACCGGATAGTGCAGGCTGGCGCCCAGGCTGGCGACGAACGCGGCGGCTGGCTGCCCGCTCAGGGCCTCAAGGGCCTGCAGCACGCGCTCGCCGGTTTCCTCGGCGCGGGCCCTGGCCTGCGCCATCTGCTCACGTCCCAACGGGACGCAGGCAGCAGCATCGAAGGTTGCGTGTAAGCCAGGAGACGACGGTTGCATGGCAAGCACTCCAACGCAGCGGGGGCGGTAGCCCAACTGGCGCGGAGGCTCTCTCGGCGGATGCCGGAACGTCTATCGCGCCCCTACTCCCCGGTGAGCTGTTTGTCGTCGTCCAGTCCCGGCGGCTTGGCGCTGTTACGCCTGCGATCCGCCAGTACCCAGCTGCCGTCATACAACTGCATGGGGAAAGATTCCTTCTTGCTCTGACGCCGCTCGACGAACCCTTCCGCCACGTTTGCCCCGGCTCGCGCCTGGCGCTCGATTCCCATCAGGTCGAAGACTGCACGTGCCAACTCCGCCAGCGGGAACGGCTTGAACAGGATATGGCTGACACCCAGCTGAGTAGCACGCTCGCAGACCTCGGTGGTTGGATGCGCAGTAATCAGCACAAAATGACAGCGCCTGCCTTGCCGGCGGACAGCCTCCAGAACCTGAAACCCCTCCATATCGGGTAACCGGAAGTCGAGCACCACGACAGCAGGTTGGACGCTGGCGGCAAGGCCAATGCCGGTTTCGCCGTCGTAGGCAACATGGACGTTCAGGCCTTGTGCAACCAGGTACGCCTGGAGATTCTGCGCAAGGGTCTGTTCATCATCGACAATCAGAACACTGTTAACCAAGGTCGACTCCTTGATACTTCACAGACCCGGTTTTCCGGTCTGGCTGAGTGCGGCCTTGTATAGGCTTACGCACACTTCATGCCAGTCACGATAGGGTGTGTTTGGCAACGGTATGGCATTGATTTATCGCACTTCGCCCAAAACAGCCGGACAGAGCACCCCCAACCCCGGGGACTGGCTGGCATTTTGCCCCTAATCTTTCCCCCCAATACTGGGGGAAGTCTAGCGCGGCTCCAGTCGTTCAACGGCGGCCTTGTCACGTAAACGTTTCAGCAGCGCCTGACGTGCCTCTGTCTGTTGATGTTCGTGCAGCAGTTGCTTCGCCACCGCCAGTCCCTGCTCACCTTGGACCGCCGAAGACGATCCCGGGTTCGCTTCAGCGAGCAATGTTTGTTGAAAAGCCCGGACTTGCACCTCATCAGGCTCGGCGACCTGCGACAACTGAATGAACGCCTGTTGCGCAACCAATTCGTGGCGCGTGTAACGTGCAAACCCTGGCTCATCGAAACCGGCTTCGGCCAGCCGCCGGGCAAACACATCCGCTGAACCAAACGCCTGACGCAATTGGTCGATATGGCGGGCGACAGCGGTATCACTGACCTCGATACCCCGGCGCTGGGCTTCCTGCCAGAGCAGTTCCTTGTCGATCAGTTCATCCAGTGCCTGCTCACGCAGGCGCTTGTACAGACTCGGGCTGCGAATGCTGGTCAATGCCCGGCCCTGGGCCTGGAGGTAATCGGCAAAATAGCGTTCCAATCGGAACTGGCTGATCGGCACTTCGTTGACCCTTGCCACCGGCGGACTGTCGTCAGCCCAGACCGCGACACTGGCGTAAAGCAGGCCCAACAGCATCAACACGCGCATGATCCACCTCCGTCGAAACCACAGGGCCGCTTCACCCGCGATGCAAAACACCGCACAACCCCTGACAACCCCCGCGCTGCTCGCTGGCAACGCCGGCACCTACAGGGGGTGGAAGCGTGGGCCGGGCAACTCCACCCCAACCACATGAGCACGACTCAATCCCTGGCGCTGACCCGGGCCGAAGCTCAACGGTGGGGTCAAACCGGTATCGAATCCGTACAGACCCTCCAACGCTGCCAGCAGTTTTTCCCGGCTGACATCACGTCCAGCGCGTTTCAAGCCCTCACCCAGCAGTTGCAACGAGCAATAGGCCGTGACTTGAAGCAGCGTCTGCTGGGCGCCCAATTGTTGTCGTCGACGCACATCGGTGAGTGCCGCACGCCCGGTATCGGTCCAGTCGCCAGGCAGGAACGGGTACGCCAGAAACAGCCGTTGCGACCATTGGGCAGGCACCGTGGCAACCTCGCCAGCGACCTGATTGGCTGCTGCGAAGAGATAAGGTGACTGTCCGGCCCGTTGCAAGGCCTCGGTCAGTTGTACAAACCCAGCCCCGTCACCCAGGAAGAACACCGACTGCGCAGCATAGGTAAGCGGCTGGTTCGCCTCAAAGGCCTCATGGCGCAATGCCCGCCACCCCTCCTGCTGCAAGCCTTGCTGTAACACCTCGGCCAACGGCGCCTGCTCCGGCTCACTGTAGACAATCAATGCCGGCTGCTCTTTCACCCCCAAGCGCTCAGCGGCGTAGCTTGCCAGGCTAAGCAGTTGTTCACGCACACCGGGCAGGGGTTCAAAAACCAACCGGTTCTGGACATTGGCAGCAGGCAGGCTCAGCGGGCCGATCATCGGCACCCCACGCTGTTCGAGCATAAGGGGCAAGGCCGTACCCAATGCGGGGGCCAACGGTGAGACGAGCGCGAACACCCGCTCTTCCTCAATCAACCGTTTGAGCGCCTGCTCGGCGCTGGCGCGATCAGGCCCCGGATCGATGACTGTGAGCTGCAGTTGGCGACCATGAATCCCGCCCTGCTGGTTGACCTGTTCGATACTGCCGGCCAGCACTGCTCCGACCACCCGTGCCGCCCCGGCCAATGGCCCGCTCTGCGGCAACAGTGTACCGAGACGCAGGTGCTGCTCATCGACGCCGGGGTCACGGTCTTCGACAAGGCGCTTGAGGTACGCCGTGAGGTTACGTTGATCGGCCATGGACAGGACAAAACGCGGCATGGCCGGATCAAGCGCATTACCTGCAGGGTCGCGACCCTCTTGAATGGCCCGGGCCAGGCTTGCCTCGGTGTAAGCCGGGTACTGCCGACCGTTGACCCGATGCTCGCCCGCCCCGCGCGCCAGGCGTTGCCAGTTCAGCGCGGGTGGCCGAACCCCGCCCTCCGGACGGCCCTGGCCATCGGCCCCATGGCAACTGGCACACGGCACGACGCTGGCAGGCACCAGGATGTCGGCAGCGCCAACCCGTGCCGACACCTGTGCATCACCGCTGGCCAGGCCTTCGCGATAGAGGCGCTTGCCCGCCTGCTCCTGTGGGGTCAAGTCAAGGGCCAGCGCGAGGCTGTTCAAGCACATCAGCAGCGCCATCAGCGGTAGGCGAAAACGGTCCATGACTCAACGCCCGGCCAGTGGTTGGGTCAACAGTTGCAAACGCTGGGCAATCGCTTGGGGCGGCGCATCCGGGCGGATCTTGCTCCAGCGCTTGCTGGCGACATCACCAGCAATCAACAGGGTTGAATGCTGTTCCGGGCTGGGCACCAGATGCCCGAGCCGGGCCAGTACCTGCTCGACCTCGGCCTGCCCCCCCGTGAGGAACAACCAGTTCGGCCCATCGACCCCCTGCTTCTGCGCAAACGCTTTAAGCACCGCCGGCGTGTCGTTCTGAGGGTCGCTGGTCACGGAAATGAAATACACCTGACGGGCCAACGGCTCACCCAGCGCATCGCGGACATCCTTGAGCTTGCGCGTGATCAGCGGGCACGCATCATTGCAATGGGTGAATATCACATTCAGCAGCACCACTCGGTCTTTCAGGACATCGCTGTAGAAGCGCAGGCTGTTGCCGTTCTGATCCAGCACAGTGGTGTCGGTGAACCAGGTTTGCGCGTCCCGTGTGCCCGTGCTCGATGCCGCTGGTGTCGCATTGGGGCTGCCATGGTCCTCGTGGGCCATGGCCACCGAGGCGAGGAGCCACAGGCAAGCCAGCACGGCCAACCCATCGAGGCGTTTCATTCTGCGCACTACCCCCATGGATTTACTCATGGCTGCTGCTCCTGAGCGATAGCGGTATGTCGGGCATGCACCCGACGAGCACCGAGGCGGTTGATCTCGGCAATCAGCAAGGCCGGATCGGTGAAGCCGTAGTAACGGGTCCAATGGCCGCTGCGCCCATCACCGACCAGAATCAGCGGTGGATGTTGCCCCAGATCCGGGCTCAGGCTACCCAACCCCTTGAGGGTTTCATTCACCGCGTACGGTGTACCGGTCAGCCAACTCCAGCCCGGGCCTTTCTGGAAAGTCCGCGAGTAACTCAACAAACGCTGCGGGTCGTCACGCTGCGGGTCGACACTGATCGACACCAACTGCACCTCCTCCCCCACTCGACCACCGAGTTGCTGCTGGACCTTGCCCATGATCGACGACACCACCGGGCATACTGTCGTGCAACGGGTATAGATAAAGCCCATGACCACCAGTTTGTCGCCCACCAGATCCTTTTCCAGGCGCACGGGCATGCCGTTCTGGTCCAGTAATTGAACATCGGCAAAACGCACCTGGGCCTTTTCCTGACGAGGGGCTGGCGCTTGATGCCCAGCGTGCCCGTCATGGGCCTGAACACCCCCCACGCTGGCGCCCAGCAAGCACAGCGTCAGCACGGCACAACGTTTGAACGCGTTCATGGCGAACTCCTGTCTGCGGCACATCATTGGGCGCTAGCGGGCAACACCCGCACGCTGGTGTAGTTTTTCTCGGCAAACGCCTTGCCCAGTGAGGGCGCTTGTACATGCAAGTACCAGGCACCCGCTTCGGCCAACTCCAGCGGTGCCTCATAAACCCCCTCGCCGACTTCGCGCACCGGGCTGTCTTTGGCGCGTGAAGACGGCGCAAGGAAATAGCGCAGCGTCAGGTCCTTGATCCCGTTACGCGGGGTTCCATCGCCCTCGACGATCCGGAAGCGCGCGACAAACGGATTGCCTTGCACCACCTGTGGCCGTTCCAGCAGGAACTCCACCCGCGGTATGTGGCGCTGAGGGCCGTTGGTCGAGGCCTGCACGTCGGTGCTGAAACAGTGGATGATCTGTGGCTGGTTAAGCAGAAAGGCCACATCGAACTTGCCCGCCGCCGGCAACTTCACCGTAGCGCTGTAGACCCCAGGGGCCACCTCGCGCAGGCTGCGGTCGATGACCAGAGCTGCGCGCGCGTTGTGCCCACGGTTCAGGTAACCGGACATCGGCGCGTTCATACCCTCGGCGTAGAAGTAGGTGGTGTTGTCCACCGGGTTTACAACGAACACCGAGTTCTCGTCGCGGGCCACGCTGAGGCTCTGGGCCAGCGGAAGGTCACCGGCCTGCCGTGGCGCCGCCGGCCCGGCATCAAAGCCCTGAGTAATCGGTTGGCGACCCTCGCCGAGGGTGGCGAGGTTGATCATGGTGACCTTGGGTGAGGCCAGGCCACGGATGTAGGCATACGCCTTGGTGAACGTCACCTGATAAGGTTCTGCCGAGACCTCCAGCTCATGGATTGCCTTGTCGATACTGGCATCGATGACCACCGCCCGGTTTTCCAGCGTGTTGAGCACAACCCCGAAACGCCCATCGTCGCTGAAGCCCATTGGCCCGAGGCCTTGTCGGGCCTGAATACGGCTGCGCAGTTGATGGCTGACCCCATCGATCACGCTGATGCTGCCATCACGTCCATCCGCCACATAGACCGCCTGAGACAATGCCGAGTAGGCGACTGACAAGGGGTGCGGGCCGACCTTGAGGTTCTTCACCACACTCAAGTCGCTGCTGTCGATCACACTGACAGTGCCACTGTCGCGGTTGCTGACAAAGGCGTAACGCGAGTCCTGGCTGAAGGCGATTTCGTGGTGCCCGGCCCCGGTGGGGATGAACTTCAAGGTCTTGTGGGTTTGCCCATCGATCACCGTCACCCCGCTGTGCCGGACATCCACTGCGTTGTTGCCGACCCAGAGCAAACGCTGATCCGGCTGCATGGCGATACGCACAGGCTGTTTACCGGCAGCGAGCAGCCCGGCCAGCTGAAAGGTCTCGGTATTGACCAGTGCAACTTGATCGGCCCCCGGCAAGGTCACAAACACACGCTTGTCGTCGGCACTGGCCACCCAGTCCATGGGCGGCTGAGGCAGTTCGATGCGTGCCAGTGTGCTGGTCACTCCACCGACCGATACCGACGGATCAATGACCGTCAGGCTGGCATCCTTGTTCAGCACCAACAGGAAGTAGCTGTTCAAATCCAGCAATGGCCGGGCACCAATACTGCTCTTGAGAAACAGGCCGACCCGCGCCTTGCAACTCTTGTCGCGCTCACTGGCGACCTCACCGGCGCGCGCGGGGTCGATCCAGGCGCCAGGCGACATGCCCGACAGCGGTTGCCCGGTGTTCTGCTCGGTGACCTTGAAGCGAACGCTGGCGAAGCCGCCCTCGCTCAGTGCCCCGGCAGCCCCCAACGGCCTGGCCTCGAACTCCACGGTGATACCATCACGGCTCAGGCGATGGGCACCGTCGAGATCCATGGCGGTACCCACCGCAGCGATCTCGGCCCGGGGATCACACCAGAGGTTTTCATAGCTGATCCCCAGGCCTATCAGCGTCAAGCCCGCCAGCATAGCCAGGTACAACGGTCTGCTTTTCTTGTTCATTACCTGTCACCCATCCCGACTACGGTCTGATTACTGTGCTGGCGCAGTGGCTGGCGGCGCTTCGTTAGTGACCCGCAATATCCCCCACAACCCCGCAGCATTCCCGTAGGCGGCATAGTCACGGAACAGGTAGTCACCAGGTATTGCATTGGCCCCGCCGGCACTGGGGTGCATGAAGCTGAAGTGCGCCGCCGGCAGCACGCTCTCTTGAGCGCCGATGTACATCGACTGAGGGTTGTAACCGAAGCGCACTGACCCGATGCCCGGCTGCGCCATGGGATAACCCAAGGCATCCGACTTCTCGGATTGCAAGGCATGCTGTGCCCAAACGTGGCCATCGAGTTGGAACGTCGTACCACGGCTCCCGCCAGACGGCATCAGGATATGGGTACGGAACGGTTGCCCTGGCTTGGCCCAGAGCACCGGCGTTTGTGGATCGCCGCCCACTAGCCCGTTGCTGTAAGCCATATGCACATCCGGCACATCGGCCCAACCATGGCCATCGGCGTGGCCAAACGGTGCATTAGGGGCCAGGCCGAAGCGCAGCCACAGCGGCTCGGCCTTGTAGTTGATGGCCATACCCGAGTTGTCCTGCGGGTCCCCCCCCGCGCCATTGCCCTCGGCAGCGATACCCTCTACAGGCCGCCCATTGGCCCAACGCAGGTTCAGGGCCTTCTGCCAGACCGTGACGAAATCACGGTAACTCGTCTGGCCCGGGGCCTGTACCGTCGCCGAAGCACGGCTATGTGCATCTTCACTCCAGGTCGCCCCTGTCGGCAGGATACTCATGGCACCCCCCAAACCCTTCTGCGGTTGCTTGATCGGGTCGGCCGGGGTCAGGTTGAGGCCACCAAACTCGATGGGCGTACTGTTGATGTTGTCCACCTGACGGCCCAGTTGTGCCACCGGCTTGCCTTCACGCTCCAGATGCCCGGCGTAGTATTGATAGACTTTGCTCGGGTAGGCACCACTGCCCGTGCGAGGCGGCACGGTCTGTACCGGGTTCATGCCGACGTTGGCACCATCCGACTTGGTGATGTCGTAGGCCAGCAACTGTGCATGCAAGCCAACATGGCTGGAGGGCCGCATCAGGTTGTTGTTGAACGTGGTCGAACCTTCACTGTCGTTGCGGTTGCGCTTGACCACCCCATGCATCACTGCAGTACTGGCCAGGTCTGGCATCACCAGTGGCAGGCGGTTTTCCAGGGTGACGTTGATGCAGTCACCCGCTGCGGCACGCAGCACCAACGGTTCGACCGGCACCCCAGGCTTGAGCTTGCCCGTCATGGGGTCAAGATCACTTTTGCGTACATACAGCACGGCCGTTGGATCATGCAGCGGTCCACTCTGACCGCCAATCGTGAAGGTTTCGCCGTCCTCCGGGTCGGTCACCGTCACTTGCGGAACACTGATCGGCCGACTGTTGTAGACCAGCGTGCCGCCGTTGGCCTTGAGCGGACCACCGACATGCTGACCGAGACCGGCCGGGTCATTGAGACTCAGGTTCAGCGTGTTGCCGAGGATATCGTTGGCCAATGCCGCGACCACCTCATAGCTACGCTGAGGTGTTGGCCGAGTACCAATTCCGTTGGGGTTAGGACTGTAGCGCGGGCAAATGCCATCAAAGGCGACGGTGTTACGCGCGGCAATCGGTTTAGGGTTGTTCGGCAGCGCAAACAGGTCTGGGCGGATAGCCGTGTAGTTACGCATTACACCCCACAAGCCGTTCCAGTAGCCTTCCAAGGACGCATCCAGGGAATACAGGTAGTCGCCGGTCGCCGCAGACGAACTGGAGACCATGGACACTGGCGCCATGAAGCCCAGTTGCTCGGAAATCCCGACCATTTGCGAAGACTTCCATCCTGAATTGGAGCTATTGCCAAAACCCGAACCACTCTGCAGCCACTTCACCCCGTGCAAGGTCACGTTATGTTCCTCTTCGTGACCACCGGCATGCATCCGCAAGCGCACGTTGTCACCCGAATAGGTGCGCAGCATCGGGGTGAACGGATCGCCAGGCTCACTGCCGCCCTTGTTGATGTGTGGAGGGAACAAGGTTGTACCGCCGGTTGGGCCGACCGCAGAGGTGACCGCCGAAGGGGCCAGGTTCATGGCCGGAATCGCACGGTCGGTGCGACTTTGCATGCCGTAGGCGAGATCACCCGCCAGGCCATCGGCCTGCATGCCGCGCTTGCCGTCAGGGCCAATGCGGTTCGGGTCGAACACCCGCAGCGCCAGCGGCTCATTGCGATAGTTGACGACAAACATGCCGGGGTCATCCACCGAAATAGCCTGCGGGCATGGCCGGCTCGGGCAGGTTGGCGTCAACCCGCCACGGGCTTCCGCCACCGCTTCGAGCAGGCTGGTGGCTTCCTTGCGCACCGGCGGGTTGATGGCATAGCGGAAGCTGTCAGCCGTTGCCGGGAACGCCTGGGCGTCAGGTATACCATTTGGCCCGGCACCGACGTAGACACCGGCTTCATAGGCATGCTGGAAGTCGCTGTACTCCAGGAAGAACTCACGGTAGCTGTCATTGCGCCCGTCACCGTCCAGGTCGCCGGTACTGACGACTGCTTGCCACGAAGTCGGACCGCCATCCTGACGCAGAGCGGTGTTGTAGAGCGCCTCACCGGTCTCGGCATGGAACCAGGTGGAACCGGCGGGTTCGGCCAACACGGTGGCGTACAGGCCCAGTTGCTGGTGAGTCGATGGGCCAAGGTGGTCGTGAGTGAAGATGGTGCCCAAACCACGGTCGACGTTGTTCACGTTGACCACTGGGTCGGCGAACCAGCGCTGCATCGCCGTGCGCGCGCCCACCCAGTCAGCCCGCCCGTAACGACCAAAGAACGGGTGCGCTTTGGCATGCGGGCACAACGCCGTCCCCTCTCGCGGATCATCCGGCTGGCATTCATTGAAGCCACGAATGGCCTCGATACGTTCAACCACGCTACCGGGCGACAGAACACCATCTTCATAGTTCCAGCCATTGGCCGAGCCATCAGCAGCGGTCAGGTCCCATTTCGGCAGGTGGATATGCTGACCGATCACGTCAGTTGGCGTGCGCACCTGGTAATCGTCCATCTCATAGAAGGACGGGATCAGGTTGGTCTGCTGGTACATCACACAATCAAAGGTGTTGATGCGCATCACCAACGGCTCTGGTGGGCGCTGTTTGTTGATCACGCCCCAGGCATCTTCCCAAAGGGCGAGGATGCGCGCTTGCGGGAAGTGATAGCCCACCTTGTTGTACACCGCATCGAACTGAATGTTGGCGGCCTTGTATACCCGAGGGTGATCAGCGGTGAACGGTGAAGAACCGTTAAAACTCATACCGTCCAGGCGTTCGCCACTGTTAAATTCCCCCGTACCGGC
Organism: Pseudomonas laurentiana; assembly: GCF_014648275.1. Taxonomy (GTDB): domain Bacteria; phylum Pseudomonadota; class Gammaproteobacteria; order Pseudomonadales; family Pseudomonadaceae; genus Aquipseudomonas; species Aquipseudomonas laurentiana. The sequence continues at coordinate 286,921 of NZ_BMQU01000002.1, forward strand.
GCCCCGTGTCAGGCGTTTTCCGCGGTCGTCCATGCACGGTTCATAGAACGGCGCACCCGCCATGGGCAAGGCACCATTGGTGCGGAAGCTGCGCGCTACCAACTGGTTGCCCGGCAGTACCGCATAGCTGGGGTGATCCGGCTTGGCATGGTAGGCCATGGCCGCCTGCTCGACATCGGTCCCCTCTTCCGGCAGAAACACCGCCTTGGCACGGGTGACCTGCTTGGAGAAGTCCAGGGCCGTCGTCGTCGTCAGTGCTTGGCCGCCCGCGGCTACACCGTCCAGGGCATGCCGCGGCAAACCACCATCCCAACCACCGACCTGATCCGGGTCAAGGTTGCGCCACAGTGCATTGCCACTGTCGCGCAACTCGCGGGCCTTGGCGGGGTCAAGCATGTCCAGGGGCGGTGTCGGCGGGCGTTGCCCCACCGTGCTTTCCAGGCCTCCGATCCAGAAAGGATACCCAGGGTTTTTCAACGTGCCATCGGCGTTGCGGTTGGCTTCGCTGCGGTCAACCCATGCCAGCGATCCAATCGCACGCGGCCCCGCGTCCTGAGCATGACTGTCGTCACCCGCTTCATCGCCTTCATCGTCGTCCTGTGCCGCCACCAGGCTTTCGGCCAGTTTCGGAACGACCGCAACCCTGCCCGGCATCGGCGCCATCGCCTTGCCAGGCAGTGGCACCACGGCGGGAATCGGGGTACCCGCGACAATTTCGCCATCGGGCAATGCGCGCGCGCCAGTCGCTGGCTTGCCGCTACGCAATGCCCAAGGCTGATCATGGAAACCGGCCTGCCCCTGCTCGGAAACCGCCAGTCGCGTACCTTCCTCAAATACATCGTGTACCCGCCACATGCTCCACATGCCTTGGGCAAAGTGCGGGTAGAAGTGGCAATGGTAAATGGCATCGCCTGCAACGCGGTTGCGGTTGCCCGAGCCGCCATTGGCAATTTCATAGGTATAGCCGGCGCCGGGGCCGATGCCCTGGGCATCGACATAGTCGGAGTTGTCATCATTGGGGTTAAACAGCCACTGATGGCCATGCAGGTGGAAAATGTGCTGCTCATGCCCGTTGTGGGTATTGCGGAACTTGACGAAGTCACCGATGTAGCTGTGGTTGACGTTCGAGGGCTCGGCAGGATAAAGCGCCATGCTGGCCTTGACCCCGACATCCTTCGCATCCGGGATCTCACCGGGGCGGATGTTCTCCAGGCCGACGTTCGCCGGCACATCCACCAGCATCGCCACGTCACCCACGGTGTGGGCGCTCAGGAAAAACTCTTCATAGGCACACGACAGGCAGTCATGCATGGGCCCGACACCCAGCCGGTTGGCAATAACCTCAGCTCCCATGCCGCCTGAGCCGTAGTTGATCATGAACGAATCGCGTGTTGGCTCGAGCACATGGCCCATGACCGGGTCAGCCCAGTAACCTGGAAATGCCTGGGTGCCTGCCACCTCATCAGTGAACATCGAGGCAAAGTCACGGAACGGTTCAAGGCGATTGGGCAACGCCGGGTTGCGCTTGCCTATGCTCTCCAGCGGATAGGTCGAGGGTGGGAACGAGCCGTCGGGGTTAGACCCCATGACAATCGCATCGGTTTCGCTGGAAATGATCTCGTTACCGTCGACCATGGCAATGATCGGCATACCGGCCTTGCCTTCACTGAGCCAAGGCTCGCGCTGCGGGTAGCGGGCCTCATAGTCGACAATCGGCTGCCCGGTCGGGGCACGACCGGTAGTGCTCAGGCGCATTTCCTCTTCAGTCAGGGTATTGCGGTAGGTGCGCCCATTTTTGGGTACAACCACGACCTGGCCAAACAGACCATTGGACACGTTGCCCGCAGCGCCCTCACCGCCAAAGGTCGCGCCCTTGCTGGTGGCGGCAAACGCCCCTTCGCGCTCCGCATAAAGGGTGTAGGTGCGAGAGGCTCCGGGCGCCACAAGGAAGTTGGCGTTGCGTCCGGTGTTGGCGGCGATATCGCCAATACTGTTGACCGGTTGCAGGCCATTGACCTGAAACCCGACATGACGGTCAGTGACCTGATCATCCACCATCGGGTCATGCTGATCGTCCACCCGGTCCTTGTTCGGGTTGGCTTGATACGCCAGCAGGTTTTGCAGGTTGACCGTCAGGCAATCGCCCGCGGCTACCCGCAGTACGATGGGCCGTGGACGCTTGTCCGGACGCAGTGAAACCTTGCCCGGGACTGCCGCACCGCCTCGTGCCAGCGACACCTGATGATCATCGACCACATCGCCACGCAGGGCGAACATCATGCCATTGGCATTCTGCGCCCCAAGACGGTTGAACATCATGGGCTGGTCGAACGCGACGACATTGGCCACCCACGTCCGCTGACAACTGACGGCCGCTTGCGCGTGGCCGTGCATGCCCAGCATGGCAACGACAAGCAGTAACAGGGGGCTCAGGACATTGCCTTTGATCGTGATCATCGGGGCTTGCCTCGGGTTGCGTGTAAACGTCAAACCCTATTCAGCAAGCCCCATGCCACAAGATTTTCCCCATCCAATTCAATGCATTACCTTGGTCCAATGCAAAAAAGTGGGTGTGAAGGCCCTACATTCCCCACTTTTCCCGGGGAAGGTGGGTACTGGGCCTGGCCCCTGCGTGCATCAGGGACGAAGGGGCGGTACCTCTACCTGCGTGGTCGGATGTTGCCGCTCTGCCTGGACATGGGCGACCAGATCAGCCAAGGCCCGGCTGCTGGACAATTCATCGGCGCGAATACCGGCAACGGTCAACGCCGGACCGTAGCTGTCCTGCTCCAGGTGGATCGTCAGCGAGCCGTCATCCAAACAGGACACCACGCAGTGAGAGGGCAAAAAGGCCTGCTCGATGACCTGACGTAATTCCAGGCTGCAAATGCCGTGTAGTGACATGATCAACTCCTGCGAACAAGGTGGTTGAAAAGGCAGTAATCCCCCTGTTTTCCGCGCATTTCAAATTGATAAATACGATATCTCGCCGCGGCATCATGCACCGCCATTATTCTTGTACAGAACCCGCGTCGACTCGGTGTTTTGTATAGCCTTGTACAACCTGAACCCAGCCATACAACAGCGCTCGGGCGAACCCTGAGGCTCGCCCGGAGCGGAACTTACTTACCTGAGGTCAAGGTGGTGTAACTGGTGATCAGGTTGCGGTAGTCCGGGATATGGTTGGAGAACAAGGTGCCCAACCCTTCAATATCGTTGCGCCAGTCGCGGTGCAGCTCACAGGCGACACCGAACCAGGTCATCAGCTGCGCACCGGCAGCCGACATACGGTCCCAGGCCGACTGCCGGGTGATCTCGTTGAACGTACCGGACGCATCGGTCACCACGAACACCTCGAAACCTTCGGCAATCGCCGACAGTGCCGGGAACGCCACACACACCTCGGTCACGACACCGGCAATGATCAGTTGCTTCCTGCCGGTGGCCTTGACCGCCTTGACGAAGTCTTCGTTATCCCAGGCATTGATCTGCCCTGGCCGGGCGATGTAAGGCGCCTCGGGAAACTGGGCCTTGAGCTCCGGCACCAACGGGCCGTTGGGGCCGCTTTCAAAACTGGTGGTGAGGATGGTCGGCAGGTTGAAGTACTGTGCCAGGTCACCCAACGCCAACACATTGTTCTTGAACTTGTCCGGTTCGATGTCACGTACCAGCGACAGCAGCCCGGCCTGATGATCGACCAACAGGACCGCTGCATTGTTCTTGTCCAGACGGGTGTAAGGGACGCTCATGGTCCTGCTCCTTGTCGTTGAGGCGCCGCGTACGGGATTGCAACACGGATACTCCAGACTAGTCGGCGTTGTGACCGCTAGCCTTGCCTTTGGTCATATGACCAAAACGACCCGCATGAAAGTCGTCAAACGCCTCGGCAATCTCCGCCTCGCTGTTCATCACGAAGGGACCGTAGCCGACGATCGGCTCGTCAATCGGCTCGCCACTGAGCAGCAATACACTGGCATCCTGAGTCGCCTCCAACTGCACCTCATCGCCGTCACGCTCAAACAGCACCAGCTGCGCCGCGCCAACACGCGGTTCGCCGTTCACCCTGACCTCGCCGCGCAACACAACCAGTGCCGCGCTATGGCCCACAGTTAACGGCAGCGATAACGACGCCCCGGCTTTCAGACCGATGTCCCAGACGTTCATTGGCGTGAAGGTCCGGGCCGGGCCTTTATGGCCACGATACGCTCCGGCGATCACCCGCACGCTTCCCCCATCGTTCGCCAATGGCACACGCGGAATATCGTCATTGAGCAGGGTCTGGTAACCCGGTGGCGCGAGCTTGTCGCGTGCCGGCAGATTGACCCAAAGCTGCACCATTTCCAGGGTGCCGCCCGCAGCCGCAAACGCCGCAGCGTGAAACTCTTCGTGGAGAATGCCTTGGGCCGCTGTCATCCACTGCACATCTCCCGGGCCAATCAAGCCGCCCGCCCCCGTGGAATCGCGGTGCTCCAGCTCGCCCTGATAAACAATGGTCACCGTTTCAAACCCCCGGTGGGGATGCTGCCCCACCCCTCGCCGAGCATGGGTCGGGGTAAAGGTGTGCGGGCCGGCGTAGTCCAACAGCAAAAACGGGCTGATGTGCCGCGCCAGGTTGTCGTAGGTGAACAGGCTGCGAACCGGGAAGCCGTCACCCACCCAATGTGGCTGGGGGCTGCGATAGATGCCTTGAATCGTTTTCATGAGATGCCTCCTCTCGTGCATGCCGATCACAATACGTATGCAACGACAGTGGCGGTAGCCCTGCTAAAACGCCTTCAGCGTTCCATCTACAGAACAGTGCGAGTAGCGTCGTGCAAGAGAAAGGACTCGACGCGCCTGGCACTGTCAGCGGGGTGTTCCTGCATGAAGCAATGCCCACCGGGTACCACCGCCGAGGTAATGCTGCGGTTGATGCTCACCCAGCGTGCGACCGAGGGTGGCACGAAGGGATAGGTCTGCTCACCGTGCAACACGAGGCTTGGCGTCCTGACCTGCGCCAGCGACGCCCATAGCTGTCTCGGGAAGGAACTGAACAGTTCCATCTCGCGGCTGGGCCGACACTTCAACGCTACGCCCTCGCCACACTCCGTCAAGGCATGCTCCACATAGGCCTGCAACGCTGCATCGGTCCAGCCCTTGAAGGCTCCCCGCCCCTGCAGCCCTGCGCGGGCGGCGGCGCGGTCCGGCCAGTGACTGCGGCGCGTGGCCGCCTTGCGCGCCAGACTATGACGACGGTGCATGCCCACCATCGCCGCCACCCCAAACACAGCAATCATGGCGCGGCTGAACAGCACCGGATCAAGCAGCACCGCCCGTTGAAACAGCGCAGGTTCACGGGCAAGAATCAGACTGGTCAACACCCCGCCGAAACTGTGCCCCAAGGCAAAACAGGGTACGTTTGCATACGCCCCGCGCCCAGCCTCAAAGGCCTCCAGCGCCAACTCGGCAGTACGGTTCCAACCCAGAAATGCACCACCATGATCACTGTCGCCATGGCCCTGGACATCGCTGAGCCACAGATCGAAGGATTCACTGAGCACCTCCAGCATTGGCCGGTAGACCAGGCCGCAGAAGCCGGTACCGTGTAGAAAATGCAACAACGGCTTGCCAGTGGGCGGCGAGCACCAGCCACGCAAGGTGAAACCGGCAGAGGATGGGTAAGACCACGGAACGAGGCGCATGCAGGTCACTGAACACAGAGCGGCGAATAGCCAGGGGGACTGATTACAGCGTCGCCCCCCGGCAAGTTCAAGCACCTTGCGATTTAGTCGGTGTGTTTGTCAGAAATCGCCGGTTCAACGCCTCGGCACGCTTACTGAAAACTGTGCGAGGCAAACAACAGCGGGTACAGCGAAATCACCAGCAGTGCGGCCATCAACCAATTGAATGCCATCAACCAACGCGGGTTCTGCAAGACTTGGCGCAACGCACTGCCAAACATCACCCAGACGCAGACGCTGGGCAGGTTGACCAACGCGAACAGCGTGGCAATGACCATGACATTGGTCAGGTAACCCTGCGCCGGGGTGTAGGTAGTGATCGCACCTAGCGCCATGACCCAGGCCTTCGGGTTGACCCATTGGAACGCCGCAGCGCCCCAGAAACCCAGCGGTTTGGGCGTTTCCGAGCGGGCCGCCGAGAGCGGACCGGACGTCGCGATCTTCCAGGCCAGGTACAGCAGGTACGCGGCGCCAACGTAGCGCAACCCGGTGTAGAGGGGAGGAAATGCCTTGAACACCTCACCTAGCCCAAACCCTACCGCCAGCACCATGACCATGAACCCGACACTGATCCCCACCGCATGGGGAATCGAGCGGCGCACGCCAAAATTCACCCCGGAGGCCAGCAGCATGGTGTTGTTCGGCCCCGGCGTAATCGAGGACACAAAGGCAAAGAGCACAAACGCTAAAAGCAGATCGAGGGAGGCAAACATGGCTGCGGCATCCTTGGAGTAGTTGTGTCACGACACTAACGGAGCCCGCGGCTGCACCAGCCATACAGTTACCGGAAAAGATTGCACTACACCTGTTCTGTACCGCACCAGTTTGATGGCGTCTGCCGACTACCCACGAGGCAAGCGAATCCTGAACTGCGCCCCGCCCAGTACCGATTGCTCGACCGTCAGGCTTCCGCCCTGGCTCTCGATCGCCCGACGACTGATTGCCAGACCTAGCCCAAAACCGCCCGTGGCGCGATCGCGGCTGCGGTCCAGGCGGTAGAACGGCTGGAAAATACGTTGACGTTCTTCGGGTGGAATACCAATGCCGTCGTCTTCCACCGTCAGCAGGCAGGCACCCTGCTCGTCCATGTCCACACGCAACAGCAAACTGCGGTGGCAGTAACGCATGGCGTTGCGTATCAGGTTCTGTACCGCCCGCGCCGTAAGCCTCGGGTCAAGCACGAAACGCGGCAAGCCGGCTTCGGCCCGCACCGCCCACTCAATGCCACGGCCATCGAGTTCCTCGGCGAAACTGCCGAGGATACTGTCGACATACTCTGTCAACGACACCTCAACGCGTTCAGCCAGTTGCCCTGGCGTCTGCAAGCGGCTATAGGACAGTAGCTCCAGAACCAGTTCATCCAGCTCCCGCACATGGCCAACCAGTTCGAGCAAGCGCTTGCGACTGGCCGGCGGCACTTCATCGAACAGCAACACCAGCCCGAAGTCGAGCCGGGTCAGCGGCGTGCGCAGTTCATGGGAGACGGCATTGAGCAATTCGCGCTGTTGGGTCAACAGGCGCTCAATGTCCTGGGCCATGGTGTCGAAGACCGTGGCCAGGTCGCCGATGTCCGAGCGCGGCGAAATATGCGTGCGCTCCGACAACTGCCCCTGGCCCAGACGCTGAGCCGTCGCCTGCAAGCGCTTCAGGTCACGCCAATGCGGCCAGACCCAGAGCAACAGGCAACTGAGCAAGGCCGCGCCGATCAATACGGTGATCCCCCAGGACAACAGGTTGATCTCCAGTGGGTCGGGCGGGTTGCGCAACTCAACCAGCCACTGGTCATCCAGTGGGGCAATGGCGGTGCTGTAGTAACCCCATTCACCCACCCGAACGACAAATTGCCCGGCGCCCAGGCGGGCGCGCTCGGCGGGGCTCAGTTCGGTCTCGTCCTGGCGGCGCAATTGGACCTCCAGCGGCGCGAAGTCCGCCGCCAGCGCTTGCGCGACTTCAGGCCACTGGGCAGAAGGCACCTGCCGAAACTGCTTGAGCATCAAGCGTTGCACACCCTGAGCCTGGTCCAGGTTATAGGCTTCATAGCGCTCGTGGAACACGCTCAGGATCAGCTCGGGGATCAGGAATATCGCCCCGGCGTAGCTGACGATGGTGATCAGGTACAGGCGGACAAGGATTTTCAGCATGGTTCGGGCAGCGCCTTCAGCATTCCCATTCGACTCGGCTGAACAAGTAACCCTTGCCCCACACCGTCTTGATCTTGCGCGCCTCGCCGGCATTGTCATCAAACTTGCGGCGCAGCTTGGATATGGCGACATCCACCGAGCGGTCAGTACCATTGAACTCGATACCGCGCAGGTGCTGCAGGATGCAATCCCGGCTGAGCACCGTGCCGGCATTGCGCGCCAACACCACCAGCAGGTTGAACTCACCGCTGGACAACTCCACCGGTTGCGCCTCCCACTGCACACTTCGCTCGGTGAGGTCGATGCGCAGGCCACCGATCTGGATCAGGTCTGAAGCCACTTGAGGTTCGTTGACGCTGCTGCGCCGCAACAATGTGCGCACCCGCGCCAGCAGCACCCGAGGCTCACAGGGTTTACTGACATAGTCATCGGCGCCCATTTCCAGGCCCAGTACCTGATCATGACTGTCATCGCGGGCCGTCAGCATCAGGATGGGCAAGACCGCCGACTCGGCCCGCAGCACGCGACACACCTGCAAACCGTCCATGCCCGGGAGCATCAGGTCAAGGATCACCAGGTCGGGTTTGTTCCGCCGCGCTTCGTCAAGCACATGGTCGCCCCGGGCAATCACCCGGACGATAAAACCGTTGCGTTGCAGGTAGCTGGCGATCAGTTCCGACAGCGCGCTGTCGTCTTCGACCAAAAGGATATTTGTCATGGAAAGTGCGTTAACGCCAATGAGTCCGGCAGGATATCGAACCTCGCGCACGCGAGGCGGCAATCTTCACACTTTTTCACAGACCGCCTACAGAGCTTAACAGTTACCTCAGGGGCGCCTGCCTTAGCATGGCGGGGTCATTTTCGGAAGATCCGCATGCCCAGCCAACGCCCCTCCCGTCTACGCACCCTGCCCCTCCTTGCCCTGCTCACCCTTCCCCTGATGGCGTGTGACAAGCAGGCGCCGACCGAGGAAAACGCACCGCCAAGCCAGGTTACGGTGGAAACCGTGCGTGTCGAACCACTGGCCATCAGCAGCGAGCTGTCCGGGCGCATTCTGGCCCCGCGCACGGCAGAAGTACGCGCGCGCGTGGCTGGCGTGGTACTCAAGCGGGTTTACCGTGAAGGTAGCGATGTCAAACAGGGTGAGGTCTTGTTCCGCATCGACCCGGCACCGTTTCAGGCCGACTACGACAGCGCCCGCGCCGCCCTGGCCAAAGCCGAGGCCAACCAGTTCCAGGCGCGCCTGCAGGACCAACGCTACAGCGAGCTGATTGCCATCAATGCGATCAGCCGCCAGGACTACGACAACGCCCGCGCCGCTGCCCTCCAGGCCAATGCGGATGTTGCCGCCGCCAAGGCAGCACTTGAGCGTGCACGCTTGAACCTCGGGTACGCCACTGTCACCGCACCGATTTCCGGGCGCATCGGCCGTGCCCTGGTGACCGAGGGCGCACTGGTCGGGCAGAACGAGTCGACCCCATTGGCGACGATCCAGCAACTGGACCCGATCCACGCCGACCTGACGCAGTCCACCCGTGAGTTGAACGCCCTGCGTCGGGCACTGCGCGCCGGCGAACTGCAGCAGGTGGGCCAGGACCAGGCACGCGCCATCTTGATCCAGGATGACGGTAGCGCCTACCCGTTACCCGGCAAGTTGCTGTTCTCGGACATCAGTGTCGACCCGAGCACCGGGCAGATCACCCTGCGCAGCGAATTCCCCAACCCTGATCTTGACCTGTTGCCGGGCAGTTTTATCCGCGTTCGCCTGGAACAGGCCATCAAGCAACAGGCGATCAGCGTGCCGCAGCGCGCCATTCTGCGGGACAGCGCCGGCCAACCCCGGGTGCTGCTGGTGGATGCCGAGCAACGCATCAGCGAACGTCCGATCGTACTGGGCAGCGCGCAACAGGACCGCTGGATCGTCAGCGAAGGCCTGGTAGCAGGTGAGCGCGTCGTCATCGAAGGCCTGCAACACGTGCGCGTGGGTGATCAGGTGCAGGTCACCCCCACCGCCAAGGAAGCCGCTTCCGTCGTACAGACCACTGGCCAATGAGGGCCTGATCAATGCCGCAATTCTTCATTGACCGCCCGGTGTTTGCCTGGGTGGTCGCGCTGTTCATTTTGCTGGCCGGCGCGCTGGCCATCCCGCAATTGCCGGTGGCCCAATACCCTAACGTAGCGCCGCCACAGGTGGAGATCTATGCCGTCTACCCCGGTGCCTCTGCGCAGACCCTTGATGAAAGCGTCGTCAGCCTGATCGAGCAGGAGCTCAACGGTGCCGACCACCTGCTGTACTTTCAGTCGCAAAGCAGCCTGGGCAGCGCCACCATCACCGCCACCTTCGAGCCGGGTACCAACCCTGAACTGGCCCAGGTAGATGTGCAGAACCGCCTGAAGATCGTCGAGTCGCGTTTACCCCGCGCGGTCACCCAGCAAGGCTTGCAAGTGGAGAAAGTTTCCACCGGGTTCCTGATGCTGGTGACCCTGACCGCTGAAAACGAGTCGCTCGACGAAGTCGCCCTCAGCGACTTCCTGGCCCGCAACGTCATGAACGAGATCCGTCGCCTCAACGGTGTCGGCAAGGCGCAGCTATACGGCGCCGAGCGCGCCATGCGCATCTGGATCGACCCGCAGAAACTGATCGGCTTCAACCTGACCCCCGAAGACGTCAACCTGGCCATTGCCGCACAAAACACCCAGGTAGCCCCCGGCAGCATCGGTGAGCTGCCAGGCCGGGCGACTCAGGAAATCACCGCCAACGTGGTAGTCAAAGGCCAGCTGTCGACACCGGAGGCGTTCGCCGACATCGTCTTGCGGGCCAATCCGGACGGTTCGCGGGTGACTGTCGGCGACGTGGCGCGGGTAGAGATTGGCAGCCAGGAGTACCAGTTCGGTACACGCCTGAACGGCAAGCCGTCGACCGCCTTCAGCGTGCAATTGTCGCCGGGTGCCAACGCCATGCAGACGGCGACCCTGGTCCGCGCCAAGATGGATGAGTTGTCACGCTACTTTCCGGCCGGTGCACGCTACGACATCCCCTATGACACGTCACCGTTCGTGAAAGTCTCCATCGAGCAGGTAATCAACACCTTGCTCGAAGCGATGGTGCTGGTGTTTGCGGTGATGTTCCTGTTCCTGCAGAACATCCGCTACACCCTGATCCCGACCCTGGTGGTGCCCGTGGCACTGATGGGGACATTTGCAGTCATGCTCGGGATGGGGTTCTCGATCAACGTTCTGACATTGTTCGGCATGGTGCTGGCCATTGGCATTCTGGTCGACGATGCCATCGTGGTGGTGGAAAACGTCGAACGGATCATGGCCGAAGAAGGCCTTCCACCTCGTGAGGCAACCCGCAAGGCCATGGGCCAGATCAGTGGGGCCATCGTCGGGATTACCCTGGTGCTGGTCGCAGTGTTCCTGCCGATGGCCTTCATGCCCGGCTCGGTGGGGGTGATCTACCAGCAGTTTTCGTTGGCGATGGCGGTGTCGATCCTGTTCTCGGCCTTCCTTGCCCTGAGCCTGACACCGGCCCTGTGCGCCACCCTGCTCAAGCCCATCGAAACGGGTCATGGACAAAAGCGCGGCGTCTTTGGCGCATTCAACCGGCGCTTCGAACGCCTCACCGACGGCTACCAATGCTGGGTGAGCCATGCCCTCAAGCGCAGCGGACGCTACCTGCTGGTGTACGGCCTGCTGCTGGTCGGCCTGGGTTACCTGTTCAGCCAACTGCCCTCCTCGTTCCTGCCGACCGAAGACCAGGGCTACACCATTACCGACGTCCAGCTCCCGCCCGGTGCCAGCAAACCACGCACCGAGCAGGTCGCGGCACAGATCGAAGCGCACAACGCTGAAGAGCCTGGCGTCGGTAATACCACAGTGATCATGGGCTTCAGCTTTTCCGGCACCGGGCAGAACGCGGCGCTGGTCTTCACCACACTCAAGGATTGGTCCGAGCGAAGCGCCAAGGACAGCGCAGCGGCCATCGCCGAGCGCGCCACCGCGGCGTTCAGCCAGTTCAAGAACGCGATCGCCTACTCGGTACTGCCGCCTCCGGTCGACGGGCTTGGCACGTCCAGCGGCTTTGAATTCCGCCTGCAGGACCGTGGTGGCCTCGGCCACGCCAACCTGATGGCCGCGCGCGATCAGCTACTGGCCGCTGCCGAGAAAAGCCCGGTATTGATGAACGTACGTGAAAGCGCCCTGGCCGAAAGCCCACAGGTGCAACTGGAGATAGACCGCAAGCAGGCCAACGCCCTGGGGGTTTCCTTTGCCGACATCGGCACCGTGCTCAACACGGCCATCGGCTCGACCTACGTCAACGATTTTCCCAATCAGGGCCGGATGCAGCGGGTCGTCGTACAAGCCGAGGGCGACCGCCGCAGCCAGGTCGAAGACCTGATGAAAATCCATGTCCGCAACAGCAACGGCAAGATGGTGCCACTGTCGGCGTTCACCCGCGCCCACTGGGTCTCCGGCCCGGTGCAGTTGACGCGCTACAACGGTTACCCGGCGATCTCGGTGTCCGGCGAACCGGTACCGGGCCATAGCTCCGGTGAAGCCATGGCTGAGATCGAGCGCCTGGTCAGCCAGCTACCGCTGGGCATGGGCCTGGAGTGGACGGGCCTGTCGCTGCAGGAACGGCTGTCCGGCAGCCAGGCGCCCATGCTGATGGCCCTGTCGCTGCTGGTGGTGTTCCTGTGCCTGGCAGCCCTCTATGAAAGCTGGTCGATCCCGACTGCGGTGCTATTGGTGGTGCCCTTGGGCGTGCTGGGCGCGGTGCTGGCGGTCAGTCTGCGTGGCATGCCTAACGATGTGTTCTTCAAGGTCGGCCTGATCACCCTGATCGGCCTGTCGGCGAAGAACGCGATCCTGATCATCGAATTCGCCAAAAGCCTGGTGGACGAAGGTCACGACCTGGTCGAAGCGACGGTACACGCTGCCCGCCTGCGCCTGCGGCCCATTGTCATGACCTCGCTGGCATTCATCCTTGGGGTCGTCCCGCTGGCCATCGCCACGGGCGCCAGCTCGGCCAGCCAGCAAGCCATCGGTACCGGCGTGATCGGCGGAATGCTCAGCGCAACGCTGGCGGTGGTGTTCGTGCCGGTGTTCTTCGTGGTGGTCATGCGCCTGACCGGCACACGACGACGCCAGCCTGAGGCCAAGGTCAGCCTGGAAAGCTGATGGACAGCCACAGCCGCTCATGGGATCGTGAGCGGCTTTGACGCTACAGGTAAACCGTCATGACCCAGCTTCCGGCACCCTGCTCCATCCTCCTCTTGGCAGGCGGTCGCGGCCTGCGCATGGGCGGGCGCGACAAGGGCCTGGTTCCCTTGCACGGGCAACCACTGATTGCCCACGTCCAGGCCGTAGTACGGCCACTGACCGACGACCTGATCATTTCCTGCAACCGTAATGCCGAGCAGTACCGGCCCTATGCCGATCACTTGGTTGGAGATGAATCAAACGACTACCCGGGCCCGCTGGCGGGTGTTCTGAGCGGGTTGGCGCAAGCCCGTCACCCGTGGTTGCTGGTGCTCGCCTGTGATGCACCGTTGATCGACCGTCCACTGGTGCTTGATCTGCTAAGCCAGATGAACGATCAGGGGCGACCAGCCATGGTCCGTCAGGATGGCCATTGGCAACCCATGTTCTGCCTGCTGCCGTGCCGCCTGCTCGACGACCTTCGCCAGCGCTGGAACCAGGGTGAGCGTAGCTTGCTGCGGACCCTGCTGGCGCAGCCACTGCAAGCGCTGGACTATCCGCTGGACGATCCACGCCTGAGCAACTTCAATTCGCCGGAGCACCTGACGCCATGAGTATCAGCGCAAGCGTGAGCGAATGCGCTGGCACACCTTGACCACTTGCTCCACCTCGGTGTCCTGGAGGTCGATCTTGCAGGCCATGTTATTGAACACCTGAGCCGCTTCGGCCTTCAGTGCCCGCCCCTTGTCGGTGAGCAGCAGATTGCGCCGGCGACGATCATTCGGATCGAGGTACACCGTAATGAAACCGGCATTGGCCAAACGCTTGACGATGGGCGTGAGGGTGCCAAGGTCGAACAGGGTCAAGTCACTCAAGGCGCTGATGGACACGTCGTCCTGGCCCCACAACCCGGCCATGACCAGCAGTTGCGGGTAGGTTATCCCCCGCCGCTTGAGCGGCTCGGCATAGTCGCGGACCATGGCGTTGGCGGTCGAATACAGCGAAAAGCACAGCATCTTGTCAAAGTCGAAGGTTGGGTCAAGCATGCCGACCTCCCGCGTGTTCCAGCGGAACCGTCAGACACGCCAGGCATCGCAGGGTGCTGATAAGGATTTGAGTGCGCAAGGACAGGTAACTCATGGGGGTTCGCGAAAAATCGGTAGCGAGCCTCAGGCTGCGCGACCGGCTACAGCGTCGGCGATCCTGCCACGCAAGGCGTCAATAGTAGCGCGGTAATCATCTTCAGCAAAAATTGCCGTGCCGGCGACGAACATGTCTGCACCCGCAGCCGCGACCTGAGCAATGGTCTGCTGATTAACGCCACCATCGACTTCCAGACGAATACTGCGTCCACTGGCATCGATCAGCTTGCGAGCCGCTTCGATCTTCGGCAACACCGACGGCAGGAACTTCTGCCCGCCAAACCCCGGATTCACCGACATCAGCAGGATCAGGTCAAGCCTGTCCAGCACGTAATGGCATGCCTCAAGGCCGGTGGCCGGGTTGAACACCAACCCCGCTTTGCAACCCAGGTCTTTGATCAGCTGCAATGAGCGGTCCAGATGCAGGGTGGCCTCCGGGTGAATCGAAATATAGTCCGCACCCGCCTCGGCAAAGGCCTCAATCATCGAGTCCACCGGCGTGACCATCAGGTGAACATCAATCGGCGCGGTGATCCCATACCGGCGCAAGGCTTTGCAGAACTGCGGCCCCATGGTCAGGTTAGGCACATAGTGGTTATCCATGACATCGATATGGATGACATCGGCACCTGCTGCCAGCACCTGTTCGACTTCAGCACCGAGACAGGCAAAATCCGCTGCCAGAATCGAAGGGGCAATCCAGAAACTGTTCACACACGTACTCCATTACTGATTGGACAGGTATTGCAGCGCCCCATGCGCCCGCTGGAGCAACGCGGTATTGACCTGCTCGATCAATGCGGCGCTCAGCGATTCCAGGTGGAAATGGTGACCACCCTCGTGCCAGTGAACCCGAGTCGCCCAAGGCAATGCGCGCTTCCTCTTCTCATAGTTGCCGTTGGCGAACAGCCCTTGGCGACCGAGCATCACGTGCAAAGGGCAACTGATCTGCCGAAGGAAATCGCACGCCTGCTGCTCGGTCAGTTGCAGCGGCTCAGGCAGCACCAGGCGCGGGTCATGGCGCCAGCGATAGCCGTCACCGACGCTGATCAGGTCGCGCAATGCCAGGCAGCGCACGCTATCAGCTGACAAGCTGGCATCGATGCCATTGCGCCGTTCAAGCACTGCGGCCTCGACACTGCTGAACTGGGCATGCTCCGGGGCAGAAAAACCGTGCAGGCGCGTACGCACCGCCAGACGCATTAAACGGTGAGACCTTTTCACATGCTCGACCGTATCGGATTCGGCAATGGTGAACGGCGCCCCCATACCGTCGAGAAAGATCATGCTATCGATAGACTTGTTCATCGCCTCGAGGATCGAAGCGATACCCGTGCCCATGGAATGACCCAGCACGGAAAACCGTCGCCAGCCCAGGCACTCCACCAGCATGTTCATTTCACTGGCGTATTCCCAGAGGTAGTAACCGCTGTCGCTACGCCGATGCTCACTTCGGCCATGGCCAGCCAGGTCCGGTGCTACGACAAAACAACCCTTCAAGTGTGGCGCAATACGCTCGAACGATGCGGCATTATCCAGCCAGCCATGCAACGCCAATACCGGATGCCCGCCTTCGTCGCCCCAGATGCGTAGCGCTATCTGGTTGCCGTTAACGTCCAGCGACTGATCTCTGCCCATGCTGTCCAGGCTCATACAAACGCTCCCTGCGTTCCTCTGCATTTA
The DNA here is from genome assembly GCF_014648275.1 of Pseudomonas laurentiana. Lineage (GTDB taxonomy): Bacteria > Pseudomonadota > Gammaproteobacteria > Pseudomonadales > Pseudomonadaceae > Aquipseudomonas > Aquipseudomonas laurentiana. The sequence goes on from NZ_BMQU01000002.1 coordinate 302,812, forward strand.
AAAAGGGTGAAGAAACGCTCGCTATTCAACTGGCAACGGCCAACTGAGCGTGTTGTGCCTGCTGCTTGAGTTGCACAAGGTCAAACTTGCCGTTGGCAGTACGCGGCAATGCCGCCTCAATGCGAATGAACAGTGGCACCTTGTGTGGCTCCAGGCCCGCTCGACAGAACGCCATGACTTGCTGGGCATCCAGTGTGACGCCACTGCCCAGGGTGACAAAGGCATACAGCCCTTCACCGACCGAGGCATGCTCGACACCCACGACGGCAGCCGCTTCGACACCCTCGATCGCGTACAGAAAGCTCTCCACCTCGCTCGGGCTGACCTTCATCCCGCGGGATTTGATGACATGATCCATGCGCCCGTGGAAGTACAGGTAGCCATCTTCATCAAGGCTGCAGTAGTCGCCGGTGTGAAGCACGCTTTCGCCTGGATAAGGGCCAGGCTTGAGCTTCTCGGCGGTGGCCTTCGGGTTGCGCCAGTAACCCACCATCACCGTCGAGCCACGGATGACCAATTGCCCGACCTGATGCGGCTGATCGATTCGCTGCCCCTCATCGTCAATCAGCCATAATTCGGTATTGGGAATGGCAATACCAACACTGCCAGGCTTGCTGTCGATGTCTTCTGGCGGCAGGTAGGTGCAACGCTTGCATTCGGTCAGGCCGTACATCGAGAAAATCTGGGCATTGGGGAACAACGCTTTCATCTGGGCGATATGTCGTTCCTTGAGCGCCGCGCCGGTGTTGGTCACCATGCGCACCTGAGCAAACAGCGCTGCGCGCTTGTCCGCGCACTCATGCAAGAGCATCAGCATGGTGGGTACGACGGGGACGATGGTTACCTGGTATTGGCGAATTTTCTTGATGAGGAAAATCGGCCAGGTAAATTCTTTCTCCAACACCAGCGTGGCCCCAGTGCTCAAGGCCATGATCATCTGGTACAAGCCATAGTCGAACGATAACGGCAGCGAACACAGCACCGTATCGCTTTCCCGGTAACCCAGGTAAGTGTTCAACGAAGCCAGTGCCGCGAGCATATTGCCGTGGCTCAGCATGACCCCTTTTGGAGCGCCCGTGGAGCCTGAGGTATAGATGATCGTTGCCAGATCCAGGTCCAGGTTCATGCTGGAGGTTGACGTCGTGGTCCCTTGGTTGAGCAGGCTTTCAAAGGTCTTGGTGACTGCAGAGCCAGGTTCACCATCCAGCAGGATGCACGCACGCAGGTGCGGCAAGCTGACCGTGTTGGCTGGCAGGTTGGCGAATGTCTCGGAGGTCGTGATCAGCATCGATGCTTCAGCATCGCGAATGATGTAGTCGAGGCTCTCACTGGACGTTTCCAGGCCAACGTTGACCAGCACCCCGCCGGCCTTGAGCACACCCCAGAAAGCACAGACCGTCTCGACCCGATTACCCAGGCACACCACCACCCGCTCCTGGCGCTGCAGGCCAATGGCTTGCAGACCGCAAGCCAATCGCGAACCGGCATCATCCAGTTGGGCGTACGTGTAGGTTTCCTCGGCATAGATCACTGCCGGCTTATCAGGATGCAGCTCGCTGCGCGCTTCCAGCACCGACTGCAGCAATGCCTTAGAGGCTTTCATGTTGCACCTTCAGCAGGTCGGTGAATTGCCGAACGGGTTGACGGTTTGCCTCGATGTACTGCGCCAGGCTGGCAACCGTATTGAAATGGCCCGGGGTGATCGTGTCTGGATTGACGAAGAAACCCTCGATCTCATCCTCCAGGCTGACCAGCAACTCCATGGAGGTAAGGGAGTCCAGACCCAATTGATTGCGCAAGTGCGAATCTGGCACGACAAGCAGTGTTTCCGGCAGATTGAGCACCCGGCGCAAAATGCCGACAAGCTGTTGCTGGGTTGAGGCCAGGGCATTATCCGGACGAGCTTGAGTGGCAGGTGCACAATCCAGCATCTCGGCGAGGTCGACATCGGCGTGACTGTCGACGATCTCTTCGACGCGCTGGCGTTGCCGGGCCAGGAACAACTTGCCGTGGCTGGCAATGACCTCGGCGGGATAACCATGGCTGTGAAACAGCGTGGGTGATGCTGTCGGGCCGTACGCACCAGACGCCGTCACGGCCAGCAGATCACCTTCCTTGAGCGTTTCGATCTGCACGTCGCGGCCGAGCAAATCATCAGGACTGCAGAGTGGTCCGGAAATATGGTACTCACGCCGCTCCGTGTCACGACTGCCAGCGGCATGCACAATACGAAAATTGCGCTTGAGCACCTGCCCACTGCCGACTGCGGCGCCATGGCAGTTGGTGCCACCGTCGGTGACGGCGAAGGTCTTGCCGTGGTTCTCCTTGATATTGTCGACCGTTACCAGCAACGCCCCGCACTTGCCTGCAATAAACCGCCCCGACTCAAGGATGATCCGCGCCTGTGGGTACTGGCGGTGGAAGCCTTCGAACAACGGCATCAACAGCTGCTTGAGCTGGGCAACATCCAGCTCCTTTTCGTTGTCGTAGTATTTGATACCGAGACCGCCCCCCACATCGACCATGCTCAGGTTCAGCGAGTAGCGCCGAGACAGGTTGCGGAACAGGTCAAGGATGTAGCATGCATTGTCGTAGACCGACTGGGCATCGAGGATCTTCGTGCCGTTATATACGTGAATCCCCTTTACCTGAATGTTCGGCATCGCCACGTATTCGCCGAAATTGGCCACGGCCGTATCTTCTTGAATACCGAAATGCGTTGGCCGCCCGCCCATCTTCCACGGCGAACCCGACGCCGAGAAATTCGGATTGATGCGGATCGCTACCGGCGCGACGCGGTTCAGCTGCCCCGCCAGCTCGGACAACTTGCGCAACTCGCTTTCAGACTCGACGACAATGGCATACACACCAACCTCAAGCGCCCTGCGATGTTCTTCGGCTTTTTTGTACGGACCGAGGAAAATAATGTCTTGAGGGGCAACCCCCGCTTTCAGGGCAATTTCCAGCTCACCCATCGAGCACACCTCGGTATTGCCGCCATAGGAGCGAATCAGCTTTACCAGAGAGAGGTTCGGGTTGACTTTCAGGGCATAGAAAATGTCTACGCAGTCGGGCAGTACCTGGCGCAACTCATTGAAACTGCTGCGCAACACCGCTTCATCGTACAGGTAGGTGGGCGTGCCGAAGGTCGCTTTGGCTTGAAGGACCAGTTCCTTGGAAAGCTGCATCTGTTGCTCCCTTCATTATTGTTTGGCCGCGGCTACGCGCCCCGATCGTCTGCGGCGGGCCAGCCCCTGACGGACCGACTCGGCAGCGCCCTTGCGGTTAAACTTTGCGCGCAAAGTTTAACGAAGTCTGAACCGTCTTTCAGCGTGATGTCAAGATGACTTCAGCGCATTTCAGCTGCGACCCACAGCCGCTTCGTGACTGAAATAGACGTCGAGAACAGCCCCTCTTGCTGTCAGTATTTACAGATCAGATAGCGCTGAGCCCAATGAATACTGGGGTTTCATCTGATCTGTATATCTGCCATGTTTCTGAGTCTGTTTTGTAGGCTCATAGCTTCCTAGAGTCTGCGCCCGTGCCCTGCCCGACGGTAGGGCGAGCCTTACAGGAACAGTGGGAATCAGCCATGTCTACACAACAACAGGCGCAGGCCTACAACTACAAGGTGGTTCGGCAATTCGTCATCATGACCGTGGTCTGGGGCGTAATCGGCATGGCCATGGGCGTCTGGATCGCCTCGCAATTGGTCTGGCCTGATCTGAACCTGGATCTGCCCTGGACAACATTCGGTCGCTTGCGGCCACTACACACCAGCCTGGTGATCTTCGGTTTTGCCGGCAGTGCCCAGTTCGCCGCCAGCTATTACGCGGTACAACGGACCTGCCAGGTCAGGCTGTACAGCGACACCCTGGCCGCCTTCACCTTCTGGGGCTGGCAGGCGACCATCGTGATCATGCTGATCAGCTTGCCGCTGGGGCTGACCACCACCAAGGAGTACGCCGAGATCGAGTTCACCGGCGCGGTATGGATGGCCATTGTCTGGGTCGCCTACGGCATCGTCTTCTTTGCCACACTCATGCGCCGCAAGGGTAAGCATATCTATGTGGGCAACTGGTTCTTCGGCGCCTTCATTGTGGTGATTGCCATGCTGCATGTGGTCAATCACCTGTCGATCCCGGTCAGCTGGTTCAAATCCTACCCGGTCTATGCCGGCGCCACCGACGCCATGGTCCAGTGGTGGTACGGGCACAATGCCGTGGGGTTCTTCCTGACGACGGGCTTCCTCGGGATGATGTACTACTTCGTGCCCAAGCAAGTCGGCAAGCCGGTGTACTCCTACCGCCTGTCCATCGTGCATTTCTGGGCACTGATCACCCTGTACATCTGGGCCGGCCCGCATCACCTGCACTACACCGCGCTGCCCGACTGGGCGCAATCGCTGGGGATGGCGATGTCGTTGATCCTGCTGGCGCCCAGCTGGGGCGGCATGATCAACGGCATGATGACCCTCTCCGGGGCCTGGCATAAGCTGCGCGACGACCCGATCCTGCGCTTTCTGGTGCTCTCGCTGGCGTTCTACGGCATGTCGACCTTTGAAGGGCCGATGATGGCAATCAAGACCGTCAATGCCCTGTCCCACTACACCGACTGGACCATTGGGCATGTGCACGCCGGTGCCCTGGGCTGGGTCGCCATGATCACCTTCGGCGCGTTGTACCACATGATTCCCAAGGTCTTCGGCCGCGAGCGGATGTACAGCACCGGGCTGATCAACCTGCATTTCTGGCTGGCCACCATCGGCACCGTGCTCTACATCGCCTCGATGTGGGTCAATGGCATCACGCAGGGCCTGATGTGGCGTGCCACCAACGATGATGGAACCCTGACCTACTCCTTCGTCGAGGCGCTGGTCGCCAGCCACCCAGGCTTCATCGTGCGTTTTGCCGGTGGTGTATGTTTCCTGACCGGCATGCTGTTGATGGCCTGGAACACCTGGCGCACGGTACGTGTTGCCAACCCTGGGCTGGCCCTCAACACTGCACAGATCGCCTGAGGAGACCCATCATGAACGATTGGGGGTATGCCGTGTCCTGCCTGAGCGCACTGCTGTTCTTCTATTGGGTGACTACCGCCTGCCTGCGACGGCACACCCATGACGTGGACGATCAGGCCAGCCTGATACCGTTTGCCGACGACCCGGCCGTGGCCCGACGGGTCGAGCAGGCCATCGGCAAAACGGTGCCAGCGACAGCACCGCCGGCCGCATTCAAGGCCTGAGGTCGTCGAAGAACGCTTTGCTGCCATCGACCTGAGACGATGCCCGGGGCAGGTTCTGCGCCTCCCCGGTCGGCGTCTCGACATGCCAGTAACAATGCCTGACGGCGCGCGTGACGGCGACATAGGCCAGGCGCAAGACTTCGTCCTTCTGCGCATTGTCGTAGGCTTCAGGGTCACCGCTACGGCCAAGCCCGGCTTGGCGATACACCTGATTCTTGTACGGCGAACGCGTCACATGCTGGCAATCGCCAAGCATGAACACCGCATCGGCCTGCAGCCCCTTGGCGCTGTGGTAGGTCAGCTGACGGAACCGGCGTTGCCCTGGCGCAAGGCCCTTCTCATGGTTGATAAGCGGCTGTAAATACTCTGAAATCAATGACTTATCGCTGCTTTTTCGATACAACATCATCACCGAATCCCCCTGCCGATAATGCGTCATCAACTGCTGGGCAAGCGCCGCCTCATCACGCGGCTGCACCGTGACCGGCACGGCGTCCTCGGCCGCCAGACCACAGGCTTTGGCTTTCTTGCCGTTGATCGCCGGAGCCGGCTTAACAATGTGCTCGGCTGCATCAATGATGTGCTGGTGGCTGCGGTAGTTGTCGCTAAGCATCACCCGCGTGCTGGACGGCGAGACGAATTCCTTGGCGAACTCCATGAAGTACTTGGGTGAGCTACCCCGCCAGCCGTAGATCGATTGCCAGTCATCGCCCACGCACAGCAGCGACGAATGCTGGGCGGTGCGCCCCACATGCAATGCTGGCCCGCGCCGGCGGATTTCACGCAGACAGGCCCGTAGCCAGGAAACGATCTGCGGCGAGACATCCTGGAACTCGTCGATCATCAGGTGCGCCAAAGGCCTGAGCAAGGCATCGGGCAACAAGCGCAGGTTCTCGGGGGTGTTCTCCGCGAACAGGGCGAACATTCGGTTATAGCTCATGATCGGCGGCGACTGCGCCAACAGGTGGTTCTCCAGCGCCCGCCAGTACAGACTCAAGGCTTCAAAGAACAGTGCATCGCTGTCACCCGCTGGAAAGCTCATGCGCCCGACTGCTGCGCAAACGTCCAGGCCAAGGTTCTCGATGAACCCGGCAGCACTGACGAAGGCGTCCAGGAGCGGCACCGACGAGAGCTCGCCCTTGACCTTGTAGTCAAAGCCCGGCCCGGCCACGGCATCCGTTGCAAGGGAGGCGGTCAAGCGCTTGGCTGCCGAATAGTTTTCAAGCCATATCAATGGCTTATCGCAGAAAGCTTGAAACAACGTGCGTTTGATAACCCACTCGGCCCACACCGGTAACTTGGCACTCGGGCGCTTGTAGTCCTTGTTTTCCCCAGGATCGAAACCCAATACGACCCAGGCATCGAGTTCGGCAATGTAGCCATGGAAATGAAAACGGCTGCCATTGATTTCCACGGTTTCCCGGCTTGGCTCGATGCCCCTGATCGGCCATGCGCCCGCCCTGAACCAGAGGTCTTCAATCGTGTCGCACAACTCCTCGTCGCGCTCGGCAGACAGTTGCGTCACCGCAGCGCGTTTCTGCACGTCGGGATGATCGCGGTCCAACGCCTTGAGCTGCAAGGCCTGGCGCCGCAGGGTCGTGATCAACTCGGCAAAGCGAGGGCTACCCTGCATCAGGTCGCGGTAGCACAGGTTCAACTGCTGACGCTGGGCATCATTGATACGCAGGTCAAAGGGGTTGGTCTCGGCATTCGACTCGCTGCCACCCGGTAGCTCACTGCCCAGCGTCTCAAAGGCCCGCAGCTGGCTGAAACCCGGCAGGCTGCGCACCAGTGGCAGAATCCACGAATGGAAGGTACGCACCAACTCGCGGGCCTCTACCGGGGTCAGGTTGAGGTCCCATAAGGCAAACACCTGGGTCAGTCGTACGATGAAGTCCTTGCGCGACTCCCGCGTGAACGTAACCACGGTCATGGCATCCAGCTCATAGCCCAGGTAGTGGCGCAACAGCAGAATACGCAGCACCAGGGACGTGGACTTGCCAGCACCGGCACCCGCAATCACGCAGGTCGAGGGCGTGTCACTGAAGATCATTTTCCATTGCGCGGCGCTGGGCTGTGCCTGCGCGGGCAGGCGCTGCGCAACGTCGGCCTTGAAGCGTTTTTTCAGCTCGGCACTGAGCGGCAGACGCCAATCGTCGAACAGGCTGTCGTCCTGTCCTGGCACGACATGCGCATCGGGGCGGGTATCACGAATCACCAGAACCTGGCGGCCGGCCTCGAAACCGTCGACACGGCCCTCCTCATAGCCCTCGCGCAAGCCCTCGGCATGGCCGGTACGTTGGCCGCTGGCATGCCCCTGAAACCACGAGTCGCGGTGCTGTGCCTGCAACCGGCTCAGGCCTCGACCAAGGACACGGGCCAACAACCGCCTGACCCAGGGTAACTGGGCCGGCGGGGTTAATTCCGGGGGGTGCTTGGGGCGCTCGTGTGACACACCGACTCCAACTGAAAAGGGCTCTGTCGCCATGTTCGCTCCATTGACCGCAAAGCACCAGCCGATTGCTTGTAGATCAGGTAATTAGGCGATGAAGTGAATCCATCACTGCACCTTTTACATCTAATAATCAGATCAATATAAGCCGAAATTTACGCTTAATTTCGATCATTAAGTGCGCGATCATCATTTCCATAAACCTTGCCGAGGAGATGACTCATGTTGCAACTGCGCCCTTTCGCCACCCTTGGCCATGCCAACCACGGCTGGCTGGATGCCCATCATCACTTTTCATTCGCCGAATACTACGACCCCGAGCGCATGCACTGGGGCACCCTGCGGGTCTGGAACGATGACCTGATCGCTGCAGGCAGCGGTTTCCCACCGCACCCGCACCGTGACATGGAAATCATTACCTATGTCCGCGAAGGGGCAATCAGTCACCAGGACAACCTGGGCAACAAAGGCCGTACGGAAGCGGGCGATGTGCAAGTGATGAGCGCCGGGACCGGAATCGTCCACAGTGAGTACAACCTGGAGAAGGTTGATACGCGCATCTTCCAGATCTGGATCATTCCAGAGCGCAGCGGCGAAGCACCCTCGTGGGGCACCCGTCCGTTTCCCAAAGGTGAGCGCGGCGAAGGCTTCGTGACCCTGGCCAGTGGCCGTGAAGGTGACGAGCAAAGCTTGCGCATCCGGTCTGACGCACGGCTGGTCGCGGCGACACTGAAAGCCGGAGAAAGCGCCGAGTACGTGCTGGACAGCGGACGTCGCGGCTATCTGGTGCCGGCCAAAGGGCTGATCGAGGTCAACGGTGTGCGCGCCGCTGCCCGTGACGGCCTGGCGATCGAAGACGAATCGTTGCTGCGAGTGACGGCGCTGGAGGACAGCGAAATCGTTCTGGTCGATGTTGCCTGACCGGCACCCGCCCCGCTAACGGGGCGGGTGCGCGACCAAAGATCAGGAAATGGCGTTATCGACCAATTCCTGGGCTTCGCTTACCAGGCGCTGCAGGTGTGCATCGTCGATAAAGCTCTCGGCGTAGATCTTGTAGATGTCCTCGGTACCCGACGGACGCGCCGCAAACCAGCCGTTGGCGGTCATCACTTTCAAACCGCCGATGGCCTGGCCATTGCCCGGCGCATGACTGAGGATCTGCTGAATTGGCTCACCGGCCAGTTCAGTGGACTTCACCTGCTCCGGCGCCAGCTTGCTCAACAGGGCTTTCTGTTGCGGGTTGGCCTTGGCCTCGACACGCGTCGCGAAGGGTTCACCCAGCTCGGCGGTCAATGCGGCATACGCCTGGCTCGGGTTACGCCCGGTACGCGCGGTGATTTCCGCCGCCAGCAACGCCGGGATCAAGCCGTCCTTGTCGGTGGCCCACACACTGCCATCCTTGCGCAGGAACGAAGCACCGGCACTCTCTTCGCCACCAAAACCGAGCGAGCCGTCGAACAGCCCTTCGGCAAAGAACTTGAAACCAACCGGCACTTCGTAGAGACGACGCCCCAAACGTGCCGTCACCCGGTCGATCAGGCCACTGCTGACCACGGTCTTGCCAACGGCCGCATCGGCGCGCCACTGCGGACGGTTCTGGAACAGGTAGTCGATGGCAACCGCCAGGTAGTTGTTCGGAGCCAGCAGGCCGTTTGGCGTGACGATGCCGTGACGGTCATGGTCGGGGTCGCAGGCAAAGGCAACGTCAAAACGCTCACGCAGGCCGATCAGGCCCTGCATGGCATAAGGCGAGGACGGGTCCATACGGATCTGGCCGTCCCAGTCCACGCTCATGAAGCGGAAGGTCGGGTCGACCTCGGTGTTGACCACGTCCAGGTTCAGGCGATAGTGATCGGCAATGGCCGACCAGTAGCGCACACCGGCACCGCCCAGCGGGTCAACGCCAAGGCGCAGGTTGGCACCACGAATAGCATCGAAATCAATCACATTGACCAGATCGCTGACGTAATTGCCCAGGTAGTCATGACGATGGGTCGTGCTGGCCTTGAGCGCCTGCTCATAGTCCATGCGCTTCACGTCTTTCAGGCCATCGGCCAGCAGTTCGTTGGCCTTGGCCTCGATCCACTTGGTCACGTCGCTGTCGGCCGGGCCGCCATTGGGCGGGTTGTACTTGAAGCCGCCGCTCTGTGGTGGGTTGTGCGACGGGGTGATGACCACACCATCGGCCAGACCGCGGCTGCGACCACGGTTGTAACAAAGAATGGCGTGGGACACTGCCGGCGTTGGCGTGTACTCATCGTCCTTTGCCAGCATCACTTCGACGCCATTGGCGGCCAGTACCTGCAATGCGGTGGCTGCTGCCGGCGTGGACAGTGCGTGGGTATCGATACCGACGAACAGCGGGCCATCAATGCCTTTGACCTTGCGGTACAGGCAAATGGCCTGGCTGATAGCCAGTACATGGTCTTCGTTGAAACTCAACTCCAGAGAACTGCCGCGATGCCCTGAAGTACCGAACGCTACCCGTTGGGTGGCGATGCCGGCATCCGGCCGGCCAGAGTAGTAGGCGGTCAGCAGTCGAGGGATATCGACCAGAATCGACGCAGGTGCCGGTTTGCCCGCCAGGGGACTGAGCTTCATGCAAAACCTCAAGAATGGGTGTTCAGGGTAATGAAAGGTCACAGTTTACTGGCAGTTTGACCTTAAGGCGACGTGGAAGCTCCCTGCCCTGACGACTATTTTTTTTGCGGAGCCCACCACGCTGGAAACATCTGCTGTACCTTCGGCTCGGCAAACCGGTCATCGATCAGCATCACCACACCCCGATCCTCGGGGCCACGAATAACGCGCCCAGCGGCCTGGATGACCTTGCGCACCCCTGGGTACAGGTAGGTGTAATCAAAGCCTGCGCCAAACCGCTCGGCCATGCGGTGCTTGATCTGTTCATTGACCGGGTTGACTTGCGGCAGGCCCAGGGTCGCGACGAACGCACCGATCAGGCGGGTTCCCGGCAGATCGACCCCTTCGGCGAACGCCCCGCCCAACACCGCGAAACCGATCCCTTGTCCACCGTCGACAAAGCGTTCAAGAAACGCCTGCCGTGCCTCCTCAGCCATCCCTTGCGACTGACGCCATTGGTGAATGGCCGGGTACCGCGTTGCCAGCATTTCGGCCACGTGCTGCAGGTACTCGAAACTGCTGAAGAACGCCAGGTAGTTGCCCGGTTGCCGGGCATACTGCTCGGCAATCAGTTCGCTGATGGGAGCGATAGATGCCTGACGGTGCTGGTAGCGCGTCGAAATATCGCTGACCACACGCACCTGCAACTGCTCGGCGACAAAGGGCGAAGCCACCTCCAGCCAGGCGGTGTCGCCTGGCATGCCCAGCAGGTCGGCATAGAACTGCCGAGGCCCAAGTGTGGCGGAGAACAGCACAACGCTGCGTGCCGCCGTCATTCTCGGCGCTATCAACGGCGCTGGCAGTACGTTGCGCAGGCACAGGGTCGACAGGCTGCGCCGCCCCTGGCCCTCACGCTTGCTGATGTCGAACAGGAAGTTTGCGTCAAAGACTTCGCTCAACCGGCTGAATTGCAACCCACGGAAGTAAAAGTCCATCAATGCCGGGTCCAGCCCCGACGGAGCCTGATTCATCTGTTCCTGAATCAGCGTCAGGCAGCGCTGCAAGGCCTTGAGAAAGGCTGTCGGCAACTCGACGCTGGCCCTGTAGGGCGCCACCTGCTCATTGTGCAGCGCATTCCACTGACGATTGAGTTGCTGCAATGCACTGGTCATACCGACAGGCTTGCTGCGTCGCAGGCTCTGCAACGACCACTGATCGAGGCTCGCGCTGTACATCTGGCGGGCGCGTTCGACCAGGTTATGCGCCTCGTCCACCAACACCGCCACACGCCATTGATTGAGCTGGGCCAGGCCATGCAGCAAGGCGCTTTGGTCAAAGTAATAGTTGTAGTCAGCAACCACGACATCGACCCAGCGCGCCATCTCCTGGCTCAAGTAATAAGGACAGACCTGATGCCTCAGCGCCACCTCGCGCAACGCGGCCTTATCCAGCAGTGCGACCTGCCGCGCCGCCTGCCGCGCCGCCGGCAAACGGTCATAAAACCCCTTGGCCAACGGGCAGGACTCGCCATGGCAGGCGTTCTGCGGATACTCACAGGCCTTGTCCCTGGCCACCAGTTCGAGGCTGCGTAGCGCAAGCGTGGGCGCGCTGGTCATGACCTGGCGCACTGCGTCCAGTGCCAAGGCCCGCCCCGGGGTCTTGGCGGTCAGAAAGATCACTTTGTCCAGTTGTTGCGGCACGACAGCCTTGAGCATCGGGAACAATGTGCCCAGGGTCTTGCCAATGCCCGTGGTGGCCTGGGCCATCAGACAACGGCCCGTGCTGACCGCCTTGTACACCGTTTCGGCCAGATCGCGCTGGCCGCTGCGCATGTGCGCGTAAGGAAAACTCAGCGCCTGCAGCCCGCTGTTGCGCTCGGTCAACCGCTGCATCTGGGGAACGGCCCACGCCAGAAAGGCCGTACATTGCTGCTTGAAGTACTGCTCCAGAGCCTCGGCCGGGTAGTGCTGCTCGATACGGGTCTCGCGGTCACTGTCGACATCCAGGTAGACCAGTGCCAGGTGGATCTCGCTCAGGTGCCGCGTGCTGCACAGCAGCCAGCCATAAATGCGCGCCTGTGCCCAATGCAACGCACGATGATTGTCCGGTTGATTGGCGAGGTCACCGCGGTAAGTCTTGATCTCCTCCAGCCGGTTGGCCGAGGGCTCATAGCCATCAGCGCGACCACGCACCCGAAGGTGCTCGTAACTGCCCTCCAGCGTGACTTCAGCCTCATAGTCCGAACCGCGCCGAGCGACCACCCGGCGATGCCCGGCGATCCCCTCCTGAGCCGTAGGCGATGGTGTGAAGCGCAGGTCCAGGTCGCCCTGCTTTGCAGTAAATTCACATAACGCACGTACAGCGACCACATACGTCATGAAGCCTGCGGCTCCCATTGCACATGGCAAACCTCGACTGGCAGGCCATGTTCATTGCAGAACTCGATCCAGCGCAGCTGATTGTCCTGAAGGCGGTCACCGGGGCCTTTGACCTCGATCATCCGGTAGCGCCGCGCCTCAGGCCACAGTTGAATCAGGTCGGGCATGCCGGCGCGGTTGTGCTTGATATCTTCCAGCAGGCGCCGGAAACACTGGCTCAGATGCTCGGCGGGCACACAGGCCAGGGCCTGTTCCAACAGTGTTTCGTCAAGCACGTCCCAAACCACGAAAGGCGACTGCAGGCCCTGTTTCGCCGCATGGTTGGCGCGGATCGTCTGGCGATAGCGACCATCCTCCAACTGTGCCAGGCAGTCACCGAACAGCACCTCACGACGCGCCTGGAAACCGGGGTCATGCAGGTCTTGGGGGCCACGTTGGAACGGGTGGAAGAACGCCCCCGGCAGCGGCGCGAAAATCGCGTCCCAGCAAAGCAGGCCAAACAGGCCGTTGAACAGGCAGTTCTCGACATAGAACACCTGCCCGCCCTCTTCCTGAAGATACTGCTGGACTGCCCGCTCGACACCCTGCACCGCATGCTCGCGAGGCAGGCACAGGTCGATCCGATGCACCTCAGGTGCCGGGCGCCTCGGCTGCACAGGGCCACCCAGCTTGCGCCGCAGGCGCGGCAGCACTCTGGCCAACGCCTGCGCTTGCAGCGCATTGAGCGGCTGTTCACTGACCGCCTCGGCCAGATGCAGCGCCGCCGCCCACTGTTCGCCGCGCTCCAGCACCCGTATGTGACGTAATGGCGCCTGCGGGTGCGCGCTGAGCGGATAGACCTGCTGGGCCAATGCCCAGTTACCCTCCCGCTCACAGTGCTGGCCCAGGTGGAACAGCAAGCGGGCCCGGCGACGTTCCAGCCAGGGATTGGCGCTGCGCAAGTGCTCGGCGCGCGCCAGTACCTGTTCGACGGCAGCGCCCGCAGCAAGTTGCTCGGCACACTCATGCAAGGCCAGGGCAACCTCCACATCTTCGCGCTGGCGCATCGCCCGGGAATCAATGCTGAACGCCACCTGTTCGTAACGCAGCACACCCAGGTCAGCCAATACGAATTCGGACCAGTCCTGATGCAGATTGCCAAAAAACAGCAGACGCAGGCGGTCGCACAAGGCTTGCAAACGCCACTCATAAACAGCTTCGGCAAAGCCCGGATACCACTCGGACAAACGACGTGGCTCGGGGTACAACGGCACCAATTGCTCGAAAAGATCGGGTTTTGCCGCCCGAGGGCGTGTCAAAGCCGTGGAAAAACAGGCAACGATTTCATCCTTGCGCAGCATCTGGAACAGCTGCTCCAGGCTCAGCACGCCATCATCATCGACCCAGGCCAACGCCACCAACGGCGCCAAGGCCTCGGCCGATGGGCCAATCTCGGGGTAGATCAACTTGCTGGCACGAAACAACTGGCCCTTGCGCATCACCATGCGTACCAGCATTGCCTGGGCCGCACGTGGTTGCTGGCCGAACAGGCGAACAAACTCGTGCTCCTGCTCCGTAAGCAGGTCCGCATAACGCAGCTGCAACCAGTCCAGTACCTGCTGGAAGTTGTGGAGGTAGTAAAACGGATCAGAAACAGGGTGAGCGATCACAGCAAGCATGCAACCAGAATGTGCGAGCACTGGTTATACATACAGACCGGCAATCTTGGCAACTTCCCGTGATCAGCGGTGTGCCGCAGCCCTGCCAAAACACTGACCGTGAGTCGGGTGATTGAGCGACGGACTCAACGCCTCTGCTTCAAGCCGGTACAACGCCTGCAAGGTCGACAGCGGCAAGCCGCCGATACTCACCAGCCACTGGACAACCGGCTCCGGTGCCCGTTGCTCACGCAGCGCCTTGTGCATGTACGGTAGCGCAACCAGCATGCCTGGGTGACACCGGCGTAAAAACTGCTCCAGCCGCTTGCCGCCTTCGACAAAGGGCGCAAAGAGCAGGCAGATCAACTGCGCCTCACTCAAGCCATAGGCCTGGGCAGCAAGATCGCGAGCCCGCTGGCGACGCTGTGCCAATTGATCGGCCCCTTGCCATGCGGCCAGGGCCTCGCGTTGCAATGACGGCGACATCTGCTTGCGTTGCATCCGAACACGGGCACGCTTGAGGTAGTCGTTCACGCCGGCCACATAGGGCTGCCCATGCACATGCTCGCTGCGCAGGCCCCACAGGTGGGCACTTAGCAGTGGCGTGGCGCAATCCGACTCGCTGAGCACAAAGGAATGCTCATCGTAGTGGAAGCCCAGAAACGCATTCAGCACGTCGCACGGCTCGTCAAACGGCTGGTGAACCAGATCATCGATCGCAATGAACCGCAACGGGCGCTGGCTTCCCGCGAAAGGCTGGGCCTGCAAAGGCTGGCCCAACCACTGCTGCACCTGTTGACGCCGCACCGCGCCCAGCGCATCGATCATGGCCCTGGGGAATGTCGCGACCTGGGCACTCAGCCCAACCCCCGCGCGTCGAAGCACCCGGCGCCCCCAGGCCAGGTAGCGCTTGCGCTCGGGCAAGGGGTCGGCGCTGATGACCGCATCCACACCGCCATCCCATGCCATTGCGTGCCGATACAGATCAGCCAGGCCCGGGTAACAACATCCGCAGAACGCCGGGCAAGCTGCCCCCAGTGTCAAATGCCCGGACAGCAACAGGTCGTTGCGGTCCGCCTGACATTGGTCCGGCGTGGCTGTCTGACCGCTGTCGAACGGCTGCAACACCCCGCCATCGAGCACCAACGCCTCGACGCGCGGGTCATCATGGACAAACAGTGCCGAATAACCACGCTCGATGTTCGCCATGACATCAGCGGTCATGCCTGCGTGCCGGGCCGTCGCAATACGCAGGTGAAAGGTCGAGGTAGAGCGCGCCGCGATGCTCAACTGCGCGGCACGCAGGAAAGCCAGGGCCTGGACGCTGTCTTTGCCACCGCCATGGGCATACATCACCTTGAAGCCCGCGACGCGTTCGTAACCGCCCGCGGCAACAATCACGCGCTGAATCAAGAGTTGCAAGGAGGCACGCTGGGCCTGGGAAAAGTGCTCCATCAGCCGCTGAAGCACTTGTCGATAAACATGCTGCATGGCTTGATCATGAACGCTACTCATGGTGATTACCTGCTCTACCGAAAAGGGTGACGACCGTTTGCGCCAGCGAGGACAGAGACACCGTGGCCCGAACAACAACGCGTGCAGGTCGGAGGGGAAGAATGAGAATGGCCATGGATGCTTCCTACAGAGCCGTAGGATTTCTAGAAAACAAACGCGCAAGAGCAACGCCTATCCAAGGCCATTTCGTGAATCCAGAGAGGTCGCCTTTGATCAGTCGATCAATCATTTCTCGCTCCGTGAGAGGACAGTGAATGGAGGTATCCAGTTAACGTGTCAGACAAGCCGCAGTACTTTTTCCTATGCATTCAACAGTAAGCCAATACACGCTCATCCGTTTCAGCAAACTGAGTAGGAAATTTCCGAAGCTCTCTCGGAGCGCCAAGAGCGGAGCGCTCTTGGCCTGACCTATCGCGAACACGTCGGCCTCAACAGCCGTATCGCCATGTTCGGGTTGGCGTCGATGCTCAGCGGGTCAGCAGGTCTACGGTAAAACAACCTGAGCGGTATACTTCACGTGACTGCATGCCCTGTTTTTGCAGGGCCTTTCTGACTGTCCGGAGAAACAGGCCATGGGACACCACCGCCGTACGCCCGCCCGTGGTTACCCATGACTGGTACAGCTCGTCAGCGACGCCCTGCGCCCGCCGGGTTTCGTCTCGGCGGGAAGCCGCCCCCAACGAAACACCCAGCAACCACAGTACCCGGAACAACGCAAACCACTGCTTGAGGCCTATCCGCAGGAACGGGAGGCGACTCAAGCGCAGGTCATACTCATGCAAGCGGTTGTCGGTTTGAACACGCGTAGCGCCAAACAATCTGCAGGCAGTAACGTAGGCTCTATTGACCGGCGAGGACAGCACCCGCACCTCTGCCGACAACAACGGCTGACTCAGCGGCAATTGCTGAAGAAAACCTTCGATTTCGCGCAGATCGATCTGTGTGGTCTGGTTGTACTCATCCAGAAGGCGCTTGGCCGTCGCTGCATCGCAGCGGCCGTAACAGAGCACAGGCGTAGCATGACGTATCAAGTAAATCACAGTGGTTAGAACTCCATTTCAATGCCAGGGTGTGCGCCTATTGTACCTGGCCATCAAACACAGCGATCTGTTTGAATCCATCACCGTCACGCAGCAAAAACACGGCATCCATACCCCGCTGCTGCGCCAAGGCAACGCCCTCGTCCGGGCCCAGCACCATCAACGCGGTGGCCCAGGCATCCGCGTACATGCAACTGGTGGCGACCACCGATACTGCCGCCAGCGGCGAGTGCAGTGCGCGGCCACGGGCCGGGTCCATGGTGTGCGAGTACAGTACGCCGTCGCGCTCGACCCAATGCCGGTAATCACCGGAGGTTGCGATAGACGCATCGCTGAGTTCCATGACCCCCATCACCTCTCGCAGGCCACGCAGCGGCTTTTCGATCGCGATGTTCCAGGGGTCGCCCGAGGGTTTGTGCCCGGCTGCACGCATCTCGCCGTCGATGCCGACCAGGTAATGCTTAATGCCCGCCTGTTCCAGGCAGTGGGCCAGTTGGTCGACGCCAAAGCCTTTGGCGATACCGTTCAGGTCCAGGGTAATGGGCAGGCGTTTACGTACGCGTTGAGTGCTGAAGTCGATTTCAAGGGCTGCCGAGGCGCGGTGTCGCGTCTGCCCCCCGTTCGCCGCCAGTACTTCAGCCGATTGACCGCCCGCACCAAACCCCCAGGCGTTGACCAGGTCACCCACGCCGATGTCGAAGGCCCCCTGTGACTCGTGCTCAATACGCAGCGCTGTCGACAAGACCCACAGCAAGGCATCGGGAATCTCCATCCACTCGCCGACTGGCAAGGCGTTCAACCGCATCAACGCCGAGTCGGGTTTCCAGGTGGACATCTGCTGGTCCACGGCATCGACCGCCTGAAACAACCGTGCATGCAGCACCGAGGTGTCCTGCCCCACTGGCGCATAGAAGACCGCGCTGTAGCGCGTTCCCATGGTTTCGCCATTGAGGCTGTAGCGCGCAAGCGCTGACTCAGAAAACGTCTTCACGGTATCGCCCCTGTACGTTGAGGGCCTCGACGTTGAGGCAAATGGGTGCCAACAGCCCGTCAAACACCTGCCTGACGCTTTCTGCCATTTCACGTCCTCCGCACACCAACACTTGCGCCCCGCTCTGGATCAACGCCTGCAGCTTCAGCGCATCGGCGCGAATGCGGTCTTGAACGTAGGCGCGCTCTGCTCCGCGAGAGAACGCCGTGCTCAGGTGGTTGAGCCGCCCGTCCTCCAGGTAAGTACCCAGTTCGTCCTCATAGAGGAAGTCTGTCGCGGCAGAGCGCCCACCCCAATACAGGTTGATCGGACGCGCGCGGTGGTTCTTGCGAATAAAGCCTACCAACGGACCGATCCCGGTACCCGCGCCCACCAGAATGACCGGAGCCTGCCCGGCACTCGGCCGGAAATGCGGGTGTTGCTGAACGAACGCCTCGATGCGACCGCCAAGCGGCAACGTATGCAGGTATCCCGAGCACAGCCCCTGCACGTGTCGACGCACACAAATCTCAACCACCCCGTCGCTACGGCTGGTGGCAATGGAGTAAAGCCTTGCCTCTTGCCCGTTGCCTGGCACGACACCCAGCAAGTCCCCTGGTTCGAACGCAGGCAAACGGTCTTTGCGCAGCAGCCAGGACAGCAGGTTACGCCCAGGGCGGGGTACGGGCGCAAAACGCATGACGGCGGTGCTGGTCTCGGCTGTATCACCGTAAACCACCCGCTCGATCAATTCGAGGCTGCGTGTCGGCATGGAAACACGCACTGGTTGCAGGTGCAGCGCCACACCCAATTGCTCGGCAAGGTCGTCCCCCCACTTACTGAAGGCTTCGGCATCGCCACGATCAACCGTAGCCAGGGGCAACAACGTTGAACAACCAGCGTCCGACAAGGCGTCCTGCACCCGTTGGGCATAGGCGCAAAACTGTTTGAAACGTGAATCACCAAAGCCCAGTACTGCAACCGCCACCTCAGGCCCCAACTGGGCGTGTTGCAAGCGTGCCAGGAAGGCACTGGCAGAGTCCGGCGCATGCCCATCACCGTAGGTCGAGGTCAGCACCAGCAGGCGCTTGGCCTGACGATAGCGCGGTTGCAGGCTGTTCATCGTGGCGGTATGCACGGCATGACCGGCATTCGTCAGGGCATCGTGCACGGCGCTGGCAAACGCCCAGGTGTTCGCCGACTGACTGCCTACCAGCACCACGGTATCCGCCTGTTGCGCGCCGACGTTGCCACGCAGTGTTGGCGTCAGCGTGCGCCGTTGCCACCAGATCAACGTGCCGGTAATGGCCAACAACGGCACTATCGACACACACAGGCCACACAGCAGGCTCAACCACCAGTAGCCTTCGCCAGTGTGCAACTGATAGACCGTCTCATAGACCTGACGCGCCAACGTGTGGGCCTGATAGCCCAGCCATTCGCCTGACGCCTGGTCGACGTAGCCATCGCCAGACGCGGTTCTCAGGGTAATGACGCCGTTGCTGTCCTCGGGCTTGGGAAACTCCAGTTCACGCAGGTCGGCGATGTCAACGGCCTTGAGGGCCTTCAGGTCAGCCACGGCGGCATGCGGGCCTTGTGTCACCTGGCTGGGATAGGCCGGCTCAAGCGCCATGCCATCATCGATCAGGCCAAAGGTGACGCCGGACATGTACAGGCCTGTCACCGACAACAGTATCAGCCCTGGCACGCTCAGGCGGCCAGCGGCCGAGTGCCAGCGCTGAGAACGGTCACCCGTTGAGCGGGCCAACAGCTTGCGCCACCCACCCATTTTTCGGGCCAACAACACCACGCCGGACAGTGACAGCAGCGCCATCACCAGGGCCACGACACCACTGACACCGCGCCCCATGTCACCCGAGAAGAACGAACGGTGCAGGTCCCGCATCCAGGTCATGAAGGCGCCTGGCGCATAGGCGCCCAGTACTGCCCCGGTACGCGGATCGACACGCAGGGTGTCGCCACCGTGCTTCGCGTCGACCGTTACCCGTACCTCGCCTGAAGGTGCCCGCTCGATCAGCTCGACGCCGGCAACCTGCTGAGTGATCCGTGAGGCAACGGTAGCGGCGCTGACGCCCTGCAGCGGGCTACCCACCTCCAGGCGCGTGAGTGTCGGTTGCAGCGCCAGGGTCGCCCCGCTCAGGGCTACGACCATGACCAGCACACTCAGCGCCACACCTGGCCACGAATGAAGTTTGCGCAACATGAGCCTGTACCTCACCGGCATCAAAGGTCGTAACGGAAGCTATCGACGTAGCCATTGCCCGAGGTTGCCTTACCCGAGCCCTCGCGGGTCAGCGGCACCTGAACCTCGGCGCTGTTTTCGCGTTTGTCTTCCACCGCGGTGTCGATGCGGATCTGATAGCCGGCGTCGATCAATGCATCGGCAATGTCCACCGACACTTTCAGCGTTTCGCCACTGCCGACACTGGCACCACTGATGCCGTCGAATTCGGCAGCGTTCAGGCCGCTGCCACGAGCCCAGTCGCGCAGGTGCTTGTAGTACTTGGCCTTCTTGCCAGCCACCCACAGGGTACGTTCATACTTGCCCTGGGCATCGGTCAGGTAAATGGCAACATAGGCACCGTTGCCACGATAGGATTGCAAGGTGCTGGTGAGGGTGACCTCCCGAGCGTGTGCAAATGCCGGGGCTGCGGCGACACCCGCAAGGGCAAGGGAAAAGACAGCCTTTTTCATCGAGAAGCCCTCAGGTAGAGGAAAAGATGGCTTCACGATAACCGCCATTACTTAATGGAAGCTGAACGCGCTTTTATCGGGACTTAAGGGTTCCTTAAGGTGCTTGTGCGGTACGGGCGAGGTCAATTGGCACGCGCTCTGCCGAACAGCAGGAGCAATGACAGCGCCGAAAAAACTGCACCTGCGTAAAATGCCATCGCAGCGCCATAGGCTTGCCAAAGCCAGCCGGCAATCACACTGGCCAGCAACAAGGCCAGCCCACCGACCAGGTTGAACACCCCAAATGCCGTGCCTTTCAGATCGGCGGGCGTGGTATCGGCGACCAGTGTGGCCAGCGTGCCTTGGCTGAAGCCCATATGCAGCCCCCACAGCGCAACGCCGGCCATCATCGCCCAGGTGCCTTGGGCATACGCCAGGACAAGGTCAGCCAGTATCAGCAACACCAGGCTCATGGACAACAGTGCCGTACGGCTGACCCGGTCCGACCACTTACCGACCGGGTAGGCCGACACCATGTAGAAACCTGCCATCACCACCATGACCAGAGGCACCCAGGTGGCCGCGAAACCTGCCTGCTGCGCACGCAGAATCAGAAACGCTTCACTGAAGCGCGCCAGTGAAAACGCTGCGCCAATGGCCACGACCCACAAGTACGCCGAGGAAAACTGCCTCAACGAGGCCATCCGCAGCGGCGCACGGAAGTGTCGCTCGCCCCCTTCGTGAGCAGGCTCGCGGATCCCCACCAGCAACAGCCCAACGGCCAGCGCAGCAGGAATCACGGCAAACCACAGTACCGACGAGATCGCCCCGGCAAACACCGTCATCAGCAGAATGGCCAGCAGTGGCCCGAGAAATGCGCCCACAGTGTCCATCGCCTGGCGCAAGCCAAAGCAGGCTCCGCGAATGGCAGCGGGCGCCACATCGGCGACCAGCGCATCGCGTGGTGCCCCCCGTATACCTTTGCCGATCCGATCCAGAATACGTGCAGTGAACACCACGCCTGCCGAACTCGCCAACGGGAACAATGGCTTGGTCAGGGCCGCAAGCCCGTAACCGAGCAACAATAATTCCTTGCGCCGCCCGATAAAGTCGCTGAGCGCGCCGGAAAACACCTTCACGATCAGCGCAGTGGCCTCCGCCACGCCCTCGATGATACCCACCGCCAGGATACTGATGCCGAGCTCACTGACCAGATACAGCGGCAACAGGCTATGCACCAGCTCGGACGACAGGTCCATGAACAGGCTGACAAAACCCAACGTCCAGACCGTTCGCGGAATAACGGGAAGCGCACGATCTGCCCCCATGCTCATCGAGTACCCCTCTGGCAATGACCTTGGTCGGCCGGACATGCCCCGCCGCTCATGCACGCAGGAGCATAGACGATTGCCCTTCCCGGCTCCTGCGCCTTGCCTTGGTCATGCTTGGGATTACGCGAGAACCTCAGGCTCGCTCACGACGGGTCTTACCGCCGCACGCGCGTCAAAAGCGCCACCCGTCAGGACTTGATCGGCAAGCGTCACCGGCTTTTTCCCAGGCAGCAGCGGGAACACCAGCTCGGCAAAGCGAATCGCTTCTTCCAAATGCGGGTAGCCCGACAACACGAAGCTGTCGACACCCAGCTCGGCGTACTCCTGCAAACGCGCGGCAACCGTCTGTGGATCACCCACCAAGGCCGTACCGGCACCACCCCGTACCAGGCCAACACCCGCCCACAGGTTCGGGCTGACTTCCAGTTGGTCACGGCGCCCGCCATGCAGGGCAGCCATGCGTCGTTGGCCTTCGGAGTCCATGCGGGCGTAGTTGGCCTGGGCGCTGGCAATGGTGTCGTCGTCCAGGTGGCTGATCAGCCGCTCGGCGGCAGCCCAGGCTTGCTCGGTCGTTTCGCGCACGATCACATGCAGACGCACACCAAAACGTACGGTACGCCCGTATTTCGCCGCACGTTCGCGCACATCGGCAATTTTCTCGGCCACCGCAGCCGGCGGCTCGCCCCAGGTCAGGTAAGCATCCACATGCTTGGCCGCCAGCTCATGGCCGGCTGCCGAGGAGCCGCCGAAATACAGCGGTGGATAGGGTGTCTGCACCGGTGCAAAGACGTTTGAAGCCTGTTTGACGTTGACGTGCTTGCCTTGGAAATCCAGGGTCTTGCCTGCCAGCAGTTGGCGCCAAACGGTGAGAAATTCGTCTGCCGCTTCGTAACGCTGGTCGTGATCGAGGTAGACGCCCTCTGCCGCCAGCTCGGTGGCATCGCCGCCGGGTACAACGTTGAGCAGCAGTCGGCCGTTCAGCGCCTGATCGAGCGTGGCCGCTTGCCGTGCGGCCACCGTCGGGCCGCTCACCGAGGTGCGCAACGCCACCAGCAGTTTGATCCGCTGGGTTACCGGCACCAGGCTCGCAGCGGTGACCCAGGGGTCCAGGCAACTGCTGCCGGTGGGTATCAACAAACCGTCATAGCCGAGGCTTTCTGCAGTCACTGCAATCTGGCGCATATAGGCATTGGTCGCCGGGCGACCGGACGACGACTTGCCCAGATAGCGGGTGTCACCGGAGGTGGGAAGAAACCAGAAAATCTCCAAGCTCATAGGTACAGGCCTCAAAAAGGAATGCGCGGCTGACAAGGCAACCCGTTCTGGCGCAAGGCGTGCGGCATCCGTGCCGTCGGCATTTTGGCAAGCGCTCTGCGGCGCCCTGATCAGCAGCGAGGCTGGATAGACCAGGAGATGAGCAAGAGCTGTACCAGTTACGGCTGAACTGCGCTCCAGGCCCATAGGGCCGGGAAACGCCACTCAAGGAGTTGCCGCCACTCAGCCACTGGCGGCCCGGCAACTATTGCTCGATCAACAGCACTGTTGATCCACTGTTGCCCTGCAAACACTGCCCCACCTGACGCCTCAGTCCATTCAATTCCCCTCGATCCAGAGCCTTTCGACCCACTTCGGCAACGCCTTAAGCTAATAACTAAAATGTCTTTATTTAATGGTTGTTAGATCAATTACATTCAACACCGCACGCACCGATACTGTTGTGCCTTACGCAGCTCAGCAGTGTTGCCAGCCCAACAGCCCGTCAAAGACTGAACGGCTGGGCGCCAAACGGGGCGCTACAAACACCGTCTTTTTACTCATAGGCCCGACCATGCAACTACTCACGCTGCCGCCCTCACCCGCACTGGCCACGTCGATCCGCGCCACCGCGCAGGTTTTCGAGGACCCTAAATCGCAAGCGCTGCTGGCGCACCTGCAACAAATCGCGCCCAGTGACGCCAGTGTCTTGATCATTGGTGAAACCGGTACCGGCAAAGAGTTGGTCGCACGTCATCTGCACAACCTGAGCGCACGGCGCAACAAGCCGTTCATTGCAGTCAACTGCGGGGCATTTTCCGAAACGCTGGTAGAAGCCGAATTGTTCGGCCACGAAAAAGGCGCCTTCACCGGTGCCCTGAGCGCCAAGGCGGGCTGGTTTGAAGAAGCCAACGGCGGCACGCTGTTCCTTGACGAGATCGGCGACCTGCCAATGCCTATCCAGGTCAAACTGTTGCGTGTGCTACAGGAGCGGGAAGTGGTGCGCCTGGGTTCTCGCAAGAGCATCCCGATCAATGTGCGGGTATTGGCCGCCACCAACGTGCAACTGGAAAAGGCAATCAATGCCGGGCACTTCCGCGAGGACCTCTACTACCGCCTGAACGTCGTCAGCCTGGAGCTCAACCCGTTGCGTGAACGACCAGGCGATATCCTGCCGTTGATTCGCCACTTCATTGCCGAGTACAGCCGACGCCTGGGCTATGGCGAGATCGCGCTGGATGCCGAGGCTCAACAAAAGCTGGTGAGCTACTCCTGGCCAGGCAACATTCGCGAACTGGAAAACGTCATTCACCACACCTTGCTGATCTGCCGTGACAACCTGATACGTGCGCAGGACCTGCACCTGTCCAATCTACGTATCGAGCGCCAGGAGAGCAGCAACCACAACGACAGCGCCGAAGTATTGCTGGAACAGGCTTTCCAGAAACTGTTTGAAGAGGAAAGTGGTGCGCTGCATGAACGGGTCGAGGCGCTGCTGCTGCGAGCGGCCTACCGTTTCTCCCACTACAACCAGGTACACACCGCCAACCTGCTCGGCCTGAGCCGCAACATCACCCGGGCAATGCTGATCAAAAGCGGCGAGCTTGTGGTCAATAAACGCCAACCTGCGCCGCGCGAGACCGGCGCCAGGGCCTTCAACCTGTCGATCTGAATACCCGTGGTCGATAAAAGAAGCCCGGGGCTATCCCATCGATAGCCCCGGGCTTTTTCGCGTCAACAGTACAGGCCTCCTCAGCGTGGCGTGAGGTACCCCACCAACTGCACGCGGTCGGCCAGCGTCGACGCTTTCGCGAGCAACGCCTCGGCGTCTCCCTGCACCGGCACGCTCACGAGCAAGCGGCCTTGAGCGCGCCCCTGAATGCGCTCGACGCCGCCGTGCAGCAAACGGGTCTGGGGGCCCAAGGCCCTGGCAATCGCCAGCAGGTCCACCTCATGCTGATGGCCGCTGAACTGCAGGCTCAACAGCCGCTCATCCGTCACAGCCCCCGGCCCAGCGTGCAATCGCTGCTGCAAGTCGACAGGCACGTCATTGAGCTGATTGCCCAGCAGGGTGCGGGTGACCTCATGCTGTGGGTCACCAAACAATTGCCAGACCTCGCCCTGCTCCACGACCTGACCGCGCTCCAGCACGACCACCCGGTCGCAGATCGCCCGGATGACTTCCATTTCGTGGGTGATCAATACAATGGTCAAACCCAGACGGCGGTTGATGTCACGCAACAGTGCCAGGATAGCCTGGGTGCTTTCCGGGTCGAGGGCCGAGGTAGCCTCGTCACAAAGCAGGATCTGCGGCTGATGCACCAAGGCACGGGCAATGCCGACGCGCTGCTTCTGCCCCCCGGACAGCTGCGCCGGGTAGGCCTGGTGTTTGTCCTGCAACCCCACCAATGCCAGCACCTCACCAACCTTGCTGGCGATCTGCGCCTTGTCTGCACCGGCCATGCGCAAGGGCAGCGCCACGTTGTCCCAGACGGTTTTCGCCGACATCAGGTTGAAGTGTTGAAAAATCATCCCGACCCGTCGCCGCAATTGCACCAGTTGCGCGGCGTTGTACAAGCCAATGTCCTGATCATCGATGAACACCCGGCCGCTGCTCGGTTGCTCAAGGCGATTGAGGGTGCGAATCAGCGACGACTTGCCGGCTCCGCTACGACCGATAATGCCGAACACCTCCCCGTGACGAATTGCCAGGTTGAGGTCGCTCAATGCCGGCTGGGGATTACCCGGGTAGTGCTTGCCTAACCCCTGTAGACGAATGTGTGCTGGCTCGCGCAGGCTGCTCACCGCCGCACCGCTTCGGGCTGAAGGCACCTGGGCCAGATCATCAGGTACAACCTTGAGTGCAGTGTGCTGGGTCATCTGAATAGGCTTCCTGACAGCCACGATGCCGACGGGGCTTAGAAGCCCGGGGCAATCTGGCCTTTGTAACGGGCAAGGATGAATTCGCGCACGTGTGGCGAGTTCAGCTCTTTGGCCAATTTCTGCAGGGCCGGGCTCTGCAGGTTGTCCGGACGGGCGACCAGGTATTCAACATAGAGGTCCTTGCCCTTTTCGACGATCAGCGCACTGCTGGTGTCGATACCGGCTTCAAGGGCATAGTTGGCGAACACGAAAGCCAGATCGACCTGGTTCACCGATCGCGCCAACAGTGCGCCTTCCAGTTCACGAATCTTCAATTTTTTCGGGTTCTCGGCGATATCGCGCTGGGTCGCCAAGGTATTGCTTGGGTCTTTCAGCGTGATCAGGCCAGCTTCATGCAGCAAGACCAACGCCCGGCCCGTGTTGACCGGGTCGTTGGGAATCGCCACCGAGGCGCCGTCCTTCAGTTCCGACAGGTGCTTGATCTTGGTTGAATAAGCGCCAAAGGGCTCGATATGTACACCGACCACTGGCACCAGGTTGGTATGACGGGTCTTGTTGAATTCGTCGAGGAACGGTCGGTACTGGTAGTAGTTGGCGTCGAGGTTCTTTTCTGCGAGTTGCAGGTTGGGCTGGATGAAGTCGGTGAACACTTTGATGTCCAGATCGACACCTTCCTTGGCCAGTGCCGGTTTTACGAATTCGAGAATTTCCGCATGTGGAACCGGGGTGGCACCCACCACCAGTTTTTCACCCGCCTGAGCGCTGAACGCGACCACGGCAGCCAGTATGGCAATAGCCTTTTTCATCACAGTGACTCCTTGAACAGTAGAGGATTGGCCGTCGTGGGGTGGACGTGGGGCCACAGTTGGCAGCACTACCCGGCTGCCACTCGGGAAAGCATTTTTCAGCGCCGGCTGTAGCGCACCACCAGCCGGTCACCACTGACCTGCAGGGCCTGCACCAGGACAATCAACAGGAGCACGGTGACGACCATCACATCGGTCTGGAAACGCTGATAACCAAAGCGAATGGCCAGATCGCCCAAACCGCCGCCACCGATCACGCCGGCCATGGCGGTGTAATCCACCAGGACAATGGCGGTGACGGTCACCGCAGCGATCAGCCCGGTACGGGCTTCAGGCAGCAAGGTGTGCCAGATGATCTGCCAGGTGCTGCCGCCCATTGATTGGGTTGCCTCGACCAGGCCACGGTCGACCTCGCGCAGGGCGGTTTCCACCAGACGGGCGAAGAACGGCGTGCAGCCCACCACCAGCGGCGGAATGGCGCCCGCCACCCCCAGTGAAGTACCCGTCAACAGGGTGGTTACCGGTACCAGAACAATCAGCAGGATAATGAACGGCAACGAACGCAAGGTGTTCACCAGCACCGACAGGCTGCGGTACACACCCGGGGTTTCGTGCAGTTGCTGTTTGCCGGTGAGGTACAACCACACACCCAACGGCAGGCCCAGCAGCACGGTAAAACTCAGCGCTGCGCCGAGCATGGTCAAGGTATCGAGGCAGGCCTGAGCGATTTCCCCACCATTGAGATTGGCGAACAGTTCGTTCATCCCTTCACTCCTCAGTGCAGTCCAGCCTACGACCAGTCATGGCGTGGCGGTTTAACCCCATTGAGCAACCAGTTGCCCACCACGTGGTACTTCCAGCGCACCGGGTCGTGCAAGGTATGCACGCGGGCGTTGCGCCAATGCCGGTCATGGTTGTGCACGGCCAGCGAGGAACGCGTGCCGCCCAACTCGAACAGACGGTTGCTGGCTTCCAGGGCAATTTCCGTGGTCAGCACCTTGGCCTTGGCGACCGCCACCGAAGCCAGCGCCACCCCCTCTTCGTCCGGGGCCGCCCGCACGCTGTCCATAACCTTGCCGGCGCGCTCCAGCAACGCTTCAGCGGCCTCCAGGCGAATGCTCAGGTTGCCGACCTGCACGATGGTCAGCGGATCTTCGCTGGCCTTGGCCAGCCCGGCATCGATCCAGGGCCGTGCATGTTCACGCACAAAGCGCACGGTGTCGCGCAGCGCAGCCTGGGCGATCCCGGCATCGATGGCGGCGGTCGTGATTTGTGCAAACGGCCCGGCCAGGGTCGGGCTCTCGTACGAGCGATAGGTCTGGAACACATTGAACGCCGGTACCCGCAGGTTCTGCGCCAATACCGTACCGCTGGCGGTATTGCGCTGCCCGATACTGGCCCAATCGTCGACCACGGTCAGCCCAGCCGTGTGGCGAGGCGCAAACGCCAGGTGCGCCCTGCCCTCGGCATCCAGCGCCAGCACGCCCAGCCAGTGAGCGTAGAGCGAACCGGTGCAGTAACCCTTGCGCCCATTGATGACGATGGACTCGCCATCGCGGGTAAAGTGCGTCTGGATGTCCTGTACCGTCTTGCCGCCGGTTTCCGACAGTGCGTTGGCGAAGCGATTGCCTTTGAGCGCCAGGCCAAAGAAAAAGCGTTTCTGCGCTTCACTGCCCTGCAGACGGATGTCTTCGAGCAAGCAATAGTGGTTTTGTGGAATCTGCCCCAGCGAAGCATCGGCAGCGGAAATAATGGCAATCACTTCGGCCAGGGTGGCATAGGACACCTCCGCGCCGCCGAAAGCCTTGGGCACGGTAATCCCCCACAGGCCACTGTTGGAAAACACGTCCACCACCTCAGCGGGTACCTGGCGCTGACGGTCTCGCTCAGCGTCGCCCTCCAGCAGGAATGCCGCAACCTTATGCGCAACGGCAATGGCTTCGGCATCACTGCGAATGACATGCGCATCCGGTTCAGAAAGCGGGTAATGGGCGCTGGTCAGGTTGTTTGACATAGGTTCCTCACGGCTTACTCATCGTCGGCCACCACCCTCGGCGGCCTTTCAATGCGTCAGTGCAGGAGCCGTGCCAGTATTTTTATCCTTATATTTCAGCAGCTTATAAATATTGTTGAAATCGATACAGCGCAAAAACCAGCAAAGTGTTGGACACCTGTTGCCTGGCGAACAGGTGGCCGGGCATCACAACCCTGTTGCGTGGCAGCCGCACGGCGATAAACAAAAACGATACCCGCTTAAAGATTTCCAAGAGGCCGCCCCACGGCCTGCGGCCGTAGACTCACCCCACTCCGCGATGCGGTCAGGTGATTCCTGCCGGTCATCACTGTTTTCGAATGCCCGGCGGAATTTTCACCACTACAAAAACAAAAGGTGAATGCGCATGCTTAATCAAACTGTCGATGTGAAAGCGTGGATCGACAACCGGCCCGTGACACGCTACCAGTGGCTTATCCTTGGTTTGTGCTTCCTCATCGTCCTGTTCGACGGCTTCGACGTCGCGGTCATGGGCTTCATCGCCCCTTCACTGATGCAAGAATGGGGACTGTCCCGTGCGGCTTTCGGCCCGGTGATGAGTGCGGGCATGGTGGGCCTGGCAATAGGGGCCCTGACCGCCGGCCCCTACGCCGACCGCTTCGGGCGCAAGCGCGTACTGGTTTTCGCCGTGACCGGCTTCAGTCTCCTGAGCCTGGGCTGTGCATTTGCTCGCAACCCTTATGAGCTGGCGACCTTGCGCCTGCTGATCGGTATCGCGCTGGGCGCGGCATTGCCAAACACCACGACCCTGCTCTCGGAATACCTCCCCGAGCGCAACCGTTCACTGCTCATCACCCTCATGTTCACCGGGTTCAACCTGGGCTCGGGTGCCGGTGGCCTACTGGCGGCCTGGCTCATCCCTTTGCATGGCTGGCAATCGGTACTGATGGCTGGCGGTATTCTGCCCTTGCTGCTCCTGCCCGGTCTTTGGTTCCTGCTGCCGGAGTCGGCGCGCTTCCTGGCGGCACGCAATGCGCCCGCAAGCCAGATTGCCAAGGTCTTGAACCGGCTGGGCGGTACCTTCGATGCGAACACCTGCTTTACCGTTGCCGAACCCAAGGCGCAGCATAAAGCACCTGTACGCATGCTGTTCAGTGAGCGCTATCGCCTCGGTACCCTGGCCCTCTGGATGACCTACTTCATGGGCCTGCTGGTGATCTACCTGACCATGGGCTGGCTGCCAACGCTACTGCGTGACAGCGGCCTGAGCATCGAGCGAGCAGCCACCCTTACCGGGTTGTTCCAGATCGGCGGCACCGTCGGTGCGATCGTCGTCGGCTGGATCATGGACCGTCGCAACCCGAACGGCGTTATCGCCACATCCTATGCCTTGGGGGGCACCTTCATCCTCTTGCTTGGGGCCTTGAGCCTGGAGTCGAACGTGCTGGCCGTGGGCGTGATCGCCGCCGGCTTCTTCATGAGCGGCGCACAAACCGGTCTGAATGCCTTCGCACCCAACTACTACCCAACGGATTTTCGCGCCACCGGCGTCAGTTGGATGCTCGGCATCGGCCGCTTCGGGGCGATTTTTGGCTCGCTGATCGGTGGCGTGATTCTAAGCTTGGGGCTAGGCCTGCCTACCCTGTTCACCCTCCTTGGCCTGCCGGCCTTCATCGCGGCCCTGGCGATTCTGGCCAACGGTCAGGCAAGGCGCCGCGCCAACCAGACGTTGATCGCGCAATGATCCGCTTCGTTTAAAGGAAACTCTCATGGCACGTATTATTGGTGGTCTTGCGGTCTCGCACACCCCAACCATCGGCTTCGCAGTCGATCACGATAAACAGGACGAGGCGGCCTGGGCGCCAATTTTCCAAGGCTTCGAACCGATCAAAGCCTGGCTGAAAGAGCAGCAGCCCGATGTGTTGTTCTACATCTTCAATGACCATGTCACATCGTTCTTCTTTGACCACTACGGTGCCTTCACCCTGGGTGTGGACGAGCGCTATGACGTGGCCGATGAAGGTGGCAACCCGCGTGCACTGCCGCCCATTGGTGGCCATGCGGCACTGTCACGGCACATCGGCGAAAGCCTGATGAGCGATGAGTTCGACATGGGCTTTTTCCGCGACAAACCCCTGGATCACGGTTTCTTCTCACCGATGTCGGCCCTGCTGCCCTGTGAGCCCGACTGGCCGGTGGAAATCGTCCCCCTTCAGGTCGGCGTCCTGCAGTTTCCAGTTCCCAGCGCAGCGCGGTGCTACAAACTGGGCCAGGCCCTGCGCCGTGCCATCGAGAGCTACCCGCAAGACCTCAAGGTTGCGATCGTGGCGACTGGCGGTGTGTCGCATCAGGTGCATGGCGAGCGCTGCGGCTTCAACAACCCACAGTGGGACGCCCAGTTCATCGACCTGTTCGTCAACGACCCGGTGCGCCTGACCGAAATGACCCTGGCCGAGTACGCTACACTCGGCGGCATGGAGGGTGCCGAAGTGATCACCTGGCTGATCATGCGCGGCGCGCTGTCCTCGACGGTGAAGCAACTGCACTACGACTACTACCTGCCATCCATGACTGGCATCGCCACGCTGCTGCTGGAAAACCAGGCGCGTCCGGTACCGGCCGAATTGAATGCACGTCATCTGCAACACATGGGCCGTCAGTTGGCGGGTATCGAGAAGCTGGAAGGCACTTACCCGTTCACACTGGAACGCAGTGCCAAAGGCTATCGCCTGAACAAGTTCCTGCACCGCATGATTGAGCCCAACTGGCGCCAGCGCTTTCTGGACGAGCCCGAAACCCTGTTCAAGGAAGCCGGGCTGAGCGAAGAAGAGTGTGAACTGGTGCGCCGACGTGATTGGCGGGGACTGATTCACTACGGCGCGATCTTCTTCGTCCTGGAGAAGCTCGCCGCCGTACTCGGCATCGCCAACCTGCACGTCTATGCAGCGATGCGCGGCCAAAGCCTGGAAGACTTCATGAAAACCCGCAACCAACAAGTGCTGTATTCGGTGGCAGGTAAAACCGCACGCTGATCGACGGACGGGGCCTGAGCCAAAAAGCGAAGGCCCCGCTCCGCACCCTCCACCCCCTGCACCAGCACCAGCACCAGCACCAGCACCTGCCCAGGCTCATCCAGCCACAGCCCCATTCGACCTGCCCTGCAACTGGGCAGCGGCCACGCTTTGCTCAAAAAACGGAGAACAACAATGAAAACAACCGTCACCCCGCGCCTGCTCTGTACCCTGGCGATGGCATCCGCACTGCCACTGGAGGGGTTCGCTGAGGGTTTCAGTGATGACGCCAGTGCGACACTGACCCTGCGGAATTTTTATCTGAATCGAAACTTCGTCGATCAGACCAGACAGGGCAAGGCCGAAGAATGGACGCAGAGTTTCATTCTCGACGCCAAGTCTGGCTTCACCCAGGGCACCGTCGGCTTTGGCCTGGATGTACTCGGCCTGTACAGCCTCAAGCTCGATGGCGGCAAAGGCACCACCAACACCCAGTTACTGCCAGTACATGACGACGGTCGGCCAGCAGACGACTATGCTCGCCTGGCCCTCGCAGCCAAGACCCGCGTATCGAAAACCGAACTGAAAGTTGGCGAGTGGATGCCCGTGTTGCCGATTCTGCGCGCCGATGACGCACGGTCGTTGCCGCAGACCTTCCAGGGCGCCCAGATCAGCTCACGGGAAATCGACCACCTGGCACTCTATGGCGGGCAACTCCGCGGCAACAGCCCACGCAACGACGCCAGCATGGAAGACCTGTCACTGTTCAACCGTAGCGCCTACACCTCTGACCGGTTCACCTTCGCGGGCGGCGAGTACCGCCTGAATCAGGACCGCACATTGATTGGCGTGTGGAATGCCGAACTCAAGGACATCTACCAGCAACACTACCTGCAACTGCAGCACTCTCAACCGCTGGGGCGCTGGGTGCTAGGCGCAAACCTCGGCTATTTCTGGGGTAAGGAAGACGGCAGTGCACGTGCTGGCGAACTGGACAACCGCACCGCGTCCGGGTTGTTCTCCGCCAAGTACGGCGCCAGTACCGTCTACCTCGGGCTGCAGAAAGTCATGGGCAAGGACGAGTGGTTTCGTGTCAACGGCACCAGCGGTGGCGTGCTGGCCAACGACAGCTTCAACTCCAGCTATGAAAACGCCAGGGAGCGCTCCTGGCAGTTGCGCTACGACCACGATTTCGCCGGTTTCGGCGTCCCGGGCCTGACCTTCATGACCCGCTACATTCATGGCACCGACGTGCATAACAGCAGCACCACCGACGGCACCGAATGGGGCCGCGAGAGCGAACTGACCTATACCGTGCAAAGTGGCAGCTTCAGGGCCCTCAATGTCAAATGGCGCAACTCCAGCATCCGCCGCGACTGGGGCAGCACCAACAGCTTCGATGAGAACCGTCTGATCATCAGCTACCCACTCAGCCTGCTCTGACCCACCACCAACAGGCTGGCCGAAAGTCCGGTCGGCCTGTTATCCATCCACCTGCTCGCGAATCGCCTGGCGAATGATCGTCATCATGACCTGCGCGGCGGGCGAATGCAGGCAACCATTGCGGTAGGTCAGGCCAATGGCACGGGTGGTCTGCTTCAACTGCACCGGCAGGATGCACAATGCCCCGGAGGCAATCTCCTGTTCCAGTTGGTGGGCAGACACGATGGCCAGCATGTCCGAGCACAGCAACAGCCCGCGAATGATTGCCAGGTCGCCACTTTCGACCACAGGCCAGGGCACGGCCAGGCCCGAGTCAGTGAACCAGGCGTCCAGCAATTGCCGCGCCGGCGAACCGGCCCGTGGCAATACCCAATGCGCCTCACTGAGCGCTTCGCGTCCAACCGGCACGCCGCACAGCGGGTGGTCACGGCGCGCCAGTATGACCATTTCCTCAGTCAGCAAAGCCTCGCCGACCAGGTCCGACGCATAGTCAGCCGAACGCAAGGCCCCCAGGATGAAATCGACATCGCCGGCTCGCAGCTCCGTAGCCAACAGGTCGAACGGGCTCTCATTGGTGATCACCCGAATGCCGGGGTGCGCGGCTGTGAGCCGAACGATGGCGTCCGGCAGTATGCGGGTGCGGCCCAGCGGCAGCGCGCCGACATGCACCACGCCCTGCAATGTGCCCCGCATTGCAGTGATATCGGCCTGGATATGCCGCAGTTCGTTCAGCGCACGGCGAATCGGAAAGACCATCTCGTGGCTGGCCCGCGTCGGTTGCAAGCCCCGTGGCGTTCGCTCGAACAGCGATTGCCCACAACCACCCTCCAGCACCTTGAGCGCTGCGCTGACGGCAGGTTGGCTCAAGCCAAAATGGCGCGCCACCGTCTGCATGTGACAGGTCTCGCAGAGCTTGACGAACACCTGCAAGCGCCGGGCCTGGAACAGGTAGAGCGGTTCGACCGCTTTGCCAACGGCACCCTCCAACAGGCGCGGCACGCTCTCCAGCTCCGCCAGAACACGTCGTGCCCGAGGCAGCGCCCGGGCGCCATAGTCGGTCAGGCGCATGCCGTTGACATGCCGCTCAAACAACGGCACCTCCAGGCGCGCCTCCAGCTCAGCGATTGCCCGGGTTACCACGGACTGCGCCCGGTAAACAGCCTCGGAGGCCTTCGACACACTGCCCAGTTCCGCCACCCGAACGAACGCTCGCACCTGCATCAGGTTTGGAAGCTCATCAGCCAACATTCGCGCTCATACCTTCTGAAAGTCTCATGCCGACGGAACTATGCCCCGGCACCCCGAGGACATCAATAAGAAAAACGCATACCTCGAACAACTGAACGCATTATTCGCCTGTGGCGGTGAATGACATGCTTTTCAAAAAGCAGGAGGACACCTCGCCATGATCGATGTACAGAAAACCGCCCTGATCGTCAGCGCACATTCCGCCGATTTCGTCTGGCGCGCAGGCGGCGCCATCGCCCTGCATGCCGCACACGGCTATGCGGTGCATATCGTCTGCCTGTCGATGGGTGAACGCGGTGAGTCTGCCAAGCTGTGGCGCAAGGGCGACATGACCGAGGAGCGGGTCAAGGCCGTGCGCCGTGACGAAGCCCTGGCCGCAGCAGAGGTATTGGGTGCCAGCGTCGAGTTCTTCGACATTGGCGACTACCCGATGCGGGCCGACAACGACACGCTGTTCCGCCTGGCGGATGTGTTTCGTCGACTGCAACCCGCGTTTGTCCTCAGTCATTCGCTGAAAGACCCCTACAACTATGATCACCCCCTGGCCATGAACCTGACTCAGGAGGCCCGTATCATCGCCCAGGCCGAAGGCTACAACCCCGGCGAAAAAATCCTCGGGGCGCCGCCGGTCTACAGCTTCGAGCCGCACCAACCAGAGCAATGCGAGTGGCGCCCGGATGTGTTCCTCGACATCACGGAGGTGTGGGACAAGAAATACGCGGCGATCCAGTGCATGGCCGGCCAGGAACACCTCTGGGAGTACTACACCCGTGTGGCCTTGCAGCGGGGCGTACAGGCCAAACGCAATGTCGGCATCACCTCCAGCCGCAACATCGTCTACGCCGAAGGTTACCAGAGCCTCTTTCCGCGGGTTACGGAGCACCTGGCATGAGCACGCTGATCGGAAAAACCGGGATTGTCGTGCGCAATGCACCACGTGCCGACGCCACGTTGATCGACGAACTGGGACGCTTCGGCGTGGCCACGGTGCATGAAGCACAGGGGCGCAAGGGGCTGCTCGGCGCTTCGCTGCGGCCCATCCAGCAAGGGGTGTCGGTCAGCGGCTCGGCCGTCACGGTGCTGGTGGCACCGGGCGACAACTGGATGTTTCATGTCGCCGTCGAACAGTGCCGACCAGGCGATGTTCTGGTCGTGGCGCCCAGCTCACCCTGCACGGACGGCTATTTCGGCGACTTGCTGGCCACCTCGCTCAAGGCGCGTGGTGTACGCGCACTGGTGATCGATGCCGGCATCCGTGACAGCCACACACTGCGGCAGATGGGTTTCCCGGTCTGGTCCAGCGCCATCAACGCTCAGGGTACGGTGAAAGAAGTGCTGGGTTCGGTCAACCTGCCGCTCGTCTGCGCCGGCCAGTTGATCAACCCGGGGGATGTCCTGGTGGGCGACGACGATGGTGTCGTGGTCGTACGCCATAACGATGTGCATCAGGTCGTAGAGGCCACACGCAAACGCGCTGATCTGGAGGAGCAAAAGCGTGTCCGCCTGGCCAATGGCGAACTCGGCCTGGACCTCTACAACATGCGTCAGCGCTTGGCCGAAAAGGGCCTGCGCTACGTCGATAGCCTGGACGAACTGGAGGGCTGAGCATGAGCCAGGTACGTATACCTTGCCTGCTGATGCGCGGCGGCACCTCCAAGGGTGCCTACTTCCTGGCCAGCGACCTTCCCAGCCAGCCGACACAGCGCGATCGCCTGTTGCTTGCGGTCATGGGCTCACCGGACAAACGCCAGATCGATGGCATTGGCGGCAGCGACCCGCTCACCAGCAAGGTCGCCATCATCAAGCCGTCTGAGCGAGCCGATGCCGACGTTGACTACCTGTTTGCCCAGGTGCTGGTGGATGAACCCCGGGTGGATTACGGCCAGAACTGCGGCAACATCCTTGCGGGTGTCGGCCCGTTCGCCATCGAAAAGGGTCTGGTCGCGATTCACGCAGCCATCACACCGGTACGGATCTTCATGGAAAACACGGGGCAAATCGCGGTCGCGCAGGTGCCGACACCGAACGGTGCCATCTGCTACGCCGGCGACACCCGGATTGACGGCGTACCCGGTCAGGCCGCGCCCGTACTTATCGAGTTCTCGGATGTCGCCGGCTCCAGTTGCGGCGCCTTGCTGCCGACCGGCAATGCGTGTGATGTGTTCGACGGTGTCGAAGTGACCTGCATCGACAACGGCATGCCGGTGGTGCTGGTACGTGCCGCAGACCTGGGTTGCAGCGGCGAGGAAAGCCCAGAACAACTGGAGGCCAACACGACGCTGAAGGCCCGCCTTGAGTCGATCCGCCTGCACGCAGGGCCGCGCATGAACCTGGGTGACGTGAGCACGCGCAATGTGCCGAAAATGTGCCTGATCGCACCGGCGCAGTCGGGGGGCGCTATCAACACCCGCTCGTTCATCCCCCACCGCTGCCACAGCGCTATCGGCGTGTTCGGCGCCGTGAGTGCGGCCACCGCCTGCCTGATCGAAGGTTCTGTCGCACACTCGATCGCGCACATACCGGACGGCGAGGTAAAACGGATATCGGTGGAGCACCCAAGCGGCGAATTCAGCGTCGAAATCCGTCTGCACGACGGCCAGATCGCCGGCTGCGGCCTGATTCGTACCGCCAGGCTATTGTTCGAGGGAAGGGTCTGTGTACCGGAATCGCTGTCGCGGCAGTGAGCATGGACGATGGGGTTGCACGGTGGTGGCGGGCCAGCTGACAAAGGGAGCGCTTGGTTTCATACCCAACGGTGACTTTGCCAGCGGCATCGCGCCCATCACAGGCTATTTGGCGATCACTGCGGCGAGTAACGGCGCCGCCTGCTCATCGGTCAGTGCGGGGTGAATATCCATGGTCATGAGGTCGGTCCATTCGAGCGCCCATTTCTGCATGAGCGCGGCATCGTTGGCCTCCGCGATGCCGACACCGGTCATGCGTCCGATGGCATGCCAGCGTCCCAGCATGGTCACACCTGCGGG
Source organism: Pseudomonas laurentiana (assembly GCF_014648275.1). Classification (GTDB taxonomy): domain Bacteria; phylum Pseudomonadota; class Gammaproteobacteria; order Pseudomonadales; family Pseudomonadaceae; genus Aquipseudomonas; species Aquipseudomonas laurentiana. The sequence continues at coordinate 340,275 of NZ_BMQU01000002.1, forward strand.
TGGCGCCCCTCCCGTCTTGAGAAACCGTTCGATTGCCGCGTTACGACGTTCCGACGAAATTGACCAACTGACAATGAATAACATCGGCCACCTCCTGCCAGGCATTGGCACCTGTTTCTTGGTCGCGTACCGAGTGTGCGTCACCACCCGGATGCGCTGCGGTTTGCACATTCAACCCTGAATGAACGGAAGCACTGCTCCCTTTTGAAGGCATAGCAGCCGCAAGTCCTTTGCGTACGACCACTGATCCTCTTTGCGCAGCCCCGCGCGCCAGTTCAAACCCGTAATGCTTCAGGTTCACGGCGTCACTTGGTAGCCGCGTTGCTGCATGCATGTGCTGTAGGCAGAGGATGTGCTTGTCTGGTCTGCAGTGCGCCGGTCTTGACGCCGCTCCTGACGCTGCCGTGATCCACCTACCGCCATCCCGGCTACTGCGGCATTCTTGGCCTGGTTCTGCCGGTAGTCTTGCTTGATGTCATCGTCTACCCGGTCATACACCTCGTCATGCTGACGCATACGCGCCCCGGCAACCGCCGCCCCCGCGACCGCGCCGGTAGCGGCACCACGGGCGCGGCCACCCGATTGCGTAGTGTTGGTGCTGCTGGTGCTGCCAGCCTGTGCCTGACAGGCGCTGATGTCCTGCTGGACAGTCTCCGGAGACTGGCCCTTGAGCGGTGTGACGGTCTCGGCCGTGGCGCCAAGAGAAAACAGCGAGAGGAGCACTGCGACATAGGGAACACGAGAAACATTCATGAGGACCCCACTGCTGATCAACATGGTTCGAGTCTTTAAGTCTAACCTCACGACTCACCCATGCTGGCCATGCCAGACACGCGGTGATGATCCGGGTACAACGGGATTCAGCCCACCACTGACAAGCCTGCCCAGCCACTGAATCAGCGAGTTAAATAAGTATTAATATCAATTGATAATACGTATCAATAGAATTAATATCGCCGCGCTTGCTGGTCGTCATCGTGTTTAACGAGCGTGGTCGTTGTGTCAGAACACCGTCAAAAACTTGAGCTCTACCTCTCACACCGCAAGGCGCTGGTGGAGTATGCGTCGCCGATCGTCGGCTGCCGGTCCAAGGCCGAAGACGTGGTTCAAGAGGCCTGGCTGCGTTTCAGTGACATCAATGCCGATCGAACACCTTTGGTTCAACCCGTGGGTTACCTCTACCGTATTGTGCGTAATCTCGCCATTGACCTGAACCGGCGCCTCACCCGGGAAAACCCTCACCCCGCCAGCGAGGACGAACTCGAAGGGTTGCCTTCCGAGAATCCTTCGCCAGAATGTGAAGCCCTCTACAACGATGAGTTGCAGCAGCTTCAAAATGCCCTGGCCCAGTTACCCGAACGATCTCGCCAGGCATTTGTCATGCACCGGTTGCACGGCATGACGTTCAAGGACATCGCACAACACCTGGGCATTTCCTTGAGCCTTGCCCATCAACTCGTTCGGGACGCCCTCACCTACTGCGCGGAGCAATTGAGTGATGACTGACAACACACCACCGGCACACCTGCATCCGAATGCAACAGGTGCCGCCCTCACGCGCTCCAATCCCCGTGCTTGAGCCGCGCACCGAAGCACCCGCAGTGGTGTGCGATCGCCCCAAGGATCCGGTCTGGGAAATGGCCCTGGACTGGCTGCTGCGCATGCAGGAACAACCCGGTGACCCGGTTCTGCACCGTCGGCTGCATACCTGGCTCGAGGCATCCCCAGCGCATCTGCGGGCCTATCGCAAAGCTGAGAAAGTCTGGCGGATGAGCGGGCAACTGATGAACAGCCCACTGCTCGACTGTTCCCTGCCTGCGCCGGCTAACCCGCCACGCGCGCGACGCCACTGGCTGCGCCGGAGGGTCGTCAGTAGCGCTGTGGCCGCCTGCGCAATGCTGCTGGTACTACCCGACTGGCAAGGCATCACGGCCGATTACAGCAGCCCTGTCGGCGAGCACCGCCAAGTCACCCTGGCCGATGGCAGCGTAGTGGAACTGGACAGCGGCAGCGCTATCGATGTCCAGTTCAGCGCTGATAAACGCCAGGTAACCTTGCTGCGCGGGCATGCGTTCTTCTCCGTCCAGCCCCAGCCTCAGCGCGTGTTTCAGGTAGCCGCCGAAGCAATAACCGTTACCGTCACAGGCACCGCCTTTGCGGTGGAACTGTCGCCCGATACCGTTGATGTGAGTGTGGCAAACGGCTCAGTCAACGTTGCCGACCAACGTCGCCACGACGCAACACTGGAACCGCTCAAACCCGGTCAGCGCATCAGCTTCTTGCGTCAGGGCGAGGGTGTTCAACGAGCGCCCATCCCGGTGGATCAGATTGCCGCCTGGCGCCAGTGGCAGCTAGTGGTGATCGACCAGCCCGTGAGTGACATCGTTGCGCGCTTGCGTGCATATCAACCCGGGCTGATCGTGCTCAACGACGACGCGCTGGGCAAACGCCGGATAACCGCTGCACTCGACTTGCGCTCGCCACAGCAAGCGCTACGAGCAGCCATTGCGCCGCTGGGTGGCCAGGTGAAGACCTTAAGCCCCTATGTATTAAGGGTGTCCGGCGCCGACTGAGCCGGCGCACTCCCCTACAGCTCCAGCGCAGCCTCCACTGACCTGCTATCCGCTATCCAGCAATCGCCGTTTCATCGATTCGGCGATTTTTTTGTTTATTTCTGGAAATTTCGAAAGACCGAGCGTCGTTAACCTGAATGCCACTGATAAGGATTCGCATTGGCGAGTCCGAATTTCACGTCACAGGTGCATGAATGTCTCGCTCGAAGCGTTTTGCCTACTCCGCGTCGCCGTCTCTCTTGCCAAGGTCCAGCCTGCTAACCCTGCTGATGGCGATGCCATGCCTGGCGCAGAGTGCGCCTACAGAAACCACTTCGCACCTGCTGGCGCCTTCGGCACAACGCGCCTACTCGTTCGACATACCTGCTGGCTCACTGAGCAACGCGCTCATGCTGTTTGCCCGGCAGTCCGGCGTACAAGTCAGTGTCGAGAGTGCATTGCTGCACGGGCTTTCCTCACGGCCTGTCCATGGTCAGATCGACCTGGAACACGCGCTGGAGCAACTGCTCGCCGGCAGTAACCTTGCCTGGCAACACAGCACCGACAACGCACTCTCTATCCACCGGCGCGAAGCGGTCGATGTGCTGCAGTTGGACAGCACCCGCGTCGATAGCCAGGCCGCTGAGTACCAGGCTGATCGGACCATCGACCGGCGGACCATCACATCACTGCCCAGCGGCAACGGTGACATCACCAGCCTGTTGCGAACCAACCCCAGCGTGCAGTTCGACGACGGCCAGCTCACGGGCAAGGCCCCCGGGGAGATCGGCCCGGCCAACGTCAGTATCAATGGAGCCCGTTACTGGCAGAACCTGTTTGTGGTCGATGGCATGAGCATAAACAACGATATCGATCCTGGTTCGACAACCAACAATTATGACCAGGTTGAGGGCCGCAGCCAGGGCCTGGCACTGGACACCGATCTACTGGAAGAGATCAAGGTGTATGACAGCAACGTGCCGGCTGCCTACGGCGGTTTCAATGGAGGGGTGATTGAGGCCAATACCCGTACCCCCAGCAAAGAACTGCATGGCAAAGTGTCGACCCAAATGAGCCGCTCATCCTGGACCCGCTATCACCTGGACAAGGACGATCCGGCCCTGGATGAGTTCGAGGCTGGATACGGTACTGGCAATCAACCTGAGTTCGACAAAGTCATCACCCGCGCCACGCTAGAAGGTCACCTGACCGACACGTTTGGCTTGATGGGCAGTTTTTCGCGCAAGGATTCCACCATTCCGACCCGTACCTTTGCCCTGAGCCACCATTCGGCGCAAGCCAACGAGGAGCACGAACAGACCCGCCGGATCGACAACTACTTCCTCAAATCGGTCTGGCAGATCAACGATGACTGGGGCCTGGACGTCAGCCTGACCCATGCGCCGGAAACCGCGCACACCTATGGCAACAATGCGTTGTATTCGGCCAGGGACACCACGGCCGGCGGCAACAGCATCGCCGCACGGTTGGTGTGGAACGCACCGCTGGCCAGGGTCGAACAGAACCTGAGCTGGAGCCAACTGGAAAACTCCCGCTCATCCGAGTCTGATTACCTCATCGCCTGGCGCTCTTCGACCACCAAGAACTGGAGCAACTCGACCACCGCCAGTGAAGGTGGCCTGGGAGACATCGAGCAGGAACAGAACAACCTGAGCTACAAGCTCAAGGCGGACTGGAACAGCTTCCGCACCTTTAGCCTTGAGCACACGTTGCAAACCGGCCTGGAGCTGTCACACAGCTCAACAGCCTACGACCGCTCATCGCCCTATACCAGCTACAGCGTCTCGGGGATGACCAAGACGTCTACCTGTGTTGGCGACGATCCGTTGTGCTCGATCGGCAAGACCGTCAACGGCTGGGACGGACAATATGCACGAACCAAAACCGTCACCCAAGGCAAAATAGACTTCGATACCCAGTCCTGGGCGCTGTTCCTTCAAGACGATATGCGCTGGGGACGCGTGAAGATCAGGCCTGGCGTACGTGTCGACGCCGATGACTACATGAACACCACCACGGTTGCCCCGCGCCTGGCGGTGGAACTGGACGTGTTTGGCGACGGCCAGACCCGAATCACCGGCGGTGCCAACCGCTATTACGGACGCAACCTCTCCGCCTATCGTCTGCGCGATGGGGTCGCCGCCCTGCAAAGCTACTACACCCGTGCCAGCCAGACCTCGGAATGGGTCTACACGTCCCGCGTGGCCAACGGCGCCAAATTCAACGAGCTGGATGTACCCTACGACGATGAGTTGACCCTGGGCCTGACACACATCCAATGGAACACCGAGTTCGCGCTGAAGTACGTCAACCGCAAAGGCCATGACCAGATTTCGCGGGCATGGGGCGCTCAGATCGGTCAGCCCAGTACCGACACCCACGTACTGGCCAGCAACTACTTCACCTATTACAACGGCGGTGAAAGCGAATCCGACATCTACACCTTGACCATCACCCCGCTGCGCGACTTCGCCTTATGGGGCACGCGCAGCAGCGGCCAGTTGGCGCTCGACTGGACCAAGGTGCAAAGCTCAGGCCTGTCCGATTACACCACCAGCATTGGCCTGCTGTATGTCGACGATCCGATCATTCAGTACCAGGGCACGTTCATGAACTATTCGGACCGTCCTGCGGAGAACTACAACCGGCCCTGGACCGTGCGCCTGACCACCCTCACGGAGATTCCCCAACTTAACCTCAACTGGGGCAACTTCCTGCGTTACCGCGATGGTTACCGGCGCATTGCCGGCACCGGTGAGACGGTCGCTTACAACGGCCAACAGGTGCGCGTCTGGGAAGAAACCGATTACGCCGCCGCACTGACCTGGGACACCCGACTGGCCTGGGAGCTGCCTACCGCCAAGGATCAGGCACTGTTCGTCAATCTGGATGTCAGCAACCTGCTGGACAAGGCCATCGTCAGCAACACGGACAGTGACGACATTGCCACTTACGAGGTGGGCCGCCAGTTCATGGTTGAAGTGGGGTACCGGTTTTGAATACGCCTGAATACGGTCACCCGTTCGAGCTGAAACGGCAGCTCACGTGCGCCTTTCTGACCACGGCCTGGCTCGTGACCTTGCCGATGACTGCCAGCCCAGCCGATGCCGCCGAACCCTGCGAAGCCCTGGCAGGAACGCTACCTGCCTACCAAGCCTGTATCGGTCAGCTGTACCGTAAACCCATCGCGCAATGGCCCGCACCGCAGATTGACCCTGATGTGGCCTGGGAAGAAATGGGCCCCTTGCCTGAACGGGCCCCCTCCCCACCGGAAAACCCCTACACACCAGCCAAAGCGGCCTTGGGTGAGCGTCTGTTCAACGACCCGAAACTGTCCCGCTCCGGCCAGATCGCCTGTGCCTCCTGCCATGAACCTGACGAGGCGTTCGCCGACGGACGCCGGGTATCGTTCGGCCACGACCGCCGAAGCGGTCGGCGCAACGCCCCCAGTGTGGTGATGAGCGGCTTTACCCACCAGCTGTTCTGGGACGGTCGCAGCGCCAGCCTTGAGGCCCAGGCACTACGCCCCGTCAACGACCACGTCGAGATGGCATTCACCACCGATGAACTGCTCTCACGCTTGAACGCTGATGCCGAATACCCCGGTCTCTTTGACCGGGCCTTTGCCAGTAAAGGCCCGGTCACGGCTGAGCGCATTGCTCAGGCACTCGCCACCTACCAGCGCACGCTGGTCACGGCCACCCGCAACACCGCGTTCGAACAATTCCTGCGCGGCCGCCCACAACGCATGAACGACGAGCAGCTGCATGGTCTGCACCTGTTCCGTACACAGGCACGCTGCATGAACTGCCATTTCGGCCCAAGCCTGAGTGATGACCAGTTCCACAACCTGGGGCTGACCTATTACGGCCGCACGTATCAAGACCTGGGGCGCTACGAAGTGACGGGCAATGTGGAGGATGTCGGTGCCTTTCGCACCCCGTCACTGCGCCTGCTAAGCAAGACCGCACCGTGGATGCACAATGGCCTGTTCGTCAACCTGGAGGGCACTATCGCCCTGTACAACACCGGCATGCCTCGCCCACAGCCTGCCGGGCAACAGAAAAACGATCCGCTCTTTCCCAAGACCAGTGAGCGCCTGAAGCCGTTGGGGCTGGACATGAACGAACGCCGGGCACTGATGCGCTTTCTCGAAACACTGTGAAACCGTCGGCTGCCCAGTCCTGCGGCCAGGCATCACCAGCTCAGCAGGAACATGGCCTTGGCGAGAAACAGAATGCCGAGCATGTGCAGCAACACACTAAGGTGAAGCCGCCGTGACCGTGATGCGGTCATGCGGCCAGTACGCATCAGGTACACCACGCAGATGAACTGAACGAGGATACTCACGGCCAGGCCGATTTTCAGCGCCATCATGGTGCCGAGGCTACTGGCCAGGGGGTTATGCAGCACCGCTCGATACTGCCAGGCCAAACCCAGGCCAGCACCGTAGAGCACGGGTATCACCCAGCGCATGACACTGCGCGCGCGGGTGCCCAGCACGTTGGACAGTTGCTCACGTGACGCTGGCGCCAACTGTCGGGCCGAGCGACTGAGGATCATCACCTCGAAGAAAACACCGCCAATGAAGAACGCTGCCGCCGTCAGGTGGACAAACTTCAACAACAGATAACTCATACCGTCTCCATCAGCCTGGATGGCCATCAGCGCGAGTGCGCCAGAGCATGGGCGCATAGCAGAAAAGATACTGGGCAAATGCCCCCGTCCAACAGGCTGCCGCGAGCCACAGTGCCAGCGGGTGCCAGAAGCCGACCGCCAATACGCGGAACAGGCCGCCCAGGTTGAGCAGCACAAATGCCCAGGCGAAACCGTGTGGCAGCACCAGCGGACGCCCGGTATGACCCAGCGAGACACGCGCCAGCATGGCCAGGATCAACCCGCCCAGGGCGCCGACCGTGACCCCGTGCAACGCCTGGCTTGCACTGCCGAGCAAGCCGAAGTGCCAAAGCGCCATGCCAATACAGGCCATTGCCAACCAGGCATACGCCACATGCAGTGACCACAACAACGGCACCTTCAGCATGCCGCGATCAAACCAGCGCACCAGGCGAGTACCGTGCCCCGTGGCCAAGGCGACAAAGACCAGCCCCAGCCAGGCATGCACCTGCAGCGCGATTCCCAACGCATACAGCATCGCCAGCGAAACCGTGACAATCAACAACGCCCAGTCCAGCCAGGCCCACGGCTGAACGGCAGCCGCACGCCCAAGCCCCCGTTGAGTAAAGAATGGGATCACCCGGCCCCCGATCAAACCCATCATGGCGGCGACCAGCCAGACTGCCGCCCAGACGCCTTGTCGCTGCAAACCGTCGTTTGCCTGCTGTAACCCGAGCTGCGTCAACAGGTCGGCGCCCATCAGCAGCACCAGGACCGCCACAATGGGGTAGTTACGGGTTTGCCGTACCGCCCAGAGGTGATGAGCCATGACCACGGCCACGCTGGCGAAGAACATCAGGTTGGCCGTCATCAGCACCAGTGGCGAACCCGTCCACCATGCCAGCCGTGCCGCCAACCAGACCACCACCAGCACACCGAGGGGCGTGCCAGACACGCCGGGACGCCCGGTCCACGTCTGTACCGCCGTCAGCAGAAAGCCGGCAATGATCGCTCCGGCGAAACCGAAGACCAGTTCATGTCGATGCCACGCCAGCCAACCGCCCAGAGGCTGCGCTGTAACGGCATAGCCCTGCAAGGCGAAGATCCATAGCGGAATCGCCAAGGCGGCCAACAGGCTGCCCAGCAGAAAAAAAGGCCGAAAGCCCAAGCGCAACACGGGCCACGTGCTCATGGCCTGGCGTTTATCGAGAATCTGCATGGTTTCTCCGGGAGACAGGCCACTCATCCACGTCAGTCTTGCAGTTCTATGCCCACGTCGCCATGACGAACATCAAGTATCAGGCCACTGCCCCCACCATCAGCCCCCTCGCTTTACCCGACCTGGCGGCAACCTTGAGCATCAGCGCCTATAGTCCATTCTCTTATCGCTGACAGGGAGGCGTGCGATGCCATCGCGTCGAATTCCACTTTACGTCCATATCGCCTATCTGTTCGTCGGCTTGCTGCTGACCTTTGCCATTGTCAGCAATGGCTATCAGTTCCTGCAGAACCGCGAACAGATGGTCAATGGCGCGAAAAAACACTTTGAACTGGTCCGCCAGCTCGCGCTTTCCGAACTGGACGCCCTCTATCGGCCAACGGTAAGCACGGTGTCATTGTTGGCCCATCAGCGCCTGATGCGGGCGCAGACGGTTGAAGCGCGGCTCGATAGCCTGCAGTTCCTGGTGGCAGCCCTGGATAGCCAGCCGGCCTTGACCTCACTGTACATGGGCTACGACACGGGCGACTTTTTCATGATCCGCCCCTGGCGCGATGAAGCTGCACTGATTCCCCTGTTCAACCCTCCCGCTGGCACACGATGGATCGTGCAGAGTATCCAGGTGATTGACGGCCAGACGGTAGGCGAGCATCTGTTTATTGGTGCGGACTTTCAGGTCATAGAGCGGCGAGCGCGGCCAGACTACCGCTACGATCCTCGTAGCCGCCCGTGGTTTGTCTCCGCCAAAGAGCGCGGTGGCCTGTACGTCACCGACCCCTACCTGTTTTTCTCCACAGGGCAACCCGGCGTGTCCTTCGCTCACCCGACCGAAAATGGCAGCGGCGTTGCCGGCGCAGACATCACCCTGAACTCACTGAACGCCCTGCTGCTGGCGCTTAAAGCCACCCCAGACAGCCGCATTGCCTTGCTCAATGCCAAGGATGAAGTGCTGAGCTGGCAAAAAGGCGCCCCGCAGATGATGGATGCCGGCGCGGGCAAACTACGGTTGCCACATCTGGACGAGTTGCAGGCGCCGATACTGCAGCGCCTGGTCAACACGCTGAACCAAGCCGCAGAGGACAGCCTGAGCTTTCAGACTGCGGGAGATGACTGGCAAGGCATCCGCATTGCCCTGCCCACCGTTGGCGGGCAAACCTTGACGCTGTTGATGGCATCGCCCTACCGCGAGTTGTTGGCGGACGCTATCGCACTGCGCAACCGCGGCATGCTGATTGCCTTGGTGTTGCTTGCCCTCGGTGTACTGATGGCCTTGGCCATGGCACGCCTGGCGTCCAGACCCTTGCAAGCCTTGACCGTCGAGGCGGCGAAGATCGAGCACTTCAACTTCGACGAGCCGATCGAAGTGGAGTCGCAGATTGCCGAGGTGGTCGACCTGTCCCGGGCCATGGGCAGCATGAAAAACACCATCCACCGCTTCCTTGAACTATCGATTGCCCTGTCCAGCGAGACCAATTTTCAACAGTTGCTGGCCCATCTAGTGCGTGAAATGCAGGAAATCACCAACGCCGAGGTCAGCCTGATCTACCTGGCAGATGCCGATGCCACTCGCCTGCAACTGGCGCGAGCCCACTGTCGTAGCGGCCTGCTCGACGTCGAGCCCGGCACTGATATCGACCTTGCCGTGGCCGAGGATCACCCGCTAGTGCGGGCCATGCATGAAGCCAGGCCCTGTTCACTGTCGACCGAAGTGCTGCAGCGCCACTTCCCCCAGTTCAGCGGCATCAACCCGCCCTCGTCGTTGTGGGTGCTGCCATTGAAAAACCGAGCGGGCCATCTGCTTGGCGCACTGGCATTGCTCGTCGACGAACAGCAACACCCACTCAGCCCGGAACTGATGGCCTTTGTCGAGGCACTGTCCACGACCTCGGCGGTGGCGCTGAACACCCAGCGTCTGGTCGATGAGCAGAAGGTTCTGCTGGAAGCGTTCATTCAGTTGATCGCCGGTGCGATCGATGCAAAGAGCCCCTACACCGGCGGGCACTGCCAGCGTGTGCCCGAGTTGACCAAGATGCTCGCACGCGCCGCCTGTGCCGAACGCAGCGGACCGTTCGCGGCATTCAACCTCAGCGAGGATGAATGGGAAGAACTGCACATTGCAGCCTGGTTGCACGACTGCGGCAAAGTCACGACACCTGAGTACGTGGTGGACAAAGCGACCAAACTGGAAACCCTGCATGATCGTATCCATGAAATACGCATGCGCTTTGAAGTGCTCAAGCGCGACGCTGAGCTGGCCTGCTGGAAGGCAATCGCTGCCGGTGGCGATACTGGGCCGCTGCAGACCGCACTGGACGAGCAGTTGCGTGAGCTGGACGAGGAATTCGCCTTCGTTGCCGAGTGCAATGAAGGCGGCGAGTTCATGGCGCCAGAGCGTGTCGAGCGGCTACAACGCATCGCCGCACGCACCTGGCGCCGTACCCTGTCCGATCGCATTGGCATTTCCCATGAGGAGAAAGCACGCAAGAACCTCACCCCGGAGCCAGCACTGCCCGTCGACGAGCCGCTGCTGGCCGACAAGCCCGAACACATCTTCCCGCGCGGGCCGCGCGAACAGATGCCTGCAGACAACCCCTGGGGGTTCAAGGTCAAGGTGCCCGAACACCTGTACAACCGTGGCGAACTCTACAACCTCAGCATTGGCCGAGGTACCCTCGTCGAGGAGGAGCGCTACAAGATCAACGAGCACATCATCCAGACCCTGATCATGCTGGATAAACTGCCGTTTCCACGGCACCTGCGACGGGTGCCGGAAATTGCTGGCGGCCATCACGAGAAAATGGACGGCACGGGCTACCCCAAGGGCCTGACACGCGACCAGATGAGCATACCCGCCAGGATGATGGCCATAGCCGATATCTTCGAGGCACTCACCGCCGTCGACCGTCCCTACAAACAGGGCAAGACCCTGTCCGAGGCGATCAGGATCATGGGCTTCATGCGCAAGGACCAGCACATCGATGCCGAGCTGTTCTCACTGTTCCTGCGCTCAGGTACCTATCGCACGTACGCCGAACGCTACATGCCCCCGGCGCTGATTGATGAGGTGGACATCGCCGCCTACCTGTAGCCGTTGGCGTCTAGACGGAAATCCCTGCCTGCTGTACGAAGGCAAGGGCCTGACGGGTCAGTTGATCGAGGTGTCGGTCACGCTGCTTTTCCGCGTCCACCATTGCTTTCTTGCCCTGTTGCTGGAGCAGGTAGGTGTGTATCTGGCGTACCTCCACGGAGCGGTAAATCGGCGCGACATCCAGCACCGCAAACTGTCCGTGAGTCCGGTAATCACGGGTGTTCATCAGCACCTGCGGGCCACGCACACCGATGACCTGAAACCCCATCGACTCAAAGCACGGCACCTTGCCAGTAACGCACGCCAGCTCGGCATGGGGGTATCGGCCGAGCATGGCCTGTACCATCGACCGGGCAATCCCCTGACGCCGGTGGCTGAGCGACACCGCCATGTAGGCCAGCGAGCAGGCTTCGGGATCGCCCGTGGCAGGCAAATACAGTAGAAAGCCGACAACCGTTGCCGGGTCGTCGGCATCCAGGGCCACGATCAATTCGACAGGCATCTCCCTGGAACCGTCCATCGCCTCCAGATAAAGATGAACCTCGTAGCCGACACCGTATTGGTAGAGCCGGTAAAGCGGGTTGCTCGGCGCAATGGCCACCGCGCTGATGTCCGTGACGTAATCGACGACCATCTGCATGATCTGGCTTCTGATCGCCTCGGGGGGTGGGCTTTCAAGGCGGGTGACAGTGAACATTGTGTTTCGAACTCCGGGACTAAGGCCTGCCCAAAGCCTGGGGGTTGGCGCTGGGGGTCATATGATAACGCGTGTTTGCGCCGCTGAGCTGCTGCATGGCTCTGCGCCAATGATGAGGGGGTATCCGTGCGCCGGCACACCCAGGTATTCAAGAAGGCTCGTCACCATCATCGTCATTGAACACGTCTTCCCAGTTGAACGCCAACACGCGATCGTCATCAGCAGAGACCGGAGCCATGGCCAACTGCTCAGCCTTCAGGTTCTCCGGATGCTGCCGCCAACGCTCGAGGCTGGCAGTCAATATCGCTGCCTGAGACGCGTAATGGCCGTACACATCCTCCGCATGGAGGCGAATGGTGTGTAGCATGAGTAAACGTTCCCGGGTGTTTTTCACCTGTTCGGCTTCACGCGCCAGCGCCCTGACCTCATGCTCGTGGGCATTCACGTAAGCATCGGGCCGAGCGAAAAGGTTGTGATGCTGCTGGCGCAGTTGCGCCTCGATGCTCACCAATGCCTCATCCACCTGGTTGAACTCGCGCCGGGTGACCAGGTAACGCTTGAGCTCATATGTTTCCTGCCATCGACGCAACGTCGCCCAACAGCTTGGGATATACCCACCCACCATCGAATGATTACCGGCACTGAACATTTGCGCCAACAGCGACTGACGCTCCGGCAAGCCATTGCGCTGCCTGAGTGCCAGGGAGCAGGCGGCATGCTGGCTCACCGTATCGCAACCCGGCGACCAGAGAATCGAAGATTGCTCATGGGTGTCGAACTGCACCGGGAAGAAGTGCCACAGGAGGCCATGGTGTGCATAAGGCTCCCCCCCCCAATTGCTGATACCGGCGACAAACACCGAGAGGCCGACGGGCACATTGGCGAAGGTCATCGCAACCCCGGAGCCATACACCGACGGTTTGGTGTTCAACCAGGTACCAGGCACGCTCGGCACCGGGTCGTTGTGGTTGACCATTCGGTAGTGCTTTAACGCCTCGGCGCCCTTGACGAAGGTGGCATCCCCCGCCCGGGGTGCGCCGTAGGTGTAGAGCGAAATACTGTAACCATCAGGCTTGCGGCGCAGCATCTCCGAAACCAGCAAGGCTATGGCGCCGCCCAGGCTGTGGCCGCAGATCATTAGCCTTTGCCCGGCATAGAACTTCTCCAGGTAATTCAAGACAAAACCCAAAACCACTTGGGCGGCTTGATAGAAGCCTCGATGTACCTTACCTTCGCCCTCCTCGAAGGGCACCTGCAGCGCGTCGACATCACGCAAGGCGTCCCAAGGCATCTCACTGGTGCCACGAATGGCAATCAGGATCAGTTCGTCATTATGGGTGATGAACGCCTGGCTATCCGTGCCCCCTGTGCTTTGCCTCGAGTCATCGAGAAAATGGAGGCTCTCGGGGTTTTCCTGCTTATCCCTGAGTTCGGGGTTGTTCTGGGGGTAGAGGCCAGAGTCAAAGGGCACCACTTCCAAACGCCGGGAATACGCCACGTCTTCGTACAACGGGTAGTAGGCCTGTTTTTGCCCGGCATCGACCTGCCAGACCTCATCGAAACGGCACAGCGCGTCCCCCAGCATATTGCCCACGCTCGGCTGCCGCGGAAAGCTCACCAGACCACCCCGCACCGGTAGATCGCGGGGCGACTGCCCGAACGGGCAATAACTCAGGGTGGCCATCAACGCCAGTTGATAAAGGTTCAGGGCGCAGAACTGCGGGCGGGTTGAGAGCATCGGCAGCAGTGCGCGCAGCGGGCGGACCTCCAGCACCGTGTGCCGGTTCGGCAACAGGCCAAACCCTTGCTCGCCGTACTTGCCCATCAGCCGCCGTAACCCAAGGGTGCGCTTGAAATGGCAGGCGACCTCGGGAGGCAGATGCGCGACATGCCTGACCAGGTGCCGAACCTCGACCTGATAATACGCATCCGCACAGGCCTGGGCCGGGTTGCTGGTGGTACGCGCACCATCGTGATTGCGGTAGCGGGTCTGTTCCGCGCGGACCTGAAGTTCGGTGATGGGGAGTGGGTAGGACTGCCTATCCATTAAGCGTGAGTAAAGTGGGACGCTTTGGTTATGCAAACTATTAAAGTTCACAGCAACCGGCCCCGCGAAGTGATTGTCTACTTTGCCCTTGCCTGCACTGTCCAAACTCCCCTTATAAACATGACCTTCGCTGTCAATGACCTCATAAAGAAGACCCGCATAGGGCTCACCAGACCCAAGCTCGTCTACCAATTGAAAGCTGGTCCATCGACCTTGTCGAGGGCAAGAAAACATACGACTACCCAATGGGGCTTGTAACTCGTCATCCGACTTTGACACTTTGCGATCTCCTTATTCTGTGCAGCTCGGGTAAACCGTACATCTACGCCCATCAGGCATCATGAAGTCGGTGAACCTAGGTGGGCTTATACAACTTTCTTCATTTTCCGTACCCCACCGGCCTGTGCATGGGCGCCAGCCCTCTTTCGTTTTCAACCAAAAACCGTCGTAATACGGTTCTTCACTTTCATCGACCCTTACATTCAGCCTCACTGTTTTACCCGGCAGTTGCTCAAGGGTATACCCTGCAAAAGGATGCCCAGCACCCAACTGACCCTCCGCATCAATGGCTTTACAATCCAGTATTTTCACAATGCGCCGCTTCGGCCCCATCGTGCGAAAAAACCATTGGCACTGGCCATGAAACGTACTTTCACCTGCAGCATTGAATATTTCTCTGTACTGCCCCTCTCGTTCATAGCGAATCGCGACTAAACCCGTATCTTCGCCAAAATCAAACCAGTCGTCGCTATACGCAGCTGCAATCTGTAACTCTATGCGACGCAGTACCAACGGACACCCGCTGACCGTTCGATACAAGGCAATGACCGAATTGGGCTCGTACTCTTTTCGCCATTTCAAGTTATAACCCACCTCGGTTTTTCGCCCGCCCGGCACCGTACAGGTTTCCCCTTCGTCGGGCACGTAAACCGCAATCGCCTTGTAGGCAAAACCTGGCGGCAAATCGGCGGTGAAGGTGAAGTGGTTCGGCGGCGCGCTTGTGCAACCTGCCAACAATGTGAAACCAAAGTAAAAGAGCAGCCGTGCGCAACTACTGATTTGCACTTGCTCAGTCACTGGCCCATTACCCAATAATAAATTCAAGACTTTATCCCGTGGTGGCATCGCGTAATGTCCTTATTCTGTACAGCTCGGGTAAACCGTACATCTACGCCCATCAGGCATCATGAAGTCGGTGAACCTTGGCGGATTAATGCAAGGCTCCTCGTTTACCGTACCCCATCGCCCCGTACATGGCCGCCAACCACCCGGACTCTTAAGCCACCAGCCGTTATAATAGGGGCTCTCTTCTTCCGCCAACTTTATGTGCAGTCTTACGACCTTACCTGACAACTGCTCAACTGCATAAGCAGCAAAGGGTTTTCCGCGACCCAATCGGCCCTCTTCGTCGGTCGATGTGCAATCAAGAATTTTGCGAAGCACACGATGCTTACCCATCGTGCGAAAAAACCATTGGCACTGGCCATGAAAAGTGCTTTCGCCAGCAGTGTTGAATGTCTCTTTATACTGCTCATCCAGCTCATAGCGAATCGCTACACCGCCGGTGCTATAGCTCCTATCCCAAACACTTTCACCATAGACCGAACCAATGTTCAAATTGATACTTCTTAACACCAACGGACACCCACTGACGGTCCGATACAAAGCAATAACCGAATTGGGCTCGTACTCTTTCCACCACTTCAAGTTATAACCCACTTCAGTCTTTCGCCCGCCCGGCACCGTACAGGTTTCCCCTTCGTCGGGCACGTAAACCGCAATCGCCTTGTAGGCAAAACCCGGCGGCAAATCGGCGGTGAAGGTGAAGTGGTTCGGCGGCGCACTTGTGCAACCTGCAAGCCATGTAAAACCGAAGTACGCGAGCCCTCGTTGCATAGCCCGGATCATCGACTGCCACCTTGGGTACAAAATCGGGTACGCAGGTACACGCGTTCAAAATGTGCGCTCGGCCTTTCACCCGGCTGTACCTCCCACCATTCCGGCAGCCGATAGTCGGGCGACTGCAAACTCTGGGTCAGTAGAAATTCCAGCTGCGCTGCTTGCTTCCACCCCCATCGCTCTGCCAGTTCCAGCAAGCGCGTCAACCAGAGGTCCGGTGGATGACGCTCGGCCAGGGCTGCGTAGGCCTCGAGGTGCTCGGCCAGCAGGTAGCGATGGGCGTTGGTATACCGCAACTCAGCCGTGAGCTGTGCGGGCGCGGGAACGTGCAACCACGCTGGATCAGGGGGTAGCGGGTATCGACCTGGCGCGGGGTTTTCGGTGACAGTCCAGCACGCCCCCTGCCAGTAACAAACGCTGATGGCCGTACCCAAGTATTCGGCAACGACCGATACTGGCAAGTACGCCAGTGCCCGGCTCAGCACACGAGGATCCTGGAAACGGTAGAGTGCCTGGTGCGGTCGGGGGCCAATCAGCAAGCGCTCGCGCCAGTGTTCGACCCATTCGGACAACCCGCCTTCAGGAAGGCTGGCGAACCAGCCCCACTGGCAGTCCGGGGCGTTGATGAGTCGATCGAGTTCGTCATCATCGCCCTCCCCCAGGATAAACAGGAACGGGCCAATACCTGCCAGCTCCGCAACCGGGGTCGCGCTGCAAACACTGCTGTAGCGATCAGGGCTACGGCGGCCCGCCAACGCCTGCCGGGTTTCGAACTGATCCTGGGCATCCAGCACCAGGCACAGCGAGTAACCGTGGCGCAGTTGTTCGGCCATCCATTGACGGGGCGATAGTATTGTCATGGGGTTTCCCCCTCAGGCACACAGAAACCGGCCTTGCAGGCCTCGCACACCGGACAGAAATCAGCACCGAGCGCTTTGCTGGCCGACATCAGTGCGTGCTGTGATGGTGCGACACTCAGTGCCAACGGCAGCGGAGCATGTAGCGCCGGTAGACCGTCCGGCAGTACCACGGCCCCCGCCCCCAGTGCAGCGCCGAGCTGTATGTCGCAGCTACTGAAGATTCCCCCGGCACCGATCACGATGTGTTGGCCACCCGCGCTCAAGGTAATGCTGGCGCCAGCCATGATATGCACGTTCTGCCCTGCCTCAAGTACTGCGCTCTGCCCAACCTGGGTGTGACGGTTGTCAGCCACCTGAAGGTAATCATTCGCTTCAAGCTTTACCTTGCGGTTGCCATGAACACTATGGTGCTCCTCAGCGTTCAGTACGCTGATGCTATTGCCCTTGACCGTGACCGTGCGCTGGTTACCGATCTCCATGCGGCTGTCGTGCTCGACCTTTTGCTCAAGGTCGCGCTGGGCGCGCAGGTAGATCAACTCCTGACCAACCCGGTCCTCGATGTGCAGTTCGTTAAACCCGCTACTGCCTGTGGAACTGCGACTGCGAAAGACGCTGCGGGTCTTGTGTGCCGGCAGTTCGTAGGGCACCGGGTTGAGGCTATTAGGTAGGCAACTGCTGACCACCGGCCGGTCAGGGTCCCCTTCCAGGAAGGAAATCAGTACCTCCATACCCACCCGTGGAATGCTGATGCTGCCGTAACCATTGCCCGCCCAACCGGAGGCAACCCTCACCCAACAACTGCTGTGATCGTTGTACGCACCTTCACGGTCCCAGTGAAACTGCACCTTGACCCGACCGTACGAATCGCAATACACCTCTTCCCCCTTTGGACCGGTCACCCGCGCAGTCTGTTGCCCTAGCACCCGCGGTTTGCGGTAGACCTGTTGCGGGCGATAGAACACATCCCAAGGGGTTGCGATAAAACGATTACGGTATCCCTGCAGAAAACCGCGCTCAGGGTCGCCTGCCTCGTGGCTGATGCTTTCCTCCAGTACTTGGGGTTGCCTACCCTCGTGATGGATCTCGGTCAGCAACCAAAAGTCGTTCCACGCCTTGCGTGGATGCTCGGTCAGCGGCAGCAAATGACCGCTGACCAGTAGGGCTTGGTCGCTGTGGCCTTCGGCCTGCCGGTGGTCGATACGGTGACGCTCCAGAGCTCTCTGGCTGAGTTGTTTACCGCGTTCGCCTTCGCTGAAGCCGCCCGGGTAGGTGTAATCCTCCAGGTCCGGCTCGGGGTAATGCGTGTCTTCACGGTGCTCGGCTTGCAATACAACGCTGGACTTTTCAAAGTCGTAATCACGCCATGTGGTACGCCTGGTACGCGCCTCCAGACGCAATTGAAAGCGCTTGATTACCGGTTCATCGGCGACCAGACCGCTGTCCTGAGCATAGGCCGTGGGCTTTTCAAGTTTGGGGAAGAAGGTCTGGTGATCGCTGAACACCACCCGATGGCCTGCGGGGCTATGCCTGAAGGAGTAACTGACGCCCTCTTCAAAACACAGCCGCTGGATGAAATGCAGATCGGTTTCGCCGTACTGCACGCAGTACTCCCGCTCTGTGGCGGTCTTCTCGAGGTGCATCTGGTAGGCATTGCTGAGAATGCCGTGCTCCTTGAGGATCTGCGCGATGATCTGCTCCACCGTGCGCTTCTGGAAGATACGGTGATTGCGACGCAGCTCAAGGTAAGCCAACTGCGGTACCAATGTCAGGTGATAACGCGTAAGACGCTTGCCAGCCTCACCCAGGGCTGCCCGGAACACCTGACCGTGGATACCAGCCCCTCGGTCATCGAATGCCAGAAACGCCTGTTTGTGCAACAGGGTTTCAAGCGCCAGATCGGCGCGCTCGCTGACCAGTTCCACATCAAACGCGTAGGGTGTGCTGATGGCCTCCTGGCCGCTAAATGACAACACTTGCAGGTCATGCTGAAGACCCTCAAGCGTCAGGCTGAATTGCACCGTATTGGCGGCTGTGAACATTCCTTGTCCCTCTCGCGATGGCAGCGAAAAGGCGCCCACTGTGAAACAAGCGCCTTCAATTACGAAGGACTGGAACGCTAGCAGATACCCTTCCCGAAGGATGTAGGACCCTTCCGAAAGTGCTTACTGCACGACCATTGTTCTGGCGCCCGCGCTCAACCGCGAAGGCGTCTCACCAGTGCCGGGATCACTTCCGCTGGCACCGGGCGCGCCAACAGATAACCCTGGCCCAGCTCACACCCCAACCGCAGCAGTTCGTCGGCGGTGCATTGATCTTCGATGCCTTCGGCCAAGGTTTCCAGCCCCAGCGAGCGGGCCATCTGGATGATCGCCTCGACGATGGCGTGGCCATCGGCGGCACTGGTCATCCCGCGCACAAAGGACTGGTCGATCTTGAGCGTGTCTACCGGCAGCCGACGCAAGTACGCCAGCGATGAATAGCCGGTGCCAAAATCGTCGATAGACAGTTTGATGCCATAGGATTTAAGGCTGATCAGCGTCGCCAGCACCTGCTCGGTGTCTTCGATCAGGCTCGACTCCGTCAACTCCAGCTCCAGTGCCGATGCCGGCAGGCTGGCATCGCTCAGTGCCCGTTTGATCACCGCCTCCAGCGAGTGATGATGCAGTTGCACGGGCGACAGGTTGACCGCAACCCTTGGAATATCCAGCCCATTGGCCCGCCATTGTGCGGCCTGCCGGCAGGCTTGCTGGATAATCCAGTCGCCCATTGGAACGATCAACCCGCTTTCTTCAGCAGCAGTAATGAAACGGTCTGGTGAAATCAGCCCTTGCGTTGGATGCTCCCAACGTACCAGCGCTTCGGCACCGACAATTCGCCCGCTGCCCAGCTCGAACTGCAACTGGTAATGCAGCGTCAGCTCATGCTGGTCGATAGCCTGGCGCAGGCTGTTAAGCAGTTGCAGGCGCTCACTGACCTCCAGGTTCATGGCCGCGCTGTAGAAACGCCAGGTCTTGCGGCCCGCCTGCTTGGCCTTGTACATCGCGGTTTCTGCGTTACGCAGCAACTCAGCCGGTGCGTCGCCATCGTGGGGCGCCACGGCGACGCCAATGGACACCGACGCTGCAATCGCTTGCCCGCCAATCTGGAAGGGTGCGGCCAGCAGGTCCAGGATAGTTTGCGGAACGCTGGCAATGTCATCGGCATTCGTCAGGCCGGTCAGCAGTACAGCGAATTCGTCGCCGCCATAACGACACACGGTAGCCGTCGCCGGCAACCCTTCACGCAAGCGCTCACCTATCGCTCGCAGCAGATTGTCGCCGTGGGCATGGCCCAAGGAATCGTTGACCAGCTTGAACGCATCGACATCCAGAAACAGCAAGACGACCGGGTTATCGTCACCGCGCACACTGACCAGTGCCTGCAGTATACGGTCTTGCAGCAGTACCAGATTAGGCAGGCCTGTCAGTGCATCGTAGAACGACATCACCTCGATACGTTTCTCGGCAGCCTGGCGGTCGGCGATTTCTATCGCCAGGCGCTCATAGGGCTCGCGCACGCTTGAAACGAACACAATGCGGTAGATCAAGCCGTACGAGAGGACCTTGTACAGGTGTCCGGTCAGGCTGTAGAGCCCGTTGACGTTGTGATACGCGGTGAAGCACAGCTCAGCGAGTATGGAAATCAGCGTAGCGGCGAGCAGGCCGTTGGCATCGTAAGCGCGGCTCTGCCGCGCATGCCAAAAGCAAACGGCCGCAATGGCCAGCAAGCCGATGATGGCCCATTCCATAGCGATCTTGAAGGGTGTGAGACCGCTGCCATCAATGAAGGTAGGCGGCCAGGCTTCAGGGAAAAACAGGCCGAATACATAAACCATGGCCACCATCGTCAATGCCGTAAGCAGCATTGGCAGGCGCGGAGTGCGGCTAGTCAGCGGACGCCACGAGCGCACCGAAATCAGCAACAACGTGGCGGCGGTCAGTGCACGCGACACCAGCCAGAAATCAATCGCCTTTTCGGGAGACGCAGGCGTAACGAATACCGGCATGCCCTTGTAGGACAGCACATGTGCCAGATCAAGCAACGCAATGGAAAGGAACGCACAACCGAGCAACAACAGGTTGCTGGGCTGCCCTGGCCGATAGCTGTGCCAGGTCACCGCGAATACCAGCACCGCAACCGTAATGGCAAAGATTTCACAGATCGCATGCAACGCCACCGGGAACCAGTCGGCACTGCTGTGAACAGAAGGGGGGGCAAGCCATACGGCAAGCAGCACCACGCCGAGGACAAGGACCATGGTCAGATGGTTGCTGTCGCGAGGCTGACGGTCTGTAGCAGTGAATGTCGGAGAGGAACTGCTCGGATAGGTCATGGGCACAATCAGGCTGTGTTTCCGATAGCAGCATGGATACCGTCAGCTGCGGGCGGTCGCCATTGTATAAGGCGGCCTGGGCTAAAACCATATTTAAAATGGGTTTACTGGTGCTCTTTAAAGCCCCAAAGCAGCGCAAAACAAGGCACGAACGTCCCAAGTATGCGGCAACTTTGTCCGCTTAAAGATTTCGATTCTCATCAGCAATGTTATAGAGTAACCACACACGCGCACCTCAACCCCTGCACTGCGAACGACACATGAACGCTGCTCTTCCCCACACCACTACCACGGCCAACCGGCTGCTCTCGATTGATGCCTTGAGAGGCCTGGTGATGCTCTTCATGCTGCTGGACCATGTCCGGGAGACCTTCCTGCTCCATCGGCAAGTGTCCGACCCGATGGACGTCACGGTGACAGAGCCTGCGCTGTTCGTCAGCCGGACCCTGGCCCACCTGTGTGCGCCCGTGTTTGTCTTGCTGACCGGACTGTCGGCCTATCTGTTCGGCGAGAAGCATGCCGGCAAACGTGATGTGAGCGTTTTTCTGTTCAAGCGCGGGCTGTTTCTACTGGTGCTGGAGTTCACCCTGGTCAACTTCGCCTGGACATTTCAATGGCCACCCACAGTTATCTACCTGCAGGTCATCTGGGCGATTGGCCTGAGCATGATTGCCTTGTCGGCCCTGGTCTGGCTGCCACGCCAGATGCTGATAGGTGTGAGCCTGATGATCATTGTCGGGCACAACCTGCTCGACCCGTTGCATTTTCCAGAGGGAACGGCAATGCACGTGCCCTGGGCGATTCTGCATGATCGCGGCTGGATTGAGCTGTCGGATACGCTGCGGCTGCGCACCTCCTATCCCCTGCTGCCGTGGATTGGCGTCATCGGCCTGGGCTATGCCATCGGCCCCTGGTTCGCACGCAGCGCAGTGGCCGCTTCACGTCAACGAAAACTGCTGGGCTGGGCGATCATCGGTTTCACGGCCTTCATTGCCTTGCGCGTGATCAATGGCTACGGCGAACGCCCCTGGCGCTTCGGTGAGACCTCATTGCTCTCACTCATGAGCTTTTTCAACATCACCAAGTACCCGCCTTCGCTGCTCTTCCTCGCCTTGACCCTGAACCTCGGCCTGTTGCTGCTACTGAGCTTCGAACGCACACAGGTACACCAGGCAATCCGCCCGCTGAGTGTTCTGGGATCAGCACCGATGTTCTTCTACTTGCTGCATCTGTATGCGCTGAAAGCACTCTATGTGCTCGCTGTAGCGCTGTTTGGGCCGAACCAGGGCAACTATTTCGGATTCGATAGCATCTGGGCCATCTGGTTGACCGCCGGGGTGCTGACGGTGGCGCTATACCCTGCAGTGCGCAGGTTCGCTACCCTGAAGGTTCAACGCCGTGATATTGCCTGGCTCAAGTATTTCTAACAGCCCTTGCAAAGCATCGCCGTGATCGGCCCACGGCGATGCTGACGCGGAATTAAACCAGCAGTTCCGGATTGATCATGTCGCACTCGAAGGCCAGCCAGCCGCCATTCGGTTCAGCATGGCCGTTAACAATCGGACCGTAGTAGGACAAGCCATTCTTAAGGGTAATGCACACATGCGTCGGTGCATCCGGAGCCGCCAACTGGCCAGTGAAATGCACCTTTTTCAGGTTATCCGTCACAGCTTCCAGGCCAATGGCTACGTTTTCATTGTCGACTGCCTCGACCTCACCTGCGCTTTGCTCAGCGCTGACGGTCACGGTGGCTGTGTCTTGGTACATGCTTGAACTCCATCGGCAGGGCATTTGGCACAGTGTCGCGCCAAAAAGACACTAGGGTAAGCCAGTGGCGGCATTAGCTGAAGCGCCTGCACGAAAAGAGTTACCCGCGACATGCCTTTGGCGGCGGACAGCACATCAGTTGAGCACCCAACGCTGACGAATGCGGTCACTGACAGCGTCGACAATCAACACCAGCGCCAGCATGGCGATGATCACCGTGCTGGCCCGCGACTCCTGGAACAGGCTGAGCGTCATGTACAGCAACTGGCCCAGCCCTCCGGCACCGACGAAGCCCAATACTGCCGCCATGCGAATGTTGTTTTCCCAGCGGTACAGGGTGTAGGCCAGCAGCTGTGGCCACAGGTTGGGCAGCATGCCATAGCAGAACGCCGAAACCTGGCTGCCGCCCTGCAAGCGAATGGCCCGGGCCGCTACGGTGGGCGTGTTCTCAAAGGCCTCGGCGTACAGTCGGCCCAGCACGCCCGCCGTGTGCAAGGCCAGCGCCAGGGTACCGGCATTTGGCCCAAGCCCGGCCGCCAGTACCATCAACACCGCCCAGACCAGCTCGGGTATCGCCCGCAAGGCATTGAGCAGCAGCCGTGCAAGCCCGCGCAAGGCTGCGCCGAACAGCCCGGCCGCCGGCAATGCCAGAAGCAGCCCCAGTACCGCTGCCAACAACGTGCCTATACCCGAAATAGCCAGTGTTTCCAGCGCACCCCGTGCCACGGCCTGCAGATGCTCGCGGCTGGTATCAGGGTTCAGGAAACGTGCGGCGTACTCCCCCATCTTGCCCGCGCCGCCCTCACCCACCAGCGCCCACAGATCCAGGCTCAAGTAAGCAAACGACGACACTATCGCGGCCAACACGGCGAACAGCACCAGCAGGTTGATCAGGCGCCTCATGCCAGCCTCCTGCGCAGCAAACCACTGAGTTGATCGGCCAGCCAGACCAGCCCCAGGAACGTCAACAGCATGCTGGCCACTTCCGCACCAGCAAACATGCGCATCGACAAGTCGATCTGCTGGCCCAACCCGCCAGCACCCACAAAGCCCATGACGACCGAAGCCCGGATGGCGCATTCCCAGCGATAGACGGTGTACGACACCAGCTCGGTACCCGCACACGGCAAGATGCCGTAGAAGAAGGCTCCCAGACGACTGCTGCCGGCCTGCAGCAACGCGTGAGCAGGACGCTGATCGACCGACTCGAAAATTTCCGCATAGACCTTGCCCAACATGCCGCTGTAAGTAATGGCGATGGCCAGCACACCCGCTGTCGGGCCAAGGCCCACGGCCCGTACAAACAGCAGCGCCCAGACGATTTCCGGGACACTGCGCAGGAACACCATCAGCGCACGCACTGGCCAGCGCAGGGCCACAGCCAAGGCGCTGGGGCGACCGCCCCTCGAGGCTGCGGATAACGACAACGCTCGACTGGCCAGCAAGCTGGCCGGGATCGCCAGGAGTAAGGCCAGCGTCATGCCCGCCGTGGCGACCGCGAGGGTTTGCAGCGTAGCGCGCCATAACAACTCGAGGAACGCGTGGTCATGGGCGGGCGGCCAAAAGGCGCTGACGAAGCTGCCGATCTGACGACGGCTGTCGGCCTGGAACAACACACCGAGATCGAGTTCGCTCACGTGCAGCCCCGGCCAGAGCAGCACCAGCGCCAACAGGGTCAGCAACAGCCGTGGCGCGGCTGCCGGGTCGCGCTGGTCACGACTCAGCATCGGGGAATCTGCAGGGTCAGCGGCGCGACTGGCTGAGCAGGCAAGGTCAGTTGCTCATTGGCGTACAGGGCATCCAGCAAGTCCTCGGTCACGTCAGCAGCCGGTTTGTCAAAGACCAGGCGACCTTCACGAATACCGATCACCCGCGCGAAGTGGGCCAATGCCAGGTCTACCGCATGCAAGCTTGCGACCAGGGTAATACCTCGTACGCGGGCGTAGCTGCACAGGGTACCCAGGCTGTGTGCGGCGAGCACCGGATCCATCGCGGATACCGGTTCGTCGGCCAGCAGCAAGTCCGGCTGCTGGTACAGCACGCGGGCGATGCCCACGCGCTGCAATTGACCGCCGGACAATTGTTGGCACTGCACGAACAGTTTGTCTGCCAGGTCCAACGTCGACAGCACCGCACGCGCGCCCGCCACATCGATGGGGCGCAACAGGCTGAGCAACCCGCGCAACGTCCCCCACTGCCCCAGTCGGCCAGCCAATACCGTCGTGACCACCCGCTGACGCGGCGGCAAGGGTGGCACCTGATGAATCAGCCCCACCCGTGCGCGCAGCTTTTGCCGCAGTCGGGCCGGAAGGCGCCAGGGTCGCTGGCCAAGTACTTCCAGCTCGCCGCCAGCCGGCTCGATGGCCGTGGCAATCAGGTGCAACAAACTCGACTTGCCAGCACCAGAGGGGCCAATAATTGCCACCTGCTCGCCGGCCTCAATAGTCATGTTCAGGTCACGCAGGGCTTGCAGCGCGCCATGGTTGAGGCAGGCCCCGGTCAGTCGGATCGTCATTTCAGCAGTTCAGCAGCCCGCGCGGCCTCTTCGATACCGGCATAGTTCTCCGGGCGCGTTTCGATGAAACGAGTAGCCGCCTGCAGGTCCAGAATGGCCTTGTGCTCGGGGTTGGCTGGATCAAGGGCCAGGAACGCTGTCTTGATCTTCTGCGCCAGCACCGGATCGAGGCTGCCGCGCACGGTCCAGTTGTAGTCGAAGTAGGTAGGCGTAGTGGCGAACACATGCACCTTGCTGGTATCGACCTTGCCTGAGGCTACCAGTTTGTCCCACACACTGGCGTTGAGCACACCGCCGTCGACCTTGCCCGCCTGCACCCAGGCAGCCGTCGCATCATGGGCCCCGGAATAGGCCACCCGACTGAAGAACGTTTCCGGCTTGATGCCGTCCTTGAGCATGAAGTAGCGCGGCATCAGGCTGCCGGAGGTGGACGATACCGAGCCAAAGGCAAAGGTCTTGCCCTTGAGGTCAGCCAACTGTTTGACCTGCGGGTCGGCCGTGATGAATTTGCTGGTAAACCGGGCGTCCTGCTCGCGCTGCACCAAAGGCATGGCACCCGGGCTTTTCTGGTGAACCTGGACGAAGGTGAAACCGCCGAGCCAGGCGAGGTCCAAGCGATCACTGGCCAATGCCTCGACCACTGCCGGGTAGTCGGCCACCGGCACGAACTCCACCTTCATGCCCAACTGCTGCTCCAGGTAAGCGCCCAGCGGCTTGAACTTGCGCAGCAGCTCGGTTGGCGCCTCATCGGGAATCGCGCTGACGCGCAAGGTTTCGCTGGCCTGGGCCAGAAAAGCGGAACCACTCAGTACCAGGCCGGCAAGCAGTGCCAGGGTGTTTTTGAGCATGGGGATTCTCCGGTTCAACAGCGCAATAGGTAGGGCTTACAGGTGCCGAATTATAGGAGTTAGCAGCGCAAAGACCAGCTTTGCTAGAATCCGACGCGATAACTCCTGAGGTGTGACATGAGCGAACCCATTCGCCTGACCCAGTACAGCCACGGTGCTGGCTGCGGCTGCAAGATTTCTCCCAAGGTGCTGGACGTGATCCTGGCCGGTAGTGGCGCCCAACATCTGGACCCGAAACTCTGGGTCGGCAATGCCTCCCGCGATGATGCCGCCGTCTACGCACTCGATGACGAACGCGGCGTGGTCTCGACCACCGACTTCTTCATGCCAATTGTCGATGACCCCTACGATTTCGGCCGTATTGCGGCAACCAACGCCATCAGCGACATCTATGCAATGGGTGGCGACCCACTCATGGCCATCGCGATCCTCGGCTGGCCGGTGAACCTGCTACCCGCAGAAGTGGCCCGCGAAGTGATTCGAGGTGGTCGCGCCGTATGCGATGCCGCAGGCATTCCCCTGGCGGGAGGCCACTCCATTGATGCACCCGAGCCGATTTTCGGCCTGGCCGTCACCGGCGTGGTCGAAAAACGCCACATGAAGCGTAACGACACCGCTACTCGCGGTTGCCGCCTCTACCTGAGCAAGCCACTGGGGATCGGCATCCTCACCACGGCGGAAAAAAAAGCCCGGTTGCGCGAACAGGACAAGTACCTGGCCCGCGACTGGATGTGCACCTTGAACACCCCCGGGAGCCGATTCGGCAAGCTGGAGGGTGTCAAGGCAATGACCGACGTCACCGGTTTCGGCCTGCTCGGCCACCTGGTGGAAATGGCCGACGGCAGCAACCTGACCGCACGCATCATCTACGGCGCCGTGCCGCGTCTGCCTGGTGTCGATTACTACCTGGCTGAAGGTTGCGTGCCCGGTGGCACGCAACGCAACTTCGACAGCTACGGCGAAAAGATCGCAGCCCTGAATGATGAACAGAAAAACCTGCTCTGCGATCCACAGACCAGCGGCGGCCTGTTGGTCGCGGTAAGCCCTGAAGGTGAAGCCGAGTTCCTGACTGTAGCCGCCGAACTGGGCCTGACACTGGCCCCGATCGGTGAACTGGTCGAGCGACAGCGACACGCGGTAGAGGTGATGTAATGGCTGACAACACCTGTGACTACCGCACACTGTTTCTCAAGGATGTTGCGCTGATGGACGTTCGCGCCCCCGTTGAGTTCAACAAAGGGGCCTTCCCCTGCGCAATCAACCAGCCCTTGATGAACGATCAGGAACGTCAGCGGGTTGGCACCTGCTATAAGCAGCATGGCCAGCAAGCCGCTATCGAACTGGGCCACCAACTCGTAAGCGGCAAAACCAAGGACGAGCGTATCGCCGCCTGGACAGCCTTTGCCAAGGCTAATCCAAGTGGTTACCTGTACTGCTTTCGTGGCGGGCTGCGCTCACAGATCACCCAGCAATGGCTCAAGGATGAGGCCGGTATCGACTACCCGCGTGTAGTCGGCGGCTACAAGGCGATGCGGACCTTCCTCCTGGAGACCACCCAGCAGGCGGTGGGCCACTGCGATTTCGTGCTGGTAGGCGGGCTCACCGGCACCGGCAAGACCGAGGTGATCCACGCCTTGCGCAACGCCATTGACCTGGAAGGGCTGGCCAACCACCGTGGCTCGAGCTTCGGCAAGCGCGCCACCGGCCAACCGGCACAGATTGACTTTGAAAACCGCCTGGCCATCGACCTGCTGAAAAAGCGCGATGCTGGTATCGAACAGTTCGTGCTGGAGGACGAAAGCCGCCTGGTCGGCAGCTGCAACCTGCCTCTGGAGCTCTACCAGGGCATGCAGCAGTACCCCATGGTCTGGCTGGAAGACAGCCTGGAACACCGTATCGAACGCATCCTTCAGGACTACGTCACAGGTTTGTGTGCCGAGTTCATCGCCGTCCACGGCGAGGAGACGGGGTTCGCACAGTATGCCCAGCGCCTGCAAAACAGCATGGCGAACATCCAGAAACGCCTGGGTGGCGAGCGCTACAAGCGTTTCTCTACCCTGCTGCAGGACGCGCTCGATGAGCAGCAACGCAGTGCTCAGGTCGACTTGCACCGCGGTTGGATCGCAGGCCTGCTGAACGAGTATTACGACCCGATGTACGCCTTCCAGCGCGCCAGCAAGAACGAACGGGTTGAGTTCGTCGGTAGCCAACAGGCGCTGATCGAGTATCTGCAACAGCGCGCAATACGTCGATAACCGAAAAGTTTCATGAACGGCACCCGACACACAAAGT
This sequence comes from Pseudomonas laurentiana, assembly GCF_014648275.1. Lineage (GTDB taxonomy): Bacteria > Pseudomonadota > Gammaproteobacteria > Pseudomonadales > Pseudomonadaceae > Aquipseudomonas > Aquipseudomonas laurentiana. The sequence continues at coordinate 369,069 of NZ_BMQU01000002.1, forward strand.
AACATTCGCACGCACCGTTATAAGGTTACACGGCCTCAAACAATGCAGGGTCAACCATTGCACTGTGACCGGCCGTGAGCCCATGCATCTATCCGCCCCATGGGCTTTACTCAAAAAGCATGGCGCTTCCCCCGTCGACAGCCCGCTGAGCCATGCCCTGATCTTGAATGTACGGAGTGCTGATGAGGGTCGACCTCGACACTGATAAAGCCCAGCTGGCAGCCCTGCCGCGCTTCCAGCATGCAGCCTTGCATGCCCGACACCTCCTGATCATGGGGCTGGTATCAGGCGTGCTGATTGGTCTGCTGTTGCTCGCGGCACTTTTTGTTGACTTGTTTGCCGCCGACTCAATCTGGCTGCCCCTGCTGTGCAACACTGCGGCCACGCTGCTCTTGCTGGCCGCTGCCACACAGGCGGCCTGGCGTGTTGCCAAATGGCGCGCCAGTGCCTTGCAGGATGAACCAACACCAGGCGCGGATGGCTCCAACAGCAATACCGAGCAATCCCTGGCAGCACTCAGCCCCTATGACCGCCTGCTGGAGCATGTCAGTCAGGGCAGCCTTGCCTTGCTACGCCACATTGGGCTCAGCGCAGTCTGGATCACCGGGCTTTCGCTGCTGGCATTACTCTGTGTAAAGGGAGGCTGGCGCCTCGACCTGCCCGCAGCGCCACTTGGGCAGAATGCAAGCGTAGCGGTCGGTGTGGCGTTACTGGTGGCTTTCGCACTGCTAGTGCTGGAGCGACAGCTCAGCGCCAACAGCTCACTGCAGTGGCCTGAGGCAGCTGGCCTGGCGATGCTCAGCCGGGTGGTTATCGCCAGCCTCCTGATCGCCGCCCTGTGCCTGTCCTTTGTCTCGGCCGAAACAAATTGGCCAGTACGCCTGGCGGTGCTGAGTGGCCTGCTGCCCGCACTGGTGGCGCTGGAGTTGATACTGCGCGCGCTGCTCTCTGTCTTCAGCCCACAACGTCCAACCATTGAGCCACAGTTCATCGCTGAGAGTTTCATTGCCAGCTTGCTACAGTGGCCGCCACGCCCCCTGGACAGCCTGCAAGACGCACTGCAACAACGCTTTGGTATCGATCTGCGCCAGGTATGGGCATTCGGGTTCATGCGTCGAGCATTTCTGCCAGTGCTGACGCTGGTCGCGCTGGTAGGCTGGCTACTCAGCGGCATCAGCGAAGTGCCCATGAACGAACGTGGCATCTACGAACGCTTTGGCAAGCCGATGGAAGTGCTCAATCCAGGGCTCCACGCCGGATTGCCCTGGCCGTTTGGCCGGGTACGAGCCGTGGAGAACGGTGTTATCCACGAAGTGGCGAGTAGCAGCGGCGAGCTTTCCTCGGAGACCGCAACCACTGCCGAAGGGCCTGCGCCAGACAGCGCCAACCGCATGTGGGATGCCTCGCACCAGAGCGAGAAGTCGCAAGTCATCGCCAGTGCGAACGACGGCAAGCAGAGCTTCCAGGTGGTCAACATGGACGTGCGCTTTGTCTACCGCATTGGTCTGAGCGATCAGGCCGCACTGGCGGCGACCTATAACAGTGCCGACGTGCCAGCCTTGATCCGCAGCACCGCCAGCCGGGTGCTGGTTCACAACTTCGCCACGCGCACCCTCGATGATCTTCTCGGAGAGGAGCGGCTGGCACTGGCTGCGGACATCGGCAATGCCGTACAGGGCGACCTCGACCGCATGAACAGTGGCGTCGAACTTCTCGCCACGGTCGTCGAAGCCATCCACCCGCCTGCGGGTGCTGCCAATGCCTATCACGGCGTACAGGCCGCGCAAATCGGGGCCAAGGCACTGATTGCCCGAGAACGCGGCACAGCGGCCGAAACGACCCATCAGGCACGACTGCAAGCCAGCATTATCAGTGATCGTGCCAATGCCGCCGCCCATGAGACGCAGGCCGCAGCACACGCCGCCGGCTTGCGCTTCGATGCCGAGCAACGCGCCTGGCGCACTGCCGGCCAAGCCTTTATCAATGAACAGTACTTCAGCCAACTTGGCCTGGGCCTAGCCAACGCCAAGGCGTTGATACTCGATCACCGTATCGCCGTGCAGGAACCGCCAACCCTCGACCTCAGAACTTTTGCCGCGCCAATCGACCCCGGCAAAGCACATCCGTAACGGCCAGCAGGAGCGCACCCTTTGAGTTCATCGCACAGCCACTCCGGGCATGCCCACGACCATCACGATCACGATCATGACCACCCACCGACGTCCGGTGCATTGCCTTGGCGGCGCATCGCCTTGGCGGCACTGCTGGTACTGTTCGCCGCCGCGTCCGCCTGCCTGGTGCAAGTACGCTCAGGCGAGGCCACAGTGATCACCCGCTTCGGCAATCCGGCACGGGTGCTACTGGATCCTGGCCTAGCCTGGCGCCTGCCCGCGCCCTTCGAGTCGGCAATACCGGTTGATCTGCGCCTGCGTACAACCTCCAGCGGCTTGCAAGATGTCGGTACGCGCGATGGCCTGCGCATCATCGTGCAGGCCTACGTTGCCTGGCAGGTACAAGCCGACCCGGAAAACATCCAGCGTTTCATGCGGGCGGTACAGAACCAGCCCGACGAAGCTGCGCGACAAATCCGCACCTTCGTCGGCTCGGCATTGGAAACCAGCGCCAGCGGCTTCGATCTTGCCAGCCTGGTCAACACCGACGCCAACCAAGTGCATATTGCCGACTTTGAGGCACGCTTGCGTGGGCAAATCGAACAACAGTTGCTCAGCACCTACGGTGTACGCGTCTTGCAGGTGGGCATTGAGCGCCTGACGCTACCCTCGGTCACCCTGGGGGCCACGGTCGACCGCATGCGTGCCGAACGTGAAACCATTGCCACTGAACGCACTGCCGAGGGCAAACACCTGGCCGCCGAAATTCGCTCTGCGGCTGAACGCGATGCGCGTATTTTGCAGGCCGATGCATCGGTACAGGCCGCCAGTATTGAAGCCCAATCGCGGGTCCAGGCCGCCGAGCTCTACGGTAAGGCCTACGCCAGCGCCCCCGAGTTGTACAACCTGCTGCGCTCGCTGGATACCTTGGGCACCCTGGTCAATGCCAACACGCGCTTGATCCTGCGCACCGACGCGGCGCCCTTCCGGACATTGGTCGAGGGGCCCGCGAACCTGGTACCTCCCGGGCATAACGGCGGACAGCAACCGTGAACCCTGAACGTAACGTATCCGCATCAGACAGCCCTTGGCTACAGGCCAGCCGCCTGGCCTTTATCGCCCTCTACGGGATTACCCTGGTGGCCGCACTTGGCTGGGCAATTTCCAACATTCGCCAGATTGGTCCTGAAAGCCGAGCGGTGGTACTGCGCTTGGGCGCACTGACGCGGATAGAGAACGCGGGCCTGCTGTTGGCCTGGCCGCGGCCCTTGGAGCAAGTGGTACTGCTGCCATCAGCCGATCGCATCATCGAACGACGCGTCGAAACCTTGCTGCGTTCGGCGCAGGCACAAAAAGCCGAGCTTGGCGCTGGACCGCTCGGCGATGCACTGGCCGGCTCCGGTTATTTGCTGACCGGCGACGCCGGGGTCGTCCAACTGGATGTGCGGTTGTTTTATAAAGTCACCGACCCCTACGCCTATGTCCTTCAGGGCGAACATGTTGCACCTGCGCTGGATCGCCTGGTAGCACGCAGTGCAGTGACCGTCTGTGCCTCACGCGACCTTGACACCATTCTGGTTGCACGCCCGGAACTGGTCGGTACTGACAACCAGCTTGCCGAACGCCGCGAGCGCCTGCGCAGTGACCTGGTACAGGGCATCAACACACAGCTGGCCGCACTGGAGGCAACCGGCACCGGACTGGGCATACACATCGAGCGGGTCGATCTGCAATCGAGCCTGCCACGCGACGCCGTGAATGCCTTCAATGCCGTACTGACCGCCAGTCAGCAGGCGGAAAAGAACGTCGCCAGTGCACGCAACGACGCCGCCAAGCAAATTCAAGCGGCAACGCAGGCGGCGGATCGCACCCTTCAGGTAGCCAAAGCCCAAGCCGGCGAACGTGTCGCCAGGGCCAACACCGACACGGCAACCATCATCAGCCTGGCCCAAACACAGCGTACGCATACTGACCCTGGCTTGCTGCTGCGCCTCTATCGCGAACGTATCACGAAGATTCTTGCACAAGCCGGCTCGATTACCACCCTTGACCCCCATGACGATGCCCACCTTATCCTGCAGGGCACGCAACCATGAGTGAGCACACCGGGATGCCCCATACCCACGATCAGCGCGGCCATGATCACGCGGCCCACTGCCACTCGCATGCGCATTTCACCACTGCACTGCTCAGCCAGGCTGAACAGCGCAGTGCCGCCCGACAACTGAGTCTGGCAATGGTCGCCCTGGGCCTTCTCGGCCTTGGGCTACTATGGCGCGGGTTCGCGGCGCAGCAGGAAGGCGTCAGCCAACTGTTGTTCGGGGCCGCCTCGTTGCTCGTCGCACTCCCGGTGTTGAAAGCCGCCTGGGGCAGCCTGCGCCATCCAAGCCTGCACGGCATCACTGATCAACTTATCGCACTAGCCATGATTGGCGCATGGGCCAGTGGTGACCTGCTGACCGCAGCGCTGTTGCCGATCATCATGATATTCGGACATGTGCTTGAGGAGCGTAGCGTCATAGGCTCTCAAGAAGCCATCGAGGCGCTTGGGCGACTGACGCGCAGCCAGGCCAGGCTGATTGACGCCGACGGCGGCATACGCGAAGTGGACAACACTGAACTGCGGTCCGGCGATCAAATTGAAGTGCGCGCCGGAGACCGCATACCCGCAGACGGCCGGGTGCTTGAAGGCCAGGCCAGCCTCGATACGGCGCCCATCACCGGCGAGTCGGTACCGCTTGAGGCCAGTGCAGGCACCGAGGTGTTCGGCGGAGCAATCAACCTCGATGGATTGCTGCGTATCGAGGTCACCCGCATCGGCGAGGCCTCGACACTGGGCAAAGTCATCGCCTTGATGCAGAGCGCCGAACGCGCCAAACCGCCCATCACACGCCTGCTTGAACGTTACGCCGGGCGCTACATGACGCTGGTCTTAATGATTGCAGCGGTAACCTGGTTCATCAGTAACGACGCCCAGGCCCTACTGGCCGTGCTGGTAGCGGCCTGCCCGTGTGCACTGGTGCTGTCGGCCCCGGCAACGGCCATCGCCGGCATCGCAGTCGCGGCGCGGCATGGCATCCTGATCCGCAGTTCGGCATTCCTTGAAGAGTTTGCCGACCTCAGCTCATTGGTGATCGACAAGACAGGGACACTGACCTACGGCACACTGCAGCTACAAAGTATCAAGGCCTGCGACGACACAGGCGTCGATCAGGAAACACTGTTGCAACTGGCCGCAAGCCTGGGTGCCGCCAGCAGCCACCCGGTCAGTCGTGCGCTGGCCAACCTGACACCGCATGACGCCTACCATCCTCTGGAGGGTATCCACGAACGCAAAGGGCTTGGCGTGATCGCCAGAACGGCATCAGGTGAGGCGGCCCTAGGCCGCGCTGAACTGTTCGCCCAGCTGGGTATTGCAACGCCCGAAGTACCTCGACATGACGGGCCGATTGCCGGTCTCGCTTTGAATGGGCGCTTCCTGGGCTGGCTGCTACTCACCGACCGGGTGCGCCCAGAAGCATCTGTGGCGCTGGCCGATCTGCGTGAGCTTGGACTGGGTCGGCAGTTACTGCTGACCGGCGATCGCAAGCCGGTGGCAGACACCTTGGCACATGAGGTCGGTATTTCCGAGGTTGTCGCCCAAGCATTGCCCGAAGACAAACTGCATCGGGTCAATGCAGAAATCCGTAAAGGATTCCGTCCGTTGGTGGTCGGCGACGGCATCAACGACTCGCTGGCACTCAAGGCCGGTGTCGTGGGTGTCGCTATGGGCGCTGGTGGTGCTGACATCGCGCTGGCGTCAGCCGATATCGTGCTGATAGGCAGCGATTTGCGTCGACTGGGAACCTGTGTGCGACTCAGCCGCCAGTGCCGCCGTACGTTACAGGTGAATGTCGCGATCGGTCTGGGCTGGACACTCGCCATCATCGCCGCTGCCGCGTTTGGCCTGCTCGGCAGCGCCGGAGCAATGATTGCCGCGATCCTGCACAACCTCAGTACCTTGCTGGTACTGGGCAACGCTGGTCGCCTGCTGCGTTTCGAGGAAGCACTACGCACGCTGGACTGAGCAACAGGCACTCCATTCGACGGGTTCGAAGCCCGGATCGCCCTACTTCAGATAAGACCTGAGCAGCGCGGCGATCTGGTCGACTTCGGCTTGCCGCTGCTGCGCAGTCAAATCTTCTGCTCCGAGGTGCTCACGAATGTGGCCCTCCATCACCTCGGTCATCAAGCCATTGACGGCGCCGCGAATGGCCGCGATCTGCTGCAGGATCGCGATGCAGTCAGTGTCCTGCTCCAGTGCCGTCTCCAATGCCGTTGCCTGCCCTTTGATCCGGCGTACCCGGGTCAGCAGTTGCTTCTTGCCTTTGGTCGTGTGTGCCATGGTGATCTCGTCAATTAGTATACTGGGGTATAGTATGCAACCCCCCTGTTATCCCGAGCATGATACCCATGAATTCGCAGACCTCCGAGTACCGGCATTCCCATGTCTTTGACGAGGGCAATCCGCTTGCGGAAAGAAAGACACGCTGGGCCTTGGGCCTGACGCTGGTGATGATGGTTGCGGAGATCTTCGGCGGCTGGCTGTCCAATTCGATGGCGTTGCTTGCCGACGGCTGGCACATGAGCTCACACGCCTTGGCACTGGGCCTGTCGGTGGTGGCCTATCGCGCAGCCCGGCAGTTGGCCAACGACGGGCGCTTTGCCTTCGGCACCTGGAAAATCGAGATACTGGGCGGCTACTCAAGTGCCATCGTATTGCTGGGTATCGCCGGTTTGATGCTGTTCCAGTCCGTCGAACGGCTGTTCAGCCCCAGCCCGATCCACTACGACGAAGCCATCGCGATTGCCGTTATCGGCTTGGCGGTCAACCTCGCCTGCGCCTGGCTGCTCAAGGACGATCACGCGCACCATCACGATCACCACCACGGGCACGCTCATGAAGGGCACGGGCATGACCACCACCATCACGACCTGAACCTGCGCTCAGCCTACCTGCACGTCATGGCCGATGCGGCGACCTCGGTGCTGGCAATCATCGCCCTGATCGGCGGCAAACTGTGGGGGGCGGCATGGCTGGACCCGCTGATCGGGATTGTCGGCGCGGCAATGGTCGCGCTCTGGGCAATAGGCCTGCTACGTGAAACCGGGCGAGTGCTGTTGGATGCAGAGATGGACGCGCCGGTCGTCGAAGAGATTCGCGAGGTGATCGAGCAGTTCCCCATCCAGGCCGACATTGTCGACCTGCATGTCTGGCGCGTCGGTAAAAGCAAGTACGCCTGCATCCTGTCCCTCGTCAGTCATGGCTCGCTGAGCGCCGACACGGTGCGTCAGCAGTTGAGCATTCACGAGGAACTGGTACACATTACGGTTGAGGTGAATCAGCCCAACGCGGCTTGATCCAGTGCGCGCAGTACCTGAACCTCGGGGGAAGCCGCAAGCCAGCCGGTAATACGGCTGCGGTAGGCCTGATAATGCGCGCTGTCACGGTGCGCCTCCAGCGCGGTCTGATCGGCGTAGGTCTCGAACAGCGAGAACCCTGCGCCACCGTCAAGATCAGCAAACAGGTCATAACGCAGGTTACCCGGCTCACGGCGAGTCGCGGCAACCATCGTACGCAACTCAGCCTCGACCTGTGCCTGGTGCTCCGGCAACGCGATTACACGGGCAATGACGTGAATCATCAGTTCAATCCTCTCTTCGATATTCAGTGTTCACCGTCGGTCAGCTTACTGGCTGACCTGATAGCGTTCCAGCCAGTGGGCATAGGGCTTAGGTAGCACCCAGGATGGGCGTTCTACCTGCAACTGCAATGCCGCCTGGTAGGGCCAGTTCGGGTTGGCCAGGTGAGCACGGCCCACCATCACCAGGTCCATCTGCTCCTGGGCAAGGGTGTTTTGCGCGATTGCCGGGCTGTCAATGCCCCACGCAGCGGCCACTGGCAGCTCCGCTTCGCGGCGCACGCGCTCGGCAATCGGTGCAAGGAACGCTGGCCCCCAAGGGATTGACACCTCTGGGACAGTGAAGCCCACGCTGACACTGAGCAGATCCAGCCCGCCCCGGCGAAATGCCTTGGCCAGCTCAATGGACTCCTCAAGCGTCGCCTCGTCGCGACCATCATATTCAATGACACCGAAACGCGCGGTCAGCGGCAGGTGCTCTGGCCAGACCTCACGCACCTGTGCGAGGGTTTCAAGCAGGAAGCGGCTACGGTTTTCAAAGCTGCCGCCGTAGGCATCATCACGCTGGTTGCTATGGCTGGAAAAGAAGCTCTGACCCAGGTAACCGTGAGCAAAATGCAGCTCCAGCCATTCAAAACCGGCCGCCAGGGCACGGCGTGCCGCTGCCACGAAGTCTGCGCGGACACGGGCAATATCCTCCAGCGTCATGGCCTTGGGCGTTTTTGGCAGATGAGCACCGAACGGAATCGCCGATGGCGCCAAGGTGTCCCAACCACGGGCATCCTCTGCGGCAATATGATCGTCGCCTTCCCAAGGACGGTTGGCACTGGCCTTGCGCCCGGCGTGAGCGATCTGGATACCCGGTGCAGCACCGGCACGCTTGATCGCAGACGCGACCTCAGCCAACGCTTCGGCCTGGGTATCGTTCCAGATACCGGCACACCCCGGGGTAATGCGCCCTTCCGGAGAAACGGCGGTGGCCTCGACAATGACCAGACCGGCACCACCACGCGCCAGGCTGGTGTAATGCGCCAGGTGCCAGTCATTGATCAAGCCGTCATTGGCGGAGTATTGGCACATCGGCGGCACGGCGATGCGGTTGCGCAAGGTCACGCCCTTGAGCTGGAACGGGGTAAAGAGTGCGGACATGTCATCAACTCGTCTGATGCTGAAGCGAAGAGAAAGCAGGCGGCGTAGCGCCTGCCTCAGGGGGAGGTACGCGATGGACCTCAGAGCAGCTTGAGCAAGGCGTGGGCAGTGGCGTCGGAGGATGCCGGGTTCTGACCGGTCACAAGCAGGCCGTCGACGGCCACGTGGTTATGCCAATCCTCGGCGCGGCTGTACACACCGCCATGACCCTTGAGCATGTCTTCGACCAGGAAAGGCACCACGTCCGTCAGATTGACAGCTGCTTCCTCCGTGTTACTGAAGCCGGTTACCTGCTTGCCCTTGACCAAAGGCGCACCGCTGGCATCCACCGCATGGCGCAGCACCGCAGGTGCGTGGCAAACGGCACCGACTGGCTTGCCCAGCGCCTGGAAACGTTCAATCAAGGCGATCGAGCGCGGGTCTTCAGCAAGGTCCCAGAGTGGGCCATGACCACCGGGGTAAAACAGCGCATCAAAGTCTTCGGCGTTGACCTGCGCCAAGGTCAGGGTACTGGCCAAGGCCTTGCGGGCAGCCTCATCGGCATTGAAGCGCTCGGTAGCGGCAGTCTGCGCACCGGGATCGTCGCTCTTGGGGTCGATCGGCGGCTGGCCGCCCTTGGGCGAGGCCAGGGTGACCTGCGCCCCGGCATCGAGAAAGGCGTAGTAAGGCGCCGCAAATTCTTCCAGCCAGAAGCCGGTTTTATGGCCGGTATTACCCAGGGTGTCGTGAGAAGTGAGCACCATCAAAATGTTCATCGGGTTCCCCTGCTGCGGCCGGTGGGCCAGTAATGAGTCAGTGCGAGGCATCTTAGAGTTAGGAGGTGGATTCGATAAATCGAACGCAGTGATTTACGGTATTCAAAAAAATGAATAGCAGACGGCAACCCCAAGACCTCTCGGCAAAACCCCAGCAGCAAGGAGCGACTGTTGGCCCCGACCGGCTACAGGGCGGTGCCCAGCACCTGCCGCAACTGCGCGCCACGCACATCGGCCACATCACTGATCAATGCATAGTTGTAATCACCCCGGGACCAGTAGCGCGCCTGCAGTTCGCCCTCGGTGCGCTCACCGCTGGGCATCCGCACGTAACGCTCACTGGGAGAGCGCAGGAACAGGCTGACACGCTCACCGTTTCGGTCCTGGAACAGCAACAGCGCAGCAGGGCCCTGCTCATTGCTCAGCAACCGTGCCCCTACCGGGGTAAACCCATAGGCCGAGAGGTCCGGCAGATTGCCGGCATGCCTGAAATGCTGGCCCAACCAGGCTTGCAGTTGCTCCGGGCTGTTTACCGACAGGTCCAAGGAGGATGTATAGGCGAACAACCGGTGCGCCTGCACGGCGTCAGCCATCGGCGGGTTGCCTGCCATCAGGTTGACATCCCGCGCCTGCCAGCCACCCAGCCCACCAACACCCAACGCTACCAGCAGCATCGCCGCACTGGCCCAGCGTCGCTGGCGACGCTGACGCAGATCACGGCGAACCCAGGCCGGGTCGAGACGCGGATTAGGTGCGTGTTCGAGTTGCCCCGCCAGGGCGGCCCGCAAACGCCGGGCATCGGCACGCCAGGCATCGAGCTCAGCGGCCCGTTGCGGATGGGCCGCCAGGTACAGATCCACCTCACGCCGACGTTCGGGCAGCAACCGATCATCGACATAGGCCTGCAATTCTTCTTCGGATGGAATCAACTGACTCATTTAAACCTCCGCAACCCAGGGGGCAACGGCGCGCCCTCGGTCAGTTCTCGCAATGCTGCACGGGCCCGCGACAAGCGCGACATCACCGTGCCAATCGGTACATCCAGGGCCTGCGCGGCCTCCTTGTAGCTCATGCCTTCGACACTCACCATCAGCAACAAGGCGCGCTGTTCGACCGAAAGCCTGGCAAAGGCAGCCAGCCCGGACTGAGCTTCGACGATGTCCTGAGTATTGTTACCGACCTCCTCGCTCCCCCCGAACCAGCTCAGCCAGCGCAGGTGTCGCCGCTCTCGACGCTTGCTGTCGAGAAACTGCCGGTAAAGGATAGAGAACAACCAGGCCCGCAGGCTCCCATGATCTCGCTGCTGCGCGCCACGGCTCAAGGCTCGTTCCACCGTCGCCTGCACCAGGTCGTCGGCGCTCGCGGCCTCGCGGGTCAACCATAAGGCGAAGCGGCGCAGCCGCTGAAGCATCTCGCGTAGTTGGTCGTCATCCAGTTCGTTCATCGGGTGATCCGTGATCTGTGTGCAGTCAGTGTACGAGGCAGACGGTCGACAGCGAATTTTATTCCGAGCCAATGGAATAAAACATCTGCTGGTGCGTCGTACCCGCTCATTTACAGACCTGGATAGCCCCATGAGCACTCCGCTAAACAGTCGCGCCCGTGCACTGCGCCTGACTGCCATCGGTCTTGGCGTCGCTGCACTGGGAGCAGGCTTCGCCTTCGCCGCCGGCTGGGTCGGCCCGGACCGGCTGACGCCGAAACGTATCGTCGACACCTTCGAAGCTCAGGCCGGGCACTACCCCGGCTACCGGAAAAACCATGCCAAAGGCGTGTGCATCAGCGGTTACTTTGAAAGCAGCGGCCAGGCCGCCGAGCTCTCAAGCGCTCGGGTGTTCAGCCAATCAAAAGTACCGGTCATTGGTCGCTTCGCCATCGGCGGTGCCAACCCGCACAGTGCCGACGCCAGCGTAGCCACCCGCAGCCTGGCCGTGGAGTTCACCAGTGATGATGGGCAGCGCTGGCGTAGCGGCATGAACACCCCGCCGGTACTGGCGGTGAATACCATCGAGGGTTTCTACGAACAGGTGCTGGCCATGACACCGGTTCCGGCCACCGGCAAGCCCGACCCGGCAAGGTTGCAGGCCTTCTTTGCTGCACACCCGGAAAGCGCGGCCTTCCGTCAGTGGGTCAAGGACTACAGGCCCTCTGACAGCTTTGCCAACTCGGCCTACCACAGCATCAACGCCTTTCGTCTGATCGATGCCAAGGGCACCGTGCATTACATGCGTTGGAAACTGCAGCCACTGACCCCGTTTGACCCATTACCGGCTCAGGTGGAAGACCCGAACTACCTGCAGAATGACCTGCGCCAACGCCTGGCTGAGGGTCCATTGCGCTGGAACCTGCTGCTGACCCTGGCCGAGCCCGGCGATGCGGTCAACGATCCCTCTCAACCCTGGCCTGCACAGCGGCGACAAGTCAACGCAGGCACCGTGGTCATTGAACAGGTCGACGCGGCCGAACAAGGCGCCTGCCGTGACCTGAACTTCGACCCGCTGATTCTGCCAACTGGCATTGAACCGTCCGCTGATCCGATTCTGGCCGCCCGCTCGGCCGCCTACTCGGAGTCCTTCAACCGCCGCAGCCGCGAAGCGGCGCATTCTGGAGTACAACCATGAACGCTACCTTCCATCCCCTGCTGCGCGGGCTGCATTGGCTGATGGCCCTGCTGATCCTGAGCATGCTGTTCATCGGTGTGAGCATGATCAGCGACCTGTCCCCCCGCCACAGCCTGTTGGTCAACGTGCACAAGCTGATCGGACTGGCCCTGTTGGTGCTGGTAGTGGTCCGTATCGGGGTGCGTGTGTTCGTCGGCAGCCCCGCACTGCCCGGCGACCTGCCCTCGGCACAACGCTGGGCAGCCAAGGCCTCGCACCTGGTGCTCTACGGAATGATGCTGGCCATGCCGCTGCTCGGCTGGGGCATGCTCTCGGCGGGTGGCTACCCGTTACCGCTGCAACTACCCGCACTGTTGCCCCAGGATATCCGTGTGTATGCCCTCCTTCGCCAGGCGCATGGCTGGCTCGCGTACCTGCTCTTCGCAACGGTCTTGTTGCACCTGGCGGCCGCGCTGGTTCACGGTTTGATACGTCGGGATGGTGTGTTGCGCAGCATGTGGTCGGGACGGGTCAATTGAGCGTGCGCTAATGAGGGCCTGAGTGTGCTTTAATGCGTCGCCATTTATTTCTGACATTAAGGCAGCTATGGACACGGGGACACGACTCAGACTGGTGCGTGAACGCAACAAGCTCTCGCAACGGGAACTGGCCAGACGCAGCGGCTTGACCAACTCGACGATCTCGCAGATCGAGCAAAACCGCGTCAGCCCGTCGGTCAGTTCCCTGAAGAAACTACTCGAAGGCATCCCAATGTCGTTGGCCGAGTTCTTCAGCTTCGATGAACCGCCGCGTCAGGAACGCTTTGTGTTCCGCTCCAACGAACAGCCCGACCTGGGCAACAGCGGTCTGCGCCTGTTGCTGGTCGGCGCCAGTGTGGAAGGTCGGCAAATGCGTATGCTGCGTGAGCTCTATGCCCCTGGGGCAGACTCCGGTGATGAACCGATCGTGCACACCGAAGGTGAGGAATGCGGCCTGGTTACCCGTGGCACCATCGAATTACGTGTCGATGGTCAGGTCAGCGTGCTCAACTCGGGTGACGGCTACTATTTCCCCACCACCCTGCCCCACAGCTTCAAGAACATCGGCCCGGATGAGGCCGAAATCATCAGCGCCAACACCCCGGCGAACTTCTGACCTGCAGGCGCATGCGGGAACGCGGATGTCAGCGCGTTCGCGGTGCCTGCATCAGCGGCAAGCCAGTGCCCACAGGGTGTTGAAACAGGTCGACGTCTTGCGCTGTTTTCACATCCAGCCCAACCAGTGCCACCAGGTCGCCGCGAACACCAGCATCAACAGGTAGCCGATCAGGGTAATCAGCACCCCAACCCGGGCAAACTGCCTGGCATTGAAGGTTTCTGTACCCAGGCAGACCATGTTCTGCGGCGCATTGATCGGCAAGATAAAGCCGTAGCTGACGACAAACCCCAAGGCCATGCTCATCCCCAGTCGGCTGAAGTCGCCGGGCAGGGTCTGCAGTACGGCGATCAGAATCGGCAGCAGCGCCGAGGTCAATGCCGTGGCGCTGGCAAAGCCGAGGTGGATGAGAATCAGGAACGCGGCAAGAATCGAGAACACACCCAAGGTACCGAGCTGGTCCAGGCCGGTATGGGCGACGACCTGCTGCCCCAGCCACTGCCCCGCCTGGGTCGTGAGCAAGGTAGTACCCAGGCTGATGCCGACACCGAAGACAATCACCGTGCCCCAGGGAATACGCGACTGCACGTCTTTCCAGGTCATCACACCAAAGCGCGGCAACAACAGGAAGACCAGCCCGGCATAGGTAGTCGATGTGGTATCGAAACGATGCAGCTTGCCTTCCGTCGCCCAGGCCAGCAGTAACAGTACCGAAACGCCCAGCAAGCGCTTCTGCGCAGAGGTCATCGGTCCCAGCGCGGCCAACTGATCAGCCACCGCCGCCTTGCCGCCGGGAATGCTGTCACTCTCCGGCGGGAGCATCTTCAGTACCACGACAATCAGCACCAACGACATGATCACAGCCCAAGGCGCGCCGGCGATCAGCCAATCGATCCACGAGACCCGCCCGCCGAGCATCTTGTCCATAAAACCCGCCGTCAGCAGGTTCTGTGCCGCTGCAGTCTGGATACCGATGTTCCAGATGCTGGTGCCCTGGGCGACGATGATCATGATGCCAGCAGCGATGTTCGAGCGTTTATCGACACCAAAGGCTGCAATCACGCCTATCATGATCGGCACTACACAGGCACTGCGCGCCGTGGCGCTAGGCACCACCAGACTGAGCAGCACCGTGACCGCCACAGCCCCCAGCAGGATACGCCGGGTGCTGACACCGACACTGGACAAGGTCACCAGGGCGATACGCCGGTCCAGCCCGGTGTGGGTCATGGCTGCCGCGATGAACAAGGCGCCAACCACCAGCGCCAGCGCCGTGTTGGAAAACCCGGTCAACGCCATGGTGACCCCGGCGGACGAACCATACGTCACCGAAGGATCGGCCAGGGTCGGTGCCGTGCCGAGCAAGAACGCCATCAGCGAAGTGATCATGATGGCGCTGGCTTCGTACGACACTGCCTCGGAGATCCAGATGACTACGGCGAACGCGAGGATCGCCAACACCCGCTGCCCCGCCACAGGCAAGTCAGCCGGCAATGGCAACAACAGTACCGCGATCAGGGCGGCGATGCCGACCATAAGACCCAACGGCAGCGAAGCCTTGGCGGTTTGCGAGGAAGGCGCTGCGGCCGGTGAACTCATGAGGATCTCCCTGAAAGGCATGTGCCAGCCATGATCCGCCATCTCGATGACAGCCGCGCTGATGCGGATCAATTAGCGCTGACCCTACATTGTCGGACAATATGTAGTGCCGATAAAAAAACACTACAAACCCTATTGACGCCGTTCATCGCCGCTTGCATGATGCAGACGTCTCCCCGATCGGGAGCGCTGGCAAGGGTGTTCCAGACCGCTCAACGGATCCAAGAGCTGTCCCTGGATGGGTACTGCCCAAAAGGCAGAAAGTAGAAGCCCCCTGTTGTGACGCTGCTGTAGCAGCTTTCTGTCAACGCTACATGATTGGCGCCAAGCAATAACTCAACAATTAATGGTGGTTAAGGGGGCTTTAATGATGAACTTGAACAATCAACCTACTATCGACGAATTGGCCCGGCTGTTCGCAGCACGCAAGGACAGTCTCGACAGCCACATCCTCTGGGTCTGCGACTCGGGTGAAGTTCGCATCGACAAAGTCTCGCCGCTGGCCGGCGAAGAAGAGTTCGAGCAGCGCAACCCGAACATGCGTGCCCGCTTCAAGATGTACCGTCGTGGCCATGGCTACGTCGGCAAGAAGGCTGCTGCCGATACCCACTTCATCGGTAACGTCCTGCAGACCCTGCAACATGAATGGGCTGCCGTACAAAACCAGCCTGGGGTCCGCTTGATCGACCGCTACAGCTGATCAATCGATCCAATGAGGAAGCCCGGCCTGAAAAGGTCGGGCTTTTTTCGTTCAAGTGCGGCAGGAGTACGACAAGTAACGCCAGCGATTATTGAGCCAGAGCGCTTCGCCGATGTGTATCAGTAAACCGAATATATCTTAACACCAGAGACACCATAAGTATGAAAGTGCAGCCTGTTAAAGCCAAAATTATCGACTTGACGCCCGGCTGATACATTATGAAAAGACCCCAAGTAAGAAGCAAGCCGATACCGTTAAGACAGACTAACGTCATAGCCGTTGGCAACCAAGAATCACCAAGACTGCGCAAGACCATGCGGGTCACCACGTAGATAAGCTCAAAGACCAAAAAAGGGGTTGCTAGCTGTATACTTCCGGCTACCATAGCAGCTACCTGCTGATCTGAAGTATATAACAACGCTACGTAGTCCGGTAAAAACACACATACTACGAGGCAAGGAGCCATTAGCAAACTACCAAATACAATACCTTCGACTAGCCTAGACCGAGAAATGGTAACGGAATCTCCTTGAGTATCTCCTGCTATCAATATCGCCGCGGCGTTTCCCACGCCAATGGATATCATGTATATAACACTTAGAAAGTGCATGGAGATTTGATAGGCAGCGAGCTCTATATCGCCCATTTCTCTAGAAATTAGCGATAGTGCAAAATAAAGAAAACTTTCCCCACCAAAACATAGAGCCAGCGGTGCTCCGCTTGAAATAAGTTTAGCCTGACCGAGCCAGTTGTTTTTACCTAAACGCCAAAGACTATAATGGCGCAGATCTACTCGCACAACGAAAAATATAACCAGCACTACCCCAACCCACCGTAACAGGACATATGCAACAACATATTCAATTATACTTATTAGGGGCCTGTAATAGAGATACACCAAACTAGCCACTATGAATAACGCATTGATTGACCACAGATAAAACAGCTCATACCTTGCCTTTCCCTGAGCATTAAGAAAATTAAAAACAACTATCTGGCAGTACAAAGCTGGAACTGCGAGTGACATTACCAACAATATTTTTTGACCTGAAGGAATTTTTTGAATTGAGCCACTTACACCTATCACATAGATAAATACCAAGCCAACAATGACGAAACCAAATGTCAATGCTAGCTGTATGGCCGCAGAAAGCAGGCGCGCTAGTTTATCAACACAAGTATTCCCGAACACCGCAACATCAATTAAAATCGTTGAAAAAAGACCTATTCCTAGCACCGTAATAAAAGAAATGAATGCCCAGGCAAACGACGCTCGCCCCACAAAATCGGGTAGATAATGCCCGACGAAAGCTAGAAACAAAAAAGAGGCTGTCATATCCCCCAACCTCGACACTATCAAAGGTGTCGCTAGCTTTGCTATTTTCATGGAAGCTGTATCTCGGCAATTATTTCTGAATAGACATCTTCTTCCCAGTCAGACGACAGCGAAAAGCCTAACGAGCTCAAAAATATTGAAAATATCCTACCGAAGAGAATGTGCAGTGATAGATTTCTCGCATCGAAGGCGGCGTAAACCGATAGATTAACCGGCCTTCCGCGATTAACTACATTAATCCTCTTTCCGCGCCAATCAAAAAAACTCTCACCCCCTTCTTCAAAAAGACGCTTAACAGGCTCATCAAACTCATCATCGTAAGACGTTACCACCGAGACATACGAGTTACTTCTCAATGTTGAAAGAACTTCGGTAGTTACCCCTTTTTGTCCTGACATAGAAAAACAATAATCAAATCGATCAGCTAAGCCCACTAGTTGCTTTGATGCTTTAGCTTCGAACCCTTCAGTTGATGCCATGAAAAGTCTAGCCTTATCTGCGTCGACCACAACAATATTTCTAACCCCTCTGCTACGCAATCCAAAACAGAGTGAGCGACCAATCCTTCCATAACCAATGACTAGTGTTGCCTTATATGTAGACCAATCAGCAACAAAGGAATGTAAGTGACCTAAAATCATATTTGCCACCATTACATTTTCTGCCATTTTGTATGAATCGTAAGCTACTGACTTGAACCTCTCGGACGAGCTGTAGCCTGTGTCCCTGTACTTGATATGGCCGTTGGCAGTATCCTCCAAAACAAGCAGAAGGCGATCACCCAGTCGTTCAGCTAGCCGATCTATGTATGGGGCAAAATACCCCCCAATATCAAATAGAATAACTGGAAGACCAGTCTCAACTACGATAGCATCTATTTCCTCGACCGTTCTGTAAAACTCAGCCCGGTCACGTGATTTAAGTATGCGCGTAGGATTATTTATATGCCTAAGCAAGTTAGCATTAAGCGAAGACTTTTTGGGTATCAAATAGATATTTTCAAATATCTTCATCCAACTATTACAGATACTGAGATTCACCGTCGTCGAAAGATGACAAAAACAGAATACCAAACAATTCTTTAATTCATTACTCTCGGCTGCCTTATGAGCAACCATGACCCGACCATAAAATAGCTCCGCAATACGGTGGGCGCTTATATAATTAAGCCGGTTCGAAACTGGTGAATTCCGGAAGAGACTTTCGACATTATTCATCATGACTTCCTGTCATTTAATTATTATAATCTTTCTAGTTCAGGATCATATTCAATAGCATAGTATAAATTAAGGATAGCGAGTTCAAAGGCAGATCAATCTGTTGCTCTGTGGCCCCCACCATGCTATTTGGGTGGCCGAACATAATCGAGTTAAAATCAGATAAAGCGTCGCTAAAAACTTCCATATTTTTCGACTGACAAACTCCTCCTGCCCATTTAAACGCTAAACCGTTGGCCACTTCACCAGGAAGCTTAAGCGCGATACCTAAATCCACCTCAAGAGAATTAGCATTACTCTCTTCACGCAATCGAACACACATATCGGAAATTCGTTTCGTGAGATACAGCAATCCCATTAGAGCTTGCACTCTTGCCTTAGTGAAATCCTTAGTTTCGAGTGAATTAAATATCTTGGTAACCAGCTCACTTAGATCATTATCTGAAGCGACGGTAGTGCTTTTGAAATAGTTATCCCACACCAGAGTGGTTGTCACCATTTTTACAGCAGCTATGCACTCGAGCTCTTCCAAGGCGATCATATAATCATCATTCATAGTGTCACTACCGATCTAGTAGGAGTATCAAGGTAAATTTTTTTGCCCTCAATGAGGTTTAAATCAAAAGTCGAAGCTTCAAAAAATATAGTGGGTATACCCATATTACGCGCGCAGGAGGCCCTGAAAAAAAAATCACTTCGTTGGGCGCCTACAAGAATTAAGCCTTCAGGTAGATCGTCATTACCAAATAAAAAATCAGAGCCAGAACGGCACAAACAAATCTTTCCCTGCCCCCAACCATTTTTGCCCTCATGCACTGTTCCAATTGCAGTGCCCGGCACCTCACATACGCCCAGGCTTAGACCCAAACGATCTGTGACGCCACTAAATTTTTCGCACTCATCCAAAATACAAATTTGCTCATCAATATCAACCAAATACAAGGTGATGCCATCCGCTTCAACTGTTAAGGCCTCGGGTTTACTAAGCTTAGCGATCAGTTTTTCCATAGTTTCTATGGAAATCACTTTAGCGTTATATAGCAGTGTAGGTCCCAACCATCGATGCTTGGTCGCTAAGCCCCCAGAGAAAATAAAGCTGTTAGCGCTTGGGACTTCTGCGATAGTCCTGAAAAGCTCAACACCATTCGCTTTTAAATATGACAGCTTCACCTCATTAAACTTTGGCAAACACAAAATATCTTCAACAGTGGTAGTACTATCAGCTGGCAAACCCGCCAATCCATATATTCCGCTCAAACGATTATATACATGACTTAATGATGATGGATCAAGACCATACTTTAAAAGTCGCAGAGATATTCCGGGCGGTTGCGTACCCGCTCTATTGTGCATCACCGGACCATCGCAGGCCGCGTATTGCATAGTATTGTAAATTAACTTTCCATTCTCAACCGCTGAAAAGCTTACGCCTGAACCAACCTGGCAAATAACACCCGAAAAATTTCTGATTTGATTATATTTTTTTACTTGCTCAAGACATGCCTTGATCGCCAGCCCATGATATCCATGAGCTAATAGCCCGTACCTTCTGATCAGAGAATGACTAAACGGTATCTTATATTCCTTATGGAGAGACAAATCCTCCACTACCTGATCTCTCACCATCAGTTGGTTAGCCGAGGGGAAAGCTATTTTGCATCTACCTAACACCTCTAAGCAGAGGGTATTGTGCCGAGAGCTCAAATAATCATTGAACTGCATCACCTCCTCTTTTGCTTTGGTAAATTTCTCAACGACCTTACCGTACCCTGCAAATTTTACGCGATGACCGATCGTGCTCGGCTTCGGCCAGCCAAGTCTTTCCAAAGCTTCTACCACGTTATCAATGATAACCGTCGCCGCTTTTCGTAAATCGTCTCTGACGGCAACTTGATATATGTAATCACTCATCCCCAACAGGCCGCTGTACTTGACCTTTACTTTCTGAACAGCCAAACCAATAAAGTTTATATTTACATCGACCCGATCAGACTTATAGAATACTGATGTTTTTATAGACGAACTTCCGACATTGACAGCCATTTTGCTATCCTGGCAATTCACATTCCTTACCATATTTAGTCCCACTCTTTCAAAAGACTTACGAGCGAAGGTGTATCTTCTGCTGCAAAGAATTTCTTCCTAAAATAATATTCGCATGTGGAAATTTTGTGATCCGTATGTTTTCTGCTATTAAACTCGTAGTTAAGCGCCGCCAAGGATGTTTCAGATGAAGGAAAAATTGGGTTCTTCGCCAGCAAGACCTCAATGGCCATGAAGACTTTGTCCATATACTCTAATGCATCCTCAATATAGCTGCGACACTCCTCCTCTGTAACAGCTCCACGTCTGGACAGATCAAAAAAAGCCTTCTTCAGGTCCTCATGCCCCTCAACCCTGAAGACGTTGGAATATACCCACTTCGGATGTTTATTAGTAATTCCCGTCAGGTATGTAAAACTCATAGTGGTCTTGAGCATCATGTCTCGAGTAATCTCACATCCCATCCATAAATTCCCTGATTGCCAGCAACCTTGGACATCTTGGAACGCGTAAAAAACTGGTAACTTCTCGCGGTGAGCAACGTAAATATGTTTATCCCGGGGGATTTGTTTTTTCAGCTCAATGAATTGTGCTTCATTAGCTAGTGCATATCCAGTTAGCGAGCGATGAATAACGTTGTTTTCGCGCTCCAACAAGACTGGGCTATACAAGAATCTTTGATCAAATGAAATTCTTTCGAACGCAAGTTCGATTTTTGAAATAACCTCCTTAACTTCACCGAAGGTGATATAGTCAGTATCAATGTGTAACCCGCTTTCGCCATAAAAGTCAGTAGTATTGTGAACTTCTTCATTACGTATCAGAAAGTGATAATTTATATCAGTTACAAGCGCGTGGTCATTTGCTTTTACATCGTTTGCTTTCGGCCTTTCATCACACAAAACGATACAATCAATATCAGAATGCGCTGTCCCGATCCCTTCAATGAGCGTACCCGAGACTATCAGGATACTCCCCTCTTCCAATCTAACCCTTTGACGGAGATAGTCTGTTGGAACAACAACCGCACCGTCCAAAACTGATACTTCACTTTCCGTAATCTTAGACCTGGCCAGCTTGATTAGTTTACTTTCCATCGGATGCTCCAATATTATGGGCTTAATTCGCGCCTTCGCGACCAAAGGGCGCAGGTACTTTTAAATCACTATGCTATAGACGAACGTCCGACAGACCAGAAAGCCCGGTGTTCGCTGTCCTGGCTTTGCTTAGCATTGAGGCAAAACTTTAAAGCC
Source organism: Pseudomonas laurentiana (assembly GCF_014648275.1). Classification (GTDB taxonomy): domain Bacteria; phylum Pseudomonadota; class Gammaproteobacteria; order Pseudomonadales; family Pseudomonadaceae; genus Aquipseudomonas; species Aquipseudomonas laurentiana. Next base: position 390,668 of record NZ_BMQU01000002.1, read on the forward strand.
TACATGCGGATACAGAAAATGGGGAATGGAACGGGAATACATAGTGTGTCCTTACCGTTTGAATACCTTAGCCTTTTTAGACAAGCAAAAGATTCTTAAATTGACAAGTCGTTTTTACGATTATTTTTACACACAGTTAAAAATCAAAAAAAATCATAGAGTTAGAGTTTAACTAACACTGTGTCTAGATGGCTCTTCTGCATTCGATGTTTATGACTTGTGTTTCCTAAAGCGAATTATCTAGCCGCACACCTATATCAGTTTCAGACCTTTCCTACAAACCCGATCATTGACCTCTATCCATTAATTGCATAGTGCCCAATGTATACCTAATAAACGTGTAACAAAGCGGCATAAGTGCACCCGATAGATACGGCTACTTCCTCTAATTTGGAAAGCCCCGTAGACCGACTGGAAATGCTGATCCAGGCTCTGCAGATGAACTGCGAATGGGGTGACGTTGTTCCAGTGCTACCGCTGATCGGACAGGAACATGGAGCGCTTCTCGAAAACGGCGAGTGCGTTTTTCCACGTCGGAAGATGATTGCCGTCTTGCTGATGCGCTGAGAAACCGCAATTTCGTCGGTGCAGTGAAACCTGGCCTTGAAATATAAAACGCCCGATGCGATGCATCGGGCGTTTTGAGGCTGAAATAGCTGTAAACCTATTTCAGCACTAGACAAAGGCTACGCCAGCTCTCGCTACAATGACGCTTTCATCTCAAGAGTCCTGCAAATGAACAGCACTGCATTCGGTACCGGAGACGCGTCCTACCAAGCCGCTGGCGGCATTGATGGCCTGCACCGCCTGGTCGACGATTTCTATCGATTGATGGATGAGCGCCCGGAAGCCGAACTCATTCGACGCATGCACCCGCAAGATTTGAGCGTGGCCCGGGACAAACTGGCCTGTTTTCTCAGCGGCTGGCTGGGTGGCCCACGGCTGTTCAGCGAGCGCTATGGGTCCATCTCGATCCCGGCATTCCATGCACAGTGGCCGATCGACGAAACCCATAGCACTCAGTGGCTGGAGTGCATGGCACAAGCCATTGCCTTGCAGCCCTATGACGCCGCCTTTGCCGAGTACCTGCTAACGCAGTTGCGCGTACCGGCCCAGCGCATTGTCCAGGCCAGCCACAACCGCCACGGCCAACCCTAGGCCTGCCGGCGTAACGGCTGTGTTTCGATCGCTATCGCCCCCGTGGCCAACGCCCGGGCACGATCGACACCCCACACCAGCGCCCGGGTCATGCTTTCGCATGGCCGGTTCGCATAGTACTCCTCGACCAACGCCTTGCCATTGCGGGCATAAATGCCCACGAACAACTGTGTAGCGCCAGTACGTGAAAGGCGGGTTTTTACATCGATACTGATGCCGTCACTGAGCTTTTCATCATGGCTACGGCAGCTCAATTGCCGGTCTGCCCAGCGCCAATAAGTCGCTTCCCTGATACGCATTGAGCGTCCTCCTCGATTGAATCGCACCTAGTAAGACACACAAGTGTTACAGCCGCGAGACCAACTGCTCAGGCGTTTGAGCGAGATCAAACAATCAGAAAAAATACCTTGCCCAACAGGCTGTTACCGACAAAAGGTATTAAAAAGCCCCACACACGTGTCCACCCTGTCTCCGGTCCATACATGCCGTTCAACAGTGGGTCGCCGTAAAAGGCGAAACCAGTCGCTGGTACCACTGTAGGGAATGGATATGTTCACGAGATGAGTGCCAGTAACCACAAACATGCATTGCCCCTGATGGAGGCAGGCATATCCGTTTGCGATGTCGGGCGCAATACCCCTTTCCGCCTTTACGGCGTGTCACTTTTGAGGGGTGTATGGACCGGACACATGGTGGACACGTGTGCGGAGACATGGTGGACACTTTTCGGCA
>NZ_BMQU01000003.1 GCF_014648275.1 Pseudomonas laurentiana
CCCGGCGACTGGCGTCATGCGTCATGCCGATGCCGGTTATCAGATCGCCATCGATTGCGCCAAGGAACAAGGCCTGAACTTGCCGATGATTACCGGAACACGCTGATGCAAAGGCCTATGCGCAGGTAATACATCGTTCTCAGGGGCGAAACTTGCGCATGGGCCCTCTACCGGAAGGCAGGTATTCAAACAACTAACGTCGTTGCTTAAACGAATGAAAGTCAGGTGCCAAGGAAGCGTTCTTGGTATTGCTTGGGTGTTACAGACAAGTGCTTTTTGAATATGTTGCGCATTTGGTCAGTGGTTGCAAATCCACACTTGAATGCCACGCTTTTCATTGGAAGTCCGCTTTCACTCAGTAAGCGCCTCGCTTTATCAACTCTGGCTTTCTCCAGGAACTCAGAAGGGCAGACGCCCACCTCTTTATGAAAGGTCCTCGTAAAGTTCCTCAGGCTCATCGAAGCGTGATTAGCCATGAGCGATACGCTGATCTTTTGATCAATATTGTTCAATACCCACTCTTGAACTGCACGCATGCCTGAAGCCTGGGTCATCTGGCTCGTCAGGTTGGCGCTGAACTGTGACTGACCACCGGGCCGCTTCAGGAAAATCACGAGGTCTTGTGCCACTTGCAGCGCAAGGTCATGACCGAAATCAGCTTCGACAAAGGCAAGTGCCAAATCCACTGAAGCGCTTACGCCTGCTGACGTCCAGAGGTTTCCTTCATGAATGAAAATGGAGTCGATGTCGACCTGGATGCCGGGGTAGTTCTGTTGCATGACCTCAGCCATTCTCCAGTGAGTGGTTGCCCGCTTGCCATCAAGCAGGCCAGTTGCAGCCAGGAAGAACGCTCCTGAGCAGAGGGCGGCAAAACGCTCAACGCTCAATGCAACGCGTTTAGTCCACGCCACAATCTCCGATTGCTCTTCGATGATTCGCTCAATTTCGTGTGCGCCAACGACCAGAATCGAATGGGGAAGCGATTCATCGTCCAACGTGTGAGTTGCAGTTAAGGACATCAGCGTATCTGAGGGGATAGGCCCTAACTGTGTTGAGACAATTCTAACCTCGTATCCGGGCGCCTTTCCCTGTGCTTCCAAGTGTTTATTTGCATACGTGAAGACTGTCATGGGGCCAATGGCCTCGAATGACTTGAATTCAGGATAAATCACGATATCGATTGTTCGGCGTGTGGCCGTATCAGAACGGAGCATACTTACATCTCTTATTTAGTGCTTGGCCCGATTTCATGCCAGCTTGGCCGAATTCAACGCCATTTTTATCAGCGTAACGAGTCGGATTTTCTTATTGTAGGGGCACCTGAATAACACACGGTAGGTACCCGTTACCATGATAAAGTCGCGCGCAGCTGTCGCTTTCGGACCGAATGAGCCACTTAAGATCGTTGAAGTTGATGTCCAGCCCCCAAAAGCCGGCGAGGTTCTGGTTCGGATTGTTGCGACTGGCGTTTGCCATACTGATGCCTACACCTTGTCTGGCCAGGATTCAGAAGGCGTGTTCCCTTGCATTCTCGGTCATGAGGGCGGTGGCATTGTCGAAGCGGTAGGCGAGGGCGTGACCTCTCTGCAGGTCGGCGATCACGTAATCCCGCTCTACACGGCTGAATGCCGAGAGTGCAAGTTCTGTAAATCCGGCAAGACCAACCTCTGCCAGGCTGTACGAGCCACCCAAGGCAAGGGTTTGATGCCTGACGGCACCACCCGTTTCTCGTACAACGGCGAGCCTGTTTACCACTATATGGGCTGTTCGACCTTCTCCGAGTACACCGTGCTGCCTGAAATTTCCCTTGCGAAGATTCCAAAGGAAGCGCCGCTGGAAAAGGTCTGCCTGTTGGGTTGTGGTGTGACCACGGGTATCGGTGCTGTACTCAACACCGCGAAGGTGGAAGAGGGCGCTACCGTAGCCGTCTTTGGTCTGGGAGGTATCGGTCTGGCAGCGATCATCGGTGCCAAGATGGCAAAGGCTTCCCGCATCATTGCTGTTGACATCAATCCGGCCAAGTTCGCTATTGCAGAAGAACTGGGTGCCACTGACTTCATCAACCCGAAGGAACATGATCGGCCGATTCAGGAGGTCATCGTCGAGTTGACCGATGGTGGTGTCGACTACTCCTTTGAATGTATCGGCAATGTCCAGCTGATGCGCGCAGCACTCGAGAGTTGCCATAAGGGTTGGGGGGAGTCGACCATCATCGGCGTCGCCCCGGCCGGCGCCGAGATTAGTACTCGTCCTTTCCAATTGGTCACCGGCCGAGTGTGGCGTGGTAGTGCCTTTGGTGGCGTTAAAGGCCGTACCGAACTGCCGAGCTATGTTGCCCAGGCAGAGAAGGGCGAGATCCCACTCGACAAGTTCATCACCCATACCATGGGGCTGGAGCAGATCAACGACGCCTTCGCACTGATGCACGAAGGCAAGAGTATTCGCACAGTCGTCCACTTTTAAATGATTCTCCGGTGCTTCACAGGAGGTACCGGCTTCTTCCTACAACACCCCACCTGCAATGGAGACTTTCATGTCGATTTTCACTCACGTAACTGTTGGCACCAATGATCTGGTCAAAGCCCGTAAGTTCTACGACGAAGTGCTAGGTAAGCTGGGTTTCAAGCGCCTTGCTGATCTGGGCGACAACGGCTCGATCTGGGGCGTGGACAAGCCCGCTTTCTTTGTACTCAAGCCAGCCAATGGCCAGCCGGCCAGTGTTGGCAACGGCGTGACCGTAAGCTTCGAAGCTCAGAGTCGTGCCCAAATCAACGCCTTCCACGACGCAGCACTGAGTGCTGGCGGTAAGGACGAAGGCGCGGCAGGTACGCGTGACTGGGCACCGAATGCCTATGCTGCATATGCCCGTGACCTTGATGGCAACAAGCTTGCTGTTTACTGCTTCAAGGCCGAGTAAGACCGCTTAAGCGGCACTCATTGGGTGCCGCTTTCTTCGCTCTGCTATGGCTACTGCTGTACGCGATCCATTTTGCTCAAACTGTATTTCCCTCCGCGCCTTGATCATGGCGCCCACTGGATTTCCTGAAGCGTTATCCGCGTCCATGGCGGCATACCTCGCCTGTCAGTACATCTACCGCCTGATAATTGCACACACCAAAAGGCAGCGGCTCAGCCACTGCCCATTTTGCTGCTAGCGCAGTTCCGGCCTTGATCGGTCGGTCTCCATACCACCGAGCAACGCCTGCACCAGCCCTTGTGCCATTTCGACAGCCGTGCGGGTGGACCAGAGCAGATGACGGGTTTCGTTATCGACCACCTGACAGGCTTGTTCGTTGGTGGCGTAGGCGGAACGTAGCAGGATGGTGAGGTGGATCAGCACGTCTTCGACGTTGAGCCCGGCGCGAACACTGAACAGCGGATCGTGGCTGTCTTCGCAGGAACCGAAGGTAGCGCAGGCGGTGGTTTTCAGTATGGTGGTGGGTGGGGGATCGGGGACTATCTTGGTCATGGTGACGCTCCTAGAGTATTGAACCACCACCTATCGCTACCAAACGAATGGGTGACGGCTGTACACAGGTTGGTAGACCGGGACTCTAGGAACCCAGCGCGCACGAGGGCGCCCTGCGCACAGCCGCCATAACACGAAGTAGCAGACACAAAAAAAGCGCCAACTAGTTCGGATGGGGCGCTTGCACGCCATAGAGTAAGCGGGCTACCAAACCCGTTCGCTGGATTTACAGCGACTGTAGAAGGTTAACGGTGCAGAGATTTGGATTCAAGCGCTGGTATGGATGAACTGATACGAATGCCCTTGATGCCCATCAAGGGTGGCAGTTGTACGCGGGTTGACAGGCCAGGCTCCAGGTCCCGGCGCACCCGAAGGCGCCCCACGCACAACCGCCATAGCACGAAGCAACAGGCACGAATTAAAGCACCTGCTGAACGAGAGTTGGGCTGCTGAAATCGGCCGCTGTATTGGGCGCAATGCGGAAGAGGGTAATTGGGCTGAAGTGTGTCTTCAAGCGCAGAAATGTATGAACTGATGCCCATCAAGGGTGGCAGTTGTACGCGGGTTAGCAGACCAGGGATCAAGGAACCCGGCGCACCCGAAGGCGCCCCACGCACAACCGCCATGACACGAAGCAACAGGCATGAATTAAAGCACCTGTTGAACGACGGGTGGGCTGCTGAAATCGGCCGCTGTATTGGGCGCAATGCGGAAGAGGGTAATTGGGATGAAGTGTGGACTCAAGCGTAGGTGCGTATGGAGTCTCCCACAGGACAGTGTTGGCCTCAGCCCTTGCACATTCACTGTGGGAGCGGGTTCACCCGCGAACACGGGTGCAGCCCGTGCCATGCTACTGGGGTAATTGAGTGTTCTCTATGGGGAAAGCAGCCATCCACCATCGACAGCTCACCAGCAATAGCAGTTGTTCAGCCTGAAGCCCAAAAAATAGGCTACCCCCCTTGCAGCATGGTAGCCCTGGTGTTGCTCCAGTCAGGACAACACCTGTCCCATCAGAGTCATTGCATTGGCGTCGTGGACCAAGCAGTGATGACCGACACTCAGGCAACCTTGGCCTGAACGGTAAACAGGCTCGCGCCCAGCGCCATGAACGAGGCGCCGAACAGCCGGTTCATCAACCGCGCACGGTTCGGCGAGGCGAGCTTGCGCCGCAGCACCTGGGCCATGGCCACATAGAAGGCATGGGAGACGATCGAGCAGGCCGCGAAGGTCAGCACGAGAATGCTCAACTGCACGTTCGAGTCACTGCCCGGGCGGATGAATTGCGGCAGGAACGCGGCGAAGAACAGGATCGCCTTGGGGTTGGTCAGCGCCACGGTCACGCCGCTGAGCATCAGTCTGTTGTGGGTGGAGGTGCGCCTGGTCGGCTGGTCGAGCTTGTCGAACGCACTGGTGCGGCTCTTCCACTGCTTGATGCCCAGGTAGATCAGGTAGCTCGCGCCGAGCACCTTGAGCAGCAGGAAGGCCGTCGCCGACGCCTGCAGCAGCACCCCCAGCCCGGCACTGATGGCGGCGGAGATCACCAGCAAGCCGAAGGCGTTTCCGAGCGAGCCGAGCATCGCCCGCCGCGGCCCATAGGCCACCGAATTGGATAGCGCCATGATCACCCCGGGACCTGGGGTCAGGGTAACCAGCATGGCGACGACGACAAAACCGAACCAATCGTGAAGCGACATCCTTGTACATCTCCTAGGGAACACCACATTGACCAGCGGACTGTAACAGATTGTTGCCCGGCTCACGCTTGAATACCGGCCAGCACAGCGCTTTGCCGGAGCGCAATCTGCGCCTCCGATCGCGCGCAGTAGAGCATAGGAAATTTGCTATCTCATCGAAGAGTGCCTGACGTGGTTGGCTCAATTGGGCAGGTGACCCTCGACGTAGTGCACCGTCTTTTCCAACATTCGCGCCATGTCGGGATGTGTTAACTGATACTTCCGCTCCAGTTGCTTGCTCTGACTCATGTCGAAGCGCTGCGTCTGAATAAAGTTCAGTGACTCGGCGCTGATCGCGAGTCGGGCCGCGAGTCCGGGAATCGTCAAAAGCCACCTCAGCACCCTTATCGCTACATGGCGGCGGGGGGCCTTGACCTTCAGTGTCATTGCGATCTGCTGAAGCATCCCCTGTACGTTCGGTGTGCGCTCATCGAGCGCCAGCACCTGCCGGTTGGCCATCGAGGGATCGAACGCCACGCAGGTTATCATCGTCACCAAGTAATCGACGCTGACCAATGGCAACCAGTGCGCGGCGGAACCGGGGACGGCTTTGAACCGGCCGTGTGCCAGATTTCGAATGAGCTCGGCCAGCGGTTGCCCTTCCGGGATGTGACCACTCTCGCTGTGGCCACACACTGTAGCAGGATGAACGATCGTGTAATCCGCGCCCGCTTCCTGCATGTAACGAATGACTGCGAAGTGGGACTCGAGCTTGCTGCCTTCATAGCCACCTACACGGCCGTAGACTGCGGGCCAATCTGTGTTTTCAGGGCGCTCGTTATCTACCCCGATACTGGCAAGGTGGGTAAGGTTCTGCAGCATAAAGCCGCCCACCATCAACAATCGGATACGCTGGCTCGCCGCAAGCCTGGCGACGTTCAACGCCCCTTGCACATTGATTGTGCGGGCGCGCTCCATTGTAAGCCCCCAGGAAAATTGCGCCGCGAGGTGGAACGCCACAGAGGCCGAAGACACACGCTGCTTGTCTGCCTCGCTGAGCCCAAGCCCCTCTCTGCTGATATCGCCCTCAACGGCATGGATGTACGCGGGGTTACCGCCCAGTCGGCCTACCTGCTCCCTGAGACGCTCAATGTTTTCAGGGCTGCGCATAAGCACCCACGTCGTGTGCCCTGTCGCAGTAAGACGGGCCAGTAAATGTTGACCCACAAACCCACTGCCGCCTGTGACGAAGCATTCAATGCTCATGCCTGACTCCTTGTTTGGATGATGGGCGCAGGCTAAGGTGTAGAGCCTGCTCTACAGTCAAGGGGTTTTTAGTGTGAACATTGGGGAGTTGGAGCGTCGCAGTGGCGTCGGGCGCCATGCGTTGCGCTATTACGAACAGCTCGGGCTGATCGTGGCCCATCGACAGGCCAACAACTACCGCAGCTACAGCGATCAGACCGTTGTTGATTTGGCATTCATTCAGAGTGCCCAGAGCGGGGGATTTTCACTCGCTGAGATCGGCGACATCCTCGCGGCCAAGCGGGGTAATACGATCGATTGCGCTCAAGGCGCGGCCTTGGTCGCCAGCAAGATGGCCGAAATTCAAGCGAAGATCACCACCCTGCACACCGCGTATGTTTTTTTGGAAGCGGAGCGTGCAAAGCTTGAAGCCAGTGCCATTGCCAACGGACAGACTGTTCCTTACCTGCCTGTCCATGAGCATGCCTCGAGGCCATAGCCTCCGTGCAAGGCCATTCAGCGTGGCCCCAGCACCTTGGACTTGCCTTGCAAGTACGCATGGCGAACCCTGAGTCGTTTGAAGGTCCTCACAGGTCTGCTGGCCGATTACTGCTGGTGTCGAATGGCTGTTCAGGGTCGATAGCTGTCAGTGGTGACCGGCTGCTATCGACCCTTAGCTGCCTTTCGCAGAGAGCGGAAAATGGCCAGAAGCGGACACTTAGGCAGCAGAGTCTTTGAGGTGAAAGTGACGGAATGTCCATCACCTCAATCCCCGTGTATCTCTCCTCACATTCCATCTCGCGCGTTCGTGCATTCGCGTGCGTTGATTAATCTAATAAGAAAATCTTATGCGTCATGATGGTAAATCATTAGATCTAATGGCAGGGACGGATTAAAACTCCATGCATTGATCACCTTCACTGCGGAGATAGCTACATTGAAATGCAAACTGAAATCGCTGGTTCACACCCTCAATACCCTTTGCTCGGCATGGGGCAGCTACACCATGAGAAACCTTCAGCGTTAGTAGCCGTGGAGGCCAGCATGTCATTTGTCGCTCCGGTTCTTGATCCCCAACTAGCTAAGATCGCACCAGGTTTCCGAGCGCTGAGTATCAGCGTGGAAGCTTCGCTGATCGAACACCCCCAGGTTTCTACAGACGCTCTTGAAAAGGCTTGTGAGTCGCTGGTCGCGGACACCCCGGTTTGGGCTGAGAGTCATTTGGCTGCGTGGGCCAATACATTCAAGCTGTTCGGCGCTAAACCACAGCGCACCCCGTGCTCAGCCGAAGCATTGCGCAAGCGAGTCCTGCGAGACGGGAGCCTTCCCAGCATCGATCCCATTGTCGATTTGTACAACGCAATCAGCATCAAATACGCCATACCCGTTGGCGGAGAAGATTTTGATGCCTACATAGGTGCTCCACGTTTAACCATCGCCGATGGCACTGAGCTGTTTGACACAACCAAAGATGGCCGTGCGGCAAACGAGTCTCCAGAAAAAGGCGAAGTCATTTGGCGAGATGATCACGGTGCGACTTGCCGACGCTGGAACTGGCGTCAGGGCACCCGGACCCGGCTTGATTCGAACGCGAAGCGGATGTGGTTCATTCTGGAGAGTCTTCCTGAAATGCCCATAGAGGCCCTGAGGGCTGCTGGGGATGAGCTGAGCAGCGGACTTCAGCAGATGATGCCAGAGGCAAAAATTGCATCCCAATTGATTGAGTTTTACTGACCGGAGAAACAAATGCTCACAGGTCTTAGCGCTTTTCCTCTGACGCCCGTTACTGAATACGGAATTGAAGCACGCGCCTATATCGAGCTAATCAAACGCTTGGTGGATGCTGGGGTCGATTCTATTGGGGCCTTGGGCTCGACAGGCAGCTACATGTATCTCAATCGCCTGGAGCGGGCGCAAGCTGCTCGGCTCGCTGTTGAACACGCTTCTGGGATTCCTGTCATGGTTGGCATAAGTGCGTTGAGTACGCGGGATGTGCTGCTCCATGCAGAGGATGCTCAGGAAGCTGGCGTTGATGCAGTGCTGCTGTCCCCGGTCTCTTATCAAAAGCTCAGCGATAAAGAAGTGTACGGGCTCTACAATGCAGTGGCGCGCAATCTGTCAGTGCCTCTGGTTGTCTACGATAATCCCGGGACAACAAATTTTGTGTTCAGCGATGAGTTGCATAGTCGCATTGCCGAACTGCCCAATGTTGCATCGATCAAAATTCCTGGCGTGCCTGAAGATCCTGTCCGCGCCAGAGATAGAGTTGATCGACTTCGCAACCTGATTCCTGAGCATGTGACCATTGGTGTCAGTGGTGACTCATTGGCTGCGACGGGTTTAAACGCTGGTTGCGATATTTGGTACTCCGTGATCGGCGGGCTATTTCCTGAAATTGCAGTGGCCATCACTCGCGCTGCCCAAAAAGGGAATGCAAACGAGGCCAATCAGCTCTCCAGTAAACTCCAGCCTCTTTGGAGCCTATTCAGTAAGCACGGTGGTAGTTTGCGCGTGATAGCAACAGCAGCCACATTGCTCGGACGGGCTCCTGATCGAAACCTGCCTTCTCCCCTGTTACTCCTTGAGGGAGAAGATCGCTCGGCTCTACTCACAACGCTGAACCAGCTTGATCTTGTGTAGCGATTTGAAGTCGAATCCGGTCAATGGGTATTGACCGGATTCATATGTGGGAGAGCGTTCAAATGTCATTCGACTTCAACCACCTGTTGCTCGTGCTGACCGTCTACGTAATCGGCGCGGCCAGCCCTGGCCCTAGCAACATGCGAATCATGGGGGTGGCCATGCATCAAGGGCGGCGCCCAGCCCTGATGCTCGCATTCGGTGTTATCAGTGGCTCTTTCTTTTGGGGAGGCATGGCCGCAACAGGTATCTCGGCAATCTTGACGACCTTTGCCCAGGCAATCATCGCTCTTAAAATCGTGGGCGGAGCTTACCTTCTTTTCCTTGGTATCAAGGCCGCTCGTTCGGCACTGACTACGGACGAGCATATGAGCAAGAAGGACGCTACTGCGGCCAGTGTCTCGGGCTTCAAATTGTACAAACAGGGATTGATGATGCACTTAACCAATCCCAAGGCCTTACTCGGTTGGGTAGCCACAATGACCTTAGGGCTGGGGCCTCAAGCATCGACAACGACCGTTGCGATCACTCTGGCTTGCTGTGCTGTGTTAAGCATCACTATTTTTGGTGGATACGCCTTGCTTTTCTCAACGGCACCGATGGTTCGGGCTTATCGACGTGCACGCCGAGGCATCGAAGGCACGCTGGCTTTAGTATTCGGCGTCGCAGGCATAAACCTGCTGCTTTCCAGGCAATGACGGCTATGAGCCCAAGCGTGTCTTGGCATTATTGTCTGGCTTTGAGAGCACTGCTTTGGCGCCTGAGTCGCTAAAGTCTCGTCAATGTACATGGGGCATAGCTGATGTATTTACCATCGCACTTCAGTGCAGCAGATTCAGAAAAACTGCATCAGTTAATTGCGCAGTATCCGTTTGGCACGATTATCACCCATGGCAACGAAGGATTGGATGCTAATCACCTTCCTTTCGACCTCGACACAGGCAAAGGAAGGCTGGGAACACTGCAAGCCCATGTGGCTCGTGATAACCCTCTTTGGCGAGAGGTACAGCCTGATCAAGAGGTGCTGGTCATCTTCCGCGCAGGTGACGCCTATATTTCACCTCAGTGGTATCCCAGCAAGCAGGAGCATCAGAAGCAGGTACCGACCTGGAATTATCGAGTAGTGCATGCACACGGAAAAATTCGAGTGCTTGATGATGTGAGGGCTGTTCGCGGCATCGTTGCCAGACTTACACGAACGCACGAATCGTTTCAGAAACAGCCTTGGAAGATGACTGACAGCCCAAAGGACTACATGGATGACATGCTTCGAAGAATAGTCGGAATTGAGATTGAAATAACTCGGCTCGTTGGCAAATTGAAGCTCAGCCAAGATGATGAGCGCCGGGACGCCCAGAGTGCCGGCAAAATTTTAATTGAGCGAGGCGAAGAAGAGGTCGGGTCAGCGATGATCCCCCATGCCTAAGCAAACCGAGCGTCTTAATTTTAGAAATTTAGCGGGAGTTATGAGCGTCCGCTTCTGGCCGAAACCGGGCCGCAATAAAGGTCCGCATTGGGTCAAAGGCAGCCTTCACGATTGACCACCCTCGACCCAGAGCGTGTAAAAACACCTTGTCGAGCACGCGCCATGATTTCCGAGGATTTCACCACAGGGATTGCCCATGAGGTGCTTTATCCAAGGTGAACATCAAGGCCAAGGCACCTGACCCGCGATCTCGCTACTCGACAATCGCCGGATGTGCCTGGAATGGACTGCCCAGCGTGTCGCGATAGGACGGCGGCTGTTGGCCATTCAGATCGACAATGCCGTAGGTCATCGCGACTTCTGCCCCGATGAGGACCTGTCCGGATTGCGTCATCCGGTCAGGGTCGCAATACAGCGCGTGAATGACCTTGCCGGTGAACTCCGGGCTTTCCATGACGAATGAAAAATCCTCGTAGCGATGCGGGTGGTCTTGCAATGCGCGTATCGTGCGCTCCGTGCGCAGCGGACCCATCCAGATGGACACCACTGCGACATCGTAGGGGCGAAAGTCCACGGCCATGTCTTTGGCGAACTTGTCGACACCGGCTTTCTGCGCGCCATAGGCTGCGCCGTGCATGTAGCAGTTCGCGCCAAATGACGAGGTGAACACGATCAGCCCGCCACGACGTTTGGCCATCAGCGGAGCCGCGTACCAACTCGCCACATAGGCGGAGCGTAAACCGACGTCGAGGATCTTGATGAGATCAAGCGACTTCTCCCAGAACGGTCCGGGGTTTATCAATTGATCGTGTAGAAACGTCGCATTATTGACAAGGATGTCGAGCCGCCCGCTCTCGCGCTCGACCTGCTCGAAGAGGCTGCGCACCTGTTCGTCATCGGCGTGATCACAGGCGACGGCGATGCCCTTGCCGCCTAATGCGTCGATTTCGCGTGCCGTCTCGTGGATCGTGCCTGGCAACGGCGCATCGCCCTCGTTCTGCGAGCGGCCTGTCACGTACACCGTCGCGCCCGCCGCGCCGAGTGCGAGCGCAATGCCTTTGCCGGCACCGCGCGACGCGCCTGTTACAACCGCGACCAATGGGCTGTGATCGTTACTCATCTGCAGGTGCTCCCGTTTCTGTGGCGCTCGCCTGAACACCGGCGAAGCGCACACCGGGCTCGGTTTCCTCATAGCTGGCGATCAGCGTGGACGTCACCACGCAGCGCGTGCTGCTGATCGTCCAATGGCCGTTGATCTTGCGGTACTCGTCGTCATAGTGCGCGCCAAGCTGGGTGATCACTCGCGATTGCGTGTCGATCATCTGGTAATGCAAACCCCAGGTGCCACGGGCGTGCGTGTCATCAAGCACATCGATCTGCGGGTTGACGCCATGGTGCATCTCGACAACATGCGGATGGCAGCCGAGCTGTTGGAAAATCGCCACGAGTTGGTCGCGGTCTTCGAACACACCGATCCGGCCGTAGTCGATAAGCACCGGGCCCGGCGCGAAGCAGTCGCGCATGCCCTGTGGATCCTTCCGGTCGCAACACGCCAGGTAGCGCGCCTTGAGACGGCGAATCGCTTCGACATCTTCGAGCGTGCGCAGGCGGGTTTCCAATTGATCAATTGAGGTCATGCCATCTCCTTGAGCCAGAGTGTGCCCAGGCACCATGGTACAAGTGCGACCGCCTCGGTTATTCATCCATACAGACGATGTGGTTCACGTGCCGGCATGATGATGGGCACTGACAGAAATGGTATTGCAGGCTCACCGCGCAGGAGCTGCGCTTGGGCCGATCGCATTCGCGCGGCAGATTCAGTCGTAACGCCATCGCCTGACACTTTTTTCAAGCCATGCCTGCGCACCAAGCTGGAACAGCGACAGGAAACTGAAACGGCATGCGCTGCTGATTCGACGTAATGGTTTGACGCTGGGGCAAGGGCTGCAATCGACCCAGAGTGTGTAAAAACGCCTTCGTGAACCCTTGCTATGATTTCTGAGGATTTCATCGCAGGGATCGCCCAAGAAGCGCTTTATCCAAGGTGAACATCGAGGCCAAGGCACCTTACTTCCCGAGAGCCTCGACGACTACGTCAGCGATACCAACCCGGTGCGCGTAGTCGACGTCTTCGTCGATGAACTCGACCTGGCCAAACTGGGTTTTGACGGTGCCATTCCAGCCGACACTGGCCGACCTGTTTACCATCCTTCGGTCTTGTTGAAGATCTACATCTACGGCTATCTCAATCGCATTCAGTCGAGCCGACGCCTGGAGCGAGAAGCCCAACGCAACGTCGAACTGATGTGGTTGACCGGGCGTTTGATGCCGGACTTCAAGACCATCGCCAACTTCCGAAAAGACAACAGCAAAGCCATCAGAGGCGTCTGCCGCCAGTTCGTCGTGTTGTGTCAGCAGTTGGGACTGTTCGGAGAACATCTGGTCGCCATCGATGGCAGCAAATTTAAAGCCGTCAACAACCGCGACCGCAATTTCACCAGCGCCAAACTGAAGCGGCGAATGGAAGAAATTGAATCGAGTATCAATCGTTACCTGACGGCACTCGATGCTGCTGATCGGCAAGAACCAACAGCTACCGAGCCCAGCGCCGTGCGGCTGGAAGAGAAAATCGCCAAGCTCAAAACTCAAATGAAAGAGCTTCAGGCGATCGAAATTCAGCTCAATGAATCACCGGATAAACAGGTCTCACTGACCGATCCAGACAGCCGCTCCATGATGACGCGCGGCACGGGAATTGTTGGCTACAACGTGCAGACAGCGGTCGATACGGAGCACCATTTGATCGTTGCGCACGAGGTGACCAACGTTGGTTCCGACCGCGATCAACTCAGTTCAATGGCCAAGCAGGCCCGCGAGGCGATAGCGTCAGAAACGTTGTCGGTGGTGGCGGACCGAGGTTATTTCAAAAGCGAACAAATCCTGGCTTGTCACGATGCCGGCATCACCGCCTATGTGCCCAAACCGATGACCTCTGGAGCCAAGGCTGACGGGCGTTTCAATAACGATGCCTTCGTCTATGACGCGGCAAAAAACGAATACATTTGCCCCGCTGGAGAGGCGCTGATTTGGCACTATTCGTACGTTGAAAAAGGCATGAAGTTGCATCGTTACTGGAGTTTGAAATGCCAGGACTGCGCGTTGAAATTGCAATGCACACCGAGCACGGAACGACGTGTTCGACGCTGGGAGCATGAAGCCGTATTGGAGGAGATGCAGCTTCGGCTAGGCAAAGCACCAGAGATGATGCGAGTCCGAAGACGGACCGTTGAGCATCCCTTCGGGACGCTCAAACAATGGATGGGTGCAACGCACTTCCTGACGCGAAAGCTGGCCGGGGTGAGCGCGGAGATGAGCTTGAATGTGCTCGCCTACAACTTGAAACGGGTCATAAAAATCATCGGCACCCATCACTTGATGAAGGCGCTAACGGCCTAAAAACCGGTCTGTTTTTACGTCTCCCGATGATCTGGCGCGTTGCTGGGGCGCTTTAGCTCATCAGGAAGGGACATCGTGCCTTGATCAGGCTACGAAGCCGGACAGCCACTCAGCCTTGAAGATCGAAACGGGATCTAGCGTTTTTACACACTCTGGGTCGATAGCAGCCATTGGCGATAGCTCCCAAGCAGGGGGATGTGCTCCCCGTAACCCCCCCCTAACACCGCCAAGCACCCCTGAAAAACTGCATATCCATGACATCCAGAAGGCAGACGAGGGCGAGTCATCTGTGAGCCAAGTTTCGGGAATGGGAAGCGATTGGCAGAACGCCGGGGAGGGTGCGTTGGCTAGGGGGGATGGGCCGAAAATCGGTTCCAAAACTGAAACGGCGACCCTTTTGGTATGCGGCCTGTAGCCATGCCGTTTCGTCTTTGTTTTGGAATCGATCAAGTATCGCGCCAGGCGATACCTGCCAGCGCGAAATACGCATTCTTGCCCAGGCTTATTCGCGTATAAGCCTGTTCATGCGCTATCGACGTCTGGACCTCAACCTGCTGGTCGCCCTGGATGTGCTGCTCGAAGAGTGCAGCGTCAGCCGGGCTGCGCAGCGCCTCAACCTTGGCCAGTCAGCGACCAGCGCTGCACTGGGCCGGTTACGCGAGCACTTTCAGGACCCGCTTTTGCTGCCGGTAGGGCGTGGCCTCGAACCGAGTGCCCTGGCGCGCCAACTGGCACCTAAGGTGCGCGAAGTGCTGAGCCTGACGGGCGAAGTGGTGGAGATGTCGGCGGCATTCGACCCCGCCCGCTGTGACCGGCGCTTCATCCTGGTGGCCTCGGACTATGTGGCGGCCACCCTGGTTCCGGCGGTCAGTCGTACCCTGGCGCGGGTAGCGCCCGGTGTGTCGCTGGTGGTGCGTGACCTGCCGCTGCCGCGTGACGGCGATGTGGTGGCCGAGGCGCTGGACTATCGACGCAGCGACCTGGTGATCGTGCCGCAGCCGCGCATCAACCCGCGCTACCCCCACGCCTCGCTGCTCCAGGATGAGCTGTGTTGCATCGTCTGCGCAGACACTCCCGGCTACCAACAGGGCCTGAGCCTGGCCGACTACTGTGCGGCCGGGCATGTGGTGCGCGAATTCAGCCATGGCCAGAACCTTTCGCTGGACACCCAGCACCTGCGCGAGATGGGTATCGAACGGCGACTCGATGTGGCAGTGCAGAGCTTTGCCCTGATGGCTGAATTCGTCGTCGGCACGCCGCGTATTGCCACGCTGTTCCGCCGCCAGGCCGAGGCGCTGGCGCGACGCTACCCCCTGCGCGTGCTGGCGTCGCCCATTGTCTTTCCGGTGGCCTCGCAAGTCCTGCAGTGGCAGCCGCAGCAAGCCTCTGACCCGGCCCTGGCCTGGCTTCGCCAGGTGCTGACGGAGCAGGCCGAGGTGCTGGATCAGGGCTGATGGTCGCCGGTATCTGCGACCAGCCCGTGGCTTTCGATGGCCAGCAGGGCGCAGCGCTCGTCGTTGTCCGAGGTGTCGCCACTGACGCCGATCGCACCCAGGACACGGCCCTCGGTATCACGTATCAGGATGCCCCCGGGCACGGGAATCACCTCGCCGTCGGTTAGGCAGTTGATGGCCGCGAAGAACGCCGGCATCGCTTGGGCACGGCGAGCCAGTTCGCGGCCACCCAAGCCCATGCCCAGGCAACCACGGGCCTTGCCGGTAGCGATCTGCGGGCGCAGGAAGCTGGCCTGCTGGTCGCGCAGCACCGCCAGTGGATGCCCTGCGCTGTCGAGCACGGCGGCTGCCAACGGCCGCATGCCCAGGGTGTGGGCGTGGCGCAGGGTGGTGGCGGCCAGTTGCGCGGCCAGTTCGAAGTCCAGAGTAGGCATGTTCACAGGCTCCATTTGCCGAGTTCGGCTACGCGGTCGCGGGTGTAGAGGTCGGTCCATTTCAGCGAGTTGAAGTCAGACACCTGTTTGGGGTTGTAGCCGGTGCGTTGCAGGCGCACCGGCTCGCCGGCCTTGTACACGGCCAGCAGGCGACTGCGGTCCTGGAGGATGCGGATGTCGTCCAGGGGCGAGCCGTCCAGCACCAGCAGGTCGGCCTGTTTACCCGTCTCGAGCGTACCGAGGGTCTCGCCCTTGGGCATCAGCCGGGCACCGACGTTGGTGGCGGCGTACAGCGCCTCGGCCGGGGTGAAGCCCAGGCGTCGTACCAGCAATTCGAGTTCGCGGGCATGCCATTCTCCATAGGGTGTGATGGCAAAGCCGCTGTCGCTGCCGCAGGCAAAGGGCACGCCGGCAGCCTTGGCGCGCTTGAGTACCGGTGTGCCCACCTCCAGCGTGCGTGCGCAATAACCGGCGTAGCCGGTGCTGATGGCGGGGTCGTGGGGCTGGCAGAAGTCCACGGTGTTCTGTGGGAAGGTCATGGTCGGTGCCAGCACGCTGCCTGCCTCAAGCAGCGCCTCGATGCAGGCATCGTCCATGTAGAAGGCGTGGAACACCAGGTCTACGCCGGCCTTGGCGGCATACATGACCGCCTCGCGGCCATAGGCGTGGGTGGCGACGCGGCAGCCGAGGCGGTGGGCCTCATCGACCATTTCACGGGTTTCGTCGGCGGTGAAGGCGGCGATGATTTCACCGTTGGGGCGACGGTGGGTGCCGTCCATGGCGATTTTAATCAGGTCCACGCCATCCTTGGCCTGCTTGCGGATCTGCGCGATGGCTTCGGTACGGCTGGTGACCAGCGCGGCGGTGAAGTATTCCGGCGCGCCGACACGGCTGGGGAACCAGTCGTTCAGGCTCTGCCGGTTGGTGATCACGCGGCTGCTGGCGGCGATGCGCGGCCCCTCGAACAGGCCGGCATTGACCGTGTTGCGCACGGCGATGCTGAGCTGGCCGCTGTCGCCGGGGCAGACCATCGAGGTCACGCCTGCGGCCAGTACGTGCTGGGCAAAGAACAGGCCGCGCAAGGCGCGAAATTCGTCGCTGGTCCAGATGTCGATGTCCTCTTCGCTCTGTGCATTGCCGAACGCCAGGTGGGTGTGCACATCCACAAGCCCAGGCATGACGAAGTGCCCCTGGGTTTCACGGTCACCAGGCCGGGGGCGCGGTGCCTCTGCGGTCGGCCCGACATGGCGGATCACGCCGCCTTCGATGATCAGCGTGTGCAACGGGCGGGCCTGCAGGCCTGTGCCGTCGAACAAGGTGGAGCAGTGCAGATGAAGGGCGCTCATGGACGAATTCTCCTCGTCTTGTTGTTTGCCGGCAGGCTAGGCCGTGAGCGCTGCCACGCACCAACAGATGCTGTAGATGGCCCGCCATCGATGCCGTCGATACCTGGCCAAGCCCTTGTCCTTTCTGGGCTGCACGGGAGAAGTCGAGGGGACTCAGCGAGTATCGGCAGTGGCGATGCCTGGCATGGCGATTGGCGACTTTTCCTCGGGGCAGGGGTGGGGCGAGGATGCGCTCGCCAATCAATCACCGAGGACAATTCCATGAAGGCTATTCACGATCTGTTGCTGGGCCTGGAGGCCGAACGCCAGCGGGCCCTGGTACAGGAAGATCATGCCCGGCTCCACACGCTGTTCGACGATGACCTGCTGTACGTGCACACCACCGGGCTGGTGCAGGACAAGGCGCAGTACCTGGACTATGCCCGTGACGCTGTGCACTACCTGGCGGTAGAGCGTGGCGAGTTGACGGTGAGGGTGTTTGCCGATGGCCTGGCGCTGATGAGCGGGGCGCAGTGCAACCTGCTGCAAAAGCGTGGCGGCGGCGAGCCGATGCGCGCCGAAGGCTTCGCCACGCAGCTGTGGGTGAAAGGCGAGGAGGGGTGGCGGATTGCAGCGTTCCACGGCACGCGGGCACCGGCCTGATGACGCGGTGACCCGCTAGCAGGTACCCGGTCAGCCCTTGATGAGGCTGGCCGGGAACTGTCGGCGAAGGAGGTCAGGCGGTATGGCCACCGAGGGTCTCGGCGACCCAGTCGGCGATGTAGTGGCCGGCGTTGATGCTGTTGTCGAAGCTGGAGTGCTGCACGCCGCCTTCGCGGTCGGTGAAGATCTTCAGCTCGCGTTTCGGGCTGTTGACCAGTTGCTCGTAGGTGCGATGCGCCCATTTGAGCGGGATCTGCGAGTCTTTCTCGCCGTGGGTGACCAGGAACGGCACGCGAATGCGCTCCAGTACGCCGTCCAGGTGCACGTTTTCAGCGATACGCATGAAGTCGTCCATGTCCTTCGCTCCCCAGACCCAGCATACGTGTGCCCAGTAGTGTGGCACCGGGAAATTGCCTTCCTTCTCCAGGCGGCGCTTCTGCACATCGCGCCAGTCGTGGTTGGCGCCCCACACCACTCCGCAAGCGAAACGCTGCTCGAAGGCCACCGCGCGCGGGCAGTAATAGCCGCCCAGGGAGACACCCTCCAGGCCGATGCGCTTGGGATCGACGTCGGCACGGGTTTCCAGCCAGTCCACCACGCGGCTGGCCCAGTGCTCGCTGTCGTAGCGCGCGGTCAGGCCGTGCAGGCGCAGTGCTTCGCCAGTGCCGGGCTGGTCGATGATCAGCGACGACACGCCGCGCTTGGCCAGCCAGGCGGGCAGGCCGACGCGGTACTTCATCTCCTTGGTCGAATCCAGGCCATTGACCTGCACCAGCAGAGGCGCTGGGCCGCTGACGCCCTCGGCGCGCACCAGCAAGCCCGAGAGGTGCTTGCCCTCATAAGGGATTTCCACCCGCTCGCAGTTTTCTGCGGACAGGTCGATACCTCGCGCGAAGGTGTCCAGGAAGCGCTGGTACAGGTCTGCGCGACCCGGCGCGCCATGGGCCTGCAGGCGTTCGCAGGTGAGGTAGTAGGTGGCGGCGCGGTTGTATTTCTCACCGGCGGAGAGGCGTCGGCCAGCCGCTTCGTCTTCCTCGGCCAAGGCGCAGAGTTTGTCGGCCATGTTCGACCAGGTTTCCCTGAAGGCCTGGGTACCGGCAGCATCTGGCTGCTTGGCGGCTTCCAGCAGCGGTGCGCACATTTCTTCGATTTCGCCCATGCGGGCGCCCATCTCGATGGCCAGGTCCACCGAGAGGTTCCAGACGTAGTTGGTGGGAAAGTAACGGAACATTTTTTGTTGTCCTTCTGCGGTCGTTGGGTACGGCGCCCAAAACTGCGGCAGGCACGCAGGGCGCGGTTCGCAAGCAAGGTACGTAGGCAGGGCAGGGCGGGGCCAATCGTGATAAGGGATGCGAGGTATCGTGAAACGCGATGCCCCGGCACCGTTGCGGTGGCCGGGGCGATGGTGGCGGTTCAGGCGGTGGCGCGCAGGGCACCTGGCTGCGTCTCGGCGCGCTGGATGAACTCGCTGATGCGCTCGCGCAGCCAGCGGTGCATGGGGTCACCCTCCATGCTGCGGTGCCAGAGCATGAACTCGCGCATCACCGGGATCTTCACCGGTGGCGGCAGGATACGCAGGGGCAGATAGCCGGCGTACAGCTCGGCCAGGCGACGGTGCATGGTGGCGATCCGCGGGGTGCCCACCAGTAACTGGGGCAAGGTGTTGAAGTCGTTGGTGATCACTTCCAGGCGGCGGTTGAAGCCGTACTGGTTCATGAACCAGTCTTCGATACTCAGGTGGCGGTTGCGGCCAAAGCCCACCGAGATGTGCCCCATCTGCATGTACTGCTCCAGGCTCAACTGCTCGCCGACCTCGGGGTTGTCGCGCCAGACCATGCAGACATGGTCTTCCTCGAACAGCAGCTGTGCCGGATGGCCGTCGATCAGGTAGCGCTCGGGCACGATCATCATGTCGACCTCGCCGCGCATCAGCAGCTCGGCGCTGCCGTCGCCGGGGCTGATCATTTCGAAGGTGATGTGCGGCGCCTGCTGGTGGATTTTCTGGAGAACCTGGGCGAACAGCACGCTGATCAGGTAGTCCGAGGCCACCAGGCGGAAGTGCCGCTTGCTGCTGGCCGGTTCGAACACCGGCTTGGCAGTGATTGACGAACGAATGGTCAGCAGCACCTCGCGCACCGGCTTGGCAAGCTCCAGGGCGTAGGGCGTGGGCTGCATCTTGCGGCCGACCTGCACCAGCAGTTCGTCCTCGAAGAAGGTCCGCAAGCGGCCGAGCACGCCACTGGTGGCCGACTGGGTCATGTGCAGGCGTTCGGCAGCGCGGGTGATGTTCTGCTCATCGAGCAGGATGTCCAGGGCAACCAGCAGGTTCAGATCAAGGTGGTGAAAGCGCATGTGATAGCTCTCGGTTCTTGTAGTTATTTTCGCGATACCTTCCCGCTGGATTACCGATACGTCAATACCTTCCCCTTCTGCAGCCAGCCAACGCCAGGCGCCATGGGCTGGCGCACAGGTATCGCGATTGCCGATGCCTCGCATCCCGACACGCGATTGGTCACCCCGGCCCACCACCGAGCAACCTGCGCTCCAGTCGAACGGCCGCCATGCCGCCGCGACCCACTACCGGTGACCCTGGCTCGCCGAATAACAATTTCAATGGAGTGGTAGCCATGAACATTCTTGGTCTCGACGCGCTGGTATTCGGCGTCGACGATATACAGGCCTGTGCCGATTGCCTGCGTGACTATGGCCTGAAAGCCGTTCAATTGGACGCCGACGGTGGCCGTTTCGAAGCGCTGGACGGTACCGCGATCATCATCCGCCGCGGCGACGACAGCCGCCTGCCGCCAGCGCTGGGCCCTACGCCGTCGCTGCGTGAAACCATCTACGGCGTGGCCGCCGCGACTGACCTGGAGGCGATCGCCGACGAACTGGGCCGTGACCGCGCGGTGCACCGTGACGCCGGCGGCGCGCTGCGTACCGTCGATGACCTGGGTTTCGCCATCGCCTTCCAGGTGACCTGCCGCCGCGCCTTCGAAGCGCCGGCTGACCTCACCAATGCCCCTGGCAGCGCGCCGCAGCGCCCGCTCAACCAGCTGGGCATCGCTCCAGACATGCCGGCCCTGCCACGCACCTTGTCCCACGTGGTGTACTTCGTGCCCGACGCGGCCAAGGGCGAAGCGTTCTATCGCGACCGCCTGGGCTTCGTCACCACCGACAGCTTCATCGGCGTCGGCCCGTTCATGCGCACAGCCGGCATGGACGACCACCACTGCCTGTTCATGATCCAGACGCCGCCGCACATGCAGGGCTGCGAGCACTTCACCTTCCACATGGGCAGCGGCACCGAGGTGCTGCTGGCTGGCACGCGCTTCCAGCAGAACGGCTGGACCAGCTTCTGGGGGCCAGGCCGTCACCTGCTGGGCTCAAACTGGTTCTGGTACTTCAACAGCCCGCTCGGTTGCCACATCGAGTACGACGCCGACATGGACAAGCACGATGACGAGTGGGCGGCGCGCCAGGCGCCGATGTCGGCTGACAACTCGCAGCTGTTCCTGTTCACCTCGCGGGAGAAATGGGCACCGAGCGGCCCACCGCCGAAGCAGGGTTGAAGCATGGGTTGCGTGGCGCTGTGCCGGCTCGATGCGCTGGGCGAAGGCCAGGCGCGCGGCTTCGACCCGCAGGGCAGGGGCGCGGACAGCTTGTTCGCCCTGCGCCACCGGGGCCGGGTCAGGGTCTACCGCAACCTTTGCCCGCACCTGCTGGTGCCGTTGGAGTACCGCAAGGATCGCTTCCTGAGTGCCGATGGTCAGTGGGTCGTGTGCTATGCCCACGGCGCGCGCTTCCGGCCCGAGGACGGCGCCTGCGTCCACGGCCCCTGCCGTGGCGAGGCCTTGCAGGTGCTGGTGCACCAGGAAACGGACGGCTGGCTGCTATTGCCGTTGGTGCAGCTCGAACGCTGACCTATCGCGCCGCGCGATAGGTCGCATCCCGCGACGCGATTGGTCAACGCCCGGCGCAGCCGGGAAGCTGTGCCCAGGCACAGGAAACGGTCGCCTCGCATGACGGGGCGGACAACAAGAACAAGACGTGAGACATGCCATGAATACTGTGAACAACGTACTGATCGTGGGTGGCGGGATTGGCGGGCTGTGCGCTGCCATCGCCCTGCGCCGCAAGGGCATTGCCGTCGATTTGGTCGAGTTGAAGACCGAATGGACCGTCTACGGGGTCGGCATCATCCAGCAGAGCAACGTGGTGCGCGAGATGCACCGTCTGGGCCTGCTCGAGGCCTATCTCGATGCGGCCTACGCCTTCGAGGATGTGGCCATCTACACCACCGAAGGGCAGCAGCTGGCGCGCTTCCCCGGCCAGCGCCTGGCCGGCCCGCAGTACCCGGCCAACGTCGGTATCTCGCGCCGCGCCTTGCACAAGGTGCTGAGCGAAACCGCCATCGAACTCGGCACGCGGGTGCGCCTGGGCACCTCGGTGGAAAGCGTCGAGCAGGATGCCAGCGGCGTGGATGTCCTGTTTAGCGACAGCAGCCAAGGCCGCTACGGGCTGGTGGTAGGTGCCGATGGCTTGTTCTCGAAAGTGCGCGGCTTGCTGTTCGGCGACCAGTACCAGCCGCGCTTCACCGGCCAGTCGGTGTGGCGCTACAACTTCCCGCGGGCCGCCGGCATCGACCATCTGGCCAACTACCAGGGGCCATCGGGCAACGCTGGCCTGGTGCCGCTGGCCGATGACCTGATGTACCTGTTCACCACCTCGCATGAGCCCGGCAACCCCTGGATGGAGCCCGCCACCCTGGCGCAGGACCTGCGCCAGCGCCTGGCCGGTTTTGGTGGGCTGATCGGCGAGTTGCGCGAGCTCATCGATGACAGCGCCGAGGTCGTCTACAAGCCGTTGGAGGCGGTGTTCGTTGACGAACCCTGGTACCGCGGCCGCGTGCTGCTGATCGGTGATGCCGCCCATGCCACCACGCCGCACCTGGGGCAGGGCGCCGGCATGGCCATCGAGGATGCCGTGGTCCTGGCCGAGGAACTCACCACCGACGGCAGCCTCGACGTACAGCTGCAGCGCTTCATGGGCCGGCGCTTCGAACGCTGCAAATTCATCAGCGAGATGTCCCTGCTGGCCGGCGAGAAGGAGGTCCAGCGTGACCCGTCCTTCGACCGCATCGGCTTGGTCAAGCAGATGCTGGAGGTTACCGCGCAACCGATCTGATTCCCTGACTGGCGCGCCCTGCCTGCCTGGCGCGCCGGCCCCTACGCCAACACCGACGCACAAGAACAAGAACAAGAACAAGAACAAGAAAGAGGAAACCACGATGTTGACTCGCAAAGGTGCATTCGCACGGCCATTGCCGACGCTCAAGCCCCTCAGCCTGGCGCTTGTCGCGCTGGCTGCAAGCCAGGCGCAGGCCTTCGAATTCGACACCGGCAACCCCGACCTGCGGGTGCGCTGGGACAATACGCTGAAATACAGCGCCGCCTGGCGCACCCAGGACGCCAGCAGCAAGCTCACCGAAGGGCAGACCGCGCTGAACCTGGACGATGGTGATCGCAACTTCGACAAGGGCCTGATCTCCAATCGCCTCGACCTGCTGTCCGAGCTGGACATCACTTATCACAACGTCGGCGCGCGGGTCAGTGGTGCGGCCTGGTACGACGATGTCTACAACCGGGGCACCGACAATAACGACCCCAGCCGCGCCAACAGCTATTCAGTCGGCTACGACGAATTTACCGACGACACCCGCACCCTGCACGGGCGCAAGGGCGAGTTGCTCGATGCCTTCATCTTCGGCAAGACCGAGATCGGCGACATGCCGCTGTCCGGCCGTCTTGGCCAGTACGCCATGCAGTGGGGCGAAAGCCTGTTCTACGGCATGAACGGCATCGCTGGCGGCATGGCGCCGGTGGATGTGGTCAAGGGCCTGTCGGTACCCAACACGCAGTTCAAGGAGTTGATCCGGCCGGTGCAGCAGATTTCCGGGCAACTTCAACTGACGCCGGATGTGTCGGTGGGGGCCTACTACCAGTTCGAGTGGGAGGCCAACCGCCTGCCGGCGGCGGGTAGCTATTTTTCCACAGACGACTTTTTCGGCGATGGCGCCGAGCGCATGTTCGTCGGGGCGCCGGTGTTCCCGGGTGGCCAGCCCCTGGCGTTCTTCCACGGCCACGATAAGCAAGCCAAGGACTCGGGGCAGGGCGGTGTGCAGTTGCGCTGGCGTACCGAGACGGTCGACTGGGGCCTGTATGCCATCCGCTTCCACGACAAGTCGCCGCAGCTCAACGTGCGCCCGGACTTCGCCAGCCTCGACCCGGTCAGCGGCAAGGCCGGCGAGTTCTACTGGGTGTACCCCGAAGGCATCGAAGCCTTTGGTGCCAGCTTCTCCACCACCCTGGGCAACTTCAACCTGGCCGGCGAATTGTCCACGCGCTGGAACCAGCCGCTGGCCTCTACCAGCCAGCATGCGTTGGCCGTGGGCGAGGCAATCGACAACGAAGACAACCCGCTGTACGCCACCGGCCGCACGCTGCACGCCAACTTCTCCTGGCTTGCCAGCCTGGAGCCGAACTTCATCGCTGCCGAGTCGAGCTTCCTTGGCGAAATCGCCTGGAACCGGGTGATGAGCGTGAGCAAGAACGCTGATGCCATCGACCCCAACGCCGACCGCGACGCCACCAGCCTGCGCCTGGTGTTCGAGCCGATGTACCGGCAGATCCTGCCCGGCCTCGACCTGTCGGTGCCGATCGGTGCGAGCTACACCAACGGCGCGTCGATGGCGCTGGGCACCGGCTTTGGCACCGACCATGGCGGCGACCTGAACATCGGCCTGAAGGGCAACTACCTCAACACCTGGAGCCTGGGCCTGACCTACACGCACTTCTACGGCCCGGAGAACACCTTCCTCGACGCCGACAGCCACTACACCTTCGAACAGTCGCTCAAAGACCGCGACTTCATCGCCTTCACCGTCAGCCGCACCTTCTGACCGAGGACTACCCGATGAAACACAACAAGAAAGTCGTTTCCCTGTTCACTGCCCTGAGCGCCTCACTACTGTTCGCCCACGGCGCCGTTGCCGCAGTGTCCGCCGAACAGGCGGCCACTCTCAAGACTACCCTGACCCCCTTGGGCGGCGAGCGTGCTGGCAATGCTGATGGCAGTATACCGACCTGGACCGGTGGCTACACCAAGGCCGACCCGGCCTACAAGGAAGGCGGCAAGCGCGGCGACCCGTTTGCCAGCGACAAGCCGCTGCTGACCATCACCGCGCAGAACATGGCGCAGTACGCCGACAAGCTGGCGCCGGGCATCCAGGCGATGCTCAAGAAATACCCATACAGCTACCGCCTTGATATCTACCCGACCCACCGCAGCGCTGCCGCGCCACAGTCGGTGTACGACGCCACCTTCGCCAACGCCACCAGCGGCAAACTGGTGGACGGACCCGCAGGCCCCATGCCTGAAGGCGCATCCGGCGGCATTCCGTTCCCGATCCCGGCCAACGGCGTGGAAGCCATGTGGAACCACCTGCTGCGTTGGCGTGGTGCGTCCTGGCACGCCAGCTTCAACCAGTACCTGACCACCGCCGACGGCAAGCACGTGCTCACCAACGACTCGCGCGCCGACCTGCAGATGCCTTGGTACCTGCCTGGCGGCAGTGGCGACAAGGGGGTGTTCTGGTCAATCCGCATGACCAACGACGGCCCGCCACTGCGCGCCGGCGAGGCCATCACCGGCCTGGAAAACCTCAACGCCGACAAAGCTGCGGTCTGGACCTACCTGCCGGGCCAGCGCCGTGTGCGCCGTCTGCCCAATGCTTGCTGCGACACGCCGACCCCGGCCACCGCAGGAGTCATGAGTTTCGATGAGCTGTACGTGTTCAACGGTCGCCTTGACCGCTTCGACTGGAAGCTGGTGGGCAAGAAGGAGATGTACATCCCCTACAACGCCAACAAGGTGTTCACTGCCAGTAACGCCGAGGCGCTGCTCGATCCGCATCACCTGACCCCCGAATCCATCCGCTGGGAGCTGCACCGTGTATGGGTGGTCGAGGCGACCCTGAAGAATGGCCAGCGCCACGTGATGCCGCGCAGCACCTATTACCTCGACGAGGACACCTGGGCGGCTGTGCTCGGCGAGCGCTACGACGCGCGTGACCAGTTGGCTAAGGTGGTCTGGACCTCGCCGGTGGTGCTGCCCGACCTGCCAGGCGTGGTGACCCTGACCAACGGCTTCTACGACCTGCTCTCCGGTGCCTGGTTCGCCGGGGACCTGTTCGCCGGCAAGAACGAGCAGTACCGCATCGTGCCGCCCTATAAGGACTCGGTATTCACCGCCGACGCCATGGCTGGCGAGGGCGTGCGCTGAGCGGGCGCACTGCGCCCGCGGTACCCACTAAAAGAACAAAAGGTTGCGTGCGATGAACAAGATGCTCTACGGCTGGCTGCTGGCAGCCTGTTGCGGGCTGCCGTCGGCCTTCGCCGGTGGTAGTGTGGATGTACTCGCGCAGCCCGCGGTGCAAGGGCCCCAGGCCCTGCATGCGGTGCTGCAGGACGTGGCCCGCGCCGGCGCGCGCCTGGTGTCGGTGGGCGAGCGTGGCGTGGTGCTGCTTTCCGACGACAACGGCGCGACTTGGCGCCAGGCCAAGGCTGTGCCGGTGAGCGTCAGCCTGACTGCCGTGCAGTTCGTCGACGAGCGCAACGGTTGGGCGGTCGGCCACGCTGGCGTGGTGTTGCACAGCGAGGATGGCGGCGAGCACTGGGGCTTGCAACTCGACGGCAAGCGCGCTGCCGCCCTGGAGGTGCAGGCAGCCGAAGCGTCCGCTGACGAAGGCCGCCTCGCGGCGGCGCAAAGGCTGCAGGCTGATGGCGCGGACAAGCCGCTGCTCGCGCTGAGCTTCGCCGATGCACGCCACGGCCTGGTCGTGGGCGCCTATGGCCTGGCCATGAGCACGGCCGACGGTGGGCGCAGCTGGCAGTCGGCCATGGGCCTGTTGCCGAATCGGCGCGGGCTGCACCTTTACGCACTGGCCCGCCAGGGCGCCAACCTGTACGTCGCCGGCGAGCAGGGCCTGCTATTGCGCTCGCGCGATGGCGGTGAGCATTTCGACGCGCTGCGAAGCCCGTACGACGGTAGCTACTTCGCTGCCGCCGTGTTGCCCGACGGCCGCCTGCTGGTCGGCGGCCTGCGCGGTTCGCTGTTCGCTTCCGATGACGGTGGCGACAGCCTCCAGGCGCTGGCCAACCCGGTTCCGGCATCGCTCAATGCCATGCGCGTCGCGGGTGGCCAGTTGTTGCTCGCCAACCAGGCGGGGATGCTGCTGCGCAGTGGTCTGGAGCGATTTGCCGCGCAGCCTGTGGCGGTCTCCGATGGCCTGCCACTGACCGCCGCCACCGCCGCCGCCGACGGTGCCATCGTTGCCGTCGGCATGGCCGGCGCGCGCCGCCTGGAATCTTCCTCCCTTTCCACCACGACGGACTGAGCCATGCACGCCATGAATTCACCTGCGCCGTCCAGCGGCCGTCTCGACGACTTCGACAGCACGTCCGGTTCGCTGCTGGAACGTGCCTTGTTCAACCACCGTGCGCTGGTGTTGTTGCTGTGCCTGGCAACGACCCTGCTGCTCGGTGGGCAGGCTTCGCGCCTGACCCTCAACGCCAGCTTCGAGAAGATGATCCCGCGCGATCACCCGTTCATCCACAACTACCTGGAACACCGCCAGGAACTTGCCGGCTTGGGCAACGCCGTGCGTATCGCGGTAGCCAACCCGCGTGGCAGCATCTACGACAAGGACTACCTGCATAGTCTGCAGCAGCTCAACGACGCGGTGTACCTGCTGCCGGGGGTCGACCGTGCGGCGATGAAGTCGTTGTGGACCCCGTCCACCCGCTGGACCGGGGTGACCGAGGAAGGCCTGGAAGGCGGCCCGGTGATTCCTGATGGCTACGATGGCGCTGCCGCCAGCCTGGAGGCGCTCAAGCGCAACGTCGAGCGTTCCAACGAGATTGGCCAGCTGGTGGCCTTCGATCAGCGCTCGAGCATCCTCTACGTGCCGCTGCTGGAAAACACCCCGGACGGTCATGCGCTTGACTACTCGGCCTTCGCCCATGAGCTGGAGACTTTGCGCGAACGCTTTCAGGCGCAGGGCGTGGAGATCCACATCAGTGGTTTCGCCAAGGTCGTCGGCGACCTGATCGACGGGCTGCAGCAGATCCTGCTGTTCTTCGCCGCCGCCATCGCCATCACCGCCGGTGTGCTGTACTGGTACACCCGTTGCGTGCGCAGTACCGCGCTGGTGGTGGTGTGCTCGCTGGTGGCGGTGATCTGGCAGCTCGGCCTGCTGCCGTTGCTCGGCTATGAGCTCGACCCCTACTCGGTGCTGGTGCCGTTCCTGGTGTTCGCCATCGGCATGAGCCACGGCGCGCAGAAGATGAATGGCATCATGCAGGACATCGGCCGCGGCATGCATCGCTTGGTGGCGGCGCGCTTCACCTTCCGCCGGCTGTTCCTGGCCGGTCTCACCGCGCTACTGTGCGATGCCGTGGGTTTCGCCGTGCTGATGATCATCCAGATTCAGGTGATCCAGGACCTGGCGGTGATCGCCAGCCTGGGCGTGGCGGTTTTGATCTTCACCAACCTGATCCTGCTGCCGGTGCTGCTCTCCTATGTGGGCGTCAGCGGCCGTGCGGCGCAGCGCAGCCTGCGTGCCGAAGAGGGCGATGCCAGGGGGGCGCGCAAGCATGCGCTGTGGCGCTTCCTCGACCTGTTCACTCGCCGCCGCTGGGCTGCCGCGTGCATCGCCGTGGCCGCACTGATGGCTGCCGGAGGCTACGCCGTGAGCCTGCACCTGAAGGTCGGTGACCTCGATGCCGGCGCCCCCGAGCTGCGCGCCGATTCGCGTTACAACCGCGACAACGCGTTCGTCACCCGGCACTACGGCGCCAGTAGCGATGTCTTTGCTGTTATGGTGCGCACCGCCCCTGGTGGCTGCTCGGCCTATGACACCTTGAAACGCGTGGACGACCTGGACTGGCAGTTGCGTGGCCTGCAGGGCGTGGACTCGACCAACTCGCTGGCGCAGCTCAACCGCCGAGTGCTGGTCGGCCTCTCCGAAGGCAGCCCGAAGTGGTACGACCTTGTCAACAACCAGGCGACCCTGAACATGGTCACCGCGGGCGCCCCTCGCGGGCTGTACAACGACGACTGCAGCCTGCTGACGCTCTACGCCTACCTCACCGATCACAAGGCCGACACCCTGGCACGGGTAGTGGACAGCGTCCAGGGCTTTGCCCAGGCCAACGACAGCGACCAGGCCAGTTTCCTCCTGGCTGCCGGCAGCGCCGGTATCGAGGCTGCCACCAACCAGGTGGTGAAACAGGCCAACCGCGACATGCTCTGGTGGGTCTACGGCGCGGTGATCCTGCTCTGCCTGGTGACCTTCCGGTCCTGGCGCGCGGTGCTGTGCGCGGTACTGCCGCTGGTGCTGACCTCGATCCTCTGCGAAGCGTTGATGGTTGCCCTGGGCATCGGCGTGAAGGTGGCGACCTTGCCGGTGATTGCCCTGGGCGTCGGCATCGGCGTGGACTACGCGCTGTACGTGATGAGCATCGTCCTGGCCCAGTTGCGCCAGGGCGCGAGCCTGTCCCAGGCGTACTACCGTGCGCTGTTGTTCACCGGCAAGGTCGTGATGCTCACCGGCATCACCCTGGCCATCGGCGTCGGCACCTGGATCTTCTCGCCGATCAAGTTCCAGGCCGACATGGGCGTGCTGCTGGCCTTCATGTTCGTCTGGAACATGGTCGGCGCGTTGATCCTGTTGCCGGCGCTGGCCTACTTCCTCTTGCCGCAGCGTCAGGTGCGCGCGGATCAGGAGCGCCAGCCAGCATTGCCGACGTATGAACATACGACGAGGCAGCACGAGCACGCTGGTGCAACGGTGGAGCAGGGTGCCCGCTTGCGCCCGCTCAAGGAGATCAGTCATGGCCGCTGAACGTACCGCCGCAAGCCCCCAGGCCGCCTTGTTGCTGTTCGGCAGTTGCCTGCCCGTGCTGGGCGCGGTGCTGATCGCACCGGTGCTGCCACGCATGCATGCGCATTTTGCCGAGACAGCGGGCGTTGCAGTGCTGGTGCCGGTGGCGCTGACCCTGCCGGCACTGGTGATCGCCTTGCTGGCACCGCTGGCCGGGGTACTGGCCGACCGAATGGGACGGCGGGCGCTGCTGCTGGCGAGCATGTTGCTCTACAGCCTTTGCGGCGTGTTGCCGTTGTGGCTGGATTCACTGGCCCTGATCGTCGCCAGCCGCGCCGGCATCGGCCTGGCCGAAGCCGGCATCATGACCTGCTGCACCACGCTGATGGGCGATTACTTCGATGGCCAGCGTCGGGCGCGGCTGTTCGCCTTGCAGATGGTGGTCACCTCGTTGTCGGCAGCGTTGTTCATGGGCGTGGGCGGCGCACTGGGTGAGAGCGACTGGCGTACGCCGTTCGCACTCTACGCGGTGGGCGTGCTGTGCTTGCCGCTGATGGCCGCGCTGCTGTGGGAGCCGCGCGCCTGCCATAGCGCAGCCGAAGCGACGGCGCAGTCGCGTTTCCCATGGGCCGCCCTGGCGCCGTTGTACCTGCTGACCGGGTTGGCCGGTGTCAGCCTGTTCATCGTCCCGGTACAGGCCGGCTACGTGCTGCAACTACTGCAGGTCGATGCGCCCCGACAGGTCGGCCTGGCCATGGGCGCCAACCAGCTCGGCGTGCTGGCCGGTGCCCTGGCCTTCCGCTTGCTGGCGCGCTTGCCGGTCGCTCGCCTGCTGGCCCTGGGCTTTGCCACGGCGGGGTTTGGTGGCGGCCTGCTGGCGCTGGCGAGCGGCTATGCGCCGGTGGTGCTGGCGGTGCTGGTCAATGGTCTGGGTGTGGGGTTGTTGTTGCCGACCCTGATCACCCGGGTGATGCAGCAGGTCGGTTTCGACCAGCGAGGCCGCGCCACGGGCGGGTTCACCGCGGCGATTTTCGCGGGTGAGTTCATCAGCCCCTTGCTGGTGCTGGCACTGATGGCCGGTATGGCTATGCAGCTGCCGCATGCGCTGCTGGTGATTGCCCTCGGTCAGTTGGCGCTGGCGCCAGCGTGCCTGTCGTTGATGCGTCACCAGCGTGCGGCGGTAGGGATAGGTGCACCATGAGCGAATGGTTTTCCCTGGCGGGCAAGACCGCCCTCATCACTGGCGCCACCCGTGGCATCGGCCTGGCCATTGCCCGCGAGTACGGGCGCGCGGGGGCGCGTATCGCCATCAGCAGCGAATCTGCCGAGGCTTGCACGCAGGCCGTGGCACAGCTGGCGCAAGAGGGCATCGAGGCCATCGCCCTGGTGGCTGACCTGCGCGAAGCCCAAGCGGTACAGGGCTTGGCCAATCAATGCCTGGCGCATTTCGGAGGGCTCGACGCGCTGGTGTGCAACGCAGGCGTCGCGCCGCACCTTGGGCCGTTGTCCACGGCCAGCGACGCCGATTGGGAGCTGACCTTCAGCGTCAACCTGCGCAGCGCCGTATGGCTGACCACTGCATTGCTGCCGACCATGGCCGAGGGCGGTGGTGGCAGCGTGGTGCTGATGGCCAGCATCGCCGGTGTGCGCGGCAACAAGGGGCTGGGCCTGTATGGGTTGTCGAAGGCCGGTCTGGCACAACTGGCGCGCAACCTGGCGGTGGAGTGGGGGCCGGCGAACATTCGTGTCAATGCCATCAGCCCCGGCGTCATCCAGACCGAGTTTGCCCGGCCATTGACCGATAACCCGGATGTCTTGCAACGGCGCCTGGCGCTGACGCCGTTGCGCCGGGTCGGGCGCCCCGAAGAGGTGGCGGCCCTGGCACTGCTGCTCGCCGCTCCCGGCGGCGCATTCATCAGCGGACAGAATCTTATTGTCGACGGTGGCACGACCATCGGCGACGGCAATTGAAAGGAGACAGCATGCAATCGCTTCCTGCATTCAAACGTGTGGTCACCGGCCACAATGCCGAGGGTCAGGCGGTTGTCGCCAGTTGTGGCTCGACGCCGAACAACTTCCCGCTCAAGGCGGTGCCGGGCACCTTGTTCTACGAAGTCTGGAACAGTGTCGGCAGCCCGGCGCAACTGGATAACGGCGACGATCCGACCGCGCAGCCCCTGCAACTGAGCCCTGGCCCGCTGGGCAGCGTGATCCGTGTGGTGGACATTCCGCCGGACAGCGTGCAGAACCAGGTAAGTGCCGAGGAGGCGGCGGCAGCCTTCGCCGAAATCGGCGAGGCCAGTGCCGGCACCGGCAAGTCGGACTCCAGGCACAAGCTGATGCACCGCACCCAGACCCTGGACTACGGCATCGTCACCGAGGGCGAGGTCTGGCTGGTACTGGACGATGGCGAAGTCCACCTCAAACGTGGCGACATCGTGGTCCAGCGCGGTACCAACCACGCCTGGAGTAACCGCAGCGAACAGATGGCGCGGATGGTCTTCATCCTGCTCGACGGGCGCTATGCCGATGACCTGAAGGAGCTGCTGCCATGAAGCTCGCAACGCTGAACGACGGCAGCCGCGATGGCCGCCTGCTGGTGGTGGCGCGTGACCTTGAGCGCGCGGTCGATGCCAGCGACATCGCTGGCAGCCTGAAGGTTGCCCTGGAGAACTGGCCCCAGGTCGAAGCCCGCTTGCAGGCGCTGTACCAGCGGCTCAACGATAACGTGGCCGCAGACGCTTTCGACCTCGACCCGGCGCAACTGGCCGCGCCTTTGCCACGGGCCAGCCAATGGCTGGACGGCTCATGCTTCCTCAGCCATGGCGAGCTGATGCAGAAGGCCTTCAACCTCGACCCGATCGAAGGCGTCGAGCACATCCCGCTGATCTACCAGGGTGCCAGCGACGACTTCCTTGGGCCGTGCGCGGACATCCCTTTGCCGAGCGAGGCCCACGGCATCGATTTCGAGGGGGAGTTCGCCGTGCTGCTGGATGACGTGCCCATGGGCTGCGCGGCGGAGCAGGCCTTGCAGCATGTGCGCCTGGTTCTGCAGCTCAACGACGTCAGCCTGAGGGCCCTGGCCCCGCGGGAGATGAGGACCGGTTTCGGCTTTCTCCAGGCTAAGCCGGCCAGCAGTTTCGCGCCGGTGGCGGTCACCCCGGATGAACTCGGCGAGGCCTGGCGCGACGGCCGGGTGCACCTTGCGCTGCAGGTGCAGTGGAATGGCGAGTGGTTTGGCCATCCCTATGGCGGCGCCATGCACTTCGGCTTTCATCAGCTGATTGCCCACGCGGCGCTGACCCGGCGCTTGAGTGCCGGCACGCTGGTGGGCTCCGGTACCGTTTCCAACGCCGATCGCAGCGTGGGCTCGGCGTGTATCGCCGAGCGCCGCGCCATCGAAACCCTTGCATCCGGTGCGCCGCGCACAGATTTCATGCGCTTTGGCGACCGGGTGCGGATGGAGGCACGCGGGCCGGGGGGCGAGGTGCTGTTCGGCGCCATCGACCAGCGCGTGGTCCAGGGAGGCTGGCCATGCGTGTGATGGTCACCGGTGCCAATGGCTTCGTCGGTCGGCTGTTGGTGCGGCGCTTGCTGGAGACCGGCGAGGTACGCGGGCGGCGGATCGAAGCGTTGCTGGTGCTGGACCAGGCACTGGACGGCCTGCCCGAGGATGCACGCCTGCGTCGTCACCACGGCAGCATCACCGACGCGGCTTTGCTGCGCCGGGCGCTGGCCGATGGCGTGGATGTCGTCTTCCACCTGGTCAGCGTACCGGGCGGTGCTGCCGAGGCGCAGTACGAGCTGGGTTACCAGGTGAACCTGCAAGCCAGCCTCGAGCTGCTCAACCAGTTGCGCAACCCCAATCGCCCACCGGTGCTGGTGTATGCCAGCAGCGTCGCAGTGTACGGCGGTGAGTTGCCGGCTCGCATGGACGAAGGCCAGCCGGCGTCACCGCAACTGTCTTATGCAGCGCACAAGCGCATGGTGGAAATCGCCTTGCAGGATCTGGCCCGACGCGGCGAAGTGGATGGTCGCGCACTGCGCCTTCCTGGCATCGTCGCCCGACCGCGCGAGCCGAACGGTTTGCGCTCGGCGTTCATGAGCGACCTGCTGCATACCTATGCGGCAGGGGAGGCCTACACCTGTCCGGTATCTCCCGAGGCGTGTGCCTGGTGGATGTCTGCGCGTTGTTGCGTGGACAACCTGCTGCGCGCCGCAGAGCTGGACGACCTTGGCAGCCAGCGCATCTGGCAACTGCCGGTGCTGCACCTGTCCATCGCCCAGGTGCTGGCCGGCCTGGCGGACAGCTTTGGTGCGGACAACCTCGCGCGTATCGCCTTCGACCCGGACCCGCAGCTCGAAGCCCTGTTCGGCCGTTATCCGCCATTGCGCAGCCCCCAGGCTCGCGAACTGGGCTTCTGCCATGACGGTTCGGTGGCCGGGCTGCTACGCAATGCCCTCGACCTGCCATCCCGTCGCAACCGCTGCGTCGTCAGCCGCAAAGGAGTCTTCTCATGGCCTTGAACACACGTCGTCTGCTGGACCTGTCTGTAACCCTGGACAACAACCCCTACACAGATCCGCCGCCCCTGCTGCCGAAGATCGACTACATGGACCACCAGCAGGGTTGGCCGGAGATGGCCGCGATGTTTCCCGGGCTGCGCAAGGAAGACTTGCCGGGTGATGAGTCGTGGGCGGCGGAGCGCCTGCAGATCACTACCCACAGCGGTACCCATATGGATGCGCCCTGGCACTACGCATCGACTACCGACGGCGGCAAGCCGGCCTTCGGCATCGATGAACTGCCGCTGGAATGGTGCTTGCAGCCGGGGGTGAAGCTGGACTTTCGGGATTTGCCGGATGGTCACGTGGTCACGGCGGCGCAGGTCGAGACCGAGCTTGAACGTATCGGTCACGAATTGCAGCCGCTGGACATCGTGCTGGTGAACACCCGGGCGGGCAGCCTCTTCGGTCAGCCTGGCTACCTTGAGGCCGGGGTGGGCATGGGGCGCGAGGCGACGCTGTACCTGTTGGAGCGGGGGGTGAGGGTGGTTGGCACCGATGCTTGGAGCTGGGACGCCCCGTTCAAGTACACCCGCGAACGCTTCAATGAAACCGGTGATGCCTCGCTTATCTGGGAGGGACACAAGGCCGGGCGCGATATCGGATACGGACAAATGGAGAAGCTGGCCAATCTGGAGCAGTTGCCGGCAGATGGGTTTCTGGTCAGTTGCTTCCCGTACAAGATCCGTCATGCTTCGGCAGGTTTTGTCCGGGCCGTGGCGATTCTGGAGTAACGGGTCCTCCGCGCCTGCGGAAAACGGCTTTCTATGACCGCTATGGGTCGATAGCTGCCAGTCGCGACTGACCGCTTTCGACCCAAAGCGGACGTCCATCCTTAGTTAGCGCTGATACAGGCAGCATTGTGACGACAAGGCCCATCAGGACCAAATCTGCATCACTCCCACCAGATGGACCAAGCCAAACAATGTACAGATGGCCGAACTGATCGCAATGAACTGAGTGGATCGGCCCGTACCCACCAGGAAAAACGGCCCCACTAGCCCGCGTAACAGGTAGACAAGCGTTATTGCGACGAGCGCCGGACGCAGCAGCGGCAGAGGACTCATCACCCCAGCCCCGGAAAGTGCGTAGGCTGCCCACGACACCAGTACCAGTGCGATGCCCAGCGTGATGAGCGGCGGATGAATCTTACCTCTTTCAGCTGCGCTGACGAAACGTTCGCCAGCGCCAAACAGCCGGTATCCCACTGGCCCCATAAAGATAGCCACCACATGTAAAGTTGCCGCCACGAGGCTTAGCACACCCCCGACGATCAAGGACCAGTTGTAGTCAGCAGCCATGCATCTCACCTCTTCCATGATTGTTACCAGCCTGGTTCCAAGCTATTGACCTGCCGTGGCTCGTTTGCTCACGACCCACGGTCGCCATGCAAGAATAGCTGCTTGGGGCGACTGCTAGCGAGCCGACATTTGTCCGGCTCATCCTGAAGAACAATACCTAGGCCTAAAGCCTCGGCCCGAGCTGGCTGACAGGACGGTCCATTACAGACAGTGACCGCTATCGACCCTTGGCAGAAGCTCACAGGTTCTCTATGAATGATTGGTAGTTGTTTGTTCTTCTGCACGTTCAACTGCAGACCAGCACGCTACCCCCTCCAACTGCACATGTTCAATGCGGTGCCGTCCATTGTTTTTAGCCGCATATAGCTGCTGGTCTACGGCGTTGATGAAGTCTGTAGGCTTTTCCCGCTCACCTGGCACCACCGAGCCCGCGCCTATGCTGACAGTGACGCGGTGGCCATGTGGCGATAGCGCATGCACGATGGACTGCTTCTGAATCAACCGCTGGCAGCGGTCAGCAACTTTACGCGCCACCTCAGCATCGGCTTCGGGCAGCAGCACGACAAACTCTTCGCCTCCATAGCGAGCCACAAGATCACGAGGGCCATCCAACGCCAAACTCAGCGTCTGGGCAATCGCTATCAAACATTTGTCGCCTTGAATATGGCCGTACAAATCGTTGTATTGCTTGAAAAAATCGACGTCAAACAACAGCAGAGACAGTGGCTGGCGCTCGCGGCGCGCACGTTCCCACTCCAACTCGAAACAGCTATCGAAGCGGCGGCGGTTGGCGATATTCGTCAAACCGTCCTTGAACGAAAGCACCTCTAGCTCTTTCTGCAAGCTCAGCAGTTGGTCCTCGGTCTTCTTGCGTTCGCTGATGTCAAACATGAAGCCGATCAGTGCTTCGACCTCGCCCTTGTCATTGCGCACCACGTGCACAACGTCGCGAATCCACACATAGCCGTTGTCCTTGGTCAGCGCTCGGTAGTCCGCCTCATGGTCCACGCCAGCCTGGGATTGTGCCACGCAGAAATTCACCACATATTCGCGATCTTCTGGATGCATGCGCATAGCCCAGTCTTCCACGCTCACCCAACTTTCAGGACTCCAGCCCAGCAACGCCTCGATTTGAGGGCCGATATAGGCGAATTTCATCGAGGTCCAATCAATCTTCCAAGGAATCGCCTTGGTCGACTCCAGCAAGGTTCTGTACACCTCACTGTCATTAACAAACTCGCTTACTTCGGACATACACAATAGCCCTCAGATCCATATCAGTAAGCCACTTTAGCCTGAAGCCGTCAGTCGTGGAAATGTACTGAGCGACTATTGCTGGCCGACTCTTGCCGGTCATGAGGGGTAGAAAACGCCCCGAAGCAACCGCTCACGGCGTCTGCGAAATGAGGTGCGATAACACGAGTAATGGGCACTCTATGGCCCTTGGGTCACAGGGCAATGACCACGCTCTCGTGTGAAGCGTGCGCACAGCAACTGATACGTGGACAATAAGCCGGCCCCCACTACAGACAAAGGAAACGCGTGCATGTTGAACACGGATGAACCCATTATCGGGCTGGTCGATGCCTTTGGTTCAGGGGCGGGGTGTATCGGCAACACTGAGCAATGGACACTGGTGTTCTACCTGGCCGCCTGGAAACGCCAGGACGGTACCCTGACACAGCAGCGGCAGCGGTGTGAGATGCCGGTGGAAAAGAGTGCAGTCGAGCATTGGATGCGTCAGGTTCGTGCCTTCAGTCAGCATACCCTCCAGGTGCAGGGGGAAACGGCGAGCGGTGCAATCCTGGTGCGCAGTATCACACCTTGTCAGGCCGCCGATGCCGAGCTGAAGCGCATTGCGGATGACCTGCAAATCCCTGTGCGGCTGGATACCCCGGAATTTGGCGTGCTTGAGCGGGAAAAGTGCTCCGATCAGTTTGAGGGTACGGCAGTCTGGAACGGTTCAGAGATCAACCTGCTGTTGCGTTGCGCCGATCCCGAGAGCCCTCAGGCTGTCATCTCGCTGGCGGCGGGCTTGTTTCAGGCACAGCAGCAGTGGCACCGCCGTATCAGCGATTTTGCGTTGAGCCAACTGTTGCCGCTGAAGAACGAACACTGGCTTGGCGACGATGAAGGGGCGTGTTCTGCTGCAGACTTCCTGTCACGCATGAAACTGCTCACCATCGAAATCGACGCCGCCGGGGATTTCACCTTTTGGCACGAGGACGGTGAGCTGTTCTTCGGCCATGCCATCGAGGTCCGCGGCAATCTGGTTGATGGGCCGACGGACGCCGATATTGCTGGCTAGTGTGCCGCTGCGTTTCAGCCCCCGCTGGCGGTCAGGATGCTCGCCACCTGCCGTGGTTGGCAGTTGAGGTAGGCCGAGGATTTCAGCCAGCGTTGGTCGGGGTACCAGGAAAACATGAACTGACCGCCCTTGAGTTTGTCTATGACCTGTCGCGCCACTTGTGGTCGAACAGCCGGGCAGCCCTGGCTGCGGCCGATACGGCCCTGGCGTTGGCTCCACAAGGGGTTCACATAGTCAGCGGCATGAATCACGATGGCACGGTCCCGCGCTTGGTCGTTGAAGCCCGGCTCCAGGCCGTCCATGCGTAGCGAGTAACCGTGGCTGCCCTCATAGCTTTCCTGGGTGCGGAACAGCCCGAGGCTGGACTGGTAGCTGCCTTGGCGATTGGAAAACTGGGTGGCGAAATTTTCCCCGGACTTTTGACCATGGGCGACCAGGTCGCGCAGCACCACGGTCTTTTTGTTCAGGTCGAAGATCCAGAGCCGACGTGCCGTGGAGGGTTGGGAGTAGTCGATCACGGCCAGGTGTCGCGCTTGCCGGGCGCCGTTATTGACGGCACATTGCATGGCGCTCAGGGCGCCTTTTAGCGCTTGGGGATTGAGTTCTGGAGCGGCCTGCGAGAGGCTGTCATACAAAGCAGGGTTGTTTGTGTTGGCGGCGAACGTTGGCGTGCAGATCACGCCCAAGGTTGCTGTTGCCAGAAAAAGTCGGCACAAAAAGGTCAGCATGTGTGAAGAGTCTCCCTTGCCACTTTGACTCCTGACATCGTGTCGTCTCCCTCGGCAGCCTAGCGTGTACGCTGGCCCGATTACGTGTCGTATCTGCTGCAGAGGTTGACCGTCAACCGTGACGGCCATGGATTGGAGTAAAGCAGTTGTTCAAAAAGTCCGCATGTTACTTGAGCATTTGCTTGCTCGCTGCGCCATTGGTCGCGTTTGCCGAAGTGGCGCCTGTTGAGAATGAAAGCCCGCTGCAATTAGCGCTCACTCAATTGGCGGTCGCGTGCCCGGGCCTGGCCAAGCACGTGGACACGCCGATGCAGGTGCTGCTTCAGGCGTTCTATCAGCAGCAACATGGCCAGCAGGTCTGGTCGGTCGGCGGACGGGTGGCGGCCTTGCAGGCTGAGTTGCAGCACGTGGCCGACGATGGCCTGGACCCGGCCAACTACAAGTTGCCGACGAGTAATGTGGCAGGCGACGCGCTGTGTACTGACATCCAGATCAGCCAACAGTACCTTCAGGCCTTGCAGGATCTGCATTATGGCCGTTTGCCGCAGGGGCGTTTCGAGCCGTTGTGGCATGCCAACGAGGTGCCGCGTGATCGAGGTGCCGAGGTGCTGGCGATCGCCGGTCCGGGCCTGCAGAACATCGCCGTGGCCTTTGCCCAGGCCCGCCCGAGCCTGGAGCAGTATCAGCACCTGCGCCATGTCTATGCCCAGCAGCGGCAGCAGCCGTTGCCCAATTGGCAGTCGCTTGCCAGTGGCCCTTTGTTGCGCCCGGACATGCAGGATGCGCGCGTGCCGCAGCTTGCTCAGCGGCTGTTGAACGAGGGGTATTTGAGCCACCTCCCGGTTACCGTCGATTCGCACTACAGCGCCACGCTGGTCAGTGCGGTGAAAAATTTCCAGCTCAGCCATTCGCTGCAAGCGGACGGGGTGATCGGGCCGGGAACCTTGAGCGAGTTGAACGTCAGCCCGGCGGCGCGGCGCGAGCAGTTGCGGATCAACCTCGAACGCTTTCGCTGGCTGGCCCAGGACATGGAGCCCGACAGCCTGCTGGTGAATGTCGCGGCCGCCCAGTTGATCGTCTATCAGAACGGCGTACCGGTGTGGCAGACGCGCACGCAGGTAGGCCGTGCCGAGCGCCAGACCCCGCTGCTGAAGTCTCGGGTAACGCGCCTGACCCTGAACCCGACCTGGACCGTGCCACCGACCATTCTGCGTGAAGACAAACTCCCGGAAATTCGCCGGGATCAAACCTTCTTGAGCCGCCAGAACCTGCAGGTGCTGGACAGCGATGGGCAGCCACTGGCGCCGGATGAGATCGATTGGGAAAATCCCGGCAACATCCTTTTGCGTCAAGGCGCCGGGCCGAGGAACCCTCTGGGGCAGATGGCGATCCGTTTTCCCAACCCTTATTCGGTGTACCTGCACGACACGCCCAGCCAGGCGTTGTTCAATAAAGGGCCGCGGGCGTTCAGCTCGGGTTGCGTGCGGGTCGAGCACGCATTGCAGCTGCGCGATCTGCTGTTGAGCCCGGCCGAGCGTGCCCGCACCGACCAACTGCTGAGCACCGGGCTCACCCACGAGTTCCGCCTGGCAACGCCAGTACCGATTCTGCTCACGTACTGGACGGCCCAGGCCGACAGCCAGGGCAAGGTGTCCTATGCCCCGGATATCTACGGGCGTGATGGGGCATTATTGGCCGCGCTGGCTGCGAAGCGCTGACGCGGCGGGGCAAAACGCCCGATTTTGTCCTGTTCATACCCTCGATGCACCACCGCGTAGCGGCGCATACCGTCCGCTACGCGCCTTTTCATCCCAGCACCTCGGTTCCTCCGGTGTTTCTGTCGATTCCTGCGAGTTTTTGTTACCTCCTTGGAGGTAACGGCAGGCAGTTTGGCAAATAGATTGCTTTTACCTTTGGGAATGAAATTTTCTTTTTGGGAAATTTTGTTGGCGAACCTGAAGCTAGGGGGCGGGCGATGGGTCGCACGCCACTCATGAGAGCAATGCTGCATCACTGTTGAGGAAT
Organism: Pseudomonas laurentiana; assembly: GCF_014648275.1. GTDB lineage: Bacteria > Pseudomonadota > Gammaproteobacteria > Pseudomonadales > Pseudomonadaceae > Aquipseudomonas > Aquipseudomonas laurentiana. The sequence continues at coordinate 40,655 of NZ_BMQU01000003.1, forward strand.
ACACATGAACGGTTCTTTCAGAGGTGGCCGATTGGCGGCGGTCGCTGCGCTCACGTCCGGGGCGCTTCCTACATGGGCTGCGGATCAGCCGCCTGCGCTGAATAGCGGTGATACCGCCTTTGTGGCGACGTGCGCGTTGGTGGTGTTGTTGATGACCTTGCCTGGCCTTGCGTTGTTCTATGGCGGGTTGGCACGTAGCAAGAATGTGCTCTCGATTCTGATGCAAGTGTTTTCAGTCGCATCATTGATGTCAGTTCTGTTTGCGATTTACGGCTATTCCCTGACGTTCACCTCGGGTGGCGAATGGCAAGCGATCATCGGCGGGCTTGATAAACTGTTTCTCAAGGGCGTAGGCCCGGACTCACTTCAAGGCACCATTCCCGAGCTGTTGTACTTCCTGTTCATGCTCCTGTTCGCAGCCATTACCCCGGCCATCATCTGCGGCGGGTTCGCTGAGCGGATGAAGTTTTCGGCGGTCATGGTGTTCATGGCTATCTGGTTGACGATCAATTACCTCCCCATGGCGCATATGGCCTGGGGCGGTGGCTGGGTGTTCAACCTGGGGGTTCAGGACTTCGCCGGCGGTAACGTGGTGCACGTCAATGTCGGTATTGCGTCGCTGATCGGCGCCTTCCTGCTGGGGCGTCGTCGCGGCTACGGAACCTCGGCACTGGCGCCGCATAACATGACCATGACCATGACCGGTGGCTCAATGCTGTGGGTCGGCTGGCTGGGTTTCTGCGGCGGTTGTGCATTGGTGGCCAATGGTTTTGCCATGCTGGTGATGGTCAACACCATGCTCGCCAGCGCGGCCGGGGCATTGGCGTGGTTGTTCGTCGAGTGGAAGCATCGCGGCAAGCCCAGCATGTTGGGCGCGTTGTCCGGGGCGATTGCCGGCCTTGTCGCGATCACCCCGGCCTGCGGTTTCGTCGGCCCGATGGGTTCTATCCTGCTGGGCTTCATCGTTGCGCCGATCTGCCTGTGGGCCGTGGAAAAACTCAAGCCGATCCTGGGGCTGGATGACGCATTCGATGTGTTTGGCGTGCATGGTGTTGGCGGCATTGTCGGCGGTTTGCTGACCCCGGTGTTCGCCATGACCTCGCTGGGCGGGCTGGGTTTCAGTGGGGATCGCGGCGTGCTGGATCAGCTGTGGGTCAATGGCGGTGTCTTGGCGTTCAGCATTCTGTTCTCGGCGGTGTCGAGCTATATCGCCTTCAAGGTGGCCGCCGTGCTATGCCGTGGCCTTCGTGTCGACGAAGAGCATGAAGTAGACGGTCTGGACCTCTCTTCTCACGGCGAAGTGGGCTACAAGTACTCGAATTAAGGAGCGCACTCATGAAAGTGATCACTGCGATCATCAGGCCTTTCAAGCTCGACGATGTACGTGAGGCCTTGGCTGAAGTGGGCGTGACAGGGCTGACGGTGACCGAGGTCAAGGGCTTCGGTCGGCAGAAGGGGCATTCCGAAATCTATCGGGGCGCTGAATACGTTGTCGACCTGATCCCCAAGATCAAGCTTGAAGCGATTGTCACCGATGCGCTGTGCGAGGCGGCGCTGGAGTCCATCATCAACGCTGCACGCACGGGCAAGATCGGTGATGGCAAGCTGTTTGTCACCGACGCGTCGGAGGTTGTCCGGATCCGCACCGCCGAGGTGGGCGCCGACGCGGTCTGAGTATCGAGGGTGGGCGAAAGGGGCGACCTGTGCATGCAGGTCGCCCCTTTGCATCACGGTTGATGGTTGGTGTTTTTCAGGATGTTGTTATGACCGCTCTACAGCGTCGCACCTTCGGGTTCACTGACATCCAGGTCCATGACGTCTACCTGGGCCTGGGTAGCAACCTGCGCAGGCAGTGGCATTTGAGTCAGGCGTGCATCGCGTTACGGACGTCACTGGGGCCATTGCGTTGTTCTTCGGTCTTTGAAAGCCGTGCGGTCGGGCTGTCGGCACCGCCATTTTTCAATATGGTCGTGCAGGCACAAACCAGCCGCTCCCTGGCCTCCCTGGTTGCTGAACTGAAGGCGCTGGAGGTGCGTTTCGGTCGCTGCCGGGAGACACCGGAACAGGTCAGCCTGGATATTGATCTGTTGATGTATGGCGATCAGGTCGGACAGTTCGGCGACCTTGAGTTGCCACGGCCGGAGATTCTGGAGCAGGCCTTCGTGCTTAAACCCCTGGCCCAGCTTGCGCCAACCTCCCGGCATCCGCGCAATGGGCAGACGTTCAGCGAGCTGTGGAACGGCTTTGCGGTAAATGCCCCGCTGACGGCGGTTGAGTTGAGCTTGCCGTCGCTGGGTTGAGGTAGCGGTGGTGGTGCAGGTGGTGCAGGTGGGTCAGCGGCTGCGCAGGGTCCACCGACATTTCTGCCGGTGGACCGCGTCTCTGGCAAGCGCTGGCGAGTTGGACTCAGCTGAAGATAACGGTCTTGTCGCCGTTGATGAACACCCGATGTTGCAAGTGGTATTTCAGTGCTTTCGAGAGTGCGATGGTCTCGGTATCCCGGCCGATAGCCACCAACTGATCGGCCTGGTGGGCGTGGTCAACACGCTGCACTTCCTGTTCGATGATCGGGCCTTCGTCGAGGTCGCTGGTCACGTAGTGGGCGGTGGCGCCGATCAGTTTAACGCCACGGGCGTAGGCCTGGTGGTAGGGTTTGGCGCCCTTGAAACCGGGCAGGAAGGAGTGGTGGATGTTGATTGCGCGGCCAGACAGCTTGCGGCAGAGGTCGTCAGAAAGAATTTGCATGTAGCGCGCAAGCACCACCAGATCGGTTCCAGTGTCCTCGAGGATTTTTATCAGTTCGGCTTCCTGCTGGGCCTTGTTGTCCTTGTTCACCGGCAGGTAGACGAAGCGGATACCTTCGCGTTCGGCCATGTGCCGCAGGTCGAGGTGGTTGGAGACAACGGCGGTGATCTCCATGTCGAGCTCGCCTTTGTGATGACGGTACAGTAGGTCCACGAGACAGTGGTCGAACTTGCTGACCATGATCAGTACTTTCGGCGGCTGGCTGGAGGAAAACAGTTCCCACTGCATATCCAGGGGGATGGCCACGTCAACGAACCCGCTGCGAACCCGGTCGATGTCGGGTTCGCAGCCGTCGTTGAAGCGGAATACTGCGCGCATGAAAAAGCGCGAGGTGACCTCGTCGTCGAATTGCGCGAGTTCGCTGATGTAGCACTGCTGGTTCGCAAGGAAGGTGGTGACGGCGGCGACGATACCCGAGCGTGCCGGGCAACTGATGTTCAAGACGAACTGGTTCATGGCGGGGTGATCCAATGAGGGGAATGGGTGACAGCACACGGGGCGCGCGAGTGCGGCCCCGTGTGTCGGGTTAGCCCTTGGCGGTACGTTTTTTCTTTTCGGGGTCGTCGAACGGCATTTCATGGGCGATGGCGCTGGCTTCCAGGCTGCCTTTGACCCGCAGGGGTGTGCCATGCACGGCGCTGGCGGTGTCCATCCGGGCGATGGCCAGGGAGCGTTTTGTCAGGCGTGAGTACATGGGGCAGGTGATGACGCCGACCTGTTTGCCGTCCTGCCACAAGGTATCCCCAGGTTCGGCGGCCAGTGGGGCGTCTATCAGTACGCCGAAGATCTTGAAGCGCTCCTGACCTTGCAGGCGGTAGTGCTCGTGGGCACCGCGAAAGTCCTGCTTGCCTGGTGATACGGTGAAGTCCAGGCCCAGCTCCCAGAGCGTGTCCCCGGCTTTTTCCTGCGCAAACGGGTACATCTCGGAGTTGTCATAGGGGAAGAACAGCAGATAGCTTTCGGTGCGCAGCCAGTCCAGGGCGAGGAACGCACAGGGGACGATGCCCAGGGCGCGGCCTTTCTCCAGAATGGTGTCCCAGATCGAGGGGGCATCGGCGGCCTTGCAGAAAATTTCGTAGCCCCGCTCGCCGGTGTAGCCTGTGCGCGAGATCATCACCGGGTGGCCGAAGAGCGTGGTCTGGACATGGTGGAAGTAGGGCAGGTCGCGGATGCCCGGCACGTGTTCGGCAAGAAACTCCACGGCCAAGGGGCCTTGCAGCGAGAGGTCGTGGAGGTCGTCGTCGAACAGCACGGCGACCTGCCGGCCTGCCGCTTGGCGAACCAGCATCTCATGGCCGTTACCTGCCCCGTGCACGACCATGAAGGCGTTCGGGCCCGTGCGGTAGATCACGCAGTCATCGGCGAACTTTCCGTCTTCGTTGAGCATGCAGGCATACACCGACTTGCCCGGGTAGACCTTGCTGATATCCCGAGTGGTGGCGTAGCTGAGCAGGCTTTCGGCATGAGGCCCGACGTAGTGGACTTTTTTCAGCCCCGAGACATCCATCAGGCCCGCCTTGGTGCGGATCGCCTCGTGATGGTCGGCCAGGTCCGAGCTGTAGGTCCAGGCGGTGCCCATGCCGTTCCAGTCTTCGAGCGTGGAGCCCAGGGCCAGGTGTCGGTCGCGCAGTGCGCTGATGCGCCATGAATGAGCCATTGATCGTTTCCTTATAACCGGTCGTTGAGAGAGTCAGGCGTGTGGGTCGAATTGGCTGAGCCATGCCAGCAGCGGCTGGCGGTAGCGGGTCATGCCCTTGTAGTCGGCGATGGGGTCGGGCAAGTCGCGCAGCACCCGATGCAGGCGCGTGGCCCAGACCGGGTTGGTGACGAGTTCGTTGAGGCTGATCAGGTAGGTGCGGATGCTGAACATCAGCCCGTTGCTGCGCGGCAGGCGCGCCATGAATTGCAGCTCGACCCGCAGATGCACCAGGGCGCCGGCGTTTTCTGCGGTGACGGTACTGCGGTCGTGGCCCCATTCGTGGAAGGTTTCCGGCGAGGTGTCCATGCGCGGATTGATCGTCAGTGTCCAGTTCAAGCGGCGTACCGGCTTGTCCACTTGAATGTTCAGCAGGTATTTCAGGGCCCGGTCAAACACGCCCAGTTCATGCGCCATGGGCACTGGGGTGTGCCATTGCTTGAAGCTCATGCCGGCGTCGAAGGCCAGTGACCAGTCCGCCGGGCTTGTGACCATGCCAGCATCCATGAACAGGTCGTTGTCGCGCTGGTCGAGCAGGGCGATATCCCCCTGGACCTGGCGGGTAATGAACTCCAGTGGTTCGCAGGGCAGTGTGCCGGGATCACCAAAGGTGAAGTGCTGGTCGATACCCAGAACGTGGTTCCGCCAATGCCATTGGTCACCCGCGCGGGTGAGGCTGAACAGTGCCGGGTAGTCGTTGCTCAGGTGCTCCATGAACATCTGCAGCGCGTCCCACGACGCCGTCTGCATGTGTGGCATGACCAGATAGCGTCGCGGGTCTTGCTCCAAGACCCGCGCCCGCTCGGCCATCTCGGAGCGGTAGTGCTCGTCAATGTCGAACCAGTGCTCGAACACCGAGCCCGGATCGCGCGATGTGGCCGGCTCGATGTTGACCGAGTACCTGTACTGGTCTTCTGGAAATGGGAACGGAAAGCGTGCGATCGCGTGGGCACTGTTGCTGAAGGTGAAGTCGTCGCGATAGGTCTCGACGGGTTTGAGGATCAGGGTCATGGCCAGGCTCCAGGCAAAAGTCAGAGGTCGAGCACCAGCGAGCTGCCGCAGCCGCGGGACACACACGGCATCAGGCGGTCAGCGCGCTCGTTAGCGGCAAGGAAGTGGTCGCGGTGGGTTACATCGCCCTTCACGTAGCGGGTTACGCATTGCCCGCACACCCCGCCACGGCAGAGGTTGGGGATCTCGACAGCGTTGGCCTCCAGGGCTTCGAGCAGGCTTTGGTCAGCACCAACCTCGATACGGCGCCCGCTCTGTGCCAATTCAACGCTGAACGGTAGGCCGGGTTCGGCGCTGCTGAAGGCTTCCCAGTGAATGCGTCCGTCCGGCCAGCCCAAGGCACTGGCTTGTTCCCGGACGCTGGCCAGCAGTCGCTGTGGCCCGCAGATGTACAGGTGGCTGCCCAGCGGTTGGTTGCTCAGGATCGGCGCCAGGTTCAGTGGTCGCTCCAGGCTGTCGTAGGCATGCAGCCTGTCGCCCAGGCGCTCGGCCAGCGGTTGCACATAGGCATCGGTGAGGCCGCTGCGATAGGCGTAGTGCAGCTCGAATGAGGCGCCTTCGCGCAACAGGTGCTCGCTGTAGGCCAGGAACGGCGTGATGCCGATACCCCCGGCGATCAGGATGTGATGGCGACCCAGGGTGTGAATGGGGAACAGGTTGGCCGGGCGAGAGAGGTTCAGCACGTCACCCACCTTGAGGTTTTCGTGCAGGTACCTCGAGCCGCCGCGCGAGTGCTCCTGCAAGCGCACGGCAATGCGATAGGCCGTGCGGTCTGCCGGGGCGTTCAGCAGGGAATAGGCATTGCGCAGGGTGCGTTGTGCCAGCGGAATATGCACCTGGACATGACTGCCCGCCGAGTAAGCGGGCAGGGCGGTGTCGACCGGTTCAAAGGTGATCTCGCGAATCACCGGGGTAATGTTGAGGGCGGCGTGTACGCGTACCTGGATAACGTCGTTCATGCTGGCAGCCCCGAGTACGGTGCGTCTGCATTCCGGCAGACCCCCAGGTAGGCACCCAAGCGTCGTGAGAAATGCTCACGCACTTCCAGTGCCACAGCGCAGGCCGGGCATTTCACTGCGTCGGCCAGCGGGTGGCTGTGCACGTTGGCGCAATGCACGCAGTAAACAAGGCGTTGCATGGCGTCGGTTGGGCTGCACAGGCTGATTTCCTCGTTCGACAAACCGTGCGCGGTGGCCTGTGCATGGATCGTCCAGAGGAAGGCTTCGCTGCCAAGGACATGCAGCTGTACACCGACATGCAGGCCTGCAAACCACTGCGCCAGGACCTGCAGCAGGCGCTGCAGCGACGGGGTATCCGAGGCGCCCAGAACCAGGCTGTCGACCCGTGGGGTTTGCGCCAGGCGGCTGACCAGTGCCTGGGTGCGCGGCAGGTCACTGCCGTCGCTGATCACAAGGTGGCACCGGGCATCGGGATTGATCGCCATGGGCGGGTAGTAAGGGACGCTTTTGAATGGAGCATGGGGGCTTGCCGTTGAGTTAGCCATGTGCGCTCTCTGCTGTGTGGATCACCCTGGCAAGCCTGAAGGACTGGCCAGGCGGGATAGGCTCATCAGTGGCAGGGTCAAGTCGTCAGGTTGCGTGCAACGCTTTGATGCAATCGAGGCCTTCAGGCCTTCTGTTGGTGCGCGCTGTATTGCCTCGGGCAGCGCCTGCGCCCTACGCGGACAGGGCAGGGCGTGCTTTCCTGTTGGTGGATATAGTTTCCTACAGGGAATTACCTGGCAATTCGCTCATTGGGAGTACCTCTTAAGGGGTAGCGCAAAGAGGTACGGAACTTGCTCGTTGATTCACCCTGCAATGACGCCACTGTCGGCATGCAGGAGGAGGGTCTTTGACGGATTGTCCAATGAGCGAGTACTCGGCTATCGACCAGAAGGCGTTGGCGTTACTGCAAACCGAATTGCTGTTTGCCATGCTGGGGGAAGAGGACGTCAATCGGGTGCTCGAGGGCTTTGTTGCTCAGGTCTCCAACCTGCTTGTGGGTGCGAGCCTGCACCTCGACCTGCACATGCCGGCAGCACCTGAAGACGAACTGGCGGTCAGCGTTCACGTGCCCGGCCAAGAGGGGCATGGACGGCTGACGATGAGTGCTGCGAAGGTTGCTCCCGAGGGTGCGCGGACGCTGCTGCTGGAGCTTGCCCGCTTTATTGAGCGCGTATTGCAGCACGCGTTCAAAGGCTCCCAGCTATCGCCCAACAGCCGAGCAGTGCCGCAGTCGATGATTGCCCGGGAGTTGCACGATGGGGTCGCCCAGGAGCTGGCCTATTTGTCATTGCAGACCGCTCGGTTGCAGCGCCGTATTCAGCAGCCGGACAAGGCGCTGGCTATCGTCGAGGTGCTCAAAGGCGGGCTGTCGAGGCTACAGCGGCAAGTCCGCGAGCTGATCAGTGAAGCGCGCTTGACCATGAACGGTAAAACCCTGCGCGAGTCTCTCGGTGAATCCGTCGAGGAGCTCTCACGGCGCAGCAGTATGGTGTTTCACCTGGATAATCGATTACCCGATGGCCTGTTGTCTGGCGACGTCGAGCTGCAACTGCTACAGATCGTTCGTGAGGCACTGGTCAACGCGCTGCGCCATGCGCGGGCGCGCAATGTCTGGATCAGCCTGGTCCGTGACACGGCTGCAGGGGTGTTGATGCAGGTCGAGGACGACGGCATCGGGCTGCAACCGGCTTCACGTGAAGTGGGGCATTTTGGCATTTCCATCATGCAGGAACGGGCGGCGCTGATCGGCGCCGGGTTTGAGGTCGGGGCACGCCAGGGTGGAGGTACGCGCCTGGCGCTGGTGCTCCCAGCGGACGGATTTTCCATGAGGAGTCACCCATGAATCACACATCGATCGTCTTGATTGATGACCATCCCTTGTTCCGCCGTGGGCTTTCGGAAATGTTCGCCGACAGTGGCGACCATGAAGTGGTCGGGCAGGCGGCGGAAGGGTTGCTGGGAATCGACCTGGTGCTGGGGCTCAAGCCCGATTGCGTCTTGCTCGACCTGCACATGCCAGGCATGACGGGTTTGCAAGTGCTTGAGGAATTGAACCGACTCAAGTGTGAGTGTCAGGTGATCGTGCTGACGGCCTCGCTTGACCGGGTGGAACTGGTCACCGCGTTACGCCTCGGGGCCCAGGGCTTCCTGCTCAAGGACACCGATCCCGAGGTGCTGCTCGACTATGTCCGCTGTTGTGGCCGAGGCTCGGCGGTGCTTAATGAGAGCTTGGTGGCATTGCTCGCTGATGCTCCCGGCGCGGCGGTCAGCGATGCGGCAAGCACCGCCCATGGCCAGTTCGCGGGCCTCACCGAGCGGGAGAAGCAAACCCTCAACCTGCTTGCCCATGGTTTGAGCAACAAACTTATTGCCCGTGACCTGCGGATCAGCGAAGGGACGGTGAAGGTGTACGTCAAGAACCTGATGCGCAAGTTGCAGATGCGCTCGCGCCTTGAGTTGGCGGCCTGGGTTCACCAGAACTGTGCCACCCAGCTTGTCGGAGGGAGGACGAATGCCGTTCACTGAGCTCGCGAGCCTGGCCAACCTGCTGGATGACTTTCCTGTCGCCCTGGTGGTACTCGATGGCGAGGCACGGATCATCGGGCACAACACCCACTGGTCACAGCGCATGACACCCACGGTCGGAGACCTGCTCAGCGATGCGGTGCACCATGAAGACCAAGGGCTGTGGCAGGCTTTCATCGCCCGTTGGAAAACACCTGATCCTGCACCGCAAGCCCTTGAACTGCGGCTGATTGATCAGGGCAACGGGTTGCTCTGGTGTGAGGTGTCTTGCCGGTTCAAGGCCGGGTGTGCGCTGTTGTCGCTCCAGGACCGCACCTCTCGGCGTCAGCAGGAATTTCAACTGCGGGCCAGCCACCGCAGTGCCAGCGATTTGTTACACAACCTGCCGTTCATGATTTATCGCGGCCGGATCAACCGTGAGTGGACGATGGAGTTTGTCAGTCGAGGCTGTGAGCAACTGACCGGTTTCAGCGCCGAGGCGATCGAGGACCGAGAGGCCGGCGGCTATGGTCGGTTGATCTTGCCAGAGTACGCTGACTACATCTGGTATGGCGTCCAAACCGCATTGCTCCGGCGCGAACCCTATTCGCTGACGTATCAGATCCGCTGCGCCAACGGTACGGTCAAGTGGGTTCAGGAAGAGGGGACGGGCATTTTCACCGATGGCGGCGAGGTGCTGGGTATTGAAGGGGCGATCTTTGAGGTGCGGGCAGTCGCCGCTGGCTGACCAGCGGCGATGGGTTCTTGTGGTGTCGGCCTGTGTTCCGCTTGGCGTGCGGGGTCAGGCGCGCACGCGGCTTTTGTCCGGGTCATAGAAGATCGGTGCACAGACCGTGGCGTCGATGCGTTTTTGCACACCATCGACTTTGCCCACTTGCAGCGCCTGCCCCAGCTCCGCGTAAGCCACATCCAGGCGGCACAGGGCAATGTTGCTCGCCAGCAATGGCGAGCGACAGGCGCTGGTGATGACCCCGACCTGCGCCCGTCCGTGGTACACGCCATCGCCATGATGGGCCACTTCATTGCCTTGGAGTGTCAGCCCGACCAGCTTGTGCGTGGGGTGCGCACTGCGCCGCAGCAAGGCCTCACGGCCAATAAAGTCATCGGTCTTGCTCTTGAGTGGCACACTGAAGCCGATCCCGGCCTCGAACGGATCGGTCTGGTCGTTGAACTCGTAGCCAGCAAATATCAGCCCGGCCTCGATGCGCAACATGTCCAGGGCTTCCAGCCCCAACGGCACGATCCCCAAGGGTTGGCCCAATGCCCAGATACGGTCCCAGACCTGTTCCGCATCCTGCGGGGCGCACCATACCTCGTAGCCCAGTTCGCCGGTGTAGCCGGTACGGGAAACCATGACCGGGCAACCGTCGAAACCGTCCAGGCGTCCGACCAGAAAGCGGAACCAGCCCAGCGCGTCCAACCCTGGTTGTGTGGCCGGGGTCCAGATCATCTGTTTAAGCAGCGCTCGGCTCAGCGGGCCCTGCACCGACAGGTTGTGGATCTTCTCGCTGGCCGACTTGATCCAGACTTTCATGCCGAGCTTTTCGGCCTGCTCACGTAGCCATACCCCGGCGTACTCTTCGCCGCAGATCCAGCGGAAGTTGTCCGGGCCAAGGCGCAGTAATGTGCCGTCGTCGAGCATGCCGCCATGTTCATGGCACATGGCCGAGTAGACCACTTGGCCGACGGCCAGGCGCCTGACGTCACGGGTCAGGCAGTACTGCAGCAACGCCTCGGCATCGGGGCCCAGAATCTCGAATTTGCGCAGGGCAGTCAGGTCCATGACGGCAACACGCTCACGGCAACCGTAGTACTCGTCGATTGCGCCAAAACCATCGAAGCGCAGCGGCAGCCAACAGTTGCGGTAATTGGTAAAGCTGCCGGTCAAGGCGCTGGTGCGGGAGTGGAATGCTGTTTCTTGGGTCAGCACCGGGTCGGCATCCGCCGTTTTTCGATTGGCCATGGCGATAGAGAATCGTTCCTTGTCGGCGTAGACACGAATATGGATATCGGTCGGGTTCCAGCCGTTGGCCGGGTCGATGTCATCGGGGCAGGAGGAACTGGCACAGATCAGGTCGTTCATTGCCCGCATCAGCACGTAGTCACCCGGCCGCGACCAGGGTTCATCCATGACCATCTGTTGATGGGCGTCGATGGCCGTGTTGAAGAAGAAGTTGATCGCCGGCCAGCCGCTGCGAGCCTGAACACCATGGGCCTGCAGGGCACGGCTGAGGTTGTCGCTGCAGTTGTCATGGGCAAAATAGCCATGGCTTTCGTAATAGCGTGCGGTGCAGGCCAGGGCAAAGGCGTCGTGACGGCCGACGGTGTCGCGCACCACCTCGAGCATGGGGCGCATCTGCCGGTCGAAGAACTTGCTGAACAATCCAGGTGCGGGATAGGCGTTGCCGTTCAGGGTGCGAGTAACGGTCTGGTCAAGGTCGAACTCAAGGCCCTTGTCCAGGTCTCGTCGGTTCAGGGCAACGAAGTCCGAGGACTGGCGCCCGGCGACATCGATGACCTGAATGTATTGCCCCTTGCCCACGGTGTAGCTGCGGGCGCTGCCGGCAGGCAAGGTGAACTCGTCCACCAGGTCGGCCAGGGGTTCTGGCAGCGTGGGTACATGGACCACGGATGGATTGGCGCGATGCAGCCGTATCCGCAGTTCACTGGGCGTTTGCTGGGCGTCCACTGACGTTGCGTGAGCGGGCGCGGCAATGATCAGCAGCAGTGGCTCACTGAGGGTGAACTGGCGACTGTAGCCCGCAGCCGAATCAAAGCTCCAGAGCATCCCAGCGCCCGGCAGGCGCTGGGTGTCGAAGCCACGTTTGGTGAGCGCCTGCAGTATGCGCATGACCTGTCGGCTGTTGCCTGCCAGCGTTTGCTGGATAAAACCGCAGCCGCTGCCAGCGAGCAAACCCAGGCCCGCCAGAGCCGGGTTGGCCCTGGCGCTGAAGGCCATGACTTCACACGGTTGGAGGCCCTCCACATCAGTAATCTGCAGGGTATCGCCGGGGTCCAGCTCGACCAGTGTCAGGCCGCCGCCGTTGACCCGGTAGTGCTCGGTTGCCGGTGTCCGGGTGAACAGGCCGGGTTCCCATGGTCGTGAAATACGGGGTGCGTGCATGCCGCTTCTCCTCTGTCCTGAGTCCCTGGGCGGCTTAGCTGGCGGATTTGACGCTAACGTGTGGCGCGTTGAGGTAGGCCTCCATTGAGTCATCCAGCGCCTCAAGCCACGGCGTATGGTGGGGCGGTGACTGCGTGCCGGTCATCAGTGAGCGATAGGATTTATCACGGTAGCCCATGATGTTCGTCGCTTTATCGTGCTTCCAGTGCAGGAAGGTTTCGTTCACAGCAGGGATGTTGAAGCTCGGGTAGTCCGTTGCATCCACCAGTTGCTGGATGTACGCCCCCTGGTATTCGAACATTTGCTGGTTGGTTTGCAGCTCGGCTTCGCGTGCTTGCCATTGCAGGCAGTCGGCGTTGCGGGTGGCAGCGTCGGGCAGGGCGATACGCCCCAGGATCACGTCGCGGGCATACCAGGCTTGAGCATCAAACATGTTGAAGGAGTACCACTGGTCCTGCATGCCGAGGTAGATCAGCTTCGGGTTGGGTTCCCAGAAAATGCCCTTGTAGAGGTTGCGCGGCCAAAGGCGGTTGTCGGTCTTCAAACACAGCGATTCGGGCAGGAACGGGAAATGGTGTTTGTACCCCGTGCACAGAATCACCGCGTCGATCGGTTTGCTGGTGCCGTCGATAAAATAGGCCCGGTCGTTCTCAAGGCGTTGCAGCAGAGGTTTTTCTTCCCAGTTTGCTGGCCACTTGTAGCCCATGGGTGCCGTACGATAACAACTGGTGATACTGCGGGCGCCATACTTGTAGCACTGCGAGCCGATGTCCTCGGCAGAGTAGCTGCTACCGACAATCAAGAGATTCTTGTCTTTGAATTCCAGTGCTTCGCGGAAGTCATGGGCATGCAGAATACGCCCGGCAAAATGTTCAAAGCCTGGGAAGTACGGGACTATTGGCGTCGAGAAGTGCCCGCAGGCATTGATCACGTAATCAAATTCTTCCAGGGTCTCGGTGTCGTTCTTGTAGTCATGGGCCAGAACAGAGAAACGCTGGGTGTGTTCATCGAAGGTGACCTGACGCACCACCGTGTTGAAGCGGATGTAATCGCGCACACCGGCTTTCTCGACGCGGCCCTTGATGTAGTCCCAGAGCACTTCACGGGGTGGGTAAGAGGCGATTGGCCGACCAAAATGCTCTTCAAAGGTGTAGTCGGCAAACTCCAGGCACTCTTTCGGCCCGTTCGACCAGAGGTAGCGGTACATGCTGCCGTGGACCGGTTCGCCGTTTTCATCCAGACCGGTGCGCCAGGTGTAGTTCCACATGCCGCCCCAGTCTTGTTGCTTTTCGAAGCAGACCAGTTCGGGAATGGCAGCGCCTTTGTCCCGAGCCGATTGGAACGCTCGAAGTTGTGCCATGCCGCAAGGGCCTGCACCAATAATTGCAACGCGTGAGTTCATGGGTATGCCTCTTAGTCCGAATTGACATCAGCGTGTTCCGCATCAGCGATGCGATAATTCCTGCCTGGAAAAATACTTGCCCAAAAGGAATTTCCGCTCAATCCGGAAAAAGAGGTACGTCTAAAGAGGTAGCCCGCTAGAAACCGCAGGCGGTATACCCACAAAGAGGTATCTGCCTGGCGCGAAGCCCCTTGTTATAGTCCGGCAGGCGTTTGCTCACCCAAGCACTCGCCAGAACAATGTAGGGGTCGTGTTCGCTGTCAGGAGAAGTCGCCATGTGGTTCAGACATTCCGCAACCGCGCTGGCCGTCGACCTTACCCGGGTGATGAATTGCCTGTTGGTCGAACAGCAGACCGATATCAATCAGCTCTCGGGGTTGAAGCGCCAACCTGAGTTGCTCGCAACCTTTCAACAGTTGAGCGAGCAATGGCACGCTCACCTGCAGTCGCAGCGTCAGGCTGCCATGCTGCCTGCTGCACCCTGCAGCGCCGAGGACTATCAGCGCTTGCTCGGGCAATTGGCCGATGTCGAGCAGCAACGTCGTGGGCTTGAGGCCGAGTTGTCGCGTTACCGTGAAGAGCGCGCGGCAATGGTCGCGGTGCAAAACCGTCAGCTAGAAGATGAGCAAGCCTGGGCACTGACCAGGCAGGCGCTGACAGAAGGGTGTTGGGACCTCACGGTCGTGAACGGTGATGCGGATCATCCGAAGAACGTGATCCGCTGGTCTGACCAGTTCCGTCAGCTTATCGGCTATGGCCCAGGGGAGTTCGCAGACGGTTGGGACAGTTTTTTTACAGTTGCCCAGCCGCAGGATCTGAAAAATGTCATGCAGGTGTTTGGTGACTGCACGGCCAAGAACTCGACGCAGTCTTCCTACACCGTTGAATACCGCATGCGTCATAAAACCCGTGGCGAAACCTGGTACCGCGAGCGTGGTTGTTGCCTGCGCGATGCTCAAGGGGTGTTGCTCAGGGTCGTCGGTGCGGTACGCGACATCAGCGACGAGAAGGCCGCTGAAGCGCTGCGTACCCGCGAGCAAGATACGATGAGGAGCACCTACGGGGAAATTGCCAAGGTGGCAGGTGCGATCAAGGGGATCGCCGAGCAGACCAACCTGCTGGCACTGAACGCGGCCATTGAAGCCGCCCGTGCGGGGGAGCAGGGGCGCGGTTTTTCTGTGGTGGCAGATGAGGTCCGTAACCTGGCCAAGCGTACTCAGGAGTCGGTGCAGCAGATTCAGACGATGCTCAAGAGAGACCAGTGAACCGAACCTCCAGCACTTGCGCATGGGCTAGACAGTCACCATACGCAGTGATGCGCTATAAAGGCACTTGGAAAGTTAATGTTATAAGGTAACATTACGCTTTTCCAGATTCAGGTGCTTCAGCATGCCCTTTCTCGCTTTGGAGCAAGCCCCGGCGGGCTTTCGTTACCCCCTTTCACAGGCGCTCGATGCCATTGCGTGGAATGAGCAGGGCTTGATTGCGGCCATTGCACAGCAACACGACACGGGCCAGGTGTTGATGCTGGCGTGGATGAATCGCGCGGCCCTGGAGGAGACCCTGGCAACCGGGCGTGTCTGCTACTGGTCACGCCGTCGGCGTCAGTTGTGGCGCAAGGGCGATACGTCCGGGCATGTTCAGCAATTGATCGCAGCGCGCCTGGATTGCGATGGCGATGCCATCCTGCTGCAGGTGGAGCAACACGGGCCCGCCTGCCATACCGGGCGCCCAAGCTGTTTCTACAATGCGATTCTCGATCAGCAGATCGAAGTACAGGGTGCGCCGGGAGATCAGCCGTGAGCAGTGTGCTGATCCGTAATGCTCGCTTGGTCAATGAAGGGCGTATCGTCGACGCTGACCTGCTGGTTGCCCATGGCCGTATCGAAAAGATCGCCAGCAGTATTGAAGGGCGCAACGCCAGCGTGGAAATCGACGCGGCCGGGCAATGGCTGTTGCCCGGGATGATCGACGACCAAGTGCATTTTCGTGAGCCTGGTGCACCACACAAGGCCAGTATTGCCAGCGAGTCACGGGCCGCCGTGGCGGGTGGCATTACCAGCTTCATGGACATGCCCAACACCCATCCGGCAACGCTCGACCTGAGCGCGCTGGCCGACAAGAAGTCCCGGGCTGCGCGCAGTTCGCTGGCCAACTACGGCTTTCACTTTGGCGTCAGCAAGGACAACCTTGAGACGGTCGCGCGTCTTGACCCGCGCGAAGTAGCCGGCGTGAAGGTGTTCATGGGCGCGTCTACCGGCGACATGCTGGTCGATGACCCATTGCTGCTGGAGCGGCTGTTTGCCTGCGTGCCGACCGTGTTGTTGGCCCATTGCGAGCACACCCCCTCTATTCGTGCCAACGAAGCGCGTTTTCGCGCGCGCCACGGCGACCGGATCAGCCCGGCGATGCACCCGCAGATTCGCAATGCCGAGGCCTGCTTTCGCTCATCGAGCCTGGCGGTGGAGTTGGCACGGCGTTTTGGCACGCGGCTGCACGTCCTGCATTTGAGCAGTGCCCGTGAGCTGGCACTGTTTGAGGACAAGCTGCTGGCGGAAAAGCGCATCAGCGCCGAAGTCTGTGTGCATCACCTGGTGTTCGATGATCGTGACTATCCGGTGCTGGGCAACCGGATCAAGTGCAACCCGGCGATCAAGTCCCAGGCAGACCGCGATGCCTTGCGTCAGGCCGTGCTGGGCAACCGCCTGGACGTGATCGGCACCGACCATGCCCCGCACACCCTGGAAGAAAAGAGCCTGCCTTACAGCCAGGCGCCGTCTGGCCTGCCGTTGGTGCAGCACGCGTTGCCAGCGTTGTTGGAGCTGGTTGAGCAAGGTCTTCTGCCGCTGACCCGCGTGGTCGAGAAGACCAGCCATGCCGTCGCTGAGTTGTTCGCGATTTCAGAGCGGGGTTTCTTGCGGGAGGGCTACTGGGCGGACCTGGTGCTGATCGAGCGTCTCGCACACCCCCGCGCAGTCGACCTCGACCCGTTGTACGCGCATTGCCAGTGGACGCCGTTCAGCGGGCGCGCCTTTCGTCATCGCGTCGCCACCACCTTGGTATCAGGGCAGTTGGCCTGGCACCGGGGGACATTATTCGACGATTGCCAAGGCCTGCCGCTGTCCTTCACCCGCCGCTAGTTCCCCTTGATAGGGGCTGACTGATTCTATGCCTGAGGAGTTACCGATGATCCGCGTTACCCTGCCTGATGGGGCTGTTCGATGCTACGACTCGCCTGTTTGTGTTGCCGCCGTGGCTGCCGACATTGGCCCCGGTTTAGCCAAGGCGACCCTGGCGGGCAGGGTGGACGGGCGTTTGGTGGACAGCACGTTTGTGCTGGATCGGGACGCCAGCCTGAGCCTGGTGACTGCACGCGATACTGACGGCCTGAGCATCCTTCGTCATTCCTGCGCGCACTTGCTGGCCATGGCGGTGAAGCAGTTGTTCCCCACGGCACAGGTGACCGTAGGCCCCGTGACCGAGGACGGCTTCTTCTATGACTTCGCCCATGAGCGTGCCTTCACCCCGGAGGACCTGTCGATTATCGAGGTGAGGATGCTGGACCTGGCGGCGCAAGACCTGCCGGTGCTGCGTCGCGAGCTGTCGCGTGAGCAAGCGCTGGCGCTGTTCACTGCCGCAGGCGAGCAGTACAAGGCCCAACTGATCGCCGAGATTCCACAAGGCGACGTGGTCAGCCTGTATCGCCAGGGTGATTTCGAAGACCTGTGCCGTGGCCCACATGTGCCGTCTACCGGAAAAACCGGTGCATTCACCTTGACCAAGGTGGCGGGTTCCTATTGGAAGGGGGATGCACGCAATGCCTCACTGCAGCGGATTTACGGCACGTGTTGGGCGACCGCCAAGGACCTCAAGGCTTACCAGACTCGCCAGGAGGAGGCCGGCAAGCGCGATCACCGCAAGCTGGGTGCGCAACTGGAACTGTTCCATTTCGACGACGCCGCGCCTGGCTCGGTGTTCTGGCACCCCAAGGGCTGGAGCCTGTTTCAGAGCCTGTTGGGCTACATGCGCAAGCGCCAGGACGCGGCGGGCTATGTCGAGGTCAACACGCCCGACGTGATGGACCGCGGCCTTTGGGAGACCTCCGGGCATTGGTTCAATTACCGCGACAACATGTTCACCACGACCACTGAAGACGAGCGGGTGTTTGCCCTCAAACCGATGAACTGCCCCGGAGCGGTATCGCTGTATGCCCGGGGCTTGAAAAGCTACCGCGACTTGCCGTTGCGCATGGCGGAGTTCGGCAAGGTACATCGATACGAGCCTTCCGGTGCCTTGCATGGTTTGCTTCGGGTGCGCCATTTCACCCAGGATGATGCGCACATCTTCTGCACCCCGACGCAGATGCAGGAGGAGTGTGCCAGCACCATCGCCCTGGTGTTCGACATCTACCGTGACTTCGGTTTCAGCGAAGTGGCGGTCAAGTTGTCGACGCGGCCAGTCAATCGTATTGGCTGTGATGCTACATGGGATGTGCTTGAAGGCGCGTTGACCGGCGCGCTGGAGCGGATGCAGATCGACTATTCGCTGAACCCCGGTGAGGGGGCGTTCTACGGTCCGAAACTGGAATTCGTGCTGCGCGATGCCATTGGCCGTGATTGGCAATGCGGCACGCTGCAGGTTGACCTGAACCTCCCCGAGCGATTCGATATCCACTACATCGACGAAAGTGGCGAGCGTCAGCGCCCGGTCATGCTGCATCGGGCGTTGTTCGGTTCTCTGGAGCGTTTCATCGGCATTCTGATTGAACACTACAGCGGTGCATTTCCCGTATGGCTGGCACCGCAGCAGGTGGTGGTCTTGAACATCAGCGAGGGCCAGTCGGATTATGCCCATCAGGTGGCTGCCACACTGAAGCAGGCTGGCGTGCGTGCCGCAGTCGACCTGCGCAACGAAAAAATTGGCTACAAGATCCGCGAACATACCCTGCAGAAAGTGCCCTATCTGATTATCGTCGGCGAGAAGGAGAGGGCAGAGGCGACCGTTGCTGTGCGGACGTGGCGTGGTGAAGACCAGGGTGTCGAGCCATTGGCTGTGCTGGTCAACCGCCTGGCAGGAGCCATTGCCGGGCCGGGTAACCCCTCGGTTCCTGCGGGAAGCCAGCCATAGGGTGTCGTGTACAAGCCTGCGGCCTTGAATCGTGCGGCGTTCGCTAGGCTTGCCAGCACGACTGGGTAAGCGCAAGATTTGGCGATTATGCGGTATCCCCCCTCAAGGACGCAGTGAACTGCCATGGTCGCGCATACACCCACGTTGTTTGCTTCCGTTGCCCTCGTGGCGACGATCATGGCGTTCTGCCTGATTCTCGTAGCCCAGTACAACCAGCGTGACGGTGTATTGACCACGGGGGTTGGCTTGCTTGCGCATGCGGCTGCCTATGTCTGTTACACCCTCTACGGGCATGCGCCGCTGTGGCTCACCTACGGCGCTGCCAACACCTTGCTGTCGATAGCGCTGGGTTACTACGCGATCAGCATCTACCGGATTCGTGACCTGACGGTGCCTTGGCTGCCGGTTTTCAGCCTGCCACTGCTCATGTCGGTATTGATGGCGCTGTTGATCGAGACCCTGGAACTGCGCATGTTGGCCGCGTCGCTGGTGCTTATCCTGCAGTGCCTGTTGATCGTTCGGCTGGCCTACCGGTACAGCGAGCCTGGAGGACGGGCGCAGGTCTTGCTGATTATTGGCGGGAGCATCAGCCTGATCGGCCTGGGGATGCGCGTGGTTGCGATCCTGCTTGGCGGCGCGACCGAGATGCAATACAACGTCAGCAACCTGACACAAACCATCTCTGTGAGTATCGGCACCGCGACGGTCATGATGTACTCACTGGGCCTGGTATTGCTTTCCAAGGAGCGCAGTGAGTCGAAACTGCAGCACATGGCCCATCGCGATGTGTTGACCGGCATGCTCAATCGCCGGGCGATCCTGGAGCGTTTTTCGGACGAGCTGGAGCATGCGCATCTGGCTCGGACTAGTCTGGCGGTGGCGTTAATCGACATCGACCACTTCAAGCAGATCAATGATGCTTACGGCCACCTGGCCGGGGATTCGGTGCTGGTCCACTGTGCGCGTCACTTGAGCCGGCGTTTGCGTCACTTGGACATCATTGGCCGTTACGGCGGCGAAGAATTCCTCGTGCTGCTGCCTTCAACCGACACCGCGGGCGCGCTGGCCGTGCTCGATGCGCTGCGCGTGTCATTGGCGCACACACCGGCAGCGGTCGATGGGCAGAGTATCCCGGTGCGCTTCAGTGCTGGCTTGTGGTGCGGCATACCCGAGGCAGGGGACAGCACGGCGAAGCTGATTGCCAAGGCCGATGTGGCCCTCTATGACGCCAAGGCTTCCGGGCGAAATACAGTGTGCTTGTCACCGGCTGGGCCGGCAGCCTCTGCAGCCTGTGCAAACGACAGCCTTGAGGTGCCTGGTTGACGTGTAAGGGTCTGCGCTGCAGGCCTGCCGATTGCCAACGCCGGCTTTGTAAGGCGAAGCGCCCACTTAGAAGAAAAAAGTTGAACAGGGGGTTGCCAAGGTCAAAAAACGAGTACATAATCCCGCTCACTCCACAGGGAGTCAGCAAAAACTCTTTAGATAACAAAGAGTTGAAGCAAGTTTGAAGCAGCGGTAACCGCTTCAGACATTTGAGGCCGAGTAGCAAAGTGGTTATGCTCCGGATTGCAAATCCGTCTACGCCGGTTCGATTCCGACCTCGGCCTCCATATTTGAAAGCCCCGCAGATTAACGTCTGCGGGGCTTTTTCGTTGTGGTGCGGAAAGCCAAGAGTTCCGAAACTTTGAGGGTGGAGTTCCGAAACTTTCCTACTTCGAAGGCTTGGCGATGGCGCCAACCCGGCGGTAAACGCGCTCGGTAATGCCTTCCTTCGAGTGCCCCAGAAGCAAGCTGGCATCGCCCAAATCTGTGATCTCCGAGGCCGCCTTGGGCCTGATATCGCGAAACTGGAACTGCACGATCCGGTTGGCCAGCTCGGGCTGCTTCTCACTGATGGCCTTCAATCGGGCCGACTCCCGCGCCTCCTGCCACCGGTTGCGCAGCATCTCCCAGGACAGCCGCTTGCCGTTGGCGCTCAGGATGAAGAACGGTGACAGGTGGTCTCGGTTCCTGAGCTTAATTCGCTCCAGCAGCGTACCAAGGCTGTTGTTCACCCCATCCACTTCCAAGATGATCCTCAGTCGCTTGCCCGTCTTGCCTTGGCTGACCAGCAGGTAGATCCCTTCCACATCGTCCTTCCGCATGGACAGCACATCCGCCGGTCTCTGGCCGGTCAGGTATGCCAGGTCCATCGCATCCTTCAGCTCCGCCGGGGCCTCCTCATACACCGCTCGCCATACCGCCTCGTTGGCATAGTAATCGCGCGGCTTCTCTTTGTTCTTCCTTACCCCCAAGCATGGATTCTGCTGCGTCGTCAGGCCCCATTCCCGGGCCGTGTTGAATACGTGCGACAGCAGCGCAATCTCGCGGTTGGCTCGGGTCTTCGCAGATCGACTATCTCGGTACTGCGCGATCATGGCTGGCGTGATGGCATCGATTGGCGCCGAGTCGAACACCGTTCGCAGCTGCTTCAGTTCGTAGATGTTGTCCTTCTGAGTCCGGGGCGCTTTCTTGGGCAGGATGTGCCGCTCGTACTGGTCGAAGATCCCCTTCATGGTTGTGAGCTCGGCCGGCACGGCTTTCGCCTCCAGCTCGGCCCATTTGAGTTTGGCCTGGGCCAGGTCGGTACCGAGGGGAATCTCCTTGCCAACCGGGTCGCGGTAGTAGTACCCGACCCATACCTTGCCGTTCTTCCTGGTGCGCTTGCGCCGGTAAACTCCCGGCGGCAGGTCGCGATTCTCGGTACTTCTTGGGCGCATTTCATTTCACTCGGGAAAAGTCAGGTGTCCATGCCGTGGTCGGCAAGGGTGGAGGTGTAACAGGCAGGACGCCTACCGTGACGCCCAGCTTCATGCGGGCGTACTGTCGACCCACCAGGGGGCGACCGCCGCGGCTCTCGACAAAGTGCCAGTGACGCTCATTGAGCCAGCGGCGCTGCCAGCCCCTGGCCTTGTAGCCGGTCAGTTCGGCCAGTTCTGTGTCCGAAAGGATTTCGGTTTCCATGGGATAGGCTCCACGCCGCGCATGGCGGCAGAGGTGGGGAGGGTTAGTAGTCGGTGCTGGAGCTTGAGCTGCTATCGCTCGAACTGGATGAGCTACAGCTGTCGCTCGGCGAGTAGCTGCTGCCGCTGTCATGTCCGCCAGAGCTGTGGCTTGAGCAGCTGCTATGGGAGTGGGGTGGTTCGTAACTGTCGATCTGGTTGACCGGGTTCAGCGGACTGAACGGACTCAGGGGGGTGAGCGGGTCAAGCATCGGGCCTGGTCTTCCGGCAGCCGTGCTGCGGCCAGCGGCGTAACCGGTTGATGGTGGTGCAGAGGGCGCCGGGCGCTGCGGCTTTGCCTTTCGGCGAAACAGGCGGGTCAGAAAATTGGGCATGACTCATCCTCGCCCGCCTACCGGCAGGCTTGAGTTGTTGTAGGGGGAGGGGTTAGGCGCGGGCTTCGAACAGATCGATCTGCGGTGCGGGGGTATCGCGAATGGAGATGGCTTCGGCTATCCGCTGTTTTGCGGTACCGAAGTGCGCTTCGTCCTGTTCGATTCCGATAAAGCGACGACCGAGCTGGATGCAGGCCACGCCAGTGGTGCCGCTGCCCATGGTGTTGTCGAGAACCACCTGGCCTGAGTTGGTGTAGGTGGAGATCAGAAAGCGCATCCATCCGACGGGCTTCTGGGTTGGGTGAAAGCTGCCGGACTGCTTATCGCTTGAGAAGAACTGCACTGATCGTGGGTACCGATCGGTTGAATCGTACTCGGTGAGCGACAGGGCTTTGCCGTAGCACTCCGAGTTGACCGTCTTGCGCTTCGCCGTCCTGCGTTCGTGTCCGCTGGTCATCTGCGGGTTGTATGTCGGTTGTCGTCGGTAGAAGACCTGGGCACTTTCGTGGGCTCGCAGCGGCTGCTTCTTGGCGTTTAGGAAGCCGGTGGCGTTCCCTTTCTCCCAGATCCATTCGTAGCGGTAGTCGGCTGGGTTGCTGGCAACGACCATCGATGCGAACGGCTGAGCAGCGCAAAGCACAATGGCCGCTTCCGGCTTTGCGATCCTCAAGTACTGCTCCCACAGCGGCGCGAAAGGAATGATCACATCCCAGGCGCACTGTGTCGTGCCGTAGGGCAGGTCGGCCAGCACCAGGTCAACGCTGGTGCTGGGTATCGACTTCATTACCTCCAGGCAGTCGCCATGGTGAAGGTTGATTTCTGTCATTGCCTTGGCCCCTTCCAAATCAGGTAGGCCATATAGGTGAGGGCGATCATGCTCGATCCTCCTTTCGGCGCTCCACGTCAATCTGGTCGTACAGGGCGTCCACTCGCTTCTGTTTGCGGTTGATCGCCTCTGAACGCTTCAAGTGTTCCGACATGGCCTTGCTGTACGGCTCGATCTTCTCAATGAGCCGTAGCCGCTCATGGTGGCAAGTCGATTCGTTGAACTTCCTGGCCAGACGGTCGCGCTCACCGAAATCGAGGTGGTCGAGCGCCCGATTCTCCTTCTCCATCTCTGCCAGCACTTCCGCCGACTGCCGCTTCCAGCGCAGGTACAGAACTTCGCTTTTCTTCGGCTTGAGGAAGAAATGTTGGGACCTGATCCAGTCCAGCAGGTCATCCTTGGTCATCTCGTCGAGCACGTCTTTCCGGGCGGGCTTACTCACAGCGAATACCTCTCTTCATTCCAGCGCGCTGGCGCCTGTGTAGGGGTAGGGATGTCTTGTTCGTGCGGGGAGAGCTGGCGCTCGCTTCCGGCCTGGAGCTGGCTGTCGGGGATGCAGCTGATGCCGACCCCATTCAGCAGGTAGCAGGTGACGCCACGCTGACTGTCGTGCTGCACATCGATGACGTTCTCGGTTGCGCTGGCGCCGGTGGCCAGCAGCAGGAGGCAGAGGGTTAGGCGGGTCATAGTAGCGCCCCGCTGGCCTTGGCCAGGCGCACGTCTTCCTCGGTTACGGTGTGCTGGGCCATTTTCTCGATGGTGAAGAAGTTCGGCTGGCAGAACTTGCGGGCCCAGGCCTTCAGTGGCTCCAGTGCCTGCTCAAGAGCAGCTTTCGCCTCGTCGTCGACGTCCGGGTAGTTGTCGACCCATTCGCCCGCATCGCTTCCGGCGGCTTCTTCAAACATGTGGTCGAGCAACTCTTCGGCATCAGGCAGGAACCCGACAGGGTCTGCTTTGCAGACGATGCCGGTGTGCACGATGTCGCCTACCTTGAGGCCGCTACCAAGTCCCTCGCCGAAGCTTGTGTGGTCTTCCGCGCTGCCATAGTTGTCCCGGAGCAGTTCGGCAAGGCTCGGATAATCCCATGTCCCGTCGTCGCCACTCACCGACCAGGCTTCCTCTGCTTTTCGGCGCGCCCAGCTCACGCACGGGCCATCTTCGGTGTCGAAGATCCCGAGCAGGAACCACTCGGGGCCTGGAGATTCTGGCTCCCACCCGAGGCAATGGCACGCGCCGTCGTCGTAGGGGTGGTGATCGGAGATGTCCGCTTCCATGTGCCACTGCTTCAGCTCCAGACCCTGCTGCACGAGCCAGGCTTTGAACGCGGCCAGATCCTCGTCGAAGTCCGGCTCATCGGGGTGGCTCCACCAGCCGTCCTGATCGCGCTCGACGGCTACACGTTGAATCAGCTTCATTTCTTCAGACATGACTTCGTCCTTGCCGCCATATCGCGGCTGTTCAATAGAGGGGGGAGGGGTTAAGGCGGGGTGGAGTACAAATGTACTCTTTGGTCAATTTGGCTCTGTGTCGGCGTTCAGGGAGTCATGGAAAGCAACTACCGCTCGATTGTATGCAGCAGAACCCTGCACGCTCATGCCGATGATTCGCAGCAGCTCTCGCGCTGAGTGTTCCTGCTCGGCCAGCTGGGCGCGCAGGGTGGCGATCTGGTTGTTGCGCCCTTCGCAGAGGAGCGCCCACTTTTCCTCGCGCCGCTGAACACTACGCAGCATCTTGCGAGCAAGCTCCAGCTCGCCAGCATCGGCGTGGGTGTAGAGCGGGGTTTCAACCTTGCAGCAGATCTCGAAGGAATCGCCGCAGTCTGCCTTGGTCAGCACGGAACCATTTGCGTACAGCACGGCAACCGGCTCGCCCTGGTGCTGCTCGGCTGGCTGGTACTGAGCTGTGACCTGTGCCGCACCGGCGCGGAGATGCTGGCGGGCCTTGGCGTGCGCCATTTCATGTTCGGTCGCCTTGCGCACTGAGTAGGGCCAGCCGCCCTCGATCTTGCGGAACACCCAGCCGTAGTGGCTGTAGTTCTCGTTGATCTGGATAAGGTGAATGCCGTCGTCACACGACACCCAATTCTCTGTGTCGCTGGGTTTTTCTGTGGGCATGGGGATACCTCGGTGTAGTGGCAATGGGCTATTAATTTCGGTAGCGTGGGAGGGCCGGGTAGGCATACCGACCCGGTTCAATTTGAAGGCACGTAAGACATGAGGTCTAAATCGAATGGTTAAAGCTGTAGATGTAAAGACTCAGCGCCCGAATCAACCGGGTCAAACGCTTCTGATGTTCTGGAACAGCGTTATCAATCTCCAGCACGTCGCGGAGATTGACAGCATTACTGAGGAGAAATACGCCATCGTGTTTCGATTCGCCGATGGCCGAGAGCGAGTGTTTACTTACGGCTCACAATCTGAGCACTCACTCGGCGTGCAGACGCTGCACTACTGTTTGGAAAACAATCTAATGTCAGTGGAGCTGACCGAAGACTGCTACATGAAATGGGCGGGATATCGGAGAGAAGAGGCTGACAGAGCCTATCGATACAACAAGTGAATCAGGCGGCATCCTGCGAAGGAACTGCTATGCGGCGTTAGCTTGGAATTGGCTGATCCTCCAAGGATCGTTGGCCCTGGCTAGCGCAGCCATAGGCGGTGGGCTGACGCTGTTGCCGCACATATGCACCTGCTCGGTCTTCGTGAATGGCTTGCCGTCGGCGCCTTTGTCGATGATGTAGTCGGCCGGGAAACCCTGAGCTCGGTAGAGCTCATGCGGCTGTAGCATCCGCAGGCAGATGTCGACGATTACGTATGGCGTGCCTCTGACATGCACGGTCACTAGGCCGAGCCGGTCCTTGGTGGTAACTGTTGGTGCCGGTTGATTGGCCGCACTGGTGTTCTCAGTGCCGTAGTAGCTGATCAGAAATGCGGCCACGCGCAGCGCTCCAGCTTCCTGCTCAGGCGACAGTTTCAGCTCCACCAGTGAACTCTTGCCGCCGCCTCCAGCGGTGATGGTTGGGGCCGGCTCATCCAGTGCCTGGCCAACACTCGCGCCAAACTGCCGCTCCATGAAGGCCGTCATCAATCCATGATGGGTACCGCCAGCACTGATGGTATGCAGCGGGTCTGTCGCGTCCCTCGCATCACAGTTGCCGCGCAAGTGAACCAAGTTTGCCGTCACTAGCTGTTGCTGGCTGCCAGTGTTGGTCACCGTGGTCATTGGCTCGTCGATGCCCTTGGCGTCGGTGGTGTTGAAGCCGCCATTCATCTGGGCCATTAAGGCCGTGACTTTGTCGCTCGCCTGATGTGTGGCTGGCGCCATTACCGGGCTAGCCATGGCAAAGCTTCCGCCCCGCGGCCATGACGTGATGGTGCGCAACGGCTCCTGAGCAGACTGAGCAAGCTCACCAGACCAGTTCGCAATCGGCACAATGAATGGCTGCGGGTTGTCGATGACGAACTTCTTCAGCCCCTTGGCGACACGACGTAGGGTGGCTGGTGCCAAGTCTTTCTTGCGGCCGAAGATGCTCTTGCTCGGTACCGTCCAGTCGATGCAGTCGGCTGCGGTACGCCACTTCTGCTGGCCCTTGGCGGGCTTCTTGGCGTGGGTGGGCTCCGGCCAGACGATGGGCTGGCCATCGCAGCGAGCGATCATGAACAGCCGTTCCCGGCTGGTTGGAGCGCCGAAGTCGCAGGCCTTAATGATCTGCCACTCGACTACGTAGCCCATTCCCTCCAGAAGAGTGACAAACCGGCGCCAGGTAATGCCCCGACGCTTAGGGTCTGGCACCAAGAACTGCTGCTGGACCGGCACGCGCTCACCTGGTGCAGCAATGCTGCCATCCAGCTTCATCACTCTACCGGTTGCCTTGTCGCGCTTCGCCATCAGCGGACCCCATTGCAGGATCTGCTTCACGTTCTCCAGGCTGATCACCCGGGGCTTCTTCTTGCCTGCCCACTTCAGGCCGATCCATGAAAGGTTGCGGATCTCGCGCTTGCGGGGCTGGCCGCCAGCGGCCTGGCTGTGGTGTGTGCAGTCCGGGCTCATGTGGAACCAGCCCACAGCACGACCGCCGCATTCTTCGTCAGGATCACCCTCGAACACGTCGGTGGTGAAGTGCTTGGCGTGCGGGTGGTTGGCGGTGTGCATGCTGATCGCTGCCGGGTTGTGGTTCTTGGCCACGGTAACAGGCCGACCAAGACCCATCTCCAGCCCGGTACCGGCGCCGCCACCACCGCAGAAGAAGTCGACCACGATCTCATCATCTTGCGGATTGAGGCCCAGTCCGTACTGGGTTTTGAAGTCGAAGGCGGGCTTTTTCTGAAATGCAGACATAGGCGTTCCTCGCCGCGGTGGCGTGAAGGTTGAAATGGAGAGGGTTATTCGCAGAGGCCGTAGGCCGAAGAGCAGCTGTTTTGGCTATCGGTGCGAGCGATCAGGTTGATCATGTCGAACTGGCGCCCGCCGCGACTTGTGTTGGCCCAGTCCACCATGCGGTCTATGCCGTGGGTTTCGGCGCTGACCTTGTCGTCTGATCTGACGGTAGGGTCGGTGACGGTGGCGAAGAACGTGGCTGCGCCGCGCTTGCTGGCGATGCTGACCAGTCGCTCCCACTCGCGCACCCGAGAAACCTCCTCAGGCCACCTGGTGGCGATTTGGCGCAACTCATCCTTCGCGCACATGATGCAGGGCATGCATCCGACGCGATTGCAGCCCTGCAGATAGAGCGGGTTGGGCTTGATTCCCGCGGCCCGGTGCGCTTCGAACACTGCATCGACGGGCCACTTGAGGATGGGCCGGTAGTTGAACAGGCCGCCGCCGACTTCGTCGCACTCGGGCAGGTATCGCCTGCTCAGCGACTCATCAGCTCGCACACCCTGCCAAGACAACACCAGGTTCTCGCCAGTCATCAACGGCAGAAACACGTCCTCGATGATCGGGTTGCGCTTCAGCTCATCAGTGCAGAAGCGTGCTTTGGTGCTGGGAAATCGGCCTTTCCAGAGGCACATATCGAGGAAAGGGTTGCCGGTGGGGTGCAACACCCCCAGGGCGGCCAGCACCACTGCTTCGGGCACTCCCTTCTCGCGCCACTTCGTTTCAATGAACTTGCGCTTGCCGGCGATCTGCCGTGCAAAGTCGGCTTTTACCCAGCGGATATCTATGCCCGTGGCGTCGGCCAGGTAATGCACGTAGTCATAGGTGGCTGGGTGTTCGTGCCCGGTGTCTGCAAAGACGGCGCTTAGGTTCGGCACCTCCAGCTCGCGGGCGAACAGTAGGGTGGCCGTGCTGTCTTTACCGCCGCTCATGCTGACGATGTTGTGTTCGGCCATTGTGTGGTCCTTGCGTGCATGCGCCGCCCTCGCCGGGGTGGCGTGATTCGTTGAGGTCGGGAGGTCTTTTTCGGGTGGCGCACGCGCCATTCGCTTCGCAGGACATATCGCCGGCATAATTCGCGTTGTGATTGGAGAGCTGCTGATGAAAATTGATTGGATAGTTTGGCTTGGGTGCGTTTTGCTGTTTGGAGCGGGAGTAATTTTGGGGCTAGCTCCAGCAGGCGATAGTTTCTACAAGGTGGAAAATATTCATGACTTTTTTGAAATAATTGCAGCTATCGCCACTGTTACGGCGGTTGTAGTCGCAGTTCTGAGCGTAAATGCCTGGAAGAGCCAAATGCGCGATACAGCGGATCATGACCTTGCCAGAAAAATTTTGGTGTCCGCATACGAGTATCGCGAAGCCATAAAGGCAATCCGAAGCCCGGTAATAATGTCCTATGAAGCTTCGCCTGAGGCCGGGGAAAAGGCCGTAGAGGATCCAAAACTCGAGAGTTTTAGAGGAGAGTGTCGTGCTTACCAGCGCCGGTTCAGTAGGGCTGAGCCAATCAGAGTTCGCCTGCTTACATACTCGCTTGAGGCGGAGGTGGTATGGGGGGAAGAACTGAAAGACTATCTAATCCACTTGATGCGACTGGAGACCGAGATAAGTATTTTCCTGCGGTCGCACTTGATTGCTCAAGATCCAAGTTCGCCGGATGATTCCAAGAAGGCGCATAGCGAAATCCTCCTAAGCAAAAGAGACGCGCTGATGGACGATTTTTCTGAAGAGGGTGACGCATTCACTCAGGACATGAAAAAAAGACTTTCAAAAATTGAACAGTTCTTAAAGGAAAAGCTGATCCGATGAATCTTTAGATGGGTAGCCCTGACGATGAGGGCTACCTTGTGGTGGTCACTTCGCGTCGAAAGTGCCAAGGGAAAGCGAAGCGGCCGCCCCTACTTTTTCATCGAGCACCGCCTTAAATTCTTGGGCGATCTCTTCGCGCTGGGCTTCTTCGCCGATCCAGCGCAGCTTCAGCACCGGCTGAGTGCCGCTGGTGATGACCGAAACGCGCAGTCGAATCACCTGTTCGCCCAGGCCCTCAAACGGGATGACCTTGAAGTCCAGCCAAGCCGGCAGGGTCTCTTTGCTACTGGCTTCGATCTGGTCCATGGTGCTGCGGCTGGCGCGGGTCTCGCCAACTGCGTGATCGCTTTCCGACGAGGCTTTCACGGTGATGGTGCGCACTGCAGCGATTGCCTTGGCGATCGACATGCCGGTGCCATCTTCGGCTGTGGCTACCAGGTGCTGGTGCCAGTCTTCAATCCAGTCGCTCATGGCCTTCTGGTTCATGGCTTGGCCGCCCACCGCCTGTACAGCGGCGAACGCTGCCGAGGCCTTCAGGCGCAGCACGGCTCGATCATCGGCGTGTCCTGGGTTCAGCGGGGTGCCGATGTTGAAGAGCACAACGCAGCTCATGGCGTCCTGGTCGATGAAGCCTTTGGCGTCAGGCGCTGCGCGCTCCACGACGTACCCGCTGAAGTCAGCCAGCGAATGGGTGGAGTAGGTGCCACGGAAGCGGCTACGGCCGAGCTGGTAGCGCTCCAGGTCGACAACTGTGGCGCTGTCAGGAACCAGAACAGCAGGGGTGTTGGTCGGCAGGACTTTGCCAGCTGCGGCCAAGGCGTTATCGGTGATGAGCTGGACTGCTTCTTTGCTGAGAGACATTCGTGTTTTCCTTGCGAGCGATGAGGTTAGTTGCGGGGAATTACAGGCGCTTGTTCACGGCTGAACAGCTGGTCGTGCTTTTCGGGGAACAGGGAAAGCTTGCCGCCGACGCCGACGTGCATTGGTGTATCGAGGCTGGTGTTCTCGCTGCGGGTGCCGCGCTTGGTTGGCACCTTGTAGTCGAGCTTGTGCTTGATCTTGACCTGGCTCGACTCACCGATCTGGCTGAAGTCGAGAGTGATGGTCAGCTTCCCGGCTTTGCCGTGATCGACGACGCCCGCAGCGACTTCGGAAAGAGCGTGGCCGATCTGGCTGGCGAAAGCGCCGCCGTTAAGCTCTTCGAGGAACTCGGCTGTATCGGTTGGGGTTGGCATGATTTCGTCTCCGTGGGCAGGATGCCGCTGGGTGGTAGGTCGATATGCTGCTGGCGCCGGCCATGCCGGACGCGGTTTGAAATTCGCTTCACGCTGCGGCCTTCTCCTGTCTCCAGGCGCCGACGGCTTCAAACACTGCGGCGGCCTGGGCCTCTTCAAGCGTCAGGTCTGCCGGAATCGCGATCCACCCGGCTGCCACGATATGCTGCGGGTTGCACTGGGCGCGTAGGTCCGTGTAGGTGACTTCGATCACGTCGGTGAGATGCGAGGCCAGGTAGTTGCCATGGGGCGCGACTTCGACGGATTTGCAGTACTGCTCGCCATTGGCCTTCTGGCACATCACGCTCAGGTAGATGGTCCAGCGATGCGGGATGTCGCACACCGCGTCGACGATCTGGCGACTCCGGATGCGGCTGCAGCTCTTCCAGTTGACCAGGCACTGCTGGCCGCTGGGGTCGATGTTCACCACGGCTACATGGTTGGTGCCCAACAGCGCCCGACAGGCACGCTCGATCCTGGCTCGCATGTTGTGCGGCTTGCGTTTGCTCATAGATCCTCCGCGAGCCTTCGCAGGACTGCGCGCTCTGCGGTGCTTGGCCGGCGCCGCCGACGCTTTAGGATTGTTTCGGGATCGACCGTCGTGGATCGTGCAGGCAGGGGAGTGTTTCGGAAGCCTTCCACTTCGGTGGCCTGGCCTCCAGCGGCGAAGAACTTGTCGATGCTCGCGTTCAGCTGCTCAAGTACCTGGAGGCGCGGATCTGGGATAGGTTCGCCGATCATTGCCGCGGCACCAGTTTCTGGTCTGCAGCAGTCTCCATGGCTTGCGCGAAGTACATCGCTACTTGGTAGCGAGGACATTGGCCGATGGGCTTACCAGTTGAGCGCTCAATCACACTCCAGATCTTCTTACCGGAAACCACTTGATAGCGCACAAGCTCTACCGGATCAGGCTGATCCATCATTGCGCAAAGGTCAGATGGCGTGAGTCGTTCGCGCAAATGAAAGGCGGCCACGCCCTTCACGCGCTCCTGCATGGCTGGATGCATGTTGGTTTCCTCTAGGTTTTGATGCCCGTCGACCGGGCGGGGAAGGGCTAGCCGATGGCGGCTGCATCGGACTTGGATCGTGAAGGCTGGGCAATCGACCGGCTAATCCGCGTCGAGGTGGCCACCCCGCTGTTTGCTGGCAACTCATCCGAACCAAGTCCGATGCAGCCTGGTGATGGGGAACCAGGTGATCGGGCAGTTAACGTCAGGCTGACGTGGCGCTGGTTGTTCTTTGGCTGAGTCAGGCGGCTTCTGGGCTGCGCTTCTCAGCCTGGATGCGTTCGTAGATCTCTTCGCGATGCACGGCAACGTCTGCCGGCGCCGCGATTCCCAGCTTCACCTGCTGGCCATGGACGCTCAGCACGGTCACGCTGATGTCGTCATTGATGCGGATGGTTTCGCCAATACGGCGGGTGAGTATCAACATGGTCCTTCTCCTTGGTTGTCATCCCGCTGCCCACTCAGTGAATGGGCAGAAGTGATGCTCTATTGCTCGGTGCGCATCTCGTGTCGCGGTGTCCAGCCTGTTGGCATCTTCACCATGCAGCCGACGCCAAACGCATAGCGGGTTGTGCGATCTGTTTGGTAGCCGTACCAGGCGCAGCCGGTCCAGTTGACCAGTGACATGGCCGTCATGAACAAAGCCAGTACTCCGACGCTGACGATCAATGCCGCCCGCGACGCCTTCATACTTCGATGCCGTAGTCTTGAGGGCGCAGACCGAAGTGCAGGCCGATTTCCTTCAGGACGACCAGCTCTGCCTGTTCGATCTCGCCGTCGGCCTGAGTGATGGCGATCATGTTCACAAAGGCTTCCTCGGCATCAGCTTGGACGTTCTTCACGTCGGCCAGCTCGCGTTTGATCGCCAGGCGGCCGACTTGGAAGTTGGCATTGAGTTGCGCGGTGAAGCGGTTGATGGTGTCGGTAATTTCGCTGCCGAAGTGCGTCAAGTTTGGGTTTGCGCGGATCAGCTCGTCGAGCTTGGCGACTTCGGCGGCTTCGATCTCGCCATCAGCTGCGGCGATCAGCAGGCCGCCACCCACAATGGCCTGCATCAGGTCACGGTTGACGACCTTCTTCATCTCGGCCTGAGCGTTGCCTACTTTCTTGCCAAAAAATTTGCCGAACATGGTGTTTCCTCTGGTTGGGTGATTTCCCGTCTGGCCCTGTCACCAAGGCCAATCGGTGAAATTCGAGTGGAGCGTTGGCATGGCCTTTCGCTACTGGTAGCCTCGCGGTGTTGAAACCACTGTCAAAGCTACGGAGTGCATGGAAGTGATGATTAAAAAAGCGGTGAGCAGATGCCTGATTGCTGTTTCTATGTTCGGCATCTACTCGGCAGCAGCAAGTGCGGGCGATGAATCGGAGCAGTCAGTAAGCAATGCTTTTACGTTGTGCAAGATGCTGGACAGCACTGGCCAACTCACTCAGCCTTGCGAGGTATCCGGCTGGGGTAGCCGGGTTGATATCTCATTGGATGCGACTGCAGCGCAGGCAAGAACACTGTGCCCAGCTGTGAAAGGGATGCTCGCCAAAAATAAAATGGCGTTCGGCCCAGGCTGGACCATGAAGGTTTCCTCTCCATATAGCGGCGATAAAGCTATCGCTACCTGCCCGCTTTAAGCAGACTTGCGCGATTCATCTATCGTCTCGTGTACCTCCTGTTGATTTCCCTGATGCCCCTCGCGAGAAGGGCATCGAGGAAATCTGAGTCCCGACCTCGCTACTGGCGACAGGCTGGGGTGTTGCGTCAGCGATGTTTGCCTTGCCCCACTACTGATTGCAGGTCCGGCGTCCTTGTGGCGTGGGCGTCGAGCTTCCTCCCCATGGCGTCAATCAGCATCTGTTCGCCATGGATCGCAGGTCCTTACAACATGCACGCTGCAGCTCTGTGTGCCCGGTTGAGTTGGGCAGGGTGCATGAGGTCCGGCGCCCCTCAGTGCCGAAGCTCGGGGCGCTAATTCTGATACTGGTATTCCTGGCCTCCGTTACTCGCCACGGTTGGCTGGGCGCATTTCTTTCCATACGTTTACGGTTTGGGCTGCCATCACTACTCAGATACGGCGCAGCAGGGTGGGAGTCGCCCACGCCCGGTGCGTCAGTCTTTTCGCTGGCTGGCAGCCTTTCTGCGATTTGGTTGTTAAAGAGCGGTCGGTCCTCTTGAGGTCCTGTCGCTGCCGGTCCCGATGTGGGGACTGGGTTGCGATGAAAATAGTATTGCCGCCGGAGATAAGTTAAGTCAACTCCGGCGGCGATATATTTTGTTGCGCTTATAAAAAAGCCCGCACTAGGCGGGCAAAGAGGGATTCGATAAATCAGTCTTCCTTGGGCACAGTCCAGAAGATCTGCACATTGCCATCGTCACGATGTGCCAGGGTCACGTTGTCGTTTTCGGAGATCTCGTCGATCAGCCTATCCCAGTCCTCAGGCAGGTCGCCGGGCCGTCGCTCCAGCAATGCTGACTTCGATGTCTGGGCACCGGTGCTGTTGATGATCTTTTGGATCCTCATGCCGAGCATCTCGTAAGAGCTGGGCAGGGCGGGTGTCTGAGGTTTCGACGCGGGCTTGGGTTTGGCCATGAAGAGCACTCCATTACTGTATGAATGAACAGTATTTTATCTGGAGATGAATGGCAATACGTAAAGAGTACATTTGTACTCTTTGTGCCGGCCTATCAGTCATGAACTCAGATAGGGCATGATCGCTTGTTCGTCTGTAGCTCAAGGGCTACACTCTCGACATGACCGAGATCATCCGAAGCGAAACGTTCTCTACTTGGCTCTCCGGCCTTTCGGATAGTCGCGCCAAGATGCGCATCATCACCCGCATAGATCGCTTGGCCGATGGCAACCTCGGAGACGCCAAGCCCATTGGTGACGGCCTGAGTGAGGCGCGCATCGACTACGGCCCAGGCTACCGGGTGTATTTCATGCAGCAAGGTCGGCAACTGATCATCCTGCTATGTGGCGGCGACAAAAGCAGCCAGCCCCGTGACATCAAACAGGCTAAGCAGGTCGCAAAGGCCTGGAAGGAGCAAAATCTATGAGCGAACAATTCTCCCGCTGGGATTCTGCCGAATACCTCAAGACAGAAGAGGATATCGCCAACTACCTGGATGCTTGTCTGGAAGAGGCGGGCGACGATCCAGCCTTCATTGCCAAGGCGCTCGGCACTATTGCTCGCGCTCGAGGCATGACCCAGGTGGCGCGTGACGCGGGATTGTCTCGGGAAAGTCTATACCGCGCCCTTTCTGGCGAGGGAAACCCAGAGTTCGGCACAATCCTCAAGGTGGTCAAGGCGCTTGGTCTGAAGCTGCACGCGCAGCCGGCGCACCCCTAGCGGCAAGTAAGTCAGGAGAGTCTGATCTGATGAGCGCCATGCTGCTCTCTGAACGATCTGACCCGTAAGGCGCTGAGTGAGTACTTGGAGCACCACGCCTAATTTGGTGTGAGCGCTTTGCTCAGTCCTCCGGATCAGCCTCTTCCTCTGGCTTCCACCTGGCAATCAGGTCAGCCATCAGCTCAGTAATGGTGTCAGCATTGTCTGCCAGTACCTCAAGATGCTCACTGACTCGTTCATACGTTTCCGTAGAGCCGCGCTGATCGATCCAGATGCTTATTTCTTCCACGGCGCTGCCGAGAGCCATGATGTTCTGGTTGAGGCGGTAGAGAAGGGCGGGAGTTGGATCGTTTGGCATGGCGGTTCCTCCGTTGTGAAGGAAAGCGTAGCAGTCACAAAAAAGCCCGGCGCTTGGCCAGGCTCTCTGTAGACGGGGCCAAATCCATTTGGCTGAGCTCATCGTGTTCTGACGGTGTTACGAGCGGATGACAGGAATGAAAAAGCCCACAGAGGCAGACAGTGGGCCCTGCCTTTCGAGCTTCAAGCTACAGTGGTGGCCTTTGGAATCTCGGCATCAGGAATCTGGAGGCTATTCTTGAAGAACATCACTTCGTCGCCGACGTACCTGGCCTGGGCAGTGTAGTGAAGGCCATATTTTAGGGCTTCGGTCTTACTGTACATTTCGCAGATTTGGGGAGCATTGTCGTAGGACACTACCCATTGCCTGTTGAATTCCGATAACTGGAGCAGTTGAGCGATTTGGAGATGGTCGTCGTGCTTGTAGAAGTTTCGATATAGATCGCGGCCCTTCACATAGTAGGGAGGATCTAAGTAGATCAACGAGCGGTCTGGGAGCAACTCCGACACCTTGCTCAAGAGGCTATACGCATCCTCTTGGTGGACCGTGATGCTGTTTGTATGCAGGCCGATGCGCTCAAGCCTCGCCGCGATCATTTCTTTATTGAATCGAGCATCGAGCTTGTAGGTACCAGTTTGAGCCTTACCTCCGATAACGCCCCCTTTGAGGATTCCAGAGCGGTTGGTCCGATTGATGAACAGGGTGGCGAATCCCTTCTCAGTAATGGACAGATCTGGATCTTGTGCAAGCATCACTTGGCGTAGGCGATACCATTCATCCATTGTGATAGGAGTGTCATAGAGGAGCCTTAACAAGCCCTCAGGATCCGACGTCGCAGCGGACCAAAAAGCATGCACCGCAGGGTCTAGGTCGTTGATGTGGATGTGGCTTGCATGGCCATCGAACAGAAGCTCAAGCGCTACACCTGCACCGCCAGCAAACGGCTCAAGGTAATGACCGCCATCCAAGCCATTGGCTCGCATCACCTCGGCGATGAACGGCGCAAAACGCG
Organism: Pseudomonas laurentiana; assembly: GCF_014648275.1. GTDB lineage: Bacteria > Pseudomonadota > Gammaproteobacteria > Pseudomonadales > Pseudomonadaceae > Aquipseudomonas > Aquipseudomonas laurentiana. The sequence continues at coordinate 76,728 of NZ_BMQU01000003.1, forward strand.
CCTTGCCACCAGGGTAGCGTAACGGACTGTATAGCTTGTTGGAATACATCTGGTCTCTTCCTTTGAGGCTTTCAGACCTCAGTTTAACGGCGCGCAGTATACTTGGCCAGCCTCCGGTTGGCGTTGTGTATCATGCTTTTTTTGCTTCGACCGGAGGATCAAGGGCCCTCAGCATTGCGGGATCCACTCCGTGTCCGCCGCTCATCGTGTTTTGAAGGCTTGACCGCACACGTGAGCGGAAATCCTCGACCGCCTCAGTATTGTGTTTTACCCACGCTCTGTATGGATTTTTTGCTGCGCCGCCGTTAACCATGCTCAAAAATGTAGTGTCATTCGCAAAGTTTTTGAAATGACTTCTCAATCTCTGGTCTTGTGGCGTAGATCTAGCTTTATGGCTTTCAATAAGTGCGAACAGGTCTATCTCGGTATTAGCAGGATCGATCTGAAGGGTCTCAGAAATTTTTTCGCAAAGAGTCATAAAGACAGGCTTGGTAAAGCCAATATTGTTTTTCCAATACGAGTCATTCGGAGGTAGGTTGAACAGGAATTCAAAAATTAACTGGTCTGGCGGCAGTCTCCCCGGTAGCTTCAAAATACTGTCCATTCCTTTTACGCCTTCTACATCGCCATCTAATACAATCAGACTTCGAGTGGAAAACTCGGGGATTTTCCTCTTGACGAGTTTTATGTATTCTGTGCAGCCTAATGCTACGTCTTTAAGGGGGTTGGTTACTTTTTTAATTGTTCTATCAGTTATTATTGCAGAGTAGAAATCGAAAGCTTCTTTGTCTTCGAAATAAATATTAATTTGCGGAAGTAAGTTGGTGTCTACTGGAATTGTTTGTACATGTAAATCAGCAAATATTTGAGGCCAGGTCACGTTTTCCTGGATTCTTATGGGGCCAAAAGTGTCGCTTAAATAAATATTTTGATAATTTTTTTCGTCTGCTGCAGAGAGTTTTTGAATGTCCTCAATCATCGTTGGAGAGTGAGAGGTCATTATGACTTGCAGGTTCAGTTTTTTACATTCGTCTGTCAGTATCTTGATGAGTTGACGCTGTGCAGCAGGGAAGAGACCTGCGTCAGCCTCGTCAATCAACAGTAATCCGCCTTTATAATCCGGGTATTCTTCTGCAAGCTTACGGAACGAAAATAGAGCTAGTAATATTTGTCCTGCGTTATCTTCTCCTGCTGATACTGAGTCATGATCGTAATTCGTGCCGTGTGCAGCAGCAGATTTAATCGTGCCAGTGGTCGCGGTAACAGAAGTTGCGGACCTTTTACTTAAAAGTTTATTGCTGAGAGATACAAACTCGCGTTTATTTTTCGAGAGGAAATCAATGTCATGTTCAGAGTATTTAGCGCGTTGAGATATGGGTGTAAGCCTTTTTAAACTGAGGTATATCACCGGGTGCGTAGCGTTTCGGCTGGTATTTTCGCCGTCTGCTAGGGTGTTACCTCGAACGATAGGTCGCGGCTTGTTTCTGTCCTTTGAATCATAGAGCTTTAGGGTAAGGTCAACATCTTCAGCTGTATAGCCATCATGAATCGAGACCGATGTATTCATGGAGTCTGGCTGGTCGAATTTTTTCGACAATCGAAAATGCTCAGAAACTCGAGACTCAAACTTTGTTCCGGTTAGCGTTCGGAATTCTAGTGGTGTATCTTTCGTGTAATCTTTTTCGAAGCTGAATACTTGTGCGGCTATGCCAAGAATGGACGATTTCGATGTCCCGTTTTTCCCGCATAATAAGGTTATCCGCTTTCCTAAGGGTACTGTAAGGTCAGATAATCCTCGGAATCGGACGATATTTATTTTACTCAAGTATGTGGTGCTGTTATCGCCTTTGTTTGCGCCCAATTTCAGCTTCCCTGCATTTTTCATATTTGTAGATTTACCAACAACACCGGAAACTAAATTTAGGTGTTGTCATTCAACAATCTAAACTTTGCTTTGCTATCAAATCAATTTTACGCCTGCTTAGTATACTCCGCCAATCGATCCTCCCTAGCTATCATCACCTGAAAGATCCTCATTCCGGCACGGAGACAGGTGTCTTCGTACGAACAATCAGCCCCAGGTGCGCTTCCTCTGCATATCCAGTAAGCCTTTCCTCACCATCCTGAAAGATGCGGCACATCCTCAGCACGGCTTGGGCATCAGCATCATTCCCGGCCAAGCTTAGGCGCTCAGCGATTCGTAGCAGCTCAACCGCTGACCACTTCAGGTCAGATGCAAGGCCTTGGAGGTTGCGGCGTAGTTCTTGGCTCGATTTATCCAGAGTCATTCCTTTGTCCTCGTTACTCGGCCAGCCTTCACCTCTTCCGCATACCCCTCCAGCCTGTCCTCAATCTCCTGAAAGGCCAGAGCGATTTTCATCAGCTCGTTCGCCCCATCTTCGTCTCCCGCTGCGAGTAGCTTTTTGGCGAAAGTGAAGAGGTCGACACCGGACCACTTGAGGACAGCCGCAGCATCTCTCAGGTCGCGGCGTAGTTCTTGATTGGGCTTCGTGGTCATAGTTCTTTCCTGCAGATCAGTCCATCCAGAACGTCATCAGCGCAGGAGTAGAGCACTTCTTGCTCAATCCGGAGTTCCTTGCTGATCCCCATCAGTTCCATAGCCTCGTCGGGCAGCCCCGCATTGTTGATGCGCTTGGCTATCTCTATCAGCTCAAGCGCCGCCCACTCCATGATGGATGCGGATCCTTCAAGTTCTGCGTGGAGCTCTTGGTCGGGTTTGGTGGGGCTCATGAGGCTTTCCTTGCTCAGAGGCGGCCAAGAACTTTGCTTGGGGCCAGGATGGTGCCGACGTAATGGATGGTCTCGATGTCGTCCCAGGCAACGGTCCTGCGCTCACCATAGGCTGCATTCACTGACATTAGACTTACGCCGTCTTCGCTTTCAAACAGCAACTCTTTCACCATGCTCTGACCGTCAGTGGTCGTAACCATGACGTATTCGCCAGGCACAAGGCGGTGATTCGGCTCGCAGACCGCCACCCAGCCGCTACGAATTGCGGGTGCCATAGAGTCGCCCTTCAGGCGCAGAGCGTAAGCATCTTCGTCCCTTGACCAGGTCTCGACCCAGCCGGCGGAATTATCTAGCCCAACCCAGTAACCGTCGGTGCCAAGTTGCGCGGTACCCACGATTGCGATCCTTCGTGTAGGTGATGTGATTGGAGGACCTGGCTCAACGTTAGCCTCCAAACTAGAGCGAGCCATCTGGGCGATTTCTTTAGCTAAGCGAGGGCTGAAAGAATCCACGGGCCTCGAAATCAGTCCCGCAATGACACTGGCAACCTTGGCATTCAGGGCGTTATAGCCGTTCAAGTAGGCGCTGACAGACCCTTGGTTGATCCCAAGCGCATCTGCAATTTTTCCTTGAGTGAGGCTATCGCGACGAGGTTTACCTTCGTTGAAGGCGTCCACTGCCGCTTTTAGCGCTAAGCACTCGGCCTTTTCCCACTCTTCAAGTTCGCGTTTTTTCATACGCCGATTATTCCTTGCGGCGATATTTATTCAATCGCCGCCGGGGTTGATAAAAGAATCTCCGGCGGCGATACTTGTGTCGTGTTTAGCAAAGGAGATCGGCGACATGAGCCGTACAACTCTTCATGAGTTTGCTCGCCAGTATGGGCAGACCAAAGCAGCAGCCCTTTTAGGTATGACCCAGAGCTCTTTGAACAAAGCCCTGCGGGTTGGTCGCGATATCTACGTAACCAAGCACATAGATGGCACATACAGCGCTGAAGAAATCAGGCCGTTTCCGTGCCAAGTGCAGTCCAAAAAATCTGCCGCCTAGCCCAATCCTTCCCCTCCGGATACGGATACCACCATGGCCTACGACGACAAGACGCACCGGCATGAGCACCAGGTGAAGTCGCGCTTCGATGACGAGGTCTTTCAAGAACTGAAAGACGTCGCCTGTGAGGTCAAGCGTCAACACAGCGTACTGGCTCGCGAAATCGTCGAAGCCGCCCTGAGGTTCAGGCGAGAGCACGGCGAGCTGCCATTCGGTTTGGAGAAACGCGCCTGATCAGGCCAAGGAGGCGTTATGCCTGACGTAGTGGAAAGCGTGGTGAAAAGTCTTAGCAGGAGCGACCAAGCAGAGTTGGCGCAGTGGGGGGCGGAGAAGGGCATGACCTCCGAAGAGGTGGTAGTGGCGCTCATGCGACTGATGGACTCCATCCCTAGCAAAAAGCCCAGCAGCAACGTCGTCCCGTTTCCCCTGAAGAGGTAACGGCCTCCCCTAATTAGGGACCGCCCGCAACGAATGAACAGGGTCTCTATTGAGGGACGAGAAAAGTCGGTCATGGATGCGGCCTTGATCAGTAAGCAGATTTCTATGAGCCCAGATTACGAGCGAGAGAACCACATGGATACGTCCAGCTTCAGACACTCGATTCAAACCCGCGATCAGGTGTTGGTTGCTCACGCCCAGAACCAGATTGCGCGCACCAGCCTAAGCCAGGACGACTTTGCTCAGGCCTTGAGTCGCGAGCTGCACCGATCCTGTCCGGGCAAGGCAAGCGCAAAGGACGTCCCGGATTTCAGCTCTACCGAAATCGGCGGCGACGTCACTGAGTTTGTGAAGGCAACCGGCCGCTGGCTTAAGCGCGTTCAGCGCTGGCTCTCCGGTGATCAGGACCTGCCGTCCTGGCTGGAAGAGGCATGGGTGAGCGCGCTAGAGCCAGAGTTTCGCGACCACTGTGTGAATGAACTCGCTAGCCGGCACGGCCTGATCGGTGCTCGCCAAATGGAAAGCCAGCAGTGCGCTAACAAAAGCTTCGGCGCACTAGTTCGTGCGCTGGGCGATGTGATCGATACCGGCAGTGAAGTCTTTGATGACCAAGTGATGTGCGAGGAGGACCTGCCTCACCTGCCGGCGTTCGCAAAGCAATGCCGCCAAGTTGAAGCAAGGGCAGGGGAGTTAGGCCGTAGGGCTGAGGAGCTTCTGGCGAATGCTCGGCCGGCACTGAAATCAATCGCCTGAATCGCAGGCACAAAAAAGCCGGTGGCTAGACCGGCTTCTTCAACAACATTGTGGAGTCGATTATGCACACTGCAATCGATACAGGCAATACCGCCACTGTCGCGTCAGGTTCTGGCATCACCGCGAATCTGTCGCGTCAGGTCATGTCATCCATTGAGATTGCCGAGCTGCTCGGGAAGAGGCATGACAACGTCAAACGCACGATCGAAGATCTTGCGGCCAAGCGCCTGGTCCATCCTCAGGCTGAGGATGAATGGTCTAAAGACAAGATGAACCGGCCTCGCGCCACTCGAATTTACAAGGTGGGTGAGCGTGACAGCTACGTCATTGTTGCGCAGCTTTCACCAGAGTTTACCTCCCGCCTAGTTGATCGCTGGCAAGAACTGGAGGGTCGGGTAGTCGCGCACCTTCAGGTGCCTACCACCTTCGCCGAGGCGCTGCGTCTTGCAGCCGAGCAGGTTGAGCAGAACCAGCAACTCCAGCAGGTCATCGAAAAGCAGGCCCCGAAGGTTGCTGCGATCCAGCGTCTCGCTGGCGCTGGTGGGGCGATCTGCATCACTGATGCGGCCAAGCATCTGCAAGTTCCGCCCTCGAAGCTGTTCGCCTGGCTTCAGCAGCATCGCTGGATCTTCCATCGCAACGGATCGACGCGTTGGATCGCCTATCAGCCCCGCATCAGCGCCGGTCTGATGGTCCACAAGGTCACCGCCCTGAAGCCGGATGCCGAAACCGGTGCCGATCGCGCTGCGTATCAACCCCTCGTCACCCCGAAAGGCCTTGCTCTGCTGGCCGAAAAGAATATTGGAGCCTCGCTGTGAGTGTTCAAGCTATGACCTGGGCGCTCTCTCGTCGCGACCTCGGGAAAGACTCAAGCGCACGCCACGTGCTGCTGTGCCTTGCCAACTATGCCGGTACCGATGGCCGTGGCGCCTTCCCATCGGCCAAGACCTTGACCGAAGACACGGGCCTCTCTGAGCGCACTGTGCGGTCGAAGCTGGATCTACTGGAAGAGAAGGGTTTGATCGTTCGAGGTAACCAGGCACTGGCTGCTGTGTACATCGATCGTCACGACCGCCGCCCTGTGGTTTACGACCTCCAGATCAAGCGGGGTGCAGTGGCTGCACCTCGTAATGAACGGGGTGCAACTGACGACACGGGGTGCAACGTACAGCAGAACGGGGTGCAATCTACGACAGAACGGGGTGCAGCCATTGCACCCAATCCGTCACTTAACCATCAAGTAACCGAAGAGCAGCAGCCGCGCGAGTTGCAGGATGTGATCGCCGATCAAGATCGCCAGGCGCTGGAGTCTCAGGACGACCTGCAGCGGTTCGCCATGTTCGCTGAATGGAATCCACCGGTCGACAAGGTGTCCGCCCAACTGACCCTAGCCGGCCTCACCCTCGAAGCGCTCACCGAAGAGGCGCTGAAGGGCTTCCTGGGTTACTTCGTTGCTAGGCCCAAGGTGTTCGACAGCAATGGCGGCTGGTGCTTCCGCCTGGCCAAGTGGCTCAAGAGCGAGAAGGCCAAGGCTGCAGCCGAAGCAGAACTGGACGAGACCAAATCCAACTGGGCACAGAAGGGGGTGCGCCTGTGACCGCGACCAATGTTCGACAACTCCTCGCCAATCGCAAAACCGATCCGACCTACCAGCCACCGGCTGAGCCAGGCCATGTACCGATTGACCCAGCAACCCAGCAGGTGATCGAGGATTTGTTCCTGCGGTTGCGCGGCGCCTGTGGTGCTTGGCGCCAATCCTGGCCAACACCTTCCGTGATGGATGCGGCCAAGCTGGAATGGCTTGGCGAGTTCATGCGTTCCGGGATCACTCGCCTCGAGCAGATCGACCACGGCATGCGCGTGCTGAGCGCGAGCAAGTCCGCGTTCGTTCCGGCGCCGGGGGTGTTCGTCAGTTGGTGCTTCGCGCCGGAAGGCCTGGGCCTGCCCAGCGTCGAAAAGGCTTACGCCCAAGGCCTGCGCAACTGCCATCCAGCTATGCGTGGATCGGCGAAGTGGATGCATCCAGCCGTTTACCACGCAACTGCTGCCGCCGGTTTCCATAGTCTGCCGCTGATGTCCCGTGAGCTCGGGCTGATCTGCTTCGAGAAGCACTACCTGGTGCAGTGCAGGAAGATTTGGAAAGGCGAGAGCCTGGGGCCGGTACCGGTTGCCGAGCTTGCTGCACCGCCCGCGCCACGCACTCTCGATGTGGGGCGTGCCGCGCTGCAGGCGCTGCGTGCGGGTCGAGGTGCACGCGCATGACCGATCCGATGCTGGCTGCGCCCGACCTCACCGAGTACCGCTGGGCGCTGTATGCCTGCGGTCACCTGCTGGACCTCACCAATAAACCCCAGCCGCCTGTTGGTCTGTATCGCGACGAAGCATCGGCGCGAGCTCACGGCCTGCGTATGTGGCCATCCACTTTCACTGTCATCGATCTTCACGGAGACGACCGCCAATGAAGCAATCCAAGCTGACCAAAGCCGCGCGCGGCCGGGAGTGCCAGGTGCGCATTCCTGGTGTTTGTAACGGCAATCCCGAAACCACCGTGCTGGCCCATTACCGCATGTCCGGTACCTGCGGTGTCGGTATGAAGCCGAATGACCTGCAGGGTGCGCATGCTTGCAGCGCCTGCCATGACGCCTGTGACGGGCGCAGTCAGTTGATCAGTCGCGCCGAAGCCCGTCAGCACCACGCCGAGGGCGTAATGCGTACCCAGGCCCTGCTGATCCGTGAGGGGGTGATTGCCGCATGAAGACCGCCCAGCCAGCGCTATTCGGCACGAAGAAGCCCCGCGCCAAGCCCGTTGACCGCGAAGGTCTGGAGCAGGCCGCCCTGATGCGGGAGATCGAGCTGCGCTACCCGCAGGTCTTTGAACTGATCTACCACGTCCCGAATGGTGGTCACCGGCACAAGCTGGTGGCGGCCAAGTTGAAGCAGCAGGGTGTGAAGGCCGGTATCCCTGACCTGGTGCTGACCATGGCGCGCGGTGGTTACTTCGGCCTGTATATCGAGTTCAAGGCAACTATTGAGCCTGCCCCTGTGTCGGCCAGTCAGTCGGCCTGCTTGCGCCGGTTGAACGAGCAGGGCTACCTGGCAGTCGTTTGCCGGGGGCACTTCGATGCGATGGAGCAGATCCGGGCCTACCTGCGCATGGCGCCGACCGTGGTGGCCGCATGACGATGGCGGTCGCGTTCTCCGATGCCGAGATTCGTCGGCAGGCGGCTGACCCGTCGGCGGTGCTAATGCGTGATCCTCGTCACCCAGGCTTGTATTTCCGGTTCACCGAAGCACGCCCGCGTGGTACCTGGTATCTGGTGGTGCGCAAGCGCTGGAACCGGATCGGCGCCTATCCTGACCTGCCGACCAAGACCGTGCTGGCTGCGCTGCCGGACCTGCGTCAGCGTCTGGCGAGCGACACCCAGGCCAGTGCTGCCGTTTCGGCATGGAGCACGCTGGGGGAACTGCTGGCCTGGTACAGCGACCGCATGAGCCGAGATCGCAGCCTGTCGGCCAAGCGCAAGGCCACGGCCAAGTCGGCGATTGCTTGCCACCTGATTCCACGTGTAGGCGGCTTGGCCTTTTCCGACGTGCGCCACGGCACCCTCGACGCCCAGCTGATGTGGCCGCTGCAGGCCACCCTGTCACTGGAGTTCGTCCGACTGATCTTCGGTTTGCTGGTGGTGGCCTGTCGTCGGGCACACACGCTGGGTCTGATCCCGAGCAACCCGATGGCCGGGATCAAGTTCAGCGACTTCTCGAAGGCCAAGATCAAGGCGAAGGCTGCACGGCTGCGTGGTGTGCAGATTGAGCCGCTGCTTGCTCAACTGGAGGGTGTATGGGCGGAGGAACCAGCCGACGCGATGCTGGCCTTGTTGATGCTGTGCCACGGTACCCGCGTCGGTGAGACCCGAATGGCTCAATGGCCACACTTCAGCCTGGCCGAGCGCAAGTGGCACATCCCGGCTGAGCACACCAAGACGCGTGTTGAGCATTCGCTGCCGCTGACCGACCAGGCGTGCGTCCTGCTGACCCAATACAGAGACACCCAGCTCGCCAGTGGCTACACCGGCCAGTACCTGTTCCCGGCCCGTAACGGCAAGGGCATGAGCGAGGGCCAGGCCAGCGCCGTGTTCGCCCGACTGGGGAAGGGCGAGTGGACCAGCCATGACCTGCGCAAGTTGGCCCGCACCGGCTGGGCTGACCTGGGTATCGACTTCCTGATCGGCGAGATGCTGATCAATCACGCGATGGGCCACAACGTGCAGGCCTATATCCACACCACGGTCGAGGAGCGTAAGCGCATTGCCCTGGAGCAGTGGCACGCCCATTTAGACGGCAAGGGTTTGATCCTCATTCACGGGTTGAAGGAGGGTAGAAACGAAGATTCGCGCAATGCGCTGGAAGCCGCGCAGAACAAGGGCTGCGGCACCATCAACAAAACAACCATAGGCGAGGATTCGAAATGATGATTTTGCTCGATCCGGGTAGCGGCCTGGCGGTGAATCCGCAGGACATCAGCACCATGCGCATCGACCAAGTGCAGAGCTACGAAGGCGTCGTCCTGTTGCTTCAGATTCGGATGCGCACTGGCGAGCAGTTGACCATCAGCGGGCACCGGGACCGGCCAGTGTCTCTGCTCCATAAGCAGCTGCTGGAGGCGAAGTGAATAAAACTCACGGACCCGCCTTCAAGAAGGCCGTGATCGAGCTGGATCGGTGCCCAGCATGCCGGGGGATGGCAGTCATCAAAGGGGTGTTTCACGAGATGGCCTGCGTGCAGTGCAATGCCTCTGGCTGGGTGGTGGCAGCGACTGGCGAGGCGTTGCCGGTTGATGAGTTGGTTACCCAGTTGAGTCTGCGGTTGCAGGCCGCTCAGCGACAGATCGAACAGTTGAACAAGCCAGCGCTCATGGGGCCGGCTGCGCAGTACCAACAGAACAACCGTCGCGGTGCCGGCGGAACGAATTACACCGGGGATTGAGGGGAAGGACATGATCTACAGCAGCGTACTCGCGGCGGTCGTCTCTGCCCTGGCTGCAGAAGCGATCGACAACACCAGTAAGCAGGCCTGGCAGAAGCTATACGAGCCCGGCAGCGAAGACGGCCACGACATGGCCACCTTGAGCAGATCGCTCGAGCGGGGCGAGATCAGCCGTATGGACGCTGATTGCTGGGTGTTCGCCCGGTTGCATAGCCAGCTGAAGCCGCGCCACTGGGATGTGTTGGTGGCTAGGTTCAGCACGCATAAGGGCCGAAAGGTTCAGTCGATCAGCCGCCTGATCCCAATGGTTGCGTCTCATGCGCCGAAGCTGTTCATCACCAGCGCCGTGACGGCCTGGGCGATTCCGAAGATGAAGGGCGTCGATGGAAAGCGGTCGAGCGACATCATCGTGTTGCCTGCCCAGTTCTACGACATCAACCGCTGGGACCCGGATGCGAGACCAGAGCGGACCCGTCGGCGCTGGAAGAAAGGTATCGAAGATGTGCTGGAGGAGATGGTCGGGGAGGCTTTGGAGGCGGCAGGAGGTATTCTGAACCACGAAGGCTTGTCGCTGGAAAATGCCGCTTGACATCAAATGGCCGCATGGCCGATTATTTCTTCATCCTGTCATTCCTATGCGTTGCTGAGGAGTGACCCCAAAGCCCGGCAATTGTGTCGGGCTTTTGCGTTTCTGGTGCCTTTGAATCATCCTTGTCGTTCTTACGCTAGGAGTGACTCTTGTGGATAAGGAAATGATGGGGATGCTCAAGCCGGAAGTCAGCAGGCTTTTCGGGGAGATTGTGGACACCGCGATAGCGCATGGCGGCGCGGAAAGGCACCTAGAATTCTCAACCCCGTTAAACTCTGAGTACTTTGCATATGGCGGCGAGATTGCGGTGTTGCTCGAGGAGCATTTCCCCAACGCGGAAATCTTTGCAACTCTAGATGTTGAAGCCTTGCCCGAGATGCTTAACGTGAAGGTTGTCTATCCTCCACGGTACGAAGTTGATGCGCGTGATGGGCGATGGTTCGTTGATTCCCCCTTTGAAGACTGTTGGTACTTCGAGGTGGCAAATGGCGAGAGCGCTAGGTCTTTGGCAAAACTTCTAAACGGCTCTCCGTACGCGAGGAATCTCCGTCGGCTTAGACCTAGCGTTGGCACTGACGAAGCATCGTTGAGGCTTTTGTTGCTCGGCTTCCGTGGTCAAGGAATCGAAGTGACCACCTTCGCCCACAAGGGTACTGGGATATTCGATAGAGACAATCTCCTTAAGTAGATGCTGCTGTTGACTGTATGCGCCTTTTTGAGCCTCGGCATTAGCCGGGGCTTTTTCTTTTGTGCTCCCCGAAAAGGGAGGAATTGAGATGCCAAACATGCCCGAGAAGGATCCTGGCCTGTGGGCCGCTGTGCTCGCCTGGGTGCTGGCCCACCAGCCTCAGCTTTATGCCGCCGGCTTGTCCGTCGCAATCGCCGTCCTTCGGGTGGTATACGGCGGTGGTACCCGTCGGCAAATGCTTTTGGAGGGCGCGCTGTGCGGCCTAATCACCCTGGCCTTGGTACCGCTGCTCGAGTGGATGGGGCTGCCGCAGGGTATGGCTACATTCGCCGGTGGCGCTGTCGGCTTCATGGGTGTGGAGAAGCTGCGTGGATACTCCGATCTGTTTCTGTCCCGCAAAGCACAGGGGTGAAGCATGTCTCTACCTGATGCACGCAAAAAGCCGAGTCTATACGGCCATCGCTGGCAGCAGGCCCGCGAAGGCTGGCTGCGTAAGAACCCGTTGTGCGTTCGTTGCGAGAAGTCAGGCATAAACAAGCCGGCCACCGTCGTCGACCACATCAAACCACACCGCGGCGAAATGTCCTTGTTCTGGGATCGGACCAACTGGCAGTCGCTGTGCACCAACTGTCACAGTTCCTACAAGCAACGCCTGGAGAAGTCAGGACGCGAGGTTGGGTGCGACGTTAGCGGCAGGCCGCTGGATCCACGGCACCACTGGAATCGGCCCTCCTGAAAGCCTCCGGGCGCTGCGGGGCCCCATGACCCAGGGTAGGGGGGGTGAAAATGTTTTTCTTGAAACCTTTCCTGACCGTTCGCCCCCCTTCGTGCGCAAAGCCGCGAAATGAAATGATTTTTTTTGGGATCAAAAAATGGCTGGGAGACGACCGACCCCGACAGAGCTGAAGCTGGTCAGGGGGAATCCCGGCAAGCGCCCGATCAACAAGAAAGAGCCACTGCCAGCCAAGCGCATCCCCAGCACTCCGGCTCATCTCACGGATGAAGGTCAAGTGGCCTGGGGGCGACTTACTGTCCTGCTCGATCGCATGGGCGTGCTCACTGAAGCAGACGGCTTTGCGCTTGAGCGACTCTGTGATTGTTACTCCGAGATTCTCGCTTTGCGCGAACTTGTTGACGCCAATGGGCGAACCTACGAGACCACCAGCACCCAAGGTGAGTTGGTGATTAAAGCGAACCCGGCTGTTGCCATGCTTGCTGACGCCGACCGACGCTTTAAAAGTTACCTGGTCGAATTCGGCCTCACCCCAGCCGCCCGATCTAAAGTCCAGATAAAAGCCGATGACGACCAAGAAGACCAGTTCGCGGAGTTCTTCGGTTGAGGATCCTGCTACCCAGTATGCGCGTGAAGTGCATTCCGGTGAGCGAGTCGCCGGGCCGGACATACGAAACGCATGCGCCCGTCATCTGAAGGACTTAAAGGAAGGGCATAAGCGTGGGTTGGTTTGGGATCTGGAGGAGGCCAATAAGGCCATTCGGTTTTACCGCACGGTCCTAAAACTTAACGGCGGTGAGTTCGAAGGCCTGCCATTTGAGCTGTTGCCTTGGCAGAAATTTATCGTCGGCAGCATTTTTGGTTGGAAGACCAATGATGGCTACCGGCGCTTTCGCGTGGTTTACGTCGAGAGCGGGAAGGGCTCAGGAAAGTCACCGTTAGCCGCCGGAGTGGGGCTGAAAGGCTTGGTCGCAGACAATGAGGCACGGGCCGAAATCTACGCAGCGGCGACGAAAAAAGACCAGGCGATGATCCTGTTTCGAGATGCCGTTGCCATGGTGCAGCAGTCGCCGGAGCTGACGAAGCGCCTGGCCTGCAGTGGCACCGGCCAAAACATCTGGAACCTGGCTTACCTCAAGGCCGGGTCGTTTTTCCGTCCGATCAGCTCCGACGATGGTCAGTCTGGCCCCAGGCCGCACATGGCGCTGATTGACGAGGTGCATGAGCACAAGACCAACCTTGTCGTGGAGATGATGCGAGCCGGCACCAAGAGCCGTAAACAGGCACTGATTTTCATGATCACCAACAGCGGCTCAAACAAGCGCGGACCGTGCTGGGAGTATCACGAGTACGGGGCCAGGGTTGCTTCCGGCGCGCTGATCGACGACGGTTTTTTCGCCTACATCTGTTCGCTGGATGAGGGTGATGATCCGATCAAGGATGAAAGCTGCTGGTTCAAGTCGAACCCGTCACTGCAGGACGCCGACCTACCAGGCATGAAGTACCTGCGTGAACAGGTGACGGAGGCGCGAGGGATGCCGAGCAAAGAGGCGATGGTTAGGCGGCTGAACTTCTGCGAGTGGACGGGCGCCGAATCGCCCTGGATCTCATGGGATGTTTGGAGCCAGGCCGAAGAGCGCGTACCGATGTCGGTCCTGCGAAATCGCCCGTGTGTGGGTGGACTGGACCTGTCCAGCACCACCGACCTGACATCCTTCGTGTTGCTGTTTTATCCAACCTATGAGGATCCGCACTGGCGGCTGCTTCCGTATTTCTGGATTCCCGATTTCGAGCTGGATAAACGTGAAGCGAGGGACAAGGTGCCTTATGCGGCCTGGATCAAGTCGCGGGATCTTGAAACAACGCCGGGTCGAGCCATCAGCAAGCTGCACGTACTTCGCAGGATGCAGACCATTTGTGACTTCTTCCAGGTGGACAAGATTGCTTTTGACCGGTGGCGTATTGAAGACATGCGTCAATTGATGACTGAGTACGATATCTCGCTGCCGCCGCTGGTTGAATTCGGGCAGGGCTTCAAGGATATGGGGCCAGCGGTAGACGAGTTCGAACGCCGTTTGCTTGGGATGGCAGAACTCAGGCCTGAGGGTGGCGATTCATCAGATGAACTCTTTGATGATGCACCCCCAGTCGAAACGGTGGAGTCCTTGCGTCATGACGGTAACCCAGTCATGACCTGGTGTGCGGGTAACGCGGTGATCGTTTCTGATCCGGCAAACAACCGCAAAGCAGACAAGGCCAAGGCTACCGGGCGAATCGACGGGATTATCGCGGCCATCATGGCGACCGGTATCAGCGGGGCAGTCTCATCCGGTAGCAGTGGTACATCCATCTATGACGAAGGAGTCGGGGTTTGAACATCATCGCAATTGCAGCGTGGCTGGCTGGTCTGGTCGGCTTCGGCCTGCTGGTCGGCGGGGTCGCTCTGATTCATGTGCCCACTGCTTTTATCATTGCGGGGCTTGGCCTGATTGGCTGGGCCTGGCTGGCTGACAAGGCTGCCGCCCGCGCTCAATTCAAACGCAATCCCGAAGGGGGCTGAGCATGTTCTTCAGCAATCTGCTCGGTGCCAATGAGGGTGTAGTTTCCGACGGGAGTAGCGGCTTCTGGCGCGGCCTGATTGGCTCTGGTCGATCGGCAGCAGGGGTGACTGTCACGCCTGACACCGCCTTGGCAATCACGGTTCTCCAGAATTGCGTCACGCTGTTGGCAGAGAGCATTGGCCAGTTACCGCTTGAGATGTACCGCCGGCTCGGGGATGGCAAGCGTGAAGTCGCTTCAGGTCACCCGCTTTACGATGTGCTGCGCTACCAACCCAACCCGTGGCAGACACCCTATGAGTACCGGGAAGCAGGGCAGCTGGCATTGGGTTTGAGAGGCAATTGCTACAGCTACATTGAGCGGGGTGATGACGGCGCAGTGAAAGCGCTTTATCCACTTCACAACGATAAGGTGCTGGTCCTCAAGGGCGGAGATCTTCGGCCTGTGTATCGCATTGGCGGACATGAGCCGTTGCCTATGCGCTTGATACACCATGTGCGTTGGCACACGAAAAACCATTACACGGGCCTGTCGCCCATTGAGCTGCATGCAGATGCGGTCGGCTTGGCCCAGGCGGTTAGGCAGTACGCGGGAAAATCATTCGCCAACGGTACCGCCGTCAGCGGTGTAATTGAGCGACCGCGGGAGGCGCCGCCAATTAAGGAGCAGGTCAGTATTGATCGCATCCTTGATCAGTGGGGGGCCAAGTTCTCCGGTATCGACAACGCCAAGAAGGTCGCGATGCTGCAGGAGGGTATGACCTTCAAGCCGGTATCGATGAATAACGTTGATGCCGAACTACTGGGCATCCTCAAGGCTACCGGCCTCGATCTGGCGCGGATCTACAAGATCCCCCCTCACATGGTTAACGACCTGGAAAAGGCCAGCTACAACAGTCTTGAACAACTGCTGATTCAGTACGTGATCTTTGCCTTGATGCCATGGGTCAAGCGGCATGAGCAGGCGATGATGCGCGACTTTTTACTGCCGGCCGAGCGGCGGGAGTACTTCATTGAGTTCAACCTTTCCGGCTTGCTGCGAGGCGACCAGAAGAGCCGCTACGACGCATATGCGATCGGTCGCCAATGGGGATGGCTGTCGATCAATGACATTCGCCGCCTGGAAAACATGCCGCCGGTGGCCAACGGTGATAGCTACCTGCAGCCGCTGAACATGACTGATGTGGCGCATGGCCTACCCAACATGAACAACCCTGACGTCCGCGCTCAGCTCGAGCAGCAGCGCGACGACATCTTGAGGATGCTTGCCGCATGAAACGACATCTGCGCGCTGCCAGTCTGCTGTTCAATCAGCCGCTGTTGACCACCCCCGATATGCTGGATATGGCTGTGCGCTGGGCCAACCAGACGATGAGCCTGAATATCGTCAATTTGAACATGGGAGGAGCGGCAGCCAATCCCAAGCTGTTTTATGACGATGAGGATTACCAGGCGCAGCAAGATCGCCGTGAAGAGCAGCGACGTGCGGCGATCGCCCAAACGGGTGTTGAGGTGATTCCGGTGCACGGGGTGCTAGTGAGTCGCGGCAGCCATCTGAATGCTTGCGAAACGATGACCAGCTACGAAGGGTTACGTGCTGCGCTGAATCAAGCGGTGGCCGACCCCATGGTCGAACATATTGTGCTCGATATTGACAGCCCAGGTGGCAGCGCAGTCGGCGCCTTTGAGCTGGCAGCGGATATTCGCGCAGCAACCAAGATCAAGCCCATCACCGGCTTGGTCAACTTCATGGCGTACTCTGGTGGCTACCTGATTGCGGCCGCATGTACAGACGTAGTGGTCAGTCTGACCTCTGGCGTGGGGTCCATTGGCGTGATTGCCAGCCACATGGACCGGTCCAAGATGATCGAGGGTATGGGCGTCAAGGTCACCACGGTGTTTGCAGGGGCGCACAAGAATGACCTGAGCCCAAACGAGCCAATCACCGAGCAGTCGCTTCAGGTGCTCAACGAGATCGTGCAGGAGAGTTACCAGCTCTTCACAACCCATGTTGCCGAATATCGTAATCGTGACGTGGCCGACATCATTGCCACCGAGGCCGGATGTTATCGCGGCGCGACTGCCATTGCTGTTGGCCTCGCAGATCGCCTGGAGTCACCGCAGCTCGCGGTAGATAACTTATCTAAAGCAGTCACCCTCAGTCGCGCGCAACGGCAGGGCGGCGTTCAAGCACGACAGCGAATCAGTGTGCAGGCCTCAGCCTTCGCCATTCAGTCTCAACTCTGACCGCGTTCGCGGCAGTGATCTCAACCGCCTGTTGGCGGTTTTTTTATGCCCAGGAGGCAGTATGTCCCTCGTAACTCAATTGCGTAGCGAACGCGCCACTATTAATGGCCAGATCCAGGCGCTGGCCCAACTTGAAGCTGCGGGCACCTCGCTCAGTGCAGAGCAGTTGGCCCAGTTCGAGCAACTCAGCGTTCAGTTCAACAGCCTGACCGACAAACTTTCTCGAGCTGAAGCCGCCGAGCGAATGGCCGCGACCAATGCGGTGCCTGTCGAAGAGAGCGCTCAAGGCTTGAATGGTCCGCCCAGCAACATCAGTGGCCCATTTACTGCCAAGCCTGTGCCAGGTGCCAACATGGCGCAGATGGTTCGCGTGCTCGCTGCCGCGCGCGGCGATCAGCATGCCGCCGCCAAGATGGCGAAGGATTCAGGCTACAGCCCTGAAATCGCCATGGCTCTGAGCACCGTTACTCCGGGTGCTGGCGGGGTTCTGGTACCGCAAAGCTTCTCCAGCGAAGTAATCGAACTGTTGCGGCCGAAGTCGGTGGTGCGCAAGCTCGGCGCTGTCTCCTTGCCGCTGCAAAACGGGAACCTCACAGTACCGCGCATTAAAGGCGGCGCAGTCGTCGGCTATATCGGCACCGAGGAGGATATGCCGGCTACCGATATGCAGTTCGACGATCTGAAACTGTCGTCGAAAAAGCTGGCGGCTCTGGTTCCGATCAGCAACGACCTGCTGGCGTACTCGGGCACCAACCCGAGCGTTGATCGTCTTGTCGTCAACGATCTGACTGCCTCTGTAGCAACGGCAGAGGACCTGTCCTTCCTGCGTGGTGCAGGTACCGGCAACCTGCCCAAAGGGCTGCGTTTCTGGGCGCCGGCTTTCAACGTGTTCGCGGCACCGGCAGCAGTCACGCTTGAGGCTGTCGATTTTGCCTTGTCTGCCTTGATCCTGCGCCTTGAGAATGCCAACTCCAATATGACGGCTCCCGGCTTTGCCATGGCGCCGCGTACCAAGCGCTGGCTCTCGGCGCTACGTGATGGCAATGGCAACAAGGCTTATCCAGAGCTGGACCAGAACATGCTGAAGGGCTTCCCGGTAGGCTCCTCTACCCAGATCCCGATCAACCTGGGGGCCGATGGCGATGCCTCGGAAATCCATTTCGCAGACTTCGCGGACTGCTTCATTGGTGAAGACGACGCGATGGTTATCGACTTCAGCAAGGAGGCTACCTACAAGGACGGCAGCGGCAACGTCATCAGCGCCTTCCAGCGTGATCAGACGTTGGTGCGCGTGATTGCCAAGCATGACTTCGGCCCACGGCACGTTGAGTCGGTGGCAGTGATGACCGACGTCAAATGGGGCAGCACCCTCTAACACACCCGGCCCGGAGCTCCGGGCCTTCCATGACTCAGTTTAGGGGAGCATCCCATGTCCAAAGTTATCGTTACCTTTGAAAAAAACTGGCGCGGTTATGCTGCCGGAGAAACTGCAGGCTTTGATTCAAGCGTTGCAGATAGCTTGATTGAGGCAGGCTATGCCATTGAGGCTGACAAGAAGGCTTCAAAAAAGGGCAAGACTGGTGCGAATAGCAATGCACCCAGTGCGGCACAGAGTAGTGCCGGAGCAGATGAGTCCGATACCGGTGACAAGCCAGGTGCGAAATCGGATGCTGATGGGAAGCCCTGATCATGGCGCGCCGTATCGCCTACACGGGGCCGCCTGTGCTGACGTTGGAGCAGGTTGCGTATCAATGTCGGGCTGAGCCGGAAGATCTGCAACCAGAGTTGATCGAGCAGATCATCATTCCCGGTGTTACCGCGCAATGCGAGTCGAAAACCGGCGCCGCGATTAGGGCTGCCCTGTATGAAGAGGACTGGCCTGAGCACTACGCGTCGGGGCACTCGTTGGATGTTGGGCAGGTAATACAGGTCGAATCAGTTCACCTGCTGGACGACGGCGCAAGTCCCGAACTGTTTTCCGGTGCGGTTGAGGTTCGTTCCAGTGGGCGGGAAAGCTACCTGCATTTCCCTGGTGGCCGGCCATCAGGTGCGTTGCGTATTCGATACCGCGCGGGCGTGAACATTGAGGCCTACCCCGGTGTGTTGAGCTGGTTGCTGATGGCGGCGGAAACGGTCTTCACCCACCGGGGGCTTTTGGTCGTCGGGCAATCCCTGACAGAAGTCCCGGCGAGTTTCGTCGACCACCTGTTGGCAGATATCACCGTGCCGCCGAGGTTCTAGCCATGGCGATCAGAGAGCCTTCCTCGGGCGAGCTTCGCGCTCGCATGGCTGTTCGAGTTCGTGTCGACAAGCCAGCAGGTGCCGGCCTGGCGCCTGAGTTCACCCACGTTTGCAACCGCTGGGTAAAGGTTGAGCCGCTGGGAACGGCGACCTATGCCAATGCTCAGCAAACCGGCAACAAGATCACTCACCGCCTTTACTGCCGTCACATTCCTGGCTTGGACTCGGCGCATGAACTCGTTTGGCATGATCGGGTGTTTCGCGTCCGCCGGCCAACCGATCTGGCAGGGCGCATGGTGTGGTCGGTGATCGAAGTTGAGGAGCTGGGGCCAGATGGTCCGCCTGCCAACGAAGGGGGAAGCGATGAGCAATTCGGTTTCCGTTGACGGCTACCTTCATATCGAAGGCTTTGAAAAGTTCGACTTTGAGGCCTTCAACAAGCGCAAGGTTCGGGCAGGCATGCGCAAGGTTGGTGCCTTGGTCACTGGCCGCGCGCAGATGAACCTGGCGCTTGGCGGTGGGCAGGCGGGCTACCCAGAAAGTCGAACCGGCGCGACGATCGATTCGATCAGCTACAAGGTGTCGCGCTCTGGCTTTCTGGTGCGTATTGCACCGACCAAGACCGAAAGCATGGAAGAGTTCTATCCCGCGTATCTGCACTATGGGGTGCGGCTTGGGTCCAGGCCTCGGGCGTTAGCCCCGGGCAAGGGGCGTGGAAAGAGTAATCGCCGTGCCAGTGGCCAGCGGCAGGCGTTGGTGGCTGCCCGGCAGGGAAACGGGTGGCGCATCACGCCGCGAGACAACTACATGACCGATGCCTTGGCGGACACCAAAGCGGACGTCCAGCGCATCTTGCGGCAGACCTTTGCCGATGCGCTGTTGAACTGACGGCCCAGGCGCCGCCCAAGCCCCGTAATGGGTTTTTTTTGTGCCCGAGAGGAAAGCATGCGAATCACCCCAGTGATTGAGCAACTGAAACAGCGCTGCCCGGATTTTGAAAGTCGGGTGGCGGGTGGTCTGGATTGGGACCCGGTAAAGGGCAGTGCGCTGATGAAGCTGCCTGCAGCGTATGTGATCCCCACGGGTGACGGGGCCGATGAACCGGAGCAGCAGAACGTCATTGTTCAGCAGGTCAGGGACGCCATTGATGTGTGCGTCGTACTGAAGAACTACGACGAGCGCGGGCAGCAGGTTGCCGACCAGTTGCATTTGGTTCGGGCCAGTCTCTGGCGCGCTCTGGTTGGGTTTGAGCCTGATAAGGATTACGGGCAGCTGCTGTATGACGGCGGGTCTTTGCTGCTGATCGACCGTGATCGAGTGGTTTACCGGTTCCGGTTCTTCGCTGACTTCCAGCTGGGCAACTTCACCATTGGGTCTGGTACCAGCCCGGAAACATGGCAGGAATGCACGCTGCTGGGCCTTCCTGCGCTGGAGGGGGTCGACACGTCGTTCGACTTTATCGACCCCGTGGTCGACCGGAATGTCGCCCCCGAGGGGCCTGACGGGCGTATCGAAATCAAAACCCGAGAGGACTTATCTCAATGACTCAGATTTACCTGAAGCCGGTAGCGGGGCGTGACAACCCGATGCCGGAGAAGGGCGGCGAACTGCTGCCCGAAGAGGGCGCCTATGTGCCCCGTAATGCGTACTGGGTGCGCCGCCTGAATGCGGGTGACGTGGTAGAAGCCAAGCCCAAGAAAGAGGCCAAGGTATGAGCGTCGGTTTCAGCAACATTCCGTCTGATATTCGTGTCCCGCTGTTCTATGCCGAGGTTGATAACTCGATGGCGAACAGCGGCGCCGGTGCTGGTCTTCGCCGCCTGATCATTGGCCAGGTCAACGACAATGCCGATGCCGCCGAAATCGGTAGCCTGGTGCTGGTGTCGCGCACCTCTGAAGCCATTGCCATCGGCGGCGCCGGCTCGATGCTGGCCGCAATGCACCAAAAGCACCGCGCTATCGACATTGCCGGTGAGGTCTGGTGTCTGCCGTTGAAGGTCGACACCGGCGTGGCAGCGACCTGCAGCGTTACCGTAACGGGCAACGTGACAGCGGCGGGCCTGATCAACCTGTACGTGGCTGGCCAGCGTGTGCGCTCTGCCGTGGTTGCCTCGGCGTCGGCTGAGGCGGTTGCCACAGGCATGGCGGCCAGCATCAACGCAGCCACTGACTTGCCAGTGACCGCTCAGGCTGCAGGCGCTGTCGTGACGCTGACGGCAAAGTTCAAGGGTGACCTCGGCAACGACATTCAGGTCGAGCTGAATCGCCTGGGGCGCGTCAATGGCGAGGTGACACCGGCAGGCCTGGTGCTGGCAGTCACGGCCATGACTGGCGGTGCCGGTTCGCCTGACATGGCTATGGCACTGGCGGCGCTGGGCGATGAAGAGTTTGAGTTCATCACCCAGCCCTGGACCGACAGCGCTACGCTCGATGACTGGAAAGAAGTCATGGATGACAGCGCCGGTCGCTGGTCGTGGGCCAAGCAGCTCTATGGCCATGTGTACAGCGCCAAGCGCGGTACGCTTGGCCAACTGGTGGCGGCGGGGCGCTTGCGCAATGACCCGCACATGACGATTCACGGCTTTGAGCCCGGCGTGCCCCAGCCCGTCTGGGAGGTCGCGGCGCAGTGGGGGGCACGCACGGCGGTGTTCATCAGCGCGGACCCGGCTCGGCCCACGCAGACCGGTGTGTTGGGGGCTATTGCTCCCGCTGCTGCGAGCGACCGTTTCATGCTATCCGAGGCGGATTCCCTGCTGAAAAGCGGCATCGCTACGGCATCGAGCAGTGGCGGCGAGTACCGCATTCAGCGCGCCGTGACGACCTACCAGCGTAACGCCTTCGGCCAGCCGGATGATTCCTATCTGGACAGCGAAACGCTGCACCAGTCGGCGCACGTTATCCGCTACCTGCGCAGCCGGATTACCAGCAAGTACGGGCGCTGCAAGCTGGCCAACGATGGCACCAACTTCGGCGCTGGCCAGGCAATCGTCACGCCGCTGGTGATCCGTGGCGAACTGATCGCGGCGTACCGTGAGCTGGAGCGCGCCGGGATCGTTGAGAACACCGAGCTGTTCAAGGCGCAGCTGATTGTCGAGCGCGACGCGAGCAACCCGAACCGCCTGAACGTGTTGTTCCCGCCGGATCTGGTCAATCAGTTGCGCGTGTTTGCGCTGCTCTATCAGTTCCGCCTGCAGTACGAAGACGCGGCGTAACCCTTCCACATCCACCCCGGCCCGCCTTGCGCGGGCTTTTTTATGGGAGATCCCTTTATGGGTCAGAAAGTCGCGGGCACCTGTTACATCAAGGTCGACGGCGAGCAGTTGACGATTACCGGCGGTGTTGAGGTGCCGTTGTCCAAGTTCAAGCGCGAGACGATTACCACGGGGGTGTTCAAGGAAGAAGACCTGACGCCCTATGTGTCGGTCGATGCGGTCAAAACCCCGGGTTTCCCTCAGGCGAAGCTGGAAAACGGCACCAACATGACGGTCACCGCTGAGTTCAAGGACGGCAGTTGTTACGTGCTGTCCGGTGCGTATGTGGTGGACGAAATGAAAATGTCTGCCGATGACGCAAAGGTTGCGATCAAGTTCGATGGTATTTCTGGAGACTGGCAGTAATGAGCACTACTACCCATAAGTTGGCCGTACCGATTCAGGCTCACGGTGGTCAACTGACCGAACTGACTCTGCGTCGCCCAACCCCTCAGGAAGTTCGCAACATCAAAGTGTTTCCCTACGTCTTGGGCGAAGACAGTCGCCCAGTCGCGGAGACTGAAGCCGCGTCGAAGTACATCGCGGTGTGTGCCGGTATCCCGCCCAGCTCGGTTAACCAGTTGGACCTGTTCGACCTGAACACGCTGGCGTGGATGGTCATTGGTTTTTTCCTTACACCGGCGACGAAAGCCCCCGATTCCGAAGCCCCGAGCAGCTGACCGAGTTGGTCTATGACCTCGCCTGGTTCTGGAAGGTGAACCCGAACGAGGTCATGAACTGGCCGTTAGACCAGTTGTTTGAGAGTGAAGAAAACGCGTGGCGAATCCAGGCGATGTTAGGGGGCGGCAATGGCGGATAAGTTCCAGCTAAAGGCGCTCATCACTGGCGTCGACAAGTTGTCGCCGGTGTTGAGTGGAGTGCGCAAGAACGCAGCCGTTCTGCGCAAGCAGTTGAATAGCTCAGGCCTCGGCAAAATCACCTTCATGGATGCGATTCAAGGGGGGGCCATTGCGACCCCTTTTGTCATGGGGGTTCAGGCTGCCATCGGCTTTGAAAGCGCGATGGCCGACGTCAAGAAGGTCGTCAACTTTGAGACGCCGGCCCAGTTCAAGGAAATGAGTGAGGACGTGCTGAGCATGTCCGAGCGGTTGCCGATGGCTGCCGAAGGCATCGCGCAGATTGTCGCGGCGGGTGGTCAGTCGGGCATCGCCCGGGAAGACCTGAAGCAGTTTGCTGAAGACGCGGTGAAAATGGGTGTCGCCTTCGACCAGACGGCTGACGAATCCGGCAAGATGATGGCAACGTGGCGTACGGCGTTCCGCTTGACCCAAGATGGCGTGGTAGAGCTGGCAGACCAGATCAACTACCTGGGGAACTCTGGGCCAGTCAATACCAAGCAGCTGTCCTCGATCGTGACCGAAGTGGGGGCGCTGGGTGAGGTAGCGGGCTTTTCCTCGGCGCAGATCGCAGCGATTGGCGCCACGATGGTCGGCGTGAAGCAGGATGTTGCGGCTACGGGCATCAAGAATTTCATGCTGGCCATGACAAAGGGGACGGCTGCGACCAAGTCACAAGCCGAGGCCTTCAAGTCGTTGCGCCTGGACTCCAAGAAAGTCGCGGAGGGCATGCAGAAGGATTCGCAGGGCACCATGCTAGACCTGCTCAAGCGGATTTCCGAAGTGGACGCGGCCAAGCGTCCGGCGCTGCTGACCAACCTGTTCGGTAGTGAGTCAGTGGCGGCAATTACCCCGCTCTTGACCAACTTGCAGCTGTTGAAAAGCAATCTGGCCAGTGTTGGGGATTCGACGAAATACGCAGGTTCCATGCAGGGAGAGTACACGTCTCGGGCGGCCACGACGGCAAACGCTCTGCAGCAGTTGAAGAACCGCGTGACCCGGCTGGGCATTACGGTCGGTTCTGTACTACTGCCGCCGCTTAACGACTTCATGGCGACGGTCGGGCCGATCATCACCGGCGTGACCCAGTTGGCCGGCGCGCACCCGTGGCTGATCAAGGGCATCATCGGGGCGGCGGTCGGCTTCACCGTGTTGCGCTTGGCCACGGCGGGGGCTACTGCAGCACTCGTGCTGATGGATGGCGTGGCAAAAATGAGCGTTATCGGCCTAGTTGTGCGTGGTGTTGCGATTGCAGCGGGTGTGCTGATTGCGAACTGGTCGAGCGTCGCGCCTTACTTCGCTTGGGTATGGGAGAGGATCAAAGACCCGGCTATGACGGTCTGGTCGTGGATGAAAGAGGCCTTCAACTGGAGCCCGCTCGGCCTGGCCATTGCCAACTGGGGGCCGCTGACTGAGTTCTTTAGCGCGCTGTGGGATCTGGTCAAGGCGTTGTCGGTACCGTTTGCGGAGTTCATGGGGACATTGTTCGATTGGTCGCCGCTGGGTTTGATCATCAAGCACTGGGAGCCCATCAGCGGCTTCTTCAAGGGGCTTTGGGATGAGTTGCGGCCCATCGTTGAGCCGATGATGAAGTTCCTTGGCATCGAGACGGACGGCGCCGGGGTGATTGGTGCTGCGACGGATAAGGTCAAGCAGTGGACTGCCGAGCAGGAAGCGCGCAACGCGCAGACCGGCATGGCGCCGGGGCAACTGGTCAAGCCGATTGCTCAAGCCCCTGAGTTGATGCCAGAGGCCACGAAGGTGGCCAGCCTGATGCGCAACCCCGCCAATCAGCCGTTGCCCGGCATGGCGCCTTTGGCGCTGGTCAGTCCGGTGGTAGATGCGCAAACGGTAGCCAAGTTGTCTGCACCTGGTGATTTGATGAAGGGAACCCAGGCGGCGATGAGGGCCGCGAGCGAAGGGCGCCCGCCGAGCCTGGCAGCTTCGGGAGCGCCTGCAGGTAGCCTGCCGCAAAGCCGTGGCTCGTTGGTTCAGGCTGCTGCTGCGACAGCCGCGGCGCGCACCGAACTGGAGGGGTCAATGGTGGTGCGCTTTGAAAATGCACCGCCGGGCATGCGTGTTGATCCTGCGAAGACCAATCAACCCGGACTGTCGGTAAGCCCGTCAGTCGGTTATCGCTCATTGGGTAGGGAGGCAGGATGACGACGTGGCGCGATCAACTGCACCCGGCTTCGTTTCGCGGCGTGGCGTTTCTGGTCGACAGTGACGCTACGCCAGTCGGGCGGCGGGTGCAGGTCCACGAATACCCCCAGCGGGACAAGCCGCTGGTGGAGGATATGGGCAGCAAGACCCGCGAAATCAAACTGACGGCGTTTATCGGCGGTGACGATTGCCTGGATCGGCGAGACGATCTGCTCAATGCCTTGGATAAACCCGGGGCGGGCGAGCTGGTACATCCGTGGTTCGGGCGCTTGCTGGTCACCGCCGGGGATGGCTGCCAAGTTTCGCATGAGCGCCGCGAGGGCGGCATCGTGCGGTTTGAGCTGGTGTTTGTCGAAGCCGGGGAAAAGGGCTACCCGGTCGGGGTGCCGAAGGCATCGCGGCAGGTAGAGGCATCCAGCGAGAGCTTTTTGGAGTCCGCGCTGGCCCGCTACAAAGCTGCAATGGCGGTGGTCAACCGGGCACGCATGGCGGTAACGGCGCTGCAGAACAGTATCGCCGGGATTCAGATGGCGATTCAGCGGGAGTTTAGCCAGGTGCTTGGCCTTGTCAGTTCGGCTGAGGCGCTGGCTGACATGCTGATCAATGCCCCGGGTAATTTCTCGGCCATGATCCGGGCGCAGTTTTCCAGCGTGGGCGGCAGCACTCGGTCGTCGGGTTACAGCTGGTCGCCGTCGTCCAGCAGCTCGGCCACGGTGGCGGCTGACCCAGAGTTTGCCAATACCGTGGCGCGCCTGGCGAGCACCGAAGAGGTCTTTTCGGGGTTCGTGGACTCAGGTCGTGGCATCACGTCACAGCTTGAACTGGCCCGGCAGTTGATGGCCGAACAGCAGTTCGATGACCTGATGACCAATCCGCCGGGCGGGCTGGCGACAGCCGCTGCCGTCAAGGCGGCACGGGAGTTGATGCGTGATGCCTTGATCGTCAAGGCCGTGCGGGCAGCGGCACTGATGCCGGTGGTGTCGGCGCCTGCCGTACTGCCCGGTGTTCCAGCCTTGGCGCAGCAGGTGGCGTCACCCCTGGAGCGGCCAGAAGTCCCGGCAGCAGATGACGTGATTAGCCTGCGTGATGGGCTTAGCGCGGCGCTGTGGGAAGCCGGGCTGTCGGCATCGCATGAACACTTTGAGGTGATCGAGGCGGTGCGCAAGCACGTTAAAGGGCACCTCTCCGAGGTGGCCCGTTCGGGCGTTCGCCTGGTTGAGATTGAGCCGAAGGAAAGCCTGCCCGCGTTGGTGCTGGCCTATCAGTGCTTTGGCGACGCATCCCGCGCCGCTGAAATCGTTACGCGTAACAAAGTATCGCACCCGGGTTTCTTGCCTGTTGGGGTGCTGCACATCGCCCAGGAGTAACCCATGGACCCGTTAAACGCTGTCACGCTGCGCGTGAACGGCCTGGATTATCGCGGCTGGAAGAAAGCCAGCATCAGTGCCGGCATTGAGCGACAGACCCGAGATTTTTCGCTGGATGTGACATGGCGCTGGCCGGATCAGGCCGAGGAAATTCCGGTAAGGCAGGGCGACTTCTGCGAGGTGTTGATTGGTGATGACCTGGTGCTGACTGGCTGGGTCTTCGCTACCCCGGTCAACTACGACAGCAAGACGGTGAACCGGGCGATTAGCGGGCGTTCGCTGACGGCCGATCTGGTCGACTGCTCGGCGATCAATCAGCCCGGGCAGTGGCGCGGCCAGAGTGTGCAGCAGATCGTTCAGAGCTTGGCCGAGCCCTACGGGGTCAAGGTGCTGAGCCAGGTGGCCGAGACAACCAAATTGGCCGAGCACAGCATCGAGCCCGGGGAGACGGTGTTTGAGTCGATAGACCGGCTGCTGACGCTGTCGCGGCTGCTGTCTACCGACGACTCCCGAGGGCGCCTGGTGATCATCAACCCGGGCAGCGCGGGGCGGGCGGTTGACCGGCTGGAACTGGGTCAGAACATCCTGACCGGCTCGGCGTCGCTCGACTTTTCCGGGGTGTTCTCCGACTACAAGGTCGTTGGCCAGCGTTCGGGCACGGATGACGAACACGGCGCCAAGGCCTCCGAGGTACAGGCTGAAGTCACAGACCCACGCGCGGCGCGTAAGCGGGTGCTGATGATTCACGAAAGCGGCCAGATGACCCCCAGCCTTGCCGAGGCGCGGGCGAACTGGGAGCGCGGCAGCCGCATGGGTAAGGCACTGACCCTGCAGTACAAGGTGCAGGGCTGGCGGCAGTCGAACGGGGCGCTGTGGCTGCACAACATGATTGTGCGGGTGGTCGACCCTTGGGTCGGTATCGATCGCGACATGCTCATCAGTGAAATCCAGTACAGCCTGGATGAGAGCGGCACCGTGGCCAATATCACCGTAGCCCCACCAGACAGCTTCGACCCTGAACCGAAAGACCCGCACAAGAGCCGCAAGCTCAAGAAAGGCGGCAAGGCGGACAACTTTGAATACTTGATCCCAGCAGATTGGAAGCCCGAGCAATGAGCGGACTAAAACAGATTTTGGCCCGGGGCGTGGTCACGCTGGTCAAGGCCACGAGCAAGCTGCAAAGCCTGCAGATGACCCTGTTGGCCGGTGAAGTGAAAAGCGGCATGGAGCACTTCGAGCCGTATGGCTTCACCTCAAACGCGCACCCGGGCGCCGAGGGGATCGCGCTCTTTGTGGGGGGCGACCGTTCGCACGGCGTGGTGGTGTGTGTCGCTGATCGAAAGTTTCGCCTGCAGGGGCTGAAAAGTGGCGAGGTAGCGTTGTACACCGACGAGGGCGACCGCCTGCACTTCAAGCGCGGGCGGGTGATCGAGGTCGAGACGCTGACGCTCAAGGTCAAGGCCGACGACGCCGTGGAGTTTGACACGCCTGTGATTCGCACCACGGGCCGTATCGAGTCAGCGGGCGATCAGGTTGCCGGTGGTGTGAGCCAGATGCAGCACGTTCATGAAGGCTCGGACAAAAAGCCAGTGGCAGGAGGGTGATATGCCGCTGATTGAAAGCGACGACACCGACCGGGCTTGGCGTCGGGCGACAGAGATCAGTCTTTTGACCTGGCGCCGTGCAAGCCCTGATGACCCGCTCGATGACGCCCAGCGCTTTGGCTGGTGGGGCGACAGTTTCCCCACGCAGGCCAACGACTGCATTGGCTCACGCCTGTGGCTGTTGCGTCGGCGGACGCTGACGGCGGACACCGAGCGTGATGCTCAAGCCTTCGCCCGCGAGGCCTTGGCCTGGATGCTGGAAGACGGGCGCGTTACGGCCGTGGGCGTAACGACGACACGCGGCGTTGACCGGCTGGCAATGCGGGTGGTGTTGACCTTGCGCGATGGCCGAACCATCGACGTTCCATTTGAGAATTTATGGGTGGTGATCAATGCCGTTTGAAACCCCAAGTTTGCCCGCGCTGATCAGCCGGGCGCAGTCTGACCTGGGCGGCTCGGCCCTGCTGCGATCCGACGCCGAGGTTCTTGCTCGGGTGCAGGCGGCGGCTTCATTCGGTCGCTACGGCCATCAGGAATACATCGCCGCGCAGATCCTGCCGGACACAGCGGATGAAGACACCTTGCGGCGAATGGCCCGGGTTCGGCTAAAGCGTGACCGCTTGGAGGCGGTGGTTTCCAGTGGTGCCGCGACCTTTACCGGGGCTGCCTCGGCGCTGCTCGATGCAGGCGTGCTGCTGCAGCGTGATGACGGTGTGCGCTTTCGCGTGACGGCCAGCGTTGCCTTGGCTGGTCAGAGCGGCACGGTCAAGCTGGAGGCCTTGGAGGCCGGCCAGTTGGGTAATACCCCAGCCGGTACGGTCCTGCGCTTGATCTCCCCGGTGCTGGGAATCAATGACACGGTGACTGTCGATGCGCCTGGCCTGCAGGGCGGTACCGAACAAGAGAGCATTGAGGCGCTGCGCGCCCGGGTGATTCGCTCGTATCAGGTGATCCCTCACGGCGGCAACCAAGATGACTATGTGACCTGGGCGTTGGAAGTCCCAGGCGTCACCCGCGCCTGGGTTGTGCGGCACTGGATGGGACCGGGCACGGTTGGTTTGTTCTTCGTCCGTGACGGCGATCTAGACCCCATCCCCAGCGCAGCAGCCTGCGAAGAGGTGCGGGCGTACATCGAGAAACAGCGCCCGGTCACCGCTGAGCTTTATGTACTGCCGCCGCTGGAAAAGCCGGTTCAGTACGAACTGAAGATTGTCCCCGACAGCGGGGTAGTGCGCCGGGCGGTGGAGAGCGCCCTGGTCGACCTGCACAACCGCGAGTCGGACCTTGGTGCCGGTCTGCTCTGGACGCACATCGGCGAGGCCCTCAGTGGTGCGCTAGGTGAGCGTGATCACCAGTTGATCAGCCCGGCTGCCGATGTGGTAGCGGCGCGCAACGAGATGCTGACCTATGGGGGTGTGCTGTGGCGATAAGGACCGCCTCCGACTACTACGCGCAGTTACGGGCGCTGCTGCCACCCGGTCCCGCATGGGACAAAGAGCTGAACCCCGAAGTGGACCAACTGCTGCGGACAGCCGCCCAAGAGCTGGCCCGGGAGGATCTGCGCGCCGCCGACCTGCTGGAGGAAAGTTTTCCCGAAACCGTTCGGGAGCTGGTCCCCGACTGGGAACGGGTTATGCGTCTGCCCGATCCCTGCCTTGGGGATTCGCCCAAGTTTGAGGACCGTCAGTTGGCTGTGCGCCGTCGTCTGGTCGAGGTTGGCGGTCAGTCACCGGCGTATTTCGTTGAACTGGCCATCAGTCATGGCTACCCCGAGGCCCGCGTAATTGAGCACCGAGCCCCGCGCTTCGGGCGCTCACGCTTCGGTGCGGCGCACTTCGGTACGTGGGTCGCGCAATTCATGTGGACGCTTGAAACCTGGCCTCGGCGCCGCCTTGGTCGCCGGTTCGGCGTGAGCTACTTCGGCGAGCAATTCGGCGGCAACCCAAGCGGCGCCCTGGAGTGTGTGCTGCGCCGTAGCGCGCCGGCGCATGCGGTTGAATTTATTAAGTATGGTGAGGACTGAATGGATTATCCAAAGAGCGTGCCTAATGTCGGCCTGGTGGATGGCCAGTTTGCCGACGAGAACCCCGCAACCGGTCAGGTGGGTTCCCTGATCCCATCTGCCTGGGGTAACGCGGTCACCCAGGAACTGCTGAACGTGATCAAGGCGGCAGGCTTTGTGCCTGCCGAGGGTCAGACCAACCAGTTGCTCAAGGCCATTCAGGGGCTGGTGTCTCAGGGCATTAAAAACTCTGTCCGGGTTGCTACCACGGGCGCCATTGCACTGAGTGGCATCCAGACAATCGACGCCATTGTGCTGGTGGCCGGTGACCGGGTGCTGGTGAAGAATCAGGCCAGCGGTGCACAGAATGGCATCTACGTCGTGGCCGCTGGAGCATGGGTGCGTGCGCTCGATGCTGACGAAAGCGTCGAGGTGAAGCCGGGCATGCTGGTCGGTGTGGATGCGGGGACGGCCAACGGCGGTTCTGTTTGGCGCTTGTCCAATGCTACGCCGCCAACGCTGGGTACCACAGCGCTGACCTTTGAGCAGGTCTTTGGCAAGACCGGGGTAGTTGCGGGTAGTTATAAAAGTGTCACGGTGGGTCCTGATGGTCGTGTTACGGGAGGCACTAACCCGACGACCTTGGCTGGATTTGGCATCACCGACGCCTTTACCAAGGCTGAAAGCAATGCGGCCATGCAGGCGGCCATTGCGGCCTTGGTGGGTTCTGCTCCGTCGTCATTGGACGTCCTTAGCGAGCTGGCAGCAGCGCTGGGCAATGATGCAAACTTTGCCACCACGATGACCAACGCCTTAGCAGGCAAGGCGGCCACCGTGGATGTGGTGCGCAACAAGACCGATGGCACTGTGGATGTGGGAGTGGACTGGAACACGATCGTTTCTGCCGGACGACACCCGAAGCTTGCGCCGGGCGACTCCCCGAGCGGCCCTGGCTCTGCTGGCTCCTATTTTTATCCAGAGGTGATGTATCACTCCACGCTGGCATTTACCCAGATGGCATATCCGTATGCGACGTCTTTTGAGGGCGCGGACTCAATCTGCTTCCGCTCCCGTTACAACGCGACGTGGCACCCATGGCGTGCGCTGCAGCACTCCGGTCACTATGCATCGAAGACCGAGGCGGAGGGAGGTACCGCGAGCAACCGCCTTATGAGTCCGCTGGCGGTTTCCCAGGCCATTGCCAGCCATGCCCCGCCGGGTTTCATCAGCGGCCTGTCGCTGGCCGTCAACACGACCACGCCGAACACCGATATCGATATCGAGGTGGGTCGGGCACGAGATTCGACCGATACCGTTGACCTGATCCTGGCTGCCCCAATGACCAAGCGCCTGCAGGCGTCGGGCGCTTGGTCCGCCGGTGCTGGTGGTAATGCTTTGTTCGCCGGGGCAAAGGCGGCTAACACGTGGTATCACGCGTTCATGATCCGAAAGGACAGCGATGGCACTATCGACTTCGGGCTTGACACGTCTCTGGTCGCGGCCAACAGGCCGGTGGGCTATAGCAAGTTCGTGCGCCTTAAGGGGCGGGCGGTCAAGACCGATGCCTCGGGCAACATCATCCCGTTCATCAACATCGGCAACAGCACCGAGTTCAAGGCGCTGCAGCAAGACATGTTTGTGACGAACGTCGCCACAACGACCAGCTACACCTTGACGGCTAGCGTTCCGCCTGGTGTGCGGGTACGAGCCCGGTTCTATGCGCGTACTCAGGGTGAGTCGAGCGTGATCTTTGTGCGCTCGCCCGATGCCGTTGCCGCCGCGTTGGTCAATACCGGTGCCGACGGGTTCGCGGGCGGTATCGGCATCAGCTGCGACTCGATCTCGAATGAGAACGTGTCGGGCTACTGCGAGTCACTGACGAGCCAGAGCGGCCAGGTGGTGGTCCAGGTGCTTACGTACCCCGGATACAGTGTGTTTCGCGCCTCGCTGCATACTCAAGGCTTTACGGAGGAATAAGCAATGCCATTTGTTCAGCGCGACGAATCGGGTCGCATCTGCGGCCGGTTCGCAAATAAGCAGCTCGGCTATGCCGAAGAGTTTTTGCCTGACGATGATCCTGAACTGCAGCCCACCGCAGTGGATCAGAACACTGTGACTGAGCGCGCATGGCGCGACGCTGAGCTGGCGTCGCTGGTCTGGTTGCGTGATCGCCACCGCGATCAGCTGGAAATCGGCGGTGAAACGACGCTGACCGCCGAGCAGTTCCAGGAGCTGCTGGTTTACATGCAGGCGCTACGCGACTGGCCCCAGTCGGAACTGTTCCCTGTGATCGAGCACCGACCCGTGGCGCCGCCCTGGATTGCCGAACAACACCAATAGAGCCCCGCACTGTCGGGGCTTTTTCTTTTCTGCGCCCGCCTTGAGCGGGCTCTTTATTGCCTGGAGAAAATCATGGCCAAGATTTCTGACTCTCTGGCGGGTAGCAAGAATGCGCTCGCCTTCCTCGACATGCTGGCGTGGTCGGAGGGTACCTCTACGATCAAGTCCAGTGATGACGGGTACAACGTCCTTGTGGGCGGCACATTGTTCGTGGGTTATGCAGACCATCCGCGCAAGCTGGTTCGCCTTCCGCGCTACAACATCAGCAGTACGGCTGCTGGGCGCTATCAGTTCCTGTCGCGCACCTGGGATGCGATTGTGAAGAACTACGGGTTCAAGGGGCGTTTCATCCCTGAAGCCCAAGACCTCGCCGCTATCAAGATCCTGATCGAGTGCAGGGCGCTGCCGCACATTCATGCCGGCCGGATTCAGGAGGCTATAGCAGCGGCCGCCCCGATCTGGGCGAGCTTGCCGGGTGCGGGTTATGGCCAGCGTGAGCACAAGCTGGCGCGACTGCTTGAGGTCTACTCCGAGGAGCGTAAGCAGGAGGAGGTGCCAGAGCACGACCTGCTGGCGATGTTCACAGCTTGTGGTGGGGAGATGGCGGCATGACCTGGTCGAGTGTGCTTGGTGCGCTGCTGCTGATCTGTATGGGGGCTGCCGGGGCGGTGTGGCAAGCGGAGCGGTACTACCGTCCGCTGCTTGATGGCACAAACGGGCAGTTGACCAGTTGCAATGCGGCTCGAGGAAACCTTGAGGAACTGACAAATGAGCAGGGGCTGAAATTGGGCGAACTGGTGCAGGCTGGCCAGCGTCGGCAGGACCAGGCCGAGCAAGCCCTGAAGCAAGCTGCGATCCTGGCTAAGGATGAATTTGCAGCGGCCAACCGACTGCAGCGGGAGCTTACCGGCGGAAATGAGTGCGCGGCAGCCACGGAAGTCATCGATCAGGAGCTTGGCCTATGAGGTTCGCTCT
The DNA here is from genome assembly GCF_014648275.1 of Pseudomonas laurentiana. Lineage (GTDB taxonomy): Bacteria > Pseudomonadota > Gammaproteobacteria > Pseudomonadales > Pseudomonadaceae > Aquipseudomonas > Aquipseudomonas laurentiana. Next base: position 110,317 of record NZ_BMQU01000003.1, read on the forward strand.
TTTAGTAGCGGCTGCGGTGCTGTCTGGATGTGCTGGAAAGGTCGAGCCAGAGATCCGCACCGTGCGCATCGAAGTGCCAGTGCAGGTGCGATGCCGGGCCCCGGATGTTGTGTTGCCACTGTGGGCTGCCGCTGGATTGAAGAAGGGTGACAACTTGGAGGTGAAGGTGAGGGCGCTGCTTGCTGAGCGTAGGCAGAGAATTGGCTATGAGAAGCAGTTGATCGCAGCAGCGAGCGCCTGTCGTTGAAATTAAAATCTATCCTCCGGCTAGACAGATGGTCACTGATGGCGTAATGCTATCCTTGGTTGAGCGCCAGAGTTTCCTAATGTCCACGATGGATGCTGATACCCCTGTGCGCTACCCCTCAAGCGGCTGTACCGCAGTGTCCAGCCTGTAGTGATTGTTGTCTCTAGCAAAGGAAGACTGATATGGCGATTCACAAAGTAGTTGGAATTGGGTTGGCTGGCAATGAAATCTCGAAACAGATCACTGGATCAGATGAGGTGAGTGCTGGCAGGACCGTTGTTGCCGCTGGATCAGGCGCCGCAATTGGAGCCGTTGCAGCCGGAACACTGGCTATTGGGGCTACCGCTGTGGGTATCGCAACAGCGCCAATCACTGTGCCGCTTGCAGTGGGTGGCGCAATCATAGCGGGCATCGCAAGCTTGTTTGATTGATCAGGCTGATGAGGGCCGCCGGTAAGCTGGTGCGCCTTCATCCTTGAGCATATCGGGCGCCATAATCGCCCGCTCTAGCACTCGAGCGGGAGAGCTGGCGAAAGCGTATGACCGAGTCCGAATAGCCGGACTGACCTGCGAGGCGTCCTATAACGCCCTAGCCAACTGACTGGGGCAGGGCTTTGAAGCGTACGATTGACGGAATGATCATGGTCGGCGAACCACTGATGCAGCAGGCCATTGATGCCATACCGCAGTATCACAAGGCCGAGGAGGTAGAGCGTCTCTGCCTGCTGGCTGAGTCATTGTTCCAGGCAGTTACCGATTACCAGTTGCAGGCGCTTGGCCGCCAGAAGCTCCCGCTGCACTGATAGGCAGGATGATATCTGGACCCTGATTCCGGGTGTTGCCCACGGCAGTACCGACCCTGTACCACTCGAATGCCTCGGCGGGCTCGCCTAGGTTCAGCACAAGTTGTTCGGCATGTTCCCTGGATGTTGCCGGGTCAATCCATTCCCGTGCCAGCGCGGGCGCCAGGACCGCCGGGCGGCGATCGTGCACGTCGACCATGCCGCCCTGGGCGTCGGCGGTGATAATCACGAAGCCGTCATGATCGCTTCCAGCGAACTGGCCGATGCTGGCGCACAGTGCTGGACGCCTGTCCCGTCGGCGGATGTAGTATGGCTGCTTCTTCGGTCCGCCTTCATCCACCCACTCGAACCACCCGTCCACCGGGGTGATGGCGCGGTTGGGCCAGATAGCTCGGAAGAATGGGCCATGCGCAACCTTCTCGGCCCGGGCATTGATTGGTGGCGCGCGATCGGTTGCCCAGTGCGGTCGCCACCCCCATTTCACCAGATCGGCGCGTAGGCCGGCATCATCCACCCGCATAACGGCCACAGGCGTGGACGGGGCGATGTTGTACCGCATAAGGGGCTGGCTGCCGACGTTGTTCCGCCAAGCGCCATCCATGTTCAGCGTGTCGGCGAACTCGTGGAGCCCGCGGTACTGTGAAATTCGTCCGCACATAATGCTCACCTCCGAGCCATGAGCATAGTCAGGCTCTTGCTGGCCCGGTGAGTTTCCGGCGCAGCCCTCGGATTTCCCTATGCAGCTCCTCGACGCGTTCCTCCAGCCTGGCGTTTTCGGCTCGGAAGTCGGTGAGGATGTACTCGGCTTGCGCCCAGCCCGCCTTCTGGCGCGCGACTTGTTCAATGGCAGAGTCAAGCAGCCGCACCAGGTGCTCAATGTCCTTCCGTGCTTTCGTCAATGCCTCTACTGCATTCTCATACTCAGCCTGCAGCAGGGTCACTTGGTGCTCCAGCATTTCTTCGCGCGATGGTATGCCAAGCTCGAAGCCGGTCGTGTCGATTTCCATGGTGGCATCTAATAATTAACTGTGTGCATATACAGTATTTCGATCAGCGCCAGTCGACCAGTGTCAGCCGACGAGGTGTCGATTGAGGGAGGGTTTTGCGGTCGGCAGAACGCTGGAGGAGGGGGCATGCGAGCAGGCCTATACTGCTCTGATCGAATGATCGGGGCGCAGTCATGGACGACCTGGAAGAGAAGATGAAAGCCTGTGAGCCGTTATGGCTGCAGGCAATGGATGCAGTGCGCCGATACAACGAAGCCAAAGGCGTTCTCCCTCGGGAAGAGGTCGAGCGCCTTAACCTGGAGGCCGAGTCGCTGATGCAGGCCGTGATTGAGTATCAGCAGCGGGTACTGGGTGGTTTGGTGAGTACGTTGCACTGAGGTGGTGTGTGCGGTCGGCAGGATGCCGAACTGGTAGCCGCTGAAGTCTCGGCCTGCGCTATCCATTGAATCGAAAGAATAGTTTCGTTTTTTCTTCGGCGGGATAGCTTCCGTACCAAAACGAAAGTTTGTTTTCGTTTGGTGGCTCACGGCCCTGAGGCTGAGTGGGCCTGATAAAACTCGGGTGGCGATGTGTTGGTTCGGCAGGACGCCGGAGAGGTAGCGTGAACAGATCGTGAATCACGCTGGTTACCAGCGTGTACTTCTATTCATCTTTTGAGACAACGTGAACGGCTGCGGGCGGCTCAACGTGTTGATTTTACTGGCTTTGCCAGTGGCTATTATGATTTAGGTTCCAGCGGCGCAAGCTGAAAGGTGAACTCGGAATAGCCTTGGCTGGCACCCTTCGGGGTAGAATTGAAGGCCATTTGCCATCAGCAAGGAGTAGCCCTGTGAAATCGCTTTATGTTGTCTATCTGATGTTAGCGCTTGGTGTTGGAGCTATCGCGTGGAATCTCGTGGGCGCAATGAACGACGCCAACGAGGGAGCTGTGGCATGTGCCGCCCTGGAGGCGACCGAACAAGATCAGTGCTTCAAGGACGTGGAGAAGAAGCTGAAAGCAGCTGCAGCTGTGGCAAAGGCGCTGACTGATCCGGCCAAGCAAGACGCAGAAAAATAGTTCCAAAACTGAAAGGCCGACCCCTTTAGAATGCGGCCTGCAGCGCGGTCATGTCTGATTTGTTTTGGAACTGAAACCATCGCCAAAGCCGCATTCGACGGGCATTCTTCTATCGGATTGCAAATCCGTCTACGCCGGTTCGATTCCGACCTCGGCCTCCATATTTGAAAGCCCCGCAGATTAACGTCTGCGGGGCTTTTTCGTTGTGGTCTGGAAAGCAAAGTGTTCCGCGACTTTGCCATGTGTTCCGCAACTCAGCCCTGCCGAGTAGGGCTGACGATCTCTCCGACGCGCCTGTAAACGTCCTTTGTGATCTTCTCTTTTGAGTGCCCCAGCAGCCTGCGGGTAGCTCCTTTCACCGAGGCCGGGGCGGTGGATATTTTGTAGTGGCCTAATGCCTTCATTCCGTATGTGAAGAGAGTGAGCAAATCAAAGCTTTAGGTCTCCGCTGGTCGTGAAGCGTGTGAGGTCTTGAGCCACAGTCCCGCCGATTCCGGTTGTTCGGCCTTACGCACCCGACTAAGTCCGTCTAACAAGTGACCGGGCTTTTAGTATTCGTCGGTATATTGAATGGCTGGTCAATAATAATGCCGCAATGTCATAATGACATGATTGCATTAGGAAATGCTCTGAGGGGAAGGATCACAAGCTAACACCGCCGCGCTTCGAGACTGGGACCATTCAGGTAGCCCCACCCAGCAGCCCATGTTCTTGACGCCAGCATTCACACATCAAGGAGCAATCCAGTGCGGTTAAGGAATATGAAAATCGGCAAACGGGCAGCGACCGTGTTTGCGCTGTTAGGTGTCCTAGTGCTAACCATGGGGCTGCTCTCGCTGTACGAGACCAAGCAGATGGACTCGGCCATGGACGAGGTCCGCGTCAACTGGATGCCAGCGGTTGTCTCGCTAGGTGATGTCAGCCGCAACCTCGGCAGAGCCCGGGCACTGACGCTGCGCAGCGTTCTCGAGGAGCAGGCCGAAGCACGGCAGGCTACGCTGGTGAAGATCGTCAAGATCAACGAGGAACTGCAAAGCAGTATTAAGGCCTATGAAGGCACCATAATCGACAAGGACAGCCGTGCGCTGTTCGATGCCTTCATCGCACTGAGCAATCGCTACCACGGTCTGCAGAAGTCAATCCGCGAAGCCGTCGCCGCCAATCAGATTGAAGAAGCCCGACGCTTGGTCAACGGCCCCTTGGCTGAATACGCTGACAGCATGATGAAGGCCCTCTCTGCGCTGATCGAATACAACGCCCAAGGCGCCGAGCAGGCCTCACAGCGTACCAGCGATGTATTTGATCAGGCGTTCTCGCTCATTATTGTCTTGCTGGTTGTGATCATGCTCGCCCTGGTCGTGATCGCGACCCTGCTGACGCGCAGCATCATCGTGCCCTTGGCCGACGCTGTGGCCGTGGCCGAGCGAGTAGCTGTCGGCGATCTGACCTGCGAGATCGCGGTCACCGGTCGCGACGAGCCAGCCTTGCTGTTACGTGCCCTGCGCCAAATGCAGGAAAGCCTGCGCACTACAATCCGCCAGATTGCCGCGACCTCCGATCAGTTGGCCTCGGCCTCGGAAGAACTGCACTCCGTCACCGAGGATACCGGTCGTGGTCTTCACCAGCAAAGCGCCGAGATTGAGCAGGCAGCTACTGCAGTCAACCAGATGACCGCTGCCGTGGAGGAAGTGGCCAATAATGCGGTAAGCACCGCCGATGCGTCCAAGGGCGCCGACCAGACGACCCAGGATGGCCGAAGCCAGGTCAACCAAGCCTTGGCCTCAATCCAGCATCTGGTCAATGATGTCACTGGTACCTCTCAGGAAATCGAACAGTTGGCCAACAGCGCCAATGAAATCAGTCACGTGCTCGACGTGATCGGTGCCATCGCTGGGCAGACCAATCTGCTGGCCCTCAACGCTGCCATCGAAGCGGCTCGCGCCGGAGAAGCCGGTCGTGGCTTCGCCGTGGTCGCCGATGAGGTCCGTGCCCTCGCTCATCGCACTCAACAATCAATCGAAGAAATCGAGCAGATGATCGGCAGCATACAATCCGGTACCGAACGTGCGGTTAGCTCGATACACGCCAGTAAGGGCCGTGTCAACGGCACCCTGGAGGTGGCCCAAGCCGCTGGGCAAGCTCTGGAGGTGATCGCCGAAGCCATCACATCGATAAACCAGCGCAACCTGGTGATCGCCAGCGCCTCGGAACAACAGGCTCAGGTGGCCCGTGAGGTGGACCGCAATCTGGTCAACATTCGTGACCTGGCCACTCAGACCTCCGCCGGCGCCAACCAGACCAGCGCTGCAGCCCAGGATCTGTCGCGCTTGGCCGTGGAGTTGAACGGTATGGTCGCCAAGTTCAAGGCCTGACTTTCACCGCTACCAAAACGGCAGGCGCGTCAGCCGTTTTGGTTTCCATATTCGCTCCAGCAGCGTACCAAGGCTGTTGTTGACCTCATCCACTGATCAGCAGCAGATGGTGTCATGCAGAAACCACCCTGTTTTTGCCCATGCCCTTGGCCTCGTACAATGCGCGATCGGCACGTTTGAGCGTGTCTTCGTATGAGCGATCATCCGGCGCTATCGTGGTGACACCAATGCTCGCCGTGACGGCGATGCCATCCACCGAAAACCGGCTCAGTTGCTCTCTAAAACACGCCTGTAAGCGCTTGGCGAACTGCACTGCTTGCTCATGGCCCGTATTGGGCAGGGCAAGCACAAACTCATCACCACCTAAGCGGCAGGCGGTATCCGTTTTTCGTAGCACTGACCGACAAATGTTGGCAGCGGCCACGATCATCTCATCCCCTGCATGGTGGCCTTTTGTGTCGTTGATTTTCTTCAGCCCATCCAGATCCAGCATCAAAATGGACGTCGGCACGGCGTACCGCACGGATGATTCGTAGTGAAGAGCGAGGTCCTGCTCCAGTTTTCTTCGATTGAAAAGGCCGGTTAGCTGATCGGTATCACTTAGCTCCCTCAGCCTGACCTCCAGGTTGTGTCTCTCTGAGATATTACTCGCGACCCAGAGCACAACCGCTTCCTCGTCAGCCAGGAAATTCAGGGCCTGGATACGACCTTCAAACCAGATCGCTTCTTTGGGGCCTTCATCGGATAGGCCTTTCACATCCTTATTGCTCAGTTCGTACTCTTCGACCAATAACGTTCGCGACGCGAGCGCCCTGTTGATCTGTTCGAGAAACCAGCTTGCCTTCTCAGGCTTGACCAGGTCTGAAATGTACTGGCCGACAAGGCCGCTGCCATCGTGGTAATAGCGATTATCACGGCCGCCGAACACGGCGACATACTTGCCGCTGCGGGACAGGATGAAAGCCGGGTCCGGCAAAGCGTCAAGAATCAAGGCCATTTGCTCAACATTGATCATGAAGCGTTTCTTCATAATTATTAGGTAATGGCACATTAATATGATTGGAGGAAATTGGCACGTGTTTGCGCTTGGTCTGTTGGGCAGATTACAGTCCAGGCCGCGAGCATCAACATACCTCGCGTCTTGATTTTACGGGCCTTTCCAAGGGCTATTCATTCAGTCCTCATGCGCGTGCTGTGGGTTTTTTCTGGGGCGCGCGTCTCGCAACGGCCATCTGGACCACATCGTGTCGACTGCAATAGTTGGTTTCAAAGCTAAATCGATGGTCCTTGTAGCGTGCAGCTTTCAGGGCAGCGGCAGTCTAAAAGTTATGGTACTGAACAGCGGCTGAAGGCCGCAGCGGGCGGGTATCTTCCTGTCGAATTGCACATCCGTCTATGCCGGTTCGACCTCGGCCTCCATATTTGAAATCCCCGCAGATTAACGTCTGCGGGGCTTTGCGTTGCGGGCTGAAAAACCGATAGTCCCAACGCTATCTCATGTTGAGGGCCTGGCTTCGGTTAAGCATGGGGTTGTCAGGCTCCAGGCTATGCCCAAGAAACATAAAAGGGTTATGCATCGGTCGGCTTTTGCTGATTATAGAGAGCTGCAAGTTTAGACAAAAAATCCAACGAAGCGTCAGTTGCTCCGCGAAGCCCGATTTTTGGATTTAGCAAGAAGGGTATGAAATCACTACCCAAACCAAGATCACCTTGAATCTTGCTTTTTATTTCATCCGCCTTGCTGGTGATAGCCTCCGGCAACTGATTTTTTGCCGCCGCAATTTTATCAGGGTCAGTCTCGCTATAATCCCAGTCGTACGGGTATATATCACCCGCTTGCAGCGTGCTTCCATAATGATTTTGAATACCTTTTCGTAGCGCTAGACCCGCTACCTCGTCGAGACTTAGTCCATTTTCCTTGGCGGTAATGTAAATGTCAGTCAAGCTGTCTAGATCGGACGTAGACAAATCAGCGTACATGTTGTTGGGTCCAAGCTTGGACGTTCGATCTTGATCGTCCAGTGTGATGCTGGCGATGTCAGCATGATCACTTTTCAGTTGAGCCAAAACATCAGCTTTATCTAGCATGATCCCATTGTCTTTCGCCGCTGCAACCATGGCTGTAGCGGCTTTATCGAATACATAGTCATTGTATTTTCCGACATTTATATAGGCGCCGACTGTGACATTGCCATTGACCGAGCCTGAATAAGCTTGCAAGTGCTCACTTTTTACGTAATCGCTCGCAGATGCATACAGCGTTGAAAGCATCTTTGCCTGGCCGGAGACTTGCGGTTCGCTCTCAATCGTAGCGGTCGTTGTCGTGTTATCGACCCTGTCTGCGTTGCCCGGGGCTTCGCCCACCTTGTGAGTGATGAGGGTAGCGGGCTGATGGGTATTTGAGGTATGTATAGTTACCATGTTGCTCTCCTTGAGCATAAAACTGCCAAACGATTTAACCGGCATTCCTTGTTTGTTAAGTTATTGCTGATAATTTACAGTGATGGTGGTGTAGTGAGTTGGATAGGTCGGATAAATTACGCCGGTCAAAATGCCTGTGATTTTGAATTTACCCTTTGCATCTAATCCTTTGAAAAAATCAGATGAAGCGACCCGGTTCGAGGATACGTCGATGCCGACGTTATCAAGGCTCCTGCGGGAACCGTGGTCGGGGTCGTGAAAAAATTGGAATTCTCTATGCCAGCACCGTAAACGTTGGGCGCCAAACTTGTTTGCGTCCAGTTGGACGTAGTCGCGAACGCTGCGTGAGCCAAGATCAGTGCAGTAATACCGATAGGCAGTGTGATGATTTTCTTCACGTGTTTTAGCCTCTTGCTAAAATCAATGTGCCTCCATGGCGCTTAAACCTCTAAATGATTGCGTATGCTGTAACACAATCGCTCATTAATCGTTGAATCAGATCATGCCTAGAGTATGTCGGCGGTTCAGCGCGCAGCTTTAAGCATCCACAGCGTCGCGGCCCAACTGCATCCTGAAAATGATCAGATCAAGGCGGGTTCTGCCGTTTTAGGTCAATGAATGCTGGCTATGATTTAGTGTAATAAAATATGTAAATTTGCGCGGAACGTGCTCTTATGGCGGTCAGCATAGCCGAGTTTAAATAGCCTTCTGCCGTGCTGAGTACGGCGTTACAGCGTCGGCTGCGCGCCTTGCCAGGCAACGCTTACTTTTTCGCGACGACCTGTGCAAGAACAATCCGCCCCTCTTGCAGGTTTCGACCTTGATTCAACGCCATCGCTTTGAAGTCAGCGCCAAGCAGCAAATGGAATCCAAGGGATGGAAAGCCTTCTTTCTGGATTTTCTCGGCCAGGGTCACAAACCATGCACGCGCCGCTTCCGTTGTGTCAGACCAGTCGATAACCGTGAATGCTGTTTCTTCGAGAAGTGTGCGCAGCTCATGTGGCGACACGAGGAAGCTCGTATCCGGTGTGCGCGCCCACGGGACGGGAAACAGGACCGGGCCAGACGGACCAGCAAGTACATCGTAGATCGCCAGCGTGCCTCCCGGCTTTAGAACGCGGTGCATCTCCTTGTACAGCCGAGTCTTGTCCGGGATGTTCATGGCCACATGTTCCGTCCATACGACATCGAATGCCTGGTCATCAAATGGCAGCTTGGTGGCGTCGCCTTGGCGATAGTCGACGAGGTGTGAGAGACCGGTCTTGGCCGAGAGCATCGCAGCAGCTCTGCAGTATTCGTCTGTGAGGTCAATGCCGGTGACGCGGCAACCGAACTCCTTCGCAAGACAACGCGAGGTTCCGCCTACGCCGCTACCAACATCGAGTACGTGCTGTGTCGCATCGAGCCCTGCAGCCTGGGCAAGCTCAAGGGTCGCCGCCCGCCCGCGGATATGAAACTGGTCGATGGGCGCCAAGTCTTCGGGCGTTAGCCGGTTTACATCCTTGCCCGCTTTCTCCAGCGCCGAGAGTATGACGTCTCCTAACTCCGAACGGGTGTAGTGCGTCTGGATCGCTTCATTGATAGGCGTCTGCATAGTCACGATCCCTCTCATATTGGCGCTGCACGTAGGTGTCATGGGCGCACCGGTTCGTTGATCCACAGCACCTGCCGCAGTGAATCCCGGTGTGGGCGTTGCTGCACTCTCGCCGCGTTCTCAAATGCCAGCTACTGGCGATGAGCTCTATTGATGATCACGTTAGGTTGGCCAACCTGTCATCTCAAGTGCCACCCGTCACGTGATAGGTGCGCCTGTACTAGGCCAAAAACCTGAAGTGTTCAACAGCGTCGGCCACTAGCTGCCGGTCATGACTGACCGATCAGAGCGACGCCGCCCGTGGGGATGACGTGGAATGCGCAGCCAGTTGTATGGCCAGGTCCTCCGCAAGGTGTTGCGCGTGCAGACGAAGTTCAGGCGCAGCGATGGCTTCCCAGTAACGGGCTTTGAGCATTGGCCCTATGTACCAAAGGCCTTGCACGGCACTTCCCTGAGCGCTGGTGACCTGATGCCGATCATTGACTTGCAAGCCCAGGCCACTCGGATCAGGCACCAACAGTCCGTCCTGAGCCAATTGTTGAAGCAAGGGTTGGGAATCCGGGCCGACGGTCATGTTGGGGCCGGTGCAATTGATGATGGCTGCCACGTTCAGGGTTTGCGTCGTCTTTTGTCCGCGAGGTTTGAACTCAAGCGCCAGGCTGTCATTGCTTGCTTTGTGAACCGCCAACAGCCTTCCTGCCAGCACCTGTACCGTTCCAGCCGCAAGCAGTGACTGCAGTCGCTCGGCCGCCTGCGGAGCGAGTCGGTGGCGGTGAATATCCCAGAAGGCTACTGCATGACGCAAAAAGCGCTGGCGCTCGGTCAACGACAGTGCTTGCCAGAGTTGCGGTGTGTGGGCGCGAAGCTGGTTGAGCACGTCGCGCCAATCTAGGCCCCGGTGCGCCTGGCGTGCCACTTCTTCTTGCAGTCGTTGCATCAGCTCGCGCGTGCGTAGTGGGGGGGCGCCCAAATAGGCGGGGCTCAGGCGGGTCGGTGGTGGATTGGTACTGAGCCTATGCGCCTGCGGCAATAGCCCGCGACGTGAAGCCATCCACACCGAGCACGGTCGGATCCGTTTCGTCAGGTGAAAGAGCACATCGACGGCGGTGTGACCTGTACCCAAAATCAGAATCGGTAGACCGCTTGGCAGGCGATTCAACCGATCGAAATCCCAGGCATCTATTATCCAATCGCGCTCCACCGGCTCGAGCGGCAATGGAAAGCGCGGTGGTTGATGCCCCAAGGCCAACACCACATGTTGCGTCGCTAGGCAGTGGCCAGACAAGAGTTTGACCGTAAAACCGCCGTTCTCTGATAGCGCCTGTACTTCACAGGCTTCGCCCACGATCGTATGCAGCCGCCCGGGGTGCGCCATCTTCGCTTCTGTCAGGCAATGTTCCAAATACTGCCCGTAAAGACGTCGCGACATGAAGCTACCCTCATTGACCGAGGGGTCGATGCATTGGCAAAACTCCATGAAATGCGAGGGTGCATTGGCAAACGCGCTCATGTTGCCGGCGGGCACATTAAGGAGTAGATCGTTATCGTTGTTGCGGTAAGCCAAACCACGGCCAAGCGTGGCTGTGGGGTTGAGCAATGTTATAGAGACACCTTGCTTCGCTGTGTAATGCAACAGATGAATCGCCGTAAGCGTGCCACTGAGCCCGCCCCCCACAATGATCACTGACGTCGAATTGCTGGCCATCCTGAGTCGCGCTCCTGCTGTTGTCTTTTCCATAGACCCTGCGGTGTCGCAACCTTGATGCTCAGGTTGCGCACGAGACAGGCTATTTGCTTTGAGTTGAAAGGCGCAGTCAGTTGATCGGTTTGGACGTGATCCGCCACTCGGGATCCAGCGGGCTGATGATTTCCAGCAACCGCTTGTAACCGGTCCGGGAGATGAGCCACTCGCCCTTCACCTTGACGTAGTGGTCTTCGTAGATTGCGCTGCCGTTAAGCAGGGTTTGTTGATCAAGGTTGATGAACACGTCATTGAGGTACCAGAGGCCAGTGGCTTCATCGCCGTTGACGGTGATTTCCGGCGTATGGCCATTGTGCATGCCGAAACGACGGTGAGTGAAGCTGGTGCGGTAGAATGCCAAGGCCTCGTCCAGACCGTTGAGTTCGAGCTGATAGGTCGGGCTGTCGAAGCGGATCTTCACTTCAGGGGCGAGTAGGGTGCGCAGCAGTTCGAGGTTGCAGGTGTCGATACCACGAAAATAGCGGGCCTTGAGTTGTTTGATGTGCTCGATGGCAATGAGGTCTAGCATGTCAGTAATCTCCAGGGCGGGGCAGGGCCATCGGTGAATAGCTGAAAGAGGGACATCCCTGTCGCCAGTGCTATTCAGTAGGGCAGGAAGTGACCGCCGTTGACGTCCAGTTGCGCGCCAGTAATGACCTTGGCGTAGTCGCTGGCGAGGTACAGGGCGGCCATGGCGCAGTCGCCGTCATCGGGTATCTTGCGCAACGCGATCTGCTGGGCGACCTGGTCGACCAGCGACGCCATTGGGACCCCCAGGCGCTTGGCTTCACCTTCGAAGTAGCTGATGACCGGTGCGCCCCACATCCAGCCCATGAAGGTGGAGTTGACGCGGATGCCGAACGGACCGAGATCCTGGGCCAGGTACTGCACGGCGGTTTTCAACGCGCCCTTGGAGACGGCATAGCCGGACTCCAACTGGTTGGGGGTGCGGGTGGCCATGGTGTTAATCATGACGATGCTGCCCGACTTCTGTTTCTTCATCTGCGTCAAGACGGCTTGAGTCATCTGCAGGGTGCCGAACAGGTTGACGTCCATCGCCTTGCGCCAGTCGTCCATTGACGACTCGGAGGCGCTGCCCCAGGCGCCATGGGCGTAGGCCGAGTTGATCAATACGTCGATCTGGCCGAAGTGCTCGATCGTCAGGTCGGCGAGCGTCTGGCACTGTTCGGCGTGGGCAATGTCGGTGGGTACCTTCAGCACCGGGGTGCTGTAGCCGGCGTCGCGGATGGCCTTTTCAGCCTGATCCAGTTTGGCGGGGGTGCGGGTGGCCAACACCACGGCCTTGGCCTGGTACTCCGCAGCACGTACGGCCAGCTTGATGCCAAGGCCTGGGCCGATACCGGAAATGATGACGACTTTATCTTTCAGCAACATGGCAACTACCTTCTTATTGTTTTGGCAGGGAATGAGGCGTTCAGGTGCGACTGGCGTGCAGTGCTTCAGCCCGTCGTTTCAGATCCAGGGCCATCTGGTCGAAGCCGATTTTTACCCAGGCACCGTGTTCGCGCATGATCGTGTCCTGGTTCAGGCCCAGGAAAATATCAGTGGTGAAGTAGCTGCAACGGTTGTCATCGATGGCCGTGATGTACTGATCGCGGCGGGCGGCGTCCATGTTTTCCGGGACGGGGCGTTGCTCCCAGGACAACAGTCGCTCGGGGTCGCAGGCCACGAGGTATTCGAACACCGGGACGGTTTCGCCGGTCTCGGGGGTGCGTACCAGCATATGCACCGGGTCGCCTATCTGCAGGCCGCACTGAATGTTCGGACAGAAGCTGTTCCACTGGTGGTAATTGTCCAGATCAATGAGCACTTCCCAGACCACTCGGGCGGGGGCGTTAATTTCCACCGTGTGGGAGGTCACTATGTTTTCTGCTCTGGCCATGACGGTCTCCTGTCGTGCATTCAGTTGATGGGTCTGGAGGTGATCTGCAGGTGTTCGCTCAACGGCTGGACAGTTTCGAGCAAGGTTTCGTAGCCCGTTTCGGCGATCATCCAGCGTTCGCCGCGCTTGATGTAGCGATCCTGGTAGATCGCGCTGCCGTGCAGGTGGGTGTTGTCCTCGAGGTTGATGAACACGTAGCTCAGGTACCACAGGGCCTTGGCCTGGTTGCCATTGACTTCGATTTCCGGGGTGTGGCCGTTGTGGGTGGCCAAGCGGGTCTTGGTGAACGAGGTGCGGTAGAAGTCCAGCGCATTGTCCAGACCGTTGACGTTGAACGCGTAGGCAGGGCTCTTGAATGACAGGACGATGTCCTCGATGAGCATGCCTTCGAGCATCTCTATGTTGCAGGTGTCGATGGCGCGGAAGTAGCGCGCCTTGAGCTGTTTGATCAGCTCGATTGCTTCTAGATCCAACATGGAAAGCCTCCTTGTGGGCCACTCACGCGCTGAGTTGGTACTCGCTGGTTTGGATGCAGTCGATCTTTTCGAAGTCGATAAACCTGCAGGTCGATTCGTACATGGCCTGTTGGCGCTGTGCGCATTTGTCCGGGTCGCCCAAGGCGGCGAAGAAACCTTGCGGATTGCCGATGGCCTCGGGCGGGAAATTTTCTTCGACGATGGCGTGCAACACCGGCGCACCGAACGAAAGCGCCCGCACTACCGTGTTCTGCCGGTAGCCGAAGATCGATTGCAGTGGATAGGCATTCGGTCCGTGGCCGTCGCGCCAGGTGTCGTGCCAGTGCTCGTAGCTCAATCGGTGCGGCTTGTGCAGTAACGCCACCTGATTCATGCCGGGCGTGCGCTGGCCGACCGGCACCCGGTATTGGGCTGCGCGGACCTCGCGCTCCTCGGGGTAGGGCTCGGACTCCACCACCAGGTAAGCCTCCAGGCGGCTGGTCAACGGTGCCACGAGCGCCTTGATGGAGGGCCATTGCGAGGCACTGTCCAGCCACAACGAAAGCAACCCATCCAGGGGCACGGCGCTGTTGGTGATGCGCTGTGCGTGCGCGGCGGCCACCGCCGCATCGACCACCATGACGCGGATGTGTTTAGCACCGGCGCCAATCAGTTCGTCGCGCAGGCCGAGCAAGTCCGCTCGCCATTGCTCGGCGTCGGGTTGCGTCGGCTTCCACAAGGTCAACATGATTTTTTCCATGATTGCTTCACTCCGTGTTCAGTGCGTGACGCTCAGGTGACGGGCGCGATATTCGCTGTAGTCCTGGACCATCTGCGCCTCGCTCAGACCGAAGCGCTCCAGGCTGTAGTCGTGGCTGGCGCGCTTTTCCCGGCTGTTTTGCGACAGCCAGACTTGCGCGTCGGCGCGGGCCTTTTCGGTAAACGGCAGATGGGCAAAGGCGTAGACCTTCTCCAGCACGTGCAGCGGCTGAGTCACGGTGTCGGCGAAGTGGATATCAAGGAAACGCTCGGGCGCGTGCTGTTCGCGGACCTGCATGGTGTGACGGATACCTCGCGCCATGCGGTTGTTCCACTGCTCGCCGGCGGCTTTCGGGTCTGGGTTGTCGCTGTACATCTGCCACAGGGTATGGGCCATGCTGGCCATCGACGGGATGGTCTGAGCCGGCTCGCGATGGGTCAAAATGACCTGCGCGTCAGGGAAAACATCCAGCAAGATATCCAGGGTGTGCAGGTGTTGCGGGGCCTTGAGCAGCCAGCGTTGACCGGCTGGCTCGCCGCGCTGGATTTTCTGCCATTGCAGGAACTGCAGCATTTTCTTCAGTTGGGTGTAGACCGGCCGCTGATCTTGCCGGTCCAGCCAGCGGGTGTAGCTGGGTACGTTGACGTAGGCGTCCATGGCGCACATGAACGAGTGCTCCATCAGCATGAACTCTTCGTCGCAGAGCATGGCATCCAGCGGGTGGATGGCCAGGATCTGCGGAATGACCTGGGCCATCAGCTCGACTTCGGCCTTGGCCTGGGCGATGCGCTTGGCCGGTAAGGCCAGGGTTTCGTCTGCCAGTGGTGCCGGGAAACGGGTCTCCCACCAGGCCGCTGAATAGAAGCGGGGATCAACCGCCAGTGTGCGTTGCAGCATGGTGGTGCCGGTGCGCGGCAGGCCGACGATGACCAGCGGATCGTCGATCGGTATTTGGGTGATTTGCGGATAGCGGCTCAGGTAATCCTCGATTACCAAACGGTTGACCAGTTGTCCCACCAGCCTTTCCTGGAGCAAATACTGGCCGCTCTGAGACAGCTTGGCTTCGCTGGCCAGGGCATCGAGCAGCGAGTGCAACGACTCGCGATAGTTGTCCTCGCCAAAATTGCTCAGGCCATTGGTGCGGGCGATTGCGCTGGTCAGCAGGTTGTCGACGCTCAGCTCTTCAATCAGGGAATGCGCATTCATAGGATGGCCTCCGCGACGGCAGATACGTTGATGACTCGAGTGGTTGGGTGGCATTGCTCCTTGGCACCGACCCAGCGCAGGCACATGGTGCCCTGGCGGATGCCGGCAGTTTGCAGCCAGTTGTTCACGCCCGGGTTCCGCTCGCTGAGGACCAGGGTCACGCCGCCGTTGTCATCGTAGTGCGCCTGATGCTTGTTGAGGCAGATTTGGTGGTAGCGGTAATCCAGCGACTCCATCCAGTAGTTGTTGATCTGCACGTTCCAGAACTCGCACGCTGGGACCTTGTCGATGTGAATGACCAGCGCCTCGTCTTCAGCCAGCGCCCAGTGCGAGTGGTAATAGAAAATGTTCGGGTCACCGCCCACTGACTGACAGAGTGCCTGGTCGGCTGGTGGCAACTGGTTGCTGTGCGGCAGGTAACTTTGGCTCCAGTCGGCGAACAATCTGGCGGTGTTCTCGACGAAACTCGACACCCGCGCCAAGCCTTGCTGGAAGGTCGCCGGGTCAAGGGCCTGCGGCTTGGAATCGGTGCCGATGCGCTCGATGCTCAGCTTGGCCGGTACTTCGTTGCGACGGTCGAGAAAGGTCTGGCGCACGATCAGGGCGTTGGTCGCGTCTTCCATCTTCAGCCAGTTGCTGGGTTGCGGCTTGCTGCTGAGGATGATTTCGAAATTGCCTTTGGCATCGACCTGCAGCTGGCTGTCGTCGATGAAGCCGGTCTGGATCAGGGTGCCGTCGGTTTCATAACCGCCTTTCTGAGTGCCGAAACTGAGGTAGGCGACACTGCCGCGCTGACCCTTGATGCGGTATTCCAGCGTGCCATCCAGACGTGAGTATTCGTAGAGGTTGTCCGGGTTGTCGGCACCGATCTTCGCGGTTTCGTGGGAGGTCTTGAAGAAGCTGGGAAATGCCGGATCGGCAAACTCGATGTGCATTTCCAAACCGATGCGCAGCAGGCGCGTCAGGTAGCGGAACCCTTCGGCACGGGTGGTTGCATCGGCTGGCGCTTCGGGTCGCAGAATCTGCTCGCCGCAGCGCTTGAGGTGATCGCAAAATGTGGCCCAGGTCTGGCCACTTAACAGCGTTTGTTCGTCAATAGAGCTTATTGTCATTGTTAGACTCTCTTGATCAGGTGAAGCCGGACCGTGAGCGCCCCCGTAGAGGCGTTCGCGCCGGACTCACCTGCCCACAATGGGTGCACGGTTATAGTTGTTGTTAAACGGCCGGCGAACCGGGCGCTGGGGCTATTCCTTATCGATGATGCCGCGCTCGATCAGTACCGTGATGATGCGATCCACTGCCTTCTCCGGCGTCAGCTTGCTGGTCTCGATATGGATGTCCGGCTTAATTGGCACTTCGTAGGGTGAGTCGATGCCTGTGAAGTTCTTCAGTTCGCCACGACGGACTTTTTTGTACAGGCCCTTGGGGTCTCGTTCCTCGGCCACAGACAGCGGCGTATCGACGAAAATCTCGATGAACTCGCCTTCCTGCAGCAACCCGCGCGCCATCTCGCGCTCGGAGCGGAACGGCGAGATGAACGCCGTCAACACAATCATCCCGGCATCCACGAACAGCTTGGACACCTCGGCCACCCGGCGGATGTTCTCCACGCGGTCGGTATCGGTGAAGCCCAGGTCGCGGTTCAGGCCGTGGCGCACGTTGTCGCCGTCGAGCAAGTAGGTGTGCCGGCCGCGGGCGTAGAGTCGGGTCTCCAGCAGGTTGGCGATGGCCGACTTGCCCGCTCCCGACAACCCGGTGAACCACAGCAGCACGGGCTGTTGGCCCATCTGTTCGGCGCGCGCTTTCTTGTTCACATCCACGTGCTGCATGTGGATGTTCTGTGAGCGACGCAGGGCGAACTCGATCAGGCCCGCGCCGACGGTGGCGTTGGTCAGGCGGTCGATGAGGATAAAACTGCCGGTTTCGCGGTTGTCCTTGTAGGCATCGAAGGCGATCGGCTGACTGGCGTAGAGGTTGCACACGCCGATCTCGTTCAGCGCCAGCTCTTTGGCCGCCAAGTGCTCCATGGTGTTGACGTTGACCTTGTACTTGGGCGCCGACAAGGTCACGGACAGGGTTTTTCCGCCGACTTTCATCAGGTAAGGACGACCGGCGAGCATGGCCTGCTCGTGCATCCATATCAGACTGACCAGGAACTGGTCGGCCACGCTGGTCGGGTCTTCTGCGGTGGACAGCACATCGCCGCGACTGCAATCGACTTCGTCGCTCAGGGTCAGGGTAATGGACTGTCCGGCCACGGCTTGTTGCAAGTCACCGTCGAGGGTGACGATGCGTGAGATATGGCTCTCTTGTCCACCCGGCAAGACACGCACGCGGTCACCGGGACGAATCACGCCGCTGGCGATGGTGCCGGTGAAGCCACGGAAATCCAGGTTGGGGCGGTTGACCCACTGCACGGGCATGCGGAACGACAGTTTCTGCTGGCGCGCCTCGTCAATCTCGACGGTTTCCAAGTAACCCATCAGCGTGGTGCCGCGGTACCACGGCATGTGCTCGCTTTGCTCGGTGATGTTTTCTCCGCGTAGCGCGGACATCGGTATGGCGGTGACGTCGTCAAGATTGATCTGCTTGGCGAAGGCGCGGTAGTCATCGACGATGGTCTTGAAGACTTTCTCCGAGTAGTCCATCAAGTCCATCTTGTTGACGGCCAGAACCACCTTGCGAATGCCGATCAGCGACGCCAGATAGCTGTGACGCTTTGACTGAGTCAGCACGCCGCGTCGTGCATCGATCATCACCACGGCCACGTCGGCTGTGGAAGCGCCAGTCACCATGTTGCGGGTGTACTGCTCATGGCCGGGCGTGTCGGCAACGATGAACTTGCGTCGGTCAGTGGAGAAAAAACGGTAGGCCACGTCGATGGTGATGCCTTGTTCGCGCTCAGCGGCCAGGCCATCGACCAACAGGGCGAAATCCAGCTCGCCGCCCTGGGTGCCGTCTTTTTTCGAGTCGACTTCCAGCGCTTCCATCTGGTCCTCGAAGAGCATTTTCGAATCGTAGAGCAGGCGCCCAATCAGCGTGCTCTTGCCATCGTCGACGCTGCCGCAGGTAATAAAACGCAGCAGGCTCTTGTGCTCGTGGGCCTTGAGATATTGCTCGATATCCTCGGCAATCAGGTCAGATACGTGTGCCATTAGAAATATCCCTCTTGCTTTTTCTTCTCCATCGATGCGGCCGAGTCGTGGTCGATCATTCGCCCCCGACGCTCGGATGTGCGGGTCAGCAGCATTTCCTGAATGATCTTGGGCAGGGTGTCGGCATCGGACTCGACGGCGCCGGTTAGCGGGTAGCAACCGAGGGTGCGGAAGCGCACGTTGCGAATCATCGGCACTTCACCCGGATTGAGCGGCATGCGTTCGTCATCGACCATGATCAGCATCCCGTCGCGTTCGACCACCGGACGCGGCGCGGCAAAGTACAGCGGTACGATTGGGATATTTTCCAGGTGGATGTACTGCCAGATGTCCAGTTCGGTCCAGTTGGACAGGGGGAACACGCGGATCGACTCACCCTTGTGTTTACGGGTGTTGTAGAGGTGCCACAGCTCCGGCCGCTGGTTCTTCGGGTCCCAGCGGTGCTGCTCGGAACGGAAGGAGAAAATCCGCTCCTTGGCGCGCGATTTCTCCTCGTCGCGGCGTGCGCCGCCGAAGGCTGCATCGAAACCGTAGTGATCCAGCGCCTGCTTCAACCCCTCGGTCTTCATGATGTCCGTATGGATTTGCGAGCCGTGCTTGAACGGGCTGATGCCCATTTCAATGCCTTCGGGGTTGGTGTGGGTCAGCAGGTCCAGATTCAGTTTGGCCACCATCTGATCCCGGAAGCGGTACATCTCCTTGAACTTCCATGTCGTGTCGACATGCAGTAAGGGGAAGGGCGGCTTGGCCGGGTAGAAGGCCTTCATCGCCAGGTGCAGCATGACCGCGCTGTCCTTGCCAATCGAGTAGAGCATGACCGGGTTTTCGGATTCGGCGACAACCTCGCGCATTGCCTGGATGCTTTCGGCTTCCAGTCGTTGTAGGTGGGTAAGCGTCATGGATTTGCCTCTCGCTTTTTGTTGTTCTCGTTTCCCAACGTACAACTGCTGCGATTCGGACTTATGCGCGACTTGATGTTTTAACATCAGGCGCAACATCAGCAACATGGGGTCTCGCGGCCGGCTGGTCGCAACTGCAGCGGGCGCGTTGTCGCGCTCATCGGCATCGCTGGCGCGGGCGACTTGCCGATTGATGAGGGTCGCCAGCTCGCGGGCGCCGTTGAGCATGTCGTTGGCTTCGGGCAGGTGGAACAGATGCAGTCGGTCGGTGCGTTCGCCGGCCCAGGTGATGAAGGTTGCGGCGCGCTGCCAGTGCATGCCCGAGAGTAGGGCGAATACTTTGCGTTCGGTGCAGCGATAGAGGCGTTCGAAGAACGCTTCCAGATGCGGTGCGCGCAACCCGTCTTCGTAAGGCATCCAGAGCACCTTGCCGCGATTGCTGACCGCTCGCAGCAAGCCGTAACTGAGCTTGCCCTGATCGTTGGGTGCGCCGTAATCATCGATCCAATAGATTTCGCCGTTCTGTGCGCGAGCCTGGTCCAGGATGTCCCCGTAGGTGCTGCGGTACCAGCGCTGAACGGCCGGCTGAGCCTTGGCGACACGTTTGGCCGGGCGCTCGGCGTTGAGCTGCCAGCGTTGTAAATAGTGGGCGGCGGTGCGCTCTGGCAAATCGACATCGTGCAGACGTTTGGCCAGTGCCTGCATGGCCTCTAACTGCCAGAGCTGGAACGGTAACTGGTGTCGTTCCGGCAGTGTACTGACCAGCAGTTGGTAGATGTTTTGTTCCTGCGGAGCAGAAAGGCTACGGCCTTCGCCTTGCTTGCGCCCGCGTTCGCGTACGGGTACCGCATCCCATCCCCCGGCTTGCCAGGCCTTGTAGGCAGCGATGATCGTCGGGGGCGAGAGGCCGGTGTCGTGACTGATGGCTTTGAGCGTGCTACCGGCGATGCGCAACTGCACGGCGCGCAGACGGAGGCTGTTGATCTGAGGCACGGATAACTGATTGCCGTGGGACACAGGAACTCCTGTTAAACATCCATTTGCTGATTGGCGGTGTTGTGGATGTCAGTACTGTTCCCGGATCCGGAAAACGGCGCATAGGCCGAATGGACCATACGAAGAACAAAAACAGGAGAACCCCCCATGAACGAGTCAATGGCTGTTCTGCTCGACGATGTCATCGGTATTGCTCGCGCTGCGGGCGAGCTGGTGATGGAGGTATATCGCACGGATTTCAACGTGCGCGGGAAGGTCGATACCTCGCCGGTCACCGAGGCTGACGAGCGTGCCGAAGGCTTGATTCTGCAGGCCCTGGCGGCGCGCACACCGCAGATCCCGGTAATTTCCGAAGAGGCCGCCGCGGCCGGCCACGTGCCGGAAGTGGGCCAGCGATTCTGGCTGGTGGATCCTTTGGACGGAACTAAGGAATTCATCAATCGCAACGGCGAGTTCACCGTCAATATCGCCCTGATTGAAAACGGTGAACCGGTGCTGGGGGTGGTGCTGGCGCCCGCGCTGGAGCGACTGTTCGCTGGTGCGCGTGGGTGTGGTGCCTTTATCGAACAGGCTGGAAAACGTCAGACCATTCACTGCCGAGCAGTGTCGGAAGAGGGGCTGGACGTGGTTGCCAGCCGCTCCCATGGCGATGCCGAGGCGTTGGACGAATTCCTCGGTGGGCGCAAGGTGCGCTCACTGAAAAGCGCAGGATCTTCGCTGAAAATTTGTCTGGTTGCTGCGGGTGAGGCGGACCTCTATCCACGGCTGGGACGTACCATGGAGTGGGATATTGCTGCGGGGCATGCGGTACTGCTCGCAGCCGGTGGACAGATCTTCACCCTGGCCGGTGATGTGCTGGGTTACGGCAAGGCCGGTCTGGACAACCCGCATTTCTACGCCCGCGGGCTGTAGCCCTATAGCCCCGTTGTCGGGCCGACCTTTCTGTTTTTTTGTGGTGGATCATTAATTGGGTTTCGTCACTGCTTTGACTCCAAGGGAGAAAAAGCAGTGGCCTTCGACGTTGTAGTGGAGGCTTCCCAAATCCGTACGGGTGTAGTGCGTCAGTGAATCCCGGTGTGGGCTTTGCTGCATTCTCGCCGCGTTCTCAAATGCTGGCTAGTGGCCGATTTCTGTCTACCATGACCTGCTGAAGCCGACCCAAGGCTGACGCAGGCAACGAGCAGAAATTGGCCAGCGGCTAAGGTTCAGCATGTTTCACCGGCACCATTCGGTGGCGCTTTGTCGCCCAGACCACTCCACTCACTAACAGCACGATTGAGATCACTTCCATCAAACCAGGCACACGCTGGCTGAACAGAAAACCGTATACACAGGCAAACAGCGTTTCGAACACGATCATCTGACCACTCAACGATGTGGCCATTCGACGCGAGCAGGCGTTCCACAGCCCATTGGCAACCCACGAACCACAGAGCGCAAGGAACAGGCAGACCCACAGCAGAGCCATCCAGCGGCTTTTTTCAATCTGAGCGGGTACCAGGTTCGGGAATAATATCAAGGCAGCAATGCCGAACACGACCGCCACGATGCCGGTCACAATGCCCAACAGCGTCGACCATTCGCTACTGTTGAAATGGCTTTGTTTGAGATAACGGGCATTGTGGGTGGCGTACCATGACCAGCAGACTACGCCGCTGAACCCGCAGGCCAGGCCTAGCAACTGGGATGATAGTGAGCTACTTGCCGCCCGCACGCCTGAATGTTCCAGACTGACCGATACGATGCCCAGGAATACCAGCACCAGGGGAAGCTTGAGCTTTGTCAGGGGTATGGATCCTGCATCGCCACGCCCTAGAAAGGTGATGGCAACCGGCATCATGCCGTTGATAAGGGCGGCCGCAGTCACCCCGCTCAGTTGTACGGATGCGCCCAACAGCGCATAGTTCAGGACATTTCCGGTCAATGATAGACGCAGCAGCAGGAATGCATCACTGCGTGTCAATCGTGATAGCAGGCGGGGTGCAATCGGTAATGCCACGAGAAGCGAGAGCAGCCCGTACATTGCAAACCGCACACTGCTGATCAGCACGGCATTGAATTCCGGCAGTAGCGAAGGGGCGATAATCACTCCTCCCCAGATGGCACCCGCCAATATCGCAAATACAATCCCGCTGTTCATCATCTCGGCTCTGACACGCTATTTGGCGGCATTCTAGCCATGGTATATAAGCAGCCACCTGCGATAAAAAGTTGGTCACCCATTCCAGAACGGAATGTCGTGCCACAGTTACCAGTTCAGGAGAGCCCACATCAACCGCTACTTGCGTACCTTGCCCCCATTGGAGACCCTGATCACGTTTGAGGCCGTGGGACGACATGCCAGCTTCACGGGTGCGGCTGGCGAGCTGTTTCTTACCCAGAGTGCCGTGAGCAAACAGATGCGCCAGCTCGAAGATAGTATGCGTGTTCCGCTTTTCGAGCGTAAACCACGGGGTATCAAGCTGACCGCCGCAGGAGATGAGCTGCTGATGACGGTCAATGTGCTGCTCGCCACGATGTACCAAAGCGTCACGCGAATTCGCAATGTCCATCAGTCCAACGCCGTCTCGGTGCTGGCGACCCATGCCCTGGCCCAGTTCTGGCTGTTCCCGAAGCTGATCGAATTCAACAAGGCGTACCCCGACATTGCTGTGCATGTTCACGCGATCAACGAGTTCGATGAGACTAGCCTCAATGATTTCGACGTGGGCATCCTCTATGGTTCTGGGGAATGGCCCTCGCTGGACAGCGATTTCCTGATGCCGGAAATCGTCTATGCGGTGGCTCATCCTTCACTGGATGTCTCGGGGATAAAGACGCTGGAACAACTGGCGCAGGCCAATCTGGTGCAGATCGACACTTGCGCCTGGCAGTGTTTGGACTGGCATCAATGGTTCGGCCACTTTGGCATCAACTACATGCCGCAGGACAAAGCCCCGGTCTTTAATCAATTGACGTTGGCGTATCGTGCCGTGCAGCAAGGTATGGGCATCGGTCTGGCGTGGACGTTCATGGCTGATGAGGCGCTGGCCAAGGGAGAGTTGCAGCGGGTTACGTCTTTCGAATGTGTGACAGGCAATGGCGAGTTCCTTGTATCGCTGAAACATCGCAAGCGTTCTGCCTCTGCCGAGATTTTTCAGCAGTGGCTCCTGGGGTCGATGGGCAACTGACGATCCAAAGCGATTCGTCGAGCGTGAAGCCGGGAATCCATACCAAGGCTAGAGCGCCTTCAGATGCCATGTTTGTCATCCTCAGGGACGTGGGGCGGTCCATCGCAGAGCGGGTCGCGCAACGTCTCGGCAACATGTGCGTACAACGCATCGACAGCACGTGAGCCTGTTGAATCTCGGCTTCTGCTCAACACGACTTCAGCCACCGGCAGTTCCGGCAGGCCATGCCGTGCATCCAACACCTTGAAATGCGCCGGTAGACTGCAGCGGGTTACCACCGCCACCGCCAGGCCACTTTCCATCGCTGCCAGCTGGCCGCTGACATTGGGGCTGTTGTACACCACCCGATACTCGCGTCCCAACCCCGAGATAGCGTCAAGTATTGCTGTGCGCAGGCGCTCGCTGAGTCCGTGCACGGCAATTGGCAGCGGGCTGCGCTTCCAGGCTTCATGTTGCTCAGCACCGCCCCATACCAACGCTTCCCTGAGTAGTAGCTCGCCCCGCGAGGGGCCGTCGCGGGTGACCAGAGCAAGATCTATCTGACCACGATCGACCTTTGCCCAGAGGCTTGCAGAGTCTTCACAGACCAACGTGACCTCGACCTCGCCGAAGCGGGTCAAGAAACTGCGCAGGGCCGGCATCAGGTAGGTCACTGCGTAGTCATCCGGGACTCCCAGGGTAACGCGTCCGGAGACCGAGCCCCCGTGCATCGCATCAACCATCGTCGAGTGGGCTTCAAGCAGCTTGCGGGCATGGGCGAGCAGGTCATATCCCGAAGGGGTCAACATCAGTTGTCTCGGTTCGCGCTTGAACAGTGGCCGACCGAGGCTGCCCTCCAGCTTCTTCAACTGCATGCTTACCGCAGACTGGGAGCGGGCGACCTGGCGCGCCGCTGCGGTCATGGAACCCGTATCGACCACGGCCAAAAACGTGCGCAACCAATCGATCTGCATATCTTTGGAATGCATTGTCGTATTCATCCATTCGAAAATCGAATGCCTTGTATAACAGATATTCGCTTTTCTGGACGAACCCTTGGTATCCACAATTACCGCCACCCGACAGCAATAACGATGCAGTGAGTAGCCGCCAATGACCCATACACACACCAGAAGCGAGATTCTGCGAGGGGCGAAGGACGCTCTTCCGATCATGTTCGCGGTCGCCCCGTATGCCATGGTCCTTGGCGCGCAAGCCTCTCAGGTCGGCCTGTCGCTGGTTGAAGTGGGGGTCATGACCGGCCTCAACTTCGCCGGCGGATCGGAATTTGCCGCTATCAAACTGTGGGCTGCAGTGCCACCAATGCTCACGATTGTGCTCATCACTCTGTTGATAAACAGCCGCCATATCGTCATGGGTGCAGCGCTGGCGCCTTATCTTCAGCACTTGCCTAAACGTAAGGTGATCCCCGCTTTGTTTTTCATGGCGGACGAGGGCTGGGCAATCAGCTATGCCGACACGGCGCGGCGATCTCTGGCGCAGCAGCAACCCGCCTTCAGTTGGCCGTACTACTGGGGCGTCTGTTTGCCCTTTTACCCCGTTTGGGTCGGCTTTGCCTTGGTCGGCGCGGCGATCGGACCAGCGCTCGGCAACATTGAAGCCTATGGGTTTGCTATGGCATTCCCGGCAGTCTTTATCGTGCTGCTCAGGAGCATGTGGAAAGGGCCGCAACTGGCCTGTTCGTGGCTGGTCAGCCTGCTGGTAGCGATCCTGGTTTATCTTACGGTGCCAGGGGCCTGGTTCGTGTTTGCCGGTGTCATCGCCGGGATGCTGTTCACGTATCTACGGGCGGTGGCGCAATGATCAGCATGGCGGCTTTAGTGACGATAGTGGGCATGGCATCTGCCACCTATACGACACGTCTGGCGGGTTACCTGCTACTGCGTAAACGCAAGCTCGGGCCGCGTGCACGCGCGGTCATGGAAGCAGCACCCGGGTGCGTGCTGATCTCGGTGATCGCTCCGCACTTCGTCTCGCCTCATCCTGAGGAGTTGATCGCGTTGGGCATCACATTGGTTGCCGCCTGGCGCTTACCGATGCTGTTCACCGTCGCTCTTGGCGTAGCGTCGTTGGCGGTGCTCCGATTGATCCTGTAGGAAATGAGTAACTTGAATCATTTCGCACCCTGGCTTTCTGTAACATTCGCTTTTTTTCTATGAGGCTAAAACCATGGACCCGAATACTGTACTGGGTTTTACCCTGGTAGCCGCAGTTGCCATTGCCAGCCCAGGGCCTGCGACATTGATGGCCATCAACAACAGCCTTGCCCATGGCCAACGCAGCGCCATTTGGTCCTCGTTGGGCAATGCCAGTGGCCTGTTCTGCCTGTCGGCAGCGGCGATGCTGGGGTTGGGGGCCTTGCTTGCCAGCTCCGAATGGTTGTTTAGCATGGTCAAGATCCTCGGTGCCGGATATCTGTTCTATCTCGGGGTGAGGCAGTTGCTTAGCAAGACTCCACTGCTGGCTGATAGCATTCACGAGGGACTGAACACGCATCGGCCCACGCGCCTAAAACTGTACAAGTCGGCGTTTTTTACCGCATTGTCCAACCCAAAGGCGACCCTGTTTTTTACGGCCCTTTTCCCACAGTTCATCGATCAAGGTGCAGCCCTGTTACCGCAGTTTCTGATCCTGACGGCGATTTTCATGGCGCTCTCGGTGTCGTCTTTGAGCCTGTATGCTGCGCTTGCCTCGCGCGCCAAAGGCATACTGAAACGGCCCGAACTGTCCTGCTGGGTGAGTCGGGTGGTGGGTGTAACCTTCATTGGATTCGGTGCTGCGATTCTCGCTATGCGCAGACAGACCGCCTAGGTTCAACATACCGTTAATTGACTGTCTGCAAGACGGGACTGCCCTCATCTCCGGGATGATGGCCCTGCTCGTTCGTGATTGCCTGGCCCGTAGCCTTCGGATTTTCCCTGATAGTGTCGCCGGTACCGGCCTGTAGCCGACAGGTGTTCACACCGCGAACCGTTAAGGAACATGTGGCGGTATTTCTGACGTAGTATGGCTACAGATGATCAGCATCCGATTTTATCGGAAATCGCGGTTGGGCCACTGAAAGGGATAACATTTGGCTACCCCATCACCTGCTCACACGCTGCGTGCACTGTCCGATCTTGATTACTATGACATCAAGTCGGTTCTGCTCCCTGTTGAAATGACCGCTCTTGACGCTTGGCACATCATGACGGCCAAATCAGGACTGCTCATGCGGTTGGCTTTTCGAGCGAGGGACGCGATTTCCTCGTTGTTCGGTGTGAGACGGATCGGCGGGTTCTCCGGCGCGAGGCGAGAAACAGTACACGCTGGCGAAAAGTTGGATTTCTTTCTGGTGGAGCACTGTGCCCCTGACATGCTGGTTCTGACCGAGCGTGACCTGCACCTGGACGTCATGATCTGCCTTTCGATAACAGATCGTGTGTTCACGATCACATCATCTGTCGTAACGCATAATGCCTACGGACGTATCTACATGGTGCCGGTAGGTCTAGCCCATAAGCTGATCGTCAATCGTCATATCAGGCGACTGAAACGAACGTTTGGAGGGCAGTAGATGTGGGTCGTTTGCGCTTGCTTACAGCGCCCGCTACTGGCCAGCTAGTCAGATTTCCTACCGGGGGCCATGAGTGAATTGGCCTCGCGGAAGCTGATGGCGTTGCTGGCGAAATTGAACGTCCCCATGGCTTTTACCTCTTCTGCCGCGCGAATGAACTCGCCCAGTGCGGCCCTGGCCAATGAGCTACCCAGGCTGATTCTTCGGACGCCAACCCCTGCGAGGTCATCCACTGTGAACGTAGAGCCTGCCAAGCCCATTACCACGTTCACTGGTTTCTGTAACGCCTCACAAACCCGCTGGATAGCCTTCAAGTCGGGCAGGCCGGGAGCGAAGAGAACGTCGGCTCCAGCCTGCTCAAATGCTATGAGTCGGCGGATTGTGTCGTCCAGATCATGCACGCCGGCACTGAAGTTCTCCGCACGCGCCACAAATACAAAAGGCAGTGGCAGACTGCGTGCAGCCTCAACTCCAGCAATAACGCGCTCTAGCGCATGGTTGAATTCGTAGATCGGCGCTTGCGGGTTACCCGTAGCGTCTTCGATTGAGCCGCCAACGAGACCAATGTCAGCAGCCATATGGATCGTTTTGGAAACCTCCTCAGGTGAGTCTCCAAATCCGTTTTCAAGGTCGGCGCTGACCGGTAAATGAGTGGCCTCGACGATGCTTTGGGCATTAGCCAGTATCTCTGCCCGCGACAGAGCGCCCTCTGCATCTCGACGACCCAGGCTGAACGCTAGACCGGCACTGGTCGTTGCCAAGGCCTCAAACCCCATGGATGTCAGAATTCTAGCGCTACCAGCGTCCCACGGGTTTGGCAGGATGAGGGGGTGTCTGCGCGAGTGAAGCGCTTGAAACGCCAACGCTTTATCCAGACTGTTCATTTAGGCTCCAGTAGTTGGTTTGAGTAACAGCCAGGTTAGCCATCCTGAACGGAGCTGCCAGGGGAGTGTTTCGCTCAGCCAGGCGTAAGCACCTGGCTGAGCCGAGCGTCAATCAGGTGCAGTTGCGCAGGGCCTGGAAGTCGAAATCTTTCATCTTTGCCCAGCCAAACACTTTACCTGCGTCGCGCTCCGGGTCCGCGGCATCGTAATCAGGAACGGTCAGGAGTTGCACGAAGCCGTTTGCTTCTGCGCCAATAGTGAACGCGCTGAACGTCTTCAGGACAGAATTGCCAGCCTGAGCATTAGGTTCGCTGAAAATCACAACCTGTTGCTTGAACGTGAGGCTTCCATCTTTGGCAACGGTCGTTTTAGGGTAAACGCACTGGCCAACATTGCTGGATGCAAAGGCCATGGCGGGTCCAAACGCTGCCAGTGCCGCAACCAGAATAAGCTTTTTCATTCTCGATCCTTGACGCTTGAAAGTGGAGTCGCCAAGGCTATCACGGTGATGTCTATTTGATATCCCTGTTGGGGATAATTGAAGTGATGATCGTTCGGCAGGACGCCGGAGAGGGCTGAAATTCAGGCATCAAGCGCCATTGCGGAACAGTCCTCTGCCGCTCACCCGGGTAGTAATTTGAAGGTGGATGGGGTATTACGGGTAACCGGCATTGGGCCGGGTCAAGGAGGTTGTTGTGAGCCTGAATCAAGCGCAAGTCGATGCGGTAGAACACCTTCTGATGGCTTTTCTGAAACACTCCGAGAATGCCCAGATTGTTGCGAAGGTGTACGAGGATGCATATTCCTCCATCATGGGTAGCGATGGCCCGGCGGGCACAGCGGAAAAGATGGCCTCCCTTGAACACTTGAACAACCTTCGGTTGCAGCTCAAGTAGTCTGCGTTTCTGGCAGATCCTCAGCACTTCGTGTTTGCACAGATGCCCACGCTTCCGCGCCACAATTGGCGATACTGTTGTTTTGTGGCGCGGAACGGCTGCTTTTCGGCAATCGCAGTGCTTTTACCAGCCTGTTTACAGGCTGATTACCCCTTCCAGATATTGCACGGCATGCCCCGATACAAACACCCGGCCTTCCTCAACACGGCAGTCCAATACACCGCGACGACGTGAGGCCTGCAATGCTGACAATCGCGTTTTTTTCAAACGATCGGCCCAAAATGGCGCCAACCCCGCATGAATGGACCCGGTGACCGGATCCTCGTCACCGCCGTTGGCGGGCCAGAAATAGCGCGAGACAAAGTCGTATTGCTCACCCGGTGCAGTGACCACCACATCACGCGGGCCCAATTCGATCAATTTGTCGAGCTGCGGTACTACGGTCTCGACCTGCTGTTGATCGGCATAGATGGCAAAGTAGGCTTGGCGGTTGACCCAGTATTCGCTGGGTATGATCGAAAGGCCTTCCCGCAACTGGGCGGGCACATCAACCAGCGGACGCGGAGCGAGCTCAGGAAAATTCAACTCGATCTCACCGCTTGGTAACTGCGTCACCGGGATCTCTCCCACCGCCTTGGCCCAGAAGGTGATGGACTTGGAAGCACCTGGTAGGTTGAACAGCACAAAAGCGCTGGCCAAGGTTGCGTGGCCGCAGAAGTCGATCTCGGTGAGTGGTGAGAACCAGCGAATCTCATACTGCCCGTGTGCGTTAAGAACAAAGAACGCAGTCTCCGGAAGCGAGTTTTCAATGGCAATGGATTGCATCACCTCTACGGGAAGCCAAGACTCAAGGGGCACTACGGCTGCCGGACTGCCGGAGAAGACTTCAGAGGTAAACGCGTCGACTTGGTAGAGTTTGAGGCGCATGGGGAGTCCATTCAAAACAGTGGAACGGTACGTTAGCAAGAGAGCCCGGTGCCCAGTAGTGACAGACCTGTGTTTTTTGGGGCATACAGCCATCAATCAGGCGGCGGGTTGACAGTGTGTTCTGTGGCTGCTGAGGCGGGCCAAGGTTGTGTCTCTCAACGTTGATCCCGTACCTGTGCAAGTGGATCGTGGCGCTCGCGCGCCACTGGATTGCAGGAGCAGCATTGGAATCACGTCAGGGCTTTTGGGCCTACAGTCTTAAATGTCTGCCACTGGAAGGAATTCAAATGAACGTATTGTCGCTGACCTCGCCGCCAAGGCATGTCGCTTTACTGGGGTATGGCGGCTTGCTGCCGTTTATTGGTCTGGCACTGCTGATCCTGGGCTTTTCTGAGCATCGGCTCTTGTGGGCGACGGCGTTGGTCACGTATGGCGCGGTCATCCTGAGTTTTGTGGGTGCTTTGCATTGGGGGTTTGCCATGACCGCGCAAGGCATGAGTATCGAGCAGCGCCGTGATCGGTTCATCTGGAGCATCATTCCGGCCCTCATCGCTTGGGCTGCCACGTTGCTGCCACTGTCATGGGGGTGTTTGTTGTTGGTCGTCGGGTTTGTCGTCCACTTCTGGCAGGACCGGCACCTGCTGCAGGTTGTGAGTTTGCCTGCCTGGTACCTGCCGATGCGATTGCGGCTAACCAGCGTCGCGAGCGTCTGTCTCCTGCTTGGCGCGGTTGTCATGGCGATCAACTCGTGAAACCGCGGGAGCCCGGCTCGTCTCCTGTGCCGGGCAGTCGCTTGTCGCGGCTGATGCGTTTTGGCAGTTTGGCCTCGGGTGTCGCGAGCGGTATGTTGGCTGAAGGTGCTCGGCAGTTGGCGCAAGGCAAACGTCCGGCGTTCAGTGATCTGCTGTTGACGCCAGGCAATGTGCGGCGGGTGGTCGAGCAGTTGTCGCAACTGCGTGGCGCAGCCATGAAGGTCGGGCAGTTGTTATCGATGGATGCAGGTGATTTGCTGCCGCGTGAGCTCAGCGAAATCCTTTCTCGTTTACGCTCCGACGCGCATCCGATGCCCATGAGCCAGTTGGTGGCAGTGCTCAACGAAAGCTGGGGCAAGGGGTGGGAAGGGCGTTTCGAACGTTTTTCCTTCACCCCTCTGGCGGCGGCGTCCATCGGCCAGGTTCATGCTGCGCAAAGCAAAGATGGCCAACGCCTGGCGATCAAGGTGCAGTATCCAGGTGTGCGTGAGAGTATTGCCAGCGATGTCGATAACGTCGCCACGTTGCTGAGTATCTCCGGGTTGCTACCTAAAGGCAGTGACGTTGCACCTCTGCTCGAAGAGGCCAAGCGTCAGCTACAGGATGAAGCGGATTACCTCAAGGAGGCCGAGCATTTACGGCACTTTCATCAGTTGCTGGCCGACAGCCCTGAGTTTCTGGTTCCTTGCGCGTATGCCGAGTTCAGCTCGTCAACCATTCTGGTGATGTCCTTCATCGACGGGGTCGCGGTGGAGTCACTTGAACACGCGCCTCAGGCCGAGCGTGACCGGGTCATCACGTTGTTGTTTGGCCTGCTGCTGCGCGAGGTGTTCGAGTTCCAGTGCGTGCAGACCGATCCTAACTTTGCCAACTACCGTTATCAGCGAGACACCCGCCAGATGGTGTTGCTCGACTTCGGCGCTACACGCCGTTATGTCCGCAGCAGCACTGAGGCTTATCGCCGCTTGCTGATTGCAGGCTTGCGTGAGGACCGCGCCGCCATTGGCGAGGCCGCGCTGGACGTCGGTTACTTTCGACCTGAAACCCTGCCCAAACACAGAGTGTTGCTGACGGACCTGATCGCCCAAGCCTGCGAGCCACTGCGGCATCAAGGTGTCTATGACTTTGCGACCTCTGACCTCGCCTTGCGTTTGCGTGATGCGGGGTGGCAACTGGGTACTGACCGCGACTTCTGGGGCGCCCCCCCAGTGGATGTACTGTTTCTGCATCGCAAGGTGGGAGGGTTGTATCTGTTGGCCGCGAAGCTGAAGGCACGTGTGGATGTGCGACGTCTGTTCGAGCCTTACTTGATTTGAGCGTTTTGCGTGCAACAATACCCCTGACAGGCCTGATGCCTCTATTACGTTCAAGGATGATTACCGTGTTTCCACTCGATACCTGGCTTGCCTATACCGCTGCCTGCTTGCTGTTAGTGGCATCCCCCGGCCCGGATAACCTGCTGGCCATTGGCCGCGGGCTCAGCCAAGGCCGTATGGCTGCCATCGTTTCGGGTCTGGCTTCTGGTGCGGGGATTCTGTTCCACGTGACCGCCGCCTCGTTGGGGTTGACCCTGCTTATGCAGACCTCGGAGGTCGCGTTCTGGTTCATCAAGCTCCTAGGCGCAGGTTACTTGCTCTGGCTCGGTATCAAGGTATTGCGTTCTCGCAGCCTGATCAGTTTTCGACCGGCCGCCCGGCAATCGCTGCCGAGCATTTTCCTCACAGGTTTTCTCTCTGCTGCACTCAATCCCAAACCGGGTTTGTTCGTGCTGGCATTCATCCCGCAGTTCGTCGATCCGCAACGTGGTTCAGTGACCGTACAGATGTTGGTGTACGGCATATGGTTCGCTGCGCTGACGGCGGTGGGTTTTGCGCTCATGGGGGTGTTTGCCACTACGCTATCCCAGTGTCTGCGTCAGCGACCACGACTCGTCAATGGGCTGAACGTGGGGGCGGGTTTGACCTTTGTGGCGTCAGGCGTGTCGATTGCGGCGCTCAGCCAGAAGTAGCGTTCGATAGGCCGGGCAGGCTGGGTGGGCTATCCGGTCTACGGGTGGTCAATGCCCGTGCGTTTCAATAGACGGATGGTGCATGTGTACGGGTCCAAGTGGCAGGCATGAAAACCCGCCACAAAGTAGGGCTTAACTTTATAATCGCGGGCTATGTCCAACGATGGCTATTGTGGGGTTGCCTCCTATGGCGTCCGTTGTCTGGTTATTTCTTGAGGCATGCCATGAATGATTTTGAGAGTGTGTCGATAAGAGCACTGGCCTTTTTACGCCGAATACTTGGCTTCCAGCTGTGCATGGTGACCCGAACCGAGGGTAACGATTGGACGGTCTTACACAGTGACGATCAAGGTTATGGCGTCGTTCCTGGCGATGTATTCAATTGGGACGACTCCTTCTGCAGTGAAATGGTCAAAGGGTTTGGGCCGAATGTTGCTTCGGACTCACGTCAGATACCCGCGTATGCGGCGGCTGAAATTGGTCGAAAAATACCAATCGGTGCCTACATCGGCGTGCCACTCCTGCTGTCCGATGGACGCCTGTTTGGGACCTTGTGTGGCATCGACCCTGAGTCCAAGCCGGATAGCATTTCCGAACATCAGGAGCTGATTGAGTTGGTGGGCGAGATGCTCAGCACCATTCTGCAGATGGAACTGAGGGTCGACGAGGAAGAGCGACGGGCTGAGCGGTATCAGGCTCAAGCGCTTACCGATGCATTGACGGGGGTCTACAACCGCGCGGGATGGGTCCAGCTTCTTGCCAAGGAAGAGGCGCGTTACCAGCGTTACCGCCAGTCCTCCGTTGTGATAGTCGTCGATCTGGACGAACTGAAGGCTGTTAACGATAGCCATGGCCATGCAGCCGGCGATGCGCTGATCAAGCGTGCAGCTTCTGCCCTGCAAAAGGCGTCCAGGGCTGACGACATCGTTGCCCGACTGGGCGGTGATGAGTTCGGCATCATTGGCGTCAATTGCGACTTGTCTGGCGGTCAAGCGCTGTGCGAGAGAATTAAAGAAGCGCTTGAGGAGGAGGGGATCAAGGCTTCCTGTGGGCTTGCTGTTACCAACAAGGCAGTCCGTATCTCCGAGGCCCTGACTATTGCAGACCGGGCAATGTATGAGCAAAAGCGCCAGAGGAAATCCGGTGAAGTCGAAGGCGCTGCGTCGTAGTCGTTGATCCTCGCGCCCAAGAAAAAGCCCGCTAACCACACTGCACGGGTTCTTTGGTCAAGAACAATGCACATGCAACGGCCTGTGCATTTCCTGTGGGATGCAGGCTTGCCTGCGATGGAATGCTCATGGAGCCAAAATCATCTGGAGCGTCTACATTCCTGAGGAACATCATTTTCTGAGAGTACGGATATGTTCAGATCTTGCTCGTTGATTGCAGTTGTTACCTGTGTTGCGCTGGTATCCGGTTCAGCGACTGCATTGGCCGATCCCGGTAACGGGAAGGGGCAAGGAGGTGGTAAGGGAAATCCGCACAGCAGCCAGGACTATGACCATTCAGGTGGTCATGGAAACAAAGGGAAGAATTCAGGCGGCGACTGGGATAATGGTCCCCGCATCAATCGGCTGAGCATTGCAGTGTGCTGCTTGAGTTTCAGGCTTCAAGAGCCCCGCAGGCTAACGTCTGCGGGGCTTTTTCGTAGAGGGGCGGGTTTTTTCTTGTCTATGCGCTAGCACTGGGTGAGGGCGCGGTTTTCAGTCTGCGCGGATAAATTGAGGACAAGCGGGG
The DNA here is from genome assembly GCF_014648275.1 of Pseudomonas laurentiana. Classification (GTDB taxonomy): domain Bacteria; phylum Pseudomonadota; class Gammaproteobacteria; order Pseudomonadales; family Pseudomonadaceae; genus Aquipseudomonas; species Aquipseudomonas laurentiana. The sequence continues at coordinate 144,862 of NZ_BMQU01000003.1, forward strand.
CCGTTTGATCGCGCATGGGTATCATGCACTTCCCTGTGAGGGATAGCCGTTGTCGAGGTACCACTGCAAGGTGTCACGCAGGGTGTGCGCTACGGGACGGAATTGGCAGCCGAGCTCGCGCTGGCTTTTCTCATGGCTGAAGTGGGTGCGGTCCTGTTCCTCGGCAATGAGTTTGACGGTGGAGCGACTGAGCAGTATCGGCTTCCCAGTCAAGCGGTAGTAACCTTCGTAGAGCAGTGCAATCAGGCGCAGCATGAACAGTGGCACCTTGCGCGTTGGTGCCTGGACGCCGCTGATGGCAGCCACCTCTTCGACGAGACGGGCCATTTCCATGTGCACGCCAGCGGCCAGGTAACGTTCACCGCTGCGTCCGTGGGTGATCGCTGCGATTTGGTGTTCGGCGACGTCCCTTGCATCGACCACGGAGAAGCTGCCCGGAGGTGTGCCCGGCAGTTTCTGAGCGATGAAGTCGAGCAGGAACTGCCCTGACGAAGTCGGACCGATGTCGCCGGGACCGAACATCCAGCCGGGTAGGACCATGGCGATGAACATGTCTGGATGACTGGCAAGAAACGTGCGCACGACTGCTTCGCTGAGGATCTTGCTGCGGTAGTAGTCGTCGGCTTCCTGCTCGGGGCGGGACATGCTCTCGTCGATCAGCTCACCCTTTTCGCCCTTGAGCACGGCAATTGATGAGACATGTACGGCACGGCGGATGCCCGCGTCATAAGCGGCTTGCAGCAGGCGTTCGGTGCCCAGGACGTTGGTGTCGTATAACCGCTGCCAGTGCTTTCCGCCTTTGTAGCTGTCGCGAAAATAGGCGGCGGTATGGAAGAGGGCGTCACAGCCCTGCAGATGCTGGCGAAACGTGTCGATGTTCAGCAGGTCGCCTTCGACCCATTCGACTGGCAAGTCGCCAAACTGCACCCGCGCTTTGGTTGCCGAGCGGACCAGGGCTTTTACGTTGATGTGGCGGTTTAGAAGGGCGCGAACAGTATTGTTGCCCAACAAGCCCGTTGCACCGGTGACAAATGCACATTCCATGGTGATGTCCTGCTTCCTGCATGTTCTGGATGATCCCGCCATGGTACTGGCCAGTGGACGGGAGCTAGGTCGTCGCCTGTGAAGGTGGTCGATGGTGGCTATTGGATACCAGTTGGTATCTGAATATCAATCGGTTTTTGTAACCCGCGGTTCCAGGGGCTGCACGACTGCGCTATTGATCAATGCGTTATCATGCGCGGCGAAAGGGCCGGTTCCACGCTATTGGGTGAGGTGCCGAGCGTTCCTGGCACATGTGCAGTGCCCCGGGGGTTGGGGCTGGAGTTCAAGCGTGATCAAAAAAAGGATGGGGCGGGAAGAGAAGCAGCACATCACGCGCGAGAAGCTTTTTGAGGCGGCTCTTGAATTGATGGTCAGCAAAGGCTTTCACGCTGCAAGTGTCAGCGATATTGCCGAAACAGCCGGCTTTTCCAAAGGTGCTTTTTTTTCGAACTTTTCCAGCAAGGCGGATTTGTTGCTGTGCCTGGCCCAGCGGTTCAAGGGGGCGGAAATCGAGCGTTTGAGCGCGACGGTCAATGCCAGCGAGAGCGCAGAAGCGCTTGAACATGGCCTGAGCCTGTATATAGACAGCCTCAAGCACAACAAAGCCTGCGTGATCATTGATGTCGAGCTGCAATTGCTCGCGGCCCGGGACACAACGTTCGCACCGCATTATCACGCGCTGCACAAGCAGCACAGCGAAGCGCTAGGTGTGCTGATCGAGCGTATCTTCAACCAGGCCGGCAAGCAGGTGCCATTGGAACGCAGCATGCTGGCCAGGGTATTCACCTCACTGGTCGAAGGACTGATTCTGCAGTGCCATGAGGACCCCGCTCAGGAGATCAAGTTGGTCTGGAGCGCCTTGATGCAGAGCGCTCCAGCGCTTTGACAGCACTGCCGCAGCCGGTCACCCCTGGCGCTGAGCGGCCCAGTAGTCATGCAGGGCACAGGCAGCCGGTTCGATTGCCGCTACGAGCAGGCGGTGTTGAGCCACATCCAGGTCCACCGGTAGTTCAAAGTTGTCTTGTTCGGCACAGGTGCTGATTGCTTGGAACAGTGTGGCTTGAGGTGCTGGCAGCTCGGGCCAGTTGCCCACCGCTACCCCGCGCAGGTAACCAAAGCACCATTCTTCAGCCAGGGTGAGTGCCTCGCCCTGGTGTTCGGTCTGTTCAAAGCGTGCCTTGAAGGCCTGCACGTCGAGGGCCAATTGGGTGGCCAGCGTGTTCATGTGGCGTACGCTCAATTCAATGAACTGCCTGCATTCCTCAGGGCTTTCCCAGTCCGGGTTTTGCCCGCCCCAGATGGCTGGGAACCATTCGGCGATATCCACCTGCACAGGGCTGGAGACCAGCGCGGTGAAGTAACCGTCGAGCTCGGAGGGGTTGAGCACCGAGTGATCGTCGCCGTACTTCAGCAAGGTGTCTTCGATAAACGTGAAGTCAGCGGCATCGAGGGGTTGGGTGTGCATGGGGCTGTTCCTTGGTATACGCGCGTAACGCGAGGGCGGCGCTTGAAAAGGCGTGGAGGATGGCGCTTCTTGCGGTTTTTATCCAGCCCGGCTTGTTCAGGCTTCGCTGGCCTGCAGCGTGCCCCGCCCGCTTGAAGCAACCACCGCTCGATGGACGCGGTGGTCATGTGATGTGGGCCGTTAGAACGGAACGGCCACGGTGAGCTGGCTGTAGACGTTGGTGCCGTTGCCGCCCACCTGGTTGCCGCCGTTGGTCTCATCCTTCTTGGGTTGGTAGAGGCCAACCAGAGGGCTGATGACCAGGTGTTCGTTGACTGCCCATTCGACGTACAGGTCCAGCTCGCGTGCGTCCAGGTTCAGGGCGTTGCGTGTGTGCAGGGTGTTGAAGTCGAAGTACAGTGCGCCGACGGTGACGTTCTCCAGCGGGTTGGCCTTCAGGCCCACGTGGTGCACGTCGGTGTTGCTGTTGAACGGGCCGGAGTAGTTGGCGGCCACTTCACCCTGGAACCACGTGCCGTAGCCGGTGCTCAGGCCGTTGAACAGTGGGTCCCAACCTTCGGAGTAACGGCTGTAGCGGTAGGTCAACTTCGGTGCCCAGGCGACATCGGCAAAGGTGTAGCCGGCTTCGGCGTACCAGGCTTTTTCGGCGCCTGCGTCCTTGTCCTCCCAGGCGTATTCAAACGCGAAGCTGGCGTTTTCGATACCTGCGTTGCCTTCGCCCCGCAGGCTGTAGACATCCATGCCATCACGCTGCTTCTGGAAGTCGCTGGCCCATTGATCAGTGACACCCAGGCCATGAATCCAGGTCAGGCCCAGGGTGCCGACGTCAGCGGTGTAGTCCAGGGTGCCGGCGGCCAGTTCGGTCTCGGCTTGTGCGCGGTTGTTGGACTTGAGCCAGAGCATGCTGCCATGCAGGCCGTCCTTGCCACCCAGGCGCAGTACGGCGGTGCGGTCAAAGGCATGGCGGGCGGCGAGGTAGTAGGCTCCGCCACGGTTCAGCGCGCCGTCAGCCGGGCCGTTGCCCAGGTTCGGGCCGTCGTCGTTAATCAAGAAGCCGCTGCCGATCTTGACCACCTGGCGGCCAGCGGAGACATCGACGCCGTCCTTGCCCAGCACAGGGAACAGATCGGCCGAACGCCAGCCCAGGTACGCGTCTTCAATCTTGGTGGTGCGTTCGGAGCCGTCGGTGTTGCCGGCCGCGTCGCCGTCACCCCACGTGCCAGAGCTGACCCAGTTGAGTGCGCCGTAGGCCGTACCGTTGCCGCCCAGCCCTTGATCGCCGCTGACGCCGTACTTGATGAAGCCTTCACGCCAGGTGGAGCCACCCGATGTGCCGTCGTAGTTCTTTCGGCTGTTGAACAGGCCATAGACCGCGAGAAAGTCGGCGTTCAGGTGCGTGTCGTCGTCGGCATACAGTGCGTAAGCCGTGGCGGTCTGGCTGGCGGCGAGTGTGGCGACGCCTAGGCCGATGGCCTGTATTAACGGCAACAGGTGAACTTTTCTTCCCATGAGACTCTCCCTCGTTTTTTCTTCGTAGCACGGACGGCTGCGTTTTTTGTTCAGACAAGATCGTCGTCGCTTGCTGGCTGGCGACGGGCTATTAGCGCGTTGTTGTGGGGGGCAAGTCTTGTTCGTGGCTGCCAGTGCCCTTGATCCCGGCGGCCAGTGCCGGCAGTTGTTCGTCTGCCGACATGGCCGCGCGTCGCTCAGGGTTGTTGTGGGGCGGTGGCCTGGGTTTCAGGCAGCGTTGCACCGCCGTCGACGATCAGGGTTTGCCCGGTGATGTAGCCGGCGCGCTCCGAGGCCAGAAACAACATGGCATTGGCGATGTCCTGCGGTTCGCCCAGGCGGCCCAGGGGAACACCTTGGGCAATGCGCGCATTGAGGGATTCGTCGCCCAGGTTGGTCATAGCGGGTGTACGCACCATGCCCGGCTCGACCCCGTTGACTCGCACGTTGAAGGTGGCCAGCTCCAATGCCGCGCTGCGAATGAAACCGTTGACCCCAGCCTTGGACGCAGCGTAGTGGCTCAACCCTGGAAAGGCGACCCGTGGGCCGGTGACCGATGAGGTCACCAGGACCGTGCCGGCGCCTTGGCGCTGGAACAGCGGCAGGGCGCCCTGGGTCAGCCAGAACAATGCCGAGAGGTTCACCGCCAGTGTGCGCTGGAGAACCTCTGGGGTGATCTGGTTGAACGGTGTCAGCGGAAAGTAGCCCGCGTTATGCACCAGCACATCCAGCCGCTCAAGGCCCGCGAGCAGGCTGAAGATTGCGTCAGGGTTTGCCAGGTCGATGCCGATTGCGTCGACCATTCGGCCTTCGGCCTGCAATGAAGCCGCCAGGGCTTGTGCCTGAACCAGGTTGAGATCAGCGATCACCACCTTGGCACCACTGGCGGCGAAGCCCTCGACGATGCTGCGGCCAATGCCTTGGGCGCCACCGGTGACCAGCACGGTTTGCCCCTTGAAGTCGAAGTGAGTGCTCATCAGGCGCCCTCCAGATGGGTGTAGGCCAGCGTCGGCACATCGACGATGCTTGAGCCGCCGTCTGCAGGGATAACCGCCCCAGTGATGATCGAGGCTTGCTCGCTGATCAGAAACTGGCAGAGGCTGGCGATTTCGTCGGCACTGGCCGGGCGTCGCAGCGGCACATCGGCGGTCACCCGGCGGTAGGCAGCTTCCAGGTCTTCGCGGTAGTGCTGCATCAGGGGCTGCATTTCTTCATCGGCCATGGGGGTGCGCACCCAGCCAGGGCAGATGCAATTGACTCGCACGCCCAGCGGGCCGTAGTCACGCGCCAGTGACCGGTTGAGGCCGATAAGCGCGTGCTTGCTGGTGGTGTAGCCGCACACCTGCGGGCCGGCCGAGAGGGCCGCAATCGATCCCATCAGGACGATGCTGCCGCGTCGCTCGATCAACAGCGGCAGGCAGGCGCGAGCGCTGTGGAAGGCACTGTCGAGGTTGCTGCGCAGTGCTGCATGCCAGGCGTCATCGTGGGTGTCCAGGGCCGCGCCGAGGCCGTGCCCACCGGCGCAGGCGATCAGTGCGTCGAGGCCACCGAAGCGCTTGCGGATCTGTTCGATGAAACCGACCCACGCCTGGCTGCTGGCAGCATCGCCGACCAGTACCTGTGCGCCGGTTGCGGCCGCGACCTGTTCCAGCGCTTCCCGGCGACGGCCGACCAGCACCAGATTGGCGCCCTGGTCGGCCAGGCGTCGGGCGCAGGCAGCACCGATCCCGGTTCCACCACCGGTAATCAGGATCGTCTTAGTCATGCGCGTGAACCGTGATGTTGATCAGGTTGCAGTAGGAGGACACCGGAAAGTTCGACAGTTCGTCGAAACTGCCACCTGCATAGCCAAAGATCTTGCCGTCGCTGCGGTGGTTTTTCAGGTCGATCATCACCAGCCCCAGTGTTGGCACGATCTTCTCGCGCCAGACGAACAGGTAGAGTTCATCGGCGATCTTGTAGTAGTGAGCGCGGTCGGTGTCGCACAGACCCTGCTCGACACCTTCAAGGCACTGCCAAGCGTAGTAGTGCTCATTCAGATAGATGTGTTCGTAGACTTCGGTCGGGCTATAGCGGTAGCGGTTGCGGATACCGACCAGCTCTTGTGTCGGGGCATGCGGGCAGCCGCCATCGCGCCACGGCGTGTCCAGGCTGCCGTGGAAAAACTGTGCGTCCACGCGGGTCAGGCTCTTGCCGGCCAGGGCCAGGTGGTAAAGGCCCTCATGGGTTTCCGATTCGCGGGGCAGGCGACCGATAACGGCGGTGAAGGAGTGTGTCAGGGTGTCCAGTACCAGTGAGATCGACCTGTCCTGGCCGTGCTCATGTTTCAGGAAATCCACCAGGTAGATCCCCGGGCGTATGGAGGTCGCGCGGTAGTTGGCACTGCCACTGGAGTGGCCGTCGGCGGCGCTCCAGTGCACCTGTTCGGCATCGAAACGGTGGGTGATTTCCCAGCCATTGGCGAAGAACAGGTTGAATTGCTTGCCGGCCAGTTCGGCGAGCTGCGGCAGGATAAATGCTTCGGGGGCAAAACCCTCGGCCAGGGCGCCTACGGTGATCCATTCGGCGTGTGGAGTAGTCATGGCGGTTGCTCGTGCGATGGAAGATGCAGTGATGGTGCATCCCGCTGGCGCACGGCGGTATCAACCAGAGGGTTGAGTCCTGGCGTTTTCTGGGAGGAACAGTGCCCCGACCAGCTCGGTACGGTTTTTCACGCCGACCTTGCGGAACAGGTTGATCAGGTGGGTTTTCACCGTTGGCAGGCCAAGGTCGAGGTGGCGTGCCAGTTGTTTGTTGCTCACGCCTTCCCGCAACAGCACGGCGATCTCGCGTTCGCGTGGGGTCAACCGTTGCAGGCGATCATCCCTTGGTGCGCTGGGCAGCTGATGCGCCGCCAGTTGCATCAGGCCGTGCAGCGGCAACAGGCTTTGCAGCTCGTGCGCCTGAAACAGCCCCAGGCCGCTACAGCGCAACAGCGACAGGCCGGCGGCGGGGCGTCCTTCGACGTGGGCAATCACCTCGACCACATCCACCACCTGATGCTGGTTTAGGAAACGTTGGTACAGGCGACCGCTGGCCTCACTGTGGTGAGCCAGGCCCTGGCGCAGCGACACCACCGGCAGGCCGATGGCCAGGCAGTTGCTGGGTTGCAGTGGGTCGAGGTGACGGTAGTGTTCCAGGTAGGTGTGGTGCATGGGCGCTTGCATGCCCAGCAACTGGAAGTCACAGGCCTGCAGCTGCGCGTCGATGCGATAGAACGCACCCAGTGACGCCGGGACCTGCTGGCTGAAGGCGTGCAGGCAGTGTTGGCCGAGTGCTTTGGTGCAGGCAGGCATGGTGCGGTTATCGTCCAAGGCGGGGGTTAACGGCGGCCAGACCAGAAGCCTGACAGTTGGTGCCAGCTCTTACCGGCACTGAGCAGCAGCGGCCGAAAATGATCCTTGCCGTACACCTGAGTGCGTTTGACCGAGCTGATCAAATCGTAGCGCGCCGAGCCTTCGCTCATGCCCTCGGCCAACACCTTGCAGATGATGTGGCTGGGGGTGACGCCGAAGCCTGAGTAGCCTTGTACGAAGAACGCATTGGCACGGCCGGGCAGGGTGCCGATTTGCGGGAACAGGTTCGGGCTGCACGCCATTGGGCCGCCCCAGGCCAGGTCGATGTTGACGTCCTTCAAGTACGGAAAGATCTTGAGCATCAGCCTGCGGTTCCAGGCTTTCAGGTCAAGCGGGATGTGCTCGATGAACGGTGTGGCCGAACCGAACAGCAGGCGGTTTTCGCGGGTTACGCGGTAGTAGTCGATGATCGGCCGAATGTCGCTGTAGGCACCACGGATGGGGCTGATACGCTGGATCAGTGCGTCTGGCAGCGGCTCGGTCATCATCTGGAACGCATAGGTGTTGATCGTGCTCTTGTGCAGCTCCGGTTCCAGTTTGTTGAGAAAGCTGTCGCAGGCCCAGAGCAGTTTGCTTGCCCTGACCGACCCCTTGGCGGTGCGCACGGTGATCCGTTCGCCGTATGACACCTCCAGGGCCGGGCTGTATTCGAAGATCTTTACGCCATGACTGGCCAGCGCCTGGGCTTCACCCAGCAACAGGTTCAAGGAGTGCACGTGGCCACCGCCCATGTGCAGCAGGGCGCTGCTGTAGGCCTTCGAACCGATGATCTGCTGGACATCGGAACCGTCCAGAAAGCGGATTTCGTGTTTTGAACCGAGGGATTTGAACGCCGTTTCCCAGCTGCGCAGGGTGGCGGCCTGACGGCGGTTGAAACCCATGTAACCGTAGCCGTGGCAGAAGTCTGCATCGATGCCGTACTTGGCAATACGCGCCTTGATGATGTCGGCACCGAGGTCGCTGATTTCGAAAATCGAGCGCAGGCCCGCTTCGCCGACATCCTGCTTGATCTTCTCCAGGTCGTGACCAATGCCCGCCATGATCTGCCCGCCGTTGCGACCGGTGCCGCCAAAGCCCAGGTAGCGCGCTTCCAGCACGACGGTGTTGGTGATGCCTTTTTCGGCCAGCTCCAACGCCGTGTTGATACCGGAAAAGCCACCGCCGATGACCACGACATCCGCTTCCAGGTCGGCTTGCAGGTCGGGGAAGTGCAGGTCGTACTTCTTGGTCGCCGTGTAGTAGGTTGGCGTTTCGATGTTGATCATGGCTGCCACCTGGAACAAAGGGTGTGAGGCAAGACAGGATGCACCCCGCGAAGCGACCGTGCTGGCCTTGGCCATCAAGCGGACTACAAGGGGAACCGTCGACGTTCAGTCTAGTGGCCGAGCAGCGTGCGGACACGTTCGACGGCGGCTTCGGCACAGCGGCCATCGACAGCCTCGGAGGCACCGGAGACGCCAATGGCGCCGATCACCAGCCCTTCATGCAGGAAAGGCGCGCCGCCACCAAACAGGGCCATGTTGCGTTGCAGCGGTAAGCCTTGGCGGACGCCTTCGGAGCATTTTTCCAGGCGGGCTTGCCAGCCCTGTGTGGCGATGCCGAAGCCCACGGCGGTCAGGGCTTTGTTCAGGGCAATGTCCTGCGATGGCCGGGGAGCCCTGTCCATGTGGGCGCAGTGAATCGGAAGACCGCTTGCGTCGACCACTACCAGGCTGACTCGCACCTGTTCTTCTTCGGCTTTTTCCAGGGCCGCTTGCAGTGCCTGCATGGCCATGCGCAGGGTGATGGTGGGTTGCTGGCGTAGAAGTTCGTTCATCTCGCGACCTTGTCTGTTCAGTGATCTGTTGAAGCGGCCTGATGTGCGTTCAATGCGTTTCGCTGCCCTGGGCCCGGGTCGCTTGTCGAGCGGTTCTGCGTTGCGCCAGCAGTTGCCAGGCGCAGTAGAGCAGGAGCAAGGCGCCGGCGACCTGCATGGCCCATGGGCCGCCAAAGCGCGCCGCAAGCAGGCCGGCGAGCAGGCCGCCGATGGCGTCAAAGCCAAAGCGGGTCGAGGTGTAGAGCGATACCACCCGGCCACGCAGCACTTCAGGCGCCTGGCTCTGCAGCAGGATGTTGGTGCCGACGTTGTTGATCGTCACTCCGAAGCCCAGCACCGCCATTGCCGCCAACGACAGTGCCAACTGGGTGCTGGCCGCAAACACCAGCAAGGCGACAGCGCTGGCACCGGCCGTAGTGATGATCAAACGCTGCAGCTGTTCGGCGGATCGGTGGCCGGCGAGCAACAGGGTCGAAAGCAGCGAACCAAACCCGGCCGCGCCCCAGAGCCAGCCCAGCGTCCTGGCATCACCGGCGAAGATATCCCGGGCGAACACCGGCAGCAGTACCGCGTAGCTGGAGGCGGTGATGTTGACGATCAGTACACCGAGGATCAGGCCGCGTACCGAGGGCGTTTGCAAGGCGTAGGTCAGGCCTTCGCGGAAGACGCTACCCATGCTGCCATTAGCCCGCACACCGACGCTCATTCGCACCGCCAGCAGGCCGATGATCAGTGCGCCGTAGGACAGCGCGTTCAGGGCGAAGCACACCGCCTCGCCGGTCATGCCGAGCAGCAGTCCGGCCAGCGGCGGGCCGACGAAGCGTGAGCAGGTAAACAGTGAGGCGTTCAAGGCCAGGGCATTTGGCAAGTCGTCGACATCATCGACGAAACGGCTGAGCAGCGATTGGCGTAGCGGGGTGTCCACGGCATTCAGCACGCCCAGGACGAACGACATGAGCACGATCAGGTTGGCGCCAATGTGACCGCTGTAGGTCAGCAGTGCCAGTAACAGAGCCTGCAGGCCCAGCAGGCTCTGGGTGAGCACCAGCAACCGGCGTTTGTCGTGGCGATCGATCCAGGCCCCGGCAATCGGCCCGACAAACAGTTGGGGCAACAGGCTGGCACAGGTTGTGATACCCAGCAGCGCAGCGGAATCAGTCAACCGGTAGACCAGCCAGGACAACGCCACCATCTGTACCCAAGTGCCCAGCGTGGAAATCGCGTGGCCGATGAAATACAGGCGAAAGTTACGGTGGCGCAGCGCCCGGATCGAGGAGGGCCAGCGAGACGACGTGGTAGGTTGGGGGTGATTCACGACACAGAACCCGTCAGCGGCGAATAATGTTCACATCTTAACTTAATGTTTCGTCCTGTCGTGCGCCTGTGCCAACAGATTGTGCGTCTCGCACGGGGTTCAGTAGCGAATCATCACCGATTTCAGTTCAGTGAAGTCGTCGATGAAGGCCCCACCGAATTCACGGCCGATCCCCGAGCACTTGGTGCCGCCAAAGGGGACGGCGGGGTCGAGCAGGGTGTGCATGTTGACCCACACCGTACCGGCCTCGATCTCCGGCACCAGGCGGAGCGCTTTGGACAGGTCGTTGGTCCACAGGCTGGCGCTCAGGCCGTAGGCGGTGTTGTTCATCAGCGCCAGCAGTTCGTCTTCGGTGTCGTAAGGGTAAAACGTCGCGACGGGGCCGAAGGTTTCCTCATTGAGCAGGGTGTCATTGACCGAATTGGCCAGAATGATCGTTGGCTCTACGTAGCAGCCTGGGCCTTCGCTGATCTGGCCGCCATGAATGATGGTGCTGTTTTCGGCGCGGGCGGTGGCGAAGAACCGGGCCAGCTTCTGCTGGTGTTGCTTGTTCGCGACCGGGCCAAACTGGGTGCTCTCGTCCAGCGGCGAGCCGACTTTCAGGTGTGCCAGGCGCTTGGACAGCGCGTCCATCATCGGCTCGATCTGCGAGCGGTGGGCGAAGAAGCGTTCTGCCGCAGCGCAAATCTGCCCTGAATGCAGGAAACCGGCCTCGATCATGCCATCGACGGCTTTGTCTAGATGGACGTCAGGCAGGAAACCGACCGAGTTCTTGCCGCCCAGTTCCAGGGTGGCACGGGTCAGTTTGGCGCCCATCGCGCCCTGGCCTACGGCAATGCCGGTGGGGACCGAGCCGGTGAAGGAGACCTTGTCGGTGCCTGGGTGTTCGATCAGCGCCTTGCCGACACTGCCGCTGCCGGTCAGCACGTTGAGCGCGCCGGCAGGCAGGCCCGCTTCAGTGGCCAGTTCGGCGATGCGCAGGATGGTCAGTGGGGTGAACTCGCTCGGCTTGATGATGATGCTGCAACCGGTGGTCAAGGCCGAGGCCAGTTTCCAGATGGCGATCATGGTGGAGAAGTTCCACGGCACAATACCGACCACTACGCCAATCGGCTCGCGCAGGGTGAAGGCGCTGTAGCGCTCGCCAGCAAAGGAGGGCAGTGACGGGGTGATTGTTTCACCGGTGATCTTGGTTGCCCAGCCGGCGTAGTAACGCAGAAAGTGGGCCGCCTGGTCGACTTCGAAGGCCCGTGAAATCTGGATGATCTTGCCCGACTGGCAGGTTTCGATCTGTGCCAGTTCCTCGCGATGGCGCTCCAGCAGGTCGGCGAGCTTGAACAGTACGCTGGCGCGTGCCGCCGGGCTGGTGCGTGACCAGACCTTGAAGCCACGATTGGCCGAATCGACGGCACGCTCGACATCGGCCTGGGTCGCATCGCTGACCTGCGCAATGGCCTCGCCAGTGGCCGGGTTCAGCACCGTGAGTGTGTTCTGTGAGCTGCTGGCGACATAGCCGCCATCGATGTACAGGCTATGGTCGCGCTCAAGGAAGGCGTTGACCGAGGGAAGCAGTGCGATATCGCTCATGCTGGGCAGACTCCAGGCAAGGAAGCAGGCGGCGGTTTGCCGCGCTGAAATAGACGTATGGCACGAGCTTACCGGGCGCTGGCCGGGCGATCTTGACTCTGCCTGTCAACGGCATGTCTGTGCCTGCCATCGGTCAGCCAACGCCAAGCTCCCAGGGAGAGAGGCGGGCATGGGGTGCGAACTATGAAAAGTACAATCTTCCATCTGGAACGTGCATTTTCCAGCGCAAGATGGCCTCGCATACTGGCCCGGCATTCGTAAGTGAGCCGCGCCTGGTCTAGTGCGTCCAGCGTTCAATGCCGCAGCCGAAAGGGCTTCGGCAGCGGCAGGTCACTTGGGTCCAATAATAATGAGCCAGACCATGAAAAAGCCAAACTCCTTGCTGGAAGATCTCAAATCCATTCTGCCAACCATCGCTGCTAACGCGGACGAGGCCGAGAAGGCGCGTACCGTGCCTGCCGAAAACATTGCGCTGCTCAAAGGCACCGGCCTGCACCGCGCATTTCTGCCCAAGAAGTTCGGTGGCCTGGAAATTTCCCTGCCTGAATTTGCCGAGTGCATCGCACTGGTGGCTGGCTCCTGTGCCAGCACCGCCTGGGCCATGAGCCTGCTGTGCACCCACAGCCATCAGTTGGCGATGTTCCCGGCCAAGCTGCAGGAGGAAATCTGGGGCAGCAACCCTGATGCCACCGCCAGCAGCAGTATTGCCCCGTTCGGGCGTACCGAAGAGGTTGAAGGCGGTGTCACCTTCAGCGGTGAAATGGGGTGGAGCAGTGGTTGCGATCACGCCGAGTGGGCGATTGTCGGCTTTCGCCGTAAAAACGCCGAGGGCACTCAGGACTACTGCTTTGCCGTGCTGCCGCGCAGTGACTACCAGATCCGTGACGACTGGTACGCTGTCGGCATGCGCGCCAGTGGCAGCCGCACCTTGATCATCGACAACGCCTTCGTGCCTGAGCACCGGATCCAGAAGGCCAAGGACATGATGGAAGGCAAGTCCGCCGGCTTTGGTCTGTACCCGGACAGCAAGATTTTCTACGCGCCTTACCGTCCGTATTTCGCCAGTGGTTTCTCCACGGTGAGCCTGGGCATTGCCGAACGCATGCTTGAGGTGTTCCGTGAGAAAACCCGCAATCGCGTGCGTGCCTATACCGGTGCTGCCGTGGGGGCCGCCACCCCGGCGCTGATGCGTCTTGCCGAGTCCACTCACCAGGTCGCCGCCGCCCGCGCCTTGCTGGAAAAAAGCTGGCAGGACATCGCCGAGCACAGCGAGCGCCACGAATACCCAAGCCGCGGCACCCTGGCGTTCTGGCGGACCAATCAGGGCTATGCTGTGAAGATGTGCATTCAAGCCGTTGATCGCTTGATGGAAGCGTCTGGCGGCGGCGCGTGGTTCGAGAGCAATGAAAGTCAGCGCCTGTTCCGTGACGCGCACCTGACCGGTGCTCACGCCTACACCGACTACGATGTCTGCGCGCAGATCCTCGGCCGTGAACTGATGGGCCTTGAGCCTGATCCTTCGATGGTCTGATTCAGCGGTTCTTCTCGTCACGCGTATCGAATAACAACAAACGAGGCTGTCGTCGCGACAGCCCGGGAGCCTTGCATGTCCACCCTTACTGAAACCACCTTCGACGCACGGGCCTTCCGCCGGGCGCTGGGCAACTTTGCCACGGGCGTCACCGTGGTGACGGCTGCCGATGCCAGCGGCCGCAAAGTTGGCGTGACCGCCAACAGCTTCAACTCGGTTTCCCTGGACCCGCCACTCATTCTGTGGAGCATCGACAAGCGCTCCAGTAGCCTTGAGGTGTTCGAGGAAGCCAGCCACTTTGCGGTCAACATTCTGGCGGCTGACCAGATCGACGTCTCCAACAACTTTGCCCGGCCCAAGGATGATCGCTTCGCCGGGATCCTGTACGAGGCGGGAGAAGGTGGCGCGCCGTTGCTCGCCGATTGCTCGGCGCGTTTCAGTTGCGAGAAATACCAGCAACTGGATGGCGGTGACCATTGGATTCTGGTCGGCAAGGTCGTGGCGTTCGATGATTGCGGGCGTTCGCCACTGCTGTATCACCAAGGTGCCTACTCCATGGTGTTGCCGCACACGCGCATGACCAAGCGTGAGGAAGGGCAGCCGCCGAGCAGCAACTTCCAGGGCCGTCTGAGCCATAACCTGTACTACCTGATGACTCAGGCCTTGCGTGCCTACCAGACCAGCTATCAGCCTCGGCAACTCTCCACCGGCTTGCGCACCAGCGAGGCGCGCATGCTGATGGTATTGGAGAACGATGCGGGCCTGGGCCTTGGCGACCTGCTGCGTGAAGTGGCGATGCCCGAGCGCGAGATCGTCGAGGCTGTTGCCAACCTCAAGCGCAAAGGGCTGGTGTCCGATGACAATGAGCGGGTGGTGTTGACCGGTAAAGGCATCGAAGAAACCGAAGCCCTGTGGGCGATTGCCCGTGAACAGCAGGACAAGGTGTTCGGTCAGTTCAGCGAAGAGCAGATCGAAACCTTCAAGACGGTGCTCAAGGCGGTGATCAAGAGCTGATGCCCTGGCAGGGGCGAGCAATTACCTTGGCAAGGCGGCACAAGACGGCAATTTGCAAATAGGTTCAACTCACACTCCCCCCGACTGGATAGCCAAACGGTGCGCTGATGTTTTTCAAACGCAATCATTGGGTAGGTGAGTTGACCGAGGTCTTGCAGCACATAAATGCCGGCCAGCCCGGTGCGGCGTATCAGGCGCCGCTGCTGGCCAGCCATCCGCAGTTGCGGGCGCCGCTGGAAGCCCTCATCGTTGAGCGCCAGCACGTCGACCAGCAGTTGGCGCAGGCGCAAGCCATGGCGGCAGAGCTGGCAACCCGGCTCGATCATGACCAACGCGATCTTCAGAGCGCACAGGCGCAGCAGGCGCTTCTTCAACAGCGTTGCGAGGCGCTGCAGGTCGCGTTACTGGATCAGCAGCACGAGACCCAGGCGCTTGTTCAACAGGCGCAGATCTGGGAGTTGTTGCAGTCGACCCTCACCGAAGGCACCTGGGACATCTCGGTTGCCCATGGCGATGTACGCCATCCCTCCAGTTCAATGCGAATTTCGAACCCGTTCCGCGCGCTGATGGGCTACCTGCCACAGGAGCTGCCCGATGGTTGGGATGCGCAGGTCAGCATCACGCACCCGGATGACCTGGCAGACATCATGGCGGTTTTCGACCGGGAGATTCTCAAGCCCGGCGGTAGCGGCGAGTATGTGTTTGAGTACCGGATGCAGCACAAGACCCGTGGTTTTATCTGGTGCCGCGAGCGTGGTCGTGCGGTACGTAATGAACAGGGCGTGCTGACCCGTGTGTTGGGCGCGGTGCGAGACATCAGTGATGAGCGCAGTGTGCAGGCCAGTCACGAACAGATGCTGAGCCAGAATCAGGCGACCTACGGGCAGATCGCGACTGTCGTCGGGGTCATCAAGAGCATCGCTGAGCAGACCAACCTACTGGCCTTGAATGCCGCGATCGAGGCGGCACGTGCCGGTGAGGTGGGGCGCGGCTTCTCGGTGGTCGCCGATGAAGTGAAGAAGCTTGCCGAAAGCACGCGTCAGGCCACCCAGCAGATCCAGGCCATGTTGCACCGGCAGTAAAGGCGACGAGGTCGTTTGCAGGCATGCGCTCGGCCTCTACATGTGGCAGGCTGCAACAAAGACGACGGCAGCCACGGGCAAGACGATGACTGGAGGCGGAGCGCACAGTGGACGTACACGGTGACAACCAGTACCTGCAAGGGGCGTTGCAGGTTGAAGGGTTTGTCGCCATCTATGTCACACACTGAAGTCAGGGGCATTATCCAGATGTCAATCAATAAAAAGCTCACCGAGCATCTGAATCGCGGCACCGTCGGATTTCCCACGGCACTGGCCAGTACGGTTGGTCTGATCATGGCCAGCCCGGTCATCCTGACCGCGACCATGGGCTTCGGGATTGGTGGCAGTGCCTTCGCTGTGGCCATGGTGATTGCCGCCGTCATGATGCTGGCCCAGTCGACGACGTTCGCCGAAGCGGCCTCGATCCTGCCGACCACTGGCTCGGTCTACGACTACATCAACTGCGGCATGGGACGCTTTTTCGCTATTACCGGTACGCTTTCGGCCTACCTGATCGTCCATGTGTTCGCCGGTACCGCCGAGACCATCCTTTCAGGGGTGATGGCCCTGGTGAATTTTGAACACCTCAATACCCTGGCCGAGTCCGCCGGCGGCTCCTGGTTGCTGGGGGTGGCGTTCGTCATCGTGTTCGGCATTCTCAATGCCTTTGGCGTCAGTGCTTTCGGTCGTGCGGAGATCATCTTGACGTTCGGCATGTGGACCACCCTGATGGTGTTTGGCGTGCTTGGCCTGATTTCCGCGCCGGCGGTAGAGCTGGACGGCCTGTTCGGTGAGTCGTTGGTGGGCACCGACCTGATCACTATCCTGTCGCTGGTCGGCATGGCGATGTTCATGTTTGTCGGTTGCGAGTTCGTCACGCCGTTGGCCCCGGACCTGCGCAAGTCCGCCTCGGTGATGCCCAAGGCCATGGCCCTGGGGCTACTGGGTGTAGCCTCGTGCATGTTCATCTATGGTGCAGCGATGAAGCGTCAGGTCGAGAACATCGTGCTTGATCCAGCCACCGGGCTGCACCTGCTGGATACACCAATGGCAATTCCGAAGTTTGCTGCTCAGGTGATGGGTGACATGGGTCCGCTGTGGCTGGGTATCGGCTTTCTGTTCGCCGGCGCTGCAACCATCAACACCTTGATGGCCGGTGTGCCGCGGATTCTCTATGGCATGGCGGTGGACGGTGCATTGCCCAAGGTATTCACCTACCTGCATCCGCGCTTCAAGACACCGTTGCTGTGCATCCTTGTCGCGGTACTGATTCCTTGCCTGCACGCCTGGTACCTGGGCGGTAATGCAGACAACATCCTGCACCTGGTGCTGGCTGCGGTCTGCGCCTGGAGCACGGCCTACCTGCTGGTGACCCTGTCGGTCGTCATGCTGCGCATTCGCCGGCCTGACCTGCCACGCGCTTATCGCTCACCGTTCTTCCCGTTGCCACAGATCCTCTCCAGTGTCGGTATCTTGCTGGGGATGTGGTTCATTACCCCGCCGGGCATGAACCCCGCTGACATCTACGTTCCATTCGGCATCATGCTGGCGGCCACCGCAGCCTATGCGCTGTTCTGGACCCTGTGTGTGCAGAAGGTCAATCCGTTTACCCCGGCACGGGTCGAAGACGTCCTGGCGGTGGAATTCGCCAACGAGCCTGGCATTCACGTTAGCGGTCATGTTCATCATGCTAGCAAAGCTGTTTGACCTGTTCAGCGCCCAGCGTGCCCCGGCCGGTTACCGGCCAGGGGTCACCCTGGAGTTGCTGCGACGTAACCTGGGGATGGACAGCTTTCACCTGCTGGAGGCGGGCCATGCCGAGTTCGATCTGGGCGCGGCCGGGCTGCGGGTGCAGGTCAGCGAGCGTACTCAAGCGCAGTTGCTGATGCATGTGGTCATGACCGAGTTCCGCCTCCAGGTGCCTGCCTCTGAACAGGGCGAGGTCCGCTTTGATCTGCACCATACTGGCTCGCTCAAGCGTACGGGTATTCGCTGCCGCTACCGCAGTGGCGACAAGGCACTGTTCGAGGTCGTGTCGAAGCGGCTGCTGGGCGACGCCAGGCTCAATGCTGCGCTGATGCCACTGGATTTCAAGCATTTGAGCATCGAATGCGGGCACAACGGCTGGACAGTTACCCTGGAGCACATGGGCGGCAGTGAAGTGGTCAACCGTATGCCTGCCTTTCGTCGCTATATAAAACTCAGCGGTGAACAAAAAGCGCTGCTTGAAAACACGTTGATGGCTCTGCAGCGCGTATTGCTGGCTGGTTAGTCAAAGGGTGGCATGAATACTGCTCCACGTTACGTGATGGATTATGGTTGTGCGCTCATTGATAACATGTTAACAATTGAGTCATAAAAATAAGTTCGCGTGTGGAGGTATTCATGAGCATCCCCCAGCTTGATTGCAACAGACTGGAGCGTTGGACCGCAGCCATGCAACGTGTTTGCGGTCGTTTCGAGACTGAGTTGGCCTTTAACCGGTCGCTGTTCATCGGTGAAATATCGACCAGCCTGCGTGCTGGTCTGCAGTTGTCCAACCTGCGAACCAATGCGGGCAACATCAAGCGCTTTGGTGACAACCCTGACCGTGACGATGACCAGCATTGCTTCCTGGTCAGCCAGCGTACCGGTTATTCGCAGATCACTCAGGGGGGCGTCAAAATCCAGCTTGCGCCGGGTGAGATGCTGTTGATGGACTCCGTCGGTCCCTGTGAAATCACCCCGTTCGGTTTGATCGAACACACTTCGTTGTCATTATCGCGGGCCGAGGTGCGCAAGCACTTGAAAGGCCAGGGTGAGACCTTTGGCAAGATTTCGTCCAGCAACGCCTGTGGTCGCATGCTGCACCTGTTGATGGATGAATTGTGCAAGGACACCGATGAGCAGTCCTCTGCCGATGCGCAAGGTGATGCACTGCAGAGCGCATTCATTTCCTTGCTCAGCCCAGGCTTCGAGCGCGCCGATGCCAGCAGCAGCGCCGCGCTGACCGTCAATGGCGTCAACCTGCGCAGCTACGTGCAGAAGGTGATTGATGAGTCACTGACCCAGCCAGGCTTGAGCCCGGCGAGCCTGGCCAGTCGCCTGAATATATCGGTACGCCACCTGTACCGTCTGTTTGAGGAGGAGGGCGACAGCGTTTGCCGCTACATTCAGCGTGCCCGCCTCAAGCGCAGCGCCGACGACCTTTCCAACCCGTTCCTGAAGACCGAATCGATTACCGCCATTGCTTACAAATGGGGCTTTACCGACTCGGCGCACTTCAGTCGCTCGTTCAAGAAACAGTTCGAACAATCGCCGAAAGATTTCCGTGCCCACGTACTCAACGCCGCCACGGCTGGCGCGGCGTAGCCGATAACCTGATCACTCGATAACCCGTTTTGCCCAGGACGTCCGTATGTCGTCGGCAAGCTCGGTGCTCACTACCTACCTTTCGGTCGGTAGTGTTATCGAGGTGAGCCGGTGGGGCAGTCATTGCGCGGTGCCTGCATCGTTGGCAAGCCAACTCCCACAGACCATGCTTCAGTCTGTGAAAGCCAGTACAGTGCATGGGGTGGCAGGCGTTTGCGAGTGCCCTGCTTGTCAGTACGCGGAATGTCAGGCGCCGCAGGACGTCCCTTCAGTAGGCTGAGTGGAGTCATCGCGTAGTGGGGGGCTAGGCAGGGATATGTTCACGAGGTGAGTGCCAATAGCCACAAACATGCGTCGCCCCTGATGACGGCAGGCATATCCGTTCGCGATGTCGGGCCTGATAGCCCGTTCCGCCATTACGGTGTGTCACTTTCCTTTAAGTGAACAACACCCCCGCTGAAAAGCGGGGGTTTGTGGGTGAAGGGAAAACGGTGAAGTGGGGATCAGACGACCGCGAAGTAGTGTTTCACAAAACTCTCGCTGACGATTTCCCAGAGCACCGGGGTGCCCTTGGTCACGAACCAGCTGTCGCCAGCTTTGTAACGTGTGCTCTGGCCGGTGGACTCATCGGTGAGTACCACTTCGCCAGTCACGACTACGGCCTGTTCGTTGAATGGGTAAACCATGCGGAACTTGCCTTGGGTGGTGCCGAAGTAAGCGCTGCTGACCGGATCGGTCGGTGCACCGAAGGTCATTTTGCCGAAGGCTTTCACTTCGCCTTCGAGGATCTCGGAACCCAGGTCGGCAACGGTGCCCCAGGCGTCGAGTTCGGACAGCGCGATGTTGTTTTGTACGGTTGTAAGGGTCATGGCAATGCTCCAGTGAGTGAACAGTAGGGTTTCAACGACGGCCGTTGAAGTAGCCGGACAACTGATGCAGGCTCTTGCCGGCGGTCAGCAGCAGGGGACGAATGTGGTCTTTGCCGAGGATCTGGGCGTGTTTGACCGAGCTGATGAGGTCGTAACGGGTTGAGCCTTCGCTCATGCCTTCGGCGAGGATTTTGCAAATGATGTGGCTCGGGGTGACGCCGAAGCCGGAATAGCCCTGTACATAGAACGCATTCGGGCGGCCGCTGAGCGTGCCGATCTGCGGGAACAGGTTGGCGCCGGTCGCCATTGGGCCGCCCCAGGCCAGGTCGATCTGCACGTCCTTCAGGTACGGGAAGATCTTCAGCATCAGGTTGCGGTTCCAGGCCTTCAGGTCCTTGGGGATGTGTTCGATGAAGGGTGTGGCCGCACCGAACAGCAGGCGGTTTTCGTTGGTGACCCGGTAGTAATCGATGACCGGGCGAATATCGCTGTAGGCGCCGCGGATCGGGCTGATACGCCGGATCAGCTCGTCGGACAGCGGCTCGGTCATCAGTTGGAACGCGTAGGTGTTGATGGTGCGCGCGTGCAGTTCTGGCTCCAGCTTGTTGAGGAAGCTGTCGCAGGCCCACAGCAGCTTGCGCGCTTTCACCGAGCCACGCCCGGTACGCACGGTGATTTGCTCGCCGTAGCTCACTTCCAGGGCCGGGCTATGCTCGAAAATCCGTGCGCCCAGGCCGGCCAGCGCCTTGGCTTCGCCGAGCAGCAGGTTCAGCGAGTGCACATGGCCGCCGCCCATGTGCAGCAGGGCGCTGCTGTAGGCGTCCGAGCCGATGATCTGCTTGACTTCGGAGCCGCCCAGGAAGCGAATCTCGTCTTTGCTGTTGATCGATTTGAAGTCTTTTTCCCAGGCCCGCAGGGTTTTTTCCTGGCGCGCGTTGAAGCCCATGTAGCCGTAGCCGTGGCAGAAATCCGCATCAATCGCGTACTTGGCGATACGGTCCTTGATGATGCCGGCGCCCAATTCGCTGATCTCGAAGATTTCCCGCAGGCCTTGCTCGCCGACACTGCTCTTGATCTTCTCCAGGTCGTGCCCGATACCGGCCATGATCTGTCCGCCATTGCGGCCTGTACCGCCAAAGCCCAGGTAGCGCGCTTCCAGCACCACGACGTTGGTGATGCCTTTTTCGGCCAGTTCCAGCGCAGTGTTGATGCCGGAAAAACCGCCGCCAATCACGACGACGTCCGCTTCAATGTCACTTTCCAGCGTCGGGAAGCTGAGGTTGTATTTCTTGGTAGCCGAGTAGTACGTAGGCGTTTCGATAGTGATCATGGCGCAGCCTGAACGGTTGAATTGGCACGACGGCAGGGCTTTTCACAAGCGCTGTCCCCTGTGGCCTATTAAGTTCCTAACGAGCGGTAGGTGTCTTGACTCTGCGTGCCGACAGCTTTGACCCGGCCTGCCAGCGCAGGGGTTTTGCGCCGGGCAGCTTGACGGCAGCCCCGGCATTTCGGAAGATCGGTTCATGAATACATTAATGACTTGTCGCAGCGACTATTACGGCTACCCGCTCATCCCATGAGGCGGTAGTTGCTGCGTGCACCCGATCCGCCTGAGGCGAATCGGATAGCGCTCCCTTCTCCTCGGGCTTTACCCCTGGAGACAGCAATGAACGACACCCAAGACCGTTTGATCGACCACCTGCAGGCGCGGGGCTTTATTCACCAGAGCACCGACCTGGAAGCCTTGCGCACGCACCTGGCGACAGGCTCAAGAACGATCTACCTCGGCTTTGACGCCACCGCCGACAGCCTGCACGTTGGCCACCTGCAAGGCCTGATGCTGATGCGCTGGTTACAGAAGGCTGGCCACCGGCCGATCCTGTTGATCGGAGGCGCCACGACCCGTATCGGCGACCCGAGCTTTCGTGACGAGAGCCGGCCGATCCTCAGCGAAGCGCAGATTCAGGCCAATATCGCCGGCATTACCCGCACGTTTGGCCGTTACCTGAACCTGGGTGAAGGTGCTGGCTTGGTCGTCGATAACGCCCAATGGCTCGATGGCATTGGCTACCTGCAGTTTCTGGATCAGGTGGGGCGCTACTTCTCCATCAACCGTTTGCTGACCTTCGACGCGGTTCGCCAGCGCCTGGACCGCGAGCATTCATTGTCGTTTCTTGAGTTCGGCTACACCCTGTTGCAGGCCCACGACTTTACCGAGCTGGCGCGCCAGTACGATTGCACCGTGCAACTGGGCGGTGCTGACCAGTGGGCCAATATCATCAATGGCGTGGAGTTGGGGCGCCGTCGCGACAATCGCCAGCTGTTTGGCCTGACCATGCCGCTGTTGACCAGCAGTGATGGCAAGAAAATGGGCAAATCGGTCAGTGGCGCTGTGTGGTTGGACGGCAGCCGCCTGGCACCGTTCGACTTCTGGCAGTTCTGGCGCAACTGTGATGACCGCGATGTCGGGCGCTTCCTGGCGCTGTTCACCGAGCTGTCGCTGGAAGAGATTCAGGCGCTCACGGCGCAGGGCGGTGCCGCGTTGAATCAGGCGAAGTGCGTACTGGCCGACCACGCCACGGCGTTGGCCCATGGCGAGGCGGCGGCGAAGCAGGCCCATGCGGCGGCGATTGCCGTGTTTGCCCATGGCGAGGCGGCAGAGCTGACCACGCTGACTATTCCTCGTGCCCAGGTGCAGGCGGGTATCACCCTGGCCGAGCTACTGGTCGAGACAGGCTTGCAAGCATCACGCTCGGCGGCACGTCGTCTGGCCGAGGGGCGTGGGCTGCGGCTGGATGGGGCGCTGGTTGAGTCGGCTGAACTGGAAATGGACCGGCAGGCCAGCCAGTGGCGGGTGAGCCTGGGCAAGAAGCGTCATTTCGACATCAAGGTGGTGGGCTGAATCGAGCGGATGTTTAGGTGAAACACGGCCTGCTGAGCCGATGCGTCGACTCGGCAGACCGCATTTTTTAACGCACCTGACCGTTACTTGATACCCAGGCACATGTACTTCTGCTCGATGTAGTCATCAATGCCGTACTTGGAGCCTTCGCGGCCCAGGCCGGACTGCTTGATGCCGCCGAAGGGGGCAACCTCGGTAGAGATCAGCCCTTCGTTGACGCCGACCATGCCATATTCCAGTGCCTCGCTGACGCGCCAGGCACGGCCGAGGTCGCGGGTGTAGAGGTAGGAGGCCAGGCCGAACTCGGTGTCGTTGGCCATGGCGATGGCTTCTGCCTCAGTGTCGAAGCGGAAGATCGGTGCCAGCGGCCCGAAGGTCTCGTCACGGGCCACCAGCATCTGCGGGGTTACATCGCCCAGGACCGTCGGCTCGAAGAAGTTGCCGCCCAATGCATGGGGTTTGCCGCCAGCGAGCAGCGTTGCACCTTTGCCCAGCGCATCGTTGATGTGTTCTTCGACCTTGGTCACTGCCTTGGCGTTGATCAATGGGCCTTGCTGGACACCGTCGGTATCGGCACTGCCAACCTTGAGCGCCTTGACGGCGGTGGCGAGGCGTTCGCTGAAAGCCTCGTAGATGCTGTGCTGGACCAGGATACGGTTGGTGCAGACGCAGGTTTGCCCGGTGTTGCGGAATTTGGAGCCGATCACGCCCTCGACAGCCGCATCCAGGTCGGCATCTTCAAAGACGATAAAGGGGGCATTGCCGCCCAGTTCCAGGCTGACTTTCTTGATGGTTTCGGCGCATTGCGCCATCAGCAGCTTGCCGATGCCGGTCGAACCGGTGAACGAGAGCTTCTGTACCCTCGGGTTACCGGTCAGCTCCGCACCGATCTCGCGCGAGCGGGTGCCAGGGACAATGTTCAGCACGCCCGCAGGAATGCCGGCGCGCTCACCCAGCTCGGCCAGCGCCAGTGCCGACAACGGGGTCTCCGAGGCCGGTTTGACGATAACGGTGCAACCTGCCGCCAAGGCCGGACCGACCTTGCGGGTGATCATGGCATTGGGGAAGTTCCACGGGGTAATCGCAGCGACCACGCCAATCGGCTGTTTGATAACCAGCAGCCGACGGCCGGGTTTGTCGTGAGGAATCACGTCGCCGTAGACACGTTTGGCTTCTTCAGCGAACCACTCGATAAAGCTGGCGCCATAGGCGATCTCGCCACGGCTTTCGGCCAGCGGTTTACCCTGTTCCCAGCTCAGCAGGCGCGCCAGGTCTTCCTGGTTGGCCATGATCAGCTCGAACCATTTACGCAGAATCGCGCTGCGCTCCTTGGCGGTTTTGTCTCGCCAGGCAGGCAGGGCCGCATGAGCCGCGTCGATGGCGCGGGCGGTTTCGGCCTGGCCAAGGGAACTGACGGTGGCAATGATTTCGCCGTTGGCCGGGTTGCTCACGTTGAAGCGGGCATGGTCGTCTGCTTCAAGCCATTGGCCGTTAACGTAGGCGTGCTCGCGTAGCAGTTTCAGGTCGTTGAGTTTCATGGTCATGCTCAGTAGTTAGTAGACGCTGCCGCCAGCGCTGGTGGGCGCTGTACCGCCTTTGAATTTGCCGGCCAGGGTCTGCAGGCCGCGCATCAGCACGGTGGTGTCTACGCCGACGGCGACGAAGGCTGCGCCCAGTTCGATGTAGCGCCGGGCAAGCGCCTCGTCAGCGCTGAGAATGCCGGCTGCTTTGCCTGCCTTCTGAATCCGTACGATGGCGTCTTCGATGGCCGCCTGGACTTCGGGGTGGCCGGGGTTGCCACGATGGCCCAGTGAAGCACTGAGGTCGGCCGGGCCGATGAACACACCGTCGACGCCGTCGACCGCCGCGATGGCGTCCAGGTTGGCCAAGCCTTCACGGTTTTCGATCTGCACCAGCAGGCACATCTGCTGATCGGCGTGATCCAGGTAGCCGGGAATGCTGTTCCAGCGCGAGGCGCGGGCCAGGGCACTGCCGACACCGCGAATCCCCTGCGGCGGGTAGTGGATGGCACGGACCAGTTCGCGTGCCTGCTCGGCGCTTTCGACCATGGGTACCAGCAAGGTCTGGGCACCGATATCCAGCACCTGTTTGATCAAGGCGGTGTCGCCGATCACCGGGCGAATGATGGGTTGGCT
This sequence comes from Pseudomonas laurentiana, assembly GCF_014648275.1. Taxonomy (GTDB): domain Bacteria; phylum Pseudomonadota; class Gammaproteobacteria; order Pseudomonadales; family Pseudomonadaceae; genus Aquipseudomonas; species Aquipseudomonas laurentiana. The sequence continues at coordinate 169,898 of NZ_BMQU01000003.1, forward strand.
CGGGTAGGGCGCGACGGCCTGCAACTGGCTGAGCATGCCGCGCAGGTCGTTCGGCGCGTGTTCACCGTCTATCAGCAACCAGTCGAAACCGGCATTGGCCGCCAGCTCCGCACAATAGGCATCGGCCAGGCCGAGCCACAGGCCGATTTGTGCCTGGCCACTTTTCAGGCGTTGCTTGAAGGTGTTGATGGGCATGTCCATGGGCAGCTCCTCAGACGAAACGGCAAGCGATGGAGCCGAGCATGTCGTAGTCGACATGGAAGGTATCGCCCGGGTTCGCGGCCACCGGACGGGTAAACGAACCGCCGAGAATGATCTGACCGGCTTCCAGGGTGACGTCATATGGCGCCAGTTTGTTTGCCAGCCACGCAACGCCTTTGGCCGGGTGGTTGAGCACGGCAGCAGAAACCCCGGACTCTTCGATCACGCCATTGCGGTAGAGCACGGCGGGAACCTTGCGCAGGTCGATTTCGGTCGGGCGCACAGCACGACCGCCCATGACCACGCCGGCGTTGGCGGCGTTATCGGAGATGGTGTCGAAGACTTTGCGGGTAGCCTTGGTTTGCGGGTCGATCTGTTGAATGCGTGCGTCGATGATTTCCAGCGCTGGGATCACCCATTCGGTGGCGTCGAGCACGTCGAACACACTGACGTTCGGGCCTTTGAGCGGCTTGCCAAGGATGAACGCCAGTTCCACCTCGACCCGTGGGACGATGAAACGGTCGAAAGGAATGTCACTGCCTTCTTCGAACATCATGTCGTCGAGCAGCGCGCCGTAGTCCGGCTCGGTGATGTTCGAGGAGACTTGCATGGCCCGAGAGGTCAGGCCGATCTTGTGCCCGACCAGCTTGCGACCGTCCTTGATCTTCTGCGCTACCCAGGCGCGCTGGATGGCATAGGCGTCTTCGATGGTGATGGCCGGGTGTTCGAGCGAGAACTGGCGGACTTGTTCGCGCGAGCGTTCAGCACGGTCGAGCTGGGCAGCGGCTTGCAGAATCAGGCTGTGGTCAAGCATGGAAAAGGCTCTCTTACTGTGGATTAACGATGGCAGCCCGGGTGCGCAGCACCAGGAAACCGCCCAGAGCGATGAACAACGCCAGTACATACAAGGCCAGGCTGGCGCTGTGCGTGGTGTCGCGCATCCAGCCGATCAGGTAAGGCGCAAGAAACGAGGCGATGCTGCCGAACGAGCTGATCAGGGCGATGCCGGCCGCCTGGGTACTGTTGGAAAGAAATGCGGGTGGCAACTGCCAGAACATCGGCAAGGCGGCGCTGGCACCCATGCCGGCGACCACCAGGCCACTGAGCACCATGACCGGATTGGTGGGGGCCAGGCCGGCGACTGCGATCCCCACTGCCGACATCAGCAGGGGTACGCACAGGTGCCAGCGGCGTTCGCGGTGACGATCCGAAGAGCGTCCACAGGCGATCATGAACAGGCAGCCGAACAGGTAGGGCACCGCACTGAGCAGGCCGACTTTGCCGTCGCTACCAATGCCGGCACCGTGAATCAGGGTGGGCATCCAGAACGCCAGCGTGTTGACCGCCAGCATCACTGCGAAGTACACGGCGACCAGTAACCAGACCTGCGAGTCCTTGAGGATGCCGGAGAACGAGGTGATGGACTTGCGTTGCTCTTCATGGCTGAGCTGTTCGCGCAACTGACGTTTCTGCCCGTCGGACAGCCAGTTCACGGTCTCGAAACTGTCAGGCAGGCACTTGAGGACCACAAGGCCCAGCAGTACCACGGGCGCGCCCTCGATCAGGAACATCCACTGCCAGCCGCGTAACCCGGCAAACTCATGGAAGCGTTCGAGGATACCGCCCGACAGCGGGCCGCCAATCACCCCGGCCATCGGTACGGCAATGGCGAACAGCGCGGTGACCTGTGCGCGGCGACCGGCCGGGTACCACCGGTTGAGGAAGACCAGTATGCCGGGGAAGAAACCTGCTTCGGCCACCCCAAGCAGGAAGCGCAGTACGTAGAATCCGGCCGCGCTGTCGATCCACAGCATGCCGGTGGAAAGCATGCCCCAGACCACCATCAGGGTGGCGATCCAGCGACGCGGGCCAACGCGGTCCAGGGCCATGTTGCTGGGCACTCCGAACAGTGCATAGGCGACAAAGAACAGGCCGGCGCCAAAACCGTAGACGGTATCGCTGAAGTGCAGGTCGGTGCTCATCTGCATTTTGGCGAAGCCGATGTTGATTCGGTCGAGGTGGGCAAACAGGTAGCAAATCAGTAGCAGGGGCATCAGTCGCCAGGTGACGATGCTGTGGGTCCGATCCTGGGTAGCGGCGGTGACGCCTTGAACGCTATGGGCTGTGTTCATGATCTTGTGCTTTTTTATTAGAGAGATCAGGGGTAAAGGCAACGAGGTCAGTTGCCTTGTGACTTGAGGAACGCGTGAACGTTGTTTTCCTTGAAGTTCAGGACTTCGTGCAGCTCGGTCATCTCGAACGACAAGGCCAGCAGACGTTCAGCCTGTAACGGCGCGAAGTGCGCCTTGATGACCTCGAACAGGGCTTCGGCGACGCGCTGGCGCGTCGCCAGGTCCCGGCCATGGCCGACTTTCAGGGTCATGTGCACGAAGGCATAGTCATGCTTGCCGTCGGCCATGCGCCAGGTGTCCAGGCGAACCGCACGGCTGCGGATCCCGCCCAGTGGGAATACACCACTGTCGCCCAGGGTGGCATGGACCTTCTCGAACAGGCCGGGCAGGTCGGCTTGCTGTTCAAGGTTGTCGGTGTACTCGGCAATAAAATGCGGCATGGGAGCTCCTCTGCGCCGGGTAGCCTTGAGCGTGGCGCCCAAGGCTTGCGCTGCGTTAAACCGGGAAGATGGCGTTGATCTGGCCAGTGCCAGAACTGCCGAACGGCTCGGTGAGCACCTCGACAGGCTTGTTGTAGTCGGCACCACCGAGCAGGCCCAGGAGCATCGCGGTGTCATGCATGCCGCCTTCGCCAAAGCAGTGTGCGGCGTAGTCCGGGAGCATGGCGCAGAACTCCTTGAAGCGGCCTTGCTTCCACAGCTCGACCACGCGCATGTCCATCTGCTTGTCGAATTCGCGGGTCCAGTTGTGAATGTTCGCTTCAGCGTTGCGATCGTCCGAGAAACGGTGCGACAACGAGCCGGAGGCCAGGACCAGGACCTTGCGGTCGCTCTTCTCGATGGCGCGGCGTACAGCGGCGCCGAATGTGAAGCTGTCTTCCAGGCGATGCCAGGCACACCAGGCTGCAACCGAGACGACGTTGAATTTCTGTTCGTCCGGAACGTCCATGTGCATGTAGCGCATAGGGACCAGGGTGCCGTATTCCAGCTCCAGGCTCGGGATGTTGTGGGCCAGGGTGCGTACGTCGGAGGCATTCGCCTCGGCAGCGATCAGTTCACCCAGCTCCGGGCAGCCGGGGTACTCAAAGTGCATGTCCTTGATGAAGTGCGGCAGCTCGTTGCTGGTATAGATTCCCTTGAAGTGTTCGCCACAGTTGACGTGGTAGGCACTGTTGACCAGCCAGTGCACGTCGAACACAACGGCGGTATCAGCGCCCAACTCGCGTGCGCGGCGGCCAATCTCCTTGTGACCGGCGATAGCGGCTTCACGGCAGCCATGGTGTTTGCCCGGCAGTTCGGAAAGGTACATCGAGGGTACGTGACAGACTTTGGCTGCCAGGACGACTTCGCCCATGATGGAACTCCTGAAAATTGTTCTTGTTGTGCGTTGTAGGAGCCGGTCTTGCCGACGATGTGCTCACCCTATACAGGGTGTTGCAGCTATCGCCAACCACAGCGGCTCCTGTACGGGTATCAGACGCCCCAGCGTGGAATGTGGTGGCTGCCCATGGAAATGCACACGTTCTTGATCTCGGCGAACACTTCGAAGCTGTACTGACCGCCTTCGCGACCGGTACCGGAGCCCTTCACGCCGCCGAACGGCTGGCGCAGGTCACGCACGTTCTGGCTGTTGATGAAGACCATGCCGGCCTCGATGCCACGCGCCAGGCGGTGGGCCTTGCCGATGTCCTGGGTCCAGATGTAGGAGGCCAGGCCGTATTCGGTGTCGTTGGCCAACTGCAGTGCTTCGGCCTCGTCCTTGAACGGGATCAGGCAGACCACAGGACCGAAGATTTCTTCCTGGGCAATGCGCATCTTGTTGTTCACGTCAGCGAATACAGTCGGCTGGATGAACTGGCCACGGCTCAGGTGCGCTGGCAGGTTGGCCGGACGCTCCAGGCCACCGGCGAGCAGGGTGGCGCCTTCTTCGATACCGATCTTGATGTAGCCGGTGACCTTGTCGTAGTGGGCTTGAGTGATCATCGAGCCTACTTGGGTTTTCGGGTCTTGCGGGTCGCCGACGATCAGGCGCTTGGCGCGGGCAGCAAACTCGGCAACGAATTGCGGGTACACGCTTTCCTGGATGAAGATCCGGCTGCCAGCGGTGCAGCGCTCGCCGTTCAACGAGAAGATGGTGAACAACGCAGCATCCAGTGCGCGCTCGAGGTCGGCATCTTCAAAGATCAGTACCGGCGACTTGCCGCCCAACTCCATGGAGTACTTCTTCAACCCGGCGGTCTGCATGATTTTCTTGCCGGTGGCGGTGCCGCCAGTGAAGGAGATGGCGCGTACATCCGGGTGACGAACCAGTGCATCGCCGGCGGTGGCACCGTAGCCCTGGATCACGTTCAGCACACCGTTGGGGATGCCGGCTTCAACGGCCAGGCGACCCAGTTCGTTGGCGGTCAGTGGCGACAGCTCGCTCATTTTCAGCACCGCGGTGTTGCCCAGTGCCAGGCATGGCGCCGTTTTCCAGGTGGCGGTCATGAACGGTACGTTCCACGGCGACACCAGGCCGCATACACCCACCGGCTGGTACAGGGTGTAGTTGAGCATCTGGTCGTCGACCGGGTAGGTGTGACCGTCCATGCGGGTGCAGACTTCGGCGAAGAAATCGAAGTTGTGCGAGGCGCGCGGGATCAGCACGTTCTTGGTCTGGTGGATCGGCAGACCGGTGTCCAGGGTTTCCAGTTCGGCCAGGTGTGGCACGTTCTGCTCGATCAGCTCACCGAGTTTGCGCATCAACCGCGCACGTTCCTTGGCCGGGGTGTTGGCCCATTTCGGGAACGCTTCCTTGGCAGCGGCAACGGCCTGTGCGACTTCTTCAGCACCACCACTGGCGACTTCACCGATGGCCTCGCCCGTGGCCGGGTTGTAGTTGACGAAGGTGTCTTTGCTTTCGACCTCGCGGCCGTTGATCCAGTGTTTGATCATGGGGTTCAAGCCTTTTTGTTCTTGAAGAAGTCAGCTTCACTGACAATACGGTTGACCAGGCGACCGACGCCCTCGACTTCAACCACCACCTCATCGCCTGGCACGACATCGGCCAGGCCTTCCGGTGTGCCTGTGGCGATCATGTCGCCCGGCTGCAGGGTCATGAAACTCGAGAAGTATTCGATCAGGTAGGGGATGTCGAAAATCATGTCGCGAGTGCTGCCTTCCTGTTTCAACTCGCCGTTGATCCAGGTGCGCAGGGTCAGGTTGCTTGGGTCCGGTACGTCCGCCACATCGACGATCCACGGGCCGACCGGGGTGGTGGCGTCGCGGTTCTTCACCCGCAGGTTGGGGCGGTAGTAGTTCTCGAGGTAGTCGCGGATCGCGTAGTCGTTGCACACGGTGTAGCCGGCCAGATACGCCAGGGCGTCTTCGCGCTTGACGTTGCGTGCCGGCTTGCCGATCACGGCCACCAGTTCGCACTCGTAGTGCATGTAGGCGACGTTGTCCGGGCGCCAGGTGACGCTGTTGTGGCCCGTGTAGGTACCGGGCGACTTGATGAAAGCCAGTGGCTCGGTCGGTGGCGCGAAGGCCAGTTCGGCGGCGTGGTCGGCATAGTTCAGGCCCAGGGCGAACATGCTGCCGTTGGCCGGTGGCAGCCACTCGACCTGGTCTTCGTTGAGACGGCGACCATCGGCCAGGTGCAAGACGTTGTTGTCGTCGACCGTGGCGAGGTGAACCTCGCCTTCAAAGCGGATACGGGCGTGTTTCATGGGGGCTCCTCTTACTCGGCCACGATGTGGTTAACGAGGCGGCCCAGGCCGCTGATTTCAACTTCGACGCGGTCGCCAGGTTGCACATCGACACGGCCTTCCGGGGTGCCGGTGATTAACAGGTCACCTTCATGCAGGGTCATGAACTCGCTGAGTTCGGCAATCAGTTGCGCCACCGAGCGGACACAGTTGGCCGTGCTGTTGGACTGGCGCAACTCGCCGTTGACCCAGAGCTTGATGTCGAGCGCCTGTGGGTTGGCGACCTGGGAGGGCGGAACCAGCTCCGGACCGAACGAGCAGAAACCGTCTCGGCATTTGGCTTTGACGGCAGGGCGGTAGTAGCTGTCTTCCGGCAGGCTGAATTCGTTGACGATGGTGTAGCCGGCCACGTACTCCAGTGCCTGTTCGACGCTGACGCGGCTGGCGTCCTTGCCGATCACGACGCCCAGCGCAGGGCCGGGCTGCAGGTGTTCGATGCCCTGGGGGTATACCACCGCACCATCATGCTGGTTTCGGGTGTTGGGGGTCTTTACGAACAACACCGGCTTGACCGGGGGTTGCTTGTAAGGCGGCTCGTTGAAGGCGGCGAGGTGCTGATTCAGCAGCCCCTGGTAGTTCAGGGCAACGCCGAACAAGGTGCCGGTCGCAACGTCATGCAGGGCACGGCTCATGCTTTTCTCCTGGCAGTGGCAGGACACTGTGTGCCCTGCGTCTATTTCGTTAATGTGTTAGCGTTATAATTAATATGTTAACGATCGTCAAGGTATTTGCCATCGTGCCGACCTGTGCCGCGGCGGTGGTACGATGGGCAAACGCTGCGTGGCTTGGGAACAGGACCAGGGTGGCGGCCAAGACCAGCATGAGTAGCCCGCGATGAAAGATCGCCATCCGATTCCGAACATCAACATTGGCAAGGTGTACGACCAGCGTTACAGCGACAGCGAAGTGCATTACGACAAGCTGGGCAATCTCGCCGGCTTTTTCGGTCGCAACATGCCGGTGCATCGGCACGACCGCTTTGTTCAGGTGCACTACGTCAAAAGCGGTACGGTCCGGGTCTACCTGGATGACCAGCAGTACGTGGAGTCGGGGCCGATGTTCTTCCTTACGCCGCCGACCATCCCGCACTCGTTTGTCACCGAAGCCGATGCCGACGGTCACGTCCTCACCGTGCGCCAGCAACTGGTCTGGCAACTGATGGAGGCTGAACCCGGTTTGATCCCAGGGCCGCGTCTGCCGGCTGCTTGCGTTGCCCTCGGTCGACTGTCGGGGCAGTATCAGGAAGAGGCACGTCGCCTGGAGTTTCTGTTCGAGACGCTGCGCGAAGAAACCAGCCTGCCGTTGCCCGGCCACGCGTCGGCGTTGTCGAGCCTGACGCGTTTGATCATGATCAGCCTGCTGCGACTGTGTGCCAATTCGCTTGAGGCGACACCAGCCCGTCACGAAGACTTGCAGATCTTTCACCGTTTCAATGAGCTGATCGAGCGTCACTATCTTGAGCACTGGACGTTGTCGGCCTATGCCTCTGCCATCGGCGTGACCGAGGCGCGACTGAATGATGTCTGTCGACGCATCGCCGACTTGCCCTCCAAGCGCCTGGTGCTGGAGCGTGTCATGCAGGAAGCGAAGCGTTTGTTGTTGTTTACCGGCGGCTCGGCGAACGAAATCTGTTATCAGCTGGGGTTCAAGGACCCGGCGTATTTCAGCCGGTTTTTCCAGCGTTATGCGCAGATGACGCCGGGCGAGTACCGTCAACGTCAGGTCGGTTTGCGATAGAGCGTGCATGGCGCCACTGCCTTTTTTACTGACGGATAGTGGTGCCTGCCGGGCAGGGCGGAAATGGCTTTTCCGGGTGATGTATTGCACTTTTCATGGACGGTAGGCGGCAGGTCTCTTCATTTGCATAGTTAATATGCTAACGTTCTCTTCCCTGTTCGCCGATACTTGCCTACCCATGTCTACTATTGCCCGCCCTGACCGCTTGCTTGTGTTGCTGGCTGCGCTTGTTGCCTTTGCCCCGTTGTCGATCGATACCTACCTGCCCAGCTTGCCGGAAATTGCCAACAACCTCGCGGCCAGTCAGCCTCAGGTGCAAATGACCATTGGCGTTTTTCTCCTTGGCCTGTGCGTCGGCATGTTGTTTTACGGGCCGCTTTCCGACCGCTTTGGTCGCCGCCCGATTCTTCTGGCCGGCCTGGCGCTGTACCTGGTGGCCAGTGTCGGCTGCATGGCTGCATCCAGTGTTGAGCAGTTGATCGTCTGGCGTTTTTTTCAGGCGTTGGGCGGTGCCGCAGCGTCGGTGCTGGCCAGGGCCATTGTCAGGGACCTGTACCCATTGAATGAAGCCGCGCGGGCGCTGTCCCTGATGCACCTGGTGACGATGATTGCGACCTTGGCGGCGCCACTGGCGGGCAGTGCGCTGCTGAGTCTGAGTGGCTGGCGCAGTATCTTCGCAGCATTACTGCTGTTCTCGGTGCTGTGCCTGTTGGCGTCGTTGCGCTGGATTCCAGAAACCCACCCGGCCAGCCGCCGCGGCCGTTCGGTAGGGGCGGCGTTTGCTGCCTATTGGCACATCGGCACGCAACGCCGGGCCTTGGGCTGCATTCTGTGCATGGGGTTCTCCTTTGGCGGCATGTTTGCCTTTATTACCGCCTCGCCCTTCGTCTATGTGGAGTATTTTGGCGTTTCGCCAAGCGACTATGCCTGGCTGTTCGGCATGAACATCGCCGGGATCATTGTCATGACCTTCGTCAACGCACGGCTGGTCACTCGGGTGGGGACGCTGCCAATGTTGGCGGTGGGTGCTGTGTTGGCGGCACTGTCGGGGGCGGCGCTGGCCGTGGTTGGCCTTACCGAAATGGCAAGCCTGGCGGCGATGGCGACCTGCATCATTGTGTATGTCAGCGTGACCGGGCTGCTGGGGGCCAACAGTGTGGCGCGCCTGTTGACCTTGTACCCACAGCAGGCAGGCGCCGCCGCTGGTTTGGCGGTGTCCGGGCAGTTTGCCTGCGGTGCCGGGTTTAGTGCGTTGGTCAGCTACTTCGCCAATGGCACGCCATTGCCGATGTGCCTGGCGATGGCCGCTGCCGGTGTTGGCAGCCTTGGCGCATTTCTGTTGATCTATCAGGGGCGTGGCGAGGCGTCCTCCGGGGCGGCAGGGCAGTTCCAGGCGGGAAGAGCGCCAGGAGGTCGCTAACGTCCTGACGCGTCACAATTCGAAATTTGTTAACATGTTTATTTTGTGGGGCGCCCTTGCTGCGACGTTGAGGCGCCCTTAAACTGCCACCTCATTCACTGTTTAACTCAATCATGGCTATTCCCAGACCTTCCCTGACCCTCACGTTGCTTCAAGCGCGTGAAGCGACCATGTCCTTCTTCCGCCCGGCGTTGAACGCCCAAGACCTGACCGAGCAGCAGTGGCGGGTCATCCGCATCCTGCGTCAGCAGGGCGAACTGGAAAGCCATCAACTCGCTCACCTGGCATGCATCCTCAAGCCAAGCATGAGCGGTGTGCTCAAGCGCCTGGAGCGTGACGGCCTGGTTTCACGGCGCAAGTCCACCGAAGATCAGCGGCGTATCTTCATCAGCCTGACTGTACAGGGCCATCAGTGCTTTCTGGAAATGAGCGAGCAGATGGAGCGTAACTACCAGGAGATCCAGCGTCAGTTCGGTGAAGAGAAACTCGACCAACTGATGGGCCTGCTGAACGAATTGAAGAAGATCAAACCCTGAGGGCGTGGGTTCCTGAATGGATGTATTGGCTCAACGCAGGAACTCTTTATGAACGACGAGATTGATATTCACGAACCCGAGCACGATCACCTGCTCGATCATGAGTTCGATGAAGACTTCGACGCGGTAGAGGCTGAAGCCAACCCGCTGTTCGACCACGCCGATGACGAAGACAACGAAGACGACGACTCCGAGTGGGATGAGTTTGATCGCGAAGATCAGGACAGTTGGGAGCGTAGTCTCGACTGATCGCTGGTCATGATGCCTGCCTGCAACGGTCACTATTTCATACCCGCACGACGAGCCAGATCGCCCTAAAGTATCGTTTCAGCACGGGCAAAGTGTTTTATCCCGATTTTGCCCGTCATTTCCCGACATTTTTTGTCACATTTCCCCGCTATCAAAATTTCTTCCTGCTCTTCATGTTATTACCGTTTACGTAAAGGTAATCTTCGTCTAGTGTTTGCGTTTACGTAAAGGGAAGAACACCCGCAGCGCCATAACCAATAAAAATAATCAAGGTTAGAGGGCTACACATGTCACCAGAGTTCGTGTTGGAAACACGTGGCTTGACCAAGGAATTTCGCGGTTTCACCGCGGTCGACTCGGTAGATCTACGTGTGCAGAAGGGACACATCCACGCGCTGATCGGGCCTAACGGGGCCGGTAAAACCACCGTATTCAACCTCCTCACCAAGTTCCTCACGCCCACCCGTGGAGAGATCCACTACCTCGGCAAGCCGATTACCGGCATGCAACCCAACGAAATCGCCCGTCTCGGTCTGGTGCGTTCCTTCCAGATATCGGCCGTTTTTGGCCACATGAGTGTGGTGGAGAACGTGCGGGTAGCGCTGCAGCGCAAGTTGCGCAACTCGTTTCATTTCTGGAAGTCCGAACGCAGCCTCGATGCCCTCAATGAGCGCGCGTTGCAGATGCTGGATGATGTCGACCTGCTGTCCTATGCCGATACATTGACCATCGAGTTGCCCTACGGGCGCAAGCGCGCCCTGGAGTTGGCAACCACGCTGGCGCTGGACCCGACGGTGCTGTTGCTCGACGAGCCGACCCAGGGTATGGGGCACGAGGACGTAGAGATGGTCATTGGCCTGGTGCGCCGCGCTGCAGTAGGGCGCACGGTGCTGATGGTGGAGCACAACCTCAATGTGGTCAGCCAGTTGTGCGACCGCATCACGGTACTGGCCCGTGGCTCTATCCTCGCTGAAGGTGACTATGCCAGCGTTTCGGCTAACCCACAGGTGCGTGAAGCCTACCTGGGCAGTGAAGCGGTCAGCCTCGAGGAGGCCCACGCATGAGCAGCCTGAATGTTCCGGACTTCGAGCAACTGCGGGTCAGTGATCTGCATGCCTTCTATGGCGAATCGCACATCCTGCACGGCATCGACCTGCAGGTACGGCGTGGCGAACTGGTCACCTTGCTAGGGCGTAACGGCGCGGGGCGCTCGACGACCTTGCGCGCGATCATGAATCTGGTGGGCCGCCGCACCGGTTCGATCATGGTCAATGGCAACGAGACCATCGGCATCGCCGCTCACCTGATCCCGCGTCTGGGGGTCGGATACTGCCCTGAAGAGCGCGGTATCTTTGCCAGCCTCAACGTCGAGGAAAACCTGCTGTTGCCGCCGATGGTGCGCAGCGATGGCATGAGCCTGGACGACATCTACGCGATGTTCCCCAACCTCTATGAGCGCCGTTTCAGCCAGGGCACACGTTTGTCCGGTGGCGAGCAGCAGATGCTGGCGATGGCGCGCATCCTGCGTACCGGGGCCAACCTGCTGCTGCTCGATGAGATCACCGAGGGCCTGGCGCCGGTCATCGTGCAGAAACTGGCCGAGGTGCTGATCAAACTCAAGCAGAAGGGGCTGACCATCGTCCTGGTGGAACAGAACTTTCGTTTTGCGGCGCCGCTGGCCGACCGTCATTACCTGATGGATCACGGGCAGATTGTCGAGGAAATCAGCGCTGCCGAACTGGGCGCAAAACAGGATCTGCTCAACCGCTGTCTCGGCGTCTGAACGCCGTTTAACCCCTGTGCTGTTTACGTCGGCGTGGTTTCAGTCACGCCGGGCGGGGGGCGCTTTGCCCTTTACAACAACAATAACTGTGGAACGTGGGTGAACTACATGAAGGTTTTCCAAAAGACTGCTTGCGCCATGCTCGCCTCCAGCCTTATTGCCGGTGCGGCCCAGGCCCAGATCAGCGACGATGAAATTCGCATTGGTTACCTGGCCGACATGTCCGGGACCTACCGTGACCTTTCCGGCCCGGGCGGCCTGGAAGCGCTGAAAATGGCCGTCGAAGATTTCGGCGGTCAGGTCAATGGCAAGAAAATCGTGGTCTTCAGCGCCGATGACCTGAACAAGCCGGATGTCGGTGCCAACACCGTGCGCCAGTGGGTCGATGAGCGCAATGTCGACATGGTCACCGGGATGGTGGCGTCCTCGGTGGTACTGGCGGCAAGCAAGGTGGTGGAACAGTCCGGCAAGCTGGCGCTGATTTCTGGTGCGGCGGCGTCCAGCCTGACCAACGAATACTGCTCGCCCAACCATATCCACTGGACCTATGACTCTTACGCCCTGGCCAACGGTACGGCCAAGTCGGTACTCGCTTCCGGTGGCAAGAACTGGTTCATCCTGACGGCCGACTATGCCTTTGGCCATGCGATGGAGAAGGACATCACCAAGGTTGTCCAGAGTGACGGGGGCAAGGTGGTCGGTACGGTTCGTCATCCGTTCCCTAGCAGTGATTTCTCCTCCTACATCCTCCAGGCCCAGGGTTCTGGTGCTGACGTGATCGCCTTCGCCAACGCAGGTGCCGATACGGTCAACTCACTGATGACCGCAAGCCAGTTCGGTGTTGCCCAGTCCGGGCAGAAACTGGCGGGCATGGTGGTGTTCCTCAATGACATCCATGCCATGGGTCTGGACGTCACTCAAGGGTTGATGCTGACCACCGGCTGGTACTGGGACATGAATGATGAAAGCCGTGCCTGGGCCCAGCGCTACTACAAACGCGTCGGCAAGATGCCGGGCATGGTTCCGGCGGGCATCTACTCGGCCACCACCAATTACCTGAATGCAATCAAGGCCACCGGCAGTGATGAAGCCCAGGCGGTGCGTACCCAGATGATGGCCACGCCGGTCAACGACATGTTTGCCAAGAACGGCAAGATCCGCGCTGACGGCCGCATGGTTCATGACATGTACCTGGCACAGGTGAAGACCCCGGCCGAGTCGAAAGGGGAGTGGGACCTGTACAAGATCGTCAGCACCATCCCCGGCGATGAGGCCTACCGGCCGCTGTCCGAAAGCGCCTGCAAACTGCTGCCGAAAGGCTGATCGGCACCTGAATCAGGCTACACGCCCGGTTGCTTGCAGCCGGGTGTCACGGACTTCCAGCGGATGGTAATTCATGACTATCGTATTCGGCATTCCCCTGAGCGTATTGCTCGGTCAACTGCTGCTCGGGCTGATCAACGGGACGTTCTATGCCTTGCTCAGCCTGGGCCTGGCGATCATCTTCGGCCTGCTGCGGATTATCAACTTTGCCCATGGTGCCCAGTACATGCTCGGTGCGTTCGCCGCCGTGCTTGGGTTCAACTACCTGGGGGTGAACTATTGGGTCGCCCTGGTACTGGCGCCGCTACTGGTGGGTGCGCTGGGCATGCTCATCGAGCGCGGCCTGTTGCGACGCATTGCCGGTGAAGACCACCTCTATGGCCTGCTGCTGACCTTTGGTCTGGCGCTGATCGTCGAAGGCGCCTTCGTCAAATTGTTTGGTGTTTCCGGTTCTTCCTATCCCATGCCAGAGCAACTCAAGGGCGGCTTCAACCTGGGCTTCATGTTCCTGCCAACCTACCGCGCCTGGGTGGTGTTAGCGGCCTTGGTGGTGTGTCTGGCGACCTGGTTCATGATTGAGCGCACACGCCTGGGCTCCTATCTGCGTGCAGGCACCGAGAACCCGAAACTGATGCAGGCGTTCGGCATCAACATGCCGCTGCTGATTACCCTGACCTATGGCTTCGGTGCTGCCTTGGCGGCCTTCGCCGGGGTACTGGCGGCGCCGATCTATTCGGTGACGCCGACCATGGGCGCCAACCTGCTGATTGTGGTGTTCGCCGTGGTCGTGATCGGGGGTATGGGTTCGATCATGGGCGCGATTGTCACCGGTCTGGCCATGGGCCTGATTGAGGGGCTGACCAAGGTGTTTTATCCAGAGGCGGCCAACACGGTGGTGTTCCTGGTGATGGTGCTCGTATTGCTGGTTCGTCCTGCGGGACTGTTCGGGAAAGAGGTGTGACGATGACGAGTCTGGAGATCAAGCAGGGCGCAGGTGTCCTGCAACCGAATGCCGTACAGGAGCGTCGTCAGGCAGCGGCAAGGCGCAAGCGCTGGTTCTATCTGGTGCTGATGGGCGTCGCGTTGCTCGCACCGTTGGCGGTGTACCCGGTGTTCCTGATGAAACTGCTGTGCTTTGCGCTGTTTGCCTGCGCATTCAACCTGTTACTGGGGTATGCCGGGTTGCTGTCGTTTGGCCATGCGGCGTTTCTTGCCTCGGGCGGCTACGTCACAGGGTATTTGTTGAGTACGTACAGCGGCCTGGGAACCGAGCTTGGAATTCTTGCCGGAACCCTGGCCTCCACTGCGTTGGGCCTGGTATTTGGCCTGTTGGCGATCCGGCGCCAGGGTATCTACTTTGCGATGATCACCCTGGCCTTGGCGCAGCTGGTGTTCTTCATCTTTGTCCAGGCGCCGTTTACCGGTGGCGAGAACGGTCTGCAGGGCGTGCCCCGTGGGCATCTGTTCGGGGTCTTCGACCTGAACAACAACCTGACCCTGTACTACGTCGTTCTGGCTGTGTTCGTGTTCGGCTTCGCAGTGATCCAGCGCACCATCCATTCGCCGTATGGCCAGGTCCTCAAGGCGATCCGCGAGAACGAACCACGGGCGATCTCCCTGGGCTACAACGTCGAGGCCCACAAACTGCTGGCCTTTGTGATTTCCGCAGCGTTGACGGGCCTGGCCGGCGCGACCAAGACCGTGGTGTTCCAACTGGCTTCATTGACCGACGCTCACTGGCACATGTCCGGCGAAGTGATCCTGATGACCCTGCTCGGTGGCGTTGGCACGGTGTTCGGCCCATTGGTCGGTGCCGGCATCGTGGTCACCCTGCAGAGTTATCTCTCCAACGGACCATTGGGGGAGTGGGTGCACGTCATCCTCGGGTTGATCTTCGTCATCTGCGTGTTGCTGTTCCGGGTCGGCATCGTCGGCTGGGTGCTGAAACTCGCACGGCGCAATTTCTAAGGGCAGCGTTGCAGGCAACGCTGGGGGAATACCGCGCAGACGTTGATCTGGGCTGGCTACGAGTGCATCAGCACGCTAATAAGAAGAGAGACCTATGAGCGCAATTCGTTCTACCCGCATTCTGTTGTTACCTGGCCTCGCTGGGGTCATGGGTGTTTGCTCACCGGCGTCCGCTGCGTTTCTGGAGGACAGTAAAGCCAGTGTGGAAATGCGCAACTTCTACATGAACCGCGACTTCCGCCAGCATGCGGCGCCGCAGAACAAGGGCGAGGAGTGGGCGCAGGGCTTCATCATGCGCTATGAGTCCGGGTATACCGAGGGTACGGTTGGCTTTGGTGTCGACGCCTTGGGCCTGCTGGGGGTCAAGCTCGACTCAAGCCCCGACCGTGCCGGAGCAACCGGCCTGTTGCCACGAGGTGCCCAGTCCAAGCGGGCACCCGATAATTACAGCGAGCTGGGGGTGGCCGCCAAGGTGCGGGTGTCGAAATCCACCCTCAAGGTGGGCACCCTGATCCCCATGTTGCCGGTGTTGACGCCGAACAACACGCGCCTGTTGCCACAGACCTTCGAGGGTGGCTGGTTGAACTCCACGGACCTTAGCGGTCTGACCTTCGATGCCGGGCGCCTGACTCAGGTGAACCAGCGCGACTCGACCAACCGTGAAGACATGACCCTGATGAAGGGGCCGCGGCGCAATATCGTCACCACCGGCAAGGCGACTTCGGACAAGTTCGATTTTGTCGGCGGTACCTACGCCTGGAGCAAGACGCTGAGCACGGGCTACCACTATGCGCAGTTGGAAGACCTGTACAAGCAGCATTTCCTGACCCTGGTGCATGTCTTGCCTATCGGCGAAGGGCAATCCCTGAAGTCCGACCTGCGTTTTGCCGACGCCCGCGATGATGGCCGCAGCAACGTCGACAACACCTTGCTCAGTGGCATGTTCACCTACACCCTGGGTGCCCATGCCTTTGGCCTCAGCTATCAGAAAATGAACGGTGATACGGGCTTTGCCAACGTTCAAGGTACCGACCCGTACCTGGTCAACCTGGTGCAGATCAACGATTTCGCCAACCAGGACGAGCGCTCCATGCAGGCCCGTTACGATTACAACTTTGCAGCGTGGGGTATTCCCGGCCTGACCTTCATGACCCGTTATGTCAAAGGTGACCAGATCGAGCTTGGCGCGGCAGGCGGCGAGGGCAAGGAATGGGAACGTAATACCGATATCGGCTATGTCGTTCAAAGCGGTCCACTGAAAAACGTGGGTATCAAATGGCGAAATGCGACCTACCGCTCCAGCTTTGCCAGCGACATCGACGAAAACCGTCTGATCCTCAGCTACAGCTTGCCACTCTGGTAAATACGGCAATGCGTTGAGTACGGGCCCGACTCGGCAACGATCGGGCCTTTTTCATGCGGGGTTATGAATGGCTGCGGCGATGACGTAAACAGACTATTGGGCGGCAGTTGCAGGTATGAAGGGCCAGTGCATAAGGCTATGCTGTTTCGACATATTACAAGGCGTGCGAGGGAAGGATGCCAGTCAAGGATCTGCTGTTGGCGTTGGTGGTAATCATCGCCTGGGGTGTCAATTTCGTGGTGATCAAGGTCGGCCTCGACGGGCTGCCACCCATGCTGCTGGGTGGGTTGCGCTTCTTGCTGGTGGCGTTTCCGGCGATCCTGCTGATCAAGCGTCCTGCGCTTCCCTGGCGTTGGCTGATTGCCTATGGCGCGACCATTTCGCTGGGCCAGTTCGCGTTCCTGTTCGAAGCCATGGGTAACGGCATGCCGCCGGGGCTGGCCTCCTTGGTGCTGCAATCGCAGGCGTTCTTCACCTTGTTTTTCGCCGCGATGTTTCTGGGCGAACGTTTGCGCGTGGCCAGCGTGCTCGGGTTGATGGTGTCGGCCGGCGGGTTGGTGTTGATTGGCAGTGAAAACGGTACCAGTGTGCCGGTGTTCGCCTTGATCCTGACGTTGTGTGCTGCCGCCAGTTGGGCGATAGGCAATATCATCACCCGGCACTTCGGCAATGTGAATCTGGTTGCCTTGGTCATCTGGGGGGCCTTGATTCCGCCGCTGCCGTTTTTTGCACTGTCCTGGTGGCTGGAAGGGCCGGCATTGATTGAAGCTTCGCTGCGGGGTATCGGCCTGAGTTCGATCCTGTCGCTGGCGTACCTGGCCATTGTCGCCACGATGCTCGGCTATGGCCTGTGGAGCCGATTGTTGTCGCGTTACCCGGCAGGCAAGGTGGCGCCATTTTCGTTGCTGGTACCTGTCGTGGGGCTCAGTTCCTCGGCACTGTTGCTGGACGAACGATTGAGCGATGTGCAGTGCTGGGGGGCCTTGCTGGTCATGGGCGGGTTGTTGATCAACGTATTTGGCCCACGTCTGCTGCAGCGTTTGCGTGCGACTCAAACGCAACTGTCCTGAGGCACGGGTGGCCTGCGAAAACAAAACACCCTGCGAAGGCGCAGGGTGTTGAGTACTCATTCAGCATTGCCCGCATCTGCGGGCTTTTGCTGTCAGCGGCGGCGGAACAACGGCAGCGGCTGATCGGTGGCGGCCTGATAGGTCACCGAGAAGTCCTTGAGGCTTTCCAGCGCTTCGTACGGGTCCTTGTCGGCACGTACCGCGAAAGCGTCGAAACCACAGCGGGCCATGTAGAACAGCTGGTCACGCAGGACATCGCCGATGGCGCGCAGTTCGCCCTTGAACTGGTAACGGTCACGCAGCAAACGTGCGTTGGAGTAGCTGCGGCCATCGGTGAATGCCGGGAAGTTCAAGGCAATGACCTGGAACTGGGCCGCATCTTCACCGATTTCCTCGGCTTCTTCGTCGCTGTCCAGCCACACGCCCAGGCCGCCATCGCGGGCCTTGAGGGCATGAGCATGATCGCGCCACAACTGCAGCGGTACGATGTAGTCGTCGCAGTTGCTCAGTTCGTCCAGGGTGACGTCCTTGGGCAGCAGGTGCCAGGTTTCGTCGACGACCTGGTTGTTCTTAATGATTCGCTGCATAGACGCGCTCCTTGAAGGGGTCAATGCCAATACGTTGGTAGGTGTCGATGAAACGCTCGTCTTCGGTACGTCGTTCCACGTACACCGCGATCAGCTTTTCGATCACATCCGGCATGGCATCCTGGGCGAACGAAGGGCCGAGGATCTTGCCCAGGCTGGCATCACGGCTGGCGCTGCCACCCAGGGAAACCTGGTAGAACTCTTCGCCTTTCTTGTCCACACCGAGAATGCCGATGTGGCCTACGTGGTGGTGACCGCAGGCGTTCATGCAACCGGAGATGTTCAGGTCCAGTTCGCCGATGTCGAACAGGTAGTCCAGGTCATCGAAGCGACGCTGGATGGACTCGGCAATCGGGATCGACTTGGCGTTGGCCAGGGAGCAGAAGTCACCGCCCGGGCAGCAGATGATGTCGGTCAGCAGGCCGATGTTCGGGGTGGCAAAACCGTTTTCGCGCAGCTCCAGCCACAGGGCGTGCAATTGGCGTTGCTCGACGTCGGCCAGAATGATGTTCTGCTCGTGGGAGGTGCGCAGTTGACCGAAGCTGTAGCGCTCGGCCAGATCGGCAACTGCGTCCAGTTGCTTGTCGGTCAGGTCGCCTGGCGCCACACCTGTCGGCTTCAGCGACAGGGTGACAGCCACGTAACCCGGGCGTTTGTGCGCACGGGTGTTGCGCGAACGCCAGCGGGCGAAACCTGGGTGCTGCTGTTCCAGTTCGGCCAGCTCGCGGTCGAGGTTTTCCAGCGCCTTGTACTCAGGGTCGACAAAGTGCTTGGCGACTCGGTGCAATTCGGCTTCGGTCAGCGTGGTGCTGCCGCCGCGCAGGTGAGCCATTTCGGCCTCGACCTTTTCGGCGAACACTTCTGGAGTGAGCGCCTTGACGAGGATCTTGATCCGCGCCTTGTACTTGTTGTCGCGTCGGCCATAGCGGTTGTAAACCCGCAGGATCGCGTCCAGGTAGCTGAGCAGGTCCTGCCAGGGCAGGAACTCGTTGATAAACGCACCGACCACCGGGGTACGGCCCAGGCCGCCACCGACCAACACACGGAAACCCAGTTCACCCGCTTCGTTGCGCACGGGCTCCAGGCCGATGTCATGCACCTCGATGGCTGCGCGGTCGTTGACCGAGCCATTGATGGCGATCTTGAACTTGCGCGGCAGGTAGGCGAACTCAGGGTGGAAGGTGGTCCACTGGCGAACGATTTCGCACCACGGGCGTGGGTCGATCAGCTCATCGGCAGCCACACCGGCAAATTGGTCGGTGGTGACGTTGCGCAGGCAGTTACCGCTGGTCTGGATCGCGTGCATCTGCACGGTGGCCAGTTCGGCGAGAATCTCCGGAATGTCTTCCAGGGCCGGCCAGTTGTACTGGACGTTCTGCCGGGTACTGATGTGGGCATAGCCTTTATCGTAGTCGCGAGCGATCTTCGCCAGCATCCGCGTCTGACGCGACGTCAGCTGGCCATAGGGCACCGCGACCCGCAGCATGGGGGCAAAACGTTGGATATAGAGGCCATTCTGCAGGCGCAGGGGGCGAAACTCTTCTTCACTGAGCTCACCGGCCAGGTAGCGTCGGGTCTGATCACGGAACTGCTTGACGCGGTCCTCGATGATCCGCTGATCGTACTCGTCGTATACGTACATAAGGGTCCTGTTTTCAGGCTGCAGGCAGCTAATCGCGCGCACGGCCGCGCACTCCGGAGCGGAGCTGTGGAAAGATATCAGCTTGTGTTTATGCGCAAAAGTGAAGTTTTTGCATATGCAAAGAACCATTTGGACTAAGTGAGATTGTATTGCGTTTAGCCTAAGGGTGGGTTGAGGGCGTTATACTCCGCCGCTTCGTTTTGCAGGAGCGTGACCCCCCATGCTGAAGGCTCTGGCTAAATGCCTGCTGCTGAGTCTGCCATTGGCAGCCCATGCGCAGACTCCCTCGGTGGTTTTTTTGAATCCGGGGTACTCCAATGAGACTTTCTGGGTCAGTTATTCGCGCTTCATGCAAGCGGCGGCCAGCGACCTCGGGATGCAGTTGCGGATCGAGTACAGCGAGCGTGAACCGGCACGGGCCATGACGCTGGCCCGGCAAGTGTTGGAGGGGCCGCAGCGACCGGACTACCTGGTGCTGGTCAATGAGCAATATATAGCCCCGGAAATCATTCGCCTGTCCCGTGGCAGCGGGGTAAAGCTGTTTCTGGTCAACAACGGTTTGACGCCCGACCAGACGCGGCTCATTGCCGACAGCCCGGACAAATACCCGCAACCTATCGCGACGCTGGTCACGAATGACGAGGAGGCGGGCTATCGCATGCTCACGGCATTGATTGCCCAGGTACCGCCGCCTCCGAAGGGCCAGCAAATCGACCTCCTGGCGTTTTCCGGGATGAAAATCACCCCCGCCTCGCAACTGCGTGAGCGCGGCATGCGTCGGGCGCTTGCCGAGCACCCCGAAGTGAATCTTCGCCAGGTGGTCTACGGCGGGTGGGGGCGGGAACGGGCTTATGAGCAGGCCACTCAGTTGCTGCAGCGCTATCCGAACACCCGACTGGTCTGGTCGGCCAACGATGAAATGGCCTTTGGCGCCATGCAGGCGTTTGAAGAGGCGGGGCGCAAGCCTGGCAAGGATGTCTGTTTCAGTGCCGTCAACAGCTCGCCAGAGGCCTTGCAGGCGCGTATCGACGGGCGCCTGAGCGTACTGATGGGCGGGCATTTCTCACTCGGTGGCTGGGCCATGGTGCTGTTGCACGACGATGCACGCGGGTTGCCGATCAGCCGCGATGGCCAGCATCAGTATCAGGTGCCAGTGCTTCAGCTCATCGATCCCGCTCGAGCCCGACGCTGGCTGAAGCTGGTCAATGAACCCGACTATGGCCTGGACTTCAATCGTTTCAGCGCCGAAGGCAAGGCGCGCAGTTTTCGCTACCCATTCCTGACCGCGCCGGTGGACTACTAACCGACGAACAGCCAAAAGACCTGGCTTGAGCAAAGGGCATCGCTGGGCTTAACTGCTACAGGTGTCATGCATTCCCATAACCACTACAAGAGGCGATGCAATGGGAAATTCAACCAAGTCGGTTAAGAGTGACAGTCATGTCGACGCTTGGGCGACACTCTGTCTGATCATTCTGGTGGTCGTGACAGCCGTGTACTGGGTCAGTCATCAGTGACATCACCCGCTGGGTAGCATGAAACCGCCCGCAG
The DNA here is from genome assembly GCF_014648275.1 of Pseudomonas laurentiana. Taxonomy (GTDB): domain Bacteria; phylum Pseudomonadota; class Gammaproteobacteria; order Pseudomonadales; family Pseudomonadaceae; genus Aquipseudomonas; species Aquipseudomonas laurentiana. The sequence goes on from NZ_BMQU01000003.1 coordinate 191,205, forward strand.
CATGGATACCTGCGGGCGGGTTGCGTTTCAGGCGGCGGTCAGGTGCAGGGCCAGTTTTACCAACCCCAGCAGAACCAGAATGAACAGCAGGGTGAACAGCGTGCCCAGCACAATGAAGTGACTGGGTTTGCCGTGGGTGAAATCGCGCGCGCGGTTCTTGTTGCTCTGCACGCCAAACGCGGCGGCCAGCACGCTTTGCAGCATCTGCCAGAAGGTCGGTGGCTTGCCTTGGGCGGGGTCGTCCATGATCAGCTCCTGTAGGGCGGAAGGCCTGCCCACAGTGTAGCCCCTCAAGCGGCTTCTGCAGGGTGAGGTATCACCTCGACCCTGCAGCACCGGCCTCGCTGACGACAACCGCTTAGGCGTCGTACCCCAGGTTGGGCGCCAACCAACGCTCACTGACGTTCAATGCCTGGTCTTTACGCGCCGTGTAGCTCTCCACCTGATCCTTGTCGACCTTGCCCACGGCGAAGTACTGCGCTTGTGGGTGGGCGAAGTACCAACCGCTGACGGCGGCTGCCGGGAACATCGCATAGTGCTCGGTCAAGGTAACGCCGCTCTGGCCCTGTTCACCGATTTCGGTGCCGTCGAGCAGTTGGAACAGTGTGCCTTTTTCGGTGTGGTCCGGGCAGGCAGGGTAGCCAGGGGCCGGACGGATGCCCAGGTATTGTTCCTTGATCAGCGCTTCGTTACTCAGCGCCTCGTCTTTGGCGTAGCCCCAATACTGCTTGCGCACCTGTTCGTGCAGCCATTCGGCACAGGCCTCGGCCAGGCGGTCGGCGAGTGCCTTGACCATGATCGAGTTGTAGTCGTCGCCCTTGTCCTGATAGGCCTTGGCGACTTCCTCGGCGCCAATGCCGGCGGTGGTGATGAAACCACCGACATAATCGGTCACGCCGCTGTCTTTTGGCGCCACGAAGTCGGCCAGGGAGAAGTTGGGCTTGCCGTCGGTCTTGATGGTCTGCTGACGCAAATGGTGCAGCAGCGCCAGTGGCTGGCCATCCTGCCCATAGACTTCGATGTCGTCGTGGTTGACCTGATTGGCCGGCCAGAAGCCGAACACCGCCCGGGCGCTGATCAGCTTTTCATCGATCAGCTTGCGCAGCATCTGTTGGGCGTCTTCGTACAGTGCCGTGGCTGCCTCACCGACCACTTCGTCGGTGAGGATGCGCGGGAATTTGCCGGCCAGGTCCCAGGAGATGAAGAATGGCGTCCAGTCGATGTACTCGGCCAGTACGTTCAGGTCGATGTTTTCCAGTACCTTGGCGCCGGTGAACGTCGGTACGACTGGCTGATAGCTTGCCCAGTCGAACGATGCCTTGGCCGCGATGGCCTGTGCGTAGCTCAGCCGTTCAGTACGGGCGCTGCGGTTGGCGGTACGCTCACGTACTTCGATGTACTCCAGGCGGGTGCGCTCAACGAAACCGGCTTTCAGTTCCTTGGACAGCAACTGCGTGGCGACGCCGACGGCACGCGAGGCGTCGGTGACGTAGACCACTGCGTCGTTGCTGTACTTGGGTTCGATCTTGACGGCCGTGTGTGCCTTGGAGGTGGTTGCACCGCCGATCATCAGTGGCAGGTGGAAGTCCTGACGCTGCATCTCGCGGGCGACATGCACCATCTCGTCCAGCGACGGCGTGATCAGGCCGGACAGGCCAATGATGTCGCACTTCTGCTCACGGGCCACCTGCAGGATCTTCTCGGCGGGGACCATCACCCCGAGGTCGACGATGTCGTAGCCATTACAGCCCAGCACCACGCCGACGATGTTCTTGCCGATGTCATGCACGTCGCCTTTTACCGTGGCCATGAGGATTTTGCCCTTGGCCTCCGGCTTGTCGCCTTTCTCCGCTTCGATGAAGGGGATCAGGTGGGCCACGGCCTGCTTCATGACCCGCGCCGACTTGACCACTTGCGGCAGGAACATCTTGCCGGCACCGAACAGGTCACCGACCACGTTCATGCCGCTCATCAGCGGGCCCTCGATGACCTCGATCGGGCGTGCGCACTGTTGGCGGCATTCCTCGGTGTCCTCGACGATAAACGCCGTGATGCCTTTGACCAGGGCGTGTTCCAAGCGCTTGCCGACGGGCAGCGAACGCCATTCCTCGCTTTCGACTTCCTTGGTGGCACCGCCTCCCTTGTAGTCATCGGCGATGGCCAGCAGGGCATCGGTGCCTTCGGGGGTGCGGTTGAGTACCACGTCCTCGACCCGCTCGCGCAGGGCTGGCGGGATCTCATCGTAGATCTCCAGCTGGCCGGCGTTGACGATACCCATGGTCAGGCCGTTCTGGATCGCATGGTAGAGAAACACCGAGTGGATCGCTTCACGCACCGGGTTGTTGCCCCGGAAAGAGAACGACACGTTGGACACGCCGCCCGAGGACAGTGCATGGGGCAGGTGGTCGCGAATGTAGGCGCAGGCTTCGATGAAGTCCACGGCGTAGTTGTTGTGTTCCTCGATGCCAGTGGCCACGGCGAAGATGTTCGGGTCGAAAATGATGTCTTCCGGCGGGAAGCCCACTTCATTGACCAGAATGTCGTAGCTGCGTTGGCAGATTTCACGCTTGCGCGCGGCGGTATCGGCCTGGCCGACTTCGTCGAAGGCCATTACTACCACGGCGGCGCCATAGCGCTTGCACAACTTGGCGTGATGCTTGAAGGCTTCGACGCCTTCTTTCATCGAGATCGAGTTGACGATGCCCTTGCCCTGGATGCATTTCAGGCCTGCTTCGATTACCTCCCACTTGGAGGAGTCGATCATGATCGGGACGCGGGAAATGTCCGGCTCGCCGGCAATCAGGTTGAGGAACTTGACCATGGCCGCCTGGGAATCGAGCATCCCTTCGTCCATGTTGATATCGATGACCTGGGCGCCGGCTTCGACCTGCTGCAGGGCGACTTCCAGGGCTTCGGTGTAGTTTTCTTCACGGATCAGTCGGGCGAACTTGGCCGAACCGGTAATGTTGGTGCGCTCACCGACGTTGACGAACAACGAGTTGCGGTCGATGGTGAAGGGCTCCAGGCCCGACAGCCGGCAGGCCTTGGGGATATCCGGAATGACCCGCGGTGGGTACTTGGCCACCGCTTCGGCAATCGCCTGGATGTGCGCAGGCGTGGTGCCACAGCAGCCGCCGATAATGTTCAGGAAGCCGCTGGCGGCGAATTCTTCAACGACGGCAGCCATTTCGGCCGGGGTTTCGTCGTATTCGCCGAAGGCGTTCGGCAGGCCGGCGTTAGGGTGCGCGGAGACCTGGGTATCGGCTTTGCTCGACAGTTCTTCCAGGTACGGGCGCAGGTCCTTGGCACCCAGGGCGCAGTTCAGGCCCACCGAAATCGGCTTGGCATGGCGTACCGAGTTCCAGAACGCTTCGGTCGTCTGTCCGGACAAGGTGCGGCCCGAGGCGTCGGTAATCGTGCCGGAAATCATGATCGGCAATTCGACACCGTCTTCCTCGAACACCTGTTGCACGGCGAAGATCGCCGCTTTGGCGTTGAGGGTGTCGAAGATGGTTTCGATCAGGATCAGGTCGGCACCGCCTTCGATCAGGCCACGGGTGGCCTCGATGTAGTTGGTCACCAGTTCATCGAACGTGACGTTACGGTAGCCGGGGTCGTTGACGTCCGGGGAGATCGAGCAGGTGCGGCTGGTCGGGCCGAGCACGCCGGCGACGAAGCGCGGGCGCTCCGGGGTTTCCAGGGTCTTGGCGTCGGCTACCTGGCGGGCGATTCGTGCGCCCTCGACATTCAGCTCATAGACCAGCGCCTCCATGCCGTAGTCGGCCTGGGAGATCTGCGTAGCGTTGAACGTGTTGGTCTCCAGGATGTCGGCACCGGCATCCAGGTAGGCTTTCTCGATTGCGGCGATGACATCGGGGCGTGACAGCAGCAACAGGTCATTGTTGCCCTTGACGTCGCTGGGCCAGTCGGCGAAGCGCGTGCCACGATAGTCGTGTTCCTCTAGACGGTAGCTTTGGATCATAGTACCCATGCCGCCATCGAGGATCAGGATGCGCTCTTTGAGTGCTTTCTGAAGTGCTTGGAAACGAGCGCTGCGGTCAGACATAGGACTACCTGGTCGGGCAAAGACAAAAGTTGCGGAATAATAACAAAGCTGCGCGGTTTTTAGACGTGCCACAGATTTGCATGAATTTCATTCATGTTGGTGCGGTGCCGCCACCGGTAGAATCGTGAAGCTTTTAATTTCCAGGACAATTGGCACATGGTGCATCGTTTACTTGCCGGGGCCGTCGCGCTGCTGATCAGTGGCATGGCGTTGGGGCAAGCGCCTCAATCCAGTCCGGCTATTTCCTATACCCGGGACATTCAACCCATCTTCACTGAGAAATGCGTTGCCTGCCATGCCTGCAACGATGCTGCCTGTCAGCTCAAGCTGGAAAGTGCCGAAGGTGCCGAACGCGGCGCCTCGAAAGTCCCGGTCTATGAGGGTAACCGCACCAAGGCGGTACCCCCGACCCGGCTGTTCTACGACGCCCAGGGTGTCGATGCCTGGCGGCGCAAGGGCTTCCACTCGGTGTTGGATAACCAGGGTAGCCAGGCCGCGCTGATGGCGCGGATGCTGGCGCTGGGGCATTCAACCCCGTTGACGCCAAATGCCAAGCTGCCTGAAGACATCGTGCTGGGCTTGAATCGGGAAAACATCTGCCCGCTGCCCGGCGAGTTCGATGCGTATGCCAAGGCACATCCCCGAGAGGGCATGCCGCTGGCAGTCACCGGCCTGACCGATGCCCAGTACCAGACGCTGCAGCGTTGGTTGGCGGCGGGTGCGCCAGTCGAGCACAACCCGATCCAGCCTAGCGCCAAGGAAGCGGCACAGATTCAGGAATGGGAGGCGCTGCTCAACAGCCCGGGTTCGACCGAAGCGCTGGTAGGCCGGTGGCTGTATGAACACCTGTTCCTGGCGCATATCTACTTTGTCGGCGGTGAGCCGGGGCACTTCTTCCAGTGGGTACGCTCCCGTACACCCAGTGGTCAGCCCATTGACCTGATTGCCACACGTCGACCCAACGATCCGCCGGGCACCGATTTCTATTACCGGCTGATGCCCGTACAGGGCGTTATCGTGCACAAGACTCACATCACCTACCCGATGGGGCCGCAGAAGCTCAAACGAGTCAAGCAACTGTTCTACAGCGGCGACTGGCACGCGGCTGCGCTGCCGGGCTATGGTCCGCGCCACCGTGCCAACCCGTTCGAGACGTTCGAGGCGATCCCGGCGGTAGCGCGCTATCAGTTCATGCTGGATAACGCCGAGTATTTCGTCCGCACCTTCATCCGCGGCCCGGTGTGCCGTGGCCAGATCGCCACGGACGTCATTCGTGACCACTTCTGGGCGCTGTTCCAGGAACCGGCCCATGATCGCTACCTGACGGATGCCAAGTACCGCGCTGAAGCCACGCCATTGCTGGCAATGCCCGGGCAGATTGACGATGTTGGCAGCATTCTGACCCTCTGGCATACCTACCGTGACAAGCGGAACGAATATGAAAGCCTGCGCCGTGAAGCCTATGCCGACATGCCGGCGCCAAGCTGGTCAAGCCTGTGGGCGGGTAACGACAACGCCTTGCTGACCATCTTCCGTCACTTTGACAGTGCCTCGGTCACCAAGGGCCTGATCGGCGATGTGCCGCTGACCCTATGGCTGTTCGACTACCCGCTGTTCGAGCGTACTTACTATCAGTTGGCAGTGAACTTCGATGTGTTCGGCAACGTGTCGCATCAGGCTCAGACCCGCCTGTATTTCGACCTGATCCGCAACGGTGCCGAGGTCAACTTCCTGCGTCTGATGCCGGCCAACAAGCGGGGCGCCATCCTCAGCGACTGGTACCAGAACGGCGGCAAGGTGAAGATGTGGCTGGACTATGAGGAAATCGACACCAGTACCCCGAGTGCCCTGAAGCTGGACAAGCGTGACCCGAAACGTGACTTTGGCCTCAAGCTGATCGAGCGAACCGGTAGCCTCAACGCAGCCCCCGACCCGATCAATCGCTGCCATGGTGCCTATTGCTCGCGGCCGCAGATGACGGAAGAGTTCCGCGATGTCGAGCAGTCACTGAGCCGCCTGGCTTCGCGTCCGGCAGCAGGGCTGAAGGTGATCAACCAGTTGCCGGAAGCGACCATGCTGCGTATCGAAGGCGCGAGCGGCAAGCGGCAGGTGTACTCCATGCTGCGCAACCATGCCCACAGCAACGTTGCCTTCATGTTGGGTGAGGTCTCGCGGTACCAATTGGGGCTGGACACCCTGACCATCTACCCTGGGGTGATGAGCAGCTACCCGAACTTCATGTTCAATGTTCCGGCCAGCGATGTACCGGAGTTTGTCGAGGACATGGAAGCGGCCCGTGACGATACCGCCAAATTCGAGCGCATTGTCATGCGCTGGGGCGTACGCCGCAGTCATCCGCAGTTCTGGCAGTACTTCCATGACCTGAGCACTTACATCAAGGAAACCGAGCCTGTAGAGGCCGGTGTGTTGGACATGAATCGCTACGAAAACCTTTAAAGGCGATTGTTCGTACCGCTACGGGGCCGCCTCCGGCGCTTGGGTTACCCGCTCAAGAAGCCTGAGGCGGCTTTTGTTTCCCGACAAAAATACTGGGACTTTGTTCGCGCGTCAGGTTGGCGTAAACTGCGGCCAAGTCTGTGAGGAAACCACTTCAATGAGTGCCATAACGATTACCGATGCTGCGCATGATTACCTGGCTGACCTGCTGTCCAAGCAGAACACCGCAGGCATCGGCATACGCATCTTCATTACCCAGCCGGGCACCCAGTACGCCGAGACCTGCATCGCCTACTGCAAACCGGGCGAAGAGAAGGCCGAAGATACCGCCCTGGGCCTGAAGAGCTTCACCGCCTGGATCGACGCCGTCAGCGAGCCGTTCCTTGAGGATGCACTGGTTGACTATGCGACTGACCGCATGGGTGGTCAACTGACCATCAAGGCCCCGAATGCCAAGGTGCCAATGGTCAATGCCGACAGCCCGATCAACGAGCGCATCAACTATTACCTGCAAACCGAGATCAACCCTGGGCTTGCCAGTCACGGCGGCCAGGTCAGCTTGATCGAGGTGGTTGATGATGGCATTGCCGTGCTGCAGTTCGGTGGTGGTTGCCAAGGCTGCGGTCAGGCCGACGTGACCTTGAAGGAAGGTATCGAGCGTACCCTGCTTGAGCGTATTCCTGAGCTCAAGGGCGTACGTGACGTCACCGACCATTCACAGAAAGAGAACGCCTACTACTAAGGCGTTTGCGACAGACCTTCAAGGGGCCGGCAACCGCCAGGCCCCTTGTACGGTTGCTCAGTCGATCTGTTTCGTGCCCTGTTCGCCTTTCGTGTGCGCCAGACGGGCCTGCGATGGCGCGTGAACGGTGTAAAGACGTACTTGAGTATCGCCGACGTTGCGCGTGCTTACGTTTGTCCAGTTGCCGGGGATGGGGGCGAAATCATCTGGCGGCTCGCTACTGCTGACCAGCCATACTCTGCTCGTACTTGTGCCCAGCTGTTCGAGGTTGTCGAGGTAGATCTTTTCAGCATCGCCGTTGACCAGTGTGCCAAATCCATAGTCGCCTGGCCGTCCCGAGGCACCATTGGCCTGTGGCGGTGTATAGAGCAGAGGCAGCGCACCGGTCGTGTTGTAATAGCGGTAGCCGAAATACCAGAACAGGTCGCTGACCACAATTCGGTCATTTGCGACATAGTGCTCGTTGACGTAACTCACCAGCGTGTCGAACTGTTCGTCATCGGTTTGGTAGTTGGTTTTCAAACCGCCCAGTTCTACGAGCAGAAGCAGTGCCAGCGCCGCCATTGCGGTGTAGCGGGAATGGCGCTCCACATGGTCAATAACGATTGCCATGATCAGTGGCAAACCCAGTGCCGAGAACATCAAGTAGCGCTCGACCAGAAGCGGCATTGCCCATGAGACAAGAAACACTACGATCAACGGAAGGAACGTATAGATCACCAGCAGGACGTGAAGTTTATGAGGCCCTTGATCGCGCCGGCATACAACGCCAGCGATCAATGCCAGCGCCACTGGAAGCGAGAAGTAGATCGCTCTGTTCAGTTCCAGGCCGTCCGTAAGGTTTAAGAACTGCCAGATTGTCGACGGAAGTGAATAGCCGGTAACCGGCGGTATCCAGCCTACGTCACCGCCTGCCTTGAGCTGCTCGGTATGTTGCATCAGGTCAATCAGGCCTGGAATCCAGGGGGTGTACATCAAGACGATCGCACTGTTGGCCAGCCACCATGCCGGCCGAACGATGAGGCGGTTTTTTTCCCCGCGAATCATCAACAGATAGGTCCAGTGAGAAAGCACGCAGAGGGCGGTGAAATAGTGCGTGTAAAAACTGGCGGTCATTAACAATGCGTAAATGACAAGGTAGCGGTGACGCGCTGGGTTTTTTACCCAATAGACCAGGGCGATGGTTGCGCCCAGTAACCAGAATCCCATAAGCGAGTACATGCGCACTTCCTGGCTGTAGCGCACGGCAATTGGCAGCATTGCCAGTAAAACTCCAGCAAGGACGGCTGCTCGACGTGTTGCAATCAAGGAGACCAGCCAGACACCCAGGGCAACGGTCCCCAAGCCGGTCAGTACACTCATGAACCTGATGGAAAAAATGCCGTTTCCGAAGACGTCTATCCAGGTATGCAAAAGAAGAAAGTAGAGTGGGGGGTGCACATCATGGGCGCTGTGAAGCCAAATGAGTGAGGGTGAATACTGGCTCATCAGCAAGCTGGAACCTTCATCGCACCAGATCGCGGAAGCGGTTGAGCCATAGATACGAACCACTGTTGCGAGCAACAGAATAGGAATTAGCCAGAGTTCCCTCGCCAAGACCGCAAGTCGCTGGATTCTCTGCGCGGCATCGGGCGTCAGGGCTTTGCCCGTGACATTGCATTCGTCAGGCCTCATGTTCCCTCCCAGCTAGTCAGGGCGCAGCGTATTGGTTTGGCGTATTTGCTGGCTGATTTGAGCGTAGCCTTTTTCCTCTGAAATCCTGGGTCTTTCGGCAGCATTGACCGGCTGCGATAACGTGGCAGTAGCGAGCCATGCAGGTTGAGTGTACCTGCCGTACTCATCGAACTGCCTTGCTCAAGTGGGGCGAGGCAGAGACATCCAGACGTTCGGCGGCCACTTCGGTTGAGCTGCGCACGATTTTTTCGATGAAAAAACGCGGGCGTGCTCTGACATCGCTGTACATTCGACCCAGGTACTCGCCGAGCAGGCCCATGCCGATGAATTGCCCGCCGGTGAACACGAACAGCACTGCGAACAATACGAAGGTGCCCTGGCCAGCCCAGTGGGCACCGAACATCAGGCGCAAGACGATCAACAGCACTGCAAACAGCGCGCCCAGCAATGCCATGCTGAAGCCAATGATGCTCAGCAGCCGCAAGGGGGTTGTGGTCATGCAGGTGATCAAATCGAACATCAGGTTGATCAGGCGCATCGGGCTGTACTTTGAATCGCCATGCACGCGTTCGGCATGGTCTACCGGTACCTCGGTCGTATAGCGGGCAAAGCTATTGGCCAGAATCGGGATAAACGTGCTGCGCTCGCGGCAGGCCAGCATCGTGTCGACGATAGTCCGTCGGTATGCCCGAAGCATGCAGCCATAATCGGTCATGGCAACGCCGGTGGAACGCTTGACGGCCAGGTTGATCAGCTTTGAAGGCCAACGGCGCCAGGCAGAATCCTGGCGATTGCTGCGCACGGTGCCGATTACGTCGTAACCCTGTTCAGCAAGGGTGACCAGCCGCGGAATTGCCTCGGGCGGGTTTTGCAGGTCAGCGTCGAGGGTAATGACCACATCGCCTTTGCACTGTTCAAAACCGGCCATGATCGCTGCGTGCTGACCGTAGTTTCGATTGAGTATGACGGCGACGATAGGGCTGTCGTCTCGTTCCGCTGCCTCTTGGAGTATCTGCGCAGAGTTGTCACGGCTGCCATCGTCCACCAGCACAATCTCAAAGTCATGGGGCTGCTGCGCGCATGCGGCTTGAGTGCGTCGCAACAGTTCCGGCAGGCTCTGTTGTTCGTTGTAGACCGGTATGACAATCGACACACAGTGGATAGGGTAAGGTTTCACGAGGGCGCTTCCACGATGAATTCGATGGCGCCTCAGGCGTACTTGTCATCGCCAAGGCTCGGTCGGGAAAACGGCATAACACCTGATGAGGGGGCGCTTAATGCGCGCAACGGTGGTGAACCCAGGTAAGGGAGCGGTTTTTCTGCGCCGTCACGGCCCCGTCCAACCCTCCATACAGGCTGCTTGATGCTGAAAATACTAGTTCAAGCATGAATATTACGTATGCAAAGCGTTGGTTTTTCGGATGGGGTGTGAAGGTGTAAAGGCGGGTGAGGTGTTTCGTGGGGTGTGGTTATCACCCGCAAGGCTGGCTCCTCGTATGGCGCCGGCCTTGCGGGTGATCGGTGCAGCACTCAAGCTGCGATTTCAGGCTTTTTTAGCGCAAGGCGCACGCGTTGGCGGCAGGCATCGCCGAAGGCCTGGAACATTTTGACCGAGTCGGGGTTCTGCGCTGCTTGCCACTCCGGGTGCCACTGCACGGCGAAGAGGAACGGCGACAGGCTCGGGGCATGGACAGCTTCGACCAGGCCATCTTCGGCGTGGGCGATAGGCTCAAGGCCTTTACCAAGGGTTTTCAGGCCCTGGCCATGCAGTGAGTTGACGCGAATCTCATCGGTTTGCAGCAGGTCACGCAACCAGCTTTTCGGTGCCAGGCGTACGCCATGTACGGCCTGGTACTGGATGTCCACCGGATCTTCCGGGTTTTCCCGGTGGTCGTTGAAGCCAGGTTCTGCGTAGACTTTCTGGTAGATATCGCCACCCAGCGCTACGTTGATTTCCTGCATGCCACGGCAAATACCGAAGATCGGCAGGCCGCGGGCAATCGCTGCATGCACCAACGGGATGTCGAACAGGTCACGGTCCTTGTCCTGAGCTTTGCCGGGGGTATGGTTGTCCTGGCCGTAAAGGCTTGGGTCGATGTTGCTGCCAGCACCGGTCAGGTAAACACCGTCGGCCATGTTCAGGTATTGCTCAAGGTCGTCGGCACCGCAGCAGGTCGGTACCAGTACCGGTACGCAACCGGCCAGCTCGACCAGTGGAACGATGTACTTGTGGGTCATGACCTGGTAGTCGTGGCCCTTGCGCTCCTGGGCACCCATGGTCATGAGAACGACGGGCTTGCGGAGAGTCTGATTCTTATTGCCAATGTTGCTGTTGGGCATATGTCACCTTTGGACAGGCGCAGCCTGTCATTGTTGTGCAGGCGCATCGATTCAGCCTGATGCTACCTGAGGTTCCGAGCACTGCCGGAAGGCACGCAATGGCCTGATTCCAGTCGAAACCTGTTACATAGCTTGCCAGCGCCGTTAAATATGTCAAACAGCTTTGTGTAAAATTATTGCTTAGTAAGCTACTAATTCTGCGGATCTATTAGGTATGCTATTGAAATATAAAGATATTTTGTATTTTTTATAGTTCATTATATTTAACGTTTTGGCGCGTGCGCTGCGGGAGTATGGGCCTTGGCGAGACGGAGGCGCTCAAGGCCCTTGGCTCAGTGCAGGATCTGCGCGAGGAACCCTTTGGCCCGTGAGCTTTGTGGGTTGTTGAAAAATGCCTCGGGAGGGCTGTCCTCGATGATCTGGCCGCCATCGAGGAACAGCACGCGTTCTGCCACCTGGCGGGCGAACCCCATTTCGTGGGTGACGCACAGCATGGTCATGCCGGTGTCGGCCAGCCGGACCAGCACGTCCAGCACTTCGGCGACCATTTCCGGATCGAGTGCCGAGGTGGGTTCGTCGAACAACATGATTTTCGGTTTCATGCACAGTGCCCGTGCGATTGCCACGCGCTGCTGTTGCCCGCCAGAGAGCTGGCTGGGGTACTTGCCTGCCTGGCTTTCGATACCCACCTTGTTCAGGTAGAAGCGCGCGCGTTCCTCGGCTTCCTGACGTGACAGGCCGCGCACGCTCATGGGCGCCAGGGTGCAGTTGTCGAGTACGCTCATGTGGGGAAACAGGTTGAAGTGCTGGAACACCATGCCGATCTCGCTGCGCACCTGGGCCGCCTGGCGACTGGTTTCGGCGAGGTCAGTGTCATTGACCCGGATCGTGCCTTTCTCGGCGATCTCCAGGCGGTTGATACAGCGGATCAGTGTCGACTTGCCCGAACCGGAAGGCCCGCAGAGTACGATACGCTCGCCCTCGCGTACCTGCAGGTCGATATCGTGCAGTACATGGTAGGCGCCGTAGTACTTGTTCAGGCCCTCAATGGTCACCACGACCTTGCGTGGGTCGGGTTGGGCGATGGGGCGGGTGGTGGCAAGGCTCAGGGGGCTGGGCATTATTATTGTTCTCCCGAAGTCAGTTGAAGCGCTGTGCGCTGTAAGGCGCAGGGTCGGTGAAAGGCTTGGCGCCGGTCATCATTTCAGCTAACAGCCGACCGCTGACCGGCCCCAGGGTCAGGCCATGGTGAGCGTGCCCGAAGTTGAACCACAGGCCTTTGTGATGCGCTGCCGGGCCTATGACCGGGCGCATGTCCGGCAGGCATGGGCGGCGCCCCAGCCATGGCTCGGCTTCGATGCGTTCGCCGAGGGGGAACAGCTTGCGTGCGATGGCCTCACAACGCTCCAGCTGGATTTGATTGGCCGGCGCATCGCTGGCGGCGAATTCGATGCCGGTGGTCAGGCGGATTCCCTTGACCATGGGGGCCAGGACGAAACCACCCTGTACGTCGCAGATCGAGTGCGTCAGTTCGGCGCCGGCGCGTGGTCGGTAATGGGCGTGGTAACCCCGCTTGATCTCCAACGGAATGTTGTAGCCCAAGGGTTTGAACAGGTCGGCGGCTTGTGGGCCGAGGGCGACGACCACTTCGGCTGCGCTGACGGGGCCCTGACGGCTGTCGACTTGCCAGTCGCCAGCGACCTGGCGCAGTGTGCGGGCATCGCCATGAATGAACTGGCCCCCGCGTTTGACGAACAGCGCGGCATAGCCGCGCGTCAGGCCACCGGGGTCGCTGACGGTCTTGGGGTCGAGCCAGTGGATGCCACCGACAACGTTTTCGCTGAGGTCGACTTCGCGTGTGTGCAGTTGCTGGCGGTCGAGGATCTCGTAGCGCAGGCCGTAGGGCTTGAGTGCATGGGCCTCTTCCTGTGCAGTGGCAAAGGCGTCGGCATTGCGGTACACCTCGATCCAGCCCTTGGCCTTGATCAGGTCGCCGAGCTCGGCAGCCTCGATCAGCGCGTCGTGTTCCTCTACGCAGCGCTCCACCAGTGGCAGCATGGCGCGGGTGGCCACGGCGATGCCTGCGGGCGATGAATTTTGCCAGTACTTGAGCAGCCAGGGACCCGCCTTGGGCAGGTAGCGCAGGCTGTAGCGCACATCAGGCTGGCGATTCAGGCTGTAGCGCAACAAGCGGGAAAGCTCGCGCGGGAAAGCGTAGGGGATCACGCTGGAGCGCTCGATCAGCCCGGCGTTGCCGTGGCTGGTGCCGCTGCCCGGCTCGGCGCGGTCGATCAGGATCACCTTGCGTCCACGGGCCTGCAGGTGCAGGGCGGTGCTGACGCCGACGATACCGGCGCCCAGAACGATGGTTTGGCATTGCATGGAACGGTCCTCGAAAGGCTGCACGGTTTAGCGCAGGTGACGGCCCAGACGGCCTTCGATGTGTTTAAGGCTGCGTCGCACGATCTCGACGATCAGCAGGTAGAGCACTGCAGCCCAGAGGTAGATCTGGAAGTCGAAACTGCGCGAGAAGGCCAGTTTGGTGATGCCCATCAGGTCATAGATGGTCACCAGCGAAGCAATGGCGCTGGCCTTGATCATCAGGATCAATTCGTTGCCCAGTGGGCCGACGGCGACGATCAGTGATTGGGGCAGGATGACTTTGAAAAAGGTGGTCGAGCGCTTCAGGCTCAGTGCCTTGGCGGCTTCGTATTGCCCGGGGGCAACGGCCAGCAGGCTGCCGCGGAAGATCTCGGCCTGGTAGGCCGCGGTGTTCAGGGTGAAGGCCAGCAGGGTGCAGTACCACGCCTCGCGGAAAAACCACCAGAGCCCGACGTCTTGCCAGAAGCCCTTGAAGGAGCTCAGGCCGTAATACAGCATGAACAGTTGAGCCAACAGCGGTGAGCCGCGGAAGAAGTAGATGTAGCCGGCGCTCAGACGCTGCACGACCAGGTTGTTCGACAGCCGCGCCAGGGCCAGCAGCAGGCCAAGTATTGCGCCGAGGGTGAACGAGATTGCCACCAGTTTGGCGGTCACCAGCAGGCCATCGACAAAGCGGGGGCCGTAGCGCTCCAGCAGCTCGGGATCGAGGAACAGCCGTAGCAGATCGTCGAAAGTCATGGGCGTGCGCTCCGCAGGTGGCGGCTGAAATACCGCTCGATAACGTTAAAGGCGCGTCCCGACAGGGCTGAGAACAGCAGGTAGCCAAAGCAGGCGACGGCATAGAAGAACATCGGCTCCTTGGTCACGCTGACCGCCAGGTTGGTCTGGCGCATCAGGTCGACCAGGGAGATGGTCGAGACCAGCGACGTGTCCTTGAGCAGTGACAGCCAGTTGTTCGACAGGCCGGGCAAGGCGATACGTGCCAGTTGCGGAAACACCACTTTGCGAAAGGTCGTGGTCTTGCTCAGGCCCAGAGCCGCTGATGCCTCGTATTGGCCCTTGGGCACGGTCTTGAAGGCGGCCAGCCAGATCTCGCTGGAAAAGGCGGCGAAAACGAAGCTGAACGCGATCATCGCGGCGAGGAACGTGTTGATCAACACTTCGCCTTCATACCCCATGGCAGCAAGGATTTTCTGTGCGGCAATCTGGCAGCCGTAATAGATGATCAGCAGGGTCAGCAGCTCTGGCAGGCCCCGGAATACGGTAGAGAAGACGGTAGCCGCAGCCCTTGGGAAACGCTTTGGCGAGCGGGCGGCGAGGGCGACGCCCAGCCCCAGTGGCAAGCCAATGGGCAGGCAGGCCAAGGCCAGGGTAATGGTGACCACGGCACCGGCCAGTAATGCCTGGCCCCAGCCGCCGCTGGCAAACGACAGCAGTGACAGTTGTTCGATCATGCTCGAACCCTCTTTTTTGACCGTGCAGGAGCCGGCGATGGCGTCGACGCGTTGTCAGCGCGATATCCGCTGGCGCATCGCGTCGGCAAGGCCGGCTCCTGCAGGGATGTGGGGCTTATTGGTAGATATCGAAGTCGAAGTAGCGGCTGGAAATCTTCTGGTAGGTACCGTCGGCGACGATCTCATCCAGCGCCTTGTTCAGGCGTTCGCGCAGGGCGTCGTCGTCCTTGCGAACGGCGATCGAGGCATCGGCGGTGGTGCCTTTGACATCGCCTATGAACTTGCAGCAGTCCTTGCCGGACTTGTTCAGCCATTCCATCAGCGGAAATTTGTCGGCAATCACGCCATCCAGGCGGCCTGCAGCGAGGTCGGCGTTGGCTTCATCGAGGGTAGGGTAGAGCTTGACCTCGGCACCGGCCTTGCCATAGACGTCTTCGGCATAGATGGCCTGGGTCGAGGACGACTGTGCGCCCACGGTGTAGCCCTTGAAGTTGGTCTGTGCGTCGGTGATCTTGCTGTCCTTGGCCACGGCAACCGAAAGGGGGGTCTTGTAGTAGTGGTTGGTGAAGGCGATTTTCTTGCGACGCTCTTCCGTGTTGATCATCGACGCAACCACGGCATCGTACTTCTTGGCCATCAGTGCCGGGATGATGCCTTCCCAGTCCTGGGCAACCAAGGTGCATTGCACCTGCATGCGTTCGCACAGGGCATTGGCAATATCGACGTCGAAGCCGTGCAGCTTGTTATCCGAATCGACATAGTTGAAGGGTGGGTAAGCGCCTTCGGTGGCGATTTTCAAGGTTTCTGCCTGGGCGGCGCCGATTCCGGCGAGCATCAGTACGCAAGCGCTTGCAAGGTGGACGACTCGTTTCATCATGTACCTCGATTGGTATTTTGCACTCTGGCTATTGTTTGCTCGTTGACGTGTAGCCAACGAATTCGTTGTGTAGAGCGGCAGTGGCTTCCAAGCGTTTTTCAACATCCGGTCCGAGCTTCTTGCAGACCTCGTTGACCATCAGGTGTACCCACGACAGCATGGTCGCGGTGGACTCCCAGAACAGATTGAAATCGGTGGGTATACGAAAGACTTCGTCGGCGTGGGCATCGGCCCAGTCGCAGAAGGTATCGGTAACCAGTGTTACCGGGATGCCCGCTTCCTGTGCCTTGCGACACAAGGTCAGGGCATGACGTGAGTAGCGGCGTGCCTCGAACACCACCAGTGCGCAGTCGTCCGGTTGGCTGAGCAGCACGTCGCCAAAGTGCCCGGCGCTGCCGTCGACGGCGTGCACACCGTCACGCAGGTATTGCAACAGGTGCACCATGCACAGGGCGATGCCGCGCTCGGTTTGAAAGCCGGCGACGAAAATTTTCCGGCGTTCAGAAAGGCGTTGGGCAACGCTGTGCCAGAGCGGGGTGTGGCTGTATTCATGAACCCGCACCAGCGCGGCAACTTCCAGTTCAAAGCTGCGCGAAGCACCTTCTTCGGATTCGCGCCGTTGTTGGCGGAATTCTTGCAGGCGATCACCGACCAGCCAGGGGCCATCGCCCAGGTCATTCTTGAGGTCGTGTTTGAGTGCCTTGAAGTGCTCATACCCCAGTGCGCGGCAGAAGCGGCCGACACTGGACTCGCTGATACCAAGTTTCTCGGCGATGCTGGCAGCGGTCTGGAAAGGCAATTCATGCAGGTTGCCCAGCATGTAAGTGGCGATCTTGCGCCCAGACGCCGAGGCGTTCTGCAGGCTGCTTTCCAGGCGTTGCTTGATCGGTTGGCTCACGGACGACTCTCATGGCGGTTGCGCTTGACGAAGAAAATGAATGTTTTCTGTCATCAAGTCAATATTTGACAGATAGCTGTCACTGCGCGAGAGTTTCCAGCCATGCTCGTCGCTGTCGCCCAGTCCAATTCCAACAAGGGAGCTTCAGATGTCCGCACGTCCCGATACTGCAGTCGCACACCTGGCGTTTGCCGAACTGCAGGCTTTGCTGCATCGAATTTTTGTTCGTCATGGCACCAGCGAGGCAGTTGCCGATGCGCTGGCCTATAACTGCGCCAGCGCCCAGCGTGACGGCGCCCACAGTCACGGGGTGTTTCGTATTCCGGGCTATGTATCGACCCTGGCCAGTGGCTGGGTCGATGGCAAGGCGTTGCCAGAGGTCGAGGATGTGGCCTCCGGCTATATTCGTGTCGATGCCAAGGGTGGCTTTGCCCAGCCCGCGCTGGCCGCCGCCCGCGGGCTGTTGGTGGAGAAGGCCCGCAGTGCCGGGGTTGCGGTGCTGGCCATTCACAACTCTCACCACTTTGCGGCCCTGTGGCCTGACGTAGAGCCGTTCGCCGAACAAGGGCTGGTCGCTCTGAGCGTGGTCAACAGCATGACCTGCGTGGTCCCTCATGGTGCACAACGCCCCTTGTTTGGCACCAATCCGATTGCATTTGCCGCACCGTGCGCTGGCAGCGACCCTATTGTCTTCGATATGGCCACCAGTGCCATGGCCCATGGCGATGTGCAGATTGCCGCACGCAAAGGCGAGCAATTGCCGGAAGGTATGGGGGTGGACAGTCAGGGCCAGCCAACCCGCGATCCCAAAGCGATTCTTGAGGGCGGGGCATTGTTGCCTTTTGGTGGGCACAAGGGTTCAGCGTTGTCGATGATGGTCGAGTTGTTGGCCGCAGCCTTGACCGGCGGTAATTTTTCGTTCGAGTTCGACTGGTCGCAGCACCCAGGCGCGAAAACGCCATGGACCGGGCAATTGATCATTGTCATTGATCCTGCCAAGTCCGTGGGCAATCGCTTTGCCGAGCGCAGCCGCGAACTGGTGAATCAGATGCATGAGGTGGGCTTGAAGCGTATGCCGGGAGAGCGGCGTTACCGCGAGCGCGAGTTGTCGGCGCAACAGGGCGTGACCCTGACGGTGCAGGAGCTGGAGCAGCTACGAACACTGGCGGGAGAGCAGTGAGTCAACGACGGTGATGCTGTGCCGTGCAGTGTTGCACTGACGAGTTGCACGCGAAGCCATGTTCCTTGGCGTTCAGTACAGGTATCCTCGCGACAGCTGTTAGTCCGAACTGTCCTGACCCAAGGAGCTGCACGCTGTGTTCAAACATGTTGATGCCTATGCCGGTGACCCGATTCTCTCGCTGATGGAGACCTTCAAGGCCGACCCGCGTGCCGACAAGGTCAACCTGAGTATCGGTCTGTATTACGATGCAGCCGGTGTGGTGCCGCAACTGGGCGCCGTGGCCGAGGCGGAAAAGCGCCTGGCCGACCAGCCTCACCAAGCGTCGCTGTACCTGCCAATGGAAGGCCTGGGCAGCTATCGCCAGGCGATCCAGACCCTGCTGTTCGGCGCCGGCCATCCCGCGGTAGAGGGTGGGCGTGTCGCTACCGTGCAGACCGTTGGCGGTTCGGGGGCATTGAAGGTTGGCGCTGACTTCCTCAAGCGTTACTTCCCGGAGTCGCAGGTCTGGGTCAGCGATCCGACCTGGGACAACCACCGCGCAATCTTTGAAGGCGCAGGTTTCAAGGTCAACACCTACCCGTACTTTGATCAGCAGAGCCGTGGGCTGAATTTTGACGGCATGCTCGCGACGTTGCAGACCTTGCCGGCCAACAGCATTGTGCTGTTGCACCCGTGCTGCCATAACCCCACGGGTGTCGACCTCAGCCAGGCACAGTGGCAGCAGGTGATCGAGGTGGTCAAGGCGCGCAACCTGATTCCATTCCTCGACATTGCCTATCAAGGCTTTGGCGAAGGCCTGGTGGAGGATGCCTACGCCATCCGTGAAGTCGCCCGTGCAGGCGTGCCTTGCCTGGTCAGCAACTCGTTCTCGAAGATTTTCTCGCTGTATGGTGAGCGCGTAGGCGGCTTGTCGGTGGTCTGCGACGACGTGGCCAGCGCACAAAGTGTATTGGGCCAGCTCAAGGCTACTGTGCGTCGTAACTACTCCAGCCCACCGAACTTTGGTGCCCAACTGGTCGCAGCGGTGCTTGGCGACGCGGCCCTGAATGCCCAGTGGGAAGCCGAAGTGGAGCAGATGCGCCTGCGCATCCTCGAGATGCGTCAAGGACTGGTCGATGCCTTGGCCGCGCTGCTGCCAGGCCAGGACTTCCAGTTCTTCCTGCGTCAGCGCGGCATGTTCAGCTACACCGGCTTTAGCGTGGAGCAGGTTCGCCGCTTGCGCGACGAGTTCGGGGTGTACCTGATCGACAGTGGCCGGGTGTGCATGGCGGGCCTGCGACCCGACAACCTGCAACAAGTGGCGAAGGCGTTTGCCGCGGTGCAACGTCAGGCATAACGCAGCGCCCTTGCCGGCACCTTGCGGATACCCTCGCAGGCAAGCCTTGCCCCCGCGCTCACTGAGCGGCGCGGTGGCTGGCTTGCCTGCAATAACACTGCCCTGGTTTGAGAGGTGCGCCTCGTCCTTCTGGCACTGTTTTTCTTCGTGATGTTGCACTAGGTGCAACCGTTCCTCTGGTAGCACTTTGCAAGTGCAACCAATCAGCGCAAAATCGCGCCCTCTTACTATAGGTTGGGAGCGGTGAGGCGTCTGTTTCGCAGCTCCTGGCCCTGTTGTAGTCTTGCGAGTGGAGTTGCACCCGGATGAACGAGCAGGCCCCAAGCGTTGATCAACGCTTTGAATCGACCCCCGTTGCCCTTGGCAACTGGGCCCGTCATGACACCACCTGGATGCTGGGCCTGTTTGGCACGGCTATCGGCGCTGGTACCTTGTTTCTGCCAATCAACGCTGGGCTCGGTGGTTTTTGGCCACTATTGGTCTTGGCGCTGCTGGCGTTTCCGATGACCTTCTTCGCTCATCGCGGGCTAACCCGTTTCGTGCTGTCTGGTCGTGATGGCGCTGACATCACCGAGGTTGTCGAGGAGCACTTCGGGCTGAAGGCCGGCGCCTTGATCACCCTGTTGTACTTCTTTGCCATCTTCCCGATCCTGCTGATCTACAGCGTGGCCTTGACCAACACCGTCAGCAGTTTCCTGGAGCACCAGCTACACATCACGCCACCGCCGCGTATGGCGCTCTCCCTTGTGCTGATCCTCGGCTTGTTGGCAGTGGTTCGCTGTGGTGAACAGGCCACCGTCAAAGCCATGAGCCTGTTGGTGTACCCATTTATCGTCGCCCTGGCGTTTTTGGCTGTGTTTCTCATTCCGCATTGGAGCGGCGGTATCCTCGCTACGGCCAGTGAAGTGCCGCCAGCCTCTGCGTTTTTGCATACCCTGTGGCTGGCGATTCCGGTCATGGTGTTTTCGTTCAACCACTCACCGATCATTTCCGCCTTCGCCGTCGACCAAAAGCGCCGTTATGGTGTGAACGCCGAACAGCGCAGCGGGCAGATTCTGGCCCGCGCTCACTGGCTGATGGTCGCGATGGTGCTGTTCTTCGTGTTCAGCTGCGTACTGACGCTGACCCCAGCCCAACTGGCCGAAGCCAAGGCGCAGAACCTGTCGATCCTGTCGTACCTGGCCAACCATTTCAGTAACCCGACCATTGCTTTTGCCGCGCCGCTGATTGCGTTCGTGGCCATCTCCAAGTCGTTCCTGGGGCACTACATCGGTGCCAGTGAAGGCCTCAAGGGCATGATCGTCAAAAGCGGCTGGCGCCCAGGCGCCAAGGCGCTGGACCGCGTCACTGCCGCATTCATGCTGGTGGTGTGCTGGATCGTTGCCACGCTCAATCCAAGCATCCTCAGCATGATCGAGACCCTTGGTGGGCCGGTCATTGCGGCCATTCTCTTCCTGATGCCGATGTACGCCATTCGCCGGGTGCCCGCGATGCGTCAATACAGTGGTGCACTGTCCAACGTGTTTGTGGTCGCGGTAGGCCTGGTGGCCATTTCGGCACTGGTGTACTCGCTGCTGGGCTGAAGTCTTGTGCTGGGGGCCAGGAAGGCCCTTCAGCGTATGTCCGGCATCGCAAACGGATATGCCTGCGGTCATCAGGGGTGATGCATGTTTGTGGCTATTGGCGCCCACCTCGTGAACATATCCATTCCCTGTGGCGGCACCACCGGCTGGTTTCGCCTTTTACGGCGACCCACTTTTGAAAGGGCGCAAAAGTGGGCAAAACGCCCTGTCCCGACATCCGGCCCTACGCTGCGCTTCGGGTGCCTTCCTTACGCCATCGCTCCCGTGTGGACGCGCCGACGGGCCATCCATGGCCCATCAGCACTTGCGAGGCATCCCTGCCTCGCACCCCACTACGCAATGACTCCACTCAGCCTCCTGAAGGGACGCCCTGCAGCGCCTGACATTCCGTGTACTGACAAGCAGAGCACTCGCAGACACTCGCGGCTTCGCTTGTCCGCGAAGGCGCTGGGCTTTTCGGCTTTGTTTTTTCATGCACTGAATCTGCAGGCGCCGCCAAATTGTCCCTTCAGGAGGTCGAACGCAGGCAGTGCGTAGCTGGGTGCCAGGCAGGGATGCCTGGCAAGGGCTGAGGGCCAGGAAGGCCCTTCAGCACGGTCCCGGCGGGAGCACTGCCGGAGTGAGAGGACCCGCAGCGTAGCGGAGGGCCGGATGTTGGGACGAGGGGTTTTGGTCACGTTTGCCCCGACAAAAGTGACACGCCGTAAAGGCGGAACGGGATATCAGGCCCAACATCGCAAACGGATATGCCTGCCGTCATCAGGGGCGACGCATGTTTGTGGTTATTGGCTCTCACCTCGTGAACATATCCATGCCCTGCAGCGCCTGAGACTCCGCGCACCTACAAACAAAACCCTCCTGAACAATATGCCAGGGGCCGGGTTTTAGCTCCCGGATTGTCTACAAGAATTGTATGAAAGCTCAACAATTTTTGTCTGCCCATAGGTGGCGGGGCACTTTCGTGGTTAACTTTGGTCCTTTACTCACCTCCCGCATTAAGGACTTCACTCATGGCTCAAGTCACTCTTAAAGGCAATCCGGTTCAGGTCAACGGTCAACTGCCACAGGTTGGCACCCAGGCACCGGCGTTCAGCCTGGTCGGCGCTGGCCTGGCTGACGTGTCGCTGAAAGACTTCGCCGGCAAGCGCAAAGTGCTGAATATCTTCCCAAGCGTCGATACCCCGACCTGCGCGACCTCCGTGCGTACCTTCAATGCCAAGGCCAATGACGTGGCCAACACTGTTGTCCTGTGCATCTCGGCTGACCTGCCGTTTGCTCAAGCCCGTTTCTGTGGCGCCGAAGGTCTGGAAAACGTCAAGAACCTCTCGACCCTGCGCGGTCGTGAGTTCATCGAGAACTATGGTGTGGCCATTGCTGACGGTCCACTGGCCGGCCTGACGGCACGTGCCGTGGTGGTGCTGGACGAGAACGACAAAGTGCTGCACAGCGAGCTGGTCAAGGAGATCGCCGAGGAGCCTGACTACGCTGCCGCCCTGGCTGTGTTGAAATAATCTGCCGCCCTCGCCGGCAGTGCCGGCGATTCAGGGGCACAGATTTGCAAGCGTTTGTAACGGCCTGGCCTGCGTCCAGGCCGTTTTTATTTATAGTTCAGTATCTTGCCTCTGTCAGCGCTAAGTAAATTGCCGGTAAAGGCGCTTTGCTTAACGGTCTCATCTGCTTATCGTTCAGCCTTCTCAAAAGACATCCCTCTGCACAATGGTCGATCACCCCATGCATGCTTCCGCTTCCCGTTCCCTTCGTCCCTGGCTCGTTAGCCTGCTGATCTTGTTGTTGGTCGTCGGCCTGTGTTGGTGGCTGTGGCCTTCGACGCCAGCAAAAAACACCAGCATGGCGCCGGGCAAGGGCGGTCGACCGGGCTTTGGGGCCTTTGGTGGGCCGGTGCCAGTCCGCGTGGCGCCCGCTACCGTTGCGGATTTCCCGCTGTACCTCAAGGCACTGGGTACTGTTACTGCCACCAATACGATCAATGTGCGCAGCCGTGTGGCGGGTGAGTTGGTCAAGGTCAACTTCCAGGAGGGGCAGAAGGTAAAGGCCGGTGATTTGCTGGCTGAAATCGATCCGCGTAGTTACCAGATTGCCTTGCAGCAGGCCGAGGGCACCCTGGCGCAGAACGTGGCGCTGCTGAAGAATGCCCAAATTGACCTGGCGCGTTACAAAGGCCTGTACGCCGAAGACAGCATCGCCAAACAGACCCTCGATACCCAGGCGGCGCTGGTCGAGCAATACCAGGGCACCGTCAAGACCAATCAGGCGGCAGTGGGCGATGCCAGGCTGAACCTGGAGTTCAGTAAGATCCGTGCGCCGATCAGTGGCCGTCTTGGCCTGCGCCAACTTGATGTCGGTAACCTGGTGGCAGCCAACGACACCACGGCGCTGGTCGTGATCACCCAGACCCAGCCGATCACCGTTGCCTTTACCTTGCCTGAGGCGCAGCTGTCGGCGGTGCTTGCGCGCTACCGCAGTGGCGCCAAGCTGGCGGTGGAAGCCTGGGACCGGGGGGATCTCAAGCAGCAGGCCGTCGGTGTGCTCAGCAGCCTGGACAACCAGATCGACACCACGACCGGCACCCTGAAGTTCAAGGCACGTTTCGAGAACCAGGATGAAGTGCTGTTCCCCAACCAGTTCGTCAATGTGCGCGTGCTTGCCGATACGCTGAAAGACGTGGTGTTGGCCCCTTCGGCAGCGATTCAGTTCGGCACGGAGGGCTCCTTCGTGTATGTGATGGACGGCGACAAGAAGGTGCGCATTCGCAAGCTCAAGGTTGGCGCCAGCGATGGCGAGCACACGGTAGTGGTTGAGGGCCTGGCAAAGGGCGAGCGGGTGGTGCTTGAAGGTACCGACCGTTTGCGCGATGGCAGTGACGTGGATGTGGTCAACGACAGCTCCGAAGTGCCTGCGGCCCCCGGTCAACACTTGCAGGGGCAGGATCAGCAGGATGCCTCGGCGCGCCCGCGTGCTCAGGCTGCTCAGGGTAAGGCGGGCGCATGAACCTCTCGCGGCTGTTCATCCTGCGCCCGGTGGCGACCACACTGAGCATGCTGGCCATCGTGCTGGCGGGCCTTATCGCCTACAGGTTGCTTCCGGTGGCGGCGTTGCCGCAGGTCGATTACCCGACGATCCGGGTCATGACGCTCTATCCCGGTGCCAGCCCCCAGGTGATGACCAGCGCCGTCACGGCCCCGCTTGAGCGTCAGTTCGGGCAAATGCCGGGGTTGACCCAGATGGCCTCCACCAGCTCGGGCGGTGCTTCGGTGCTGACCCTGCGGTTCAGCCTGGAAATGAACATGGACGTCGCCGAGCAACAGGTGCAGGCGGCGATCAACGCTGCCAGCAACCTGCTGCCCAGCGACCTGCCGGCGCCACCGGTGTACAACAAGGTCAACCCGGCCGATACCCCTGTGCTGACCTTGGCCATCACCTCGAAAACCATGCTGTTGCCCAAGCTCAATGACCTGGTCGATACCCGTGTCGCGCAGAAGATTGCGCAGATCAGCGGGGTAGGGATGGTCAGCATCGCCGGTGGCCAGCGCCAGGCGGTACGCATCAAGGTCAATCCCGATGCCCTGGCGGCCGCCGGGCTTAATCTGGCTGATGTTCGTACGTTGATTGGCGCGTCCAACGTCAACCAGCCCAAGGGCAACTTCGACGGCCCGACCCGGGTTTCGATGTTAGATGCCAACGACCAACTGCGTTCGCCCGAGGAATACGCCAACCTGATCCTGGCCTACAACAATGGCGCACCGCTGCGACTCAAGGATGTTGCCGAAATCGTCGATGGTGCCGAGAACGAGCGTCTGGCAGCCTGGGCCAACCAGAATCAGGCGGTGTTGCTGAACATTCAGCGCCAACCAGGCGCTAACGTCATCGAGGTGGTCGACCGGATCAAGACCTTGCTGCCATCGATTACCGACAACCTGCCTGCCGGCCTTGATGTCGTGGTGCTTACTGACCGTACCCAGACCATTCGTGCCTCGGTCAAGGACGTACAGTATGAGCTGTTGATCGCCATCGCCCTGGTGGTCATGGTCACCTTTGTCTTCCTGCGCCGTTTGAGTGCTACCTTGATCCCGTCCATTACCGTGCCGTTGTCACTGATCGGCACGTTCGCGGTGATGTACCTGGCGGGCTTCTCGATCAACAACCTGACGCTGATGGCGCTGACCATTGCCACCGGTTTTGTGGTGGACGATGCCATCGTCATGCTGGAGAACATCTCCCGGCACATCGAAGAAGGTGAAACGCCGCTGCAGGCTGCGCTCAAGGGCGCCCGGCAGATTGGCTTTACCCTGGTGTCGCTGACCTTCTCCCTGATTGCGGTACTGATTCCGCTGCTGTTCATGGCCGATGTGGTAGGCAGGCTGTTCCGTGAGTTTGCCATCACCCTGGCGGTGGCCATCCTGATTTCCCTGGTGGTCTCGCTGACACTGACCCCGATGATGTGCGCGCGGCTGCTCAAGCGCGAACCCAAGGAGGCGGAACAGAGCCGTTTCTACCGTGCCAGTGGCGCCTGGATCGACTGGATGATTGGCCACTATGGCCAGGGCTTGCAGTGGGTGCTGCGCCATCAGCCGTTGACCCTGTTGGTGGCGGTGGCAACCCTGGGGCTGACTGTCGTGTTGTACCTGGCGGTGCCGAAGGGGTTCTTCCCGGTGCAGGACACTGGGGTTATCCAGGGCATTTCCGAGGCGCCGCAGTCGGTATCGTTCGCCGCCATGAGCGAGCGTCAGCAAGCCTTGTCAGCGATCATCCTCAAGGACCCGGCGGTGCAGAGCCTGTCTTCCTATATCGGGGTCGATGGCGACAATGCCACGCTGAACAGTGGCCGCTTGTTGATCAACCTCAAACCGCACAATGAGCGGGACCTGACTGCGGCCCAGGTGATCCTGCGTCTGCAACCGGAGGTCGACACGCTGGTCGGTATGCGCCTGTTCATGCAGCCGGTGCAGGACTTGAGCATTGAAGACCGGGTCAGCCGCACGCAGTACCAGTTCAGCCTGTCATCGCCAGATGCCGAGCTGCTGGCGCAATGGAGCGGCAAACTGGTCGATGCCTTGCGCCTGCGCCCGGAGCTCACCGATGTCGCCAGTGACCTGCAAGACAAGGGCTTGCAGGTTTACCTGGTAATCGATCGCGATGCGACCGGACGCCTGGGTATCAGCGTCTCCGACATTACCAATGCGCTCTATGACGCCTTCGGGCAGCGCCAGATCTCCACCATCTACACCCAGGCTACCCAGTACCGTGTGGTCTTGCAGGCCTCTGAGGCGGCCACCCTAGGCCCACAGGCGCTGGAGCAGGTCTACGTCAAGAGTGCCGATGGCGGGCAGGTCCGCTTGTCGAGCCTGGCACGTATCGAGCAGCGTCAGGCGCAGTTGGCGATTGCCCACATCGGTCAGTTCCCGGCGGTGATGATGTCGTTCAACCTGGCGCCCGGTATAGCGCTGGGCGAGGCGGTCAAGGCGATTGAACAGGTGCAACAGGACATTGGCATGCCGCTCGGGGTGCAGACGCGCTTCCAGGGTGCAGCCGAAGCGTTCCAGGCGTCCCTGTCGAGTACCTTGCTGTTGATCCTGGCCGCAGTGGTGACCATGTACATTGTGTTGGGGGTGCTCTACGAGAGCTATATCCATCCGGTGACGATCCTCTCGACCTTGCCGTCCGCTGCGGTCGGGGCCTTGCTCGCCTTGCTGCTCAGTGGCAATGACCTGGGGATGATTGCAATCATCGGCATCATCCTGCTGATCGGTATCGTCAAGAAGAACGCGATCATGATGATCGACTTCGCCCTGGAAGCTGAGCGCACGCGCGGTGTCGATCCGCAGACGGCGATCTATGAGGCAGCGCTGCTGCGCTTCCGCCCCATTTTGATGACCACCTTGGCGGCGCTGTTTGGGGCCGTGCCGTTGATGCTGGCTACGGGCTCTGGCGCAGAGCTGCGCCAGCCACT
This sequence comes from Pseudomonas laurentiana, assembly GCF_014648275.1. Lineage (GTDB taxonomy): Bacteria > Pseudomonadota > Gammaproteobacteria > Pseudomonadales > Pseudomonadaceae > Aquipseudomonas > Aquipseudomonas laurentiana. Next base: position 218,165 of record NZ_BMQU01000003.1, read on the forward strand.
GGGCCTGGTGATGGTGGGTGGCCTGCTGGTCAGCCAGGTGCTGACGCTATTCACGACGCCGGTCATCTATCTGTACTTCGATCGGCTGGCACGGCGTTTCAGTGGTCGCAGTGCTGCGGGGGTGCCGGTATGAGCATGGTCAGGAGCTGCCGCCGATGAACCTGTCCGGCCCGTTTATTCGTCGTCCGGTGGCGACGATGCTGCTGAGCCTGGCGATCCTGTTGCTGGGTGGCGTGAGCTTTGGCTTGCTGCCGGTGGCACCGCTGCCGCAGATCGATTTCCCGGTGATCGTGGTGTCGGCCAACTTGCCGGGGGCGAGTCCCGAGGTCATGGCCTCGACTGTGGCGACCCCGTTGGAGCGCTCGATGGGCGCAATTGCCGGGGTCAACACCCTGACCAGCCGTTCCAGTCAGGGTTCGACCCGGGTGATTCTGGGCTTTGAGCAAGGGCAGAATATCGATGCCGCCGCCCGCGAAGTGCAGGCGGCGATCAATGCCTCGCGCAATCTGTTGCCCAGCGGCATGAACAGCATGCCGACTTACAAGAAAATCAACCCGGCCCAGGCACCGATCATGGTGCTGGCGCTGACGTCCAGCGTGTTGCAGAAAGGCCAGTTGTACGACCTCGCATCGACCATCCTGTCGCAGAGCCTGTCCCAGGTGCCGGGGGTAGGGGAGGTGCAGATCGGCGGCAGCTCGTTGCCAGCGGTACGCATCGAGCTTGAGCCGCAGATGCTCAACCAGTACGGCGTGGCCCTGGACGATGTGCGCCAGACCATCGCCAATGCCAATCAGCGTCGGCCCAAAGGTTTCGTCGAGGACAGCGCACGTAACTGGCAGGTACAGGCCAACGATCAGCTCTACAAAGCCAAGGACTATGAACCCCTGGTGATCCGTTACCAGGACGGTTCGGTACTGCGTCTGAGCCATGTGGCCAAGGTCAGCGATGGCGTGGAAAACCGCTACAACAGTGGTTTTTTCAATGACCAGGATGCGGTGCTGCTGGTGATCAACCGTCAGACCGGGGCCAACATCATCGAGACTGTGGCGAAGATCAAGGAGCAGTTGCCGGCCCTTGAGGCGTTGATGCCGGCCAGTGTCAAACTGGACCTGGCCATGGACCGTTCGCCAGTGATCAAGGCCACCCTCAAGGAAGCTGAACATACCTTGCTGATTGCGGTAGCCCTGGTCGTCCTGGTGGTGTTCCTGTTCCTCGGCAACCTTCGCGCTTCGCTGATTCCGACCCTGGCGGTACCCGTGTCACTGGTGGGTACCTTCGCAATCATGTACCTGTGCGGCTTTTCCCTGAACAACCTGTCGCTGATGGCCTTGATCCTGGCCACAGGCCTGGTGGTGGACGATGCCATCGTGGTGCTGGAAAACATCTCCAGGCACATTGATGAGGGTGTTGCGCCGCTGCGTGCAGCGTTTCTCGGCACCAAGGAGGTGGGTTTCACCTTGTTGTCGATGAACGTGTCGCTTGTGGTGGTGTTCATCTCCATCCTGTTCATGGGCGGTATTGTCCAGTCGCTGTTCAAAGAGTTCTCCATCACCCTGGCCGCCGCGATCATTGTTTCGCTGGTGGTGTCGCTGACCCTTACACCCATGCTCTGCGCCCGTTGGCTCAAGCCGCACCCGGTTGGCCAGCAGACCCGCTTGCAGCGTTGGAGCGAGCAGCTCAACCAGCGCATGATGGCCGGTTATGACCGTACCCTGAGCTGGGCATTGCGCCATCGTCGGCTGACGCTCGTCAGCCTGCTGCTGACCATTGGCGTGAACATTGCCCTTTACGTCGTGGTGCCCAAGACCTTTATGCCGCAGCAGGACACCGGCCAGTTGATGGGGTTCGTGCGCGGTGATGACGGGCTGTCGTTTTCGGTCATGCAGCCGAAAATGGAGACCTACCGTCGGGCCCTGCTCAATGATCCCGCCGTGGAAAGTGTGGCCGGCTTCATTGGTGGCAATAGCGGCATCAACAACGCCATGGTGCTGGTGCGCCTGAAACCGATCAAGGAACGCAAGGACTCGGCACAGAAGGTCATTGAGCGCCTGCGCAAGAACATGCCCAAGGTGCCGGGTGGCCGCTTGTTCCTGATGGCGGACCAGGACCTGCAATTTGGTGGTAGCGGGCGCGAGCAAAGCTCCTCACAGTTTCTCTATACCTTGCAAAGTGGCGACCTGGCTTCGTTGCGCGAGTGGTACCCGAAGGTCGTTGCGGCCTTCAAGACCCTGCCGGAACTCACGGCTATCGATGCGCGTGAAGGCAGCGGTACCCAGCAAGTGACATTGGTGGTCGATCGCGAACAGGCCAAACGCCTGGGTATCGACATGAATATGGTCACCGCGGTGCTCAATAACGCCTACAGCCAGCGGCAGATCTCGACTATCTACGACAGCCTGAACCAGTATCAGGTGGTCATGGAGGTCAACCCGCAGTATGCCCAGGACCCGCGTACCCTGGAGCAGGTGCAGGTGATTACTGCGGCGGGGGCGCGGGTGCCGCTGGCCTCGTTTGCTCGCTATGAAAACAGCCTGGCCAGCGACCGGGTCAGTCATGAAGGGCAATTCGCTTCTGAAGACATCGCCTTCGACATTGCTGAAGGCTACAGCCAGGAAGCCGCCATGGCCGCTGTAGAACGTGCAGTGGCCAAGGTCGGCTTGCCTGAAGAGGTGATCGCCAAACTGGGCGGTACCGGCAATGCCTTCGAGGAAAGCCAGAAAGGCCAGCCATTCATGATCCTCGGTGCACTGCTGGCGGTGTACCTGGTGCTGGGCATTTTGTATGAAAGCTACATTCATCCGCTGACCATTCTGTCGACGCTGCCGTCCGCCGGGGTGGGCGCCTTGCTCACGCTGCACCTGGTGGGCAGCGAGTTCAGCCTGATCTCGTTGCTGGGGTTGTTTCTGCTGATCGGGGTGGTGAAGAAAAACGCCATCCTGATGATCGACCTGGCCTTGCAGCTTGAGCGGCATGAAGGGCTGAGCCCTGAAGAATCGATCCGCCGTGCGTGCCTGCTGCGTTTGCGGCCGATCCTGATGACCACCCTGGCGGCCATCCTCGGTGCGCTACCGCTGTTGCTTGGCGGTGCCGAAGGTGCCGAGATGCGGCAGCCGCTGGGTCTGACCATTATTGGTGGGCTGGTCTTCAGCCAGATCCTCACGCTTTACACCACTCCTGTGGTCTACCTCTACCTGGACCGTCTGCGCCATCGCTTCAACCACTGGCGTGGCGTGCGTACCGATGCTGCTTTGGAAACCCCGCTATGACTCAACGCCTGTTACTTTCCGACCGCACACTTCAGCAGTTGCTGGCCGCCCGAGGCTCACGCTTGCTGGCGACCGGCATGTGCCTGGTGATGCTCAGCGCCTGTACCCTGAGCCCGAATTACCAGCGCCCGGAAACCCCTGCGCAAGCGTCGTTCAAATATGCAGAGGGCTGGACCCAGGCAACACCATCCGATGCGTTGGCCCGAGGTGCCTGGTGGGAGTTGTATGGCGATAGCCTGCTCAACGACCTGGTTGCGCAACTCAATGCCAACAACCAGACGGTTGCCCAGTACGAGGCTCAGTACCGGCAGGCGCAAGCGTTGGTGCGTAGCGCCCGAGGCTCGCTGTTTCCCAGTATTGACCTGAGTGCCGGCAAGACCCGTTCCAGCCAGGGCACAGGTAGCAGTAGTTCAAGCCTGAGCAATAACAGCAGCGGCATCCGTGATACCTACAACACCCAACTGGGCGTGAGTTGGGAGGCTGATTTGTGGGGCAAACTGCGCGAGGGGCTGGCCGCTAACCAGGCCAGCGCTGAAGCGAGCCTGGCCGACATGGCCGCGATTCGTCTGAGTCTGCAGTCGGAACTGGTGCAGAACTACCTGCAACTGCGGGTGCTGGATGAGCAGAAGCGCCTGTTAGAGGCCACTGTCGAGGCTTACCAGCGTTCGCTGACCATGACCGAGAACCAGTACCGTGCCGGCGTTTCTGGCAAAGATGCCGTGGCTCAGGCACAAACTCAGCTGAAAAGTACTCAGGCAGACCTGATTGACCTGGTCTGGCAGCGTGCCCAGTTGGAGAACGCGATTGCCGTACTGCTGGGCAAGGCACCGTCAGAATTTGCCCTGGCCGCGACCGAGCGCATTCCGGCCCTGCCGGAAGTGCCGCTGGCCTTGCCGTCGCAATTGCTGGAGCGTCGTCCCGACATCGCGTCGGCTGAACGCAAGGTGATGTCGGCCAACGCCAGCATTGGCGTGGCAAAAGCGGCCTACTTTCCCGACTTGAGCCTGAGCCTGAGTGGGGGCTACAGCAGTAGCAGCTTCAATGACTGGATCAGCCTGCCAAACCGCTTCTGGTCGGTCGGGCCGCAACTGGCAGTGACCTTGTTCGACGGTGGCAAACGTGCAGCTGAAGTCGACCGAACCGAAGCGGTCTATGACCAGACCGTCGCCCAGTACCGGCAGACGGTGCTGGATGGCTTTCGTGAAGTGGAAAACTACCTCGTGCAGTTGAAGGTCTACGAGGATGAGGCCCAGGTACGCAATGAGGCGCTGGCGTCCGCACGGGAATCGTTGCGCCTGACGAATAATCAGTACAAGGCAGGGCTGATTGGTTACCTCGACGTAGTCAATGTGCAGGCCACGGCCTTGAGTAATGAGCGCAGTGTGCTGACCTTGTTGCAGGGGCGTCTGGTGGCGAGCGTACAGTTGATTGCGGCCTTGGGTGGTGGCTGGGACACAGAGGCGGCGTTCAGCCCGCAGCCTTGACGGTTCGGCTGGTCAGGATGGCGGTATCGTGCCCGCGTTTGCACGGTACTGTGATCCGCGCAGGTTATAGCTGACCCACTGAAACTCCGTGCGTTTCGCTAGCGCTTGGGTACAATCTCCGGCCTTATCGGGCCTCAACGCGTGCCCTCCAACCCGGTTGTCGAAGGCCTCATGTTGATCGGTAGTTACTCTCCCTCGCTGGTACTGATTTCCCTGTGCGTGGCTATCCTTGCGTCTTATACCGCGCTTGACCTGTCTGGCCGTATCGCGACGTCCAAAGGGCGCGCGGTCTACCTGTGGATGGGTGGCGGGGCCATGGCCATGGGTTTCGGGATCTGGTCGATGCACTTTATCGGGATGCTCGCCTTCAGCCTGCCGATCCCGCTGGGTTACGACATCACCTTGACGGCGCTGTCCTTGCTGGTTGCCGTGTTGTCTTCGGGTTTCGCTCTCTGGCTGGTCAGCCAGCCGAGCCTGCCTTGGCGGACGCTGGGCCTGGGTGCCTTGATCATGGGGGCGGGCATCAGTTGCATGCATTACACCGGGATGGCGGCCATGCGCATGCAGCCCGGCATCGATTACGACCCGGCGTTGTTCGTAGTGTCTTTGCTGATAGCCGGGAGCGCCTCGGCTGCGGCGCTCTGGATCGCGTTCCGTTTACGTCTACACACCCCTTACGTGCGCCAGTTCCGTGGCTGTGCGGCGGTGATCATGGGCATTGCCATTGTCGGCATGCACTACACCGGCATGGCTGCGGCCAACTTCGTCGATGGCAGCTTCTGTGGCGTCCAGGACGGCTTGAGCGGTAATGGCCTGGATTATCTGGTATTGATCACTACCCTGGCGGTGCTGGCGGTGGCGTTGTTGACGTCGGTGCTGGATGCGCGACTGGAAGCGCGTACGGCCGAACTGGCGCACTCGTTGACATTGGCTAACCAGGAACTCACGCAGTTGGCCTTGCACGACACCTTGACCGGGCTGCCCAATCGGACGTTGCTGGCCGACCGGATCGATCAGGCCATCAGCAAGGTGGCGGAGCAGGGCGGTTGCTTTGCCCTGATGTTTATTGATCTTGATGGTTTCAAGCCGGTCAACGATGCCTTTGGCCACCATATGGGTGACCAATTGCTCAAAGAGGTTGCTTTGCGGCTTCGCGGGCACCTGCACAGCCAGGACACCCTGGCGCGTATTGGCGGTGATGAGTTTGTGCTCTTGGTAGAGCTGGATGAGCCGGACGATGCGCTGGGTGTTGCTACCAAGCAGGTCAACCTGATCTCGCGACCATTCCGCATCAATGAGCAGAACCTGCAGATTTCCGCCAGCATCGGCATTTCCTTGTACCCGGGTAACTGTATTGACCAGCACGAGCTGCTGCGCAATGCCGACGCGGCGATGTACCACGCCAAAAGCGCGGGCAAGAACGGCTACAGCTTCTTCGATGTATCGATGAACAGCAATGCACGGTTGCAGCTGCAGTTGCTTCAGGATTTGCGCATGGCGTTGGAGCAAGGGCAGTTTCGCCTGTACTACCAGCCCAAGTTCGATGCCCAGAAATGCCAGCCCATCGGTGCTGAAGCGCTGTTGCGTTGGGCCCATCCTCAACATGGCCTGTTGTTGCCGGATCGCTTTATTGTCCTGGCGGAGAAGACCGGCCTGATCATTCCCATCGGTGAGTGGGTGCTGGATGAGGCGTGTCGGCAAATGCGCTTGTGGATTGATCAGGGTTATACCGACTGGCGTATCGCCGTGAACCTGTCGGCGATCCAGTTCTGTCATGCCAGCCTGGTTGAGAGTGTTGCCAAGGCATTGGCGCGGCATCGTCTGCCGCCCAACACCTTGACGCTGGAAATTACCGAGACCACCGCCATGCATGATGCCGATGCCAGTCTGTTGGTTTTGCAGAGGCTTTCGGACATGGGCGTGGACTTGTCGATCGACGATTTTGGCACCGGCTACTCCAGCTTGATGTACCTCAAGCGGCTGCCGGCCAATGAGCTGAAGATCGACCGGGGCTTCGTTCGTGATCTGGAGCACGACGGCGACGATGCCGCGATTGTCTCGGCGATAGTTGCGCTGGGCCAGGCCTTGGGCCTGCGTATCGTTGCCGAAGGGGTGGAAACCGATCGGCAACAGGACTTTCTCACACGTCTGGGCTGTGATTCGCTACAGGGCTACCTCTTGGGGCAACCGCAATCTGCAGAAGACTTCATGGCCAGAATCGAATCGGTCCATCAAGCCGATCTACCCGCCTAGGTGTCATGCCGAATGCAAGGTGCTGGAAGGCTCACAAGCATCGAGCTCGGCCTCTACGGCCTCGATGATCAGCTCAACATCGGTAGCTTGCATCACGGTGGCGCATGGAATGCCGGCGATCGCCAGCAAGGTTTCGCCCGTGGCGCGGTCAAACAGGCGGGCGACCATGCTGCAGGGAGCATCCATGGTGGCTTCAAAGCCCAATGGATGGAAATGCCAACGCATTACCTGACAGGCGTTTGGAAACGTCAGTTTGTTCATGCCGGCCTCCTTGATTATCAGCGTCACACGGTGTGTTGGCTACGTCTCAGGGTATAGCGCGACCCTAACCATAGCATTCACTGGCGCGTTGTCCGGACCGGAACCCGGTTCATCACCGGTTGTTTGACCCAGATCAAAGCCCTTCGTTCGAATGGTTTTTCAACGCAAACGTTTGTCTTTGGGTGTTGAACCGCACGGCGCACGTCATTCTGCTACTTTTACCGGCAGTCGGCTGGGATGCCTGCCTGGAGGTTTCTGACCAGCGGTACGCCCGAGGCGCACCCTCAGTCAAGGAGCCCCTTCATGCAGTATTCCACCCTGACCCAACGTATTGCGGGTGACGGTGCTGCCGTCTGGAACATTCACTACCGTGCCCTGGAGCTGCAGCAGCAAGGTCGTGACATTCTGTTGCTGTCGGTCGGCGATCCTGATTTCGAAACGCCTAAGCCGATAGTCCAGGCGGCGATCGACAGTCTGGTCGCTGGCGATACCCATTATTCAGATGTGCGCGGCAGCCTGGCCTTGCGTCAGGCCATTGCCCGCCAGCATGCACGGCTCAGCGGGCAAGTCGTGGATGTGCAAGAGGTCGTTGTGTTGGCGGGGGCCCAGTGTGCGCTGTATGGCGTGGCTCAATGCCTGTTCGATCCGGGCGATGAAGTGATCGTCGCCGAGCCCATGTATGTCACTTACGAGGCGGTCTTCGGTGCTTGCGGGGCCCGGCCGGTACCCGTCGCGGTCAAGCCCGAGAAGGGTTTTCGTATTGAGCCGGCGGATGTTCAGGCGCTGATCACCCCGCGTACCCGCGCCCTGCTTATCAATAGCCCGCACAACCCTTCAGGTGCCAGCCTGCCACGTGCCACATGGGAGCACCTGGCAACGCTGTGTATCCAGCACGACCTGTGGCTGATCTCTGATGAGGTGTACAGCGAACTGCTGTATGACGGCGAGCATGTCAGCCCCGCGAGCTTGCCGGGCATGGCAGAGCGTTGTGTGACGATCAACAGCCTTTCCAAATCCCATGCCATGTCCGGTTGGCGGGTGGGTTGGATGATCGGGCCGCCGACGTTGGCTGACCACCTGACACACTTGGCGCTGTGCATGCTCTATGGCTTGCCGGATTTTGTTCAGAACGCTGCTCGGGTGGCCCTGGAACACGACCTGCCAGAGCTTGCTCAGATGCGCGAGGCTTACCGCGAGCGTCGTGATCGCGTATGTGCCAGCTTGGAAGGCTGCGCGGGGATCCGTGTGCACAGGCCGGATGGCGGCATGTTCGTGATGATTGATATCCGTGAAACTGGCTTGGGCGCACAGGCGTTCGCCGAACGCCTGCTGGAAGAGCAGGGTGTTGCGGTGTTGCCTGGCGATGCATTCGGCCCCAGTGCTGCCGGGCATCTGCGACTGGGCCTGGTACTGGACAGTCAACGACTGGAACTGGCCTGCCAGCGCATTGCCCGCTGTGCGGCACAAGCGCTGGAGGGGCAATTCAGCTCAGCAAGCCGGCTGCAATATTGATCGTGAAGCCCAGAATGGCTGTGTTGAAGAGAAAACCGATCAGCGAGTGAGCCAATACCACACGGCGCAACTCGCGCCCGGCGACCCCCACATCGGCGGTTTGCACGGCCACGCTCAGGGTGAACGAGAAGTAGTGGAAGTCCCAGTAGTCCGGGCGGCATTCGCCATCGGCAAAACGCAACACTGGGGCCTTTGCCTCGTCGGTGTAGAACAGGCGTGCGTAGTGCAGGCTGAAGATCGTGCCGATCAACAGCCACGAACCGCTTACGGTGAGCCCGGTGAAGGCGTAGCGCAACAGTTGTTGGCCATTCTCCAGGCCCCGACTGCCGACCAGTTCGAGGGTAACGGCGGCCAGGCTGGCGATGGCCGCGATACAGACGGTGAACAGCACCAACCCGGCATTTTCGTCTTCGATACTGGCCACCTTGCGGACTCGCTCCGGGCTGGCCCGAATGGTCAGCCAGAGCACCAATGCCAGGTAAAACCAGACACCGATATTCCAGCCAATCAAAATATGCTGGATCAGGTCGTGGGCGGGAATCAGCAGGCCTGCAACAGTGCCCAGTAGCGCAGCGGCGCTCAAGCGTGGATGGGTGTGTGCCAGTTTGTGGAATGCCATGCTGCCTCGTTTTGTTGGATGCCTGCGCAACTCTAGCCTATACCTACAGAGCCTTCCTTTGCGCGCCATGGAGCGAGAGCATGAAAAGAGCATTGATCGTCGGTACTCTGTGCCTGACAGGGCTTGTAATGGCCGGTTGTTCAAGCAAAGTTGTCGAACCCGAACATTATTCCGGTTTTCTCAGGGATTACAGCCGTTTGAGCGAAAGCACATCGCCTTCCGGGGCGACGGTGATGCGTTGGGTGGACCCTGACCTGAAGGCTGAGCGTTACAAGAGCGTCTACATCGAACCGAGTCAGTTCTATCCCAAACCGCAAGCGACCGAGCGCATACCGCAAAGTACCCTGCAAGGCATTACTCGCTACTACGATGCGGCACTCAAGCGGGAAATCAGCAAGTCCCTGCCACTGGCTACAGGCCCTGGCCCTGGCACCATCGTGATCAGGCCGGCCATTACCGCAGTCAGTAGCAAGACCGAAGGCTTGAAACCGTATGAGGTGATTCCGATAGCACTGGTAGCCGCGGCAGTGAGTACCGCCTCGGGCATTCGTGATCAGGAAACCGAGATTGCCACTGAAGCGGCATTTCTCGATGGGGGTAATAATAAGGTGTTGGCCCAGGTCGTACGCAAGGGCAGCGGTAAGCCCCTGGAGAACGACAAGCAGGTGTTGGTCCCGGATGACGTGAAGTCTGTACTGGATACCTGGGCTTCGGACCTGAACCTGTCGTTCAGGAAGCTCAAGTCTCGTTAGCTCACTTGATTATCCTGAAGCCGACTGCTCGCCCGTGGTATCGGCTCCCATGATGGGAGGGCGTGTCGGCTATTGGCAGCAGCGTCACGCCTGATGAGTTACCATCAGCCCGGTGCCAGGTCAAAATGCTTGGCAATCAATAGCCTGGCTCTGATTTCGGAGCATGCTGGCGCTGCTACAGGATCTCTCGTTTTGCCCGATTCACTGCATAACCCGCTGCTGCAATACCTTGCGCGCCTGGCACCCTCCAGCCAGTTGACCATGAAGTACGTCCTGCAGGATGCTGCCGACCGACTCGGCTTTGACGAATGCGATATCGCCGAGGTGCCCTGGCACCTGCTCGATCCTGCGCATGTGGTTGCGCTGGTGGCGGCATTGCGTGCCGATGGGTTTACCCCCAACACCTCATCGCTGTATGTCAATGCAATACGCGGCGTCATGAACGAGGCGTGGCGGTTGAGCCTGATCAGTCATGAACAGTTGCTCAAGATTCGTACCGTGAAAGCGACCCAGGGTGTACGCCTGCCCGTGGGACGTAACCTCAAGCGCAGCCTGATACGTGAACTCATGGAGGTGTGCGCCGCCGACCCGCGTCCACAGGGGCTGCGTGATGCAGCGGTAATCGCTTTGCTCTATGGCACGGGGATGCGCAAGTCCGAGTCGGTCGACTTGAAGCTGTCGCAAATCGATTTTTCCGAGCGCAGCCTGCAGGTGTTGGGTAAAGGCAACAAGCAATTGATCAAGTATGCACCGGCCTGGGCGTTCGACACGCTCAATGCCTGGTTGGCGTTTCGCCGCTCGCAGTTGCCGGAGGGGCAGGCCGATGACGATTTCCTGTTCAACCGTATACGCCGTGGCAGCCATATCACCCGCGAGCGCATCACCAAGCATGCGATCTACTACATCGCACGGCAGCGGGGGCAGCAGGTAGGGGTGAAGATCATGCCCCACGATTTTCGTCGCTCGTTCATCACGCGGGTGATCGAAGAGCATGACCTGTCGATTGCGCAGAAACTTGCGCACCACAGCAACATCCAGACCACCGCCAACTATGACATGCGCGACGACAACGAGCGGCGGCGGGCGGTGGATCGTTTTGATATGTAGCGGTCAGTGAATGCTCGATGCCAGTTCGAAGATGGGGATGTACATCAGGATGACGATCACGCCGATCAACAGTCCGATGAACGTCATCAGCAGCGGCTCGAACAGCCGCACAAACCACTCGATCCAGCGACCGACTTCGTCATCGTAGAAGTCCGCGCTCCGCTCCATCATTTGTCCAAGGTTGCCGGCGTGTTCGCCTGCACGCAGCAGGCGTAGCGACACCGGGGTGACCAGTTGCCCGGCTTCCAGCGCGGCAGACAGCGACAGGCCTTCGCGGACACGCTCGCATGCCTGGTCCAGGCGTTGGCCAGCAGAGACGCCGAGCAACCCCCGGGCCATCGCCATGGCGGTAAGGATCGGAATGCCACCTTGCAGCAGAATACCCAGTGAGCGGTAGAACCGCGCCAGTTCATACATCACCAGGCGACGGTGCAAGGCGGGTACGCGTTCCAGCTGCCGCCCCAGCCAGCGACGGACAGCGGGCTGACGTTGCAGCAGTGCCAGGGTTGCCATCAGCAGGCCAAAGCCCGCGGCCAGGAGTCCCTGGTGAGCATGCAGGAACAGACCGGCATGCATCAGCACCTGCGACAGCCATGGCAGGTTTGAACCAAGGCCTTCGAATACCAGGCTGAAACGTGGCACTACATACCCCAGTAGAAACAGCACCACACCGCCACCGACCAGCAGCAGCAAGAACGGGTAAATCGATGCGCCGACAATCCGTTGGCGTACCTCATCCAGGCGCTGGCGATAGGCGACATAGCGGCCCAGCGCCTCGCCCAGCGCCCCGGTTTTTTCGCTCGATTGCACCAGCGCGACATACAAGGTTGGAAAGACTGCCGGCCACTGCCCGAGCGCTTGGGAGAACGATTTACCCTCGTAGAGCTGGCGCACCAAACCATCAAGTACCTTGCGCGCGGCCGGTGCGGTTTCCTTTTCCGCCAAGCTCTCCAGGGCGTCGATCAGCGGAAGGCCGGCATTGAGCAGGGTGGTCAGTTCCTGACTGAACAGCACCAGCTCAAAGTGTTCTCGACGTCGCCAGTTCAGGCCGGGCCAGCGTTCGCTACTGCGCAGGCTGACCACCCGTAAGCCCTGCTGCTCTGCCAGTTGACGGGCCTGAGCCGGGTCGCTGGCTTCAAGCGTCAGGCAGACTACGCCAGCCTTGCCCAGAGCCTTGAGTTCAAAACGCATGGCGCGTCCCTCCACTCACTGCCAGCTGGTGATTTCGGCATTCTCGCCGTCACCGCCGGGTTGGCCATCCTTGCCCATCGACAGCAGGTCATATTCGCCGTTTTCTCCGGGCTGGCGATAAATGTAGGCACGCCCCCAAGGGTCTTGCGGCACTTGCTTCTGCAGATAGGGACCGGTCCAGCGGCTTTCACCGCTCGGCGCACTGACCAACGCTTGCAGACCCTGTTCCGAGGACGGGTAGTGACCGACTTCCAGCCGGTACAGGTCCAGCGCCTTGCCCAGGCCCTCGATTTGCGCCCGGGCCACTTTTGCCTCCGAGCGCCCCAGTTGGCTGAAATACTTGGGCGCGACGATGCCGGCCAGCAAACCAAGTACCACCAGCACCACCAGCAGTTCGAGCAGGGTGAAACCCCGTTGCACATGTCGTTTGTTGTTCATGCCATAGGCCTCCGTTGTGCGCCTGAAGTGCCTTATGCAATTGCCATGCGCGTTCTGCCGGTAGCCGTAGGGATGCGGCTGGAAAGCGGCACGCTGCTTGCGTCAGTACATCTGCACCCGGAAAAACGGGGCATAAGCCCCACTTTCTGGGGACGTAACGGGGAGGGGTTCGCGATGACGCACGTGACGGCAGTGCTCTTGGCCTGGTGGGTGTTCAGTGGCCCAGTCATGGCGGATGTCTATATTTCGGTTTCCAGCAGCGGCGGCTATGTACTGTCGAATGTGCATCGCCCAGGGCGCCACTACCAGCGCGTGGTGGTTGAGCCAAGGCCTGTTCAGTCGAGTGCGCTGCAGCCACAGTTGATTACCGGCATGCCCTATGCCGGATTGATTGCCGAAGCTGCCAAGGCCCAGGGTGTCCCTGAGGCACTGCTGCATGCGGTCATTCAGGCAGAGTCGCGTTACAACGCCAATGCGCGCTCACCCAAGGGGGCCGCAGGGCTGATGCAGTTGATGCCTGATACCGCGCGTGAACTGGGTGTCACGGATGTGCTCGACCCGGCTGCGAACCTGCAGGGTGGTGCTCGTTATCTCAAACGTATGCTGAACCTGTTCAACAACGACATAACGCTGGCCGTGGCCGCCTACAATGCCGGGCCTGATGCGGTGATCAGCCGTGGCCGGGTGATTCCGCCGTTTGCAGAGACACAGCGTTATGTGCCGAATGTGCTGCGCCAGTATCGGCGTCTGCAAGGGATCGCCGTGGATGCACCGTTGTAGGCCGAGCGCTCGTGCGTCATCCGGTGGCGCCACGTAGCAAGACAAGCGACCGGCGTCACTGAGCCTGAGCGGACATCCGTTCGATCAGTGCCCACAGTCGCGCATCCGTGAAGTCCTCCACCACCAACTGTGCTCCAGCGGCCAGCAGCACTTCCGGTCGTTGGCTGGTGGTCAGGCCAACGGTAAAAATACCGGCCTTGCTGGCTGCCGTTACCCCGGGAATCGAGTCCTCGAACGCCAGCGCGTACTCGGCTCGCGCCTGCAGGCGTTCAAGGCCGGTGAGGTAGGGCAGCGGGTCGGGTTTGGCGCAGGGCAGTTCCTCGGCCACCAGAATATGTCGAAAGCGCCCGGCCATGCCCATGGCGGCGAGCATGTGCTCGGCGTTGGCCCGTGGGGCATTGGTGACTACGGCCATGCCCAGGCCGGCAGCTTCCCCATGCGCAAGCAGGCGCGGCAAGCCTGGGGTCGGTTGCAGGCGCGGCGACAAGGCGCGAAAGCGTGCTTCCTTGCGGTCGGCGAACGCCTGGTGCTCCTCGACCGAGCGCTCCGGGAACAGGTAGCGGCACAAGTCGGCATTGGCCCGGCCACTGACATGCGCGTCGAACTCCTCTTCGGTAAAGACCCGGCCTTCTTCGAGCAACAACTGCTGCATGGCCAGCAGGTGCAGTTTGTCGGTATCGGTCAGGGTGCCGTCGAGGTCGAACAGCAGGGCATTGAGCATGGTGGGTTTCCGCTACACGTCTGGTAGCGACAATCATAACGGACTCATTTCGCCTTGGGGCGATCAATGGGGCTGGTCAGCTGTTTACGAAAAGAGTACAAATGTACTCCATGACTAGATTATCGCCCAAACGCACAGCCATCCTGACCTTCATCCGTGAGCGCATCGCCGAACACGGCCAGCCACCGAGCCTGGCCGATATCGCCCAGGCTTTCGGTTTCGCCTCGCGCAGTGTGGCCCGCAAGCACATTCAGGCCCTCTGTGAGGCGGGTTTGATCGAGGTCACACCGAACCAGGCGCGCGGTATCCGCCTGGCCGGGGCGTTGCGCCGGCCCGAGGTGCTGGAGATACCGGTGCTGGGGCAGGTGGCGGCCGGGCGACCGATCGGCCCGGATATCGATATCCATGAGCAACTGCTGCTTGATCCGCAGTTGTTCAGCCGTACCCCGGACTACCTGCTCAAGGTGCGTGGTGACTCAATGATCGATGACGGTATCTTCGATGGCGACCTGGTTGGCATCAAACAACAGGCCGATGCCCGTGATGGGCAGATCGTGGTCGCCCGCCTGGACGGCGAGGTGACCATCAAGCGCTTCCAGCGTGCCGACGGGCATTACCGTCTGTTGCCGCGTAACCCGGCCTATGCGCCGATTGACGTCGGTCCCGAGCATGAGCTGGTGATCGAGGGTGTGTTCTGTGGCCTGTTGAGGCGTGGCTGATGGGCGCCGTGGTCAGTCTCGACGGGCTGCTGGATACCCGCCAGGTCTGGAAGGGTCGGCCTGTTGCACCGCCACGCGACGTACAGCCCACCGGGCATGCTGCGCTGGATGCCGCCTTGCCCGATGCCGGCTGGCCGTCCGGGGCGCTGACCGAGGTGTTGTTGGCGAGCGCCGGCAGTGGTGAGCTGCAATTGCTCTGGCCGAGCCTGGCACGCTTGACCACGGGCGGCGAGCGGGTCGTACTGGTAACGCCACCCTATATACCCTATGCCCCTGCCTGGCAGGCTGCCGGGGTCGACTTGCATTGGCTGTCGCTGGTGCAGGCCAACCCGGCTGACGCCCTCTGGGCGGCCGAACAATGCCTGCGTTCGGGCAGTTGCGCTGCGGTGTTGTGTTGGCCGCATCAGGCTGACGATCGGGCGTTGCGCCGTTTGCAGGTTGCCGCTGAAACGGGCCAGGCCCTGGCGTTCGCCTGCCGTCCTCACTTTGCCGCGTTGAACCCTTCGCCTGCGGCCTTGCGGATTGCCATCGATAGCCAGCCTGCACAGTGGCGGGTGCTCAAGTGCCGTGGCGGGCGAGCGCCGGCAGCCCCCATTGCGGCGTACCGGCGAGGCTGATGCACCATGCTCTGGGCTTGTATCCTGCTGCCGCAGCTGGCGCTCGATGGTGTGCTGCGCGGGCGTGATGACCCGGTAGCCCCGCTGGTACTGATCAGCGGTCCGACCCAGCGTCGGGTGTTGCAGGCGGTCAACCCGTCTGCCCATGCCCTTGGCTTGCGTGCCGGGCAAACGCTGAGCACAGCGCAAACCCTGGCCCAAGGGTTTACGTGTGTCGAGCATGACCCTGCAGCCACGGAACACTTGCAGCAATTGCTTGCGGCCTGGGCCTATCGCTTCAGTTCACAGGTCAGCCTGCATTACCCACGAGCCTTGTTGCTGGAGGTCGAGTCCAGCCTTGGGTTGTTCGGGCCATGGCCTGCGTTTGAAGCGCGCTTGCGTGAGGAACTGACGGCACTCGGCTTTCGTCATCGCATCGTCTTGGCCAGCAACCCTGTAGCGGCCCGGATGCTTGCCAATGGGCATGACGGATTGGCAGCTTTCTGCCCCGATCAGACTCGGGCGGCCTTGGTGCGAATGCCCATTGAACGCATCGGTTTAGCGGCGGACGCTGCCACGGCGTTCGTTCGTATGGGTGTGCGCACCCTGGATCAGGTGTTGGCGCTGCCGCGTGATGCGCTGGCTCGACGTTTCGCCGCCCCGGTACAGCTGCATCTGGACCGGCTGCTTGGCCTGCGCCCCATGGCACTGGCGTGCTACATGCCGGCTGACCGTTTCGATGCGCGGCTGGAGCTGAATTTCGATGTTGAATCCCATCAGGCGCTGCTGTTCCCGTTGCGGCGCTTGATCAACGACCTGACGGTGTTTCTGGTCGGGCGGGATGTGGGGGTGCAGCGTTTTACCCTGTACCTGGAGCATGCCGAGGCTGAGGACACCCGTGTGGTGGTTGGCCTGCTGGCTGCTGAGCGTGAGGCCGGCATGCTGTTTGAACTGGCTCGTGGGCGGCTGGAGGCGCTGCAGCTTGTTGCGCCGGTGCGTAACCTGCGTTTGCTGGCCGAGGACTTGCCACGTTTCGTGCCACCGCTAGGGGAGCTCTTCGAGGCTCGGACGCAGCAGCACCAGCCGTGGGAGCAGTTGCGCGAGCGTTTGCGTGCGCGCCTTGGCGATGAGGCGGTGAGGACGCTGCAGGTGCAGGCAGACCATCGCCCCGAGTGTGCCTGGCGCTTGGGAGAGGGGCGCTTGGCCAACATATCGGCACCGGCTGCGCCACGTCCCGGCTGGTTGCTGGCCACGCCGCAAGCGCTACTGGCTGACGGTTTTCAAGTGTTGGCCGGGCCTGAACGTATCGAGTCCGGTTGGTGGGACGGCGACGACATACGCCGTGACTATTACCTGATCGAAACCGCCAGCGGCCAGCGTGGTTGGGCCTACCGTAATGTCGGTGACAGTCATTCGCTGTGGTTGCAAGGCTGGTTCGCATGAGCGTGGCGTATGCCGAATTGCACTGCCTGTCGAACTTCAGTTTCCAGCGTGGTGCCTCACGTGCGCAGGAGCTGTTCGAGCGTGCCCGCCAGCAAGGCTATCAGGCCCTGGCGATTACCGATGAATGCACCCTGGCCGGTATTGTGCGGGCCTGGCAGGCAGCGAAGGACAGTGGTCTTCCATTGATCATTGGCAGCGAAATACGCCTGGAGGACGGCCCGAAACTGGTGCTGTTGGTAGAGGATCTGTGTGGCTATCAGCACCTGTGTCGACTGATCACCCTGGGGCGTCGACGGGCAAAGAAGGGCGAGTACTGCCTGTATCGCGCGGACTTCAACAGCCCTCTGCCTGGGCTGTTGGCACTGTGGGTGCCGGATGACGAGCGTGACGCCAGCAACGGCCACTGGTTGCGTGAGGTGTTTGCTGAGCGCCTGTGGCTAGCAGTGCAGTTGCACCGTGGCCCGGATGACCGCCAGCGACTGGCGAACCTGCAGGCGCTGGCCGTTGAGACAGGCATTCCAGCGGTTGCTTGTGGCGATGTGCATATGCATGCCCGTGGACGCCGGGCCTTGCAGGACTGCATGACCGCTGTCCGTCATCACACGACAGTGGCCGAGGCCGGGCACCGTCTGTTCGCCAATGGCGAGCGGCACTTGCGATCATTGCAGCAACTGGTCGAGTTGTACCCACCCGAATTGCTTCAGGCCAGTGTACAGATCGCCGAACGTTGCCATTTCGATCTTGGTCAGTTGCGCTATCAGTACCCTCAGGAAGTGGTGCCACAGGGTCATACCTCGACCAGCTGGCTGCGTCAGTTGTGCGAGCATGGCCTGCATTGGCGCTGGCCTATGGGTATCGAAGACAAGGCCCGAGCCATGCTTGAGCATGAGTTGGCCCTGATCGCCGAGCTGGGGTACGAAGGGTACTTTCTCACGGTCCACGACATCGTTCGGTTTGCCCGCGAGCAGGACATCCTTTGCCAGGGGCGGGGCTCGGCAGCCAACTCGGTGGTGTGCTTCGTACTGGGCATCACCGAGCTGGACCCCATGACCTCGCACCTGTTGTTCGAGCGTTTTCTCTCCCGCGAGCGTAACGAGCCTCCGGACATTGATGTTGATTTCGAGCACGAGCGCCGCGAAGAGGTGCTGCAGTACGTGTTCCGCCGTTATGGTCGTCACCGCGCGGCGCTCACGGCCGTGGCCAGCACCTACCATGCCGCCGGTGCCGTACGGGATATTGCCCGGGTGTTGGGGTTGCCGCCTGATCAGGTCAACGCACTGGCCGATTGCTGTGGCCGCTGGAGCGACCGGGTACCGTCGGCCGAGCACTTGCGTGAGGCGGGCTTCGACCCTGAAAGCCCGTTGCTGCACCGGGTATTGGCGTTGACAGGGACATTGATCGGCTTTCCCCGGCACCTGTCTCAGCACCCCGGTGGCTTTGTCATTTCCGAGCAGCCACTGGACAGCCTGGTGCCTGTGGAGAACGCGGCCATGGAAGACCGCACAGTGATCCAGTGGGACAAGGACGATCTCGACCTGGTCGGTCTGCTCAAGGTCGATATCCTTGCCTTGGGAATGCTCAGCGCCTTGCGTCGCTGTTTCGATCTGCTTGAACGCCATCGTGGGCGTCGGCTGACTATCGCCACGGTGCCGCCCGAGGATGCAGCGACCTACGACATGATTGGTCGTGCCGATACCATCGGCGTGTTCCAGATCGAATCGCGGGCGCAGATGGCCATGCTGCCCAGGCTCAAGCCGAAGACGTTCTATGACCTGGTCATTGAAGTGGCGATTGTCCGCCCTGGGCCGATTCAAGGCGATATGGTCCACCCCTATCTGCGCCGTCGGAACAACGAAGAGCCTGTAGCGTTTCCTTCACCCGCACTGGCGAAGGTATTCGAGCGCACCCTGGGCGTGCCGCTGTTCCAGGAGCAGGTCATGGAGTTGGCCATCGTCGCGGCCGACTACAGCCCGGGTGAGGCCGATCAATTACGCCGCTCGATGGCAGCGTGGAAACGTCATGGCGGGCTGGAGCCACACCGTGAGCGCTTGACCCGCGGTATGCTCGCCAATGGTTACACAGAGGCCTTTGCTGCGCGGATCTTTGAGCAGATCAAGGGCTTTGGTAGCTACGGGTTTCCCGAATCCCATGCGGCCAGCTTCGCCTTGTTGACCTACGCCAGTTGCTGGCTCAAGTGTCATGAGCCGGCCATCTATGCCTGCGCGTTGATCAACAGTTGGCCGATGGGCTTCTACAGCCCGGACCAGATCCTTCAGGATGCACGACGGCATGGCATCGAGATTCGTCCGGTGGATGTGTGCCATAGCGACTGGGACTGCAGCCTGGAGCCGGGCACGGAGGGTGCCTTGGCGATCCGCCTGGGGCTGCGCCAGGTGCGTGGTTTTCGTGAGGGCGATGGCCGGCGTATCGAGCAGGGGCGCGCCATGAAGGCGTGGAGCGATGTCAGCGACCTGAGCATGCGCGCCGGCCTGGATACCCGCGCACGTGAGCTGCTGGCCGATGCCGGAGCCTTGCAAGGGCTGGTCGGGCACCGTTACCAGGCGCGCTGGGAAGTGGCGGCGGTGCAGGCCCAGTTACCGTTGTTCGCCGGGCTGGCGGCTCCGTCAGACGAGGGGGTGGCCTTGCCCGCGCCAACGTTGGGTGAGGACCTGTTCGCTGATTACAGCAGCACCGGCACGACTCTGGGGCCGCATCCTTTGGCCTTGCTGCGGCGTCGGCTCGACGGCCTGGGTTGTCGCAGCTCCCAGCGACTGGTCGAATTGGCCCATGCCGACAGGGTCAGCGTGGCAGGCATTGTCATTGGGCGGCAACGGCCGCAGACCGCCAGCGGGGTGACTTTCGTCACCCTGGAGGACGAATTCGGCATGATCAATGTGGTGGTCTGGCGGGCGCTGGCCGAGCGTCAGCGCCGAGTATTGGTGGGCGCGCGGCTGTTGCGGGTGGTGGGTCGGCTGGAGTGCGAGAGCGGGGTGCGCCATGTGATCGCCCGACACCTTGAGGACCTCAGCCCACTGTTGAGTGGGCTGGACGTGCGCAGCCGGGACTTTCATTGATGTTTAAGCGCGTCGCCCGGCGCAGCAAACCGTGTTCGGGTCTATTGTTTTTAAAAACCAATTAATCAATGAAAAAAACAAAATTAACAAATGAGTCAGGAGGGGTGAAGATGCGCCAGACGCTCCTCCGACACCCAAGGTCGGTTCTACAACTACAAAAGGCGGATCAGCATGGCCGGACTGGACAAGCGCGTAGCAACCTATGAAGAGGCCCTCGAAGGCCTGACCGACAACATGACGGTACTGGCCGGCGGCTTCGGCCTGTGCGGCATTCCGGAAAACCTTATTGCTGAAATCAAGCGTCGTGGGGTCAAGGGCCTGACCGTCGTCTCCAACAACTGTGGTGTCGATGGCTTCGGCCTGGGTGTGCTGCTGGAGCAGCACCAGATCCGCAAGATGGTCGCGTCCTACGTGGGTGAAAACGCCGAATTCGAACGCCAGTTGCTCAGCGGCGAACTGGAAGTGGAACTGACCCCGCAAGGCACCCTGGCCGAAAAAATGCGCGCAGGCGGTGCGGGTATCCCGGCCTTCTATACCGCTACCGGCTACGGTACCCCGGTGGCCGAAGGCAAGGAAGTGCGCGAGTTCAACGGGCGCAAGTACATCATGGAAGAAGCCATTACCGGCGACTTCGCCATCGTCAAGGGCTGGAAGGCCGATCACTACGGCAATGTGGTCTACCGCAACACCGCGCAGAACTTCAACCCGCTGGCCGCCACAGCCGGGAAGATCACCGTGGTCGAAGTTGAAGAAATCGTCGAGCCAGGTGTCCTGCTGCCCAGCGAGATCCATACCCCAGGCATCTATGTCGACCGGGTAATCGTCGGCACCTTCGAGAAGCGCATCGAGAAGCGCACGGTCAAAGCCTGACCCGCCCCCGCACAGAACAACAAAGAGATCCTGACCATGGCACTTACCCGCGAACAAATGGCACAGCGCGTCGCCCGCGAACTCAAGGACGGCTACTACGTGAACCTGGGCATCGGTATCCCGACCCTGGTGGCCAACTATGTCCCCGCCGATATGGACGTGATGCTGCAATCGGAAAACGGTCTGCTCGGCATGGGTGAATTCCCGACCGAAGCGCAACTGGATGCCGACATGATCAACGCCGGCAAGCAGACCGTAACCGCGCGCCGCGGCGCTTCGATTTTCAACTCTGCCGAGTCCTTCGCCATGATCCGTGGCGGTCACGTTGACCTGACCGTACTGGGCGCCTTCGAGGTGGACGTGGAAGGCAACATTGCCTCCTGGATGATCCCGGGCAAACTGGTCAAGGGCATGGGCGGGGCGATGGACCTGGTGGCCGGTGCCGACAACATCATTGTCACCATGACCCACGCTTCCAAGGATGGCGAGTCCAAGCTGCTGTCACGCTGCAGCCTGCCGCTGACCGGTGCGGGCTGCATCCGCAAGGTACTCACTGACCTGGCCTATCTGGAGATCGAGAACGGTGCGTTCATCCTGCGCGAAACCGCTCCGGGGGTAAGTGTCGAGGAAATCATCGAGAAAACTGCCGGCAAGCTGATCGTCGCGGACGATGTAAAGGAAATGACCTTCTAAGCAGCCGTTTTATCGTGACCGTACCGGACCTGTTGCCCGCAAGACAGGTTCCTGCAAATAGCAGGGCCTGCCTTGCGGGCGGGCTCTGTCAGATCAGTTGATCCAGCAACGCCTGCAACTGCATCCGGCCGGTTTCATTCAGCCCGAACACAGGGCGACGCGGCTCGCCCACGGGCAGGCCGGTCAAGGCCAGACCTGCCTTTATGGTTGCCGGTAATCCACCCTTGAGAATGAAGTCGAGCAATGGCAACTGTTGGTAGAACAGCGCTTTTGCACGCTCCAGGTCGTTGGCCTGCACCGCCTGATAAAGGGCCAGGTTAAGCGCCGGAATCAGGTTGGCCGCAGCCGTACACCAGCCTGTCGCGCCGGCCACGAACGCCTCCAGCGCCAGAGGGTTGCAGCCGTTGTAGAACGGCACCTGGCCTTCGCCGAGCACCTGCAGTTTGTGCATGCGCTGAATGTCGCCGGTACTCTCCTTGACCATGGTTACGTTCTCCACCGTCTTGACGATGCGCAGAATCAACTCCACTGACATGTCTGTGCCGCTGGTGGCCGGGTTGTTGTAGAGCATGATCGGCACCCCAATGCTGTCACCAATGGCCCGGTAATGCTGGAGAACCTCTGCTTCACTGAGTTTCCAGTAGGCGGTGGGCAACACCATGACTGCATCGGCGCCCAGGCGCTCGGCCAATCGCGCACGGCGAATGGCACTGGCAGTGGTCAGGTCCGAAACACTGACAACGGTGGGAACACGACCGGCAATGTGCGCCAGGCTGAACTCGGCCACCTGGTCCCACTCGTGGTCACTGAGATAGGCCCCTTCGCCGGTGCTGCCCAACGGCGCGATCGCATGGGCGCCGCTTTCGATCAGGCGGTCAATGGAGTGGCCCAGGGCAGGCAGATCAAGGTTTTCGCCATTTGCGCTGAACGGGGTGATGGTATAGCCGATGATGCCGTGAATTGCGGTGGACATGGGCAAGGCTCCGATAAGAATGTGATCAGTTCAGGCAGTCGGCATGCTGGCGCAGGCTTTGCCGGGCATAGTAGTTGAAGGCGGCAACGTGGCGCTTGGGGCGGGCGATCCAGTCATGAGCTTCACGACCCAGTGCCGGTTCGATCGGTTTGATCTGCCCTGCGGCCATTGCCAGTAGCTGCAGCTTGGCGGCGCGCTCGATCAGTTGTGCGATCACACAGGCTTCTTCAACACTGGCACCTGTCGCCAATTGGCCGTGGTGCGAGAGCAGAAGTGCACGCTTGTCGCCCAAGGCGGCGCTGATGATCTCGCCTTCTTCATTGCCCACGGGTACGCCCGGCCAGGCCTCCAGGAAGGCACAGTCCTCGTACAGCGGGCAGAGGTCCATATGGGAGACCTGCAGGGGGACTTCGAGCATCGACAAGGCTGCGACATGGGTCGGGTGGGTGTGAATGATGCAATTGACGTCCGGGCGGGCACGGTACACCCAGCTATGGAAACGGTTGGCCGGATTAGGCATGCCGTCGCCTTCGAGCACTTCAAGGTCCTCATTGACCAGCAACAGGTTGCTGGCCGTGATCTCATCGAAGCCCAGGCCCAACTGTTGGGTGTAATAGGTACCGGGCTGCGGGCCCCGTGCGGTGATTTGCCCGGCCAGACCTGAATCGTGGCCATGTTCAAAGAGAATCCGGCAGGTGAGGGCCAGCTTTTCTCGGGTAGTCCACGTATTATCGGCAAGCGAGCCTTGCATGTGCGCAAGGGCCTGCTTGATCAATTGATCCTTGGGCAGTGTTAATGTCTTGGCCATGGAGATGTCCTGTGCAGTCGTCATGGGTGTCAGGGAGGTATGTCGCCGGGTGGCTCTGGAAGGTGGCACGGCGACACGCATATGACACAAACGATGCTATATGACACAAAGTGTCATTAGCAAGACAAAATCGCACACGCCTGTGGGGATTTACTGCTTCGCATGTCTATCCGATTGAAATTATTGAGAAAAAAACTGGGGATTACGCTGGAGGCGCTGGCGGAAAAAGCCGGCATGACCAAGAGCTATTTGTCCAAGGTCGAGCGCGGCCTGAACACCCCATCAATTGCTGCTGCCTTGAAACTGGCCAGTGCCCTGAACGTCAAGGTCGAGGAACTGTTCGCCGCCGACGCGCCGACACAAGAGCGCTACAGCCTGGTGCGCAGCCACCAGCGTCAGTCGCTGCCCGGGGCGCGCGAGGTCTCCAGCTATGCCGTACTCGCCAGCCAGATCAGTCATCGCAGCCTGTTGCCGTTCATGCTCAGCCCGCCGACCGAGTTCAGTGACTCGACGTTCAAGGAGCATGAGGGAGAAGAGTTCCTGTTTGTCCATGAAGGCCAGGTAGAAGTTGACTTCATGAACGAGCGGGTCATTCTGGAGCGCGGCGATGCACTGTATTTCAATGCACAGACACCCCATCGGTTGCGCTCGCTGGGACCACAACCCGCGCAGTTGCTGGTGGTGGTACATGAGATGAACGGGTAGACGAGCCTTCAGGACCTGAGCCAGCCATGAGCATTCATTCACAATTCTGGCGTGACCCGGCCTTGCCCTTCATTGAGGCCCGTAGCGTGGAAGACGGACGCAAGGTCTGTTATGCGCGACATTCCCACGCCGGTTTTTCCATCGGTGCGGTTACAGCGGGGCGCAGCACTTACCTGAACGGTGAGCACTGGCACGAGATCAGCGCGGGCACGGTGGTGATGATGAACCCGGGGGCGGTGCATGCCTGCAACCCGATTGCCGATCAGCCCTGGTCGTACCTCATGCTGTATGTCGATACCCCCTGGCTTGAGCGATTGGGATTTCAGCCACTGGCGGCGACCCATACGACGTCGGCGCAGGTGTACAGCGAATTGCTGAGGCTGTATGCGTGGCTGGTCGATCCTGCACGCAGTCATCTGGAGAAGGCGGCGGCAGCAGAAGCATTCTTTGTTGAATTGCTGGATCAATTAGGACCCGTTTGGGTCGAGCCTACACAGGGCAATCAGCGTCTGGAGCGTGCCGCGGACTATATTCGCCAGCACTGCACCGAGCCGCTGAAGCTGGAGGACATCTGTCAGGCCGCCGGGCTATCGGCGTCTTACCTGATTCGTGCCTTCAAGCAGCACTATGGCCTGACGCCCCACGGCTATTTGCTTGACCATCGCGTCCAGTA
The DNA here is from genome assembly GCF_014648275.1 of Pseudomonas laurentiana. GTDB lineage: Bacteria > Pseudomonadota > Gammaproteobacteria > Pseudomonadales > Pseudomonadaceae > Aquipseudomonas > Aquipseudomonas laurentiana. The sequence goes on from NZ_BMQU01000003.1 coordinate 243,103, forward strand.
TGCCCGGGCGCAGTTGCGCCGTGGCCGGCTGATTGCCGAGGTCGCCGCCGACGCCGGATTTGCCGATCAGGCTCACCTGCAGCGAGCGTTCAAGCACCACCTGGCCGCCACGCCCGGGCACTACCGTTCAGCCGAGTAACAGGTAGATCGCGCTGGCCACTAGCAATAGCGCCAGGCTGCGATTGAACAGGCGCACGCGTCGTGGGTTGTTCAGGTAGTGGCTGATGACACTGCCGGCCCAGGCCCAACTGGCGACTGACAGATAACAGATCACGAAATACAACCCGGTGAACTGCCACAGCAGGCTGGTTTCACCTTCACCGACGTATGCGCCAATGCCGGCAACGCTCGCCAGCCAAGCCTTGGGGTTTAGCCATTGCAGGGTTGCCCCGTAGAGCATGGAAGGCGGTTCTTCGCGGTTCCCCGCACCCAGCTCGCCATTGTCGCTGCTCAGCTTCCAGGCCATGTAGAACAGAAACAGCACACCACCCGCCTGCAGCAGACGGGCCAGGCCGGGCCAGTGGCGCAACAGCTCGTGAAGCCCTAGCCCGACCAGCACCAACAACAGACAGAAGCCCAGTGTCGCACCCGTGACATGCGCCAGGCTGGCGCGTAAACCATGCCGGGCGCCGGCACCGAGGGCAACGATATTGACCGGGCCGGGAGAAATCGAAGCGGCCAGCGCAAAGGCGGCCATGGACAGCATCAGGCTCATAGGGACCTTCTGGGTGAAAGGAAATGTCCATACAGCCTAAGCAGCAGGGGAGGCCGGGTATTGAAGAAAATCACCCTGTGGGCACTTGATGCCTGAGTCTTTACAGCTTTTGTAATAGTTTCCCTCTACATGAAGAGCGTTCAACGATTGTAGGATCGTCGTCCCTCATTGATTCAAGGTTGATATGACGTCGTTCTCGGAGCCCCCCAGTAGCTGGCCGTCTCGGCCCTTCTTTCGTCCCTGTGACGCCTCCTTTGCGAGTACCACCCCATGGAATGGCTAGCCGACCCCACGGCCTGGCTGGGCCTCGCCACGCTGATTGTCCTGGAACTGGTTCTGGGCATCGATAACCTGGTTTTCATCGCCATCCTTGCCGACAAACTGCCGCCGCATCAGCGCGATCGGGCGCGGGTGATTGGCTTGAGCCTGGCGCTGATCATGCGTTTGGGCCTGCTGGCCAGCATTTCCTGGATGGTGACCCTGACCGCGCCGCTGATCGAGATTCTCGACACGTCGTTCTCCGGGCGTGACTTGATCATGCTGTTTGGTGGTGTGTTCCTGTTGTTCAAGGCCACCATGGAGCTGCATGAACGCCTTGAGGGTCATGTTGCCCAGGCGGGCGGGACCGTCCGCCATGCAGCCTTTTGGCCCATCGTGGCGCAGATTGTGGTGCTCGATGCGGTGTTCTCGCTGGATGCAGTGATTACTGCGGTGGGTATGGTCGAGCACTTGTCGATCATGATGATCGCGGTGGTGTTCTCCATTGGCATCATGATTGTCGCCAGCAAGCCGCTGACCCGCTTCGTCAATGCCCATCCGACCGTGATCATGCTGTGCCTGGGCTTCTTGATGATGATTGGCTTCAGCCTGACCGCCGAAGGCCTGGGTTTCCACATCCCGAAAGGTTACCTGTACGCCGCGATTGGTTTCTCGATTCTGATCGAGGTGTTCAACCAACTGGCCCGTGCACGCCGCAAGCGCAGCCTGCAGCAGCATCGACCACTGCGTGAGCGCACTGCCCATGCCGTACTGCGGCTGCTCGGCGGGCGCTCGGTCGAGGCAGATGAAGTCGGCGAGGAGATCGCCGATCTGGTCGAGGGTGGTGCCGAACAGGTGCTGTTCGACCGTCGTGAGCGTGTAATGATCAGTGGCGTGCTGAACCTCGCCGAGCGGCCTATCAAAACCGTGATGACGGCTCGGGCCAAGGTCGATGTCATTGACCTGGCGCAATCGGCAGAGGCGATTCGCACAGCATTGATGCATTCGTCCTATTCGCGTTTGCCACTTATCCGTCATGGCAACGTCGAAGAACCGCTGGGCTTCGTTCACAAGAAAGAGCTGCTCAAGGAGCTGTTGGCCGGCAATGAGCCCGATCTGGAGCGCCTGGCACGTACACCGCTGCATGTGCTGGAAAGTTTCAGTGTGCTCAATGCGCTGGAGCAGATGCGCAACCAGTCGACCCACATCGCCTTTGTGGTGAACGAGTTTGGCGATTTCACCGGTGTGCTGACCATGACCGACATTCTTGAGTCGATTGCCGGTGAGCTGCCGGATGCCAGTGAGATCGAGGGGCCAGATATTGTCGAAGGTCCCGAGGGGTACCTGGTCAACGGTGCCTTGAACCTGAGCCAGGTTCAGGCCAGAACCGGGTTCATGGCCAAGGCGACCGAGGATTACCAGACCCTCGCGGGCCTGGTCATGAGCTTGCTTGACCGGTTGCCGATGGTCGGCGACCAGCTGAACTGGAATGGCTGGCAGTTGACCGTGGTGGCGGTGGAGGAGCGCAGGGTGCGGCAGGTGCGCCTTACAGCAGACGGCGACGCTGACGCAGCAGGTGCTTGATACCTTCAAGCACCAGCACCACGACAGCCAGCCAGATCGGGATGTAGGTCAGCCATTGGTCAGCACGGATGCTTTCACCCAGCAGCAGCGCGACCGCAACCAGCAGTACCGGCTCGACATAGCTGAGCAGGCCAAACAGGCTGAACGCTAACAGTCGACTGGCCAGCACGTAACAAATCAGGGCCAGCGCGCTGATCACGCCGAGCAGCGGGATCAGCGCGTAAAGCCCTGGATGCTGCTCCAGATCGGCCGCCGACAGTGGTCCTTGGACAACGAAATAGAGCGCCGCAGGCAGCAGCAGGCACATATCGGCCCACAGCCCCCCCAGATGATCGGTACGCAGTTTGCGCCGCAGTACGAAGTACACGGGGTAGCCGCCGGCCACCAACAATGTTTCCCAGGCGAAGCTGCCTTGCTGGTAGAGCGCGTGGCCAACCCCGGTCATGGCGCAGAGCACCGCCAGCTTTTGCAGGCGTGAGAGCCGTTCGCCGTACACTGCGCGCCCGGTCAGCACCATGCTCAACGGCAACAGGAAGTAGCCCAGGGAGACTTCCAGGCTACGGCCATGCAGCGGTGCCCAGAGGAACAGCCAGAGTTGTACGCCCATCAGTGCCGAGGTGGCGCACAAGCCGAGCAGTAACCAGGGGTTCTGGCGGATTCGGGCGAACAGCCCGGTGACCAACGGCCAATCCCTTGAAATCAGCATGAACAGGGTGACGCAAGGCATCGTCAGGAGCATGCGCCAACCGAAAATTTCCTCACCGTCCAGCGGGCTGAGCAGCGAGGTGTAGAAATACATCACGGCAAACATGAACGAAGCCATGACGGATGAAACGATACCTTTGGACAAGGGTGCCTCTAACTAGCGCAAGTGACAGAACGGTTGACCTGCAATGATCTCAGGGGCAGGAGGGCTGGGCAACCGTAGCCTCTTTTTTCTGGCGGGCCAGGGCGTCGATAAAGCCGTCCAGCGGCAGGGGTTTGCCGAACAGGTAACCTTGTTGGAAATCCACTTGGCGCTGGGCCAGGTAATCACGTTGCGTTTGTGTTTCTACGCCTTCGGCAACGATGCCCATGTCCAGTTTGTTGGACAGCTCGATGATGCTGTCGAGAATGTGCAGTGACAACGCATCCACCCCGATCATGCCGACAAAACTCTTGTCGATCTTCAGGTAGTCCACTTTGAACTGGCGCAGGTAGGTCAGGCTCGATTGACCCGTGCCGAAGTCATCCAGGGCAATCATGACCCCCAATTCATGCAGCTTGGCGAACAGGTTGAAGGTGGTTTCGGTTGGCGTGATCAGCGTACGCTCGGTCAACTCCAGGGTCAGCCGAATGCGTCCTGGCGGGAAAGCCGCGAGCAACCGCTGGCAGTCATCGAAAAGTGCCAGATCCTGGCAGTGTGCAGCGCTGACATTGATGCCAATGTGAAAGCCCTCGTCAAAGGTGTCCGCATGGGGCGCCAACTGTTCGGCGACCTGTTGCATCAGGCGACGGGTCATGGGGAGTATCTGACCGCTATGCTCGGCGTAGGGGATGAACAGGTCAGGACGTACCAGGCCATCACGAGGGTGTATCCAGCGCATCAGCACTTCGACGCCGGCCCAACGATAATCGCCATGACGTACAACGGGTTGAAAGTACGGAACGAACTCATCGGCCTCGAGTGCCCGTTGCAGTTCGGCCCGAGGTGAATTGGCGCGCTTCAGTTGCCAGTTGCAGGCTGCTCCGGCAATGACCCCGAGGAAGACCAGCAGGCCGAACAAGGGGCCGTACTGGCGCTGCATCAGGCGCCACACTTCGCCATCCGGGTAGCCACTATGGACCGTGAAGCTGAAATGCGAGGACTTCAGGGCTGTCGGGGCCACGGCAAAGCCGGGTAAGGGGTCATTGCGCACCCGGCCGTCGGTTCCCATCCAGTGCTGGCCCACCTGTACCCGCAAGTCGGAATCCGGATCGATCAGGCGCAACAGGTGTGTCAGGTGATCGCCATCGACCGTTGTGATTGCGCCCTTGCTGCCTTCACTGAGACGGTAGACCAGCAGCGGGTGCCCGGGTGAGACAGAGTTGCCATCCATCAGCCAGAGGCTGCCGTCGGTATAGTCGTCAGGGTTGACCGCCTCGCGGTAGCTGCCAAACAGCGAGCTGCAGTACAGGGTGTCGTCGTAGAACAGGTTGGTCGAGCGAACGAAGGTGCCTCGCGTGACCTGTTCGCGCAAGGGCAGCTTGACCTGTTCGCAGGGTTGTCCTGCCAGCGGCAGCAGATTGCGTGCGGCCTGGGCGATGTTGTCCAGCACCCGGTCGAACTGTTCGATGGCATGTTCTGCGTTGAACCGTGCTTTGGCTTGCAGTTCTCGTTGTGCTTGCCAGTTCAGCAGCAGCACGCCGCATATCACCGGAATGAAACCCACCAACCAGGGCAGCAGGACGCGTGCAGTGGAGCGGCTTCGGCGTTTCGGGGAAAGGGGCATGGTTGACTACCTGTCATGGCAAAGGTCCTTCGTTGGCAAGCATAGCGCTTGAGCGGTATGCGCACAGTCGCTATGACCGCTCTCTCGGGGTGCGTGCCTCGGCAGCGTGGGAGACCGGGTTTGGCGTTAGTCTATTATGGCTACGACGTACCCACCATCCGAATGGAGCACCGTTGTTGCCGAGCGCGGCCTGAACTAAAGTGCGGACAAATGGAGTTACGCCCTGTAGAATCATTTTACGCATACAATAATAAGGTTCTCCGCCTCCGGGGAATCAAACCCGCCGAGAATGGGTCCATATGAAGTGTCATGGGTTCAAACTGATCTTTGGTGACTTCCTCGCACGCAGTGTGAGGGGCATCTCCTGCGCGCCACCCTCCCTGCTCGACATCGATAGCAATTGAACCTGTTTTTACCGTATTGATGAGGACACGAGCATGGCTGATATCTTCGACAACCCAATGGGCCTGATGGGCTTCGAATTCATTGAATTTGCTGCACCGACCCCAGGCGTTCTGGAGCCGATCTTTCAGATCATGGGCTTCACGAAAGTGGCGACCCACCGTTCCAAGGACGTCCACCTGTACCGCCAGGGCGGTATCAACCTGATTCTCAACAACGAGCCCAGGAGCATTGCCTCCTACTTTGCTGCCGAGCACGGCCCTTCGGTGTGTGGCATGGCATTCCGCGTGCGTAATGCCCACGAAGCGTATGCGCGTGCGCTGGAGCTGGGAGCGCAGCCTGTAGAGATCGAAACCGGGCCAATGGAATTGCGCTTGCCGGCGATCAAGGGTATTGGCGGTGCGCCGCTGTACCTGATCGACCGTTTCGAGGAAGGCAGCTCGATCTATGACATCGACTTCAACTTCATCGAGGGCGTTGACCGTCATCCGGAGGGGGCGGGCCTCAAGATCATCGACCACCTGACCCACAACGTCTATCGTGGCCGTATGGCCTACTGGGCAGGTTTCTACGAGAAGCTGTTCAACTTCCGTGAGATTCGCTACTTCGACATCAAGGGCGAGTACACCGGCCTGACCTCCAAGGCCATGACGGCACCGGATGGCATGATCCGCATTCCGCTGAACGAAGAATCGTCCAAAGGTGCCGGGCAGATCGAAGAGTTCCTGATGCAGTTCAACGGCGAAGGCATTCAGCATGTGGCCTTCCTCACTGACGATCTGCTCAAAAGCTGGGATGCCCTGAAAAAACTGGGCATGCGCTTCATGACTGCTCCGCCAGAGACCTACTACGAAATGCTGGAAGGTCGCTTGCCTGGTCATGGCGAGCCGGTCGCTGAACTCAAGGCTCGAGGCATTCTGCTCGATGGTTCCTCGCAGCCTGAGGACAAGCGACTGCTGCTGCAGATATTCTCGGAGACCCTGATGGGCCCGGTATTCTTTGAGTTCATTCAGCGCAAAGGCGATGACGGTTTCGGTGAGGGTAACTTCAAGGCACTGTTCGAGTCGATTGAGCGTGATCAGGTACGCCGCGGTGTATTGGCGACCGACTGATTATCGATAGCGCGACACACAAGAGGCCAGCGTTCCTACGCTGGCCTCTTTGTTTTTCAGGCGATGATGCTTGCGCATGTCGCCTTACGGCTTGCGGTTGCGTCGGGAAAACAGGCTCCAGTACACAAAAGCGGAGGTGATGATGCCGACCAGTAGTAGCGAGGGCGCGCTGGCAAGCATGTTACTGCGGACTTCCTGCCAGGTGCTGCCGTCCGCAAAGCCACTGTGTACGATAAAGCCGTGTTTGTGGGATACGACCTGAAGGTACTGCTCATTGATGTTGGTGTGGTTCATGTCTTCGACAATGCCCGTTTCTGACAAGTATGCCGTACCGAATTGAACGATCACGGTCGCGGGCTCCTTGATCGCACTGATCATTTGCTGCAAGAGCAAACCGTTGGTCAGCGACAGTACTCCGAAAGGGTATTCCTGAAGGCGGTAGTACAGAACAGGGGAGTCGGGCGTTACCTGATTACCAGCAGCCAGCAACAGTTTCTGGTTATGGAAGGTGCCGGGGTCGATGATGATTTCGCTCTCGCCATGCTGGGTGCTGCAGTAGGCGCGGTTCTCCCTGAGCAGTACCAATGAGCGCAGATTCGGCTCGGAGACGACTTCCACGCGTAGCCTGGGCATCGCTTTATCACAGGCCAATTCTGCGAGACTGAGCACTTTACTACTGCTGGTGTGGAGCGTTTCGATAACGGTCTCGATCCGTTCAAGCGCTTCCAGAGCGGATTTTTCAGCTGCCTCCAAATGCTTTCGGTCTACTTGCAGGGCAATGATCAGCAGGCCGCTGGCCACAGGGGTCAAACCGATCAACATGATCGTCAGGAACTCGAGCAGGACACGGCCTGCGCGTTTTTTATGGATAGCCACGGTTCACCTCTGGACGCTGAGTGAAAGCCAGGGCTCGTATGCCCCGCAGAGGGGCGTTGCGAGCTTTTCGACTGTGTCGTCAGCATAAAGGGTGCTGTGGGGCGCTCCTGTAGTCCCTGGAAACGATTGGCCGTGGTATCGGTCAACAGCTAAAGTCAGGCGTATCGATCAAGCCTGCCGCAGTGTCGCCAATACCCGTTGTGCTACGGGCGCGGCAGAGGCAGGATTTTGCCCGGTAATCAGCCTGCCATCCTTTGAGTCAGCAATGACAAAGGGCTCCCAGGGCGCTTCAGCCTTCTGGTAAAGGCCGCCGCGAGCGATCAATTCGGTCTCGGTAAGAAAGGGAACGGTCTTGTCCAATTCTGCCAACTGCTCTTCGATGTTGGAAAAACCGGTGACCTCCCGGTCTTTGACCAGCAAGGTGTGGTCGCTGAGCTTGATGTTCAGCAGGCCTGCAGCGCCATGGCACACCGATGAAACGATCCCGCCATTTTCAAAGATCGTCCGGGCAATGCCCTGCAGGGCGGCGTTGTCCGGGAAATCCCAGATCACGCCATGCCCCCCGGTGTAATAGATGACGTTGTAGTCCTGAACCTTGACCTGCTTTGGGCTGAGGGTTGTGCCTAGCCTGTTCATGAACGATTTGTCGTCATACCAGGCCCAGTCGATGTCGGCGGCCATGCTCAGGCTATGCGGGTCGATGGGGACATAACCACCCGCCGGGCTGACGTAGTCGACCATCAGGCCTGCCTGTTGAACCGTGTCGACAAAATGCACCGCTTCGCCCAGCCATAGACCGGTGGCGCGTTTGTGTAAGGGGTACTTGGCAGTATTGGTCAGTACTACCAGGATTTTCTTGCTCATTACGGTCCTCCTTAGACGATCGGTGTCTTGGCATACACCAGCAGCTCAATTCCGGACTTTTCAGCATAGCTGTCGGCTTGAATGGTGCCATGGCGACTGCCGCGTTAATGGCCTTGTGCTAGTGTTCAGTTATCCAAATGCCATTGAGTCAGCCTTATGAGCACTAGCACCAACCACTCGTCATTTATGCAGGCTGCTATCGATGAGGCGCGTACCGGCCTCGCCGAGGGTGGCATTCCGATCGGCTCGGTGATTGTGTATCAGGGCCGGATCATTGGGCGCGGTCACAATCGTCGGGTGCAGTCCGGCAGTGCAATCCTCCATGGTGAAATGGATGCGTTCGAGAATGCCGGGCGCCAGCCTGCCAGCGTGTATAGCCAGGCCACCCTCTACACCACATTGTCACCCTGCTCGATGTGCAGTGGGGCGATTCTGCTCTACGGTATCAAAGAGGTGATCATTGGTGAGAACCGTACATTCATGGGGGAGGAGGCCTTGCTGAAGGCGCGTGGCGTGAACGTGCAGGTATTGCAGGATCCAGACTGCATCAACCTGATGAGCGACTTCATCGCCAGTCGTCCCGAGTTGTGGGACGAAGATATCGGGCGATAGTCGCTGCGGCGTTACCTGAGGACATGGAGTCGACAATGCGTAAGACGCACCTTGCTTCACCGCTCATCTCGCCGAGTGAGATGGGGGAGAAAGTCAGGCACTTTCCTTGGGAGGACACGCCACTGGGGCCGATCATGAGTTGGCCGGCGACGTTGCGCATTGCGGTGGACATGCTGCTGGTGTCGAAGCTTCCCAGTTGCCTGGCCTGGGGGCCGCAACTCACCACGATATACAACGATGCTTTTAACGTGATGCTGGGTAAGCGTCAGGCATTGGGTTGCAGTTTTGATGAGGTGCTGGGGGAAAGCTGGGAGCAGATCGGCCCCATCATGTTCAAGGCGCTTTCAGGTGAAGCGACGTTTATCGAAAATTTCCCCTTGATACTCAATCGTAAAAATTCGTCGGAGCAAAGCTACTTCACGTTCAGTTGCACGCCCGTACGTGATGAGAGCGGGGAAATTGTCGGGGTGCTCGACAAGGTGATTGAAACAACGGCCCACGTTCAGTCCGAGCGGCAGTGGCGCATGTTGGCGTCTGCCTATGAACAGCAAGTGCAGGCACGCACCGCCGACCTGGATCATATCTGGCAGTTGTCCTCGAATGTGATGATCGAGGTGCGACCGGACCTGACCGTGGGGAATATCAACCCGGCCTGGTCCCAGGTGCTGGGATGGACACGGGAAGAGATGCTCGGCATGCCAATCCTCTATTTGGCCCACCCGGAGGATCACCAGTGGACGCTTGAACTGGTTGGGCAGTTGCAAAATGGAGAAACCCTGCAGGATGTCGAAAGTCGCCTTCGACACAAGGACGGACACTATCGGGTGTTCATCTGGTCGGCGATGCCCTCCAATGGCGGATACACGGCCGTAGGTCGTGACTCAACCCAGGAGCGCGAGCAGGAAGAGGCATTGCATGACGCCGAAGTGTTGCTTCGTCAGCGCCATAAGATGGAAACCATCGGGCAGTTGTCGGGGCGCATGGCGCATGATGTGAACAGTCTGCTCGAGGGTGTCGCCAACAGCCTGACGCTACTTGAGCAACATCTGGCGCAGGGACGTCTGGAGCGTCTGGATGTTTGCATCGATATGGCCAAGGGCGCGGCGAGCCAGGCCATTACACTGGTTGAGCGGCTACTGGCTTTTTCCCGTCACCAGGAACTCAATCCCCAGCCTGTCGATGCCAACCGACTGATTCACGAAATGACCGCGGCGTTAAGGCAATCCCTGGGCCCGCAGATTGTCCTGCAGATGCATCTGGAGTCGGTGCCCTGGACGGTTCTGGTGGATATCGAGCAATTGCAGAATGCGTTACACCATCTCTGTTCCAATGCCCGCGACGCCTTGCCAGCAGGCGGCACGGTGATCGTCAGCACCGGTAATGTGCGTTATCACGCACGTGTCGGCGTTAAGGATGGCCTGGTGCCTGGCGACTATACCTATGTGCAGGTAGAGGATAACGGTTGTGGTATGGCGCCTGAGGCGGTGGTCCGTGCTTTTGAGCCCTTTTTTACCAGCAAGCCGGCGGGCCAGGGGCATGGCCTGGGATTGTCGATGGTCTACGGTTTGCTCCGGCAGTCGGGTGGACGGGCCTGGATCGAGTCCGAGCCGGGCAAGGGCACTCGGGTAAAACTGCTGCTCCCTCGGCATATGACTCAGGATTGATCCTTTTGCAACCTGCGTCCTGTTAACCGTTGGTATTCAGAGGCCTTGTTGCACCAGTGGATCGTCGGGGTTCTGCTGTTCCAGTTGCGCCAAAAGAATCTGCACATTCTGCAACTGGCCGGTTTCCTTCCAATAGTTGATCAGCAAGACCCTGGCCTTGCGGTTGGCCGGTTGCCGGGCAAGGATGGTTTCCAGCTGTTTCTGGGCTGCGTCGGTTTGGTCGAGGTCGTGCAGGCTGGTGGCCAGGGTGTAGCGGTAATCGTTGTTGTCCGGTTCCAGCTCTACGGCCCGGGCAAACGCCAGCAGCGCATATTCGTCTTGATGATGGCGCAATAGCCAGAGGCCCAGCTCATGCTGGAGGAAGGCCGAGTCGGGGTGACGCTGCAGGGCCTTGGCCAGCACTTCGCGAGAAGGGTCCGTATGACCTTGATGCTCAAGCAGGCGCACCTGGGTTGCCAATGCCTGCAGATCATCGGGGGCCAGGCTCAATGCGCGCGTCAGCGCTACGCCCGCTTGGTCGAAGCGTTGTTCGTGCATATACAGCCGTGCCAGATGCACTTGAGCATCAGGCTCGTCGATGTTCTGCAATGCCTGTTGGTATTGCCCCAGTACATCCTGCAAGGGGCCAAAGTACAGACCAATGTCATCAAGGCTGAGCCCCAGCAGGGCATCGGCAGCGGCAAAGCGTACGCTCTGTTCCTTATCATCGAGCAACGGCCCCAGCAACAGGCTGCGTTGCGCTGGCGGAACCAATGCAGCAATGCTGGTGATCGCGGCACGGCGTACCAGTGGGTCTTCATGCCGCAGGTCGTTGCTCGCCAGCTTCAATGCCAAGGGGGAAGGGTAGTTTGGCAGTTCGGCATGCAGACTGGCCCGACGGACAGGTGACAGGTCGTTGCGGGCCATTTGCTGGTACAGCACCCGTGCAGCACCCGGCAGGCCGTCATGGGCCTGGGCCAGGGCTTTGGCGTAGGTGTTTTTGAGCACTGGAGAAGGCTCAGGGCTGTCGTCACGCCAAAAATAACTGCCCACCCCCAGAACAATGAGCAGGGCAAGACTGATCAGCGTGTAAGTTTGACGCTTGGGCATGCTGAATCCGCGCGTACGGCTGGAGCTAAAAGGGCAGCTTGTGTCAGCTGGCTGTCGGAGTCAAATCGGCTGTTGCCGGGATGCCTCGGGTTGTGTGCCGTTCGAGGGCGGATAAAAAAGCCCCGCTGCCAGGGGCGGCGGGGCAAAGGGTTGGTGTTCAACCAACCAAAGGAGCCGTTGAATCAGTTTGCCGAGGCGACCGTTTCGGCTTGCCAGCCGCCACCCAGGGCTTTGTAGATGGCGACGACACCGCTATACAGTTCGACTTCCGCTTGGGCCTGAGCATCCTCCGCACTAAGCCGTTCGCGCTCGGCATCCAGTAACACCAGATAGTCCACCGTACCTTCGCGGTAACGAATCGACGCCAGTTCGGCTGCCTTGCGACTGGCCTCGCTTTGGCGTAGCAGCGCAAGCAGGCGTTGCTGGCGCTTGCTGTAGTCGCTGAAGGCGTTTTCCGACTCTTCCAGGGCGAGCAACACCTGTTGCTCGTAGCTTGCCAAGGCACCTTCGGCTTCGGCATTGGCCCCGCGCAAGCGGGCCTTGACACTGCCCAGGTCGAAAGCCGCCCAGGTGATGCTTGGGCCCAAGGCCCAGGCCTGTGCTGCGGATGAGCCCAGTTGCGAGCCCCGAGCGGCCGTGAAACCAAGGAAACCGCTCAGGCTGACCCGTGGGAACAGGTCTGCCGTGGCCACCCCGACATTGGCCGTCGCTGCAGCCAACTGGCGTTCGGCGCTGCGTACGTCCGGGCGGCGCTTGAGCAGTTCCGCAGGATCGCCGATCGGTAGCGCCTTGGCGATGGCCGGTAACTGGGCCGGGGACAGGTCGATGCTCAGGGTATCCGGACGCTGACCCAGCAGGGTGGCGATACGGTTACGTGCACGGACCTGTTCTGCCTGCAATTGCGGTACTGTGGCTTCTACTGCAGCCAGACGGGCATCGGCGCGCACCACATCCAGCTCATTACCGACCCCTGCCTCGTTCAGCGTCTGGGTGATGGCCCGGGAGTCCTGCTGGGTTTTCAGGTTGGCCAAGGCGATCTTTTCACGTAGCTGGGCACCACGCAGTTGACCGTAGGCATCGACCAATTCGGCGATCAGGCTGACGTGCAACTGCTGCAGGTCAGCCTCGGCGGCGTCCTGTTGCGCTTCACTGGCTTCCAATTGCCGCTGGATGCGACCAAACAGGTCAAGCTCCCAGGCCATGTCCAGGCCCAGGTCATAGCGCTCGCTGTTGACCCGATGATCGCTCTGGCCAGGAATCTGCCCTTTACCCAGATCGCTGCTGGCACGGCTGGTCACTGTAGGCAGGGCATCGTTGCTCACGTCATCGCGGATCGCCCGGGCGGATTTCAGGCGGGCGAACGCCACGCGCAGCTCACGGTTGTCGGCCAGCGACTGGGCCACCAACTGGTTGAGCACCGGGTCATCGAACTGGCGCCACCAGGCCGCCTCAAAGCGGTTGCGGTCGAAGGCTTTAGTCGCCTCCGGCTGATCCGCTGCATTCAGGTGTGCCGCTGCGGTACTCGGTGCGCGGTAGTCCGGCCCGACCGCACAGGCGGCCAGGGCCAGTACCAGCAGGCTGGGCATCAACAGTTTCAGGTGGTTCATGCATGCTGCTCCCGCTGGGCAATCCGGGCCGCCTTGCGGGCCTGGCTGCGTTCGACATAACGACGGATCAAGACAAAGAACACCGGGGTCAGCAACAGGCCGAAGAAGGTTACCCCGATCATCCCGGAGAACACCGCCACGCCCATGGCATGACGCATTTCGGCACCGGCACCGGAAGAGAACACCAGCGGCACCACACCCATGATGAACGCGATCGAGGTCATCAGGATTGGCCGCAGACGCAGGCGGCACGCTTCCAGCACCGCTGCGAGCGGATCGAGACCTTCGGCTTGTTTGTCCTTGGCGAACTCGACGATCAGAATCGCGTTCTTGCAGGCCAGACCCACCAATACGATCAAGCCGATCTGGGTGAAGATGTTGTTGTCACCACCGGACAGGATCACCCCGGTAATGGCCGACAACAGGGTCATGGGCACGATCAGGATCACTGCCAGTGGCAGGCTCCAGCTTTCGTACTGGGCAGCCAGGACCAGGAAGGCCAACAGCACGCAGAGCGGGAACACGAACAGTGCAGTGTTGCCGGCAAGGATTTGCTGGTAAGTCAGTTCGGTCCATTCGAAGGTCATGCCGTTGGGCAGTTCCTCCTTGAGCAGCTTCTCCATGGCTTTTTCGGCTTGCCCGGAGCTGTAGCCTGGAGCAGCGGCACCGTTGATTTCTGCCGTGATAAAGCCGTTGTAGTGCATCACTCGGTCGGGGCCGGCGGTGTCGCTGACCTTGATGAAGGTCGCCAGCGGGATCATCTCGCCCTGGTTGTTGCGCACCTTCAACTGACCGATCTGCTCAGCGTCGAGACGGAACTGTTGTTCTGCCTGAACGTTGACCTGATAGGTGCGGCCGAAGCGGTTGAAGTCGTTGGTGTACAGCGAACCGAGGTAGATCTGCAGGGTGTCGAAAATATCGTTGATCGCCACGCCATGGGTCTTGGCCTTTTCCCGGTCGATGGCGGCATCGACCTGCGGCACGTTGACCTGGTAGCTGGTAAACAGACCGGCCAGCTCCGGCACGCTCCGGCTCTTGGCGATAATGTTCTGGGTCTCCTTGTACAGGGCCTCATAACCCAGGTTGCCACGGTCTTCGATCTGCAGGCGGAAGCCGCCGATGGTACCCAGGCCTTGTACCGGCGGTGGGGGGAAGATCGCGATGTAGGCGTCCTGGATGTCCGCGAACTGGGCATTCAATGCGGCGGCGATGGCGCCCGCCGACTGGCTGGGGTCCTTGCGTTCATCGAAGGGCTTGAGCGGGGTGAACACGATGCCGCTGTTCGGGCTGTTGGTGAAACCATTGATCGACAGGCCTGGGAACGCCACCGAATCGGCAACGCCAGGTTGCTTGAGGGCGATCTCGCTCATCTTCTTGATCACCGCTTCCGTACGGTCCAGGCTCGCGGCATCCGGCAACTGGGCGAAGGCCACCAGGTACTGTTTGTCCTGGGCCGGGACGAAGCCGGTTGGCGTCGAGGTAAAGCCCAGCCAGGTCATGACCATCAACCCGCCGTAGACGAACAGGGCAATGCCGCTGCTACGGATAACCCGCCCTACGGTGCCGACGTAGCTGTGGCTGGCGCGCTCGAAGAAACGGTTGAACGGGGTGAACAACCAGCCGCCCAGCAGACGCTCAAGGGCCTTGGAAAAACGGTCCTTGGGCGCGTGGTGATCCTTGAGCAACACCGCAGCCAAGGCTGGCGACAAGGTCAGTGAGTTGAACGCCGAGATCACGGTGGAGATGGCGATGGTCAAGGCGAACTGCTTGTAGAACTGCCCGGTAAGGCCGGAAATGAACGCCGCCGGTACGAACACCGCGCACAGTACCAGTGCCGTGGCGATGATTGGCCCGGTCACTTCGCCCATGGCGCGCTTGGTTGCCTCCAGCGGGGTGAGGCCAAGGCCAATGTTGCGTTCGACGTTTTCCACCACGACGATGGCGTCGTCCACCACGATCCCGATGGCCAGCACCAGGCCGAACAGCGACAGTGCGTTGAGCGAGAAACCGAACAGGTGCATGACCGCAAAGGTACCGATCAGCGAAACTGGCACCGCCACCAGCGGGATGATCGAGGCGCGCCAGGTCTGCAGGAACAGAATGACCACCAGTACCACCAGGATCAGCGCTTCAAACAGCGTATGCACGACCGCTTCGATGGAGCCACGGACAAACACAGTCGGGTCATAGACGATGCTGTAGTCCATGCCTTCAGGGAAGCTCTGTTTCAGCTCGTTCATCTTGGCCCGCACTTCATCGGAGATCTCGATGGCGTTGGAGCCTGGGCGCTGGAAGATCGGGATGGCGACGGCGGGTTGGTTGTTCAACAGTGAGCGCAGGGCGTACTGGCTTGAGCCGAGCTCGACCCGGGCGATGTCTTTCAGGCGGGTAATCTCACCGTCGGCACCCGCACGGATGATGATGTTCTCGAACTCTTCTTCATTGACCAGGCGGCCTTGCGTGTTGACCGACAATTGGAAGCTGGTAGCGCCCGGCGCGGGCGGGGCACCCAGTTGTCCTGCAGCCACCTGACGGTTTTGCTCACGGATTGCCGCCACCACATCGCTGGCGGTCAGGTTGCGCGATGCGGTCTTGTTCGGGTCGAGCCAGACCCGCAGCGAATAGTCGCCCATACCGAACAACTGCACGTCACCGACGCCGCCCAGGCGTGCCAACTCGTCCTTGATGTTGAGGATCGCGTAGTTGGACAGGTAGAGCATGTCATAGCGGTTATCCGGCGAGGTCAGGTGCACGACCATGGTCAGGTCGGGCGAGGCCTTGTCGACGGTGATGCCGATTCGCGTCACTTCTTCGGGCAGTTTCGGCTGGGTCCGGGTTACACGGTTCTGTACCTGCACCTGCGCGTTGTCCAGGTCGGTACCCAGGGCGAAAGTGATGGTCAGTGTCAGCTTGCCGTCGGCGGTAGATTGCGACGACATGTAGAGCATGCCCTCCACCCCGGTGATGGCCTGCTCCAGCGGTGCGGCGACGGTTTCACCAATGACCTTGGGGTTGGCCCCCGGGAAGTTGGCGCGTACCACCACGGTCGGGGGTACCACTTCCGGGTATTCGCTGATCGGCAATTGGAACAGCGAAATGCTGCCGGCGATCAGGATCAGCAGCGACAGCACCGCGGCAAAGATCGGCCGTGTGATAAAAAACTTGGAAAAATTCATCGGAAGTATCCCTTAACCGCGTGGTGCCTGGTTACTGGCGAGCTTGACCGTGGTGTTGCCCGCTGGCTTGCCGTGGGTACTGGCTTCGAGTGCCTGACGTTGCTGGGCGAGGGCGGCGAGGGTAGCGTCGCTGGCCATTGGCGTGTCTTGCGGGGTAACCGGTGAACCAGGACGAACTCGCTGCAAGCCCTTGACCACGATGCGCTCGTCCTTGTTCAGGCCGCTACGAACGATACGCAAGCCCTCCAGCTTCGGCCCCAGTTCGACAGCGCGATAATCGGCCTTGTTGTCCTTGTCCATCACCAGCACGAATTTCTTGCCCAGGTCGGTACCAACGGCTTCGTCGTTGATCAGTACCGCGGAGTAAGTGGCACTGCCGACCAGCTTCAGGCGCGCATACAGCCCGGGGGTGAATTGCCCGTCGCTGTTGTCGAACACGGCTCGGCCACGGATGGTGCCGGTCTTGGGGTTGACCTGGTTGTCGACGAAGTTCATCTGCCCCAGGTGTGGGTTGCCTTGTTCGTTTGAAAGGCCGAGGTATACCGGCGTGCTCTGGCCTCGCTGACCGTCGCGGGCCAATTGGTTGTACTTGAGGTAGACCCGTTCATCGGCATCGAAGTAGGCATAGACCTTGTCGGTGGAGACCACACTGGTCAGCGGCGTGACGTCGGCGCTGACGATGTTGCCAGCGGTGTACTGGGCGCGGCTGACACGACCGCTGATGGGGGCGGTGACGCGGGTGAAGCTCAGGTTCAGCCGCGCCAGGTCCAGTTGTGCCTGAATCGCCGCGACGCCCGCGCGCGCTTCGGCAGCAGCGCTGCTGCGCGACTCGGCCAGTTCGGCGGAGATCGCGTTACTGCTGCGCAGGCGTTCGCCACGCTCCGCTTCGTTGGCGCTGCGGGTGGCAGTGGCGCGGGCTTGCTGCAACTGCGCTTCGAGACGGCGAACTTCTGCCTGGAAGGGGCGCGGGTCGATCTGAAACAGCAGGTCACCTTTCTTGACCTGAGCGCCCTCAGTAAAGGCCACCTGATCGATCTGCCCGGACACGCGAGGGCGTACCTCGACCGTTTCCGGAGCCTCCAGCCGGCCAGTGAACTCGTCCCATTCATTGATGGGCTGCTCCAGCACCTTGGCCACGCTGACCGTGGGCGCGCCGGGGGCCTGTACCGCTTCCGGGGTACGACCGCAGGCACTCATGACCAGAAGTGCCAGGGCGGCGAGGGGATAACGCAAGGGTTTGAGTGACTGCTCCATGGAGAGAATCCGCCGATTATTAAAAGTGGGCGAATTCTGCGTTCTAGAGCGGTCAACAACGAATCGAATGAGGCGAAGGTAACTATCACTGGGAATGATGGAAAGTGTTGGGCCTCAATCAGCAATATCGGGGATAGGTACCGTTCACCTCGTCCAGAGGCTTAGTCGGGCTTCAGGCCTGCTGACGAGTCGCAGCCAGAACGATTTCGCGGATGCACACACCTTGGGGCTGGCCATAGGCGTAGTCGATGGCATTGGCGACGTCGTCGGCCGAGAGCACCACGCCACCCATGTCCTGTTTCCAGGCGTGGTAACCGGTCTTTATGGTTTCGTCGGTGGTGTGGCTGAGCAGTTCGGTTTCCACCGCGCCTGGCTCAATGGTGATGACCCGGACGTTGTGGGGGGCCAGCTCTTCACGCAGGTTTTCCGAAAGACCTGTGACGGCGAACTTGGTGCCGACGTAGGCCACGTGGTTGGAGAAGGTTTTGCGCCCGGCGACAGAGCTGACGTTGATGATGGTGCCGTGTTTGCGCTCTACCATGCCACGGGCTACGGCGAGGATGCCGTTGAGCAGGCCACGTACGTTGATGTCCAGCATTTGGTCCCATTCCGATGGGTCCTGTCGGGTGATATCGCCCAGCAGCATGACGCCGGCGTTGTTGATGATGGCATCCACCGGGCCAAACTGCTGCTCGGCCTGGGCGACCGCGTCGAGTAGCGCGGCGCGCTGGGTTACATCCACTGATACCGCCAGGGTGTCAGGCAGATTCAGCGCCAGCATGGGTTCCAGGCGACGTGCCAGCAGTAGCAGCGGGTGTCCACGACGGGAGAGCAGTCGGGCGGTGGCCTGGCCAATACCGGAACTGGCGCCGGTGATGACAATGAGGGGCTTGCGGGTAGTCGTCATGAAAGGCGCTCCTGAAATCGAAATACGTGATGGCTTGAGGTGAGCGAAACTATAGGGCGCACCAGAAAGCCTGAAAAATGGATTATTCTTCTTCCTGCTATCGGCTTTTTTTATGGGTTGACAATGGATTACCGCCAACTTCGCGCTTTTATCGCCGTTTTTGAGGCGCGCAACATCACGGTTGCTGCGCGGCGTATCCACCTCAGCCAGCCGGCACTTTCCGCGAGCATCAAATTGTTGGAAGAAGCCTTGGGTATCACATTGTTTGTGCGCCAGGCGCGCGGGGTGGAGGTCACCGACGATGCTCGCGCGCTTTACCCGCAGGCCAGGCGCATGGTGGCGGACGTCGACAGTCTGGCCCGACAATTTCGCGAAAAGCGTCACCGTGGGCTGCTACAGGTCGGCGTGGAGCAGGACATTGCCCGGTGTTACGTTCAGGCGCTGATTCGTGGCGCGAGCCAAGTCGTTCCCGGCGTGTTACTGGGGCTACTGGAGGGCTGTGAAGGGGATGCGCGGTTGGCGAGCGAGGAACTGCGTTGTGAAGACGAATTGTTCTTACCGTTGTGGAGCGAGCCGTATGTACTGGCGCGGCCTATGGACCATCGCTTGGCAGAGGGTGAGTTGACCATCGACTATGCACTGGAGCAGGCAGCCTGGATCACATGTCCAGGCCATGCCAGTCACCAGCGCCTGCTGCCCTTGTACGGTTCAGGTGCTATCACTCCCGAAGCCCAGGCCGGCTCCTTCAGGCTGGCACTTGCCTTGGTCGCTGCCGGTCAGGGCATGGCCGTGGTACCCAAGTCCCTGGCTGAAGAGCAGCCTGAAGTTCTGGTGCGATCATTGCCCATGCTTGATCTCAAACGCCGCATTGGCCTGTGCTATTCGGCTCAGGCGCTGGACAATCCGGCGTTGGTGCAACTGCGTGATGCCATGCGCTGACAGCCAGCCCCTGCAGCCGGTGTTGCAGGTTTACTTGCTGTCAGGCAGCGCGTAAGCAATTACATAATCGCCACGATCGGGTGACTGACGCGCACCACCAGCGGTGATGACGATGTACTGCTTGCCCGTTTTCGGCGAAACGTAGGTCATCGGGCCTCCCTGACTGCCCACAGGTAGGCGGGCTTTCCAGGCCTCCTCACCGTTGGCCGAGTTGAAGGCACGCAGGTAGTAATCCTGGGTGCCGGCAATGAACACCAGGCCGCCCTGGGTAGACAGCGTGCCGCCTAGCGTTGGCATGCCGATCGGCAGAGGCAGGTGCATCTTGATACCCAATGGGCCTGTGTCCTGGACGGTGCCAACCGGTACTTGCCAGGCAATTTTCTGGCTCTTCATGTCGATGGCGGTCAGGGTCCCAAAGGGTGGTGCCTGGCAAGGGATGCCTGCGACCGACAGGAAGCGGTTCTTGTTCACGGCATACGGGGTGCCTTTGAGGGGTACCGCGCCCATGCCGGTGTTCAATGCTTCACCACCGGAAGAGGCCTTGGCATCTTTCTGCTGTGGGATCATCTGGATCCACAGGCCCAGACGCATGTCGTTGACGAAGATGAAGCCGTGTACCGGATCGGTCGAAATGCTGCCCCAGTTCATCCCGCCCAGCGAGCCAGGGAAGCTCAACGACACATCGGTGCCAGGTGCGGTGAACAACCCGTCGTAACGCATTTTCTTGAATGAGATACGGCACAGCAGTTGGTCGAATGGCGTGGCTCCCCACATGTCCGACTCCGAAAGGTGCTGTGCGCCGATCTGCGGCATGCCGACCGATTTCGGCTGGGTCAGCGAGTAAGGTTCGTTCGGGATGTTGGCCGCCTTGACCGGAACCTCTTCAACCTGGGTAAGCGGCTGGCCCGTGTGGCGGTCCAGCACATAGATCTGGCCGGCTTTGGTACCGATCACAACGGCAGGGACCTTACTGCCGTCAGCCTTGGTGAAATCGATCAGGCTTGGTTGCATCGGCAGGTCGAAGTCCCACAGGTCATTGTGGACGGTCTGGTAGACCCACTTCTCTTCGCCAGTGGTAGCGTTCAGCGCCAGAATGGAAGCGCCGTACTTGTGGTTCAGCGCCGTACGCTCCGCACCGTAGAGGTCAGTGGACGAGCTGCCCATCGGCAAGAAGACGGTGTTCATTGCCGGGTCATAGGACATCGGTGCCCAGCTGTTAGGCGTACTGCGCACATAGGTGCTGCCGGCCGCCGGCGCTTGCTTGTCTTGTGGGTTGCCCGGGTCGAATGCCCAGCGCATTTCGCCGCTGATCACATCGAAGCCACGGATCACGCCGCCTGGCATGTCGGTCTGGACGTTGTCGGCCACTCGGCCGCCCACCACCACCGTGGTCCCGGCCATCAGCGGTGCCGAGGACAACTGATAATAGGCGTCGGGTACATCACCCAGACCGGCTTTCAGGTCAACCTGGCCATGCTTGCCGAAGTCTTGGCAGTACTCGCCGGTGTCGGCGTCCACGGCGATCAGGCGCGCATCGATGGTGTTGGTCAGCACGCGGCGTTGGCAGGCGGCACCGGCGGGTACCGATACAGGCTTGGCCGGCGTGCTGCCATCGGTGGGTTGGGCGACTGCAGCGGTAGCATCGAAGTAGGCGAGACCGCGGCAGCGCTGCCAGACAGCAGATTTGGCGTTGATCTCGTTTTTCCACAGTTGTTTGCCAGTGTCGGCATCCAGTGCAATGAGGTTGTTGTGCGGGGTGCAGATGAACACCTTGTCGCCAACCTGCAACGGAGTCATCTGGTCTTCGGCGCCATTGCCATCACTGATGGCCACGTCGCCAGTGTGGTAGGTCCAGGCCGGTGCCAGCTTCGAAACGTTGTCACGGTTGATCTGGTCCAGCGCGGCGAAGCGGCCACCCCCTTCGTCGTTACCGTAGTGTTCCCAGTTTTTCTGGGCCTTGGCAGGGTCTACCTTGGTCAGTCCGGGGCCGTTACCGGTCGACAGCACAGGATCGTGGGGGAAGAACATGCCAGCGAAACCCGCCACCAAGGCGATTGCCAGAACACCGCTCGGGGCGTAGCTAGCGCTACCGCTGGCCAAGCCATTGGCCTTGCGCAGGGCAGGGTAGATCAACGCGACCAGCAGGCTCAGCACGCCCAGAGCGAACAAGCGAGAGATCTGCGGCCAGAAGTTCAGACCGGCATCGGCGAGCGCCCAGACCACGGTCATTACCATCACGGCCGCGAACAACCAGACGCCCGACAGGCGCTGTCTGAAGAGCAGAATGGAGGATACGGTCAAACCGAGACCGGCGAGCAGAAAGTACCAGCTGCCGCCAAGCGTAGCCAGGTATCCACCACCTGCTGCGAAGAGTAACCCGAATACCAGCACGCCAAAGGCGCCGAACCCTATGAGCCAGCGACCGGCGGATGCCGGAGGTCGAGACGTAGTCATGTTGCATGATCCTTCTGACGCATGAGCGTTTGTGGGAGTAGTTTTAGAGTAGAGGAGGCCAGGGTGCTTGGCCTTGTTTTCAGGACGCTGGTCGCTGGGGAGTCTCAACGTCTGCGCATCGCCGCTGTCACAACCGCTCAGGGCGATGTGTTCGGTGAAGGCCGAAAACTTATGGACTAAATAGTTAGTTTTCAGAAGATATCAAAAAATCAGGCTGGTTGCGACACGTTGTCATTTGTCAGAAGAGAGAAATACGGTTGCTGAATGGGCAGCAATCGAGGGTGGACAACGCTGTAGCTGGCTCAGGCGCTGATACATTGGGCTACCATGACGCCATGCAAATCGGCGGATAGCCGCCTTCAGGTCGGCGACGCTGGCTTAGGCGCTACGGTAAAGCGCTCGTTTTGCTTATAGCGCAACGCATCGATCACAACCCCGAGCGCCGATGACTGTTCACGCCGGTTTGGGTAATAGAGGTGATATCCAGGAAACGGTTGGCACCAGTCCTCTAGCACTCGTACAAGGCTTCCCTCGGCCAGCGCGTTGGTCACCATGTCTTCCGGCAGAAATGCCAAGCCGCAGCCTGCCACTGCCGCGCGGAGAATCGGTACGCTGCTGTTAAATGTCCATTGCCCTTCGACGCGGGCTTTCACCTCGTCGCCATCCTTTTCGAAGTCCCATAGCAGCAGGCTGCCGTGGGTGGGCAAGCGCAGGTTGATGCAATTGTGCTCTGACAGGTCGCCTGGCGCCAAAGGCCGAGTGTGTTTGCGAAAGTATTCCGGCGATGCCACGACCGCCATGCGCAGTCGTGGGCCGATTGGGATGGCAATCATGTCTTTGGCAACCTGATCGCCCAGGCGCACTCCGGCGTCGTAGCGCTGCGCCACGATGTCGGAGAGGGCATAGTCGACGGTGATCTCTACCTTGATGTTCGGGTAGTCGGGTAGAACCTTCAGAAGCTTGGGCCACAGAATGTTGTTCGCCGCATGCTCTGACGCTGAAATTCTGATGCTACCGGCCGGCGTATCCCGAAACTCAGCGACTGCCGCCAGTTCCTTTTCTATTTCGTCGAACCGCGGTGCCATGGACTGATATAGGCGTTGGCCGGCTTCGGTGGTAGACACGCTTCGTGTTGTCCGAGTCAGCAGTCGGACACCTAATCGGGTTTCAAGGGCTCGCATGGTGTGACTGATGGCTGATTGCGAGACGCCCAACTGAGCTGCTGCGCGCGTGAAACTGCCTTCGCGGGCGATGATCACGAAGGCTTGAAGCTCGTTGAGGTTGGCCCGAGACATTTATGAGAATCCTTCATGAAGTGGGAATGTATTGTCCTATCTATCATGTCCCATATGGCCCGGGGAGGTTTAGATTCCTGTCCATCTGTAACAGTTGCTTCCTGGCATCAGAGTGTTCTGGCGTAGAACGCTTTGAGTTTGACTACGGCAGCGTCAACGTATTTTGGCACCCAATAGGTCTCTATATGGGTAGCCCCCTCGATCTTGAATAGCTCTTTGTCCTGGGAGCCCGTCGCTTTAGCAAACGCATCTTCGCTCATGTACAGGCTGTCGGCCTTGGTTCCCGCGATCATTAGCAACGGCTGGCCGATCAACTCGATCTGGTTGGTGGCGTCGAAACGCATCAGGTCGAGCAAGCTGCTGGTGGTGTATTTGAAGGTTGAGTTTGGGTGAGCATAGGTTTTCCAGTAGTACTGGTAACCCTGGCGGTAGAGGTCAAACGGCAGCTTGGCAATCTGCTCGTCTGTCAGGTTGGCGTCTCCAGCGTAACGGACTTCTCCTCCCGCCGCTTCCTGGGCGCGTGCCTCTGAGGCTTGCTTGAGGCGGTCCTGAATCGAGTCCATTTGCGAGTCGACGTAGCCGTTACGACGCACTCGGCCCGAGTTGAACAGGCTGATGGTCGCGATAGACTTGAAGCGCTTGTCGGATTGGGCCGCAGCCAGTGAGTAACCACCGCCGCCACAAATGCCCAACACGCCAACCCGCGCGTCATCGACCCCAGGGTACTGAGAGATGAAGTCAGCCATGCCGTGGATATCTTCGATACGGTTGGCAGGCTTGTCGACGTTGCGCGGTTGGCCCCCGCTTGCGCCCTGGTACGCCGCATCAGCGGTGATGGTGATGTAGCCCTCTTCGGCCAGGCGCTGGGCATAAAGGCCCGCCACCTGCTCTTTTACGCCGCCATTAGGATGGGCTACGACCACAGTCGGGTAGCGCTTCCTGGCGTCATAACCAGCAGGCGTGTACACGTTGGCGGCGATATCCAAGCCATTTAGTTTGTAGGTGACCGGATGGATATTGACCTTGCCGGACTCGTTTCTGGTGAGCGCGCCATCATAGACCAGGGTGAAGGGGTTCTTTTTGTAGTCCGCCGCGCCACTGCCTGCCGAAGCACTGATCATCGCTGCCATGAAGGTGGCTTTTAACACTGTATTTCGCATTAGACGTCTCCATGAGTCTTGCCTTGCCCTGTGCCTGTTCACCGCATCGCGCAATCAGCTTGTGAGGGCGCCGTCGCTCAACGACGCGTTGCTCATCGCAACGCGCCATTAACGGCCGACGCGAGCCTTGAGAGACTCGGGATAGCGGTCGCCAAGGATGCGGATCTGCGACAGTGCCGAATCAATGGCCAGCAGGTCGGCCTCCGTGAGCGTGATGTTGGCTCCGCCGAGATTTTCTTCTAAACGGTGCAGCTTGGTCGTTCCGGGAATAGGAACGATCCAGTTGGCTTGTGCGAGTAGCCAGGCCAGGGCGATCTGGGCAGGTGTTGCAGACTTCTGGGCGGCAATCTGACGGACGAGGATCACGAGGTCCTGGTTAGCCTGGAGGGCTTCCTGACTGAACCGTGGCACGATGCTGCGGAAATCGTCGCTACCGAATGAGGCGTCTGCCGACACAGCCCCGGTGAGGAAGCCCTTTCCCAGCGGACTGAATGGTACGAAGCCGATACCCAACTCTGCGAGCGTTGGCAGAATCTCTTGTTCAGGCTCTCGCCACCACAGGGAGTACTCACTTTGCAGTGCGGTAACAGGCTGTACAGCATGGGCGCGTCGAATGGTTTGCACACCGGCTTCCGAGAGGCCGAAGTGCTTTACCTTGCCTTCCCAAATCAGCTCTTTGACCATACCTGCAACGTCCTCGATGGGGACGTCCGGGTCGACTCGATGTTGGTAGAGCAAATCAATAAAGTCCGTTTTCAGCCGACGCAATGACCCCTCGACCGCAAGCCTGATGTGTTCGGGACGGCTGTTGAGGATCTGCTGCTTGTTGTCGGAGCCGAAGGTAAAGCCGAACTTGGTCGCGATCACCACCTGTTCGCGCACTGGTGCCAGGGCTTGTCCCACCACGTGCTCGTTCAGGTAAGGGCCGTAGACCTCTGCAGTGTCGAAGAAGGTGACGCCGCGCTCAACTGCCGTGCGGATCAGCGAGACGGCCTGCTTAGTGTCAGTGGCTGGGCCATAACCATAGCTAAGGCCCATGCAGCCCAGCCCCAGGGCTGACACTTCAAGAGCGCTGTTTCCAAGTTTCCGCTTTTGCATTTCAGATCTCCCGGCTTAAGCGATCAGATTTGAACTCGTGGGTAAAAAGTCGGGGTAGGCTGCACTCAGCGCACAGTCGGCTTGGTGCAATACCGCTGTGAAAAGACTAAGTGAGCAAGCGAGTGCGGACTAGACGGGTAAATCAGCAAGGCCTTATGAGTGAAATTCATTAGTCTGGCTGTGGCGCGTGATGTCAGTGCGCTCTTGAAGGCCGAGGAAATGACCGTTTCATAGGGTGGGATGCTGTGCTTGTTGCAATGCGTCCCACAGCAGTTTTGCGGGGGCGGTGCGGAAAGCTGGATAGGGTTGGCGGCCAGGAAGACATGATCGTTGATGTGGCGCTGGACCTGCTTGAAAAGGCCTGAACGCACCTAGGCCTTGAGGGCATCAAGGCCTAGGTGGTGCCATCATGACGGCAGCAGGTCCAGGGTTCGCTCAAGCTCATTGAGGTCGATCCTGAAGCCATCTCCATCGGGTGTGCCTACCACGAAGCCGAAATGCTGCTGGTCGCGGTCGGTCAGGAACTTGTAGAAGCAGACAAAGCGATTGGGTGGCTGCAGTGTCAGCACCGAAGCGCCGGGCGCCAGTATATTCACTCCGTGAATGAGCTGGCTTCCCTCGACGCCCGCCACCACCCTTGCTCCGGCACAGGTCGCGACTATTGTCGGCAGGTCGTACTTCGTGGGGTCGAGGATCCGAAAGCCCCGCTGTTTTTGCAGGTGTTCGGCGATTTCCAGTTCATTACGCAGCAGGCGCAGATCCCCGGTGTTGCCGCGCAGAATGAAGACCCCCGGGTGAGATTGGTAGCTCACCCGTGACAGGATCTTCTCCTTCATTGCACGGTGTCGCAGGTACTGGTTGGTGTTTTGGCTCGAATCGTCAAACAGCACCAGCTCGCGAAAAAAGGCGCTGTGCAGACGAAGCGGTTGCATGCCCAGCCATTCTTCATAGTCTGGGGCTTGAGGATAGAGGGGGAACCTGGCCGATGGCGCAGTCGCCACGGGAACGCCCTCGTTGCAGGCCAGTGGATAGGTCACGCAGTCCTCGGCCAGCCAGGTGCCGAACCAGCGGTTACCATATGGCGAGCAATAAGCGGCCCCACGCTCGATCTCCCTGTCCACGACTATCCGTGGCAACCCGTTGGGCCGATCGGACAGCCAGAAGATGGCATCGTCCTTGTAGAGCGCACCATCGATCAGCAGGACGTCCTTGATCAGATGGCCTCGTGTGGGGCGCTGTTCCACACTGCCTAACCCCTCCATGGTCCGACGCGGATGTTCATAGGGAAAAAAACGCGCCTCTTCCCAGCCGGTTACCCGCTCTAGCTGGCCGGGCAGGAAAAAGGCAGGTGGCGCAGGGGTTATTTCGCTTGGCGCGATATCCCAAGATTTGACCGCGAGGTTCTTCACGTTTTCCGACGGCTTTCGTCCCAGTCGTTTTCTGGCGAGATACCGGTATGCCGCAAGGCTCCAGATTTTCCGGTCAGCCCCCGTTGTATTTACATCCGAGACATCGCTTTCCATGAAGAGTCCTCTCTGCGATGGAGGTTTGTCTTTCACGCTCAGTTGGACGGGATTTTTTCCACAATGGGCGGAGACTGGAAATGGGCATAACGATCGCGCAGGTTTTCCAGCAGCAGTTCGCCAGGGTTTTTGGCGCAGTAGAGGTATATCTTGAACAAACCGCCGAACACCATTTCTCGATAACGGTTGACGACTTCCTCGTCGCTCAAACCGTCCGGCAGGCCCAGATGAAGCGTCAGGTTCTTGCCTTCGACGGCAAACAACGGGAACTCCCAGAGGAATTTGGCGACGCCGGTCTTTGGCAAGCGTACAAACATGTAGGCCTGGTTACCCAGCGTATCGACGTCACCGCCGCGCCGCCGCTTCCATTTCAGAAGACCATCGTCCGGACGTGCCAGGCACTGGCCGATATCGTAGTAGTCGAAGCCATGTTCGATGGCCCACTCCAGGGCCATGAAGGTGGTGATCGAGTTGACCTCGCGCAACCGCTTGGCATCGGTGAAAACCGACTCCGGATAGCCGAAGCGCAGTGTGCTCCAGTAGCGCTTCCCGGCCCGGGTTATCACGCAGCCGAAGTGGCACGCGACGACTTCATCGCCCTGCATTATCAGGTCTAACCGACCAACGGTCTTGGCGATGCGAAACAGGTCGTTCGTGTCAAACTGCTTGGCATAGTCGCCATGCCGTGCCTGGGCATAGGGCTGCAGCATCTCGCGGTCTGCCTTGGCGATCTCGTCGTCTGTCAGCGCCTGCTGCATGCGATACATCGGTCGGCACTTGCGGATGTTGCGGCGCAGTTCGCCGTCGTACCGTGCGGTGATCTCCTCCAATGGGCGTCCCAGAGGGATGATGGCGCTCAGGTAATGGGGAACGTACAAGGCGCCAGCGCTCGGCATCTCGCTGACCAGCACCCTATGGGGGGTGGAAGTGGACTGCTCCACGCCATCGCCGCGCTCGACGTCGGCCTGGGGCTTGCCGCTGATGAGCAGCTTGGCCATTTCCCTGCGGGTCTTCCTGCCGACATACAGGATTTCGTAGTCACTACTCTTCGGCAGCCGAAATTTGGCGACTTCCCAGCGCCAGAAACATGCGCGCCCGAGAATATCCTGCGCCCAAGCCATATACTTTCTTATTTCGAAGCGCGTCGAGGGCGTTATCAACTTCCGTATCAGGGCTGCCAGGGGTTCTCTCATTTTCTCATTGATATCCGTTGATGTTGTCTGTTGGCGGGTTCTGTAAATATCAAGGAAAACTTTGGGGGCATACTTTGAAGATTGAAGAGGCGGAATAGTTATAATGACTACTTCAAGTAAAAGTGCATATTTAACGTCAGTAAAGATTGGGGTTGCAGGCTTGTCAAGCTGAGCTTAATGGGTGAAATTCGCATATTTCATGGCGTCAATAATTACCTCTTGAGATAGAGCTAAACACTCGTCAACGTGTTGGCGCCGCACAGTAGGCATGTCGGCGGGTTAAGGTGAATAGTTCTGAGGACACGCCAGGTCGCCCGGTTATTGACGTATTCGATTTCGGAATCGAGGTGTTGGACCCTCTGCGCGATGGTCTTGAGTTGCGCATGGATGTCGCGCACGTGGGGCGGGCGGGTGAGTTTGGGGCGCTCTCGGTCATCAACCACCGTCGACCACCGCCACGTTGCCTTGCAAGGTGCCGTCTACTTTGGCGAAGACTGCATCCAGCAGTTCGTGGCGCCGACGGTACATGGAGCGCTTTTTGGCCGCTATATCCTCAAGGGGCTTGCGCGAATCGGCAGCAGGGATGCTGAAGAAGTCTTCGCGCTCAGACGCCGTAGCACCATGTTCTTGCCAGATGTCGTCGTAGTTGGCCAGCAGCTCCTGGGATTTCTCCAGGCCGAAATAGGGGTGCCGGTGGTGACGGTAGCCGTCGCCAACAGCATAGATCCTGTCGACTCCCAGGCTCCGGGCGATGTACTTGATGACCTCGATCAGCAGGCTTCTCGGGCGTAGCCCTTCGAAGTCCTTTGTCAGCCCCCGATAGATGCTCAGCGATGTTTCGCTGTCCACGCCCTTGTGGATACCCTGCACCGCGCCGATGAACATGCACGGGCCGTCTTTGGTGCGGGACAGGGTGAAGGCGAGCGAGGCAACCCGCAGCCCGTCCTGGAACAAGTTCAGTACAAGTTCTCCCTCGCGCATGAACCAGAACGCGCGGTCGAGCACCAGGGAACAGCCAGGGGAGTACTCCGATAGATCGGCCAGCAGAAGTTTGTCATCTCGCCCCAGGAGCAACAGAGGCCGACAGCATTGGGTAACCACTTCATAGTGCGAGGCCAGCACACCGAAGCGGACGTGCGAGTTCCACGACTTGCTGATGTAGGGCCAGTGGACGATACCGATGCAATCCACCCCCAGGCGCTGGAAGCCCCGGCGGCCTAGCGTGCTCGACAGGCGTCTCAGATAGTTCTTGAGCCTGGGCCAGTCGCGGGCAATCAGCAGCGCCAGACGGAACTTGTTGTGCAAGGCCCGCAGGGAATAGCCTGGGTGCAGGACAAATACGCTTTTCACTATCGCCCTATAGATCATGGCGTCCTCACGTGTACTTGATCACAGCCAATCTGAAGGATTCATAACGCACGAACAGCGACGAGATTCGACAGCGGGTTAATCCAGGCTCAGGCAAAGAGTCCGGAGATCAACTCTCCGGACAAGGCGCCAAGCGCCAGGGCAGGCAGCACCACAAGCTCGCGCTTCAGGTCCAGAAGGCCCAGTTGGCGGTTGACTTTGTAAATCAGGAAAAGCGTCAAGTAGGTATGCAGGGCGACGCCCCAGATTGCATAGCTCACCCCACCGATGGCCAAAAGCAACGGCAGCAGAATACACAGCGAAACGCCCCGTATGATGTTGTCAATGGCCAGGTATTTGGTCAGTCCGAGGGCCAACCAGACCTGGTGGGCGAGCGTGTACCGCAAGGTAAAGAAGGACAGCGAGAGGATTGCCATGATGCTGCCGGCGCCGGCATAGCGTGTGTCGTACAACCAGCCGATGATCAGCGGACTGGCAGTCAAGAGGAAGCCACAGGCGAACAGCGCGACTAGATCGAACAACAGCCTGGAGCGGTAGTACAGGTTGCGCACCCGTTCGTTGTCGCCGCTTCTCGCCGCCTCGCTGAAGGCCGGGAGGGCGACAGCTCCGGCCAGCCGCTGCAGGCTAGACTGGATGGCCCCAAGGATGGTCACTGCGATGGAATAGACGCCCAATTCCGTTGCTGACATGCTGCCGCCGAACCAGATCCGGTCGCCCTGCATGGCCAGGACCCCCACCGAAGACGACAACAGTATCCAGCGACCGTAGTCCAACATTTCGCGCAGAGCCGCCGGATCCCATTGTGGGCGGTTGCGTGGGCCTTGGAACATCAGGTGGCTGAGCGCCGTGAAGACCAGTGTACTCACCAGGCCTGCCGCCACCAGTGACCAGATGGAGCGGGTCAGGTACCCGGTCACCAGCATCACCACCAGGCCGACAAGTTGTGAGATCAGTTCGGCGATCACCACCTTCTTCTGCTGGAAAGCACGGATGGCGACGTCAACCTTGGTCGACTGGAAGCCGTAGATGACCACGGAAAAACCGGTCAATACCAGCACCAACGGCAGCTCTTCGGCCGCATAGGTGGAGTGCGGTGGCCACAGATCGATGTGCTGCGCCAAGCGGGCGCAGAGGGCCAGCAACAGCATCAGGAGGAATAGCACGAAACCGCGGATGATCTGTACGACCCACACAGTATTGAGAAACAGCGGATCGTCGCCCCGCGGGCTCTGAATGATGTTCTGCCGCAGGCCGACATCAGAAAGCAGTTGCAGCAATACCGAGGCGGTGGTCGCGATGGCCATCAAGCCGAACATTTCCGGCACCAGCAGGCGGGTAATCAAGAGATTGCCGCCCAGGCGCATGATCTGGGAAGCCAGGATGGCCCCAATATTCAACGCGCCGGCCCACATGGCTCGCTTGCGGAGGCTCAGCGGGGGCGACACATCAATCGAAGGCATAGCAGCGTCCCTGACCCAACGTCTAGCGATTTACTATAGTCTCAATCTGCCATGCCATTAGTGACTGTTATCGTTTACCAAGAAACAGATCCATGTGTAATCGACATTCACTCGCCGTTCATTGTCCTCCCGATGGCTGGCCTGCGCTGCAAAGATGCTCAGGCTGCCGATACCATTCTGTTCAAGAAGGCGCATTCAGCCAGGTCAGTGCGCCAACCAACATCGTTTCCAATCCTGTCTCCAGCGTGGGGTGTAATTGCGGATCAAACTTTGATGAATGGTTGGAGGGAATCTGGTTGATGTTTGCACTTGATACGGCCTGCTGCCATATCGATTTTTCGGTGCTCCCCACAAACCAGAATACGTAGGGAACCTTCCACTCTCGGCCGAAAACACTGAAGTCCTCGCTGGCCGATACCGGCGCGGTTTCGTACGAGCGCTCAGCGAAATGCTCATCAAAGGCCTGTGCCAACCTGGCGGTGGCTATGGCATCGTTTTCAGTGACAGGGTAACTGTCAATTGTGGTGAACTCCGGCGGATGGTCAGCATTGGAGGCTTGGCATTCCGCACAGCAGATCCTATGTACCGAGTCGATCATTCGGCGACGAACGTTTTCGTCATAGGTTCGCATGTTCAGTTTGATGACCGCGTCATCCGGAATGATATTTTCCTTCGTCCCGGCTTGCAGGGCGCCGATAGTCAGAACCCCACTTTCCTGTGGGGATAATTCACGGGACACGATAGTTTGCAGGCGCATGACAGTCGCTGCGGCCATGACCACAGGGTCAATTGAATTTTGCGGCATGGAACCGTGGGCGCCGCGGCCATACAGCTTGATATGCATGCTGTCGCCAGCAGCCAGGATAGCGCCGGGTCGATGCCCGACCGTACCCGCCTCACCGACCATGACGTGCTGCCCCAGAATGATGTCTGGCTTTGGAAAGCGTTCAATCATCCCGTCGTCGATCATCGCCTTGGCTCCTTTCCCGATCTCTTCGCCAGGCTGGAAGACCAGCATCAAGGTGCCGCTCCACACGTCACGATGATCCGCCATCAGCTGTGCTGTACCCATCAACCATGTCACGTGCAGATCGTGACCACACATATGAGCCACATCTACCGCCTCTCCGTCAGCGGTTTGTCCCTTCTTCTGACTGGCGTAGGGCAGGCCGGTCTTTTCCGCCATGGGCAGGGCGTCCATGTCGGCGCGCAGCATGACCGTCGGTCCATCACCGTTTTTTAACAGGCCGACTACACCGGTTACGCCAATCCGTTCGTGAACGTCATACCCCAGCTTCTTGATAAAGGAGGCTGCGATCCCGGCCGTGCGGGTTTCCTGCATTGAAAGTTCAGGATTGGCATGGAGATCTTTGTAAATGCGCTCCAAGGCAGGCAGCACCTTGAGGATGTCACCGGACATTTTTGACATTCTTTGATTGCGAGCCAAGGTGTCCATCTACACCTCCAATTCAAGGCAATAGTTGTAAAACGGTCGGTGTCCGTGACGCTCTGCGACGTTCCAAACGACGTTTTCACATGGGCACAGGGCAGGGCTCACGAACTCTTTTTGATCGCGGGCAGATTCCATTGGTATTTCAATGACAGCATTCGAACCAAGGTACATAGCGCAATCGCAGCCCAGGGAGAGAAACGCTGATCAATCACCTGCAGCTCGCCGAGGAGCTGGATTACTGCTCCCAACAGGGCTGCCGAGGCATAGATTTCCTTGGTCAGTACCACGGGAACACGACTGAGCAGCACGTCCCTGATAACGCCACCGCCCACTGCGGTAATGACACCCAACACGATAGCCAGTTCGACATTCGGTAGATGGGCATATGCCTTATGGACACCGAACGCAGCAAAAAAACCGAGCCCTACGGCGTCGAAAAATAGCGTTGGCTGAGCCAGCCTGAGTAGTAAATGCTGGAAAAAAGCAGCCAAGGCGCCTGCCAGTGCAATGACGCCCAGGTAATCGATGTTGATGAGGCCGGCAGGAGGGAATGCGCCAATACACAGATCGCGGATCACACCGCCGCCGCAGGCTGTCACAAAGGCAACGACAAAAACGCCGAAAACATCCAGTTTACGATCGATGGCCGCCACAGCGCCGCTCAGGGCAAAGACAAACGTCCCCATGAGGTCAATGGCAGAAAATACCTCGAACTCCATCTTCTTTACCTGAAAGCGCGGGCCACGGTGCAGGAGACACTCTATGAGGTATAGCGCGAAAGAGCCGGTACTGTGAAAGGCCGAGGCACGCGTCGAAGATCATTTGACGCGGGTGCCCACGTCCGGCCGCTGTCCGGTCAGCCACTCGTACAGGAAACCGGTGCGGCGGGCATATCGGCCAAAGGGCGCTTGCCGGCACCAGGCTTCGATGGGCGCTGGGCCAACAGCCGCAAACAGCCGGGCGAAAAACTCGAGGTGAATTTCTTTGTACTTGAGTCCAAACTCGAAATCTGGTGGGCGCGAAAATGCTAACGATCACTTGAATGTGCTAACGATTTGGCTGATCTCGCCGAAAACGATAAAGCTCTGGAGCGCCCCGTTGGACACTTGCCTTGGCGCCAGTGTCATCTAGCCCCAGGCGGCACTTGGTGTGTTGGGGCCACAACTGCCGAGCAGGGTGTTCACGGTTGGGCTTATGCCTGTAGGTACGCGTTCACCCAGTCCTGAGTGGTAGGGACGGGTCTTTCAGAGGCTATCCGGATCCCCGAAAAACATCTGAATCCGCGAACGCAGCCAACGCTCACCTGGGTCGTTGTCCTGAGCGCCGCGCCAGGCCATGTGCAGCTCAAAGCTGCGGACGTCTATTGGCAGTTCTTCGGCGCGCAAGCCACCTGCAGCCGTCAGTACTTCGGCGGTGTAGTCGGGCACGATGGCCAGGATGTCGGTGCCGGTCAGCAGGCTGCCCAGGCCGTTGAACTGTGGCACGGCCAGCACGACATGGCGCTTGCGGTCGAGTTTGGCGAGTTCTTCGTCGATAAAACCACTCAGGTCGCCAGCGAACGACACCAGTGCATGGGGGCGGCAGCAGAAGTCGTCCAGGCTGAGGCTGCCCGGCATGCTGTCGGCCCGCAGCAGTTTGGGCTTGCTGCGGCGCAGAACCTTGCGCTTGGCATTTGCCGGCAGGTCGCTGGTGTAACTGACACCTACCGAAATTTCACCCGACGCGAGCAACGCCGGCATCAGGATGTAGTTGACCCGCCGCACCACCAGCACGATGCCCGGGGCTTCGGCGCGGATGCGCTTGAGCAGGAGAGGCAACAGGGCAAATTCGGCATCATCGGAGAGGCCGATACGAAAGACCGCCGTGCTGGTGGCCGGATCGAAGTCGGCCGCGCGGCTGACGGCGGTGGAGATCGAGTCCAGTGCAGGTGAAAGCAGGGCGAAGATCTCTACCGCGCGCGCCGAGGGCTCCATGCTGCGCCCCGTGCGAACGAACAGCGGATCGTCGAACAGGGTGCGCAAGCGTGACAGTGCGGCACTGATGGCCGGCTGGCCGAGGAACAGCTTCTCTGCCGCACGGGTCACGCTGCGCTCATGCATCAGGGTCTCGAAGACAATCAGCAGGTTCAGGTCGACGCGGCGCAGGTCGTTACGGTTCATCGCTTTGCTTCACTGGATGGGGCAGGGGTGAATCTTAAGGGCAAAGGCTGTTACCCTGCACCGAATAAATTGAACGTATGCCACTACCTTCAATCAATGACAGGCATGTCGACTATTAATAGCCACGGATGGCCTAACCAGGAAAGCCCCGATAGAGTTCAGGGTATTAGCGATTCACTTGGCGAGGTTTGCGATGTCCCGCATGATCCGTTTCCACAAGTTCGGTCCGGCCGAGGTGCTCAAATGCGAAGAGCAGGCAGCACCGACCCCGGCTGCCGGCGAAGTGCAGATTCGTGTGCAGGCGATCGGCGTCAGTTGGTACGACGTGCTTTGGCGGCAGAACCTCGCCTCGTCTCAGGTCCGCCTGCCGGCCGGTATCGGGCATGAGATGGCGGGCGTTGTCATGGCCGTGGGCGAGGGGGTCGATGACCTTGCCGTCGGTGACAAGGTCGCCAGTTTTCCGGCCAGTAGCGCTAACACGCACCCGGTGTACGGTGAAGTCATTGTGCTGCCGCGAAACGCCCTGACGCGCTACCCCGATGTCCTCAGCCCTGTCGAGGCCAGTGTTCATTACACGCCCTTGTTGATTGCCTACTTTGCGTATGTCGATCTGGCCAGGGCCAAGGCCGGGCAAACGGCGCTGGTGACCGATGCCAGCCACTGTGCCGGGCCTGCCTTCGTACAACTGGGCAAGGCGCTGGGTATCCGGGTTATCGCGGCCACCAAGCAAGCCAGTGAGCGGGACTACCTGCTCGGTCTGGGGGCCGAGAAGGTGATCGTCACTGAAGAGCAGGACCTGCTCATGCAGATCAACAAGTACACCGACAACCGTGGCGTTGACATGGTGCTCGATGGGCTGGGCGGGCCGCAGATGTCGTTGCTGGGCGATGTCCTGGCACCGCGTGGCAGCTTGGTACTGTATGGCTTGCAGGGTGGAAACCAGACGCCGTTCCCGGCGTGTGCGGCTTTCCAGAAAAACATTCAGTTTTTCGTCCACTGCATTGGCAACTTCACCGGTAAGCCTGAGCTGGGTATTGTCCAGGACCACGCGGCATTGCAGCGTGCGCTGCGTGACATCAATCAATTCACCGCCGACCAGTTGTTGACACCCCAGATCAGCAAGGTCTATCCGTTCGAGGCGTTTGTCGCCGCGCATCGCCACATGGATGAGTGCCCGTGCGGTGGCCGGATTGTGCTGGAGCTTGCTCAGCGCTGAAGGTTCAGTTGATCCGCGCCCATTGCATCGCTGGCCAGCCCATCGGTCCTGGTGACGACAGGGCCTGGCTTATGGCTCGGGTTCGAACTGTACAGGCGGCGCATCGGTAGCACGCACGCTGCCTTCGATTTGCTCGGCCAGATAATACACGCCGGCCATGACCCCCGACGTGCGGTTTTGCAGCAGTGTTGCCCATTCTTCGTCCAGAGCAGCGTTCAGGATGACCCTGAGCTGCTCGACCATCTCAGGCCGTTCACTGTCATGCATCAGGGCGCCAACACCCGTCACCACCAGGGAAATCATCATCCCGGCAACGCGGCCAACGGCTGCTGCCGTTGCGCTGGCCGCACCGCGTACGGGGAGGGTGGACTCCAGCTTTTCGCTGGTGCGTTTGGCCACCGAGGACAGCACGGCATCTGCTTGATCGGCGCCATTTGTGCCTGCTGCGGTGCGCACTCGCCTGACCAAGGCGGCGTACGCCGGTAGTTTGTTGACCGGGTTGGTGTAGACCAACTGATAGAGCGATGCGTTCAGGGGCGGCGGTGGCGCCAGGTTGATCGCTGGAATACGGCTGAGCCGCAAGTTGAATTGATCGGGCGGCAAACGATAGCGTTGCACGATACCCTGCAGTTGCGGCCCGAGTAGCTGTGCGTACAGCACAATGGCTTGCTGCATGACTGCATCGGGATCAATCTCCTTGGCGACCGGTTCCAATACCCGTTCGTGGTACTGCTCCTGGAGGTACGCGGCCAGTCGTTTTTCGCCAGGTTCAGTGTCATTGCCGGCATTCATTTTGTACCAGGCAACCTTGATCGTCAGCCATTGCTGGGTCCAGTAGCTGGTGAACCAGGGAATGAACTCGGCTTCGGTCTGCTGGTAGACGCGGTCCCGCCAGGCTTTCATCGAGCGGCGCGCATAGTCTTTGACCGAATCGGTGACGGCTTGTGACGCACTGACGATTTCCCAGTCAACCTGCTGCCATGTGGACTCAGAAATCACCACTGGCGCTTGCGCCTCGGGGACGGGCGCTTTCGAGGCGCAGCCGGACATTCCCGCCAGAAGCGCAATGATCAGCATCACGGTCAGGGAACGTCGATTCAAGACCGCAGTCCCCCAGAAGAGGTTCCACAATAGGCAGGTTCTGCTGTCCCTGAACCTCCCGCCGGTCGCTACGTGTTAAGTATAGGTGGCGAGCCAGCCCTTCAGCGCCTGTGTGGCGCAGCGCCTTCTATTGTGTGCAAACCGCTGTCCTGTGACTAACAGTGTTGCACCAAGGCTGTTGCACGAACAACAGCGAGGCTGTTCTTCCTTGGTAAATACTCAATAAAAACAAATAGATACGATTGGCACAAAAGCTGCTGATGGTACTGCAGCCTGTCCGCCGGACATACCGAAACAGTGCCTTAGCCGGTGCGGTAAGTAGCCCGTACCCAGGTCCAATCGAAATCGACAAGGAAGAACCGCATGTCAATACACTGGCTTCGCCATGCAGCCCTGGGTGGGCTACTGCTGACGGCGAATAGCCTCGCTCTGGCGGCCGATAGCCCTTGGCAAGTGCGCTTGGGCGTCAGCAATATTGTCCCAACCTCCGAGCCAGGCAACATTCAGCCGGGCGCCATCGACATCGACAGTGATGCAGGCCCGACCTTCAATCTGGCGTACTACCTGACACCTAATCTTGCCATCGATGTACTGGGCGGTCTGCCGTTCAAACACGACATCAAACTGAATGGCAGCAAGGTTGGCAGCACCAAGCAGTTGCCGCCGATTGTCTCGCTGCAGTGGCATTTCGCGCCAGATGCCCGCATACGGCCCTTTGTTGGTGTCGGCCTGAATTACACCTATTTCTACGACGAACATCTGGACAACGGCGCCAAGCTGGAGCTTTCCGACTCTTGGGGAGCGGCCTTCCAGGCGGGGCTCGATGTTGCCATCGACGACCACTGGAGCCTCGGCGGCGATGTGCGCTACGCGAAGATCGACAGCACCGTGAAGATCGACGGCCAGAAGGTCGGCAGCGTCGATGTCAACCCTACGGTGTACAGCCTCAACCTTGCCTATCGCTTTTGAAGGAAACTCGCCATGACTGAATTGAAAACCCCATTGGCCGAGCAGGCCGACGCCTTTGTCCAAACCCAATCGAGCACGCCGGCACAGCGTCTGACCAGTGAGGCGCAGGCCATTGAAACGGCCCGGCGCCTGGCGGGTGAGTTTGCCCGTGAGGCGGTTGTGCGTGATCGCGAGCGGCGTCTGCCGGTGGCTGAACTCGACACATACTCCCAGAGCGGGCTCTGGAGCATTGTGGTGCCCAAGGCGTACGGTGGCCTGGGTGCCAGTTACCGAACCGTTGGCGAAGTATTCAAACAGATTTCCTCGGCTGACGGCTCACTGGGCCAACTGGCTCAGAACCACTTCGTCATCCTGGCCCACATCGCCTTTGACGCCAGTGAACAACAGAAGCGCTTCTTCTTTGACCTGGCACTGTCGGGCGCACGCTTCGGCAATGCCTTCTCCGAGCGTGGCAGCAAGCACGTTGCGGACTTCCAGACCCGTATCAGCGCAGATGGCCCAGACTTTCTGGTGAGCGGGCAGAAGTTCTTTTCCACGGGGGCGCTGTTGGCGCACTGGGTACCCATTGTCGCGGTTACCGAGGAGGGTTTGCCCCACCTGGCTGTAGTGCCACGCAATGCGCCGGGGTTGAAGGTGGTGAATGACTGGTCCAGCTTTGGTCAACGCACCACTGCCAGCGGCACGGTGTTGATCGATCAGGTGCGCGTGCCTGCTGCGCAGGTGGTGCCGATCTGGAAGGCGTTCGACCGCCCGACCGCAGGCGGTGCGATTTCCCAGTTCATCCAGGCTGCCATTGATGCTGGTCTTGCTCGCGGCGCGTTCAATGACACTCTGGATTACGTTCGCCGCCATACTCGCCCGTGGATCGACTCAGGGTTGGAGAAGGCCACGGATGATCCGTACGTCATTCAGCAGGTGGGCGACTTGCAGATTCGCTTGCGCGCGGCTGATGCGGTGCTCGACCTGGCCGCCGATGCTATCGATCATGCGCTGCGCGAGCCGACAGAAGAGAACGTGGCGCAAGCCTCGCTGCTCACCGCCGAAGCCAAGGTGTTGACCACCGAAGTGGCAATCCTGGCCAGCAACCGTCTGTTTGAACTGGCCGGCACCCGGTCGACCCTTGAGGAGTACGGGCTCGACCGCCACTGGCGCAACGCCCGCGTGCATACTTTGCACGATCCGGTGCGCTGGAAGTACCACATCGTGGGTAACTATGCGCTCAACGGTGTGAAGCCACCTCGGCACCCCTGGAGCTGATGAGCGTGTGCTGACTAGACGCTGTGTGGTGTCGCAATGTGTCGTAGATGTCCTGATTTCACCCAGACGCTGGCTCCATCGGAGCCGGCGATGGCCTTCAGATGGTCACCCTTGGGCAGGCGCATCCACGACATGGCCGTGAGCAGGTTGCCGTCAATACGCACTTCTCCGGCCAGCACCAGCAGTTCGGCGCCATCCGGGCATGCCATTTCAATGCGCGTGCCCGGTACCCACACTTCCAGGCGTACCGTTTCATGTTCGTCCTGAAACAGCGGCATGACCCCGACCCCTGGGCGCAGCGTGTCTGGCATCAGTGCTGCCTGGTTCATGTCGATCACGCTGTGCTTGCGGTCTGCCGGATCGAACTGCCAGAGCTTGACGAAGATGATGCAACCACTGGCGGAACCGGGGGTGTGTCGCGAGGTGGGTGGGTTGCGCACATAGGTGCCGGCAGGGTAGTCGCCATGCTCATCCTGGAACACGCCTTCCAGGACGATGAATTCTTCGCCCCCGTCATGGGTGTGAGGGCTGAATTGACTATTAGGGGCATAGCGCACGATGGAGGTGGCACGGGCGACCTCGTCTCCGACACGGTCGAGCATGCGCCGCTGCACACCGGGCATGGGCGAGTCGACCCAAGGCATTTGCGCCGCGTGCATCAAGATGCGCTGGTCGAAATCGGCGTTGATTTCCATCTGGAGCGTACTCTCCTGGGTAACGGTTCAGGCTGTTGTTCACCCGGACAGTGTTGTTCCAAAACAGAGGCCGCGCAAGACGGTGATATTCATAATTCCAGTGCAGGCATCTAAGCAGAAAGCCCTCGCTTTTCGGGTAAGGGCTTTTTTTAAATCAGGGGCGCTTTACATTTCCGCAGTTTCGAGGGTGCGCTTGATGTGTTGGAAGAGTGTGTCTTGACAGGCCCGGTATTGGCGCTCCAGTTCATCAAGTTCTTGCATTCTAGAGAGCCAGATTTCGTCGGATACAGTGTTCAAATGCTCCACGGTATTTTGCCATGTCGCTTTGGCGGAGTCGGTAGCATTCAGCAAGGCTAGAAAGTGTGCGTCGACAGGGAGTGCGTGCACAGGGTGTTTCCGTGACAACATTAAAAAACCCGATAATCCATTAAGTTAGTGTGGTTAATGTTAACCCTCTGCGCGCAAAAAATCGTGCGGTATACGACGAATGGATAGTGGGCTACCGATCTGTAAGCAGCGCTGTCAGAGGTTTTCCCGCCGTGTCACAAGGCTTAAACATGATGGCGGTAAAATGGCGTCAAAATGCTTACGAGGTGATTCTAAAGTGATATTATCCTGCGCTGGCGATGTTTTGAGCGGTGGGAGTGCAGGTTTCAGCCACGGGGCAGATGGACGATGAGCGTGTGCAGGGATGGCGCGGATAAAAAGGAATCTCCACGGTGTGTAACTTTCGTTTGTAGCATTTCATAACCCCTCAAATTGTTCAGGGTTTACCTTGTGCCTGGTCCTATAACGTCATGAAGTCTGTGATGCAGTGGCGCTCGCCTGAAAGTCATCGGATATAACGCTTTTGCCAAACGTGTAACACGTCGTGGCTGCCAAGGATTATGTGCATGTTCAATCAGCTTAAATTCAGCCAGAAAATTCTGCTCGCTGCCGCCGTGGTAGTGGTGATGATTTTCTCCTTATCCAGCCTCTATAGTTACTCGTTGCAGCGCGATGCGGTCAGCAAAAGCCTGGAAAACTATCTCGACGATATTGGCGGTGCCACCGCCAAGGGTATCCAGAGCTGGCTGGCAGGGCGTATTTTGCTGGTGGAGAATACCGCCCAGACGGTTGCCCGCAATCCGGCTCCCGAGCAGGTCGTGAGTCAGTTGGAACAAAAGACCTTGCTGTCGAACTTCGTGTTCACCTACTTGGGGGGCGTTGATGGCAGTTTTACCATGCGTCCGGACAGCAAGATGCCAGATGGCTATGACCCGCGTACTCGCCCTTGGTATCAAGCCGCCAAGGCGGCCGGTGGAACCATCCTGACCGAGCCTTATGTCGATGTGGTCACCGGCGGCCTGACCGTAGCCATCGCCACGCCTGCAGGCAACGCAGGGGTATTGAGCAGCGATCTGAACCTCAACGTCCTGAATGACACCATCAACTCACTGAACTTCAATGGCTTGGGTTATGCGTTCCTGGTGAGCAGTGATGGCCGGATTCTGGTTCACCCAGACAAGAGTCTGGTTATGAAGAACCTGAAGGATGTCTACCCCCACGATACCCCACGTATCGGCGACAACTTCAGTGAGGTAAACAATCAGAACGGTACGCGCATTCTCAGCTTTGCCCATATCGACGGCCTGCCTTCCGCCGACTGGTACATCGTCCTGTCCGTTGATAAAGCCAAGGCTTACTCGTCGCTCAGCGAATACCGCACATCAGCAATCATCACTACGCTGGTCGCTGTTGCGGTCATCATGTTGTTGCTCGGTATCCTGATCCGGGTGCTGATGCGCCCGCTGAATGCCATGGGTGTAGCCATGCGTGACATTGCAAATGGGGAAGGGGACCTGACCAAACGCCTGACAGTACATACCCAGGACGAATTTGGTGAACTGGCTACAGCCTTCAACCAGTTTGTCGAGCGCATTCATGCCTCGATCCGCGAGGTGTCCTCGTCAGCCTTCCATCTGAGTGAGGTGGCGACCCAAGTTGTAACGGCGTCCAACTCGTCGATGCTTAACTCCGACGAACAAGCCAGCCGCACCAACAGCGTCGCTGCGGCCATCAATGAACTGGGTGCCGCTGCCCAGGAGATCGCACGCAATGCTGCAGAGGCTGCACATCAGGCTACCGATGCG
Source organism: Pseudomonas laurentiana (assembly GCF_014648275.1). Classification (GTDB taxonomy): domain Bacteria; phylum Pseudomonadota; class Gammaproteobacteria; order Pseudomonadales; family Pseudomonadaceae; genus Aquipseudomonas; species Aquipseudomonas laurentiana. The sequence continues at coordinate 285,166 of NZ_BMQU01000003.1, forward strand.
CGTGCGCGGGCCGAAGAAGGCCAGAGCATCGTGGAAAACACCATCAAAACGATGAACCAGCTGTCTGCCAGGATCAGCGACTCGTGCGGCAACATCGAGCTGCTGAATGGCAAGACCGTCGACATCGGGCAGATCCTTGAAGTCATCCAGAGTATTTCCGACCAGACCAACCTGCTGGCACTCAACGCGGCCATCGAGGCAGCGCGTGCAGGCGAAGCAGGGCGCGGGTTTGCTGTGGTCGCCGATGAAGTACGCAACCTTGCTCACCGCACGCGAAGCTCGGCGCAGGAAATCCAACAGATGATCGAGGAGCTGCAGGTTGGTTCCAAGCAGTCGGTAGAAACGATGGTAGAAAGCCAACGCGACAGCGAAAGCAGCGTCTTGATCGCCAATCAGGCCGGCTCAAGCCTGGAGGTCGTCACCGAGCGTATCGGTGAAATCGACAATATGAACCAGTCCGTGGCCACGGCGACAGAAGAGCAGACGTCGGTGATCGAGGCGCTCAACCTGGATATCAACGAGATCAACACCCTCAATCAGGACGGTGTCGAGAACCTGCAAGCGACCTTGCGCGCCTGTAACGATCTGGAGCGCGAGGCCAATCGCCTCAAGCATCTCGTCGGGACGTTCCGCATCTGACATTGGCCAGCGGCTGCGCCTCGTGGTTTGCGGTGCAGCAGTGGGCGGGAAGGGCTTGCCCTTACCCGTCCTGGCGGCGTCTAGCCGTGTGCGCCGTCCTGCAATGAGGCCCAGCCCTGGCGATTCAAGCGGTACATGCGCACGGGCCGACCATGAAATTCGCGCAACTCGAAAGCATTGAAACCGGTTTTTTCCGCCACCCTCAGCGAAGCCACATGCTCCGGTTGGATCACTACAACAACGGACGCCAGTTGTTTTTGCGTAAAAACGTAATCGACAACGGCTTTACTCGCCTCGCAGGCAAGCCCCTGGTTCCAGAACCTTCTGGCCAGGCGATAGCCCAGATTGGCTTCTTCTACGCCGTCGATCATCTCTGGCCCGACGCCACAAAATCCAACGAGATCATTCGAGGCTTTTTCGACCAAGGCCCAAGGGCCCAGCCCGGTTGAGGCGTAGCAGGCCAGGCACCAATCAATGAAGCGCAGGGTGGCCTGCTCATTACACACCCCGCGAACGGAATACCTCATCACCTCAGGATCACTCAGCATCGCCGCGAGCGCGGGCAGGTCCTGCTGCGATAACTGCCGGCCGATCAGTCTCGGCGTTTCAAATAAATGCACCCCTCACTCCCTTTACCTGACGTCAAGTTAACGGGCGCGCTGGTGCGCGTCGTCCTTGAGTGCAGCGTCAACCGTCAATACGGTAACATCCCGGCTACCACAAGGTAGATCAAGTGACAGCCTTGTACCTGTTTGCAAATGAGCGAGTTGTGCCCATGTACCTGCCGAGTCTGACCTGATGACCACCTTGACCGCCCGCGAGGTGTATCAATGCTTGCGAGACGCCGCCCTGGGTATTCGCCCCTTGCAACGCCTCGGCCTGCAGCCCGTGCACGGCCTGTTGGAGGTGGGTATCGAGGGCTGGCAACTGACACTCGACGTCACCGGCAATAGCCTGCACCACTGCCTGCGCGGTCAGAGTCCGGATGGTCGAGTGGGGACCTGCGACAGTTGGCAACGCACCGACCCGGTCAGCTTGCTCAGTACCTGGGAGCTGGCCCAGGTTGAGCGATTGCTGAAGGACGCCTGAGTCATGGTCGCAGTGGTTCGTCGGCACACTGCTTGAGCCAGTCAATCAGCACGTGTACACGCAGGGGCATGGCCTCGCGTTTGGGGTGGACGAGGTAGTAATCGTATCGTCCTGGCTGGGTAAAACCACCGAAGGGCAGGATCAGTTCGCCTCGGTCGACACGGCTTTGCACCAGGCGCTGGCGGCCGATGGCAATGCCGGCGTGGTGGATTGCTGCGGTAACGCACAGGTCGGAGCGGTCGAAGGTCAAACCACGTTGCGGTAGTACGTCGAGCAGGCCTTGCTGACGAGCCCAAAGCTGCCATTCGGCATCATAGACCGCATGCTCCCAGGCCAGGGCATCGTGCAGCAGGGTGCAGTGGCGCAGGTTATGCGGTGCATTGTGCAGGTCGTGAGCATCGGCATAGCCTGGGCTGCACACCGGCGCGAGGGTCTCGGTCATCAAGTGATGGCTGACCAGGCCGGGGAACTCGCCATTGGCGTAGAGCAGGGCGAGGTCGATGTTTTGCGTGCGAAAGTCGATCGCGTCGTTGCCGACACGGATGTCCAGAGCGATATTCGGGTAGCGTTGATGAAAGTCCGCCAGGCGCGGCACCAGCCAGCATTGCGCGACAGAGGGGCGTGCATACAGCGCTACGGATCCCGACAGCTCGGCCTCCGGAGACGCTTGCAGCGCTTCCGACAACTGCTCCATCGCACCCTGGAGAATTGCGAATATCCGCTCGCCCTCGTGGGTCAGGCGGATGCGCCGTGTCAGGCGTTCAAACAGGCGAAGGGACAGGGCTTGTTCAAGCCGGGCGATACGATGGCTGACAGCGCTAGGGGTGAGGCACAATTCCTCGGCAGCCAGCGCAAAGCTCAGGTGCCGCGCCGCAACCAGAAAGGTATGCAGGTTGGCGAACTGAGCACTGTTGAGTCTTGAGCTCAGTCTGGGGGGCAGGTTCAGCATCGGGTGAGTCTTCCGCAGGCGTGAATCAGGGGGCCGTGGCGTGCCAAACGCCGCCAACGGCCCGTGATCAAAGGCTAGTGTGCAGCCACGAGTTTACGACCCTGACTCAGGTAAGCATCCATTTCTTCGTCCGGGACCATGCTGCCGCCGGTACCCCACATGATGTGGGTCGCATTGGCCATACGTTGCTCGTCCAGCCCCAGGCGCAACCTGTAACCCTGTTGCTCCTGCAATACCCGCAGGAAACCGGGCAGCCCGGCCAGCGCCGAGGGCTCCAGCTTCAGGCCTTCGGTGGCCTCCATCAGGGCCAGCAGGCGGTAGAGTTCTTCATCAGTGACGGTGTAGTAGCCGTCGATCAGGCGCTGCATGGCGCGCCCGACAAAGCCCGAGGGCCGGGCCACTGCCAGGCCATCGGCGGCAGTGTGGTTATCAATGCCAATGTCGTAGACGCTGATCGCATCGTGTAACCCGGTGTAAACCCCCAACAGCATGCAGGGCGAGTGCGTCGGTTCGGCAAACACGCAGTGCACCGCATCGCCGAAAACCTGTTTGAGACCGAACGCCACCCCGCCAGGACCGCCGCCGACACCGCAAGGCAGGTAGACGAACAGTGGGTGCTCCTGGTCTACCGTGATGCCTGCAGCATCAAGCTGGCGTGCTAGCCTGCGTGCGGCCACGGCGTAGCCAAGGAACAAGTTCAGAGAGTTCTCGTCGTCGACAAAATGACAGTTCGCGTCCATCTCGGCCTGTTTGCGGCCTTGCTCCACCGCCACGCTGTAATCGGACGCATATTCGACCACCTCGACGCCGCAGGCGCGCAGCCGGTCTTTCTTCCATTGCCGGGCATCGGCAGACATGTGCACGGTGGCCTTGAACCCCAGGCGCGCGCTCATGATGCCAATCGACAAACCCAGGTTGCCGGTGGAGCCGACCGCAATGCTGTATTGGGCAAAGAAGGCTCGGGCTTCATCGCTGTCCAGCGTGTTGTAACGGTCGCCGGGCTGGATCAAGCCGCCGGCCAGGGCCAGGTCCTCTGCGTGCTTGAGCACTTCATAGATACCGCCCCGGGCCTTGATCGAGCCGGAAATCGGCAGCAGGTTATCGGCTTTCAGCCACAGCCGGCCTTGTATCGGCACCTGTTGCTCCGCGCACAGGGCAGCCTGCAACTGCGCCAGCGGTAGCAGAGGCGACTCGATGATGCCGTCGCTGACCTGCGTTTCGGGAAAGGCCGATTGGATAAACGCGGCAAAGCGCTCAAGCCGGGAGGCGGCGTCGTCGACATCGGCGACGCTCAAGGGTACATCGCCCAGCGCTTGTGCGGTCGGCGCCAGCGCTGGATTGAACCAGGTGGTTGGTTCAAGGCGGATCAATTCGGCGATCAAAGGATGGCTTAAACAGCCGTTATCGATCATTTTACGGAGGGTCATGCTCTGCCCCTTGTTGTCGTGAGTGCATGAGGTTGTGTAGATCGCAGTCGCAGCGATTAAGCCTCGGACGCAGGGGCTTTACAACGGATGGATGTTCAATGGATAGCTGATCCACGGTCATCTGTGCAGGCTCGGCTGAACATGCTGAGGGGTTTGCAGGGTTGACGCGAGGGGGCAGGCGTAGCGTCGTTGGCCAGTCTTGACCTGTCGGTCTCCATGCCGTCGAGTACGCCTGCAGCCACCGCGTTTTTCACCCTCGCGGATCACCAGGCAAATAATGCCCCGTCACCTTGAAATACGCTGCTGATGTTCTGTCGCCTGGCACGCCATCCACCTTGACGAATATTCCCGGAAACGTATTGAGCCAGCGCTGCAGGTTTTCCGCCTTGGTCACGGCCTCCAGGCTGTCCAGCGTGGTGGCTGAGTAGTTGACTATGATCGGGCCGTCATCCTCTGTAGGTGAGGGTTGATCGGCGAAATCGATATAGCCGTTTTCGGCCATGCGTCGCAGCAGTACCGCTGCCCCGCATTGTGCCGATTTTGCCGAGTCTGACCACGTGCCATCGCTCACGTACTTGCCGCTTTGGTAGTGGTTGCTGAAGCTCCATAGGTAAGGCGTCAATACATGAGGGTGATACAGGCGGTAGCCAATGCCGTTGTACAGTTCAAGTTGATACAGCATGCCGGGCAGCGTCCAGTCGGTCTTGTCGCCCAGCTTGTGCAGGCTCAGGGCGTCTGTGGCACTGGCTTCCCACGTGAAGGGGCCTTTGCCTGGAGGCCTGCCTTTGGGTACATGCACGGTGGGCGCCGCCAACGGGTCACCGTTATGCAGGTGTTTCGTGAAATTCTGGCTGGACTCCATGTTATGGACAACGGCAATAAAGGCCCATGGGATGCCCATCGTGTTGCCAACACGTTGATACCGGTCACGGTGGTCGTACAGGCTTTTGACCAATGCATTGACGTCGTTGAAACGGGCCGGGTTTATCAGGCAGGTGTTGAATAACTGTTCGTACTCATTTTTTAGCGCAGGGGTAAGGCTGAGTTTGGCCATGGTGCGTACCTGCTTAACGCTGGTGTGCGCAATGTGATTAAAGTACGGACGACAATCACGGACGTTTTCAGGCAGGCCGAGTGGCTTCCAGACCAAGATTGTTAACGTCCAACCCTCACGATTAGCCTAGCGTGCAGACCATAAAACACCACGTTAAGGCATTTTTTTGCCCATTTTGGGTAACGTGTATCACGGGCATTACATGCCTCGGCATAGATGCGCCATCACAAAGGAAGAGGCCTGTCCTGGACGATCCGCTTCATCACCAGGGTCGAGGTCAGCCGCTGCACATTGGGTAGTGTCGAAAGGCTTTCATCGTAGAGCCTCTGGAAGGCTGGCAGGTCCTGGGTGATGACATGAAGCAGGTAATCCGGTTCGCCAAACAGCCGTTGAGCGTCCACCACCTGGGGAATGTCAACCAACGCTGTCTCGAATGCCTCGACGGCGCGCCTATCGCCTTCCCGAAGCGTTGCAAACACCATGGCGGAAAAGTTCAGGCCCAGCGCGCCGGGATTCAGCTGAGCTCGATAGCCCAGCAACACGCCAGATTCCTCTAGCGCCCGTACTCGTCGATGGCACGGGGAAAGGCTCAGGCCCACGCGTTCGGCCAGTTCGGTAACCGAGAGCCGACCATCTCTTTGAAGCTCGGCAAGAATCTTCCGATCAATTCTGTCCATGCAGAAGAATCTCCCCCATAGCTGCGCATGCATGATGATATTTGAAAGAAAATTCTAGCAAGATTTCACTAATCTTCCTCGCATCCTTAACTGCTGAACCTCTCTGAAGACCAGGGGAGGGCGGCCTTTGATTCACGGAGCGAGACGATGCAAAGAGCGCAGTGCAAGTGGCAGGGGTGGGCGGGGCGATGACGTTCAGTGTTGTGGTTGCATTCTGGGCGGTGTCGATTCTGTTCATCATCACGCCCGGCGCCGATTGGGCCTACGCAATTTCGGCGGGTTTGAAGGGGCGCGTTGTCCTACCGGCTGTAGCCGGGCTGCTGTCCGGTCACTTGATTGCAACCGTTGTTGTTGCCGGCGGCGTCGGCACCCTGGTTGCGAGCCATCCGGTCGCCCTGTCGATACTGACGGTTGCCGGCAGCGGTTATCTGTTATGGCTGGGTATCAACATGCTGGCCCATCCCGCGGCACCGCACGCTGATGAGGTTCAGACATCGGGTTCCTGGCAGCGCTGGGCAATCAAGGGGCTTTGCGTCAGTGGGCTGAATCCGAAAGTGTTCCTGCTGTTCCTGGCACTTTTGCCTCAATTTACGGATGTCACTGCGCCATGGCCTGTTCCCATGCAGATCATTGCACTGGGGCTCGTGCACGCTTTAAGTTGTGGTGCGATCTACCTGCTGGTCGGATTTGGTTCTCAAGCGGTTCTTCGAGCACGTCCGGCTGCAGCGCACCTCATCAGCCGGCTTTCGGGTGCAGCCATGATCATCATCGCGGTAGTACTGCTCGCCGGGCAGCTACCGTTCTAAACATCGCCCACTGTTGCCCAAGGAGCTTGTATGAAAAGCCCGAGAGAACGTGCCGCTGAAGGTCTTCACTGTGTGAGGGGGATCCTACCCAATGCCGCCAGGTCTGTGAGTTGATTGGCGACCATGAACACCAAGCGGGCAGGGTGCTATACCACTGCCCGCCTACTCCGCTAGCGTGCTTCCGGCTCGGACTTGTCGGCCTCCATACCACCGAGCAACGCCTGTACCAGCCCTTGAGCCATCTTCGCTGCGAAACGAAATTGGGTGGCAGCTGTACGCGGGTTCGCAGACCGGGCTCCAGGACCCCGGCGCACCCGAAGGTGCCCCACGCACAGCCGCCATTGCACGAAACAGCGGGCACAAAAAAAGCGCCTGCTATCGAGTCATGGGGCGCTACGCGCCTGGAGATACCGGACTGCGAAATCCGACTGCTGAATTTGCAGCAGTCCGGGAATGGTAGTGGGGTCGAAGGTAGGATTCAAGCGCTGGAGGAGAGAGGGGGAAGTCTCCTATCAACCTGACGCAGTCATTCAAGATGCCTATGACGCTTCAGATGACTCACTTGCACTCGGTAGGCGGGCTCAAAGAGACCCTTTTAAATCGTGTTAAGGTCTTGCGATATCAGTAGGCCGCTCTGTCAAAAGGATGAGGTTATGCCTCTGCAAACCCGCAATTTTATTCTTGACGTGCTTTGCGACCTGGCCATTGGAGATTACATCGCGCGCCCCTTCGACTGCGCGTTCGAGTTGCTCGCGGCACCACCCAGTCGCAAGCGTCTGATCATGGTCGGTTTTAACGGCTCTCTTGCCGACGCTATCCACACCAACGCGGGGTCAATCTGTGCAGGTTATGATCAGCCTGAATGTTCCAATGTTGCCTATGGTCTTGAGGGTGGATGGGGGCCGAAAACCCTGGCCCGGCGCTTGACTGAATTGCCCTGCGCGCTGGGTTTTGACTGGCGCGATACTGTTTATACCAATGCGCTGCTGATGTGCTCCAAAGATGCTGCGTCGATACAGAAGGTTGCGAGAGGATCCCCTGCTGCGAGCCTGGAATCACTGGCATACAAATCAATGGAGTTTTTCAAGCGAGTGACTATGTCGCTCGCTGAGCCAGAGCTGATCATCGCGTACAGCAATGGGTTGGGGAGCCCATCCGCTGCGAGGATTTTGTGGGAGGCGTTTGGCAACGGCGAGGCATTGGATCATGTTGACGCTTCTTCCTACCGCGCGACATATGGGTTCACCGCTGACATCGGAGGGCGGAGGGTACCGGTGGTGGGAATACGGCATATGTCCAGGTTTGTGCCAAGCGTCGATAACATAAAGCTGGCCTGGGCAAGGCAACGAGAGCGGGCTTGAACGCTGCCCCGCCAGTTAACGCAAGAGAATCAGCACTCAGCCAACGCCTCGAACAATGCCATTGTCGTGAGCAACACTCTACGTTTTGTTAAGGGAGTCACTGACCGGCTCCTTTGGGCTTCATGCCGAAAAATAATCACAATAGTTGATTGCAGCTTTGTGGGACTGTTGCTTTCTACCTGAAGCGGACACCCATAATCCTGACTTAACCGCCAACTGCTATGCTCTGCGCCTCGACACTGACTGATGTGGCTATGTATGCCCATACTTCCAGTTTCCCCGTCAGCGCGCTACTGGCGGACAACGACCAGCAGGCTGAGTTCCTCCTCGCCGATAAACTGCTTTTTGCCGAAGTCGGGCCCGTGGCAATAGATTGCTCAAACCACAGTCATACTGAATTAACTTTCTGTAATGGAGATACACCATGACCGCTACCCAAACGTTGCAAGGGAAAGTAGCTTTCGTTCAAGGCGGCTCCCGCGGTATCGGCGCGGCCATCGTCAAACGTTTGGCCCGTGAAGGGGCGGCAGTGGCGTTCACCTATGTATCGTCCGCCGAGCGGGCCAATGCTTTGGTCAGTGAAGTAGTTGCTGCCAGTGGTAAGGCGCTTGCCCTCAAGGCCGACAGCGCTGATGCCGCAGCGGTGCAACAGGCCATTCGCACGGCAGTCGAACACTTCGGTGGCCTGGATATTTTGGTCAACAATGCTGGTGTGCTGGCCTGGGGCAGCACCGAGGACATCACCCTGGAGCAGCTGGACCACACGCTGGCGGTCAACGTGCGCAGTGTATTCGTTGCCAGCCAGGAGGCTGCCAAGCATATGGGCGATGGCGGGCGCATCATCAATATCGGCAGCACCAACGCCGAGCGCATCCCGGTTGCCGGTGGGGCCGTGTACGCCATGAGCAAATCGGCGCTGGTCGGTTTGGCCAAAGGCATGGCCCGCGATCTAGGCCCGCGCTGCATCACCGTGAACAACGTGCAACCCGGCCCGGTGGACACTGAGATGAACCCGGCCGATGGTGAGGGCGCGGAGTACCTGAAAGGTCTGATGGCGCTGGATCGTTACGGCAAGGCAGAGGAGGTTGCCGGTTTTGTCGTCTATCTGGCCGGCCCGGAAGCAGGCTACATCACCGGGGCCAGCTTGACGATCGATGGTGGTTTCTCGGCCTAGTTTTTTGCGCCCCTTGCGAGGAGTACAAATCATGAGCACCGTAGCCACCTATAGCGGCCAACCTTGGACAAGGGAAAACGAGTCGGGCAGAAAGCCCCGCTTCGGCTTGGCCATGGACACCATGCACGTGACTCCGTAATGTGCGCTGTAGTCATGTGGCTTTGCCTCCCCGTAGTCTGTCGTGTTTGCCAAGGCAGTACTCAAGCCGATAAAGGCGTCACGATTGAAACAGTCATGTTATCGGGGGGGTAAATTTTTTAAGCGGGCAGCACTCAAGACGTTAAAGGCTGAGTAGAAGTAGATGAATCGTCAAAAAAAGATAAAGCAGTTATTAAAGGCTCATGCCAAAAAAGCCAGTGCAAAATTGGCGCCGAAAAACAAGCCTAAATACATCTGTAAAGCGGATCGCTTGAAGCTGGCCGCGGAACCTGATCACGACGCCATTATCTCCTCTGATAGCTGATTCATGTAGCTTGAGTACCGTCGGAATTGGCTGATCGGGTTGGCTTGGCATTCCGACGGTACATACCGCTCACCCGTTTACGTTCACGTGTGGATTGAACGACTATTGCCTGTGAAGTAATGTTGCGCCTCGATTGAGCCTGGCGGTTGGTGCAGCGGCGAAATCAATAAAATATTTATAAGAAATCAACATAACGCAGGAGCGCAACATGAATAAAATTGCCGGGGTAATGCTGTTGTTACTGGGGATGGCTGGGGTGGCTCAAGCTGACCAGTGTGAGTCGTGGACGCACAAGGCATATCCCGTTTCCATGAGTGCGTGCTCCTACGATAACGGTGGCTCAGGTTACGTACAGATCACCAACGACGGGCCTAAAACTGCCAATGTGTGCTGGACGGTTGTTTTTAATAATGGACGAACTCAGGACAGCTGCTACCGAGGTATGGGGTCAGGTGTAACCACGACGCCTTCGTGCGCCAGTTGCGGCTCAAAAAATGGTGGGGCTCGCCATGTCTTGCTGACAAAGTATGAGGAAGTTGAGTGACGAGTTGGCGCTCTCAACCTTCACGCTGATGCTTGGTGTGCAGGTTGTTTCGCCTGCGAGGGGTGAGCCAGTTGGACAAAACCGCCTGTTCGCTTCCGACCTGTAACGGTCGGTGGCGAGGAGCGGGCAGCGGGCAGCGGCAAAGTAGCCATTTGATTACGTTCAGGACGTCAACAACCGGATCGTGCTACTGCTGATCGACAGTGACCACCTTCCAACTGTCATCTGGATCAAAGCGCTTCATCGCGTGCGCCAGTTTATCCCCACTGGGCCCCAGGTCTTTCTCGAACACCTGTCCTTCATGGCTGATCATGAAGCTCATCACCCCGGTGTCATCGTATTTCGCCGGCCAGGCGATCAGTGCAAACCCACGGCTCATCTTGTCACCGATGAAGTAGCTGTATGCGCCGCCAGGTGCCGAGGGGCCTTGGCCATCCAGAATGCGGAAGCGGTAGCCATGCCAGTCTTCGCCAGCAATGGTTTTGCCGAACAATGGACCCAACGGGCTGATCTGCCTGCTATCGTCGTCCGGCCAATAGAGTCCGTCGTGCTTGCCAGTAGTGCTGAAGATTTTCTGCGCATATTCGAGTGCGCCGTCACCGTCGCGATCCACTGACGCATAGTCTATCTGGGCGTCGTGATAGGTCAGTACCGATTGCAGCGCGGCCAGTTCGTTGCGGCCAATTCGACGGGCACGGATTTCGGCGCTACCGGCCTTGATGTCGAAGCGCCAACCGTTCTTGCCTTTTACCATGGGGATAGGCAGTGTCCAGTGGTCACTGCCGACCGACAGGATCGCCTTGCGGTCGCCGGATTTTTCAATGCTGTGTTGTTCATGGTATTGCTTCAAAAACGCATCTACATCACTGCGCTGCACACCCTCACGCGGAATGAAACTACGCCACTCATCACCCAGCAACTCGCTCAGACGGGCCTGATCGGCGTGTTCCGTACCGACTGCTTCGACGAACGCTTGAGCGGCCTTTTCTGGCGTTGGAAATGCTTGCTGTGCCGTAACCGCGCACGACCACGCCACGCTGGCAGCTATCGCCAAGAGGCGGGGGCGTAGGCCTATGAGTACCTTCACTCGAGAATTGTGGTTCAACGCCGTCCCCCCCTTTGACGCGCTGGTGGATTGGACGGCCGACTGATCTGATTGCCGGCTGATCGCGAGACGTTAGGTCGTTGGGCGGATGCCTGGCTGGTCCGACCGCGACTGGCTTGTGCGCTGGCCAGGGATGGAGCGCGTGCGCCGGCGAATACATTGTTGCGAGCACTGCCGGTGTTGGCGGATGGCCGTTTTTTTGCCGTCTGGCGCGCAGACAAATCGGCCTGTCCGCGCTGTTGTACCTGAGCGGTGTTCCTGAGTTCCTGACGCTCCCGAGTGTTTCTGATCGTGCCCTGACCCATGCCTGACGACTTCTGTCTCTCAGTACCTGCTTGTAACCGATTGCTGTCCGATGTTCCGGACTGAGCTGCGCGCGCTCGATCACGGGCTTCGCGGTTGCTGGTGGCAGGTCGTTCAATACCGTACTTATCCATTGAGCCGCGGGCTTTTTCACGAGCCTGGGCTCGCTGTGCATTGTCCCCTCGATAAGCCTCACGCTGACTGGCACCGTTCAGTTGTTTGCCGTAGCGTTCGCGGCTCCTGCTGTCTCGATAGGGAACGCCATCGCGGTGAACGGCGTTGTGCTGCCATTTGTTCTGATTATTGGTGATTTGATTGTTGCGGTTGATGGTGTTGTAGCGATTGACGTCGATGTCAATGTCGTTATTGTCCCAGTCACACTCACCCCACAACGAGCCGATGATCGCCACGCCAGCACCGAACGCCAGCCCAGCCAGCAATGCCGAGCCGGGGTAATAGGCGGGCGGCGGTGGATAGTAAACGGGAGGCGACGCAGGGTAGGCCCAGGTGCCGTAGGTGGTGGTCGGGTTGTAACTGGGTACGTAGACCACCTGCGGGTCGGCGGGCTGAATGATGATCGTAGAGTGGTTGCTGGCAGGGGGGGAGGCAGGCGCTGCAGAGGTGGGGGCGGGTGCTGTAACAGCCTGCACCGTCACGTTCTGATACTGGTTGCTCTGAAGGTTGCCAGCGGCTTGCGCCTGATGACGCAAGCGCTGTACGCCCCCCATGACATCGTCGGGTTGCGCCAGGAAGGCATCACCCAGGCGTTGTACCCAGACGGGATCTTGCCCTAGCGTTGCCAGCACTTGTGGGAAAGCGACCAACGCCTGCACGCTCGGATCCCAGGGCTGGCTCGCCACTTGTTTGACAGCATCATCGCCCTTGGTGTCCGGATGTGCTTTAGACCAGGTTACCGCCTCGGCGACTTCCCCAGGGTAGGTGGTGGCCATTAGCACTTGTGCCAGCAGTGGATCCGGATAGAGCGCAATGGGCGCCAGCATTTGATCCAGTTGCTCTTCGGTAAACACGGCATCCTTGGCTACCGCCTCGACTGCCGCTGTATCTGCAGTGTTTGGGGGTTCGCTCGCATCCAGTGGTTGCGCCAGGCAGGAAAGCCCGCTCAGCAACAGAGCAACTGACACCGCGTAAAACAATGGAATGCGCATTGCACCTCCCATCTGTCCGGCAGGCTTGAAATGAGTGGTTCCATGCCAGGGAGACAAGGGCTGACGTTGCCTGCTGCAGACCTCAATCTCGATGTCGCTCGTTAATGGTAGCAAACCTGCAAGGTTGGCCATTAATTCATTGCCGCGAATACCCTCTGGTAGGCATTCGTGACTAGAATTCCACTGCCGACCCTGATCAAACCAAGTCAGATTTCAACTGTGAAACGTCAGGTCTCTAGCGCTATTTCCGTCCGTGGGATACCGGTATGACGAATCTGCGAGACAAACCCGAGTCGGAAGAGGATTTAGCCCAGATGGTGATAGGGCGAGGCCCTTGCACTTATCTATTGTTGCTGTTGCTCGGGTTGATCCTTCTGTTTCCCTTTCTTGAAGAGGGCATATTCGCCCGCACGTTGCTGGGTATTCTGTTTTCAATCGTGCTGCTCGTGGGGGCTTTTGCCACCCGGCAGACTCGGCGGGGGTTTATCTTCAAACTGAGCCTGGCGTTACTTGGGGTTGGCCTTCAATGGACGGCGTTATGGGCTGAGAGTATCGCGATGCTTGTCTTTGCCGGGATATCGTATGCGGCGTCTCTTGCCGTCTCGTTTAGTGGCGTGCTCCGCTATATTCTCAAGCGCGGGCCAATTACAGCCGACAAGCTGCATGGCGCACTTGCAGGTTACATCATGCTGGCTTTCGTCTGGTCCTTCGTCTATGCCCTGGTCGAGATATCCAGTGCTGGCTCATTCGGCCCTGGCCACCTCGACTTCATACAGCCTGGCACGTTCTTCAAGCTGATCTATTTCAGCCTCACGACGCTCACAACCACCGGCTATGGCGATGTGCTCCCATTGACTGACCATGCCCGTTCGTTGGTGATGGTCGAAGAATTTTCGGGCGTCTTTTACGTTGGTGTCGTGATCGCTCGGCTCGCCGGCCTTTATCCATCGAATCAGATTAAGTGACGCTTGATGTTGATTGAGCCGTCCCTGATTGATCGGATACCTATCTGACTAATCCGCGAAGGGAATGCGGCGCAAATCCCTGGGGATCAGAGCCCTCCGCCGAAGCGGTACTGCCAGACTATGCCAATGGCATCGTATTCGCTGCCCGTACGGGTATGCCCACCATTGCTCGCATTCAGCTTTAGCGAATGGTTGCGGTTCAAGGGCAGCGTGAGGGTGCATCCGTAGCGTGTATTTTCCTGAAAGTCGTGGTTACCAACCCCATCGACTGAGCTACTTCCGCCAGCGAAGTAGGTCGTATCCAGCGAAGCCCAGACACCGTTGCTAAAGGCATAGATAAGATGCCCCTGTACCTGGTAGATCGGGTTCTGTGACAGCGTATGGTCGCCGAGGAACTCGTTATTGTCGGTGTAGAAGGTTCCGGCGCCGGACAGTTCCAAGGTTACTGGCCCCAAGCGCTTGGAAATCCCCAGTTCGGGCTTGAACGACCAGCGGTTGTTGCCGAGATTGACCAGCTTGCTCGTGTCGTATTGACCCAGTGGCGCTGTGATCGCCAGGCTGGCGCCGATAATGACATCTTGTTGATAGCGGGGAAACTCAGCCAGGGACATCGCCGGGGCGCCATACAGGTTGACCGAGAAGCGGAATCTCGGATCGATCAACCCTGTGACATTACGCTCCTTGGGTTCACCGTTGAACAGCGCAGAGCCGGCCAGTTTTGCCTCAGGCACGATGATATCGAACTTCCCGGAGCGGCCCCAGACATCCAGGGATCTGGCAAAGGCAAACACGACGGTCTTGATGTTGAGCTTGGCATCCTGAAGCGGGATTGAGGGGTTGGCTGTCACGTTGCCATGGAGATCGCTATAACCCATCAGCAGGAAATTGATACCGACCGGCGTATTGGCGTAGGACCTGGGTTCGAGATCCTCTGCGACTGCGCTGGGGGCTATTATGAATAGCGAAGCGGATGCGATCCGAGCCAGGCTGGTGACGCAGAGTGTGTGTTTCATCCACGTTCGCTCGCTTCCTGTCAGGCCCCCGGAGTTCTATGTATTGTTGTAGCGCATCTGCATGGGTTTGGCACTTGCCGCTGCCACCTGTGTGGCGTGAACTGATCGGTCGGGCACTGCCGCTACAGAGAGGAGAGCGCGATGAGCAACGAACAGGCTGCACCCGAAACGAAAGGTGTTGCGGTGAAGTTACTTGCAACGGTTGACCTGGGCCCTGAGATCGAGGGCATGGCAGGGCGTCAACTTAGAATGCGTATGGTGACCATCGAGCCTGGAGGCGTCTTCGGGCCGGTTCACAACCATAAAGACAGACCCGGTACTGTTTACATTCTGCAAGGTACGATCACTGACCATCGAAACGGGGTCGCTACGGACTATGGCCCGGGAGTGGGCTGGCCCGAGGACAGGAACACGACACACTGGCTTGAGAACAGAGGAACGATTCCGGCGGTGGAGATCTCGGTCGATATCGTCAGGCAAACGTAAGCTCAGGCTCCAGATCTAACGCGACCAGGCATGACACGCGGCGCTACCGGACGCGCTCCAGTCGGCTTCGTGTCTTTTTGCGCGCCGGTTCCTTTTTCAAAATCAAGCGTGTTACGCCCAGCGCTATCCCCGCAAAGGCTACTTTGGCAAGCACCGTGCCACCCCTCAGTCTCAGCTAAGTATTGCGTTGTACCTTTTCTTCCGCGCACATTCAGCGCCGCTTAGAAGAGGTTATCAGCAGATGAATCCCGCAAAAGCCGGATGGCTTAGTAAAGTGCCCGAAGTGACACTGTCTTTCTGGGTGATCAAGATCCTATCGACGACAGTGGGTGAAACCGGCGCTGACTTTCTAGCGGTAGATGCGGGTTTCGGCGCTGGCTGGACCAGCATCGGCATGGCGCTATTACTGGCGTGCGCGCTGTTCTTTCAAATGCGTAAAGCGGCCTATTCACCTTGGATCTACTGGTTGACCGTGGTGTTGGTGAGCATCGTCGGTACCCAGATCACCGACATCATGACCGACATGCTCGACATCAGCCTGTACGTCAGCACGGCGGTGTTCTCGGTGTTGCTGGCAATCAATTTTCTGCTCTGGTTTCGCGTGGAGCACACTCTTTCGATCCGCGAAATCGACACACCGCGCCGCGAGTTTTTCTACTGGACGACCGTGCTCTGCACCTTTGCCCTTGGCACCGCCGCTGGTGATCTGGCCACCGAAGCCCTTGGGCTTGGTTTCACGCTCGGCGTCGTGATTTTCGGTGCGCTGATTGCAGCGACTCTGCTGGCTTGGCGTCTGGGCGGCAACGTGGTGTTGATGTTCTGGTTAGCCTACATCCTGACGCGTCCGTTCGGCGCCTCCCTCGGCGACTTGCTGACCCAGGCCAAGACCTACGGAGGCTTGGGTATGGGCGCCGCCTGGACGAGTGCGATCTTCCTGAGCGTCATCGTGCTGCTGGTGGTGGTCGCGCAAGTCAGCGTCGGCAACCGCAAAACCGTCATTCAGTAACCTTTCCGAAGCCTATCAAGGAACCGTCATGCGCTCCTTTCAAATCGCTATTCGCCACGTTGCCATCGTCTCGTCCCTCGTGTTGTTCGGCAGTATGGTCGGCTGCTCGAAACCCGTCGACAAACCCGGCACTGGCACGACCACCTCGTCGCTGAGTTCGCCCGCTCAATCCGGTTCGAAGCTGGGTGACCTGAGCGAGTTCCATGCCATTGCCGCCGATGTGGCTGTACTGGTCGACAAAGACGATCTGCCCGGGGCGAAAGCCCGAATCAAAGACCTCGAAACGTCCTGGGACTCCGCCGAGGCCGGGATCAAACCCCGCGCCGCCGGCGACTGGCATGTGCTGGACAAGGCAATTGACCGGGCGCTCGATGCCCTGCGCGCCAGTACGCCGAAGCAGGTTGATTGCAAGGTCGCGATGGATGATCTGCTCAAGGCCTTCACTTCGATGAAAGGCAAACAGTGATGCTGCATGGAATCGGCGGCGGACAAAACCCCGGTTCAGGTGCTTCAATACAGGCGCGATAGTTGTGACCGTCGCGCCTTTTTATCGGAGCGAAACATGCGAATTCTGTTGGTCGAAGATGACCTGATGATTGGTGATGCCATCCAGAGTGCGCTGAACGATGCGAGCTACGCTACCGACTGGCTGAAAAACGGCCTCACGGCCTTGGCGGCCCTGGACGCCCAGAAGTATGACCTTGTGTTGCTCGACCTTGGGCTACCCGGCAAAGACGGACTCGATGTGCTCGATGTCATTCGCGCTCGCAACAACCCTGTACCGCTGCTGATCATCACCGCACGGGATGGCCTTGATGATCGCCTGCGTGGCCTCGACGGCGGCGCAGATGACTTCCTACTCAAACCCTTCGCCATGGCGGAATTGCTGGCGCGTATGCGGGCTGTACTGCGCCGCCGTGGCGGTAATGCCCAATCAGTGCTGGATAACGGTGAGGTATCGCTGAACCTGGTCTCTAAACAGGCTACCACCGCTGAAACCACCGACGTTCAACTCTCCAGCCGCGAATTCGCCCTTTTGCAGGCCCTGTTGATCCGGCCTGGCGCCATTCTCTCGCGCAGTGAGCTTGAAGACCGTATTTACGGTTGGGGCCATGAAGTGGAAAGCAACGCGGTGGAGTTTCTGATCCACGCTTTGCGGCGAAAGCTGGGTAACCATGTCATCAAAAACGTCAGGGGGATGGGATGGATGGTTTCAAAAGGCGCTTGAGCGACTCGGTACAGTTAAGGCTTTCTGTAACGCTGTCGCTGGCCATCCTCATCGTGGCAGTACTGGCGGGTGTGTTCGCTTTCGTTTCCGCACTCAAAGAAGCGCACGAAATGCAGGACGAAACCCTGCGCCAAGTGGCGGTGCTGTTTGATCGGCAGCAGATGACCCTGCGCTATCCCGGAGGGGAACAGGTCGTCGGCGACGACGAAGAATCCAGGGTCATCGTGCAATACCTGGTCGATAGCGGGAAAGCGACCGGCAATGACGACGCAACCATACCGTTGCCCTTTCCCACAAGCCTGGCCGATGGCTTGTCGACCTTGAGCATCGCAGGCGAAAAGTTTCGCATACTGGTCAGAACCACGGCCGCTGGCGAACGTATCGTTGTCGCTCAAGAGGCAGACGTGCGTGATAAGGAAGCGCGCAAAAGTGCCTGGCGCAGTCTGTTGCCATTTCTCATTCTGTTTCCGGTGCTGCTGGTGGTCGTGGCTGATCTGGTGCGCAAGCTGTTCCGTCCTATAGCGATTCTCTCGGCCGAAATCGATCAGCGTGACAAACAGGCGCTGCATCCTATCGACGAAACTCACTTGCCGACCGAAATACGACCTTTCGTCGTAGCCATCAATCGATTGCTCAAGCGTGTTGCGCAGGCCATGGAAGCACAGCGTCGCTTCATCGCCGACGCAGCGCATGAACTGCGTTCTCCGATGACGGCCCTGTCACTGCAAGCGGAGCGATTGTCGTCCACGGAAATGTCGGCATCTGCCCACGAGTGCTTTTTACCGCTGTCTCAGGGAATTGAGCGCAGTAGAAAGCTGATCGAACAATTGCTTACCCTGGCGGCCGCACAATCGATTGCGGAACGATCACAAACATCGGTGTCCGTCCATGAAGTCTTTCGTCGAGTGTTGGAAGACTTGTTGCCACTGGCCGAACACAAGGGCATCGATATCGGTGTTGAAAGTACCGAAGACGTACAGATCATCATCAATGAAATGGATCTGTTTATCGTGGTCAAGAATCTGGTGGACAACGCTATTCGTTATACCCCGGCGGGTGGACGCGTCGACCTGAGAGTCGAGTTGGCGCAAGAGACCGTGATCTTGGAAATCAAGGACTCGGGTCCGGGCATCAGTGTGGAAGAGCAATCGCTGGTATTCGATCCGTTTTACCGCAGCCTGGGAACCGGCGAAGCAGGCTCTGGGCTGGGTTTATCGATCGTCACTGCGATAACCGGTCGTATTGGGGCACGTATCCGATTGAGTTTCTCGGATGAGGTGAACCAGAGCGGATTATGCGTTTCGCTCTGGTTAAAAAGGCATGGTTTTTAAGTGTGGTTCTGTCGTCATGAACGCCCCTTGAATGTATAGACTTCCAAGTTGGCAATTGGCTGGCGTCGGCGTGATGCAAAAGCATGGCCACGTAAAAATTCTAATCAAGAGCGTTCGACTCAGCGGCCCATGGGGTGCGGAGCACTCGCAGGGCAATCATGGAAAGCACGTAGAGGGTGGTGCGCGACAGATCGCTGGCGCACCAGGCTGCGCCCTATGGGGCGCTTCATAGAGGGCCGCCAGACATTTCCATCCCCAACACCATCCCTCGCGCTGCCTCGATGAATGCCGTCGAAGCCCCATTGACCTGGCACGTAACGATCAACCCCTCACCGATCACGAAAAGCTGCAGCGCAGCCACCGACGGGTGTTTGAACTGTGCCTCGGTACAGATCGCTTCCAGGTAGGCGAGCACCTGTTGCTTATGCTGTTTTGCCAGTAAGTGAGGCTGGTCGTCAGGACTGCTGTATTCGGCGGAGGCATTGATGAAGGCACAGCCACAAAAGTCTGCGGATTGTGCCCAGGTGGCGATGAAGTCGATGTAGGCCAGTGGTCGCTGCAGGCTGGGGGCTGCGTCTACAGCAGCGCTCATTTGCCTCATGAACTCGGTATGGCGAAGCTGCAACGCGGCTTCGATCAGGTGTTCTTTGCTCGGAAAATGGCGATACAGCGTTTTCTTGGTCACCCCGGCCACTTGGCTGAGTTGCTCTACGCCGGAGGCGTGGTAGCCCTGGCGGTAGAACAGGCGCAAGGCCGATTCGGTGATCGTCTGAGATGTGCTCATGTGTTCAGGCCTCCTGGCGTACTGGGCTAGTGTACACCGATCGGTTGACATGGATGTATACCGATCGGTATCTTTTCGGTGTCTTAAGTCTCTCTGGAGTTGTTACGATGCCCATCGGCCCCATCCTTAAATCGAGTGCGCCGCCCGCGCCGTCGCTGCATTTCAGCCTGCTGTCATTCATCGGTGCGGTGGTCGCGATTGGTGCCACAGGTTGGCTTAGCCATGTGTCGGGGGCACCATGGTTGATGGCGTCCTTTGGTGCGAGTTGTGTGCTTGCGTTCGGCTTGCCTGAGTCGCCACTGGCTCAGCCGCGCAGTCTCATCGGCGGGCATCTGGTGTCGACACTGGTCGGCTTGCTGGTACTGCACACGTTGGGGAATGCGTGGTGGGCAGGTGCGCTGGCCGTGGGCCTGGCGTTGGTGGCGATGCAACAGACGCGCACCTTGCATGCCCCCGCAGGTGGCAACCCGTTGGTGGTGCTGGCGGCCAGTGCGCCGTTCAGTTTTCTGCTCACGCCCGTACTGGCCGGTTCAATCGTGATTGTTGCCGTCGCCTGGTGTTTGAACAATGCCCGCAGCCGTGGCAGCTATCCGAAGTATTGGCTATAGGCGAATCATGCTCAGTCGTGTGCTTCGCCGCTGTCGGTCGAGGCCGGGCGGATGCCTTGCCTTTCGGCGACGGCGCGCAGGGTTTTCAGGGTAATCATCGGTGCGTCGATGACAAACTGATTAGCCAGCCATGAGGGAATATCCCCCGCAGGGTCAGCTTGCAGTTGATAGGTGACTTCCGTTTCGTTGTCGCGCTTGGGTACCATCTTCCAGATGCCACTCAGCTGGCGTACGCGGGTTTGGCCCGGTACACCAGGCACCATGCCGGGCACGGCGCTGAGGTGGCGTATGACGGCACCGTCGTCGGTACGCTCGGTGTGTACCTTGAGCACGATATCGCGGGGGTTGGCGGGCCAGGGCAGGGCGGTAGTGATGTAGACCCAGGTGTTATCGCCTTCGACTTTCAACAGGCGCATGTCTGCGCAGGCGTACAGCCATTTGCAGGCGACCCGCAGGTTTTCCTGCAGGTCGGTGAGGGTGGCAACGCTGGCCTTGATCAACGCGATGCCACGAAAGCGCTGGTAGTGGGTGCCCGGTACGTTGCTCAGGTAGACCTGAATGTTGTCCTCGTTCGCGGCCAACTGCCAGTCCTCGGCGCTGGCCAGGGTTGGGCCGCACAGGCTCAAGGTCAGCAGCAGGCGTGTAGTCATCGCTGGCAGCATGTTCATGGTCTGACCTCCGAGGGCTCGTGAGCACGCGCTGAGTCATCAGCGCATGGCGGCAGGCATGTTGAGCCACCCTGGCCTTCGGATTCAGGGTTGTGCATACACCTTGAACAGTTTCTTGGCCGTCTTGCCTGCACCTCCCAGGTACTTGTCGTAGGCCTGTTCGATCTCGCCAGAACGGTACATCTCACTTAGTGTCGTATCGACCAGCAAGCGGAAGTTTTCATCACTGCGCTCCACCATCAGTGAAACCGGCGCGTATTCAAAGATACGGTCGAGTATCTTCAGCTTTCCGCTCGGGTAGTCCACCGCGACATGGGTTTTCAGCGACATGCGTTCAGAGAAGAACGCATCGGCCTTGCCATCGGCGACCAGTTTTATGCCTTCGTCGTTGTCCTTGACCGTAATCAGGGTGGCGACTACGCCGAGCAAGCGCATTTGCTCGCGGATCCACGACTCGGAGACGCCGCCACCGGTGGTCACAAAGGTCTGGTTGGCAAGACCATGGTTGACGGTTGCACGCCAGGTCGGCCCGCTGTGGGCCACCTTGCCATTGAGCACATTGAGCAACGCCTCGGAAGCATCATCACGCACCACGACGGAGAGCCCGGCGGTGTATACCGGTATCGAGTAACTCACGGTTTTACGCCGCTCCAGTGTCGCCGGTGTTGGCGTACAGAGGATATCGATCTTTCCCGAGGCGACAGCACTGGTCGCCTCGGTGATGTTGACGGGCTGGTAGTGCAGTTGCAATGAGGCCAGCCCCAGTTCGGCCTTGATCCTGTCGGCGATTTTCACGCACAGGTCGATGGAATAGCCGCTGACTTTGTCGCCCTCCATGCTACTGAACGGTGCGAAGTCTGGCAGGTAGCCCAGGTTCAGGGTGTTGTTGGCGCGAACGCGTTCAAGGGTATTTGCGCCAGCCACTACCGGCAGCAGCGCAAGCAGGCAGGTCATCAGCAGGCTTGCGGGTTTGGTTAACTGTACGTTCATATCCTGTTCCCCGTATTCAGATGTCTTTGCAGTCCTGAAAGCAACGCCTAAGGATTGCCGGCCCTGGCCTGGGCGGTTTGAGGCTCATTGACAAAACGTTTGGCGAGGAAGCCATAAAGCAGATAACCGAACGCAAGCACCAGTGTGCCACCGAACACGGCATCTTTGCCGCAGGCATAGAGGGCATATAGCGAATAGGCGACGGCAATCAACAACACGAGCGTATTACGCGAGTTGATCGCGGACGAGGCCTTGGCCTTGTACATCATTACCAGCAGCCCGGTGAGCGCTGTCACGTAGGGAATCAGGTTGGTCACCGCCGCCAGGTTGACCAGTTTGCTGAACTGGGCGCTGGCATTGGGCGAGATGGTCGATAGCGCCATGAGTGTCTGCAATACGCCGCAGACGATCATGCCGACGATGGGGGCATTCAGCGCGCTGACCTTGCTGAACAGTTTTGGGAACATGCCCTGATCGGCGGTCATCTTGGCCGTTTGCGCCAGGGTGAACTGCCACCCCAGCAGTGAACCAACGCACGCCATCACGGCCAGGGCCATGATGATGTTGCCGACCGTTGGGTTGAAAATGTGTGCATAGACGAGTGCGAAGGGGGCTGACGCATTGGCCAGCTCGGCGTTGGGGATGATGCCCTGGATGACGGTGGTCGACAGCACGTACACCACGGCGGCGCCCAGTGTTCCGAACAGGCAGGCCAGGGGTACCGTGCGTTTGGGGTCCTCCACTGCATCCGAGGCCTGTGCTGCCGACTCCATGCCCAGAAATGCCCACAGGGTCAAGGGAATGGCCTTGCTGACCGCTTCGGAGATCGGCAGGCTGTTCGGGTTCCAGGCCGCAGCCAGTACGTCGGGCTTGAACCAGAACCAGCCAATGAGGCTCAACCCGGCCACCGGGATGATCACGCCCCAGACCGTAATCGCGCCAATCTTGCCGGTGATGCTCGGGCCGCCAAAGTTGGCCAGTGTGGTCAGCCACAGCAGGCCAACCGTACCGATGAACAGCGGAATGGCGCCGCTGCCCAGCCACGGCACGAATGACGTCATGTAACCCACAGCTGAAATGGCGACGGCGACGTTGGCGATGGCCAGCGAGAGAAAGTACAGGTACGAACAGAGAAAGAACCCGGACTTTGCGTGCGCTTCTTCGGTATAGGCCGACAATCCGCCCGATCGTGCGCAAAAAATACCGCATTGGGAAAAACAGTAGGCGATGGCCATGGAGCCGATGGCCGTCACCACCCACGACAACAACGAGACCGCTCCGAGTTGGGCCATGCTTGTGGGCAGCATGATGATGCCGGAGCCCATCATGTTGACCGTCACTAGCGTGGTCAGCCCCACGAGGCTCATTTTCTTGCTTGAATCAGCCATCTGAAAACTCCTTGCGCTCTCAAAGCACTGACCCTGAGTCCGGCGGCTTACTGCGTGCCGCAGGGGAGGGGTTAAACACTATTGTTTGACCACATACACCCTGTAGATTGGCCGCCCCTGGTCGTCACGCTCAATCTCGATGCCATGGTTGTCGTGTTCGAAACCCGGAAAGTGGCCGTCGAACAACTCCATGGCCAGCAAGTAATCGACGATGGCCTTTTTGTCGGCACCGGCTTTCTCCCCCGGCATCATCAGCGGTATGCCTGGTGGGTAGGGAACGATCTGCACGGCGACCGTTCGATCGAGCATGTCGCGTACGGCAATCTGCTCTATTTCGCCGCGTACCAGCCTGGCGTAAGTGGCGCGCGGGGAGGTCACCGGGTCTGGCAGCAGGGTATAGGCGGCATCCATGTTGTGGAGCATCTTCGAGGCGAGCATGTCCTGGTGCATCTGCTCGGCCAGGTCCTTCAGGCCCATGTCGCAGTAACGATCACCATGACTGGCGACCAGGTCGGGCAACACCTGTTCCAGTGGCGAGTTGTTGTCATAGTGCTTCTTGAATTCCATCAGTCCTGCGACCAATGTGCCCCATTTGCCTTTGGTCACGCCGATGCTGAACAACAGCAGTATCGAGTAGGGTTCGGTCTTTTCCACCACCGTTCCACGACTGGCCAGGAAGGTCGAGACCAAAGGGGCCGGGATGCCGCTCGGCTCCATTGCACCTTCAAGCGTCTGGCCGGGGGTCAGGACTGTGACTTTGATCGGGTCAAGCATGCAGTAGTCGTCACCCAGGTCGCCGAACCCGTGCCAACTGGCCGTTGGCTTGAGCACCCAGGACTCACCACGGTGCAGCGTGTGCGGGTCGAGTTCGGCGAAGGGCACACCGTTGACTTCATCCGGTTGCCAGACGCCAAACCACCAGTCGTTGGGGTCACGCTCATGCACTTCGTTGTTCAGGCGGACCATGGCCTGGCGAAAGGCGATGGCTTCGCTGATCGACTCGTCGGTGAGGTACTCGCCGGCATCGTCCATCATCTTCGACGAGACATCGATAGACGCGATGATGCTGTACTGCGGAGACGTCGAGGTGTGCATCATGAACGCTTCGTTGAACAGTGCCGGCTTGACCGGCACCTTGCCCGAGCGGATGTGGATCATGGAGGCTTGTGACAACGCCGCCAGCAGTTTGTGGGTCGAGTGGGTAACGGTCACCGTCGCATCATCGGGGTGACGCTCGCCGCGGTGCATGCCATAGCGTCCTTCGTACAGCGTATTGAAGCGCGCATAGGCGAACCAGGCTTCATCGTAGTGGATACGGTCGACGCTCTGGCTCAGTTCTCGGGTGGTGACCTGAACGTTGTAGCACAGGCCATCGTAGGTCGAGTTGGTCAGTACGGCCAGTACCGGGCGTGCCTGCTTATGGATCGCCAAGGGGCTGTCGGCACGCTTCTGTGCCACCGCTGCCGGTGTCAATTCGCTGCGCGGCACTGGGCCGATCAGGCCCCGCGCATTACGGCGTGGGCGCAAATAGAGCGGTACCGCACCGGACATGTTCAACGCATAGTTCAACGATTTATGGCAATTGCGGTCAACCAGCACGGCATCGCCGTCGGTCACGGCCGAGTGCAGGACAATCTGGTTGCTCGCTGAGCTGCCACCCATCGAAAAGAAGGTGTAATCGGCGCCGAACACGCGTGCGGCATACCTTTCCGCTTCATCCACCGGGCCTGAATGGTCGTTCAGCGAGCCCAGTTCGCCCACTGAAACACTGAGGTCCGAACGCAACATTTGCTCGCCGTAGAAGTCGAGAAAGCTACGTCCGACGGCGGTTTTCATGAAGGCCGTGCCGCCCGTATGGCCCGGGGTGTGCCAGGAGTATTCATGGGTGCCGGCGAAGTTGACCAAGGCACCAAAGAAGGGTGGCAGGATGCTGTCGAGATAGCGACGGGCAGCTGTTTCGATGCGCCCGGCGATGAACTGGGGACTGTCTTCGGGTTGCCAGATAACGCCGTCGATGTTCTCGACGAATGCCAGCGGAACCTTGCTCTGGTTCGCCTGGCTCATGCCCAGCATGATGGGCAGTTGTCCTGTGCGCCGGCGTATCAAGCGAATGAGTTGCAGCGCCTGTTCGGGAGCGGCCTCGCACAGCCCCCAACCAATAATGGCGCAGCTGTAGGCTGAGTTGGCACTGATGGCAATCTCTGCTTCATCCAGCGACCCTACCAGTTCAACCTCCAGTTCATGCTCATGCAGCGCTTCTGCGATGGCGTGGGCACTGCGCACAATGATGCTGTCGTCGTGCGCCTTGGCGTCGATCACGATCAGGACCGGAAAACGTTGCACCATGTCGGCGGGTAAACGCGTTTGCGATCGACTCATAGGGCGGCTCCCGGAGGGTGTGTAGTGGGGGTTGCATCAAGTCTTGAGCACGTAGCCATAAGCGCGGGTGCGTCCACCTTCCTGTTTCAAGTAGACGCCCTGCAGTTCAGGGGTGAAGCCGGGCAATTGATTGATGCCTTCCTCCAGGACCAGGAAATACTTCAAGACCGCTCCGCCCCATACTTCGCCGGGTACAACACAGAGCACGCCTGGTGGGTAGGGCAAGGCGCCTTCGGCAGCGATGCGGCCATCGGCGTCTGCCAGTGCGACCAACTCGACATTGCCGCGCATGTATTGAATCTGGGCGTCCTGAGGGTTCAGTGCCTTTTTCGGAAAATGCGCCTTGCGGAACATGTCTTTCTGCAATTGTTGAACGTTATGCCGACGGTAAAGGTCGTGCATCTCCTGACAGAGCTGGCGGATCGTGTAGCCGTTATAGCGCGCCTGATACTGCTCATAGAGGGTCGGCAGCACCCGGCTCATGGGCGCGTTATCGTTGATGAAGCGCTCGAAGCGTGCAATTTGTGCAGCCAGATGACTCATCTTTGCCCAATCTTCGGCGGGGGTCAGCAGGAACAGGATCGAGTTGAGGTCGCACTTCTCCGGAACAATGCCGTTCTCGCGCAGGAAGTTGGCCAGGATGCCGGCATGAATGCCGAAGTCGGCGTAGCTGCCGTCGGCGGAGTTGATACCCGGTGTTGTAAACAGCAGTTTGCAGGGGTCGATGAAATACTGTTTATCGGCATAACCTGGGAAAGCGTGCCAGCGCTCTCCCGGGTGAAACTCGAAGAAGCGAATGTCCTTGGCGATCTCATCGGTTGGGTGGTCTTGCCATGGACGGCCATCAAGGGTGTCAGGCACGAATGGGCGAACGAGTGTGCAGGCTTCCAGAATCAATTTGCGCGCATTGATGCCGAATTTGATGCAGTCGTCCCACAGCCGCAGGCCACTGCGACCGGAATGGATGCGTGCATTGACGTCCAGGGATGCAAACAACGGATAGAACGGGCTGGTGGAGGCCTGGGCCATGAACGAATTGTTCAAGCGGGCATGATTACAGTAGCGTGCCTGTCCTTTGATGTGCCGGTCTTTTTTGTGGATCTGCGAGGCCTGAGAAAATCCGGCTTGCTGCTTGTGTACTGAATGAGTAACGAAAATGCCTGGGTCGTTTTCGTTGAGATCCAGCAGCAGGGGCGAGCAGTCCTTCATCATCGGTATGAACTGTTCGTAACCTACCCACGCGGAGTCGAAGAGGATGTAGTCGCACAGTGTGCCGATACGGTCCACTACCTGGCGGGCGTTATAAATAGTGCCGTCATAGGTGCCCAACTGGATGATCGCCAGACGAAACGGCCGCGCCAGCGTTGCCTTGTCTGGTGCGACTTCGCTGACCAGCTGGCGCAGGTAGCTTTCGTCGAAACAGTGAGCATCGATACCGCCGATGAAGCCATAGGGATTACGCGCGGTCTCCAGGTACACCGGAACGCCGCCCGACTGGAGTAAGGCGCCCTGATGGTTGGACTTATGGTTGTTGCGGTCGAACAAGACCAGATCACCTGGTGTGATCAGCGCGTTGGTGACCACCTTGTTGGAGGCTGAAGTGCCATTGAGCACGAAGTAGGTCTTGTCGGCGTTGAATACCTGCGCGGCATGTTTTTGTGCAAGCAGCGCCGGGCCTTCATGGATCAGCAGGTCGCCCAGCTTGACATCAGCATTGCACCTGTCGGCACGAAACAGTGTTTCGCCGAAGAAGTCGAAGAATTGTCGGCCAGCCGGATGTTTACGAAAGAACTGGCCCCCCTGGTGCCCTGGGCAGGCAAATGTTGAACTGGCCGCCTCCGTGTAGTGTTCAAGTGCGTCGAAAAACGGCGGCAGCAGGGTCTCCTCGTAGTGTCTGGCGGCGGTCTCCAGTTGGTGGCCGTAATAGTCGGCATTACTGCTGGAAGGGTCGAACACGCCATTGACCTGCAGCAGTACGTCTTGCACACGCTTGTAGTTTTCAAGGGCACGTTTGCCCTCTTGTGCCACAACCAGGAAAATCGGGATATCGAAGCCGTTACGCTTGATAGCCTCAAGGGCACCTGCCAACACATCGTCCAGCGAAAATACCGCCACGGCGACGTCGGTGTAATCGGTCTGGTCGAGGGAAACCACTTCTCGGTTGGTATGGAAACAGGCACGAACCGGATGATTGGCGGCGACTTTCAAGGCATTCATCAATGAGCCTCTCAGTGTTGTGTGTACCACCTGTTTCAATGGAACAGCATCAATGGGGGAGGGTTGACGATTCCTGCCCCACGCCATCGGTTTTATTGGGTATAGATCAGTTTTTTGAACTGGCAATACGTTATCGACGCAATCTCGGATGAAGTGGCAGTCGCTCGGCATCAACAGGGTTGCACGTTCTGAGCACTTGCCAGGCCGGTATGCGAGCTATAGGCAATACCCCGGCATTGACGTCTGAGATGATTGTCGTGCACCACAGTGCAACCCTGGCTGCGTATCTCAAGCGCTGAGCCATTGCTCGACCTTGTCACGGGACGGGATGCCGCCTGAATGAACAACCTTTCCATCAATCACGACGCTGGGCGTGGACATTACCCCGTAGCTGACGATCTGTTGCATGTCTTCGATTTTTTCCAGCTTTACGGGGACGCCTTTCGCACTCGCCACCTGTTCGATGATGGCCACTGTCGATTTACATTTTGCACAACCGGTGCCCAGAACTTTGATGTCTTTCATAGAAACCTCGGTAGGTGGATTACAACGCGAAGTTGAATATGTAACCAACGATGAGAATGCCGACCGCGACGACCCCGATGAAGGTGGCTATCAGGCGAACTTTCAGCACCTTGCGCAAGATCACCATCTCTGGAAGGGATAGGGCAATGACACTCATCATGAAAGCCAGCACGGTGCCCAGCGCCGCGCCCTTTGCGAGCAGTGCCTGCACAATGGGAATGATGCCTGCCGCATTGGTATACATGGGGATGCCGATAAGCACCGCGAGCGGAACCGACCACCACGCTTCTTTGCCCATAAAACTGGCCATGAAATCCTCAGGTACATACCCGTGAATGCCAGCGCCAATGGCAATGCCGGCAAGGATGTACGGCCATACTCTCCCGACGATTTCGCGTACGCTGCTAAAACCGGTACGTATCCGCTCATACAGCGGCATACTCGTGTCACCGGCGGTTGCCTGGATTTTGGGCATGTCACGAACCCAGTCCTCCAGGTAGGCCTCCATTTTCAGGCGACCAATGACCCAACCTGCGACAATTGCAATAAACAAACCCAGGCCCAGGTACAGCAGTGCAACCTTCCAGCCGAACAGGCCAAGCAGCAGTGTAAGCGCTACCTCATTCACCATAGGCGCGGAAATGAGGAAAGATAACGTCACCCCTAGTGGCACTCCCGCTTGTACAAAGCCTATGAACAGAGGAACGGCTGAGCAGGAACAAAATGGGGTAAACACACCGAGAGACGCCGCCATGACATTGGCCATCCCCTCGCTTCGTCCCGCCAAGATTGCGCGGGTGCGCTCAGGTGTGAAGTGGGAGTTGATCATGCCCATCAAGAACACGATGCCGGTCAGTAACATCAGCACTTTGGGTGTGTCGTAGAAGAAAAACTGTAAGGCGCCTCCAAGGTGGCTATTCCGATCAACGGGAAGCGCTGCGACCACAGCCTCTGAAACGGGAGCCAGGGCTTTATACAGCGCGAGCCAGACGAGTGCGGCTACCGTTAAAAAGAGGCGTGGATTGCGCTCAGGCCAACGCACAACCATTTCGTTCATGTCCGCAACTCCTATGGTGTTGAGGCGCTAGACCACGGATGCATCACCGAGGAAGGCCAAGATCTCATTGACTGTGCTGCGTGCGGTGCGTGCTACGCCGATCAACGTGGCAGAAGCCGAACCTGTCCACTCGCCATAACCGACCAGCCATAGCCGTGGCTCTTGGGTCGAGTGAGTGCCTTCAACCTCAACGCGGCCTTCCGTGTTGATCACCCCAAGCGTATCCAGGTGCTGAAGGGCGGGCCTGAATCCGGTACACCAGATCACCACATCCACGGCAGATTCAGTTCCATCGGCCCACATCACACCGTTGCGAGTGAAATGTTCGAAAGGGCGTACAGACGTGAGCACTTTACGCTCACGGGCTTCAACAACGGGTGGCACCATCACAATGTCTCCCAAACCGCCGACGGGCTGGTCGATGAGACGTCCCTCTTGTTGAGCCTTCAAACGCTCAGTGGCGCGCTCGAAAAGCACCCGGCCATCGACGTCGTCAGGCAAAAACACTGGCTCAGCAGGGGTTACCCACGTGGTCTCGGCGACCTTGGAGACTTCTGCCAGAATCTGCGCCCCGGAATTCCCGCCACCCACCACCAGCACCTTCTTGCCCGTAAATACGTGCGCTTCAACATAGTGCGCAGAGTGCAGCTGCCTACCAGCGAACCGATCGGCATCGGGGTAGTGAGGTATGTAGGGGTTGCTCCAGGTACCTGTCGCGCTGATTACAACTTTGGCATCCCAATGCCTGGCGTCAGAATGCACGCGCAAGCCTGACGCTGTGCGCTCCACAGACGTGACCCGTACTGGGCGTTCGACGGGAAACTGGTAACGCTGCTCGTACTGGCTGAGGTATTCGATCACATGATTTCGTGTGGGATAGCCATCGTGCGCAGGTGGCATCATCCAGCCAGGGATTGAACTCCACGTGGACGGTGAGAACAGGCGCAGTGAGTTCCAGCCGTGTCGCCAGGCGCCTCCCGGTGCTTCCTCTGCATCGAGGACGACGAACGAAAGCTGGGTGCGGCGCAGGAAATACGCGACAGCCAAGGCTGATTGGCCCCCACCGATAATGACGATGTCTAGTTGATTGCCAAGCGGGTGAGCCATGGGAGGGGGCCTCATATCAATGCGGGGCGGTGCCTAGTGTAGCGACTCTGTTTGGGCGTCAACTGATCTAGCTCACAAAGCCACTGCACTGGCTGGTTAAATACGAAAATACGGATATAGGATTAAGCCGATGTCAGGTAAAAATGCGCTATCAGATGGCTGTGCTCTGCATTTCTATAGCGTTTCGTGAAAGATACGGGCTTCTTGAGTCTGCATCTATCCACGGCACGCGGGCGCCTCTTTACTATATATCTGGAAAAACATATATTTGAGGAGCCATATGAGTTCCGGAGCTTGGCAATGACTCACGCTGCCCGGTAACGATTAACAGGCCTGATTCATACCGCCACACGCTTCACGAGCGCCATGAACGTACCAAGATGTTCATGCAGGTTAAGACCCAACGTTGAGACCCCTATGGCTGACCACCTGACGCCAACCACCGTATTTAAATGCCTGGCCGATGAAACGCGCGTTCGCCTGATGTTGCTCGTTACCCGCGAGGAAGAACTATGCGTTTGCGAACTCACCTGTGCACTCGATGAGAGCCAGCCCAAGGTTTCCCGGCATCTGGCACAGCTGCGCAATTGCGGGTTGCTGGAGGATCGTCGGCAAGGTCAGTGGGTTTATTACCGTCTGCATCCCAACCTCCCGGATTGGGTGGTCGACGTACTGAAAACCACCCTTGAAGCAAACCAGCACTGGCTCCGTCCCGACGCCAAGCGCCTCGACGTGATGGGGGACCGTCCGCAGCGCTTGTCTGCTTGCTGCTGAGTTGATGCATGCCCGAGCTGTGCTCGGCGTTTATGAGATAGCCCGCAGGGCGCACGTGCTTAGGAATCAATCCATGACTGAAGACCATCTCCCTAATCTCTATACTGAACTGGTCGAACTGCCAACTCCCGATAAGTTCGGCAGTACGCTATCGGTCACGCACAAGCCACGCATCCTGCTGCTATACGGCTCGACCCGCGAGCGCTCGTTTAGCCGCTTGCTGACCGAGGAAGCGGCTCGTCTGCTGGAGCATTTCGGTGCCGAAACTCGGATATTCAATCCATCCGGTCTGCCTCTACCTGACGATGCCCCGGACCACCATCCCAAGGTGCAGGAACTCCGGGAACTGATGCAGTGGTCGGAAGGGCAGGTCTGGTGCTCACCTGAGCGTCACGGTGCGATGACTGCTGTGTTCAAGGCTCAGATTGACTGGGTACCGTTGGCCATGGGAGCCATGCGTCCGACCCAGGGCAAGACCTTGGCAGTGATGCAAGTCTGTGGAGGGTCTCAGTCTTTCAATGTGGTAAACCAACTGCGCGTGCTCGGACGTTGGATGCGCATGTTCACCATCCCGAACCAGTCATCGGTACCTAAGGCTTACCTGGAATTCGACGAAGAGGGCCGTATGAAACCGTCGACGTTCTATGATCGCGTCGTCGACGTGATGGAAGAACTGGTGAAATTCACCCTGCTGTTGCGTGAGCGCTCTGACTATTTGGTCGACCGCTATTCCGAGCGAAAGGAGTCGGCAGAAGAACTCTCGAGGCGGGTCAATCAACGCGCCATTTGAAGAGCGCGTCATCGTTTCACACTACCCGTACGTCATTATCAACGACATCGGCCAGTTCGACATTGCCACGTCGTGACTGCTTGCAGGCCACTGTTTCAAGGGAACAAACACATGCGTATAAAAGTAGGTATCAACGGTTTCGGTCGTATCGGTCGTCTCGCCCTGCGCGCTGCCTGGGGCTGGCCGGAGTTTGAGTTCGTACAGATCAACGACCCGGCAGGCGATGCAGCAACGCATGCTCACCTGATCAACTTCGACTCGGTGCATGGCCGTTGGCACCACGAAGCCGGGGCTGAAGGCGATCAGGTCGTGATCGATGGCAAGCGCATCAAGGTCACGGCCAACAAGGCGATTGCCGATACCGACTGGTCGGGCTGCGATCTGGTGATTGAGGCCAGTGGCAAGATGAAAACCGTTGCGGTACTTCAGGCCTATCTGGATCAGGGTGTGAAGCGTGTGGTGGTGTGCGCGCCGGTCAAGGAAAAAGGTGCACTGAACGTTGTCATGGGGGTTAACCAGCATCTGTTCGACCCGTTACAGCACCGTATCGTGACTGCCGCTTCCTGCACGACCAACTGCCTGGCCCCCGTGGTCAAGGTGATCCATGAGAGCCTGGGTATCCGCCATGGCTCGATCACCACCATTCACGACCTGACCAATACCCAGAGCATCCTCGATCAACCGCACAAGGATTTGCGCCGTGCCCGTGCCTCGGGCATGAGCTTGATCCCGACCACTACAGGGTCGGCTACCGCAATCGCCGAGATTTTCCCTGAGTTGCGCGGCAAGCTGAACGGCCATGCCGTGCGCGTGCCGCTGGCTAACGCTTCACTCACAGACTGCGTGTTCGAAGTCGAGCGTGCTACTTCGGTGGATGAGGTCAATGCGCTGCTCAAGGCTGCGGCAGAAGGCCCACTGAACAATATCCTCGGTTACGAGGAGCGCCCGCTGGTTTCCATCGACTACCGGACCGACCCGCGCTCTTCGATCATTGATGCGCTGTCGACCCTGGTGGTCAATGACACCCAGGTGAAGATCTACGCCTGGTACGACAACGAATGGGGGTACGCCAACCGTGCTGTCGAGCTGGCCAGGCTGGTCGGTTTGGCGGGCTAAAGGGGAGTGACCATGCACGTGCTGTCAGCCCTATCCCCGCAAGTGCGTCAGTACCTGCTGGTCACCGGTAACTACTGGGCGTTTACGCTCACCGATGGCGCGTTGCGCATGTTGGTGGTGCTGCATTTCCATACGTTGGGCTATACACCGCTGCAGATCGCCGCGCTGTTCCTGTTCTATGAGATCTTCGGTGTGATCACCAATCTGGTGGGCGGCTATCTCGGCGCTCGCCTGGGGCTGAACCGCACCATGAACATCGGGTTGGGCCTACAGGTTGCCGCCCTATTGATGTTGACCGTCCCCGCCGCCTGGCTGACGCTTCCCTGGGTGATGGGGGCACAGGCGATGTCGGGTATCGCCAAAGACCTCAACAAGATGAGTGCCAAGAGTTCCATCAAGCTGCTGGTGCCCGGCAACCAGCAAGGCAAGCTCTATCAGTGGGTAGCGGTCCTTACCGGCTCAAAGAACGCGCTGAAAGGGGTTGGTTTTTTCATTGGTGGTGCGTTGCTGGCTTTGCTCGGTTTCACCAGCGCAGTACTGGCGATGGCTGCAGCACTGGCACTGATCTGGATCGCCAGCCTATTCCTGTTGAGTCACGACTTGGGCAAGGCCAACGCCAAACCCAGGTTCCGCGATATCCTGTCGAAAAGCCGGGCCATCAACATGTTGTCGGCGGCACGGCTATTCCTCTTCGGTGCCCGTGATGTGTGGTTCGTGGTGGCCTTGCCGGTCTACCTGAGCACGGTTTTCGCCTGGGATTTCTGGCAGGTTGGCAGTTTTCTCGCTGTCTGGGTCATTGGCTACGGCGTGGTGCAGTCGTTCGCTCCCTACATCACCGGAAAAAAACGTGGTCATGTTCCGGATGGTCGAGCTGCTTTTGTTTGGGCTTCGCTACTGGCAGGCCTGCCGGCGATCATTGCTTTCGGTCTTTCGGCAGGCGGGTCACCGCAGATTGTGCTGTTGGGCGGGCTACTGGTGTTTGGCGCGTTGTTTGCCGTCAACTCGTCGCTGCACAGTTACCTGATCGTGTCCTACGCCAAGGAGGACGGTGTGTCGTTGGACGTGGGCTTCTACTATATGTCCAATGCAATGGGCCGATTACTGGGCACGGTGTTGTCGGGCTGGATTTATCAACGTCATGGGCTGGAGGCGTGTTTGTGGGTATCCACGGCGTTCGTCTTGCTGGCCGCACTGATTTCTACGGCCTTGCCTCGGCACGCTACTGTGGACTAACGCATCGGATAGGCAGCACAGGGCTGTTGACCATCCCCATTTTCAGGCGCCGCCTCGCTGGCGCCGTCCAATACTCTGCACTAACGTTCAATCAATCGGCCTGAACCACTCAACAGGCCGCTCAACGCTGTGTGTTCTCCGCTAGAACGCTCCACGGAACTGTGCTGCATTTCGTGCCTCGGCCACTGATAAGTTCCGCGCTGTTTTCACTCAGGATGTTCGGGGCACGATTATCTTCGTATGGATCAAGCGGAGTGACAAACACTATGCTGGATGCCCGCCCAAACCCGACACTCACATTGGAATACTGTGCCGAACGTCCCATATTCATGGATTTTCTACGGCATGCGGCAAGTTCACCCGACGCAACGGCGGTCATCTCGCAAGACGCGACGTGCAGCTATCGTCAGCTTGAAGCAATAAGTCTGGGCATCGCGTCATTCTTGATTGCCCATGGCGCTGCAGCGTCTGATCGTGTTGTGATTGTCTCGAGTCGCTGTGCAGGGCTCGTATATGCAATGCTTGGTGCAGCGCGTGCCGGGTTGACGTTCACGGTTGCCGATATCGCTTACCCGCCCGCGCGCATAGATCAAATCATTCAAGCGCTCCAGCCTTCCTTCATCCTGCTAGGCGGTGAAGCAACCGTTGATCTCAATCTTGAGCGCATGGGGCCAAGGGCAGAGCATGCTGATCCGCAGGTTGTCAGCATTCCGGAAATGCCCACTGAAGCATTACAGGCGTTCCCCTTTTCCTCGGGTGCGTTGCCCGAAGTCGACCCCCGTCAGCCGGCCTACATCACCTTTACCTCGGGAAGTACGGGTGAACCCAAGGGGATTGTGGCCCAGCATGGGCCGTTGGTTCACTTTGTCGAATGGCATGTCCGGCGTCATTCCTTATCAAAACACGATTGTTTTTCCTTGCTTTCAGGGCTTGGCCATGACCCTGTATACAGGGATATATTTACGCCGCTTTCTATTGGCGCGAAGGTCATTATTCCGGCGTCGTCAACGGTCACAGATCCTTCGGCGTTGGCAACGTGGATACAGACCAATCGAATATCCATCATTCACCTGACGCCACCCTTGGGGCGACTTGTTGAAGCGGGTGCGAACATTAATGGGGTTGAACTCACTGACCTGCGGTATTTTTTCTGGGGGGGCGATGCGTTAAACAGTAGTTTGTACGAACACATACGCCTTATTGCCCCCCATTCGATCAGTGTGAATTTCTACGGCACGACGGAAACCCCGCAGGCGATGGCGTACCATCAAATCGATCCTGAGGCGAGCAATGCCAGAATTCCACTGGGGAAAGGGATTGAAGGGGCACAGTTGCTTGTCGTGGATGAATCGAATCGGTTGGTCAGCGAAGGGGAGGTCGGCGAAATTCTTATACGCAGCCCTTATTTATCGCTCGGTTACTGGAGGGATATAGAAAAAACCAGAGAACGCTTTGTCGTGAATCCATTTACGCATGAAGAGAACGACCTCTGCTATAGAACCGGCGACCTTGGGACATACCTTGCGGATGGTAGTGCGATCTTTCTGGGGCGAGGCGATCATCAGGTAAAGATTCGTGGTCATCGAATTGAACTCGCTGAAATCGAAGGTGCGCTGTCACGGCATGCCTTGATCACGCAGTGTGTTGTCCTGGCGATCAATGACCGTTCAGGTACTAAGCTGGCAGCATGCTGCGTTACAAAAACGCCGGTGTCATCTATTGAGTTACGCGAGCATGTCAGCCGTCAGCTACCCGATTATATGGTGCCGGCACTGTTCGTTTTCCTGGATGATATTCCACTTACGCCAAACGGGAAGATCGACAGGCAGGCGTTGTCTTCGCAGCTAGGGTGCACGGATCCGGTACCCCTGAACGCAAGTCAGAGTTTGTCTCCGCTCGCACTGAAGCTGGCAGATGCCTGGGCGGAAATACTGAAGGTCCCCAGTATCGATGCAAACTTATCGTTCGTGGAACTCGGTGGGGACTCGCTGTCGTTTGTCCAGGCTTCAATGGCCCTTGAGACGCTGCTTGGACAGTTGCCAGCGCGATGGGAGGTCACGCCATTACGTGCGCTTTGTGAACAGGCTGGTGAGGCAAGAATATCAGCGCCATTTCTTCGGGAAATGGAACTTCCCGTACTCTTGCGGGTCGTGGCTATAGTGCTTATTGTTGTCGGGCATTTCAATGTGTTCTCGACGTGGCCCATTGTTGGCGAAACGACGACGCTATTCATCGTGTCGGGCATCAGTTTGGCTAGATTTCAATTCAACGCTATCGCTGAACGCGGTAATGTGCGTCTGCTGGTACGGTCCATTGCCAGTATCGTGGTGCCAACCATTTTATATACGCTCTTGATTCAGCTGCTGTTCGGTAAAGTTCATTGGCAGGCCGTATTACTGATATCGAACTGGTTTCCACCGATGCTCACTGAGGGCTTTGCGTATTGGTACATTGAGGTGCTCGTGCAGATGCTCTTGGCCATTGGGTTTGTGCTGTCGTTTGCACGCGTCAGGGCAATAATAATCGCTGATCCATTCCGCTGTTTGATCGTGGCGTCGTGTGCATTGGCAGTCGCCGGCGTTTTGATAAATGCGTATGTATTTGATGCCAGCGTATTGTACAACCGGGTGCCACAGCACTATCTTGCGGTCATGGTGCTGGGAATGGCCATTCATTATGCCGATACACGTCAGCAGAAGTGGATCGCCAGTGCGGTGACTGTCATGGTGATGGGGTGGCAAGATGTGCTTGCCGTCTTCGACAGTGGATCGCACACCCTCGCAATGCTTGAACATATTGATGTAGGCGTTCCTGCCGTACTCGGCGTGATTTGGGTTCGGTCTATCCCTGTGCCAGACATCATCGCGCGGGCACTTGCATTAATCGCATCGTCAACGCTGTTTATCTATCTGACGCATTTTCAATTTCAGTCCGTGGCCCGTCGCATAGTCGATCAACCGGTGTTCGCGGTAGTCATTGCCATCGTCGGTGGCATCGCGGTTGGCTATGTCTGGAACAAGGGGGCTCGGATGGTGTTGATGCGCTGGAGTGGAGGAGGGAAGAGGAGCCGCGCTGAGAAAATTGAGCGAGTCGCATGACCCGTGATTGTTGCTGCGTCAGCACATTCCTCAGGCAGGCTCGTCTCTTTGGCCGGTTGAGCGTACAGAATGGCCAGCCTGGTCATACTCAACGAAGGCTGAAATCCGAGGGATCGAACCTATCGGTCGTGTCCATCCGAACATTTCGCAGGCTCGCTGTTTCCAGGTGCGATGCGTATAGAGGTTCAGAAAAATAGCTGATCAGGAGGGTGCGGCGGGGTGCGCCGATCGCGTTCAGACTGGCCG
The DNA here is from genome assembly GCF_014648275.1 of Pseudomonas laurentiana. GTDB lineage: Bacteria > Pseudomonadota > Gammaproteobacteria > Pseudomonadales > Pseudomonadaceae > Aquipseudomonas > Aquipseudomonas laurentiana. The sequence continues at coordinate 322,932 of NZ_BMQU01000003.1, forward strand.
CATGCACTAAGTCGACATCAAACACCAAGATGTCACCCGCAGAGCCTGAAAGCTGCACAGACCGGGACTCGTCATTGAAGTCGAATGGCGGTTCTCCTTGCCCAGGGCGATGGCTGCCAGGGACGATACGTGTCGCGCCGTTTTCGGGGCCGTAATCGTCGAAATAAGCTAAAGCGCTCACGATGTCGCCTGGCCGTTGCGCCGACAAGTCGCGGTGCAGCTGCTGATGTCCACCCCCTGCAAGGGGGTCGCGACCCTCCACGTGTGAGAGGAAGAACCGCTCTCCAATCAACTCACCGACTACCGCCAGTACCTCCGGCAGACGACACACCGCTTGAACCTTCGAATCAGTGTCCAGCAGTGAGTGACGCCAGTCCATGCCACGCGGCACTGGCCATTGGTCCGACGGCTTCACGCCCGCATCGAATACGGCACGAAGGTCATCCAGCCACTCAGTCGGGATTGCGCGACGGAGCAGCACATAACCCTCTCGATGGAGCTGTTCGCGGTCAGTCATGGTGTCCTCAATGTCCTGCTCAAATTACCGGGGCACACCCTGGATCGATGTCAGCCGGCGCGGTCTGGCGGTCATTATCCGACAGTGTGGAGAGCAAAATCACCTGTTTGATGAACTCGATGATCTGTGGCTCGTCAATGTCGTTGTGCCCATTGATCAAATCACCGGCAACACTCACGTTCAGATAGGGGTTGCGCTCGCTCAGCTGCTTCCGGCTCAGGGTCAGGCCCGCCACGCAGAGGTCGCGGTCGGGCTTGGCGTTTTTGAGCCACGCCTGCTTCAAGGTAATGCCGGGGGCGCTTGGCGATCGGCTCAGGGTGTGAGTGATGTACGGTTTGTAGTGCCCCACCGCCGTGACATTCTTGGGGTCCCAGCCGTTGCGATCAAAGAGGGTGGATACATACCGACCGGCAGGGAAAAGGTACTTAGTCGCGTCGTCCGACTGTGAGGTGAGGATCAGCTCCACCGGCAGTTGTTGCGCAGGGTAGTAATTGCGCGTTGCGGCCAGGTTGTGAATGACTGAGTAGCGCTGGGCTTCGAACGCTGGATTGATCAGTACGACCAGGTTGCCGAAGCCTTCCACGTCCAGTTGGCAGCCGTAGTCGCCGCCTTTGGTGCGCACGGCGCGGTCTTCCAGGATCTGGCCAACTGCGGACTGCACTACCAAGCCACCGAAGCTGTGGCCAACCACGACCAGTTTGGTCTGGCTAGTGATAGCTTGCCCAGTGGCGGTCAGGCGCTCGCAGCCCGTTGCGGGCACTGACAATGCCTTGAGACCGGCACCCGTGACTGCTGCGTCTCGGGCCTTGCTGTCCTGGGTGCGCTTGATCAACTCTATACGGCTCAACAGCTCCGTGACGCCGCCATGGCCGACTTGTGCCGCGGTGTTCTTGCGATCCCAGAAGGTCAGTTCGTTCAGGCCCTTGAGGGTGATGGAGTCGCCACGCCAACCGACATAGATACCTGCTACCTCGCGTGGTGCGCGGTGGAGCACAGCAGCCTGCTTGCGTTCAGCCTGGGACAGACCCAGGAGTACGTTCTGGAAGGTCTTCACGTTGCCATCGCGGTCATCTTCATGCAATGACGTCGCACCGGGCGTCTGCCCCTTCGCCGAATGGTGCCAGCCATGCACGAATACCACCATCAGCAGATCCTGATGGGCGGCCTGGCGCTGCAGATAATCGAGCACTACCGCCATTTGCTGTTGTGAACCTGACGCAGGCCACAGGTCACCTTGATCGTTGAATTCGACGAAACCCAGCGAGTAATCGAATGTGGCCTGGCCCGCGTCCTTATGACGGTAAAGCATCGAGTCTGTACAGGCGCTGGTGCTGCCTTCGCAGAGCGCCGGCGATGTTCGGTAGGGGCCATATTGCGCACAGCCAGCAATGGAAACAAACACGCTGAACAGCAGGTGGGCGAAGATGCTTTTCATGATCTGCACCTGTGCGGGATGTAGATTGACTGTGGTTTCAAATCACTGTGAAAAGGCATTCAAACGTGGGCTTGTCGTTCTTGCGTAGGTGTAGCAGGCCGGAAGGCGGTGTACCAGCGACGTTAGTGCAGGTCGGCGTCACAACACTGGCGAGGCATGGCGGCAGTGCTTTACTTACCTGAACTCGGCACCCGCGCGTGCTGACGGGAGGCAAGCGGACATGGCACTGGAGACGGAGCAGTACAACGCAGAGCGCGAGCGCATCAACAAGCGTCGTGAGTACCTCGACCTGCAGGAATACCAACAGGAGCAGAACACCGGTCGACCCTGGGGCCTGGCGCTGTCGGGGGGCGGCATCCGCAGTGCCACGTTCTGCCTCGGGGTACTGCAAGCGCTGGCTCGGGCCCGACGCACCGATCGTTCGGAAGACAAGCCACTGCTCGCACGTTTTGATTACCTTTCGACCGTCAGCGGTGGTGGCTACATCGGCTCATTTTTTTCCAGCTTGTTCCTGCCTAACCGGTTGCGAGGCACTGTAGCGGGACAGCCGCCGCAATCACCCTACGATGCCGCCCAGGATGCCTACGCGGTGTTTCGCTACGAGCCGCCGGGTAAGATCAGCACGGCTACCGACTACTCCCGCGCACCCGTCGGCAGTGGCCCCGGCGCCTGGCTCAGGGAGAACGGGCGCTACCTGACGCCCACCGGTGGCGGCGACATGTTTTACGCGCTGGCGATGGCTTGGCGAAACTGGCTTTCACTGCATTTCGTGATCGGCATGCCGATGGTGCTTGCTTTGTCGTTTTTGTTCCTGGTGCAGACCAGCCTTGGCATCAACCTGTTTGTCTGGCCGCTGGTGGCGCTCGTGGTGCTGGCGCTGCCATGCGCCCTGGCCTATTGGCTGATTATTCCGCGGCAGAGCCTGACCGAGGCACCCAGTCTCGCCAACCTGGCGTACCGGGCCACGTTCGGCGTGGCTGCCGCGCTGCTGGTCTTGAGCCTATTGGCCTACGGGCTGGGTTATTCTCCGAGGGTCGCGGTGTTGGCCTTCTGTTTTGCGGTGATTGCCGGGTCAGGGCTGCTTATCACCTCGTTACTGGTGCGAAAGCTCGCGTTGAACGAAGAGGGCAACACGCTACGCAATTACCGTGTACTGATCACCCGCTATCTCAGCAATGCAATCATCGCGGTCGTTACCCTGTTGCTCCTGGCGAGCGTGGCAACCTTGGCGCAAGACATTTATAGCGTTCTGTTCAAGCAGTTCGGTCTGGTCAGCGTTGGCGTGCTGCCGACGCTGATCTGGTTAGTGCGCAAGTTGGCGCTGCTCAAGGATGAGAAAGCATTGCCAGCTTGGTCATTGAAGTTGCCGTTGGAGGTGCTGGCACTGATCGGCGGCACCTTGCTGGGCATGGTGGTGTGTCTGGTTTGGGCTTTGTTCGTGTTGTGGGTCGCAAACGGCGGCCGCGATCAGGTATTGAGTGCCCAAGGCAATCTCAGCTTGTTGATAGTGGGGGCACTGGCCTTGGCGCTGATTGTTGTGGCGGCCAGGTTCGTCGGTTTTCTCAACCTTTCCTCGCTACACACCTTTTACGCCTCGCGTCTGACGCGGGCCTACCTTGGTGCTTCCAACGGCAGGCGCTTCACCGCCACCAGTGGTGCCAGGGAGCGGAGCGTTGCCGAGCCATTGGCTGATGACGACATCTCCCTGGAGACTTACTACGGGACACAGACGGCCGGCCCGCTGCACCTGATCAATGTGACCATGAACCTGACCGTCGACCCTGCGGAACAACTGGTGCAGCGTGACCGCAAGGGTAAACCCCTGTGCCTTGCGCCTCACGGCTGGACAGTTAACGGCGGGAGGCCGACGAACTACATGCTCGATGGCGTGAGTTATCAGCGAGGCCCGAGCCCCAGCCAACCTTCGGAAATCATGCTGCCGCTTAGCCTTGGGCAGTGGATTGGTACCTCCGGCGCCGCCTTCAGCACTGGGCTGGGACGCACCACGAGCTTGGGTATGTCCTTGGCACTAGGCTTGGCCAACGTCCGCCTGGGGGTCTGGTGGTCCAGTCAGTTTCTCTCTGAAGGTGAAACACACTACCGGCACAAGGATCCGCGGTGGGTACGTCGATTCCCCACCCAGTCCTACCTGTTTTACGAGTTAACGGCGCATTTCCACGGGCATCGCCGAGACTTGCATTACCTTTCCGATGGCGGACATTTTGAAAATACCGCCGCCTATGAGCTGGTTCGCCGCGAGCGTGATATCGCGCTGATCGTGGTATGTGACTGCGGCTGCGACCCTTCGTACCAATTTGACGACGTGGCCAACCTGGTTCGGCTGGCGAGGATCGACCAGCAATTGGACATCCGTGAAGACCTCACGGTGCAGCATCACCCAGTGCTCAGTCAGGTGTTCGGCAGTATCAGCCATTTCCAGCAACCACCCGCCAAAGACAGTAAAAAATGCGCGTTGCTACTCGACGTATTTGACACCACCGATGAAACCGAGCCCCCTTTGCCGCAGTGCCGGATCCTGGTGCTCAAACCGCGGCTGATTGCCTCGCTGACGCCGGACGTTTTCAATTATGCCCTGGCCAATGAAGCATTCCCGAACCAGACCACCGCCGATCAGTTCTTCGATGAGGCCCAGTTCGAAAGTTACCGCCAACTGGGCTTGAGCATTGGTCGTATGCTGTTTGGCGAAGAGGGTACTGTCGATCCGGTGAGCAGCGCGTTGTGGCATTACCTGAATCTTCCATGACCCTCAGTAACTGCCCGGATCAGCGGTAGCATTCTCGCGTTTTTTTATAAACAATAGCGCGCGCAAAACGGCCGCTGCCTGCGGCCTTCATTCGTATTTCCTCTCCGAGCTTCCGATGCCTTCGACTACCGACGTCACCCTTGAACTGGTGCAGGCCAGCCCTGATCAAATCGAACTGGTGCGCAACCTGTACCAGTTCTATGCTTACGAGTCCTCGGACTGGGAGCAGGAAGACGTTGAGCTTGACGGTCGCTTCTATATCCACGATGAGCACTTGCTGCGCTACTGGCAAGAGCCTCAGTGGAGCGCCAACCTGTTGCTGGTCGACGGTTTCATTGCCGGTTTTCTGCTGATCGAACGCAGTGACTTACCCGGTATCGATGCTTTGGAACTGGCAGACCTGTTCATTCTGAAAAAGTATCGCCGTCGAGGCATCGGGCGTGCCGTTGCGGCCCAGATGCTGATGAGTGCGGAGCATGCCTGGCTGGTGCGTTTCTACTATCAGGATGAAACCGCAGCGGCATTCTGGCGTTCAGTCCTGGAGCACCTGCCGCGTGCGGTTCAGGCTATCGAGCTGGATGACGACCCCGAACTGTTGAACTTCCTGCTGCCGCGCGTGGTGCACTGAGTGCATGCATGAAAGTGAAGCACTGCTAGCCTTCAATCACGTGATGATTTCTTCATGAAATCGAGATGTTATTTGTTTGATTTCTACCGTGCAGGAATTTAGTTTGCGCACGCACCCGGGGCCTTGCAGCGGCTCCGCCCCGTCCCGTTATCCCGGGCAATTGCAACAGACCAAAATGGCAAGCCAGTCCGTTGGGTAGGCATGTACTTGCGGGTACGGCAACCAGCTCCTGAATGGCCTAGGAGGATGCCATGCTTGAACGTTTCAACCTGCAAAAGCGCGAAGCCTCATTGGTCGGCAAAGCCCCAAATCGCTGGGATTGGGCGCTTTTACCCTTGGTACTTGTCATCCTGGTAGCGCTTGCTTTTGGTGCGATGCAGATGAGTCGGCCATTTGCGGTCGGTGAATCACTGTCGATTTCGCTCGATCCGGCTTATCTACCGTATTACCTGCTGCGTACCATTTTGCGAATGTTCTCGGCGTTGGCGGTCTCGCTCTTGTTCAGCCTGGTTTTTGCGGCGATTGCCGCCAAGTACCGGGCTGCCGAGAAGGCGATGATCCCCCTGCTGGACATTCTGCAATCGGTGCCTATCCTGGGTTTTCAGGCTATTGCCATCGCACCGTTCATTGCTCTATTTCCAGGTAACATCCTGGGCGTTGAATGTGCCGCGATTTTTGCCATTTTTACCTCCCAGGCATGGAACATGGCGTTCAGCCTGTACCAGTCCATACGGACTGTCCCACCTGAATTGAACGAAGCTTCGCGGATCTTCCGGCTGTCCGGCTGGCAACGCTTTTGGCGGCTTGAACTGCCTTTCGCGATACCGGGGTTGTTGTGGAACATGATGATGTCGATGTCAGGTGGCTGGTTCTTCCTGGTGGCCGCCGAGGCCATTTCGGTCGCCGGTCAGGACATCAAGCTGCCAGGTATCGGCTCCTATATTGCGGTGGCCATTGAAGCCAAGGATGGACATGCCATTGCCTGGGCGATTGGCGCCATGCTGGCGGGCATCCTGCTTTACGATCAACTGTTCTTTCGACCCTTGCTTGCCTGGGCTGACAAGTTTCGCTTTGAAGAGTCACAAGGTGAATCCGCGCAACAATCCTGGTTGCTCAATTGGGTGCGAAGAAGCCGCTGGATGCACCGGTTGACCGGACGCTTCTGGGCGTTGATGCGTCGGGCACTTAGCGGGTTCAGCGTGAACAGCAACGGCCGCAGCATGGGGCACCGCTCGGCGGCATCGTTCAAGGCCTGGTCACGGCTCTGGGATATCGTCCTGATGCTCGCCACCCTGGGTGCGGTCTACCGGCTTGTGGTTTTTGTACACAGCGATGTGGGCTGGGGAGAGGCGGGGCATGTGGTTGGCCTGGGCTTTATCACATTGCTACGTGTGCTGCTGTTGATCGGGCTGGCTTCGTTGGTGTGGGTGCCGATTGCAGTCTGGATCGGGCTGCGGCCGCAGTATTCCCAGCGCGTGCAGGCCGTGGCGCAGTTTCTTGCGGCGTTTCCGGTCAACCTGATGTTCCCGTTGGTCGTGTTCGTGCTGGTGACGTTGCAACTGAACCCGAACATCTGGCTCAGCCCGCTGATGGTGTTCGGCACCCAATGGTACATCCTGTTTAATGTCGTCGCCGGTGCGTCGGCCATTCCCCATGAGCTGCGCCTGGCTGCCGATAATCTCGGCTTGAAGGGCTGGCTCAAGTGGAAACGTGTCTACCTTCCAGCGGTATTCCCGAGCTACATCACTGGCGCGATCACCGCCAGTGGTGGCTCATGGAACGCCAGTATCGTGGCCGAGTACGTCACGTGGGGGAAGACCACACTTATGGCCGACGGCCTGGGCAGCTATATCAAGCAGATGACTGAAACGGGGGACTTCCATCGCATCGCATTGGGAATCGGTGTGATGTGCGTATTCGTGATGTTCTTGAACCGGTTCTTCTGGCGCAAGCTGTACCTGCTCGCCGAAAACCATAGTCGCTGAGGGTAGGGTGATGAGCCAGGACGTGTTGATTGAGTTGAAAGGCGTTGCCAAATCCTTCCGTGCCGCAGATGGCAGTGCACGCAGTGTGTTGGAGCAGGTCGATTTCACGCTGAAGACGGGTGAAATTGTGGCCTTGCTCGGCAAGTCCGGTTCGGGAAAGTCAACATTGTTGCGCATCATGGCCGGCCTGATTCCCGCCGACAGTGGCAAAGTAGGCTACCGCGACCGGCCCATTCAAGGCCCTGTGCCCGGCATTGCCATGGTGTTTCAGTCGTTTGCGTTGTTTCCCTGGCTGACGGTTCAACAGAACGTAGAGCTTGGGCTGGAGGCTCAAGGTGTCTCGGCCAACGAACGAGAAAAGCGTTCCATGGCCGTGCTTGAGCTGATCGGTCTGGCTGGATTCGGCGGGGCGTTGCCACGCGAGTTGTCCGGTGGCATGAAGCAACGTGTCGGCATCGCCCGGGCGCTGGTGGTCAACCCGGACATTCTGTTGATGGACGAGGCTTTCTCCGCGCTGGATGTGCTGACGGGGGAAACGCTGCGCGATGACATGCTTGAGTTGTGGGATGGCGAGCGGATTTCCACCAAGGGCATGCTGATCGTCTCTCACAACATTGAAGAAGCCGTGATGATGTCGGACCGAATCATCATTCTGTCCAGCGACCCGGGGCGTATTCGGTCTGAGCTGAAGATCGGGCTGCCGCGTCCACGCAATGTCGACTCACCCGAGGTGCGAGCCCTTATCGACCAGGTCTATGATTTGATGACCATGCGTCCGACGCATGGCGTGGTCGGCGAAGCGCCGGCCATTGCCCATTTGGCCTATCGCCTGCCAGACACCGATGTCAGTCGTATCGAAGGTGTGATAGACCTGCTTGCCCAAGCACCGTTCAACGGCAGGGCCGACTTGCCGCAGCTTGCTGCAGAGGCTGAACTGTCTGATGAGGAGTTGTTCCCGACCTATGAAGCACTGGCGCTCCTCGGCCTGGCCTTGGTCGCCAAAGGCGACATCGCGCTGACCTCCTTGGGCCATCGATATGTGGCGGCCGACCAAGCACTGAAACAGGACATTTTCGGACAGCAGCTGCTGACACATGTCCCACTGACGGCCCATATTCGTCGCAGTCTCGAGCAGGAGGCGAGCGGTACATTGGCGGAGAAGCGCATTCTGGAGTTGCTCGAAGAGTCGCTCAAGGCTGACGAGGCAAGACAGGTCTTGAAAGTGGCGGTCGAGTGGGGGCGTTATGGCGGCATCTTTGAATACGACTTCCATACCGGTCGACTCGAGTTGCCGCAAACAAGCGAGGAATGACGGTAGCCTGACTGAGGTCTGTTGGAGGCTAGACAGTAAATTGCTGTTTTAAAACCGATTTTTTTGTTTTGGAGGCTTCCCATACAACGCAAAAGTTGATAAATTTCGCACATTCCTGCAGCGGCGGTATCCACAAGCTGCAGAATCAGACAGTGAGTGCCATGCACTCATCGCAACAGATACAGGGGCGTCGCCAAGCGGTAAGGCAGCAGGTTTTGATCCTGCCATGCGTTGGTTCGAATCCAGCCGCCCCTGCCATTTTCATTATCCTCATTCTGGTATGACTCCGTTGTCACGTATTGCTCTGCTCGAGCATGATCGTCTCGACGGCAAGCGCCATGCTGCGATTCTTGTACCAGTCACCGACTCCTACCCCTGAAGTCTCCGGTAGTGCGCCTGTTTGTGCGCGGCCGTATTTCCTGGCATTGGCATGATGGCCGGGATCGAAGCCTGTGCAGCTCCAATCCCGGCCTTTTCGTTACTGGCCAGTCGACAACGGTGGCGTACGAGGAGGGATCACCCGCTTAGTCCCGGTCGATTCAAACGCGCAAGCAAGTCGCAGCAGGGTCGAGTCGTCATAGGCTCGTCCAGCAAAGGTCAGCCCTACGGGCATACCGATGTCCGCCATGATACCCATCGGTACAGTGACGGTTGGAACACCCAGGTGGCGGATGGCAAGGTTGCCGTTAGCGACCCAGACACCGTTGCTCCAGGCAATATCTGCGGCTTTCGGATCGACATCGGCCGTTGCCGGCCCAACGTCGGCTACCGTCGGGAAGATCACCGCATCGAGGCCAAGTCGTTCCATCCAGTCTTCAAGGTCGATCTGGCGGGTCTTTTCAAGCCCACGTAGCCCATCGGGCACGGTTGGGATCTTGTCCCAGGGCGTAATGCCGCGCTCGGCCATCCGAACATACTCATCCATGCCAGCGGCCAGGTCGCCCTCCCGGTTGGGCAGGGTGCCCGGGTCGTGCGGAAAAATCAGCGAGCCGTCCACATCGACCAGACGGTTCAATTTCGGATCACCGTTGGCCTGCAGGAAGTCATCGAACGCCCACGCCGTAAGGTCCCACAACTCGTGATGCAGGAACTCCTTGGACACCAGGCCCCGGGTGAACACGGTTGGTGCGCCCGGACGATCACCCTCGCAATTGGAGACCAGCGGGAAATCGACTTCGATCACTTCCGCGCCGGCGGCCTCAAGCGCCTTGCGTGCGTCTTCCCAGAGCGCAATCACTGACGGACGGGTGTTGATGCGTTGTCCTGTCGGGCCTCCGATACCGGGCGCCTCAGAGGTGCCCGCCTCGGGGTCGGCATTGATGTACATGCGCGGGACACCGAGCCGCTTGCCAGCAAGAGCCTCAGGCTTCGCCGCCAGTGACGGGTAGCTGGCAGGACGAACCGAGGCGACACTCGGAATCGGCACCCAGGGTTGCATCCGCCACAGATCACCCCGCGTATCGGGATCCTCTGCAACCACCACATCGAGCACTTCGAGCAGGTCGGCCATGGTCCTGGCATACGGCACGACAACGTCCATCGTCGGCGTCAGCGGCCAGTTGCCACGCACCGAAATCACCCCACGCGAAGGCGTGTAGGCGCACAGGCCGTTGTTCGAGGCCGGGCCGCGTCCGCTCGACCAGGTCTCTTCCGCCAGGCCGAAGGCTGCGAAGCTGGCTGCGGTGGCAGTGCCGGCACCGTTCGATGAGCCCGATGCGAAGGGGGCGGTGAGGTAGTCGGCGTTGTAAGGGCTTTCCGCGCGGCCGTAGACCCCGCGTTGCATGCCACCGTTGGCCATGGGCGGCATATTGGTTTTGCCCAGGCAAATCGCGCCAGCGGCGCGCAGCCGTTCGATGGTGAACGCATCACGATAGGCCATCAGGTTGGCGAAGGCGGGGCTGCCAGAGGCAGCGGTGAGCCCTTTCACCAGATAACTGTCTTTGGCCGTGTAGGGGATGCCATCGAGTGGACCCAAGGTCTCGCCCCTGGCCCGACGGGCATCGGAAGCCTGCGCGTCCTTGAGTGCATCAGGGTTGCGAACCACAACCGCATTGAGCGCGGTGGGTGTGTCAGGGCCGTCATAGGCATCGATCCTGGCGAGGTAAGCCTGAACAAGCGCTACCGCTGTTGTTTGCCCGGATTCGAGCGCCGCACGCAGGTCGGCAATGGAAACCTCGGTTACCTCGATCATGCGGCTGGTGCTCCGTCACACAGGAAGTTGGACGCTGGGATATCAGTTGTCTGAACAGGAAGTCTCATATTGGTTCTCATTGCACGGCAGGGGCTGGGCTTGCACGTTGAGCCTGGGTAGCGCTTGCGCACGTTGCGGGTGCTGTAGACGCAAAGGCGTCAGTGTAACGGCTCACGGCTGTTGACGGCGTTCGTCAAAGCGGCAGGTTCTGGCAAATCTTGGCTGCAACCCGGGCATTCGGGATTAAACCGGAAGCACATGCACGGTAATTGCTGCACATGATGCATCAATGAACTGCAGTGGCGTCGTCTTGTTCGATTTGAGGCTGCTTTTCATAATCAGGCACACCGTTGAAACACGTTCCTGACCGCAAGGAGATAACCATGGTATCCGTGATCCGGCTTAGCCAGGTGGGCCAGCCTGAAGTAATGAAAGTCGAGACACTGAGCGAACAGACGCCAGGGCCAGGTGAGGTGTGGCTGGCGCATGAAGCAATTGGCGTCAACTTTCTGGATGTCAGCCAGCGCAACGGCGCCGTGAGCATCCCGCTGCCTTCCGGCCTCGGCCTGGAAGGGGCTGGTCGTGTGCTGAGCGTCGGAGCGGGTGTAAGCACGGTACGTGCAGGTGATCGTGTGGCCTATGCAACCGGTCCCCTTGGCGCTTATGCAACGGCCCGGCTCTACCCGGCGGAGCGGTTGGTCAAAATGCCCGACGCGTTGTCATTCGATGACGCGGCTGCGGTGATGTTCAAGGGCATCACGGCGCACTACTTGCTCAAAAGCACCTATCCCGTAGGGCCGGATACCACGATGTTACTTTATGGCGTCGCCGGTGGCTTGGGTGAAATCATGGTGCAGTGGGCAAAGCACTTGGGCGCTACTGTCATTGGCGTTGTTTCAAAGCCTGCCAGCGTTGAAAAAGCCCAGGCACTGGGGTGCGACGAGGTGTTGGTGTTCGATCCCCGCACCCTGGCTACCGAGGTTGCCCGTATTACCCAAGGTAAAAAGGTCGATGTGGTCTACGACCCGATTGGTCGGGTTTCCTTCGACGCCTCTTTGGACAGCTTGCGGCCACGTGGCCTGATGGTGTCCTTTGGCGCATCATCAGGCGCTCCCGCAGCCGTGGCGGTGGCGACGCTCAATGGCAAAGGCTCGCTGTTTTTGACCCGTCCTGCTTTGGCGGCCCACACTGCGACTACGGCTGAGTACCAGGCGCGTGCCCAAGAGGTGTTGTCGGCGGTAGAGGCAGGTATCATCACGCCTCGTATTTGGGGCCGCTATGCGCTGGCAGACGCCGCATCGGCTCATGCCGATCTGGAGTTCGGACGTTCATCTGGAGCGATCATTCTAAAACCATGAATCTTGATGTTCTGGACAATCAGCACAGTGATGAAATCGCTGCGTTCCTCGCGGTGGCGTCACAGGGGTCGTTTGTGGCGGCGGGACGGCTGTTGCAGCGTCATCCTACGGTCATTTCCAAGCGACTGGCTGCAATGGAAAAGCGCCTGGGCGTTCGGCTGGTAGAGCGCTCTACACGGCAGGTGCGCATCACGGATGCCGGTGCAAAACTTGAGCAGCGTCTTCGCTCAGCCGTTGGGCTCATTGTTGAAGCCGAACAGCAGGCGAGCGAGGGGGCTGCCGAGGTCCGTGGAACGTTGCGCCTGGCGCTGCCAGCAGCAATGGGCCGGCTCTGGCTTGGCCCCATGCTGCCCGAGTTTCTCAAGGCGTATCCGCAGGTCTCGATCATTGCCGACTATAGCGAACGTGTAGTCGACATCATTGAAGAGGGATTCGACGTCGCGATTCGGATCGGTGAGCTGCAAGACAGTCGATTGATCGCCAGGAAGTTGTGTGAGCACCGCCGCATATTGTGCGCCTCGCCTGGCTATGTGGAACGGCATGGTTGGCCTGAGACGCCGCAGGATCTCAGCGCACACAATTGTCTGCGGTTCAGTGGGCTGGCGTCTTTTCCGCAATGGCGGCTGCATTGCGGCAGCCGTCAGCACACGGTCGTCCCCAAGGGAAATCTGACGGCCAACGACAGCGAGTCACTGTTGGCCGCGGCCCGTGCCGATGTTGGCATTCTCGGCGCTGGCGAGTGGTTGATGAGTCGGGACATTGCCGATGGGCATCTCTTGCACATTCTGCCGGACTGGCAATTGGACGCTGCAGGTGGTGTTTACCTGGTCAGGCCCTCGGCCAGGTTTCCATCTGCGACGGTGATTGCTTTCAAGGCGTGGATCGAATCCAGGTTTGCCCATGATCTGCCCTGGAACAGGGCATCTCGCTGACCTTCATTCCTCTCCCATCATGCAATGCGTGCGCGCAAACCACCGTGCACCCCTCAAAAAAAATGCAGCGTCCCCTCATTTTTTTGCATTACCGCCATGCTGTTCATCTCCTTCAAAATCCGTCCGCAATCGCGAGTTCTCCCCCCAACCCTGGTTTCCACCCGTAAGGCATGAGCCTTTTGCGTACTGGTTTTGCTGCCACGCAGATCGCTCGGTCTTGGATGGGCGTGTTTTATCAAGAGGTGTTTGCTCGTCCCATGGCTAATCGTGGTCTGAGTCACTGGCTTCAGCGCCTTGCCCCGGCAACGCTGAACATCCCCCCAAAAGAATGGTTTCGCGCCGGTCTCGGTGCCTTGCTCGGTGTGTTCATCTCCGGCTGGTTATGCAGCCTGTTGTTCGGCAGTGCGGTGGCACTGCACCTGCTGGGGCCGTTGGCGGCCTCGGCCGTGTTGTTGTTCGGGGTGCATTCCGGTGCGTTGTCACAGCCGTGGCCACTGATCGGCAGCTACGTCATTGCCACGCTGGTGGCGTTGGCGCTGCATCATTGGATTGGCCCCGGGCTGCTGGCCGCCAGTTCGGCCTTGGTGTTGGCCATTTTGCTGATGTGCCTGTTGCGTTGCCTGCATCCACCCGGCGGGGCATTGGCGGTGAGCCTGGCATTGGCCGATCCATCGCTCGCGGCCTTGGGTGTGCAGGTGCTGGAGCCGGTGCTGCTCAACGCGTTGTGCCTGGTGCTGGTGGCAGTGCTGTACAACCGGGCAACCGGGGTGCGCTATCCAAAGACCGCAGTGCCGCGCAAAGACCTGCACCACACCCTCGACCCGTTGCCGAGTGAGCGGGTAGGGGTCAGTGGCGATGATCTGGATCAGGCCTTGGAGGCCTTGGGTGAATTTGTCGATGTTACCCGCGATGAGCTGGAGCGAATCATAGTGGCCACCGAGCAGCAGGCGTTGAAGCGTAGCCTCGGTGGTATCACCGCCGCGCGCGTCATGTCGCGGGATGTCCAGTTCGCCACGCCCGATACCACGCTGGAGCAGGCCTGGCAGCAGTTGTCGGCCCATCATGTGAAGGCGTTGCCGGTACTCGATGAGACGAAGCGTCTGATCGGTATTGTCAGCCTGAGTGATTTGATTGGTCCTGCCATGGCCCAGCAACGGTTCAGTTGGCGTGCACTGTTTGGTCGGCGTCAGCCGGTGCGGCTTGAGACGATCATGAGTCGGCGTGTGGTCAGTGTCAGCAGTCAACAGCAGGCGGTCACGCTGCTACCGTTGCTCTGTGAGCAGGGCCTGCATTGCCTGCCGGTGCTGGACGGTGAGCAGGTCGTCGGGGTGATCACCCAGACCGACCTGATTGCTGCGCTCAAGCGTCAGTTGCTCAGCAACGTGGCGACGGTGCGCTCAGATCTGCGGGTCCCAGCGTTGTGACCAGTCATTGTCGCGGGCGACGACTTCGCGTAACACGCTGAACGCCTGTTGCAGCGCCGCCGAGTCGCGCTCGCGGGCATACACCAGGTAGGTGGGGTAGGTGAACTCTGGGGCTTGCGGGACGCGCTCAAACACGCCGCTGTCGAGGTAGGCTTGTACCACGCGGGTGCGGAAGTAACCGCTGCCGCCGTGTTCAAGTATGTACTGCAGGGCCATCGGGCCAAGGTTGAAACTCAATGCCGGGCGGGCGCACTCGGGCAGTGCGGCATCGTGCAGGCGGCGGAACGCGTCGCCCCAGTCGATGTACACATAGGGCTCAGGCATGCTGACCTTGCGGATGCGGATCAGTTTTTCTTCCATCAGTTGCTCTACCTGCAGGCCCGGGCCATAGCTCGGCTGGTAGACCAGCACGGCGTCGAGTACACCCAGCTCAAGTTCTCGCAGCAAGGCGTTGCGCTCACTGACTTCACAGCGCACGGCATGGTCGGGCAGCGCCTGGTGCAGGGCGCTGATCCAATTTAGCATCAGCGGGTTGCACAGGCTGACTTCGCCCCCCATGTGCAGCACCTGGCGGCAGCCATCGGGTAATGGCAGATCGCGGCGGGCGGCTTCCCAGGTTTGCACCAATTGGTTGGCATACACCACGAACGCTTCGCCGTCGGCGGTGAGGCTGGCGCCACTGCGGCTGCGCACGAACAGTTGGCAGGCCAGTTGTTGCTCGAGCTTCTGTACCCGGGCGGTGATAGCGGTCTGGGTGACGTGCAGCCGCTCGGCGGCCGACGCCAGGCTGCCGCAGCGGACAATTTCAAGAAAGGTTCTGGCCAGCTCGATATCCATGAGTTCACCTGATCGACAAGGTGGTCATTCTAGTGGTTTTGTCGTGGCACAGGGATGGGTGTCAACAAGGTGGCCGATGGCGGTTTCGGTAAGGCCGACACCATAGAGGCAGTGCCGGCGTTACCAGGGCGATGTGCTCAGTCGTACAGCGCCGGCTGTCGGTCCTGGTGAACGTGATTGAGGGCGCTGATGCGCTTGTCGCGGGCCTCGCCAAGGTCCAGTCTGGCAATGAGCAGTGTGTGCTCGGCCGGAGCATCGTGCAGTGGTCCGGCCAATGGATAGCCGTTGGCATCGACGATTACCGAACCACCGACCCAGTCCACGCCACGCTCGGTGCCGCTACGGTCGCAGGCAGCGATGTACAGTCGGTTGACCGAGGCGTTGGCCTGCACCCGCACCACTTCAGCGGGGCGCTCACCGACAGGGCGCGGAGCGTCCGGCCAGTTCACCGGCGCGCATAGCAGTTCAGCGCCGGCCAGCGCCGGCAGCCGCACCCATTCCGGGAACTCAAGGTCGTAACAGATCATGACGGCAATGCGGCCAAAGCGTGTTTCAACCACCGGTGGTGGGCAGTTGCCGGGGGTGAAGAGGCGTTTTTCATCGTTCCACAAGTGCGTCTTGCGGTACACGGCCTGCACGCCGTCGGCATCGATCAGTGCCGCGCTGTTGTACAGTTCGTCGCGTTCTGTGCGCTCGCAGAAACCGCCGACGATGACGATATCCAGCTCCGTGGCCAGCGCAGACCATTGACGCAGTGTTTCACCGTGGGCGGTTTCAGCCAGGCTCAGGGCTTCGGCCTTGTCGATGAAGACGTAGCCGCTCTGCACCAACTCTGGCAGGACTACCACCTGTGCGCCCTGACGGGCTGCGGCGCGAATGGCGGCCAGCGCCTGGCGCCGATTGTGCTCAAGGTCGCCGATCCTGGGCGCCAGTTGGCAGCAGGCGACGGTGATGCGTGTGGGGGTTGGTTTCATCGTGTGGCTTCCTCAAGCTGGCGGTCGTTAGCGACCAGCAGGCGTTGTTCGGCGTTCAGGTCCAGGGTTCGGCAGAGGCGCGCATAGGTCACCCCGGTTACCAGCAGGCCGACGGCAAAGGCGATATCGGCACCGCCGAGGGCTACGGCAGCAGGACCGGTATAGAAGCTCAGTGACATGAACGGCACCATCGCCAGCAGGCCAATACCGTAGGCGCTCAGGCCCGCTTTGCCCCAGGCGCCGTAGATGCCATTGGGGTTGAAGATCTCGCTGATTACATAGTGACCCTTGCGCACGCCGTAGAAGTCGACAAGGTTCACTGCCGTCCATGGCACCAGGAAGTACAGCATCAACAGGATGAAGGTGTTGAAGCTGCCCAGGTAGCTCTCGGGAATTGCCAGCGCAACGATGAAGACAACGGCAGCGATGATTGCGATGCCCGTGACGCGAATCTTCAATGACGGGGTGACCTTGCGGAAGCTGTCGATGGCGCTGATGCTGGTGAGCATGGCCCCGTAGCAGTTCACGGCCATGATGCCGACCAGGGCCGGTATCGAGATCAGCACGGTAAAGGTACCCAGCCCCGGTATGAACTGATTACCCACTTCGCGCACGCTGCCGATGGCGTCCGGCGACGGCAGGGCCGAGGCCAGGAAAGCGCCAAGCGACATCAGCCACAGGGCCGAACCGGCTGCACCGAGGTAGGTCCAGAACACCACCTTGCGGGTGGGGGTGTCGTGGGGCAGGTAGCGTGAGTAGTCGGATACATACACCGAGTAGCTGATCTGGTAGCCGGCGGCAGCGGACAGTTGCACCAGGAAGGCGCCCCAGGAGAAGTGTGCGTTGGCCAGGGCGGCATCAGCCTGCAGGGTCATCACGGCGCTGACGGTCAAGGCGCCGAACACCACGATCATCACGTAGGTCAGCCAGCGTTGCACCGTGTGCAGCAGGTCATGACCTACCACTGCCAGCACCACGGCAACGGCGATGACCCCCAGGTACCAGGGGGCACGCTGCCCGGGAAGTACGGTGTTGATGGCGTCGGTGGCGAGGATGACGTTGAAGACATTGAAACCGATGTACACGAATACCACGGCGGCGAAAGGCACGATGGCGCCTTTGAGACCGAACTGGGCGCGTGACTGAATCATCTGCGGCAGGCCCATACGGGGGCCCTGGTTGGCGTGAAAGGCCATGAAAAAGGTGCCGAAGCAGACACCGATGATGATCGCAAGAATCGAGTACAAGGCACTGAGGCCCAGTGCCGGGCCGGTGAAACCCGTAACCATGGTGGTGAGGACGAAGTTGCCGGTAAACCAGAATGGCGCCTGATGCCAGACCTTGCCGTGGCGTTCGGTGCGCGGCACGTAGTCGATGGAGCGAACCTCGATTTTCGGTCGAGCGTTGACCGGGTTGGCGTTGCTCACTGGGAACCTCACGTCTTGTTGTTGTGTACGCGTGTACAGGGCCCGCCTTGGCGGACATAAGTGGGGTGGATGTTCCGACAGCGGGCAAGGTCGAGGGAATCGGCGTAGGGAAATAATCACTTCAGAAATTTCTGAAGTAATACCGGTGGTTACCTGAGGCCGGTCATCAGGGCTTGACTTCACGCGCCAGCAAGGCGCGTTTACGCTCCACGCCCCAGCGATAACCCGACAGGTTGCCGTCGCTGCGCACCACGCGATGGCAGGGGATCGCGACGGCCAGTGTGTTCGCGGCGCAGGCCTGTGCAACGGCACGTACCGCCTTGGGTGAGCCAATGCGCTCGGCGATCTGCGCATAGCTGGCGGTGGTGCCCGCCGGGATCTCGCGCAAGGCCTGCCATACCCGTTCCTGAAAGGCCGTGCCGCGTACGTCCAACGGCAGGTTCAGACCAAGGGCCGGGGCTTCGACAAAGCCAACCACGGTGGCGATCAGTTGCTCGAAGTTGGCGTCTGCACCAATGAAATTGGCATTGGGGAATCTGTCCTGCACGTCGTACAGCAGCTGTTGCGGGTCATCGCCCAGGAGAATCGCACAAATACCACGTGCACTCTGCGCCACCAGAATCGAGCCCAATGAGCATTCACCCACGGCAAAGCGGATATCCAGGTGCTGGCCGCCGGCGCGGTAATCACTCGGGCGCATGCCGAGCAGGTTGTCCGAAGCCGCATAGAAACGGCTGTTGGAGTTGAAGCCTGCATCATACAAGGCATCGGTGACCCGGCCGCCAAGGGCCAATTGCTCGCGTACCCGGCGTGCGCGGTGGGCATTGGCGTAGCCTTTTGGGGTCAGGCCGGTTACGGTCTTGAACACCCGATGAAAGTGAAACGGGCTCAAACCGGCACACGCCGCGAGGTCAGCGAGAGAGGGAAGTTCAGCGCTGGTCTCGATCAGTCGGCAGGCACTGGCGACTTGGGCTGTGTGCTGGGCCAGCACGCTGGAGGGCGAAGCCCCGGCACGTTTCGATGGACGATAGCCGGCCGCCTCGGCGTCCTCGGGCGAGCTGAAAAACTCTACGTTCTCCGGGCGCGGCAAGCGTGCGGTGCTGCCAGGGTGGCAGTACACACCGGTGGTGCGTACGGCATAGACGAAGCGCTCATGGGCGCTTGTGTCTCGTGCCAGTACCGCTTGCCAGCGAGGGTCCTGTTCCACTGGCGTGGTCGGTACTGTGGCGCGGTCCTTGTCTGTGTTCATGAATGCTGTTCCCGGTGTCAGTGACCTACAGGCTGCACATTAAACCGCCGCGAGCGACCAGACACTCCGACTCTTGCGGTTGAATTCCGTATACAGCGTGAGTCGCGCATCGAGATACGATGAAACGGTCCTTCGTCAACCTGCCTTGCGAAAGGTAAGGTTGATGCGTTGCGCGCCCAGTACCGAATGCAGTGCCTCCCTGATGGGCGCCACACCATGGTAACGCAACCGGTCTTCACCGCCCCAGACCACCACATCGCCATGAAACAGTGGCACACGCTGGGCCTTGTCGGCTCGGTGATGTCCGCCAAAAAGGAAAGTGGCCGGGATGCCTAGAGAGACGGAGATGATCGGCCAGGCATAGTCGCGCTCATCTTTGTCCTGATGCAGGGACATCCGCGCGCCGGGTTGATATCGGTTGATCAGGCAGGCATCAGGTACGAAATCGGGGAAGCCCGCGGCGTCCGCTGCGGCTGTCGCCAGCGCCAGAAACGAGGTTGGCAGCGCGGGCCAGGGCTGTTCAGTGGTGGGGTCGATCGCGCTGTAGCGGTAACCACTGCGGTCGCTTGTCCAGCCCAGGCGCCCACAGTTGGTCAGGGCCACGGACATACTGAAACCGCCTGGGGTGACCATGTGCCGAAACGGCGCCGCCGCGCAGATGGAGTCCAGTGCGGGCAGCAGTGCCTCGACAAAGGGCAGGGCAAACCCGCGCAATACGCAGGCCTGTTGTGCTAGGGATTCTATCGCCTGCGTCGGTGTCTGCAGGCCTTCAAACAGATCGAGTGTGCTCATGGCGCTTGCTTCGCAGTAGGGAGGATGCGGCCTTTGGCCTATCACATCAGCGCCAATGTACTCCATTACGCGGGCGACGGGCTCAGGTTCGCGCAAGCCCGTGCCCAGCGGCCAGTCAGGCGGCGCGCTCACCGCACAGGTCCAGGGCGAACCAGCGTTCGGCCTCGTCCACGCTTAGCCCGGCACCGAGCAGGGCGAACAGTTTGCCCAAGGCCGCTTCCCGGGTCATACCGCCGCCTGATACCAGGCCGGTGTCGCGCAGGCGGCTGCCGGCGGCGTAGGTGTCGAACAGTACGCTGCCTTGTGGGCACTGGCTGATAGCAGCCAGCAATACGCCTTGCTGACGCGCCTCGCTCAGCACCTGCAGCAATGCTGCGTCATCGGATGGCCCGGTACCGCTGCCGTAGCATTCCAGCAGCAGGCCCTGGATGCCGCTGTTGAGCAGGCCTCGTAACTGTTCAGCCTGAAGGCCGGGGAACAGCGGCAGTACTGCGAGCCTGACCGGCGTGCGTCGCTGACGGTAGTCCAGCGTTGCCGGCAGTGAGTCGGCACAGACACCTTCGCGATGACGAGGCTGTACGGCGAACGCGTCGAAGGCTTCGCTGCGCAGTTTGCTGGCGCGAGTACCCTGCAGCAGCGCGCCATTGAAGAACAGGTGTACGCCACGTTCAATGCCTGACGCCATGATGCCGAGGGCGCCACTGAGGTTGTCCCAGGCATCGCTGTTCGGTGTGCCCGCCGGCAGCATCGAACCGGTCAGCACTACCGGAACGTTCAAGCCGAGCAACAGGAATGACAGGGCTGCGGCACTGTAGGCCAAGGTGTCGGTGCCGTGCAGTAACAGGACGCCGTCGTGGCCATCTTCGACCACGGCTTTGACGATAGCGTCCCGCATGGCCAGCCAGTTTGCTTGCTGCATGTTGGCACTGTCCAACAACGGTTCCAGCTCAAGCAGGCGCCAGTCAGGTGCCTGTACCTCGGGATGCGCCAGCAGATAATCGTGCAGACGGGCCTCGAAGCCGCTGGCCGGTGCCAAACCCTGTGGGGTCTGCAGCATGCCGATGGTGCCGCCGGTATAGAGGACGAGAAGGTTTTTTACTGCGCGCATGGAAGTCGTCCAGGCAAATGGAAAAATGCGGTATGAAAGGAGACGGGGAGGGGCCGTGAAGGCCGCCCCGGGGTGGGGCGACCTTCGCGTGGTCACTTAGCGTTGTGCCGGTGCCAGTTGGGGGGCAGCGGGTACTGGACGGTCGGCGTGTTGGCCAGCGGGCCAGGCTTGCGGGTCCAGGTCGAGGTCGGCGAAGCGTGCGGCGTCGAACACTGGTTGCGCGATACCGGCGCGGCGCTGTTCGTCATAGTCACGCATCACCCGCAGGCCGACCTTGAACAGCATGACCAGGGCGGCCAGGTTGACGAAGGCCAGGCAGGTCATGGTGATGTCGGCAAAGGCGAAGACGGTGGAGAGGTCTTGCACCGAACCCCACAGGATCAGCAGCACCACAAGGGCGCGGTAGGCGATCAGCACCAGACGGTTGCGGCTAAGGAACTGCAGGCTGGTTTCGCCCAGGTAGTAGTTGTAGAGGATGCAGGTGAAGACGAACAGCGACAACGCAACGCTGACGAACAGCCGCCCCCAGTCACCGACGACTGCGGCCAGCGAGTTCTGGGTCAGGGCGATACCATCACCTTCAAAGCCTGGGGTGTAGAAGCCCGAGAGCAGGATCAGCAGCGCGGTACAGGTGCAGATCACGAAGGTGTCGAGGAATACGCTGAACGCTTGTACCACACCTTGCGCGGCCGGGTGGCGCACGGCCGCGACAGCGGCGACGTTAGGGGCGCTGCCCAGGCCGGCTTCGTTGGCGAAAACCCCGCGCTTTACGCCCATGACGATGGCGCTGCCCAGCAGGCCGCCGAATGCCGGATCGAGGCCAAAGGCGCTCTTGATGATGGTTTCCAGCATTGCCGGTACGTGCTCGATCTGGGTGATGATCACGTACAGGGTGACACCGATGTAGGCCAGGGTCTTGACCGGTACCAGAAGGTCGGACACCGAGGCGATGCGTTTGATGCCGCCGATGAACACCAGGCAGAGCAAGGCTGCCAGGGCAATGCCGGTCTGACGGGGTTCAAAGCCAAAGGCGTTTTGCAGCGAGTGAGTCACGGTGTAGGACTGCAGGCCGTTGAAGGTGAAGCCATAGGTCACCAGCAGCAATACGGCAAACACCACGGCCATCCAACGCAGCTTCAGGCCGTGCTGGATGTAGTACGCCGGGCCACCGCGGTACAGGCCGTCACCGTCGCTCCGTTTGTAGACCTGGGCCAGGGTGCATTCAAAAAAGCTGCTGGACATACCGACCAGCGCGGTCACCCACATCCAGAACACAGCGCCGGGGCCGCCAAGGGTCACGGCGATGCCGACACCGGCGATGTTCCCTGCGCCGACGCGGCCGGCAAGGCTCAGCATCAGGGCCTGGAACGAACTCAGTTGGCCTGCCTGGCCGCGCAGCGATTCCTTGAACACACTGAACATGTGGCCGAAGTGACGGAACTGGACGAAACGCGAGCGCAAGGTGAAGTAGCTACCCAGGCCGACGATCAGCACGATGAGGAGTTTCCCCGAGAGGAAATCGTTGAGCGCTTCAAGCATGAAGAGACCTCGATTCTTATTGTTTAAGTGAAAGACAAACGACCGCAACAATGCGCCGCAGGCATGACGCGCATGGTTGGCCAAGCAAAGCCTGGTTACAATTTCGCGGATTGATCTCAAGTGATGCGACTTGATGCTAAACTGGCGTCGCTAGCATCAATCGGAAAAGCGTCAATGAGTGAAAACCTGGGTGTAAACCTCAAGTTGGCGTGCAGCCACTACCGTTCTATTTCGGAGGTTTGCCGACAGTTGTCGATCAACCGCGGGCAGTTCAACAAGTACCTCAGCGGTCAGAGCCAACCGACGCCCTACAACCTCAAGCGCATCGGTGACTTCTTCGGTGTCGAGGATTACGAGTTGGGGTTGCCACCGGAGCAGTTCGCCCGCCTGATCGGTGCACGCGTCACGGTATTACCCGGTGTCGGGCAGGAAGATCCGCTTGCCGAATTGCTCCGGCCTTTGCGTGAGCATGCCGGTAACCTGTCGCGGTACTGCGGTTACTACTTTGAGTACTCCAACTGCATGTCGGTACCGGGTTTGATCTTGTTGTCGCTGGTGCATTTGCGTGAGGAACGGGGCACGTTCCTGTTCGAGCGCCAGGAACGTCAGGAGCGTACCAGCAGCACCGATGTCCAGTCCGAAGACTGGGTGCGTTGTCGTTACCTGGGGGCAGCGTTCCAGTTGCAGGATCGTCTGTTTCTGATCGACTACGAGTCACTGACGGTCAACGAGATGAGCCAGACCATCCTTATCCCCAGCTTCAAGAGTCGTATTACCCGTCTCAACGGGCTGAAGACTGGCGTCTCCAGCGGCGATCGACGTACCCCGGCCTGCACCAGGGTGGTCTGGGAGTACTTGGGGCCGGAAATCAACCGTATCAACGCCTACCGTCAGGTCAGGCTGTACCGGCCGGATGATCCACGCATTGATGATGACATTCGTGCGCGCCTGGAGGTGGGGCCAATCCGTAACGGTCTGTTCGAGATTTCCTGAGCACGCGGTGGGTTTCAATAACCGGTCATTTCCAGGTAGCCGCGTCCGGTGCTGCTGCCCTGCAGTTGCACCGGGCCTTCCCAGTAGGCAACAGTGGTACCCATCCATGCATGCGGCTGCAGGGCCTCGACCTGCACATCCAGGTTGTGTGCGGCCACTTGCAGCCGCCAGCGTGTGGGTAGCTGCCTGCCATTGTCCTGGCGCGTCCAGGCTTGCGGGGCGAGCTGGATCTGCTCGTTCCGCAAGGCTTCGGCTCGTCCGTCAGGGCTGATCCAGGTGCCCGCGCGGTAGGGCTGACCGTCGCGTTGGCGTACCTGGAACAGCATCAGCTTGGCGCCGTTTTCCAGGTGCAGTGAGAACCAGTCCCAACCCTGTTGGGTGCTGCTCAGGGGTTGGCTGCTCCACTCCCGGTCGAGCCAGGCACGTCCCGTTACCGGGTAGCGTTGGCCGTGGCGCTCAACCTCGCCACTGACCCGATAAAACGGTTGGCTGTAGTAGTACGATGCTTGACCCTGACCGGACTTTTCGCTGTAACCGTAGTCGCCATGCAGCACCAACGGCCCTTGGCTGGTCAGTTGCAGCTGATAGCTGAAGCCTTTTCCAGTAGCGTGCATCTGCAACTGATCAAGCCCCTGGCCTGAGGTACTGGCCAGTGACCAGTTGTCGATCCAGGCACGGAAGGGCTGTGCCTCGACCCCTGCCTGACCGATGCCGCCACGGGCGAATGTCTGGCTGTATTGATGGCTGGATGGGCTGCTCAGCGCGGCATGTCCCAGCCATACCGTCGGGCTTGACCAGCCCTGCGTCTCGGCGCCCGGATGCAGGGCAGAGCGGAACAGCGTCCATTGCACGCCCCAGTCATGTCCTTGCTCGTCGATGAGGTTGGCGGTCACATACCACCACTCGATGCGGTAACCCACATGGGCGCCGTGGTCGGCAGGAAAGCGGAGCGCTTGTCCGCGCAGCACCGGCGTGTACGTCGTAGCATCCTGGCCAAGCCCGGCAAAACCTTCGCTCGCTGGCGGGGCGTTGTCGCAACCGCTGAGCAGTAGGGCGCAGGCGATGATCTGGACGTTACGCTTCATCGGCGAATTGCCTCAACAGGTCGGCCGGTTGGCTGCGCAGCAGCTGCCACAAGGGCGCGGCGGCAGCCAGCAGACTGGTCATCAGGCCCAGTAAAACCAATTGCAGTAGTTGCAATGGAAACACCTGCAATGGCAGGCGCCAGCCAAAAGCCTGCACATTGACCACCGCAACCAGACACCCTGCCAGTAACAGCCCCAAGGGGATTGCCAGCAATACCGTCAGGCCGGCCAGCATCAAGGTTTGCCCCAGGTTCAACCAGGCCAGCGTGCGCCGCTCGACACCCAGTGCCCAGAGTGGGGCCAATTGCCCGAGGCGGCTCTGGCCGAGGGTCAACAGGCTGATGAACAAAGCCACGCCGGCGACTGCCAGGGTCAGGCTGTTCAGCGCGGCGGTGGCGACGAAGGTGCGCTCGAAGACCTCACGGGACCAGCGTTTGAGTGAGGCCTGGTCTGTCAGTTGGTCGTTGTTCAGGGCGAATTGCTGTTGCAGCTGCGCCATTAACGTCGACACCTGCTGTGCAGGCAGACGAATGCTCAGGGCGTAGAAGTTTGCTTCGGGCCAGTAGCGCTGCAGCCAGTCGACACTGACCAGCAGGTGCCCCTTCGGGTTGCCATAGTCAGCGTATATTCCGACGACCCTGAGATTGGCTGTGGCAGTAGGTGCGGGCAATGACAGGCGATCACCCAGGTTCAGGTGAAGGTGTCGGGCCAACTGCTCGCTGAGCATCACGCCTTGGCCGTTGGCCAGTTGTCGCCAGGCATCCTCCTGTTGTTCCAGAAGCGCCCAGTGTTGCCGGTAGTAAGGGTGGTCAATGATCCCGAACAGTTGGGCGGGCCAGCCCTGCAGGCGCAGGTCTACCCGCCAGCGCGGCAGGACGGCGTCGACCTGTGGCTGGGCCTTCAACCAGTCGTTGATCGCCTGCGCCTGTGCGGTGTCACGTGGGCTCAGGTAGAGCTCGGCGGCAAGACGCTGGTCGAGCCAGCCCATGAAGGTCTTGCGAAAGCCTTCGGTCATGCTGCCGACGCCGACGCTGGCGCTCAAGGCCAGCAGCAGCGCCATCAAGGCCAGGGCCAGTGCTGGTAGTTGTTGGCGGCTATCGGCAATGAACCATTGCGCCAGAGGCCGATGACAGTAGCGTCCGAGCAGGGCCAGCGCGGCGTCGAGCACGGCTGGCAATAGCAGGGCGGCGGCCAGCAGTAATGCGGTAATCATCACAAAACCGATGCGCAGGCTGTCACCGAACTGCCAGCAGGCCAAGGCCAGTAGCGTCAGGACAACCGCCAACAGGACCTGGCGGCGCTGCCAGAGGCTGTGTGCCGCCCGCCAGGCGTGTGGTTGCGCCAGGGCCAGCAGTGGCAGGCGAGCCGCGCGCAACAGGCTGTTTGCCCCGGCCAACAGTGCACCGAGCAGGCTGATGCTCAGGCCTGTCAGCCACCATGAGGGTGACAGGCTGAGTTGGCCGGCCACCTGAACGCCATAGAGGCCCCGCAGGCTGGCAGCGACGTCGTTCAGCAGCACGGCTGCCAGCAGGTAACCACTGAACACGCCCGCCAGGCCACCCAACACGGCAAACAGGCCAAGCTCAAGCGCCAGGGCGCTGATCAGCTCTGCGAGGCTTACGCCGCAGGCGCGTAAGGTGCGCAACAGACTGCGGCGCTGTTCCAGGGCCAGGCCAATGGCGGCATGCACGATGAAAAGCCCCACCAGGAACGCCAGCAGGCCAAGGGCACTGAGGTTCAGATGGAAACTCTCGGTCAGGCGTTGCAGGTCTTGCGCATCGCTCGAAGTCTGCAGTTGCAACGTGTCGGCCAGATTGACCGGAAGGTGTGGTGCGCTGTCGGCGAAGTCTGCGGGCATCAGTAGCCGCGAAACCTGCCCTGGTGCTTTGAGCAGTGCTTGCGCGTAGCCAATATCGACGACGATCACCCCAGGCGCCAGTTGCCCCTGCAGGTGCAGCGGTGGCAGGTATTGGCCATCTTCGGTCCGTGCCTGGACGCCCGGTTTCAGGCCTAGGCGTTGCAGGGTGTCTGGGCCCACCCAGGCTTGCCCGGGTGGGCCAATGAAGCCGCTGAGGTCCAGTGCTTCGTTGGTTTGTCCGGCGATGGCCGAACCCTGGGGCAGGGTGAGCGGCTCGATACCGATCAATCGCACAGTGAGCGTGTTTCCGCCGACAAGGTTCAGGCGGCCTTCCAGTACCGGTGAGACGGGCCAGCCTTCACGACGCAGGGTAATGTAGGTCGCCTGGTCGATGTGCTGGCCTTGGCGCGGCGCCCAATACGCCTGTGCAATGCCACCGAGTACGGTACTGGCTCGCGCGTAGTCGGCCCTTGCCTGGGTATTGAGTGCCTGTACGCCGGCCCAGAGTGCGGTAGCCAGCCAGAGCCCGGTGAAAATGCTGAAGCACTGTAGCGGGTGGCGCCGCCAGTGGCTGAGCAGGGCCAGCAGGCTGATCCTTACGCAACTCATTACGCCGCCTGGGACTGGACACGGCCCAGGTGCAAATAGCACTGCCGGGACAGGCGGGCGGCAAGGCGCGGGCTGTGGGTGACCATCAACAGGCTGCTACCGGCCTCGCCAACCAGCCGCAAGAGCAGTTCGAGCACCGTGTCGCTGCTGGCTTCGTCCAGGCTGCCAGTGGGTTCGTCGGCCAGCACCAGCGAGGGTCGTGCCGCCAGCGCCCGGCCGATGGCAAGGCGCTGTTGCTGGCCTCCTGAGAGTTGTTCCGGGTAGCGCTGGAGTAAAGGGCTTAGCCCCAGATGCTCTGCCAGGTAGGCAACCCAGGCCGGATCGTGACGTTCGGCAAGGCGTGCCTGGAAGGCCAGGTTGGCGGCCACATCAAGGCTGCCGATCAAGTTGTACTGTTGAAACACCAGGCCAATACCGAGCCGTCGCCAGCGCGCTAGTTCTGCCTCGTGGCGCCCTTGCAACGGTGTGCCATCGACCAGAATGTGCCCGCTGTCGGCCCGTTCCAGGCCAGCGATCAGGTGCAGCAGGGTACTCTTGCCGCTGCCGGACTCGCCCATCAACGCCATGCTCGTCCCGTTGGGCAGATGCAGGTCTACGCCACGCAGCACGGGCAGCGAGCCTTGGGCGGTGATGAACGACTTGTACAGGTTTTCGACGCTCAGCATGGGTACCACACTTGCACGAGGAGCATCTGAGTAGGGTAGGCCATCCGTTGGGCGCTATCGAGGCTTCAATCTAACCCCCCGTATCAGCCTAGCCGCTGGGCAGCTCCACCTCCGGGCTGAGCGTACCCAGCCAGGCCACCAGGCCAAGCACGAGCACCGCTACTGATAGCTCCAGGACCATGCTGCGCCGCAAGGCGTTGACCGCGCTTTTGTAATGGCCGGTTTGCAGCGAGGCTTCCAGCAGCGGGCTCAACTGGAAGCGATTCAGCGCGGCAAACACCAGCATGCCGGCAAACAGTATGAGCTTGAGCGAAAGCAACCAGCCGTAAGTGCTGTTTGTCAGCGGTTCCAAGGTCATCCCGATGATCAGCAGGTAGTTGACGACGCCGGTGAGCACCAGCACGACGACGATCAATGTCCCTGTGACTTCAAAACCCCGAAGCGCCTGGGCCAGTGCCCGCAGTTGTTGGTGTGCCGTGAGGTATTTTGCCTTTAACAACACGGCAAAGGCGAGCAATGCTCCCAGCCAGCCACCTGCGGCCAGCAGGTGTGCAATATCACTGGTGAAATGCAGGTAGCGCCTGTAGCCATCGTCCATGGCACCGTGCCCGCTCCAGGCCAGGGTTGCCAGGGCAATCGCGCCACATAGCATCACCAGCCACTGACCTACGGGTGAGTCGCGTCCTGCACCGAGGGCAACGATGGCCGCGAGGGCC
This sequence comes from Pseudomonas laurentiana, assembly GCF_014648275.1. Taxonomy (GTDB): domain Bacteria; phylum Pseudomonadota; class Gammaproteobacteria; order Pseudomonadales; family Pseudomonadaceae; genus Aquipseudomonas; species Aquipseudomonas laurentiana. The sequence goes on from NZ_BMQU01000003.1 coordinate 351,330, forward strand.
AGCGCGGCTACGCGCAGCCACCAGGTGTGCCCGACATCGGTTTCCATCAGTACCATCTGCAGCATGTGCGGGTGCAGCTCAGTGAAGTCTGAGGCGCCACTCATCGTTTTTGTCAGTTGCAGCATGCCGAGCGCCGACAACAGCACACCCAGCATGACGCCAGTGACAAGCAGCGCATTGAAACGCGGGATGGACCTTTCGGGCGCAACCTGCGTCACAGGGCTGTACAGGCGAAAGGCCGCCAGCCCAAAGAGCAGCATCAGATCGATGTAGAGCGCCAGGCGCAGGGTGATGTTGAGCGCGTCATCCATGCTGTCAGTTCACGGTGAAGGTAACGGCGCCGGTAATAGGGTGAGTATCGGAAGACACGGCTCGCCATTCGACCTTGTAGGTGCCGGCACTGAGCGGCGCTGCCGGGGTGATGAGCATGGCTTTCGGGTCACTGCTGCCGCTGACGGAGGCTTTGACGGCCATGGGGGCGTGCGTCATGCCCTGCATGCCGGTCATCATCAGTTTTGCGCCTGAGAATTGCGTCACCAGGTTCTCGGAAAAGTGCAGTTCGATTTTTGCCGGCGAGGCAACGGTGGTGCCCTCTGCCGGGCTGGATGAGAGCAGCTTGGGATGTGCTTGGGCGCTGAGGCTGAGAAACAGACCGGCGCTGAGTGCGGCGGCGACACTGAGTGTTTTCAGACGGGACATGCAAGGCTCCTGACGGCGGGGACCGCGGGTGGGGTTAGTGTATGTTCGGGACTTCAACGGGTGTTTGCGCGATTTAGAACCACATACGTACGCCCATCACCAGGCGGGCCTCGCTGCGCTCTTCACCGTCTTCAAGGGCATAATCGGCGGTTTTGCCATAAGTGCGATTCCAGGTCACACCAATATAAGGTGCAAACTCTCGGCGGACTTCATAGCGAAGCCTCAGGCCGACCTCGGTATTGGCCAAGCCGGAGCCTGTAGCCCGTTGCGGGTCGTTCTTGCCGTAGAGGTTCAGTTCAGCCGTAGGCTGCAGGATCAGGCGGTTGGTGAGCAATACGTCGTACTCACCTTCAAGGCGTGCGGCCGTTTGACCGTTCTCGCCCAGATAGGCGGTCGCCTTCGTTTCAAGGTCATACAGGGCCATGCCTTGTATACCCAGTGCTGCCCAGGTCTGCGGATCTCCCGGCTTGAAGTCCTGACGTATACCGCTGACGACGTCCCACCAAGGGCCGATGGCATGCCCCCAAAGCGCCTGCAGCTCGGCCTTTTCAGTGACACCATTGGTGCGTTCACCTTCAGAGCGTACCCACAAACGGTTCAGGTCGGTGCCAATCCAGCCATTCACATCCCAGTTGAGTACAGCGCCATTGTCCGCGTCTTGCCATTCCAGTTTATCGATCAGCACCTTTGAGTTGATCGCGCCATCATGCATCTCATGGCCACCAGAACTGTCAAAGACGGCCGCTCGGTCAGCGTCCGTGAGCGCCGGAATCGGTGTGCGGCTTTCCTGCGTCGGGCTCGGCGCCATGCCCTGCATCGGGGTGTAATCCATGTCCTGCATCTGGGAAGGGGCCATGCCTTGCATGGACTGTTCCTGCGCTTGCGCTACAGGGAAGTACAGCAGGCCCAGGCTGACAGCTACCAGGCTTGTGCGTACAGGTTTGATGCTTTTTTCGATGATCATGCCGTTCTCCTACTCATCTACCCGTACTTCGCGGAACATGCCCATTTCCATGTGGTACATGAGATGGCAGTGATAGGCCCATCGACCCAGTGCATCGGCGGTGACGCGGTAACTGCGCTTGGTGCCCGGCGGCATGTCTATCGTATGTTTGCGAACCATGAAATTGCCATTTTCATCTTCCAGATCGCTCCACATGCCGTGCAGGTGTATCGGGTGCGTCATCATGGTGTCGTTGACCAGAACAATACGGATACGCTCCCCGTACTTGAGCCGAATCGGCCCAGCATCGGCGAACGGGATGCCGTCGAACGACCACGAGAATTTTTCCATGTGCCCGGTCAGGTGCAAGGTGATCGTACGGCTTGGCTCGCGGCCATCGGGGTCCTGGAAGGTGCTCTTCAGGTCAGCGTAGGTCAGCACGCGTCGACCATTGTTCCTCAGGCCCATGCCGGGATCGCTGAGCTTGGGAGCCGGGGCCATGGTTTGCATGTCTACCAGCGGGTTGTCGGTTTCCGAGGCCGGATGGGTTTCCATGCCACTCATCGCGCTCATGTCATGCATGCTGTGGTCAGTCGTGGTGGCTGGCTGGCCAGGGTCCATGCTCTGCATGCCATCCATGGTTTGCATGCCGTCCATGCTCTGCATTGAGCCGTGGTCCATGTTGGTCATATCGCCAGGGTCCATGCTTGCGTGGTCCATCCCCCCCATGCCCATGTCGCTCATGCTGATCAGTGGGCGTGGGTCGAGCGGCGGCACGGGTGCGCTCAGCCCTTCACGTACCGCGAGCGTGCCTCGGGCAAAACCGGTGCGGTCCATCGATTGGGCGAAGAGGGTATAGGCCTCCTGGGTCGGCTCAACGATCACGTCATACGTTTCGGCCACGGCGATACGCAACTCATCCACACTCACTGGCGTCACATATTGGCCGTCTGCTGCGACAACGGTCATTTTCAGGCCTGGAATGCGCAAGTCGAAGTAGCTCATGGCCGAGCCGTTGATAATCCGCAGTCTTAACCGTTCACCCGGTTTGAACAGGCCGGTCCAGTTAGTGTCGGGAGCGTGCCCGTTGAGCAGGTAGGTGTAGGTGGCTGCACTGATGTCGGCAAGATCGGTGGGGTTCATCTTCATCTGTGCCCACATCTTTCGATCGGCCACAGTGGCAGCCCAGCCGTTCTTGCTGACATCATCAATGAAGTCACCGACGGTACGCTTGTGGTAGTTGTAGTAGTCAGACTGCTTCTTCAGCTTTTTCATGACCCGCGTCGGGTCTTCGTCAGTCCAGTCCGACAACATCACCACATAGTCCCGGTCGTAGCGGAATGGTTCGGGCTCCTTCGCGTCAATGACCAGCGGTCCATAGACACCGACCTGCTCCTGAAAGCCGGAGTGGCTGTGGTACCAGTAAGTGCCGTTCTGTTTGACCTTGAAGTGGTACACATACACGCCACCCGGTTCGATTCCGTGGAAGCTCAGGCCAGGTACGCCGTCCATGTTCACCGGCAGGATGATTCCGTGCCAGTGAATCGAGGTGTTTTCCTTCAGGCGGTTCCTGACTCGCAGGGTGACCGTATCACCTTCGCGCCAGCGCAGTAGCGGCCCTGGCAGGCTGCCATTGATCGTCATGGCGGTACGTGGCGTACCCGTGAAGTTAACGCCCATTTCACCAATGGACAGGTCGAAGTCGTTGCCCGCCAGTACATTCGGCTGGCCAGGGCTGGTAATCGCCCATACCGGCGTGCGCCACAGGCCGAATCCTGCCAGCAATCCGCCTGCGGCCAGGGCTTTGACAAAGGTGCGTCTGGAGGTGTTGGAAGACATGCCTGGATTGTCCCGTCAGTCAGAAACTCTCAGTGGGAGAGGCCTTGTTTGAATCGGGGCGGGCGACATTTTGCGAATGCCGGGCGCCATGGACCTAACGATGCCACAGCGCAATCGGGCAGATGATTACATTTCAGTCAGGTTGGCTGATTCAGGGCATGCTGCCCTTGGCGCCGTGATCGCTCTCAAGGATCTCGGAGAAACGACCGATCGCTTCGACCACATGCTTGGCACCGATATGAATCGCCTGCATGGCAGCACCTGCTTCCTCGGCGAGTGCCAGGCCTTGTTCGGCCTTGAGGGTGCTACCCTGCATGCTTTTGACCGCCTGCTGGGCAAGCGCCTGGCTGCGTGCCACGACCTCGCCGATTTCCACCGTGGAGGCGCTGGTGCGTGTTGCCAGGTTGCGTACTTCGTCGGCCACCACCGCAAAGCCGCGGCCTTGTTCACCTGCACGCGCCGCTTCGATGGCCGCATTGAGCGCCAGCAGGTTGGTCTGCTCGGCAATGCTGCGAATGGCGCCAACAATACTGCCAATTTCTTCGGACAACCGACTCAGCCCATTGATGTTGTCGGCGGCCTCGCGTAGCTCCTCGGCAATGTCCTGTACACGGCTGACGGCCTGGGCCACCACGGCCGTGCCCTGACTGGCGTGCTCATTGGTTTCCCGCGAGGTCTCGAAGGCCAGCATCGCCGCCTGCGACTCGGATCGCCGCTGTTCGATTCTCTCGGTGATGTCGCTGGCCAGCTTCATGACCCCATACAGCTTGCCGTCTACGTCATACAGCGGGTTATAGGTCGCCTGCAGCCATATGTGCCGGCCTTGCCTGGCCACGCGCTGGAACAGCCCGGAGCGCGGTTCACCGCGGCACAAGCCGAGCCAGAATTCTTTATAGGCGGCGCCCTGTACTTCACTGGGCAGGCAGAAGGTGCTGTGGTGTTTGCCACGAATGTCTTCCAGGCGGTAACCCATGGTGTTCAGGAAATTCTGATTGGCATTGACCACCTTGCCCTGCAAGTCAAACTCGATCACCGCCATTGAGCGATTCACTGCATCCATCACGCTGGCGTGCATCTGGTTGCGCAGCGTACGTTCAGTGATGTCGGAAGCCACTTTGATGACTTTTTCGACCTGTCCATTGACGCCGCGAACCGGCAGGTAAGTCGCCTCCAGCCACACCGTCCTGCCGGTGCTCGACAGGCGCAGGAACTCGCCACTGACGGATTCGCCCTGTTGCAGGCGGCGCCAGAGCGTAGCGTACTGCGGGCTGTTGGCATGTTCGTTGGTGCAGAACAGGCGGTGGTGGCGACCCATGAGAGCACTCAGGGAGTAACCCATCACGGCGAGGAACAACGGGTTGGCATCTCGTATTTCACCGCTAGGGCTGAATTCGATGATTGCCATCGACTCGCGCAGGGCGTTGCGTTCCGCGTCGCGCTCGGCCAGGCGCTGCTGGCAGGCATCCAGGGCGTTTTTCAGGAGGGTGGATCTGCGTGTGAACATGCCGGGAGTTCCAGAGAGAAGCGTAGTGTGAGAGTCGCAGGAGGCAATTTGATACTGTCGTACCATTGTGCATCAAATACTTGTACATAAGTAATTTTATGTACAAGTATTTTGGGGTGAGGTGTTTGGCCTTCCAGGGCAATGGCACAGCGATTTACGCTTCTTCCATGGGCTAACCCAGGCGCTGAGCGCCTGTTTCGTGGGGCAACTGCGTGGGAACTGACATTGCACCTGAAGCGTTTGCAGCCGTAAATTGAGCTTTAGGCGTAGGCTTGTCGTGGGCGTGGCGCTGCTTGGTGTTCCACGCGCTGAAGCTGCCGTCGTGCCTTTTCGAGCGGAGGCCTGTATGCGTAATGAGTCCCGTGAGCCGGGTGAGCCTTTCAAGCGCCTGTTTTTCGCCTTGCCCTGCGCGCCGTCCCCGCGTCGAGCCATCGCTCAATGGCGCAGTGCGCTGGAACTGGGCATCGGGCGCCCGGTGCCTGCGGAAAAATTCCACCTCACGCTGATGTTCCTTGGGACGGTTGCCGTTACACAGGTACCCGTCATCTGCGCAGCAGCTGTGAATGTTGCTCAAGCAAGTCAGCGGGTAATCGTACCGTTGGACTGCCTGGATGTCTGGCGCCGAAGTCACGTGTTACTGCTCACGTCGACGCAGACGCCCCTGGTGCTGCGTCAATTGGTCTATGCCCTGCAGGAGGCCATGTTGCCACTGGGGTTCGTTGAGTTGCCCCGGGAGTTCCGTCCACACCTGACCCTGATGCGCGACTATCATGCAGACGTCCCCGAAAGCAGCACGCCGCCAGACTTTCGCTTGAGCGCCGACCACCTCATCTTGTTCGAGTCGCACAAAGGCCAGTATCGGTCCGTGGGGGAGTGGCGTTTGGGCGGTTAAGTCAGGATCAGGGCGCGGCCTTGGTGCCACCTCGCAGCCATTCTCCGGGTGATCTGCCGAACTGCTGGCCGAACGCTGCAATAAACGCCGACAACGACTCGTATCCGCAGGCCAGCGCCACATCGGTCACGCGTTCGCCACGCTTCAGCGCGGGTAGCGCACTCAGCATACGCAGACGCTGACGCCAGGCACGGAAGGTCAGGCCCGTTTCGCGCCGGAACACTCGGCTGAGGGTTTTCTCCGAGACACCCAGTTGCAGAGCCCAGTCCGCGAGCCCTGTCGTATCCTCGGGCTGCTCTTGCAAGCGCCGGCACAACCCCCCGAGGCGCTCATCACTGGGCAGTGGCAAACGCATGTCTTCCTCGGGCGCGACGGCGAGTTGGTCGAGCAACACCTGCACCAGACGACCATCGGCACCGTATTGCTCGTAGTCCACCGGTAGGCCGCTGAAGGTGGAGATCAGCTCGCGCAGCAGCGGGTTGACGCTCAGTACGCGGCAGTCGGTTGAGCGCCTGCAGCTGGCTGTCTGGTCCACGTACAGGCTTCGAATGCAGGTGCCTGTCGTGCAGGTTACTCGATGCACGGTATTGGCGGGTATCCATACCGCGCGGTGTGGCGGTACGACGTAGAGCGCCTGTTCGGTACGCACCTCCAACACGCCACTGATGGCATGGGACAACTGCGCCCATGGGTGGCGGTGCGCGTAGCCGAGCGCAATGTTGGGCAATGCGTGTGCATGGCCATACACCGGGCGCGGCAGTTGCTTGAGCGCGGCGAGGCGTTGCGGGGGGTGTGTGGTGGGTTGTCCGTTTGGCGACACTGGCAGCGTTCTGGCGTTAGTCGGAATGGGCCACAGACCGTATCGTCTCGCCCGGCAAGCTACAAGCCTAACCTCATTCGCCAGGAAGTCCGATGAAGTCGTTACGTGTGCTGTTCGATAATTTCACCCTTGCGCTGCTCGCGGTCGTCCTCGTCGCCACGCTATTGCCGTGTGAGGGGCTGGCTGCGTCGGTGTTTGCGGGTTTGACCCACCTGGCTATCGCCCTGCTGTTCTTTCTGCACGGGGCCAAGCTTTCCCGCACGGCGGTCGTTGCCGGGGCGGGGCACTGGCGTCTGCACCTGCTGGTGTTTGGTTGCACCTTCTTGATGTTCCCGTTGCTGGGGTTGGCGCTCAAACCGCTGTTTCTGCCGCTGGTAGGCGATGAGCTGTACCTTGGCGTGCTGTACCTGTGTGCCTTGCCGGCGACGGTACAGTCGGCCATCGCCTTTACCGCTCTGGCGCGGGGCAATATTCCGGCGGCTATCTGCAGCGCGGCCGCGTCGAGCCTGCTGGGTATTGTACTGACGCCTGTGCTGGTGATGCTGTTGATGGGGGTGGAGGGTGAGGGGGCCTCCAACCTTGATGCGCTGTTGAAGATTGTTCTGCAACTGCTGGTGCCCTTTGTGGCGGGGCAACTGGCCCGACGCTGGATTGGCGCCTGGGTCATGCGTAACGCTACCTGGTTGAAAACCGTGGACCAAGGTTCAATCTTGCTGGTGGTCTATACCGCCTTCAGCGATGCGGTAATCAGCGGGCTCTGGCAATCCGTCGCGCTCCCACGACTGTTGGGCCTGACGGTGGCGTGTTGCGTACTGCTGGCCGTGGTGCTGTGGTGTACCCAGGCATTGGGCCGTTGGCTGGGTTTCAGCCTGGAGGATCGCATCACCATCCTCTTTGCGGGCTCAAAGAAAAGCATGGCCACCGGCGTGCCAATGGCCCAGGTGCTGTTTGCCGGGGGTGGCATTGGTGCGGTAATCCTGCCGCTGATGATCTTTCACCAGATCCAGTTGATGGTCTGCGCGGTCTTGGCGCAACGTTATGCGCGCCGCGCGGATTGATAATGGGGAGTCGTTGATTTCAGAACGGTCCTACAGCCGGTCTGCAGTCGGATCTGCTAGCGTCCAAGCTTTTCTGACGCTTGGCCCACAGGGATGCTGCCATGTTCTACCTGCCCACTGTTCGCGTACTTCTGCCCACCTGCGCACTGCTGTTACTGACCGCCTGTCAGGCCCAATCCCTGCCATTGCCCAAAAGCGAAAAACTCTCCGCCGAAAAAGTCGCGCAGATTGCGACGACCATCGACCAGACCTACCCGAAGCTGTCCACCGACATACGCACCCAACTGCTCAACACCGTGGTGCAGTCACTGGACAATATGGTGTTTGTCGAAGGCGGCGAGTTTCAGATGGGGGACTTTGGCTGGAAGTGTGACTACGACCCCAGCACTATGTGTGAGTGGCCGTGCGGCGTTGAGCCCGAGCGGTTGTGCAATATCAGCATGGATGGGGATGATGACTTCGTTCATCCAGTTAAGTTGAGCAGTTACTATTTTTCGAAATTCCAGACCACGATACGCGATTTCGATCTGTTTTTTATTGCTCAAGGCAAGCCGCTGTATGACGCAGAAGATCGTAAGCGCGAGGACATACAGTTCCTGTATAAACCCGATAACCCCGCGCCGTCCAAAAGCTGGGAGGAAGCTAAGGGTTACTGCAATTGGCTGGGCAAGCTGAGTGGTTACCCAGTAGATTTACCCAGCGAAGCACAGTGGGAATATGCCGCTCGCAACCGTGGCCAGTATGTTTTTTTTGCTACCGATAACGGTGGTTTGGACTATGGGCGAAATTTTCCCCACCCCGATGAAACGCGCACCTTTGCTGTAGACCGTTTTGTACCCAACCCCTTGGGAATTCATAACCTTTCTGGTAACGCCGTTGACTGGGTTAATGACTGGTATGGTGCGGATTACTACTATCACTCCCCCGTAGAAAATCCAACCGGTCCAGAAACCGGAACACTCCGCGTGCACAGAGGCTCAACCTATGCCGAAGGGCCGCTAATTTCCGCGAGCACGGTTAGGCGCTGGGCTGATGAGCCAGTCAAAAGTGGATACTTTCCAGGGTTCGGCTTCCGCTGCGCCATACAGTCCGCACAGCCACTCTGAGTAAGGAGCAGGCAAAGGCGTAATCATCCGCCCTTGTCAATTTCAGCATTTACGCCAGCCCGGTGAACCTGCCGCTGCGTTGCGCGGCCAACAGGATTTCCTGCTTGGTGCTAAAAGAACTCGGCGACCAGGCCATGCGCTCTTCACTGCGTTCGGCTTTCGGATTGACGGCTAGCCCATCAATAAAGCGATTGAAGAAGCGTTGCTCGCGGGCATCGAGTAGCGAGTTGATTCGTGCCAGACTCTCCATGGCATTTACCTTCTGGGCTTTGGGATCGCAGTGTTCCAACACCTCGATAAACTGTCGCCAAGTGCGCACAGCTGAAAGCAGCAAAATTAATGCACGCTCCCGACGCTCGTTAAAGCTCCAAACCAAGCTCTCTGACAACAGGTGGACCATGGGACCCATTGTCTCGGGCGGTAGCAGGCTCAGGGGAATACGTTGCCCACCTATCCATACAGCGTGATACTTAAGCAAGTGGTCTGTCAGTCGCTCTGCTTCCAGCTTGGTCGCATTTCTTTTATTCCACCAAGCTGCCATTTCATACAAGCTTTCATGAAGTATTCTCTGGCTCTCATCTATAGGATGACTAGCGACCTTAAACAACCCTGATACCAAGTAACTGAACGCATCTCCGGTTACCCCCAGCAAATACCGGTAATCCACCTCAGCCAACGCCTTGCAAAACAGTAGCGTCAGTTTCCCGACCAACTCCAGGTCAACCACCGTTGCAAAACCGCCTCCGGCACCGGGCCCGAGTACCAGCGAACCGCTGCAGCGTATAGCCAGTCGGTTCTTTGCGATTTCGATCCCAAACTCACCGCTCAGCCCAGCCCCCAGCGCAACATTCCCCTCCGCCTTGATCTGCGCCAAATCCACCCAGTTGCTGCTGGCATTCGCCTGCCCGGGTTCGATTTTGCCGCTGCCTTGCAGGTCGGGCTCGATCCACTGAAAGTTGCCGGTCAGGGCGCCACCGGTTTGGGCGCCGGCAAACGCGGTGCCTTTGACCCCGATGTAACCGCTTTTACCGACGTCCATAGTTGGCGTGCCGAGCAAGGCCGTGGCGCCCGCGGGCTGTTCGCGGGGTTTGTACTGTGCCTTTGTCCCCGCTTCACCCTGTAATTGGCTGCCCACGAAGCAGCTCAGCTCCAGCCGGCCACTCAGGCGGAACACGCCCAGGGGGTGGCGCACGGTCTTACCCTCGCCGTTGCGGTAGGTGATGCTGGCGAGGTAGCCGCCCTGGCTGGGGAAGTAGCGGTTGAAGGACACCGCGGCGTCGGCCAGGGAAAACTCGGCCATGCCCTTGACCCCGACGTCGATCAAGCCCTGCGCCGGGTTCCAGCTGTTGATCCCGGCGCTGGCGCTGGCGGCGAAGCGCAAGGCCTGGGCGTCGGCCGAGACGGCGTAGCGGGCTGCATCG